>NZ_JAYMWT010000004.1:0-1258146 GCF_048056095.1 Phaeobacter sp. JH20_34 | reverse complement strand
CAATACTCGGTCTTTTCCGCTTTAGGCGATTTTTGTGAATTCAGGTCGCGCGCAAGATGCTCTGTATAGGGGCGTTCTGGGAGCGTATCCTTGATTAATATCAAATTGTGTTCATTTCCGGCTGGCGGTTCGTCAGAAGTCTCACCACCTTGGGTTGAGGGTGCGGCAAGAGTGTTCCTTATGGCGTTAAAACTGGTCGTATGCTTCACTTGCGGGGCGTATATTAAGTAATTGGGATTGTTGCGCAAAATCATGCTTCGGGTTTGCTGGTCATCGGCTTTCGATCATGCTGGTATCGCTCCCTCAGGTTAATGTTTGAGCAATGTCTCTTGGGTATTGAATTTCTAGTGAACTTTCAATGTTTGGCCGAGGGTAACGATGTTTTTCAAGAAAGACGCAAAGAAGAAGTCGGCAGAGTCGACGATGCAGCAGTCGATCATGGACATGATCGACCGGACGCAGGCGATGATCCAGTTTGAACCTGATGGGACCATCATCGAAGCCAATGCCAACTTCCTTGGCGCGATCGGCTACCCTCTTGAGGAAATCCAAGGCAAACATCATTCGATGTTCGTGGACCCGGATTACGTCCGCAGCGAGGCCTACACGGCGTTCTGGCGGGATCTTGCGGCTGGCAAGGCGTTTACGGATCAGTTTCCGCGTGTTGCCAAATCGGGCAAGACGATCTGGATCCAGGCCACCTACGCCCCTGTTCTGGACAGCGAAGGCAAGACGATCCGCGTGATCAAGCTGGCCTCCGATATCACTGCGCGGCAGAACTGTGTTGAGGAAATCTCCAGAGGGCTGGAAGCGCTGAGCGACGGCGACCTCAGCTACCGTGTGCCAACAAGTGATCTGCCGGATATGCGGGTGCTTTGCGATGCGTTCAACAAGGCGCAGGACACCTTGATGGGCGCGGTTGAAACGGTGAAAGCTGTGGCCGAGGCCGTCGGCAGCACCGCCTCTGAGATCAGCCAATCCTCCAGCGAATTGTCGCATCGCACCGAAACCCAGGCGGCAACCCTGGAAGAAACGGCAGCGGCGATTGAGGAGCTGACCTCGACCGTGCGCTCGGCCGCTGATGGTGCCCGCGAGGTCGAGGAAATTGTAAGCAACGCCCGCGTCACCGCCGAAGAAAGCGGTGAGGTGGTGAATAGTGCGGTCACGGCCATGTCGCAGATCGAGGAATCATCCGGCAAGATCTCCCAGATCATCTCGGTCATTGACGACATTGCGTTCCAGACCAACCTGCTTGCACTGAACGCCGGTGTTGAAGCCGCGAGAGCAGGCGAGGCAGGGCGCGGGTTTGCCGTTGTGGCCTCCGAAGTGCGGGCGCTGGCGCAGCGGTCCTCTGATGCGGCGGGCGAGATCAAGCAATTGATCACCGAAAGCTCGCAATATGTTGGCAATGGCGTGAAACTGGTGAGTCGGGCGGGGGAAGAGCTGCAAAAGATCATCGGCAGCGTCAGCACGATTTCCGGCCATGTCAGCCAGATCGCAACCGGCGCCGCCGAGCAATCGGTCACGCTGGTGGAAATCAACACGGGCGTCAGCCAGCTGGATCAGGTGACCCAGCACAATGCTGCGATGGTTGAGGAGGCGACGGCTGCCAGCCAGACCCTGTCCAACGACGCCAATGAGCTGACCCGCCAGATCTCCATCTTCAAGACCGGTTCGGGCGGGCAGAACATCGTGTCCTTCGCAAATGGTGGCGCTGGCGGCTATGGTGCGCGGGCTACCGGCTAGGGCCTGACATAAATGCGGCAGACCTGGGGTTGAGCTGGTCCGACCACTGCTGCGTCACAAGCGATGATATCTGGGGGCACGTCTGTACCAATGGCCCCCGGCAGGCCACCGTCGTACCGCGAGAGCAGGTGCGGCGGTTGTCCGTTTTGGATGTACGCAAGTTCCTGATCAGGCGCGTCCGGCCTGATGATCGTTTGGGCCTGCATCGAAACACAGATTTCCCGATCGGCCAAACCGTCATGGAGAACCTGATCAGGATCAAAGACGATCGAGCGGTCGCGATGGTCTAAGAGGGCAGTTCTAAATGACATCTGCCAACCATGACCGGAGTGACCGACATGATCCGCTTAGCGTCCATTCTCTATTCCCTGATCGGCAGCAGCCTTGCCGGCGCTGGTGTGATCGCGGTGCTGGTCGCCGGTCACGTTTCGGTGGCTGCCATCCTTATGGCGGCGGCCATCGGTGCTGTTGCTGGCCTGCCGGTGTCCTATCTCGTGGCGCGTCGTCTGTATCAGGGATGATTCCTGGTCGGTCTGGCGCGGTATCCCCGGTCAGGCGTCAAAGAACCCGCGGGCTGTGGCAACAAATGCGCGCGGGTTTTCTGCATGAAGCCAATGCCCGCAGTCCGGAAGCTTGGCGAAATGCGACTGGCTGAAGCGGGCTTTGATCAGAGGGCGGTGCTCGGCGAGGACATAGTCGGATGCAGCGCCGGAGAGAAACAGCGTGGTGCCGTCCCATTGCGCCTCGGTTTCGGGAAAGCCCATGATCTTGGGCATATCACGTTCCAGCGTGTCCAGGTTCAGCCGCCAGCGTTTGTTGGGCAGGTCAAGCGACTGAGTGAAGAAGCTCTGCAAAGCTTTTTCGACCCCCAGTTCTGCCAGCTGGGCCTCCGCATCGGAGCGCCGCTCAACCCGTGACAGATCGACCTGGCGCATGGCGTGGATGAACTGGATCTGACTATGGCCATAGGCGACCGGGGCGATGTCGGCGACCAGGAGACGGCGCAGCGCGTCAGGGTGATTGAGCGCGAGTGTCATCGCCGCCTTGCCGCCCATGGAGTGGCCGATCATATCGACCGGACCGCCGTGCTGCTCGATGACCTCGGCAAGGTCGCTGGCCAGATCGAGATAGCTGTGACTCTCCGTCCAGGGGCTGTTGCCGTGGTTGCGCATATCGACGGCGATGACCTCGCGATCATCGCAGAGCCGCTTGGCAATCGCGCCCCAGTTGCGGGCGGAGCCATAGAGCCCATGCGCGATCATCAAGGTGGGTTTATCAGTCGGGGCGCCATGGCGGATGGTGTTCAGCATGTCCCCGTGATAGCGCCCGATCACGGCGGTCGCCAGTCCCTTTGCGCGGGGGATTGCCCCAATCCTGACCAGAGCCGCCCAGCCATTGAGCGTCGGACCCGGCCCGGCTAAGGTGCGCGAAACTCCTCATACTTCGGGCAGCCCATGGCAGAGACACTTCTGAAAGAGATCGAACAGGTTCAGGATCTGCTGAAGGACCGTGAACAGGCGGGCGGGGATCTCTCTGCGGCGTTGAACCGGGCGCGGCGACGGCTGCCCCGACGGATTTACCAGCAGGGGCTGCGACTGGCAGAGGCACAGCATCTTCTGGCGCATCCGAAACTGGCGCTGACGGTGGATCACGAACCGCTGCAACGCGCGGCGCGCGAGGTGAGCAAACATCTGAAATCCATTGATCTGGCCGATCGGCGACGGGGGCGGATACTGGACATCGTTGCGACGATGGCATTTTCACTGATCGTTGTTGCGGTGCTGCTGGTGGTGGTGCTGCGCTGGCGGGGTTTTATCTGATTGCTCTTTTGTTTGCCTGTCTGAGGCGATAACTTGAACGTGGTTCAAGATTGAGGGGCAGAGCAGATGGCGAGCAAGGCCGAAATCCGCAAGCAAGAGTTGCGCGAAAAGCTGGTGGCGGCGGCTGAGATCCGCATTCGCCGCGATGGGGCAGGGGCGCTGCGGGCACGTGATCTGGCGACCGATGCAGGCTGTGCAGTTGGGGCCATCTACAACGCTTTCGACGACATGAATGCCATCGTGATGGCTGTCAACGGGCGGACTTTTCAGGCGCTGGGGCTGGCGGTGCAGCGATCGCTGGTTGGCGCGCAGACGCAGGCGCCAACGGACCGGCTGATCCTGATGAGCCACGCCTATCTTGGGTTTGCGGCTGAAAATACGCGGCTCTGGCGGGCCTTGTTCGATGTTCGGGCGGAGGAGGCCGAGGTGCCCGACTGGTACAGGGCGGCGCTGGAGAAACTATTTGCCAATATTGCCGCGCCTGTTGCCGAGATTTTTCCTGATAAGGCGCCTGAGGATCTGGCGCTCATGGTGCGGGCGCTGTTCTCGGCGGTGCATGGAATCGTGCTTCTGGGGCTGGAGAACCGGATCTCCGGGGTTCCGATCGCCAAGATCGAGCGGATGATTTCCGAGGTATTATCGCGACTTGCATGATTTCCTGAACGTTGTTCAAAATAATCCTTGAACAACGTTCAGGATTTTTCTATACCAGATTTATGAACGATGTTCAGATTTGGAGGATGTGATGTTTGCAACGATTAAGACCCTGATCCGAGGCATTGATGCCCGTGCCGAGGAACGGTTGAGCGACACCTATGCGATTGACCTGATCGACCAGAAGATCCGCACCAGCGAAGCAGATCTGACCCGTGCGAAGCAGGTTCTGGCCGGGTTGATCCAGAAGTCCCGTATGGAAACCCGGCAGCTGGATGCGGTGACGCTGCGGATTGCGGATCTGTTGGAGCGGGCGCAGGCAGCGCTGACAGAGGGGCGGGAGGATCTGGCCCAGACAGCTGCCGCCGCGATTGCCGAGCTGGAGAATGAACAGGCCATGCGCCGCCGTACCGTCGATATGCTGGAGCAGCGCGGCCTGCAATTGCGCCAGTCGGTCGAGGCCAGCCATCGTCGCCTCATGGATCTGAAACAGGGCGCCATCGCGGCCCGCGCCACCCGCAAGGCGCAACATGCGCATGGCGGCATGGCCCGCAGCGCCGGTTCCGGTGACACGCTGGGAGAGGCCGAAGCCCTGATCAATCGGGTGATGTCTGCCGAAGACCCCTTTGAACAGAGTGCGATCCTCAAAGACATCGAAACCGGGCTGAGCCATGGCTCGGTGGCCGACGATCTGGCTGATGCAGGGTTTGGGAAGCCGACCCGCAGTACTGCTGCCGATGTGCTGGCACGGCTGCACGCAAAAGCCTGACACAACACGTATAGGGCCGATGCGCCCGATATCTGATTGACCTTAACACCACCTATGACCAACCGGGAGAAACCCAATGACAAACACACGCAACGACAACAACCTGATCATCACTCTCAACGTGGCCGGTGTGGCCGTGGCTTACGGGATGCTGGGCATTTCGCTCTGGCTGTCGACCGATGTGCCGCTTGCGACCAAAGGGTTCTGGGGCATGGGCATCATGCTTCTGACGCTGAGCCTGATCAATGTTGTGAAATACCGTTTTGATATCCGGTCCAGCGAGGATCGCATCCGCCGTATCGAAGAGGCGCGCAATGAGAAAATGCTGGAGGAGGCTCTGGCAGAGACCAAATCGCTCTGATCCCAGTGGGCAGAGATCATGAATAGAAAACCGCCGCGCGCCATGGGCCCGCGGCGGTTGTTGTTTGTTTCCGCGAACGGATCAGTGGTTCGGGTAGAGCGGGAAGCGGGCGCAGAGGGCGGCCACTTTCTCGCGTACCGATGCCTCAACAGCGGCGTTGCCATCTTCACCATTGGCTGCAAGGCCGTCGACCACCTCGATGATCAGATCCGCAATCTCGCGGAATTCGGCTTCACCAAAACCACGGGTGGTGCCTGCCGGGGTACCGAGACGGATACCGGAGGTCACGGTCGGCTTCTCCGGGTCAAACGGAATGCCGTTCTTGTTGGTGGTGATATGGGCGCGGCCCAGAGCCTTGTCCACGATATTGCCGGTCACGCCTTTCGGGCGCAGGTCGACCAGCATCACATGGGTGTCGGTGCCGCCAGTGACGATGTCCAGACCGCCCTTGATCAGCTGATCGGCCAGCGCGACGGCATTGGCCCGCACCTGCTTCTGGTAGTCTTTGAACTCGGGGCGCAGTGCTTCACCGAATGCGACGGCCTTGGCGGCGATCACATGCATCAGCGGGCCACCCTGGATGCCGGGGAAGATCGCGGAGTTCACTTTCTTGGCGATATCGGCGTCATTGGTCAGGATCATGCCACCGCGCGGACCGCGCAGGGTCTTATGCGTGGTGGTGGTCGCAACATGGGCATGGGGGAAGGGCGAGGGGTGTTCACCCGCCGCAACCAGACCGGCGAAATGCGCCATGTCGACGTGCAGATAGGCGCCAACCTTGTCCGCGATCTCGCGGAAGCGGGCAAAGTCGATCACCCGCGGAATGGCGGAACCACCGGCGATGATCAGCTTGGGCTGATGCTCCAGCGCCAGCGCTTCGACCTGATCATAGTCGATCAGGTTGTTGTCTTCACGCACACCGTAGTGGATGGCGTTGAACCATTTGCCAGACTGGTTGGGACGCGCACCGTGAGTGAGGTGACCACCAGAGGCGAGGTCCATCCCCAGGATGGTGTCGCCGGGCTGGATCAACGCCTGGAACACACCCTGGTTGGCCTGCGAACCGGAGTTGGGCTGAACGTTTGCAAATTCGCAGTTGAACAGCTGTTTTGCGCGGTCGATGGCAAGATTTTCTGCAACATCAACATATTGGCAGCCACCATAGTAGCGACGCCCCGGGTAGCCTTCGGCGTATTTGTTGGTCAGAACGGAGCCCTGAGCCTCCATCACGGCGGCGGAAACGATGTTCTCCGATGCAATCAACTCAATCTCGTCGCGCTGACGGCCGAGCTCATCCGTGATCGAGCCGAACAGCTCCGGGTCGCGCTCTGCGAGGGATTGGGTAAAAAAACCGGGGTCGCGGGAGGTGGTCTCGGTCATGATGACACTCCATCAGTTGGCGTAGTATTCGAGAGATTTCCTATCGGAAACACCTAGGCCCCGAAAGCCCGGAATGCGACGAAATCCCCGCTGAGAGCGGCAAGACTGGCAATCTTGGGAAAGCTGTGATTGTTTCGGAACGAATTGCGTAACACCGGAAACAGATTTGATGACAATGAGAATCGCCTTTCTGGCCAGCCGGGCTCCGGTGGCGCAGTCAGCTCAAGCCGAGATGGTCGCACGCTACGGAAACGTGCCCAAGGAAGAGGCGGATGTGATCGTTGCGCTTGGCGGCGATGGCTTCATGCTCGACACGCTGCACGACACGATTGATCTGTCGGCGCCGGTCTATGGCATGAACCGAGGTACTATCGGCTTTTTGATGAATGAATATGGCGTCGTTGACCTGATCGCGCGGCTGATGGCAGCCGAGGAAGAGATTATTAACCCGCTGTCCATGGTCGCACTGGATGCAGAAGGGCAGACGCATCGGGCTCTGGCTATCAATGAGGTTTCATTGCTGCGGGCCGGTCCGCAGGCAGCCAAGCTGAAGATCTCTGTTGATGATCGTCAGCGTATGGCGGAACTGGTCTGTGACGGGGCGCTTGTATCAACGCCAGCGGGGTCGACGGCCTATAATTATTCGGCGCATGGTCCCATTTTGCCCATCGGTTCGGATGTGCTGGCATTGACCGCAATCGCCGCCTTTCGTCCGCGCCGCTGGCGCGGTGCCTTGCTGCCCAGCAATGCAACAGTGCGGTTTGATGTGCTGGAACCTGAGAAACGGCCCGTGATTGCGGCCGCGGATTCCGTTTCTTTTGCCAATGTTGTTCAGGTTGAGATCGCAACCCAGACCAGGATCCGCCACAAGATCCTGTTCGACCCCGGCCATGGGCTGGAGGAACGGTTGATTTCGGAGCAATTCACCTAAGGTAGATGGCCATTGCCCGGGGTGGATCACGTGTTTGTGATCGCAAGGATCGCGTTTTTGTGCGATAATCGAACTCTAGACAAGGCCGATGCCAGCGGTGACAGCCAAAGGGCATAGCGCTCTCAAGAAGAGAGGCGCAGGATCTACCGGGATGGCCATCGGCCCCTATATTTTAAGCAGCTAAGATTTTGCTTCAGCCGGACTGTGCGGGTATTGATCCGTACGCGTTTGGATCCGCGAAGGCGGGAAACGCCGGGGCGATGGTCCCGCAACCTTCGTGTGATGTTTGTGAACGAGTATCCGGTGGTATCGGAAAATCCGGGGGTCGGTGTGAGCCGAGTCCCGGGTTTCGTTATCCGCGAGCGTGTTGGTTTCCCGCGGTTCTTTTCGCGCACCCATAGTATGTATCCGACCATCTGCCAGCCGGGTTAGAGCTGCTCCCACAGTCTGTCACACATGCGCCCGATCCGATCCTCAATGGCGATACAGGCGTCCACTGCCATGTCCTCGCGCCAGCGCGATGCTGCGATCTGCACATTGATCGGCTGCGATCCTGAGGGCAATTTGGCAAGGCGGCTGGGAACCGAGGCCGCAGGCAGGCCGAGGAAGTTCATCGCATAGGAATAGACAGCACAGCCCAGCACCTCATGCACGCCTGCCGCCCCTTCGGTGTCGCGGTCGGGTTTGAAAAATGGCTGCGGCAGGAACGGGGACAATACCAATGGGTAGCGCTGCATGAAGAGCGACCAGTCACGCGCGTATTGCGTGCGTTTGGCCATCATCTGCAACAGCTCGACGCCGGCAAAGGGCGGGAATTCCTCAAAATAGACTGCAAAGATATCCCGCACCGTTTGCGACCCGGCTGCGTCAACATCGTCTTTCATCAGGGCATAGACCTCGCCCATCAACGCGCGGTACCCTGTGCGCCCGGCATCGAAGACATCGGGGAGCAGGGTTTCCTCGACGATATAGCCTGCATCCAGCAGGGCTGCGCGCGCGTCATCCAAGGCGGCCTCCACCTGAGGGTGGAGTTCGTAGCCGTAGGTCTCCTTGGAAAAGGCGACGCGGATTGGGCCTTCGGTGGCCTGACCGTGCCAGGGCATCGGCACGTGGAAGGGATCGCGAGGATCGGGCGCAATAAGGCTGGGCATCGACAGATGCAGATCCCGTGCCGTGCGGGTGATCAGCCCCTGTACGGACATATTCTGCGCCAGTATTCCACGCTCTGCGCTTTGGCTGGGGTTCCAGGCAGGCACGCGGCCCAGGCCGGGTTTGACGGTTACCGCGCCATTGGCAGCGGCGGGAAAACGTAAGGAGCCGCCGATGTCATTGCCATGGGCCAGCGCGCCGATCCCGGCCATCACCGCCGCACCGGCCCCGCCGGAGGAGCCGCCAGGCGAGATATGGCGCCCCCAGGGATTATGCGTGCGCCCAAAGAGCGGGTTGTCAGTGTCGGCACGGAAGGAGAACTCAGGCGTGTTGGTGCGACCAATCACGACGGCCCCTGCATCCTGGAGGTTCTTCACCACCGGCGCATCATCCGGCGCGATCAGGTCCTTCAGCGCGGTCACACCGTTGGAGGTGGCGTGGCCCTTCTGATCGACGTTGATCTTGATGGTGACTGGCACACCGTGCAGCGGACCGGGCGTGGCACCCGCATCGCGCGCCTTGTCTAGCGCTCTGGCCCGCTCCAAGGCGTCACTGCCCAGATCCTCGACAACGGCATTCAGATCGGGATTGACCGCTGCCATGCGGTTGATGGAGGCGGCAACGGCGGCTTCGGCGGTCAGATCTCCCGCTCGGGTGTGCTGTGCCAGTTCCGTTGCGCTCAGGCGCCAGATGTCGATGTGTGTCATATACATGCCTCCTTCCCGGCAGGGTAGGCGGGCACGACCGAGTTGCAAGGAAAACCGCGCGGCACATCATACAAAGACAGGCTCCGCCGGGTGGCGAAGCCTGCGTTTGTCAGAAGCCTGCGCGCGTCTTACTTCGCGTATCCGAGAGTTTGCAGCGCTGTGGTGATCTCGTCCAGAATGACCGGGTCATCGATGGTCGCGGGCATCTTCCACGGCGTGCCGTCGGCGATGTTCACCATCGTGCCGCGCAGGATCTTGCCGGAGCGGGTCTTGGGCAGGCGGTCCACGACGCAGGCCAGTTTGAAGGCGGCGACGGGGCCGATCTTCTCGCGCACCAGTTTCACCACCTGCGCGACTACCTCCTCATGGGGCGTGTTGCAGCCAGCATTGAGGCAGAGGAAACCCAATGGCATCTGCCCCTTGAGGCTGTCGGCGACGCCAATTACGGCGCATTCAGCGACATCCGGGTGGCCTGCCAGTACTTCTTCCATGGCGCCGGTCGACAGGCGGTGGCCCGCCACGTTGATCACGTCATCCGTGCGCGCCATGATGTAGAGGTAGCCGTCCTCGTCCTTCATCCCGGCATCGCCGGTCTCGTAATAGCCGGGGAAGGTGGTCAGGTAGCTTTTCTTGAAGCGGTCCTCAGCATTCCAGAGCGTCGGCAGCGTGCCCGGCGGCAGCGGCAGTTTCACCGCAATCGCGCCCAGCTCGCCCGGCGCCACCGGGTTGCCGCCTTCGTCCAGAATATCGACTTCATAGCCCGGCATAGGCACGGCTGGGGAGCCGAGCTTGACCGGCAGTTCCTCGATCCCCAGCGGGTTCGCGGCAATCGACCAGCCGGTCTCTGTCTGCCACCAGTGGTCGATCACCGGCACCTTCAGCTGCTCCTGCGCCCAGGTGATGGTGTCGGGGTCCGCACGCTCGCCGGCCAGGTAGACCTGATTGAGGCAGCCGAGGTCGTATTTCTTGACGAACTCGCCTTTCGGGTCCTCGCGTTTCACTGCCCTGAAAGCAGTCGGCGCGGTGAAGAAGCTCTTGACCTTATGCTCGGAAATCACCCGCCAGAAGGTTCCCGCATCGGGCGTGCCGACGGGTTTGCCCTCGAACACGATTGTGGTGTTGCCGTGAATAAGCGGCCCGTAGCAGATATAGCTGTGGCCCACGACCCAGCCCACATCCGAGGCGGCCCAGAACACGTCGCCGGGATCGACGTTATAGATGTTCTTCATGGTCCAATTGAGTGCCACCAGCTGGCCCGCGGTGTGGCGGATCACCCCCTTGGGCTGGCCGGTGGTGCCGGAAGTATAGAGAATATAGGAAGGGTGGTTGCCCTCAACCGGCACACATTCGGCAGGTTCCACACCGTATTGGAAACCGTGCCAGTTCACGTCTCGGCCCGGGATCAGCTCGGCCACTTCCTGCTCGCGCTGGAAGATCACGCAGAAATCCGGCTTATGGCTGGCCAGGTCGATGGCGCCGTCCAGCAGCGGCTTGTAGTGCACGATCCGGCCCGGCTCGATGCCGCAGGAGGCGGCGATGATCGCCTTGGGCTTGGCATCGTCGATCCGCACAGCCAGTTCGTTGGCAGCAAAACCGCCGAACACCACCGAATGCACCGCACCGATGCGGGCGCAGGCCAGCATCGCCTCCAGCGCCTCGGGGATCATCGGCATGTAGATGATGACGCGGTCGCCTTTCTCCACGCCCTTGGCCCGCAGCGCCCCGGCCAGGGTGGCGACACGGTTGCGCAGCTCAACATAGGAGATTTCGCGCTTCGTCTGGGTGATGGGGCTGTCGTAGATGATCGCCGTCTGCTCTCCCCGGCCTGCTTCGACGTGACGGTCGACAGCGTTGTAGCAGGTGTTCACCTTTGCATCGGCAAACCATTCGTAGAGCCCATCGCCCTTGTCGGTCAGGGCCTTGCTCGGCGCGCGATCCCAGCTGATCGACGCTGCGGCTTCCATCCAGAATTGTTCCGGATTGGACCTCCAGCTCTCATAGACCTCTGAATACGACATGCGGTTCCTCCTCACTCATCCTTGGAGGTGAGTTAGGCGCATGGATCGCCACCGGGCAAGCGTGCTGGGCGACGTCGCGTCAGATTGGCGCAAGAAATTTGCATTTTTTGCCGGTGTGGCGTTGCAAAGTTTTGCAAACAGGGTGCATTCGCGGAATTTACAGCAAGATGAAGCGCAGTTTGCAAAGTCTCTGCGCAAGCCTCAGAAGCCGGTCGTCTGAGGGAGGGTGGGGCAGGCACTCTGATTCGAGGCCACGTGCCTGCTCTGTTTGTGGCGCTGCGGGATCTGCGCCCCGCAGCCAGCCGTCAGCTGTAGTGGGCGACGGGCGTTCCGGCGATTGCCGCCATGTTCAGCAGCCCGCGGGCGGTGATCGAGGGGGAGACGATATGCGCGCGATTGCCCATGCCCATCAGGATCGGCCCGACCTCCAGCCCGCCGGCCCGCATCTTGAGGATGTTGCGCACACCGCTGGCGGCATCGGCATGGGCAAAGATCAGCACATTGGCCTCGCCCTCCAGTCGCGAATTCGGGAAGATCCGGCTCCGCAGCTCAGGATCCAGCGCAGTATCGATATTCATCTCGCCTTCGTAGATGAAATCGCGGGGCGTCCGGTCGAGGATGTCGATGGCGGCGCGCAGCCGTGCGCCGGAATCGCAGCTGGTATTGCCAAACTGCGATTGCGAACACAGGGCGATCTTTGGCTCCAGGCCAAAGCGGCGTACGTGGCGCGCGGCGCCCAGAACCGTCTGCGCAATCTGTTCCGGGGTTGGTTCGATCCGCACATGGGTATCACCGATGAACAGCGGCCCGTCCTCAAGGATCATCAGTGACAGCGCCCCATGGGGCTCATAGCTGCCACCGCCAAGCACCTGGTTCACGTAGTTCATATGCCAGCGATATTCGCCAAAGGTGCCGCAGATCATGCTGTCGGCCTCGCCCCGGTGGACCATGATTGCGCCGATTGCCGTGGTGTTGGTGCGCATGATCGCCTTGGCCAGATCCGGGGTCACGCCTTCGCGCTGCATCACGCGGTGGTAGCTGGTCCAGTAGTCGTAGTAACGCGGATCGTTCTCCGGGTTCACGATCTGGACGTCGGTGCCGGGGCGGATGCGCAGGCCCAGCCGTTCACAGCGGGTTTCGATCACCTCGGGCCGACCGATCAGGATCGGCGTTTCGGTGGTCTCTTCAAGGATGCCCTGAGCCGTGCGCAACACCCGCTCATCTTCGCCCTCGGTGAAAACGATGCGGCGCGATGCAGCCTTTGCCGCCTCAAAGACGGGTTTCATCAGCAGGGCGGATTTGAACACGGTCTGGTTCAATTTCGCGCGGTAGGCGACAAGATCATCAATCGGACGCTGGGCGACACCGCTGTCCATGGCGGCCTTGGCCACGGCGGAGGACACCACACCGACCAGACGCGGGTCAAACGGCTTGGGGATGAGGTAGTCGGCGCCAAAGGTCAGCTGTTCGCCCTGATAGGCGGCTGCCGCCTCGGCCGAGGTGGTCATCCGGGCCATTTCGGCGATACCCTCGACACAGGCGATCTGCATGGCGTCGTTGATCTCTGTCGCGCCCACATCCAGCGCCCCACGGAAGATGAAGGGGAAGCAGAGGACGTTATTGACCTGATTGGGAAAGTCGCTGCGGCCGGTGGCGATGATGGCGTTGGGGGAGACGCTGCGCGCCACATCCGGCAGGATCTCGGGGTTGGGGTTGGCCAGGGCAAAAATGATCGGACGATCCGTCATCTTTGCCACCATCTCCGGTTTCAGGACATTCGGGCCGGACAGGCCGAGGAAGAGGTCCGCGCCCTCGATCACCTGATCCAGCGTGCGCAGGTCGGTTTTCTGTGCAAAGGCGGACTTATGCGGATTCATATCCTCGGTGCGGCCTTCATAGACCAGCCCGTGCAGGTCGCAGAGCCAGATATTCTCACGCTTCACGCCCAGTTTCACCAGCATGTTGAGGCAGGCAATCCCCGCCGCGCCACCACCGGTAGAGACAATCTTGATGTCTTCGAATGTCTTACCCGCGACGTGCAGTGCGTTTTTGGCGGCTGCGCCCACGACGATTGCGGTGCCGTGCTGGTCATCGTGGAAGACCGGGATATTCATCCGCTCGCGGCAGATCTTTTCCACGATAAAGCAGTCGGGGGCCTTGATATCCTCAAGATTGATCGCCCCAAAGGTCGGCTCCAGCGCGCAGACGATATCGGCCAACTTCTCCGGATCGCTTTCGTTTACTTCGATATCGAAACAGTCGATGCTGGCGAATTTCTTGAATAGGACGGCCTTGCCTTCCATCACCGGTTTCGACGCCAGCGCGCCGATGTTTCCAAGGCCAAGGACCGCTGTCCCATTGGTCACAACCGCGACCAGATTGCCGCGCGACGTGTATTTCGCCGCGTCCGCAGGATCGGATTTGATTTCGATGCAGGCCTCTGCCACGCCCGGCGAATAAGCCCGCGCCAGATCGCGGCCATTGGCCATCGGCTTGGTTGCGCGGATCTCCAGCTTACCGGGGTTGGGATAGGCGTGATAGTGCAGCGCGGCGTCGCGCAGGGTTTGGGTGTCGGACTTTGGATTTTTGGTCATCAGGCGCTCCAGAGACTATAGTTTAGTGTTAAACGACTTTTGACGTCAGGGAAACAGACTATTCTCGTTGGGTGTTTGGGGGCTGTCGCAAGAGCTTGCGCCCGAGCGCGCTTGGTCTCACTGTGTGGCAAAAGACCAAAAGGGAGCGAAGAATGGCGGATACGATTGCGGAGCTGCGGCTGCCGACGCAGGAGCTTCGGGACGACATCCCGTTTTACACCAAAACCCTCGGGATGAAGCTGGACTCGATCTATCCAGCAGATGATCCGGCTATCGGGGTGTTTTCGGGCCATGGGCTGCGGCTGCGGATCGAGCGCGGCGCCGCTGAATCACCCGGCACCATTCGCATCCTGACTGATGATCCCGATGGGTTTGCCGGTGGTGCCCGCAGGCTGACCGCTCCCAATGGCACCCAGATTGAGATTGAAGAGCGCAACCCACCACTGGTGATGCCCGAAACAGTGCATAGTTTTGTGGTGCGGCGGCTGAAGGATCAGGCGCCATGGATCATCGGGCGCGCGGGTATGCACTACCGCGACCTGGTGCCGGACCGGCTGGGCGGTTCGATCATCGCCAGCCACATCCGCATTCCCGACGGCGGCCCGGTGCCGGATATGGTGCATTTCCACAAGGTGGGCTTTCAGCTGATCTTCTGCATCCACGGCTGGGTTGATGTCGTCTATGAGGATCAGGGAGACAAGATGCGGCTGACCGCCGGTGATTGCTTCATCCAGCCGCCGGAGATCCGCCACCGGGTGCTGGAGGCCAGCGACAATGTGCAGGTGATCGAGATCGGCGTCCCGGCCGAGCATGTGACCGAGATCGACCACGAGATGACCCTGCCGACGCCGCACTACCGTCCCGAACGGGAATGGCAGGGCCAGCGGTTTGTTTACAACAAGGCAGAAGGCGCCGAATGGATGCCGTTCCGCCTGCCGGGCTACATCTGCCGCGACACGACGATTGCCGAGAACACCAAGGGCGTCGCAGGCGTGCAGGTGGTGCGCCGCGGAGAAGGCGCGCCGCAGTGGGCCGCGCATGACACCGATATCCATTTCACATTTGTCATGAACGGCACGGTCACGCTGGAGGGCGAGGGCCGCGAGCCTTATCAATTGGAACAGGGTGATGCCTTCGTCATTCCGCCGGGCATGAAAACCCGCCTCAGCGCGCCGTCGGATGATGTGGAACTGCTGGAGGTGACGCTTCCGGGTGTGTTCAACACCAGCTTGGCAGAGCCAACGGTCTGACCGCAGATCCTGGGTGGATCATCAGGCAATAGCGGTATTGGCCGGAGGATGTGATATTGTGGTTCAGCTTGGTCGAGGGGGCTTTCGCTCCTTCGGCAAATTCAGCTATCGTCTCAAATTCTGACCAGTTGATCAAAAAAATCAGGGAATCGCCATGAGCCTCAAAGATGCTGCCACCGCCGTTCGTGAAAACGCACACGCGCCTTATTCCAACTTCAAGGTCGGTGCGGCGATCCGGGCAGCATCCGGGACGGTCTATGTTGGCTGCAATGTGGAAAACGTTGCCTACCCAGAAGGCACCTGCGCAGAAGCCGGTGCCATCGCCGCAATGGTTGCCGCAGGCGAGACAAAGCTTGAGGCGGCATATGTGATTGCCGATTGCCCGGCGCCAATCCCGCCCTGCGGCGGCTGCCGTCAGAAGCTGGCGGAGTTTGGCGCGCCCGAGGTGAAGGTGACGCTTGCCACCACAGATGGGCTGGAGCGCGAAACCACGATTGGCGATCTGCTGCCCGGTGCCTTTGGCGCGGACCATATGGAACGGAGCTGAGCCATGGACGCACGCGCGATCATCGCCAGCCTGCGCCGGGGAGAGACACCCGGCGATGAAGACCTGCGCTGGTTTGCCGAAGGATTGGCCAATGGGGCTGTCTCGGATGCGCAGGCGGGTGCGTTTGCCATGGCGGTTTGTCTGCAGGGGCTTGGCGTCGATGCGCGGCGGGCCTTGACGCTGGCAATGCGTGATAGCGGTGACGTGCTGCGCTGGGATCTGGATGGGCCGGTGCTGGACAAACACTCTACCGGTGGGGTCGGCGATTGCGTGTCGCTGCTGCTGGCACCCGCGCTGGCGGAATGCGGTGCCTATGTGCCGATGATCTCCGGTCGGGGTCTGGGCCATACCGGCGGGACGCTCGACAAGATGGAAGCCATTCAGGGTGTCAGCACCCAAGTGTCCGAACAGGGGCTGCGCAGCATGATGCAAAGCGTAGGCTGCGCCATCGTCGGGGCGACCGCAGAGATCGCCCCGGCGGACAAGCGGCTATATGCGATCCGTGATGTCACCGCCACGGTGGATAGTCTGGACCTGATCACCGCCTCAATCCTGTCAAAGAAACTGGCGGCCAGCACCGATGCGCTGGTTCTGGACGTGAAAATCGGCTCCGGTGCCTTTATGAAAACGCTGGAGGAGGCCGAGGCGCTGGCCCGCAGTCTCACTGAGACGGCGAATGCGGCCGGTTGCAGGACCTCGGCGCTGATCACTGATATGAACCAGCCTTTGGCGCCCGCGCTGGGCAACGCGTTGGAGGTGGCGGAGGTGATGCGGGTGCTGACCGGTATCTGCGGTCAGACGGGCGCCTTGGCGGAGCTGACGGCGGAGCTGGGAGGTGTCTTGTTGGCACATGGCGGATTGGCGGCGCAGAGCGATGCCGGGGCGGATATGATCCGCAAAGCCATTGCCAGCGGGGCGGTTGCCGAACGTTTTGCCCGAATGGTCGCCGCGATGGGCGGCCCGACCGATTTCGCGGACCACTGGCAGACAATTCTGCCGACGGCTCCGGTGGTACGCCCCATCACCGCAGATCGGGCGGGCCATGTTCACGCCATCAATGGCGAGGCGCTCGGCCTTGCGGTCGTGCGGCTGGGCGGCGGGCGGATGATCGAAAGCGACGTGGTCGACCCCTCCGTCGGACTGGCGGAGCTGGCGCCGCTTGGACGCACGCTTTCAGTCGGCGACCTGATTGGTGTGATCCATGCCGCTGATGAAGACGCCGCTGATGCAGCCGAGGCCAGCCTGCGCGCAGCCTATCAGCTGTCTGATAGCGCGCCTGAGCGGCTGCCGCTGATCTACAAGAGGGTTTCCTAATGGCGCGTGCGTTTCTGGTGGTGATGGATTCCGTCGGTATCGGTGGTGCGCCAGATGCTGGTCAGTATTTCAATGGCGATCTGCCGGACATTGGCGCCAATACGCTGGCCCATATCGCCCAGGCCTGCGCTGCGGGCCGCGCAGAGGAGGGGCGCAGCGGTCCGCTGCAGGTGC
Organism: Phaeobacter sp. JH20_34; assembly: GCF_048056095.1. Lineage (NCBI taxonomy): Bacteria > Pseudomonadati > Pseudomonadota > Alphaproteobacteria > Rhodobacterales > Roseobacteraceae > Phaeobacter > Phaeobacter sp. JH20_34. The sequence goes on along the minus strand of NZ_JAYMWT010000004.1, from coordinate 1,240,732 downwards.
CAAATCTGGACCGCCTCGGATTGGGGGCTGCCGTGGAGCAGGCCTCGGCGGTGCCTTGCCCTGATCTGGGTGGGGCGGAGATTATCGGGCGCTGGGGTGTCGCCCGCGAGATCAGCCGGGGCAAGGATACCCCCTCTGGTCATTGGGAACTGGCGGGCCTGCCGGTGCCTTGGGATTGGTGCTATTTCCCGGATCAGACACCCGCGTTTCCGGATGATCTGGTGGCCCATGTCTGCGCGGCGGCTGGAACCGAGGCTCTACTTGGCAATTGCCATGCCTCGGGTACTGCGATCATTGCCGAACATGGCGCCGCGCATATGCAGTCGGGGCAGCCAATCTGTTATACCTCTGCCGATAGTGTCTTCCAGATTGCCGCCCATGAGGAGAGCTTTGGTCTTGGCCGGTTGTTGGCGCTCTGCGAGGCGGTGGCCCCCTTTCTGCACGCGATGAAGGTGGGGCGGGTGATTGCGCGGCCCTTTGTCGGGACGCCCGAGACCGGATTTCAGCGCACCACAAACCGGCGTGACTACGCCATCATGCCGCCTGAGCCGATCCTGACCAATTGGGTGCAGGATGCCGGTCGACCAGTGCACGCCATCGGCAAAATTGGTGATATTTTCTCTATGCAGGGGATTGATACGCTGAAGAAAGGCGATGACGCGAGGCTGATGCGGCATTTGCAGGCGGCTGTGGCTGAGGCCGAGGACGGCAGCCTGACCTTTGCCAATTTTGTCGAGTTTGACAGCCTCTACGGGCATCGTCGCGATATCTCGGGCTATGCGCGGGCGCTGGAATGGTTTGACCAAGAGATCGGCAAGCTGCTGCCGCATCTGCGGGATGGCGATCTGCTGATCCTGACGGCCGATCATGGCAACGATCCGAGCTGGCCTGGCACCGATCACACCCGTGAACAGGTGCCGGTGCTGATGGCCGGCGCGGGGGCCGGACCGCTGGGCAATCTGGCATTCGCGGACGTGGCAGCGACCGTGTCGGACCATCTGAAAATCCCTGCTCAGGGGCCGGGCCGGTCGGTGCTGACCTGATTGAAGCGGGCGGATGAGATGGCGTCCTCGGCAGCGTCTGCGCGCTGAACGGCGCCCGAATTTGCAGCGGTTGGAGACGATCGCCGACAAATCCGCCTTGCCTGTCCCACAGTGCAGGCACTAAGAGAGATTGAATTTTCCTGAAAGGAGCGCCCAATGTCCGATCATCTGACCGTTGTCGACCACCCGCTGGTGCAGCACAAGCTCACCTTGATGCGCGACAAGGGCACCTCTACCGCCGGGTTCCGCCGCCTGCTGCGCGAGATTACCCAGCTGTTGGCCTATGAGATCACCCGCGAGATGCCGCTGACCACCACCACCATCGACACTCCGATGGAGGAAATGGAGGCACCCATCCTTGCGGGTAAGAAACTGGCGCTGGTGTCGATCCTGCGGGCGGGCAACGGGATGCTGGACGGCGTGCTGGAACTGATCCCCTCGGCACGGGTCGGCTTTGTCGGTCTCTACCGGGATGAGGAAACCCTGCAGCCAGTGCAATATTACTTCAAGGCACCCGAGGGGCTGAAGGACCGGTTGGTCATTGCGGTTGATCCGATGCTGGCAACCGGCAACAGTTCGGCCGCGGCCATCGACCTGCTGAAAGAGGCCGGAGCAAATGACATCCGTTTCCTCTGCCTGCTGGCCTCGCCCGAGGGGGTGGAGCTGATGAAGGAGAAGCATCCGGATGTGCCGATCGTGACGGCCTCGTTGGACCGGCAGCTGAACGAGAAGGGGTATATCCTGCCCGGGCTCGGCGATGCGGGTGATCGGATGTTCGGCACCAAATAAGCCTGCGGCCAGCGTGCAGCTCTTGGGGCGGCATGGACACCAGGCACGGCCACGAAGCCAAGGGCGTCTGGCAACAGGCGCCTTTTCCATGTCCGTCGGCTGACACACCCGGGCGCGGGGAGGGTAACGGCAGCGATGTCTCTGGGCTCTTTCGTGAAATCGGGGAAACCCTGCTTTACTCAGATTCGCTTTTCGGGCATCCTGCGGCCATATGTTGTGGGGCTCTCGGATGACGCTTACTAGAATTATTGCAAGTGCTTTGATCGCGGCGGCCTGCTTCGGCACAGCAGAGGCGCAGTCGATCCGCCCCACGGAACCGCCGGCAGAATTTCCGCCCGCCTCCTTTGCAGGCAAGCAATATGTCGACAGTCGCGGCTGTGTTTTCATTCGGGCGGGGATCGACGGCAATGTCACCTGGGTGCCGAGGGTAACCCGCAGCCGCAAACAGCTCTGCGGCTTCCAGCCCACTGAGCTTGCTGCGGCCCCCAATTCGCCGAGAGCCACTTCAGCTCCGGCGCCGGAGCTGATCACCCTGCCGGAGGGGCAGCGAGCGAATAATCTGGAAGGCGCCGCAACTGCAACTACAGAGCCGGTTGCAGCAGCGCGCGCGCCGCAGACCGTCACCACCACCAAGCCGCAGCGCAGTGCCGTGCGACAGGCAAAGCCGCTTCGGGTTGGCACATCAACGGCGAAGCTGCCGCGCCGGCAGCCACTGGATGATGCCTATCGTCCGCCTGTCAGCACCGTGACAGCGGCCAGTTCGGCGCCGGGCTTTGGCCGCTGTCCCGGCGCGTCTGCCCTGAGCCAGCAATATATCAACCAGACGGGCAATGTGCGATGCGGGCCGCAGGGGGGCAGCAGCCGCCTGTCCTCGGTGCTGGATCCCAACACCCGCGTTGTTCCCAAGCATGTCTATCAGGAGCGCAGCCTGAGCCGAGGGCTGGTAGTGCCGCAGGGGTATCGCCGCGCCTGGGAGGATGACCGTCTTAATCCGCGCCGGGCGGAGATGTCGCTGGGCGGCGTACTCGCGGCGGCCAACGATGGCGTGCCTGCGGGATATGTGCGGGTGATCCATCAGGATCGCTACAATCCGAACCGCGGGCCGCAAACCGGCGCGATCTGGACGCGCACCGTCCCCCGCGAAGGCATTCGCCGTCCGGTCGATCGACCGGTTGTGAAGCTTTCGCAGAGACAGCTTGCAGGAGATGCGAGCACGTCCGTGGGCACCGATGAGGAGACCCTGGTCACCCGTCTGTCGACCCGGTCGGCGCCTTCCGGCGATGCGACATCAGCGCGCGCGGCCTCGGCTTCGATGGCCAAACCTCAGTCATCTCCGGCGACGCGGTATGTGCGCGCGGCGACCCTCGCCGATGTAAGTCAGGCCGACGCCGTGGCTCAACGGTTGCGCCAAAAGGGGTTGCCGGTGCGTCTGGGTCGGGTCAACCGCAATGGTCAGAGCCTGCAGGTCGTTCTGGCAGGGCCTTTTGTCGGGGAGGCGGCGCAAGCGGCCCTGTCGACAGTGCGCGCGGCCGGGTTCTCTGGCGCGCGGCTGAGCAAGTAATCACGACGGTGGGTCCGGTCAGCCACGTTGTTTGGCCAATCTGCGTTCACGCAACGGAGCGGGGGCGGCTTGGCGCGGCGCTATGATTGCGCCAACCGCTTTTAGAACGTCAGAGATATTTGACTTTTTCGTCTCATCATTAACCCAACACGGCCCCGGCCGAACTCCTCCTTCACAACATGGTCGCAGTATCGGCAAATGGCTCGCGGACGTTCTGTATTGTCCTAACAATTGCGCCGCGCCATTGTGCCAATATGCGTCAGCCCACAAAGCAGCAGTTAGATAGACGTGACCGCCGCAACGCCGATCTTCGAGTTCGGGGAAGCTCCCTTGCAAGGATTGCCTGCGAATTGGGAGTGACGGACTCTGCGGTACTTTGGTAGGCAAAAGAATGAGTAGATCGCAAAGATTGAGCAGGCGTTGGCCGACGCTTCGCAAACTACGCCAGAGCAGCTTACCCCTGATCTTTGCGAAGAGAACTAGAGCGGCCATCCATGGGCGACGCAGCGAAAGCGGGCAGTGAGCCCTGAGCCGCGAATGCTGCAGAGCGTACAAATGTCCGATCTGCAGTTCCTGTGAAGAATTGGCAAACTGCTAGAAAGTGGTCGTCTATTCGATGCCAAGAGCAAACGGCGCGCCGTCTGGATCACACAGGATGGGGTTACGGGCTTGAAAAGTTCCCTTCACATCCACAGGCGCCGGACGCGCCCCTTCGGCTTCAGCAACACGGCAGGCATCGGCGACTGAAGCAACCTTGATGCACGGGACCCAAGCTGCATTTGAACCGATTGGCCAGGTCGCGGCATGTTGGAGTGCAACAAGATCGCCCTCAGGCCCGAGGAGTGCAAGACAATCCGTGTCCTGCTCGGGAGAGACCTTCCATCCAAAAAGCTCTGCATAGAACGCCAGTGGGAAGTCAGTCCCGTTGCCGACGTACACGTCAGGGCCGAACTGCCGGTGCGGAACAGGGAAGCTGTGCCGGGACAGCGAAATCCCGACCAGAGCACCGAGCGGATCGCGGACGAGTGCATTGCGACCGACACCCGGCACCTCGAATGCCTCCCGAACGATCTTGCCTCCGAGCGTGGCGACGCGTCTGACCGCCGCGTCCACGTCGGGAACCTCGATGTAGGCGATCCAGCCATTTTCCTGCTCGGCAGGCGTCTCGGCCAACCCCGCACCCGCTTCGTCCCCGGAGAGGGCGAGGATGAAATCCTTCTCGCCGCCTCCCCAGGCAAAATCCGTCGCCCGCTCGACTTCATACGTCCATTTGGCCACGTGCTGGTAAAATGCCATCGAACACGCCCTGTCCGATGTGAAAAGATCGTGCCATACGATTTGACCTACTTTCGACTGCGTCATCGTCTTACCTCCTGACATCTTTGATTTTCTTGACGCCGCGCACCATTTTTCCGAACGCCTTGTCGCGCGACCTGCGTTCCACAAGGCTCGCGGAGTTGAACGCGTCCTACGCCATCAGCTTACGCCATCTGCCAAGCCGACGGGCATCGAGAACGCCATCATCAACAGCCGTCAGAATCGCGCATCCCGGCTCGGTCTCGTGCTGACAGTCGTTGAATCGACACCGCGCGGCCAACTCCTGAATATCGGCAAAGAGATCATTGATTCCGTCCGCCGCATCGGTGAGCTGCAATTCCCGCATGCCCGGCGTGTCCAGGATCAGACAGCCATTGCGCATCGCATGAAGCTCACGCCGCGTCGTCGTATGCCGCCCCTTCGCGTCGTCCTCGCGAATGGTCTGGGTCTCGATGGATTGGCTGTCGAGCAACGCATTGGCCAGCGTCGATTTCCCAACACCGGATGAGCCAAGGAACGCTGCCGTCTTGCCGGGCTTGCACCAGGTCGCAAGGTCTGTCTTCGGGGCAGAACCGCGCGCGTCAAGTGCGACGACGTCGATTATGTCCGACACCGCGCGGGCCGCGTCAATGTAGTCTTGAGGATCCGCCAAGAGGTCGGTTTTCGTGAGGACGATGACGGGCGTGATCCGCGCCTCGAACGCCAGGGAGGCATAGCGTTCAAGCCGGGCCAATTTGAAGTCCTGATTGCAGGACGTGACGATAAAGGCCGTATCAATGTTCGCCGCGATCAGTTGTTTCTGCCGGTCGGTGCCGGGCGCGCGCCGCTTGATAAGGCTGGCACGCTCAAGAGCCCTACTGGACCGCGGGTGCGACTGGTCCAGCAACAGCCAGTCGCCGACAGTCACATCGGCTCTGGGCGGAAGGATGGTATCGATGCCGTCACCAAGGGCGTGCAGCCCGCTGCGATGCACTTCGACAACGCGAACAGGAGGTGTCGCGGCCATGTCTTCCACGCTAACTTGCTGGGTGAAAAACGGTTGCCATCCTAGTGCCTGAAGGGGGCTGAGTTTGGCCTGTGATCCGGTGTCGCGCGCGCGACGCGGAAGGAAGTCTGAGTAATCCCTCGTCATAGGGTGTTCACTTTCATGTCTCTGGCCCAAGTCAATTTTGGGCGTCGATGGAAGGAAACGAGTGAGCACATCAAACCGACCCGTCAGCTACAAAGTGACGGCGATGTTTGCGATTTTGTATGTGCTCCGGGAGGCGCGCTGCCTCCCTTCCTTACCAGGACATGAAATCTCCATTACAGATGACGTGCAGATAGTGGGGAAACATGCACAACACAACCGTTGATGGCTGATTTGGAACTCGTATTCAGGTATCTGTAGCAGCCATTCAGCAGGAAAAAGGGTATGTCAGCTCCGTCGCATTCTGCCGACCCTGGAAACGTTCGCAGTGAAGTTCCGATCGGGATTCCGAATGCTTGACGTTTGCGTCAGTATTGCGTGAAGCAGCCCGGTGACAGGTTGCAGAAATCTCAACGCATCGTGTCAGAGATGCGAGGTGTTCCACACCGGTGCTGGTGGATCAGCCGCAGATGCTTTGTAGCTGCACCCAGTCGCGGTCATTCAGTACCGGCTGCAAGTCACGGCCCGCCATCGGATCGGCCTCGATCAGGCCGAGCACTGTTTCCCCGGTAATGTCCTGAGCGTAGGCATAGGGGCTGGAGGGAACGGCAGCACGGGCAAATTCAGCGAGTGTCGTGGCCTCGTCCGGCGTGGGGCGCGGCGCGCTAATGACGGTTTCCGCATAACGGTCGAGGGTTGCACGGGTCAGTTCACCGGTTGTGAGCATCCTGAAGGTGGCGCGAATGCCGCCCGCGGCCAGAAGCTCGGCCAGGGGGTCTTTTTCCACCGCACGGGCGCGCTCCACCAGTACCGCGCCAGCTGCTACCGCCGGATCTTCGTGATCCTCCACCAGCTCGCGGTTCAGAAGCACGATGCCACCTGGCAGATAGAGGCTGCTGGCCACGCCGCTGCGCAGGATCACCAACTGACGCACATCCAGCCGCTCTGCGAGACGTTCCAGAATGGGCGCGGTCTCCAATGTGCTGCAGGCCTGACCTGACACCCGTTCGATCCGGCCAAGCAGCGCCTGTCCCAGCGCCTTGCGTTTGATGTCCGGCACCACATTCACTGTATGCGAGAGCAGCGCATCGGGCAGCCAGAACACCGCCAGACCGGTCACGACAGCCAGCGCCGACAGCAGCGTCACCGAGCGAAGGCGACCGGGGCGGGCACGAGCGCGGGTGAGGGCGGATTGCAAACGGTCGATTGCGTCCAGCATCGCGGTTTCATCTTCCGCGATCTCCAGCGTTTCGCCCTGATCGCCGTAAGGGTGGAACAACGCGGGGAAACTGCCGGGGTTCTGTCGCTCTAATGCCGCCAGTGACCAATGGGCCAGTGGCCGGTCATTCATATCCGCAATGGTCAGGGTCGCGTCGCCAACCGAGACGATCACATCGCGCCGCTGCGCGTCAGGGGCAGCCCGCCACAGCGCAGCAGCTTCCAGCCGTTGATATTCCCGCAATGCCGTCATGAATGGGGCGCGTCCTCACCGTCGATTGTTCACAGATCAAATAGCACGCAGCCCCCAGCGTCAGCAATTGACTTTGCGGCAGTTCGCGCCTGCTTTGGTCAGGAAACCGGGTCAGAGAGCCTTGGCCTGCTGGCGCAGTTCGAATTTCTGGATCTTTCCGGTCGATGTCTTGGGAAGTTCTTGGAAAATCACCTGTTTTGGCGCTTTGAAACCGGCCAGCGTTTCGCGCGCAAAGCGGATCAGTTCGGCAGGATCAACCTCCGCGCCGGGCTTCAACTCGACAAAAGCACAAGGCACTTCGCCCCATTTTTCGTCAGGTTTGGCAACCACCGCGGCTAGGTTCACATCGGGGTGCCCCATCAGCACGCCCTCAACCTCCACCGAGGAGATATTCTCGCCGCCGGAGATGATGATATCCTTGGCGCGGTCGGCGATCTGGATATAGCCATCGGGATGCTGCACGGCGATATCGCCGGAATGGAAATACCCCCCCTGAAAGGCCTCGGCGGTGGCTTCGGGGTTCTTCAGATATCCCTTCATGACCGAATTGCCGCGCATCACGATCTCACCCTGATCCTGACCGTTCATCGGAATCTGCTGCATATCGTCGGACATGACCGTAATGTGATCCATCATCGGGAAGGCCACGCCCTGACGCGCCTTGATCGCGGCCCGGCCCTGCTGGTCCAGCGTGTCCCAGCTGCCGCCTTTCCACAGGCATTCGGTGACGTGGCCATATGTTTCCGTCAGCCCGTAGACCTGCGTGACATGAAAGCCGATAGCCTCGATCTTTTGCAGGGTGGCCGGGGCGGGCGGGGCGCCGGCGGTGAAGACCTCGACCGTGTGATCAAAGCTGCGCCGGTCCTCTTCGGGTGCGTTCACCAGCATATTGAGCACAATTGGCGCACCGCCGAAATGGGTCACCCCTTCGTCGGCAATCGCATCGTAGATCGCGGGCGCGGTGATATCGCGACAGCACACCAGGGTGCCACCTAGAACCGGCATCATCCAGGTGTGGTTCCAGCCGTTGCAGTGAAACAGTGGTACAATAGCAAGGTATTTCGGCTGCATCACCATGCGCCAGGAAATCACCGTGCCCATGGTCATCAGATAGGCGCCACGGTGATGGTAGACGACGCCTTTCGGGCGGCCCGTGGTGCCGGAGGTGTAGTTGAGCGCAAGGCTTTCCCATTCGTCCTGCGGCATGATCCAGTCGAAATCATGGGAGGCAGCGGCCAGAACATGCTCGTAGACCGGGTGCCGACCGGACGCCGGATAGGCTGCCTGATCATCCGGGACCTCAATGATCAGCGGTCCCGGGCCGTCGCAGGCTGCTTTGGCCTCTTCGGCGAGTGGCAGGAACTGGCTGTCGACCAGCACGACCTTGGCCTCTCCGTGGTCGAAAATATAGGCGACCGTGCTGACGTCGAGACGTGTGTTGATCGTGTTGAGAACGGCACCGCAGGCAGGCACGCCAAAATGCGCTTCGGCCTGGGCCGGCAGGTTGGGGATCAAGGTCGCCACCACGTCGCCGGGGCGGACGCCCATCCCCGCAAGCGCCGAGGCCAGCCGCGTGCAGCGATCATAATAGGCCGCATAGGTCTTGCGATGGCTGCCGTAGATGACGGCAGGGACATCGGCAAACACATGCGCGGCCCGGCGCAGATGTGACAGCGGCGTCAGCGGCACATAGTTGGCGGCGGTTTTCTCCAGTCCCGACTCGTCCGACATCCAACCCATTTCGACCCCTCCAAGATGATTCATGCGACGTGGTTGCAAGATATTGCGCAAAGTTGCCCCCAATGAAAGGCGTAAGACATTTTTGTCTGACAGGGCCGAGGTTTCCATTGGTCTTCAAACCGCTTAGCCTGCCTGTCATGATCCTGTCGCCTGGCCGTTCCTATATCTTCGTGCATATCCCCAAGACCGGGGGCACCGCGCTGTCCCTCGCGCTGGAGGCGCGGGCCATGGCAGATGATCTTATGCTCGGCGACACGCCCAAGGCCAGCAAGCGGCGGCGACGCCTCAGAGACGCTAAAACCCGGGGCCGATTGTGGAAACACTCAACTCTTGCCGATATCGACGGTCTGGTGCCCGAGGCGCAGCTGCGCGGTCTCTTTGCCTTTACGCTGGTACGGAACCCGTTTGATCGGGTGCTGAGCCTCTATCACTGGCTGCGCGAGCAGAGCTTTGATCACCCTTCGGTCGCCCTGGCCAAAGCGTTGGCATTTCCCGATTTTGCCAGCGATCCCCGGATGCTTGCAGCTTTTCGTGCCCATCCGGCGCGGTCATATATGCGGCGCGCGGATGGGGGCGAACAATGCGACTGCTATATCCGCCTGGAACATTTCGCATGCGATGCAGCCCCGCTCTTTGATCACCTGGGTTTTGAGCTGCAGCTGCCACGGGCCAATGTCTCAGACCGTCCCAGAGGCTGGCAGGACGCCTACACCGACGCGGCCCGCGCGGCGGTGGCTGAGGCCTGCGAGGCGGATCTTGCCCAGTTTGAATACTCTTTTAACGATTCACCGATAGACCAGTAGTCGAGAGATGGAATCACATGGGACGACGCTGGGTCCGAAGTCTTCGCCAAAATGGCGCATCTTCGATCCGCGACCATGATCATCTCTCCCGTAGGCGCGCCAGTGGCCGCCTATCGGACGGGTAACGTGACGGGTCATGCAGAACGTATGGCTGCCTTGGTGAAAGGGAAAACCGATGCTGGATTGGCTGCTGAAACGCAAGCTCTCTCCGATGGCCGAGGCTCTGGCAACAGAGTACCCGTTGGTCGCAGCCGGGCAGGGCGGGATCCTGTCGGGCACCCATGTGGCCTCACATCTTGGCTGGCGCCCGATTGAGGCTCTGGCCGTAGGCGATATGGTCCTGACCTTCGACCATGGGATGCAGCCCATAGTCGATATCCACCGCGAAACAATCCTGCTTTCCAGCGGTGGACCCAATCCGCTGACATGCCCGGTTCATATTCCGCAGGATGCGCTGAACAATCGCGCGCCGCTCTGGGTGATGCCGAACCAGGGGATCCTGATCGAGAGCGATCTTGCCTGTGATGGGCAGGGCGATCCGTTTGTTGTCGTACCCGCCTGCGCGTTGGAAGGGTACCGCGGCATTGGCCGGGTCGAGCCTGACACACGGGTCGAGATCGTGGTGCCACGGTTTGCACAGGATGAGGTCATCTATCTGGAGGCGGGTCTGCTGAGCTTTAGCGTGTCACCGCGTGACATTCTGTCGTTCGACACCAGCGCCTATGCCGAGCTTTATCGGGTTCTGGAGCCCGACGCTGCCCGCGAACTGGTGATCGACATGATCACCGAGGAAAGCGTCTGGGCCAATACATTGCCGATGGGTCCTGGTGGGCATGGTGCTGCGGAATACGCAGCGATGGTCTAGCCCGCGCTGTAATCCAACAAGTGAAAACAGAGACAGGACCGTCACCATATCGGAGGCGGTTTTTATTTTTCATAACCACTTAGGCGGCTTTCCTGATGTGAAAAAAGCGGCACCCGGAGGCGCCGCTTTCAGAGCTGTCAGACGTCATCTGACCTCAATCAGGCGGCCTTTTCGGCCTCCGGGCTGAACCGGCCATAGAAAGTCTGGCCTTTCTCAGCCATCTCGCGCAGCAGCGGCGGACAGGTGAAACGTTCGCCATATTTCGCGGTCAGCTGGTCGCAGCGCTCGGCAGCATATGGCGTGCCGATGATGTCCAGCCAGCTCAGCGGGCCACCGGACCAGGGCGCAAAGCCCCAGGCCAGGATCGCGCCAACATCCCCTTCGCGAATGTCCATCAGAACACCTTCTTCCAGCGCGCGCACGGCTTCCAGGACCTGTGCAAACATCAGGCGTTCCTGGACCTCGATCAGGTCCGGCTGTTCATCGGCCAGCGGGTATTTCTCCTGCATGCCCTTCCAGTAACCCTGCCGCTTGCCCTTGTCGTCATAGTCGAAGAAACCAGCGTTGGACTTGCGCCCCAGACGGCCCTGTTCTTCCATCCAGAAGATCAGATCATCCGCAGCACTTTCGGGATAAGCATCGCCCATTGCCGCCTTGGTGGCGCGAGCGATCTTGGCACCGAGGTCAATGGAGGTCTCATCGGTCAGTTGGATCGGACCGACCGGGAAGCCCAACTGGCGTGCGGCATTGTCGATCAACGCAGGGGCAACGCCCTCGGTGATCATCCGCGCGCCTTCGTTCACGTAGGGGATGATGCAACGGTTGCAGTAGAAGAACCGGGCATCATTGACCACGATCGGAGTCTTGCGGATCTGGCGCACGTAGTCCAGCGCCTTGGCCACTGCGCGGTCGCCGGTTTTCTCACCCTTGATGATCTCCACCAGGAACATTTTTTCCACGGGCGAGAAGAAGTGAATGCCGATGAACTGCTCCGGGCGCACCGAGGCTTCGGCCAGACCGGTGATCGGCAGAGTCGAGGTATTGGAGGCAAAGATGCAATCGTCGGGGATGATCGCCTCGACCTTCTTGGTCATCTCCGCCTTGACGCCGGGATCCTCAAAGACCGCTTCGATGATCAGATCGCAGCCCTTGAGATGGTCCAGATCAGGGGTTGCGGTGATGCGTGACAGCATCGCCTCTTTCTTGTCGGCCGTGACTTTGCCGCGCTTGATGCCCTTGTCGAGATAGCTTTCGGTATAGGCCTTGCCCTTGTCGGCGGCGGCTTGATCACGGTCGATCAGAACAACCTCCATCCCGGCCTGAGCGGAGACCAGCGCGATACCGGCCCCCATCATGCCAGCGCCCAGAACGCCGATTTTCTTGACCGACTGATCCTCGATGCCCGCCGGGCGCACAGCGCCTTTTTCCAGCGCTTCCTTGTTGAGGAAGAGCGAGCGGATCATCGCCTCGGACGAAGGGTTCATCAGCACATGGGTGAACCAGCGCGCCTCAATCTTCAGCGCGGTGTCAAAGGGCACGAGCGCGCCTTCATAGACCGCGCTCAGCAGCGCTTTGGCCGCCGGGAAGGCGCCAAATGTTTTGCCATGCACCATGGCTGCTGCACCAAGGAAGGTCATGAAGCCCGCAGGATGATAGGGCGCGCCACCGGGCATCTTGTAACCCTTGGCATCCCAGGGTTTGACGATATCGGCGTCTTTTGCCTCCAGAACCCAGGCGCGTGCGGCGGCCAGCGGATCCTCGACCACTTCGTCGATGATGCCTGCGGCCTTGGCTTTTTTGGGATCGACCAGCTTGCCTTCCAGCAGGAAGGGCGCAGCGTTCATGGCACCCATCTTGCGTACCAGACGGGTGGTGCCGCCTGCACCGGGGAAGATGCCGACCATGATCTCAGGCAGGCCGATTTTGGCCTTGGGGTTGTCAGCGGCAAAGATGCGATGCGTCGACAGCGGCAGTTCCAGACCAATGCCAACAGCTGTGCCGGGCAGGGCTGCTGCCACGGGTTTGCCACCCTTGTTGGTTTTCGGATCCATGCCGGCCCGTTCGATCTTGCGCAGACCGTGGTGCATTTTCATGATGCCTTCGAACAGACCACGGGCGGGTTCGTCACCGGCATCTTCTTTCATCTTGGCCAGCACATTGAGATCCATGCCGCCGGCAAAGTCTTTCTTGCCCGAGGTGATGACGATGCCCTTGACGGCCTCATCTGCCAGCGCGTCGTCAACCAGCCCGTCGAGGTCTAGCATCGCCTGACCGTTCAGAACGTTCATGCTTTTGCCGGGGCAGTCCCAGGTGATGATGGCGACGCCGTCGGCGTCTTTTTTCATTGTGAAATCAGACATATCTTAGTCTCCTGTCGCCTGGGTTACACGCGTTCGATGATGGTGGCCGCGCCCATGCCGGACCCGATGCAGAGTGTCGCAAGACCGGTTTCGCGGTCGCTGCGCTCCAGCTCATCCAGCAGTGCGCCGAGGATCATGGCGCCGGTCGCACCAAGTGGGTGGCCCATGGCAATCGAGCCGCCATTGACGTTCACCTTGTCATGGTCGACGCCAAAGGCCTGCTCGAACCGCATGACGACGCTGGCAAAGGCCTCGTTGACCTCAAAGAGGTCGATGTCACCAATCTCCATGCCATTGTCGCGCAGGATCTTCTCGGTGACGGGCACGGGGCCGGTCAGCATGATGGTGGGGTCGGTGCCGATCTTGGCTGTGGCCTTGATACGGGCGCGCGGTTTCAGGCCCATCGCCTCGCCGAACTCCTTGTTGCCAATCAGTACGGCAGCGGCGCCATCCACGATACCGGAAGAGTTGCCCGCGTGGTGGATGTGATTGATCCGCTCCAGATGCGGGTATTTCAGCATCGCGATCTTGTCGAAGCCGGGCATTTGCTCACCCATCATCTGGAACGAGGGGTTCAGACCGCCGAGCGACTGCATGTCGGTGCCGGGTCGCATGTATTCATCGTGATCGAGAATGGTCAGCCCGTTGATATCGCGCACCGGGACAACGCTGCGCGCAAAACGCTTGTCGTCCCAGGCCGCCTTCGCCCGGCGCTGGGATTCCACCGCCATGGCATCGGCATCCTCACGCGAGAAACCATATTCGGTGGCGATGATATCTGCCGAGATCCCCTGCGGCACAAAGTAGTTCTCGATGGCAATCGCCGGATCAACAGCAATGGCACCGCCGTCCATGCCCATGGGGACACGGCTCATGGATTCCACACCGCCGGCGATGTAGGCATGACCAGCACGTCCCCGCACCTGGTTGGCGGCCATGTTGACGGCTTCCAGACCCGAGGCGCAGAAGCGGTTGATCGACACGCCGGGGATCGATTCATCCAGATCAGAGGCCAGAACAGCGGTCCGCGCCAAGCAGGCGCCCTGTTCGCCAACCTGGGTCACATTGCCCCAGATCACGTCCTCGACTGCGTGGCCTTCAAGATTGTTGCGCTCTTTCAGAGCGTTGAGCGCCACCGCAGAGAGACGCGCGGCCGTTACTTCATGCAAGGATCCATCCTTGCGGCCTTTGCCACGCGGGGTGCGCACGGCGTCGTAAATATAGGCTTCGGTCATATCAGTCTCCTCAGGCTCGGTCCGACGGGTTGCCGGGCATTAGGTCGTAGGGGGCTTTCCAGCCCGGTTGTGCGCTCAGCCGCGAGAGCCAAGCGTCAATATGGGGCCATTCGGCTCGATCAAAGCCGAAGGGTTCGGGGTAATAGAGATAGGAGCAGCAGGTCAGATCGGCATTGGTCAGCCCATCGCCGACAATCCAGCTTCGCCCCTCAAGATGTTTGTCCAGGATCGCGTAGGCGCCTTGCAGACGGCCCTGAAGGAAGGCGATGACCTCCTGCGGGCGTTTGTCTTCCGGCAGGAAATTCATCAGGAACCGGCACAAGCCTGCGTTTGAGGACAATTTGTGATTGTCCCATAGCTGCCAGCGCAGGATCTCGCGCTTTTCCTCGGCAGTGACGCCGCCGAACCGGCCATAAGTGTCCGACAGATACTGCTGGATCACCCCGGATTGGCTGAGTGTCAGATCGCCATCCACCAGCACCGGGCATTCTCCCATGTCGTTGATATCTCGACGGAAGGCATCACCCCGGGTGGTGCCGCTGAAAAAATCCACAAACACCGGCTCCCAGTCGATCCCGGCCAGTTCAAGAGCCAGGGCGGCCTTATAGGAATGGCCGCTTTCACCGAAACAATGCAGTTTGAGTGTCATATGTTGCTCCCTGTGTCTGCTGGCGGAGCGGGGGTTTCACACCCCCGCACCCCCGTGGAGTATTTCTGGAAAGATGACGGAACCTTCACTCCGTATTAAGGTAGATGGCGTCAGCATGGTCCTGCGGAACAGGCTGGAGAGCCGATGACCGTGAAAGGTGACGGCGCGCCGACCCATTAGGCGGAGAGCTCGGGGGGAGGCGCGTCTCATCCTGTCATCTTTCCCCAAATACTCCCGCCGGAGGCTTCCGGCATCTGCGTCTATATGTGCAGCCCGAAGCCTCACAGGGACCTCGCGATCAATTCCTTCATGATCTCATTGGTGCCGCCATAGATGCGCTGAACGCGGGCATCTGCCCACATCTCGGCCACGGCATATTCCTGCATGAACCCGTAGCCGCCATGCAGCTGGACACATTCGTCGAGCACCTCACCTTGGGTATCGGTGATCCAGTATTTGGCCATCGCCGCCTTTTCCACGGTCAGCTTGCCCTGCAGATGTTCGACCATACATTCATCAAGGAAAGCACGGGCAACCTTTGTTTTTGTCTGGCATTCGACCAGTTTGAACCGGGTGTTCTGAAACTGCGTCAGCGGCCCGCCAAAGGCCTCGCGCTCCTTGCAATAGGCGATCGTGCGTTCAACCGCCCCTTCCATGGCACCGACGGCGCCACAGGCGATGATCAGCCGTTCCTGCGGCAGCTGCTGCATCATCTGGTAAAAGCCCTGACCCTCGGCGCCGCCGAGGATGTTTTCCGGCGCAATCTCGACATTGTCGAAGAAGAGTTCCGAGGTATCTGCGGCATGGCAGCCGATCTTGTCTAGGTTGCGGCCGCGGCTGAAACCCTCTGCGCCATCGGTCTCAACCGCCACCAGCGAGATGCCCTTGGATCCTTCGGTGGGGTCGGTCTTGGCCGCCACCAGGATCAGATTGGCGTGCTGGCCATTGGTGATGAAGGTTTTCTGACCGCTCAGCCGGTAGGCGTTGCCATCTTTGACCGCTTTTGTCTTGATCCGCTGCACGTCGGAGCCGGTGGAGGGTTCGGTCATCGCCAGAGCGCCGACCAGCTCGCCGGTGATCATCCTGGGCAGCCAACGCTGTTTCTGCTCTTCGGTCCCATAGGCCAGCACGTAATGGGCGACGATGCCGGAATGGATCCCGTGGCCCCAGCTGGCGAGATTGGCGCGGCTGCCTTCGATCAGGATTGCGGCTTCATGGCCAAAATCACCACCGACGCCGCCGTATTCTTCCGGTACGGAGGGGCAGAGCAGGCCAAGGGCGCCAGCTTCATTCCAGGTGGAGCGATCCATCATGCCCTGCTTGCGCCAGGTCTCGAATTTCGGCGCCCATTCGCGGGTGATGAACTGGGCGGTCATATCCGCCAGCATCTGATGCTCTTCGGTCATCCAGCTGGATTTTTGCTCTGCGCTCATGGGGCTCCCCTTTGGTGGCTGTCTCGTGCCTTGTGGCATCTGTTTTCTGTGGACGGTGTGGGCCGGCCTATTTCTTGCGGTCCTCAAGCTCGGCATTGAAGAGCCGCAGCCGGTGGGTGAGGTTGTCGCGATCTGTGACGCTGTCGAAATTCTCAAACAGGAAGGAGAGAGCTTCGCCTTCGTCGAGGCCGGCCTCCTGCGAAAATCGGCGCAAGCGGCGGTAGCCATCTTCGGTCATGGCAACCGGCAGGCGGCGCGTGAGGCGAAAGCGTTTGGGCATTGTCTCTCCTCCAATTGCGACGCCCTGGTTCTTGCGCCCCGGATGGCCCGGATCGCCTGTTATCCTGCCGCCCCGATGATCAGACGGGGGCGGTGTCGGAGACCCTCACGAAAAGGGGCTCCGAGATGATCAAACTGCGCTTCAGAACTGGTCTGCCGCCAGTGCCATCACCGTGTCGCCGCCGGTCTGGATACGGCTGAGGTGCAGCGCCGTCGCAGGCAGCCTGCGTGCCATGTAATACCGCCCGGTCGCGATTTTTGTCTCGTAGAACGCGGCGTCAGAAGACCCGGCGTCAAGCTCTGCCTGTGCGGCCTTGGCCATCTCCGCCCACATCAGGCCGAGGCAGACGTGACCAAACATGTGCATGAAGTCATAAGACCCAGACAGCGCATTGTTCGGGTTGGTCATGCCGTTTTGCATGAAATACATGCCAGCGGCCTGAAGGTCCTTCGACGCGGCTTTCAGAGGTTCGATGAACTCCTTGCTGTAAGTGTTGGAGATGTCACCGTTTTCTTTGCAGAAATTCTTCACCATCTCGAAGAAGGCCATGACATGTTTGCCGCCATCCTGCGCCAGCTTGCGGCCGACCAGATCCAGCGCCTGAACGCCATTGGCGCCTTCGTAGATCATCGCGATCCGGGCATCGCGGGTGTATTGCGACATGCCCCATTCTTCGATGTAGCCGTGACCGCCGTAGATCTGCTGTGCCTGAACGGTCATGTCATAACCCTGATCAGTCAGGAAGCCTTTGATGACCGGTGTCAGCAGCGAGATCAGCCCGTCGGCATTCTTATCCTCGGCGCGATGCGCCTGGTCGATCATCTTTGCGCCCCAGAGGATGAATGCGCGCGCGCCCTCGGCAAAGCTTTTCTGATCCATCAGGTTGCGGCGGATGTCCGGGTGGACGATCAGCGGGTCCGCCGGGCCTTCCGGGTTCTTGGCTCCGGTCACGTCGCGACCCTGAAGACGGTCCTTGGCATATTCCAAGGCGTTCTGATAGGCGGCGTCGGCCTGAGCCAGACCCTGCATGCCAACGCCGAGGCGGGCTTCGTTCATCATCGTGAACATGGCGCGCATGCCCTTGTGCTCGGTGCCGAGCAGGTAGCCGGTTGCGCTGTCGTAGTTCATCACACAGGTCGAGTTGCCGTGGATGCCCATCTTTTCTTCGATCTTGCCAACGGAGACACCATTGCGTTCGCCGAGCGAGCCGTCCTCGTTCACCATAAACTTCGGCACGATGAAGAGCGACACGCCTTTGATGCCCTCGGGGCCGCCGGGGATCTTGGCCAGCACCAGATGGATGATGTTGTCGGCCATGTCGTGATCACCGGAGGAGATGAAGATCTTCTGGCCGGTGATCTTGTAGCTGCCGTCATCCTGCGGTTCGGCCTTCGTGCGCATCAGACCCAGATCGGTGCCGCAGTGCGGTTCGGTCAGGTTCATCGTGCCGGTCCATTCGCAGGACACCATTTTCGGCAGATAGGTATCTTTCTGGGCGTCGCTACCATGGGCGAGGATCGCCGAGGCGGCGCCATGGGTCAGGCCCTGATACATGGTGAAGGCCTGGTTGGCAGCGGAGAACATCTCGCCCACGGCTGTGCCCATGATATAGGGCATGTTCTGGCCACCGTATTCTTCCGGCATGTCGAGACCGGTCCAGCCGCCTTCCTTGACCTGCTCAAACGCAGCCTTGAACCCGGTCGGTGTGTAGACGACGCCATTTTCAAGGCGGCAGCCTTCGGTATCGCCGACGGTGTTCAGCGGGTGCAGGACTTCGCTGGAGATCTTGCCTGCTTCTTCCAGCACGGCATTGGTGAAATCGGCGTCCAGCTCGTCATAGCCGGGAATGGCGCTTTCAGAGATCTTCAGAACATTGTGAAGAATGAACTGAGTGTCTTTGATCGGGGCGGTGTAACTGGGCATCGCGGTCCTCGCTGTGGTTCTGCGGTGTCTGTCTGGTTGCCTCTCCCATCGTGGGACAGGCAGGCATGGGGGCCGGGATCTATTCCGCGGCTTCTTGTTTGGCGCTCATCGAGGCGATCACACGTTCGCCCCAACGCAGCTGCTCTTTCAGATCGTCAATGGCCTCGTTCAGCTCATCGCGCTGCCGCTCCATATCGGCGAGCCGGTCGCAGGCGATGTCATAGGTGCGGGTCAACTGCGTCAGCTGCTGGTCGCCCATATGATAGAGATTCAGAAGTTGCCGGATTTCCTCGAGGCTGAAGCCAAACCGCTTGCCGCGCAGGATCAGCTTGAGCCGGGCCTGGTCGCGTTTGGTAAAGAGGCGTTTCTGACCCTCGCGGATCGGGAACAGCAACTCCTTGGCTTCGTAAAACCGCAATGTACGCGGCGTAACGCCGAACTCATCGCACATCTGGCGGATGGTCTTGGTTTCATCGGTCATCGTCGTAACTCATAACTGCTGGGTTGTGAGACTAAGGTGAGCAGCTTGCCCGTCGTTTACAACAGCAACTTGACGTTGACGTAAGTTGAACGCTGCGTCACTTTCCGAGGTGACGTAGGATCCACCGAACTGACGCAACGTTACTTCGTTTCGGGTTTGGCTATCAGCCCTTAAAATAGGGCGATCGTGCAAATTACCGACAAAATTATCGGGCTTTTTCGCGTGGATTATGTTCGATTTTTTTGATTGGAACATCCGTCACATGGACGGCAGGTCACGCGCTGACGAGCCCGCAGAACGGCAAACGCCCCACCAGTCGGCGGGGCGTTGAGTGTCAAAAGCGGATCCGACCTGACGCTTGGTCGGCTGGGATCAGGCGTCTTGTTTCAGCAGGTTGAGCGTGGTGGCTCGCAGGTCGTGGAGTTCCTGAAGCGCTTCGTCGAGCTGTTCGCGCTGCTTGCGCAGCTCTTCCATCTGGCGGTCGGCCATTTCGACAAAGGCGCGATTTTGAGCCTCATCGCCCTCGTTTTCATAGATCAGCAGCCACTGGCGGATCTCTTCGAGCTGGAAGCCGAACTTGCGTCCCCGCATAATCAGCTTCATCCGGGCCCGCTCGCGGGCACCGTAAAACCGCGACCGGCCTTCGCGATCGGGTTGCAACAATTCGATGTACTCATAGTAGCGAAGCGTGCGCGGGGTCACGTCGAATTCGCTGCACATCTCCTTGAATGACAATTTCTGTTCGGTCATTCCGTATCTCCCTTACCCGCAAACTAAGCACAACCGGCAAAGGGTTCAACCGCCGGGGTTGCTCTTCGGCCAAGGTCTGGCCGATAAAGAGGAAAACATAGGAACGGGGAAGCCCATGGTCGACAAGACGCAGCTCGCGCGACAGTTCATAGAAGCCATCCCGCATGCGCAGGAACTGGGGATGACCCTCACGGAACTGGGGGATGGCACGGCCGAGATCGTGATGCCCTATGATGAGAAACTGATCGGCGACCCGGAAACCGGGGTGATCCACGGTGGCGCGGTGTCGGCGCTGATGGATACCTGCTGCGGCGCGGCGGTGATGTGCCACCCGTCGGCGCCGGGCGGCACCGCCACGATCGACCTGCGTATCGACTACATGCGTGCAGCCACTCCCGGGCAGCGGATCGTGACCCGCGCGACCTGTCATCACATGACCCGCAACGTCGCCTTCGTCCGTGCGACGGCGATGGACGAGGATGAGGCACACCCCGTCGCTACGGCGGTTGGCGCCTTTACCGTGGAGGCAAAATTTTGAGCCGCCCCCGTCCCGAACCCGTTCAGGTGGTGAAGCAGCGGCGCGACGCTGCCCTCGCCGCGCTTGTGGAATCCGTGCCCTATGCGCGTTTTCTCAACATCACGTTTGATCGTCGCGGCGATGAGCTAACGGCGCAGCTAAATTTCGATCACAAGCTGATCGGTAACCCGTTTCTACCCGCCATCCACGGTGGTGTCACAGCGGCCTTTCTGGAGGTGACAGCCGTGATGACCCTGACCTGGGCCAACCTGTGGGAGCGCATCGAAAGCGGCACGCTCGATGTTGAGGAACTGGCCGCAGGTAAATTGCCACGCCAGCCGAAGACCATTGATTTCACAGTGGACTACCTGCGTTCCGGGCTGCCGAGAGATGCCTATGCACGCGCCACCGTGTCCAGGTCCGGCCGGCGCTATGCCTCGGTCCATGTGGCGGCCTGGCAGGATCACAAGGACAAATTGTTCGCCCAGGCCACGGGCCATTTCCTGATGCCGCAGGAGGCGGCAAAACAGGGGGCTGCCGCGCCGGACTTCGTGGCCGATGCCGCGCCTCGGGACAAGGGCTAGAACGCATGTCCACGGCCAGCGCCGAGGTGCCGGAACCGATCAGCCATGCGCGGGTGCTGAAGATTGCGCTGCCGATTGTACTCTCGAATGCGACGGTGCCTATTCTGGGGGCCGTGGATACCGGAGTTGTCGGCCAGATGGGGCAGGCGGCTCCTATTGGGGCGGTGGGCATCGGTGCGGTCATTCTGGCGACGATCTATTGGATCTTCGGTTTTCTGCGGATGGGCACCACGGGTCTCGCCGCGCAGGCCCGCGGGGCTGGAGACTGGGCAGAAACGGGCGCGCTGCTCACCCGGGGGATCCTGCTGGCCTTTGCTGCGGGCCTTGTGTTCATTGTTGGACAGGTCGCGGTGTTCTGGGGGGCCTTTGCGCTGGCCCCTGCCAGTGCCGAGGTCGAAGGGCTGGCGCGGGATTACCTTCAGATTCGCATCTGGGGTGCCCCTGCGACCATCGCGCTATATGCGGTCACAGGCTGGCTGATCGCGGTTGAACGCACACGCGGTGTTTTTGCCCTGCAAATCTGGATGAACGGTCTCAATATTCTGCTGGATCTCTGGTTCGTGCTGGGGCTGGGCTGGGGAGTCGAAGGGGTCGCGGTCGCAACCCTGATCGCGGAATGGAGCGGTCTTGCGCTGGGGCTGTGGCTGTGCCGCGATGCCTTTGCGGGCAGCCAGTGGCGCAACTGGGCCCGTGTGTTCGATCCTGTGCGGCTGAAACGCATGATGCAGGTCAATGGCGATATCATGATCCGCTCGGTGCTGCTGACCGGATCCTTCACGACCTTTCTGTTCATCGGCGCCGATCTGGGCGATGTGACGCTCGCAGCCAATCAGGTGTTGCTGCAATTCGTTGAGATAACGGCCTTTGCGCTCGACGGTTTTGCCTTTTCTGCCGAGGCGCTGGTGGGCAGCGCGGTCGGTGCAAAGGCGCGGATGCAGCTGCGACGCGCAGCGGTGGTGACCAGCCAATGGGGCGTGGGCGGCGCAATCGCACTGGGGCTGCTGTTCTGGCTGGGCGGTGGTTGGCTCATCGATGTCATGTCCACTTCGCCTGAGGTGCGGGCAGCCGGGCGGGATTACCTGATCTGGGCTGCGATATTACCGCTGCTCAGTGTGGCCAGCTATATGTTCGACGGGATCTACATCGGGGCGACCTGGACGCGGGACATGCGGATCGCGATGCTGCAATCGGTGGCGATCTACGTTGTGGCCCTGTTGGTTTTGGTGCCGCTCCTCGGCAATCACGGGCTTTGGGCGGCATTGATGGTGTTGAACCTAGCGCGAGGTGCGACGCTTGGTCTGCGCTATCCACGGCTCGAAGCGCAGGTCGGCGCATAGATCGGGGCTGGGCTGAAAGAGAGCAGCTGTGTTTCAGATGGCGACTGTTTCAGGCGGCTCCTGTCAGAGAAGTTTTTTCAGCGCTTCGGTAGGACGGCCTATCACGGCTGCTGTTTCCGAAATGGCGATGGGGCGCTCAATCAGGATCGGATGCGCGGCCATCGCCGCGATCAGCGTTGCGTCATCATCCGATGGGCTGAGGTTCTGCTCCCTGAAGGTGGCATCGCCGCTGCGCATCATCTCAATTGCAGTGACACCCAGTTTGGCCTGAACCTCCGCCAGCTCTGCCTCCGAGGGCGCATCTTTCAGATAAAGGCGCAGGGTGACCGCTGTTCCGGCCTCCTCAAGCAGGGCAAGGCCCGCACGGGATTTTGAGCAGCGCGGATTGTGCCAGTAGGTGATCATAGCCAGTCCCCGCGTTTGCTGCCGACGGCATCTGCGACAGTGTCAAAACCGTCGCGGGCCAGCAGCTGGTCCAGCCCGCGCGCGATCTCTCCGGCCAGTGACAGCCCAGCATAGACCATGGCGGTATAAAACTGGACTGCCGATGCGCCGGCGCAGATCTTGGCATAGGCTTGCTCGGCTGTGGAGATGCCGCCCACGCCAATCAGAGGCACCCGACCGTCCAGAAGCTGGGAAAGCTGCGCCAGAACGCGGGTGGATTTCTCAAACAGCGGCGCGCCAGACAGGCCGCCCGTTTCGCCACGATGTGCACTGTTCAGCCCGTCGCGATCAAGCGTTGTATTGGTGGCAATCACCGCATCAATACCGGTTTCAAGCGCCACCTCGGCAATATCCTCGATCCCAGCGCGGTCAAGGTCGGGGGCGATTTTCAGGAACACCGGCACCCGCTGGTCCAGCCCGTCCCGCGTCTCAATCACGCCGCTGAGCAGCGCTGACAGGGCGGCCTTGCCCTGCAGATCGCGCAGTTTCTCGGTGTTGGGCGAGGAGACATTCACCGTCGCAAAATCCAGATGCGCCCCACAATGGGCCAGCACCTTGGCAAAATCGGCAGCGCGGTCGCTGCTGTCCTTGTTGGCCCCAAGGTTGAGGCCGATCACAGCATCGCGCGGGCGGGCCGCAAGACGCTGGCCGATCACGCTCATGCCGTCGTTGTTGAAGCCGAACCTGTTGATAGCCGCCTGATCTTCGGTCAGACGAAACAGGCGCGGCTTGGGGTTGCCGGGTTGCGGGCGCGGCGTCGCGGCCCCCACCTCGATAAAGCCGAACCCGGCCTGAGAGAGCGGGCGCAGTGCTTCGGCGTTCTTGTCAAATCCCGCCGCCAAGCCAACCGGATTTGGCAGGGACAGACCGGCGATCTCGGTCGCAAGACGCTGGGAGGTGACCGGGCCGGGGGCGGGCGTCAGCCCCAGCTTCAGCGCCTTGATCGACAAGCCATGGGCGGTCTCCGGGTCGCAGCGATGCAGCGCACCAAGGGCAAGACGTTCAACGAGGCTCACGCCATATCCTCCGGGAATTGATGGGTGCCGTCGACCAGCGGCAGCGGTCTCGCCCAGACCACATCAGTCATGGTCATCTTGCGGTAGAGATGGGGAAACTCGGCGCCGCCCCGCGACACTTCCCAGCGCAGGTCTAGCCCCAGCCGTTCGGCATCGACCGCAATCAGCCAAAGCCCGTCAACTCCGGCAAAATGCTTGGCTGCGGTCTCCTGGGACTGGTCGGCGGTGGAGAAATGAATGTAACCATCGCTCAGATCGATGGGGGCGCCGAGGGTCTCACCCTCTGCCTGAAGGGTGGTCCATTCGTCGGTGCGGAAGATTTTATAGATGAGCATGGCGCGGTGATGCCCTGCGCGCAGAGGTGAATCAAGGCTGAATATGATCGGTCTTGACGCAAAGACAGCACGGCGATGAATTTTTCCCCTTTGACTGCGCCCGCATTTCCCCTCACCATCCGGCAATAGAAAAATAATAAGGGAGTATGTTTCCATGATGACGCGTTTTCTGACGTCTGTTGCCGCGCTTGGCCTGACGGCGGGCGTAGCCGCAGCCGACTACAAGCTGACCATCCTGCACACCAATGACTTTCATTCGCGGTTTGAGCCGATCAGCAAGTATGATAGCGGCTGCCGCGAAGGGGACAATGCCGAGGGCAAGTGCTTTGGCGGATCTGCACGTCTGGTAACTGCGCTGGCGGATGCGCGCGCGCGCAGCAACAACAGCATTCTTGTTGATGGTGGCGACCAGTTTCAGGGCTCGCTCTACTACACCTACTATAAGGGCAAAGTTGCCGCCGAGATGATGAACAAGCTTGGCTATGACGGCATGACTGTCGGCAACCACGAGTTCGATGATGGCCCCGAGGTCTTGCGCGGGTTCATGGATTCGGTTCAGTTTCCGGTTCTGATGTCCAATGCCGATGTCAGCGCTGAGCCTGCCTTGGCCGATGTGCTGAAGAAATCCACCGTGATCGAACGCGGCGGTGAAAAGATCGGCCTGATCGGCCTCACTCCCGAAGATACGCCCGATCTGGCCAGCCCGGGCAAGAACATCACCTTCACCAACCCGGTTGATGCCGTGCAGGGGGAGGTCGACCGGCTGACCGCCGAGGGCGTCAACAAGATCATCGTGCTGAGCCATTCGGGCTATGCCGTGGATCAGCGCGTTGCGGCGGGCACCACGGGTGTGGACGTCATCGTGGGTGGGCACAGCAACACCTATCTTTCCAACACTTCGGAAGATGCTTCAGGGCCATACCCGACCATGGTCAATGATGTGGCCATCGTGCAGGCCTATGCCTATGGCAAGTTCCTGGGTGAGCTGAACGTGACCTTCGATGATGCAGGCAATGTCGTCGAAGCGGTTGGCGAACCTCTGATTATGGATGGCACCGTCACCGAGGATGCGGATACCGTCGCACGCATCGCCGAGCTGGCCAAACCGCTGGACGAGATCCGCAACAAGGTTGTCGCCGAGAGCGCAGAAGCTGTTGACGGCGACCGCGACAATTGCCGTGTTCAGGAATGCCAGATGGGCAACCTGGTGGCCGATGCGATGCTGGACCGAGTGAAGGATCAGGGTGTCAGCATTGCGATTGCCAACTCGGGCGGTATCCGTGCGAGCCTGGAGCCGGGCGAGGTCACGATGGGAGAGGTCCTGACGGTCCTGCCGTTCCAGAACACGCTCTCGACCTTTGAAATCACTGGCGAGGACGTCATCGCGGCCCTGGAAAACGGGGTGAGCCAGGTTGAAGAGGTCAAGGGCCGCTTCCCGCAGGTCGCTGGTCTGAAATTCACCTGGGATCCGTCGGTTGCACCCAATGAGGGCCGCATTCAGGAGGTCATGGTGAGCGAAGGCGACAGCTTCGTGCCGATTGATCCGACCAAGACCTATGTTGTCGTGACAAACGACTACGTCCGCAATGGCGGTGATGGCTACAAGGTCTTCGCAGGCGACGACAAGAACGCCTATGACTTTGGCCCGGATCTGGCCGATGTCATGGCGGAGTATCTGGTCGAGAACTCCCCCTATAAGCCCTACACCGACGGCCGCATCAGCCAGAAGTGACCGGGCGCAGCTATTGCGCTGCCTCAACAATCCAGACTGGACCGCGCCGTATCTTCGGCGCGGTCTTTGTTTTTCCTGTCAGCTGCGGCATAACACCGTTATGGATCACCCCCTGATTGACCTTATCAACGCGCGTATCCAGAAGGCGGAGGCCGATGGCGCTTTTGACAACCTGTCAGGAGCGGGCAAACCGTTGCCACCGGTTGACGACCCGGGGAATGCGCTGGTCAACCGATTGATCAAGGAGAGCGGCGGTGTGCCGGAGTTCGTCACGCTGTCGCGCACGCTTGCGGTTCTGCGCCAACAGCTTGCCGATACCGGCGACCGTTCAAAACGCCGTGATATCATGAAAGAAATGACAATTCTGGAAGCCCGCATCGACCTCGCGCGCGAGGCCTATGGTCGATAACCAGCGTTGCACGCTATCTGGCTAGGGCATTGACGGTGCTGTTCGGGTCCTGCGTCGGCAGCTTGTTATCCGCTACTCACCATATGGCTGCCGGGCCGTCTCCGCGCGATAGCGGGGTCAGAGTTCCTTCTGCGAGCCTGTTTGCGCGCGGTGCGGAGCGCGGCGCAGCCGGTCGCCGATCTGGGTCGCCTTGGTCAACAATGTGGTGATCTGAACCTGCTCCGCCGGGCTGAGGCCGGTCAGGATTTCGGACTGTAGCGCCTCGACAATCGGCATGGCTTTGTTCAGGAGCGACTGGCCAGCCTCGGTCAGGGTGACAACGCGCGCACGTCTATCAGCTGGAGAAATATCACGCCGGATCAGTCCCTTGGCCTCTAGCCGGTCGATCACTTTTCCAAGCGTTGCGCGGTCATAGGCAATGCGGGCCGCGATTGTTGCCTGATCAACACCGGGTTCGTGGGCCAGGGCGTCAATCGCGGCAAACTGTACCGGTGTCAGGTCGATGTCATTGCGCGCCATATGATCCGCAAACAGGGCAACAGAGATCTGGTGCAACCGCCGGATCAGATGACCGGGGAACTGCAAGGTATCTATCTGTGGCTCTGCCATGTCCTGCCTCCCGCTGGAAAAAGCATCCAGTTCACATCCGGGAACCGGCTGTGATCGGTTTATAGATAGAATTTCAAACGAATCTTTGATCCATAATAAAATGTTTAAGGTATAAAGGGAATGCGACTTTTCCTTGCGCGCGCGGCGCGGTAGATCATCAGACATGGCCCTTCGTTTTACATCGCTATCCGAAATTCTCGATCAAGACTACGATTGTGTCATCGACGTGCGGAGTCCCGCCGAATTTGCTGAGGATCACTGGCCCGGGGCCATAAACCTGCCGGTTCTGGATAATGAAGAACGCGCCGAAGTCGGCACGATCTATGTCCAGCAAAGTCCGTTTCTGGCCCGCAAGGTCGGTGCGGCGAAGGTGTTTCGCAACGCTGCCGACCATATTGAGCAACGGCTGAGCCATCATCCGGGATCCTGGCGCCCGCTGGTCTACTGTTGGCGCGGCGGGCAACGGTCCGGCAGTTTTACCTGGCTGTTGCAGCAGATTGGATGGCGGGCGGATGTGGTCGAGGGCGGCTACCAAAGTTACCGCAGACTGGTCCATGACTATCTCTATAAAGCCGCGTTGCCGCATCGTTTCGTGGCGCTGGATGGCTACACGGGCACTGCAAAAACCGATATCCTCCAGCGTGTTGGACTGCTTGGCGCACAGGTGCTGGACCTCGAGGGGCTGGCACATCATCGTGGCTCGCTGCTTGGCGATCACCCAACCCCGCAGCCCAGCCAGAAGGCGTTTGAATCCGCATTGGCCGGTCAACTGGCACGGATGAACCCGAAACGCCCGGTGCTGGTGGAGGCGGAGTCGAGCAAGATCGGCGCACGTATCATCCCACCGCAGCTCTGGGCGGCCATGAAACAGGCTCCGCGGATCGAAATCCACGCACCTGTGGCGGCGCGTTGTCGATACTTGCTGGCGGGTTATGATGATATTCTGTCAAACACTGAGATGCTGCGCGTGCGTCTCGATGGGTTGCGGGCACATCGCTCCAATGCGGTGGTCGATGGCTGGTTGCAGAGGATTGCCGAAGGCGACAAACCGGCGCTGACGGAGGCGCTCATCACGCAGCATTACGACCCCGCCTATGAGACTGCGCGCCGGGCCATCGGTGCCGATGTGATAACCACCCTGGGGGCAACCGACCTGCGGGAGCCCGATCTTGACCGGCTGGCCGCGGATCTGCGTCTTGAGCTGGACCGGCTATAGCCGCAACTTCAGATCAGCGTGATCGCGCCCGCAGAGCCGGTGATATGGCCGATGATCGCGGCCTCAGCTGCGTATCTGCGGAGTACGGGTAAGAGCGCCTCGGCCTGATCGCGCGGCAGTGCGGCCAGCAGGCCACCGGCAGTCTGCGGATCGAACAGCAGGTCCTGTGGCCCGCCGGTGGTTATCTGCGGCAAAAGCGCGGCATTCTCTTCAAAGAGCGAGGACCTGACCCCGCGTGCTGTCAGTGCGGCGGCACCGGGCAGCGCAGGAATTGCCCCGAGGTCCAGTTCAGCTCCAACAGCGGAGGCTTCGCAAATCCCCAGCAGATGGCCCAGCAGGCCAAATCCGGTCACATCGGTCATCGCATGTGCGGCGTGCAGCAGCTCGGCGGTCTTGTCCTGCGACTGGCTCATCGACGTCAATGCCGCGGCGACCCAGGCACCCTCGGCCTTTCCCACCATTTCCGCCGCCATGATCACCCCGGTGCCCAGCGGTTTTGTCAGGATCAGGGCGTCACCCGGCTGTGCCCCGGCCAGGGTGATGGGCGCCGCGTCGCATAGTCCGGTCACGGTAAACCCTATGGTCAGCTCGTCTCCCACGGAGGTGTGGCCACCAACGATCTCGGCGCCGGCTTTCCTCAGGATGTCACCGGCGGCAGACATGATTTCATCAAGGGTCCGGGCCTGAAGTTCCGCCGACAGTCGGGGCAGGATCAAGTTGGCGGTCGCGGCCTGCGGCTCGGCGCCCATCGCCCAGATATCGCCAAGCGCATGGACCGCCGCGATACGGGCCATCACCACGGGGTCGGCGGTAAAGGCCCGCAGGTGATCTGTACTGATCACCTGCCTTTGCCCGCCCGTTATCAGCAGCGCGGCGTCATCACCGGGAAGCGGGGTGATGTCCGCGCGCTGAGTATGCGGCTGCGATCGGAGCGTCGCCTTGAGCGTGCGCGCGCCAACCTTGGCACCGCAACCTCCGCACATCGGTTTATGGCCAAGCGCCTCTGGCAGATCATGGGTGTGTTCGGGGGGCAGCGCCGGCTGATCCATCTGCGGCAGATCACGGAACTGCGCCATGAAGCCCTGATCGATGTGATCTTTCCAGCGCCAGATCCAACCGCCCGAAAAGGTCTGTCCAAAGCGTTCTCCAACAGCGGTTTTGCCGCCCATCGAGATCAGTTTCAGATAGTCTTTCTGCGGGCGGTAGCGGCGCAGCGGATCCCGCGTCAGGCTGGCGCGCAGATTATGATAGAGGATCGGCGCCTGACGCACCGCATAGACCCCGGCCTTCGGACGCGGGTCGGGGCTGAAATGAGCACAGTCGCCGGTAGCAAAGACGCCTTTGCGACTGGTCTGCAAATAGGCATCAACCGAGAGAAACCCGTCGTGCAGGTTCAGCCCGGTTCCGTTGAGCCAGGGGTAGGGACGTGCACCCGCAGCCCCGGTTGTGAAATCGGACCGGATTGCGCGGCCGTCCGCCAGCAACACATGAGTGGCCTCGATCTGGGCAATCTTCGCGTGTTCTATCACGGTGACGTCAAGACCGCGCAGCGCAGCGCGCAGCCGGGCGCTGGACTTGGTGCCGGTGTCAGTCAGGATTTCGCTGCGATCAATCAACGTGGCTTGCACCGTCCGGCCCCGGGCCCGCAGCGCATGGGCCATGGCGAGGATCAGCTCCACTCCGGCCACACCGCCACCGATCACCGCAACATGGGCGGCGCTGTCGCCGTGCAGATACGCGGCCCAGCTTTCCGCAAAAGGGCCGAGTGGTTTTGCCGGGATCGCATGGTCATCAAATCCCGGCATATCGGGCATGGCAGAGGTGATGCCCAGGTTGATTGCGGCAATGTCATAGGCAATTGGGGGGCGGCCCGAGGCATGGACCTCGCGTCTATCGGTGTCGATGTGATCAGCCGCCCCGAGCACCAATCGCGCCCCGGCAAAGCGTGCCAGCTTCACCAGATCAATATCCAACGCCTCGCGCGCGTAATGCCCGGCGACAAAGCCCGGCAACATGCCGGAGTAGGGGGCGGTCGGACCGGGGTTGATCACGGTCAGCCGCGCTCCGGCGAGGGGCCGCATTCCCCATTTGCGCAGCACCAGCGCATGGGTGTGGCCGCCGCCGATCAATACCACGTCTTTGGTCAGGGGGAGGGGGGCTGCGTGCATCATGTATGTGTCACCGGGCTGGGCTGGCTCACCCGGACAGGCTCCGCCCCGGATGAAAGACCCCCGCCGGACGGGCGGGGGCGCTGGGAGATCAGACCTCTGGGCCGATCACCTCGTTTTCGGGCAGTTTATGCGTCGCCCATATCTTGTCTTTACCCGCGTCTGGCAGGCTGTCTGGCGTGTCGTGTCGGTGGATGTGAACCTTGGCAATGAAATTTGCCGTGATCGGCGCCGTCAGGAACAGAAATAGCGTAATCATCAGCTCATGCACCGACAGGTGGTATTCGTAGACGGCGGCATGGGTCATCGAGGCCAGCAGCACACCGCCAACGCCCAGCGTCGTCGCCTTGGTGGGCGCGTGCAGCCGGGACATGCGGTCGTTGAGCTTCAACAGGCCAAATGATCCCACGATACCGAAGATGCCGCCGATCACGAGAAATCCGGCGATCACGATGTCAAAGAACAGGTCCATGATATCTCCTCACTCGATGATATTGCCGCGCAGGATGAAGCGCGCATAGGCCACTGTGGACACGAAGCCCAGCATGGCGATGATCATTGCCGCCTCAAAGAAGATCTCGGTTCCCAGCGCCAGCCCATAGAGCACCATCAGCGCGATTGCGTTGATGAACATCGTATCCAGCGCCAGGATCCGGTCGGCGACATCCTCGGCGGAGACAACTTTCCACAGGTTCATCAGCAGCGACAGCGCAAAGCAGACAAACGCAAAGATTGCAGCTGTTTCGATCATTCGAAAATCTCCTTCAGGCGGCGTTCGTAGCGGTCCTTGATCTCGTCGCGTACCGCTTCGGGGTCCGGCGCGTCAAGGCAGTGGACCAGCAGCGCATGACCTTCGGCTGAGAGATCGGCAGAGACGGTTCCCGGTGTCATGGTGATGGTCGCTGCCAGCACCGTGATCGCTTCGGGTGTGCGCAGGTCCAGCGGGATCGTCACCCAATTGGGGTGGCGGCTGGCATTGGATTTGAACAGGACGATCTTGGCCACCACCAGATTGGCCACCACGATATCATAGAGTACGATGAGGATGTAGCCGACGATCTTCACCGGGCCTTTCATCTTCAGCTGTTGGGGCCAGTAGGGCTGTGTCAGGAAGGGGATCAAAACCCCGAGCATGAACCCGAACACCAGCGAGTTGAGCGACCAGCCATTCACCAGCAACAGCCAGGTTGCGGTCAGCACCAGTGTCAGGATCGGGTGTGGCAGTACGCGGCGCATCAGCTTCATTTCAAAGCCCCCCCAAGGACGGTTTCGATGTAGGCGGTTGGGGTGAACAGCTGGGCCGCCGTGGCGTCGGCATAGCGGGTCATCGGCCCGGCAAAGACGGTGAGCAGCACAATCGCCCCCATCAGCCCAAAGCAGACAACAAGCGGCAGGACCGGCGCCGCCGCTGGGGCTGGGGTGGCGTTGCCGTCGAGAAGATCCTCGTCACCTGCATCGGATGCGACCGTGCCGTCGGTTGCCTGCAGGCCATGGCTTTTCCAGAAGATCAGCGTGCCTGCACGAGCCAGACCAACGATGGTCACAAGCGAGCCGAGCAGAATGACCGCCCAGATCCACCAGACCAGGTCATGATCGCGCGCGGCGTCCATCACCAGCAGCTTACCGATGAAGCCGGAAACTGGTGGCATACCGGCCAGCGCGATAGCGGCGATAAAGAACATCACCGACAGCAAGCCGCTCTGCGGCATCAGACGAAGGGCGGCAATAGCACCGCCCTGTCGTTCCATGACCTGATCGGCAATCAGGAACATCAGCGCCGTCGCCAGCGTCGAATGGACGATGTAGTAGAGTGCGGCTCCGGTTGCGGCAGGGGTGAACAGGGCAATGGAAATCAGCAGTGTTCCCATCGAGGTGATCGCCCCAAAGGCGACCAGTCGCCCGATCTCGCGCGAGCCGAGGACACCGATGGCGCCGACGACCAGCGTGACCATGGCGGCAGGCAGCAGCCAATCGCCGACCAGCCCTTCGGTGATCGCAACATCCGGGCCAAAGATCAGCGTGTAGACTCGCAGGATTGCATAGGCGCCGACCTTTGTCATGATCGCAAACAGCGCGGCCACCGGCAGCGGGGCATGGCTGTAGGAGGCGGGCAGCCAGAAATGCAGCGGCAGCACCGCAGCCTTGATCGCGAAGACCAGCAGCAGCATGACCGCACCAACGCGCAGCAGGGCGGTTTCCTCGCCCGACATCTCGGCCACGCGCACCGCCAGATCGGCCATGTTCAGCGTGCCGGTGACGGCGTAGATCGTGCCGAGCGCAAACAGGAACAGGGTCGAGCCCAAGAGGTTATAGACCACATATTGCACGCCGGCCTGAAACCGCTTGGCGCCGCCTGCGTGGATCATCAACCCGTAGGAGGCAATCAGCAGCACTTCGAAGAACACGAACAGGTTGAAGGCATCGCCCGTCATGAAGGCGCCGAGAATGCCCATGATCTGGAACTGGAACAGCGCGTGGAAATTGGCGCCGCGAGAATCCCAGCCGGTGCCAATCGCGTAGAGCACGACAGCCAGCGCCAGAACCGATGTCAGGACGATCATCATTGCCGACAGGCGATCCAGCACCAGCACGATGCCAAAAGGCGCAGGCCAGTCACCCAGCTCATAGACCTGCACGGTGCCGTCGGCGGCCTGCGCTGCCAGCGCCAGGGTCAGGCAGAGCACCAGCAGGCTGCTGGCGACCGAGAAGATCCGTTGCAGGTCCAGATGGTAGCGCAGGACCATGATAATAAAGGGCGCGACGATTGCCGGCAGGACAATCGGCGCAATCACGAGGTGGTTCATGCGTCATCTCCTACTTTGGCATCATCATCGCTGAGATTGATCCGGTCATCCTGCGACGACAGATAGGCCCCCAGCGCAATCATCACCACAACGGCCGTCATGCCAAAGGAGATCACGATCGCGGTCAGCACCAGAGCCTGCGGCAGCGGGTCGGTATAGGGGACCTCTTCGTATTTATTGAGGATCGCAGGGGCGTTGGTCATCAAGCGGCCAGTGGCAAACAGGAACACGTTCACCGCATAGGAGATCAGCGACAGCCCGAGGATGACGGGAAAGCTGCGTCGGCGCAGGATCAGGTAGATGCCGGCCGCGGTCAGGACGCCCACGGCCGAAGCGACTAGAATTTCCATAGTCAGCCCTCGTTCTCGGTCATGGCCACGTCATCGCGGGCCGGGTTGATATCCATCGCGTGGGTGCTGTCGGTGCCAGGCTGCCAGGCAAAGCGTGACAGGCTCTCCAGCGCCAGCAGCACAGCGCCAACAACTGCCAGAAACACGCCAAGGTCGAACAGCGCAGCAGTTGCCCATTCAAATTCTTCCAGCGGTTCCCAGTGGATGTACCCAAAGGCGCTGGTCAGGAAGGGCTTGCCGCTGAACCATGATCCGATGCCGGTTGCGGCGGCGATCAGCACACCGGATCCGATGATGCCATGATAGGGGTAGCGCTGCCGCTCGGTCGCCCAGGCAAAGCCCGACGCCATATATTGCATGATGACCGCAATCGCCGCGATCAGCCCGGCGATAAAGCCGCCACCGGGCAGGTTGTGCCCCCGGAAGAAGATATAGGCCGCCACCATCAGCGCCAGCGGCATCATCACGCGGGTCGCCACCACCATCATCATCGGATGCGAGTCACCGGCCTGCGGCAGATCGGGCTTGCGGTTCAGCAGATAGGCCCGCACTCGGGTGCCCAGCACCGCCTCGGTCAGCGCAAAGATCACCAGCGCGGCAATGCCAAGAACGATGATCTCGCCAAAGGTGTCGAAGCCTCGGAAATCCACCAGGATCACATTGACGACATTGGTGCCGCCGCCGCCCTTGTAGGAGTTTTCAAGGTGGAAGCCGGAAATCGTCTCGCCGATGAAATCACGGGTCATCAGTGCATAGATCAGCCCCGCAACCCCAAGGCCTGAGATGCCGGCAATGGAGATGTCGCGCAGGCGGGCGCCGCCAGAGCTTTCGACCGGGGTTTCCTTGGGCATGAAGTTCAGCGCCAGCAGCATCAGAATGATGGTGACCACTTCGACCGAAATCTGCGTCAGAGCGAGATCCGGCGCTGACATGTAGTTAAAGCCCATCGACACCACCAGCCCAACAACGCCGATCAGCACCAGCGCCAGCAGTCGGTTGCGGTGCATGGCAACCAGAAAACCGGTTGCGATCAGCAGGCTGGCCCAGCCAAGGATCGGGATCAGCCCGACATCCTGAAGGCTGCGGGTCGGCGCCGCCAATGTGCCGGATTGATAGGCATAGAAGGACAGTACCGCGGTAAAGGTGATCATGATCCCGGCATAGCGTGGCATCGAGCCGTTGTGCATACCGTCGGTAATGGCACGCGAAAGCCGTGTGAGCGCGCCGATCAGCGCCTCGAAAATCACCTTCGCCTCCGGGCGCGGTGCGGCATCCCACATACGCATCAGCGGTTTGTGCAGCATCAGCAGGAAGACACCCCCGGCAACCGCCGCCATCGACATATAAAGCGCCGGAGTAAATCCGTGCCAGAGTTTCAGCGAATAATAGGGCAGTTTCTCGCCACCAATCACGGCAGAGGCCGCAGTGGCCACCAACGGCCCGACGATCTTGGCCGAGAACAGGCCGATCAGCACGACAAGACCAACCAGAAACGCAGGGGCCAGCCACATGCCGGTGCCGGGATCATGCGGGGTTGCAGGGTAGTCGTCACGCCTTGGCCCGAGGAAGACATGGGCGATGAAGCGGAACGAATAGGCGGCGGAGAACAAGGCCCCCAATAGCGCTAGACCCGGCACCAGATAATGTGAACCCGCCCAGACCGTGTGAACGGTTTCCTCCAGCATCATCTCCTTCGACAGGAAACCGTTGAAGGGCGGAATGCCAGCCATCGACAGGGCCGCGACTGTGGCGATGGCAAAGGTGATCGGCATCAGGTGCCGCAGGCCGCCCAGCCGTTTGATGTCGCGGGTGTGGGCCTCGTGGTCGACAATGCCCGCGCTCATAAACAGAGCCGCCTTGAAGGTGGCATGGTTGATGATGTGGAAAACGGCGGCGACGGCAGCAAATTTGGTGCCGAACCCCAGCAGCATGGTGATCAGGCCCAGGTGGCTGACGGTGGAAAACGCCAGAAGCGCCTTCAGATCATCCTTGAACAGGGCAATGATCGCCCCCAGCACCATCGTGATCAGACCCGTCGTTGCGACGATGTAGAACCATTCCGGCGTACCGGCCAACACAGGCCACATCCGCGCCATCAGGAACAGGCCTGCCTTCACCATGGTTGCGGAGTGGAGATAGGCCGACACCGGCGTCGGTGCGGCCATGGCGTGCGGCAGCCAGAAATGAAACGGGAACTGCGCCGATTTGGTGAAGGCGCCAATCAGGATCAGGATCAGGGCCGGCAGATAGAGCGGCGAGGCCTGAATGACCTCCTTTGCGCCCAGGATCACGGTCAGATCATAAGACCCGACGATATTGCCGAGGATCAGCATGCCACCGATCATGGCAAGGCCACCGGCGCCGGTAACAGTCAGCGCCATTCGCGCGCCCTGACGTCCTTCGGGCAGATGCTTCCAGTAGCCGATCAGCAGGAAGGAACTGAGCGACGTCAGCTCCCAGAAGATCAGCAGCAGCAGAATGTTGTCCGAGGTGACAATCCCCACCATCGCGCCCTGAAACAGCAGCAGATAGGTGTAGAAATTACCCATCGGATCCTCGCGCGACAGGTAGAACCGGGCATAGAGGATGATCAGCAGGCCAATTCCAAGGATCAGCCCGGCAAAGAGAAAGCCCAGGCCGTCGAGGAAGAAATTGGCATTCAGCCCAAGCGCCGGCAGCCAGTCGAATTGCGCCTGAATAACTTCGCCGCGCATCACCGCCGGGGCGTGCAGCATCAGTCCGACAAACGCGAGCAATGTTGTCAGGCCTGCCGCCGATGCCGAGGCATTGCGCCCGGCACGGATCAATAGCGCGGGGAATACCGCGCCGAGAAAGGGCAGGGCTGCAATCAGGAACAGGGACACGTGCGGTTCTCCTCCATGCACAAGGCCAGATCGTTTGGTGCCTAAGCAATTTTTCGCAACTGTGCCAGCCCCGACCGCGCCTGCAAACCCTGCAAAGGCAGCGATCCGGTGAGTTTTTTGCCCGCCGCAGCAATTTGGCGCGGCCCGGTGTCAGGTTGACAACAACTTGATCACCATGCGGGATGTCTCAGGCTGAACACTTTGCAGGAACCTGCTAGGTCTTGGGTCATGTAGGACGGCGCCGGCAGCGCGGGGAGAGGCCAGATGTCGCATTCTCAATCAAAACGGTCAGATAACTCCGGCCCTCAGACTGATGGCGCGGACAGTGACCCGGCAGCTGAGGCGGAGGCGGGTGATCCGTTGCTCTCGCGGCGTCGATTGCTGCAGGCCGGTGTGGCCTTCGCCGGGATCGCCATTGCGGGGGGCGGTGGATATACATGGTGGCGCAGGCAACCCCCGGCCCATGACCGTCCCCGCCTGTCGGTTGAGGACGCATTTGCCAGGGCCAAGGCGGGGGAGCTGATCCTGGTAGATATCCGCACACCGCGTGAGTGGCGGGCCAGCGGTGTGCCAGTGGGCAGCCATCA
Organism: Phaeobacter sp. JH20_34; assembly: GCF_048056095.1. Taxonomy (NCBI): domain Bacteria; kingdom Pseudomonadati; phylum Pseudomonadota; class Alphaproteobacteria; order Rhodobacterales; family Roseobacteraceae; genus Phaeobacter; species Phaeobacter sp. JH20_34. The sequence continues at coordinate 1,203,931 of NZ_JAYMWT010000004.1, read as the reverse complement.
GATCGACATGCGGCGTGAGGATTTTCTGGCCGCGCTTGATCACGTCACCGGTGGTGATCGCAGCGCGCCGCTGGCCCTGATCTGCGCGCGCGGTGTGCGCTCCGCCCGGGTGACGCTGGCGCTGGACGCGGCCGGTTATACAAATGTGATCGACGTGCCGGAGGGGATGCTCGGCTCCGCCGCCGGGCCGGGATGGCTGCGCAGCAATCTGCCGGTCGCGCGCTGGACGGGGCAGGGCTGATGAAACGGGTGATAGCAGGTATGGGGCGCCTCTGGCCGGGCGTAAGCGTTGCTCTGTCGGGCCTGCTTTTCGGCTCGGCGCTACAGGCTGGATGCGGGCCCCTCGCCGATGCCTGCCAGATTGACGGGGGTGACTATCACATCGTGTTGCCGGATACCGGCGATGAAAAAGCGCTGCCGGCGGTGATGTTCCTGCACGGCTACGGCGGGTCGGGTGAGGCTGCACTGCGCAATCGCGCGATGGTCGATGGGTTGAACGATCGGGGCTACGCGGTGATCGCCCCCACGGCGCTGCCGCGCAATCCCGGTGCCCCTCGCTCTTGGGCGTTCTTGCCGGATTTCGGTGGTCGCGACGAATCCGCGTTTTTTGAGGCGGTGCTGGCAGATGCTGAACATAGGTTTAATATCGACCGGAAATCCGTTGTTTTATCAGGATTTTCCGCAGGTGCCTTCATGGTCAGCTATCTGGCCTGTGCAACCCCCGATCAATTTGCCGCTTACGCAACGATTGCGGGCAGTTTCTGGCGGCCGCAGCCTGAGAGCTGCACCGGTCCGGTGCGTTTGATGCACACTCATGGTTGGCGCGATGAGGTGGTGCCGCTGGAAGGCCGATACCTTGGCAATCGTCGTTTTCAGCAGGGAGATATCTTTGCCGGGCTTGAGCTGTGGCGCGATACCAACGGCTGCACGACACACGCGCCAAGCCACAGCGGATCTGAAGGTGGCACCCTGAGGCGCCGATGGGCCTGCGGTACAGGCGCGGATATCGACGTGGTGCTTTTCGACGGCGGGCACCGGGTGCCGGAGGGCTGGGCCGCATGGCTTGCCGATTGGTTCGAGGATCGCCCGCTGTCGCAGTAGTGCAACATATGGCGTCGATGAGGCGGCTGTGAATTCTCAATAAAAAATTCCGGAGAAACCTGATGGTTCCTGCCGGAATTTTCAATTTGATGCAAATTGTGGATATTTTCGCCTGAACTGTCTTTTTTACTCAGCGGCTGTGGGATGGGCGGGGGATCGCTCCAATGCCAGGCGCAACCTGTCCCGTCTGGCACGGGCGATGCGGGTGATGCGGGGCTCGTTATGGACCTCACGGGTGGCCAGAAGGGCTTTGGTAAAGCGCTGCAACGGTACGCCCGACAGGGCCGACAGGGGCACCGCAAGGATCAGCGATACGGCGATTGGCAATAGCCAGACGGATACCACGCCGGCGAGAATCCCCGTCCACAGCGCGATGCCGCTGACGGTTTCCAGCGCGTGGCAGGTGAACAGCGTGCGCCAGGAGTAGCTGCCACCGTCGCGTGCCTGCGGCGCCCATCCCTTTTGGAGGCCAAAGGCGGTGCGCAGCACCGCGATCATCTGCTGAACCATCAGGATCGGCGCATAAAGGATCGCGAGCAGGATTTCCGTCAACAGTGACAGGGCAAAGGCGCCCGCGCCGCCATAGTCGGAGAAGCGGCTCCCGGTCATCGGCAGCGCCGCCACGGCCAGAAGCTTTGGGGCGAGCAGCATGGCATAGATGAGCAGGATCACCAGCACATGGCGCGGCTCTGACATGTCCGGCCAGGAGGGCATCAGCGGATTGGTTTCACTGAAATAGGTCAGGACCGAAGCTTCCTCGCCACGTCCGATCAGCGCCCAGATCACCAGCAGGGCGAACCAGACTGGCGCCATCAGGTAGCCGATGGCCCCATGCAGCAGATGAAAGCGTGACAAGGCGCGAAACCCCTTGGCGTTGAGCAGGTTCAGGTGCTGTAGATTGCCCTGACACCAGCGCCGATCCCGCAGCACATGGTCAATCAGCGTCTGCGGAGTTTCTTCGTAAGACCCACGAATGCGGGGCAGGAACTGCACGCTCCAACCGGCGCGACGCAGCAGCCCGGCCTCCACGAAATCATGACTCATGATCAGCTTTTCACCACCAAAGACAGAGCGCAGCGGCGGCAGCCCCGCACAGGCGGCAAAGGCACGGGTGCGGATGATCGCATTATGCCCCCAGTAATTGCCTTCATGCCCTGCCCAGCGGGCCAGACCTTCGGCCAGAGCCAGGCCGTAGACGCCATTGGCAAACTGCTGCATCCGGCCAAAGACGGAATGCGCACCTATCAGCTGCGGATAGCTCTGGATCAGACCTGCGCCGGGATCACGGGCCAGCGCGTCGGCCAGATGGGCAATGGCGCGCCCGGTCATCAGGCTGTCGGCATCGAGCACCAGCATGGCGTCCCAGCCGGCGCCCCACCGGCGCACCCAGTCGGCGATATTGCCGACCTTGCGTCCTGCATTGTCATCGCGGCGCCGATAATAGAGCTGGGCCCCTGCGGGGAGCATACTGCGCAGGGCCTCGACACTGGCACGTTCCTCTGCGGCGATGGCATCGTCGCGGGTGTCGGACAGGATGAACATTGCATAGTCATGGACACCGCCACGGGCGTGCAGCTCTTCCAGCATGGATTGGGCATTGCCAAGTACATACCAGGGGACCTCGTTGTAGATCGGCATCAGGAGCGCGACCTTCATCCGCTGCGGGCGGCCTCGTCCCAGCGCGCGGGGGCGCTGGGACAGGCCCCAGAGACCCAGAAGGACGGTAGAGACCGAAAAGCAGATCCAGAAGAAATTGAACGCGATCAACACCAGAAGTGCGACCTCCAGCATGGAAAACCCGTCTGCCGCGAACCAGTCCTTCATACCCCAGGTCAACAGCCCCGTAGCGGCCATCGCCGGAGAGAAGGCCAGAACACGCCATAGCGCCACCTGACGCTGGCTTGACTCGCTGGGCTGTCCGCCGGTTGCCGCGCTGTCACCGGGTAAGGGGCAGGCGTGATCCTGAAAATGGGCACCGAAATTCTGCTCTGGCATAGCCAGCGGTTGTTCCGGTGGGGTCAGGGAGAAATTGGTCATTTGGTCCACCGGTAAAGCCAGACTTCGGAGGCGGGCTGATCATCCTTGCGCAGTTCAGCGCGCAATTCGACGTGGTCGCGTTCGCCAGGGTCAAAGGCAAAGGCCAACCGCACCCCGCCAGTTTCCGGGTTTTGCTGCAAGACGCCTTCGGTTGGGGTTACATGAGGTGACGTGATATGCGCCTTTAGATCGTCAACGCCACCGGCAAACAGCGGATGGGCTGCGAAATCGATGGTGATGATCCGACCCGGATCACCAAAGATGCGCGCGCCCGCGGCGGTGTTGATCACCTGTGGCACCGGCAGATCCGGGCCGTTGCCCCAGGTCAGCCGATAGTCAATGGCAATCTCTGAGCCTGGGGCGTAGCTGTCGCGTGGGCGCCAATAGGCCACGATATTGTCGTAGATTTCCTTGTCCGCCGGGATTTCAACCAGCGTGACGGCGCCTTTGCCCCAATCACCCTTCGGCTCAACCCAGAGCGCCGGGCGCTGGTGATAATGCGCTTCCAGATCCTCATAATCAGACAGCAGCCGCGGGCGCTGCATCAGGCCAAAGCCACGCGGGTTTTCATCGACAAAGGACGACAGCTGCAGCGTCTTGGGGTTGGCCAGTGGGCGCCACAGGGTCTCGCCGTTGCCATTGACCACCAGCAGACCGTCGCTGTCGTGAACCGCAGGGCGGAAATCGTCAAACCGGTTGCGATTGGTCTGATCAAACAGGAACATCGAGGTGAGTGGTCCAAGCCCGATATTGTCCAGTTCCGCACGTGCAAACAGGCGCGCCTCGACATCCATCACCGTGTCTTGCCCCGGCAGTATGTCAAACCGGTAGGCCCCGGTGACAGACGGCGAATCCATCAGCGCATGGACGATCATGTTCTTTTGGCCGGGAACTGGAGCTTCGAGCCAGAAGGCAATGAATTCAGGGAATTCTTCGCCCTTGGAGGTAGCGGTATTCACCGCCAGGCCGCGCGCCGACAACCCATAGGTATGTGCAGCCCCGATGGCCCGGAAATAACTCGCGCCCTGGAATACGCAGAATTCCGTTTTCTTGCCGGGTTCCTTTAGATCGGTCCGCAGCCGGAAACCGGAGTAGCCGAGGCTGTCGTCGACGCTCAGGTCGGGGGCTTTGTCGGTTTTGTCAAACAGCGACAGGTCAAAGGCCACCGGCTGGGCGAGGCCGTTTTCCACGGTGTAGATCTCGACCGGGCGCGGGAAATAAAGGCCGGGCAGAAAGAAATCGACATTGTAGCTGCGCGGGGTCTTCGACCAGAGCGCATCGCGGCTGCGGAACCAGCGGGTCTGGTATTCCTCATAGGTCTGCTCCTGCCAGTCCTGCGGCACGCTGGGCCGGGGCGCATAAGGGGCGGCCGCCAACTCGCGCGCCAGCGCCACAACCGTTTCGCGCGAGAATGCAGGGCCTCCGGTCGCACGCGCAGGCGAGGTCAGCGCGGCAAGCGCAAGCGGGGCCGTGCTGGCCAGGGCGGTTGCCAGAAAGGTGCGTCGCGAGAATTCTTTCATCTCTTGGTTTTCCATGGATGTGATTTGAACCAGGCAGCGATATAGGCGCAGCCGATGATCAGGCCAAACCCGGTGAGGTTAAAAAATGCAGTGGTCATGATCGACCTGTCAGTGAGATCCATGGCAAAGCCCAGCAACCGAGCCAGCGCCATGGAAAACACAAAGACCGCAAGCGATTGCTGACCGACTTTGGTGATCAGCGACAGCAGCACGGCCCAGATCCGGGCGGGTGTGGATTGCCCGGAGGCGATCAGACGGCGACCGCCTTCGCCCGCAACCACCCAGCCGAGGTAGGCCAGCGACAGGAAATGGCCATAGCGCAAAAGGCCAAAGTCGGTTTTTTCCCGCCATTCGGCTGTCAGCTGCCAGGTCGGTCGGATCAGCTCCGCCAGACCGGTGTTCCAGGCTTCAACCCAGAGGAAGACTTTCCAGGAGCCGAAGGGCGCTAGCAGGAGCAGATAGGCGGTGGCTATGATCATCAGTCCGCGTGAGACCGGCGGGGCGGGCAGCCAGCCTTTCATGAAGGCAAAGCCGGTGAAGAACAGCAGCTGCCAGCCAAAGGGGTTGAAAAACCATTCGCGGCTCGACCAGGGTTCGGCGGAGAGCGACAGCCCATTCGGCCCGAGGCCGATCATATACGGGTTGGCCAGCAGCCAGATCGCGATCGAGGTGGCCGCCACTGCCCAGACGCCGACGCGTTCCAGCCCCATCATCAGCGGCATCAGCCCCAACACGACGAGATACATCGGCAGAATGTCAAAGTAGTTTGGCACGTAGCTGAGCGTCATCAGCCCAACCAGCTGCGGCACCGGGTTTTCAAAGAACGGCAACAGGTTCAGCGAGGCAATATAGCTCTTGTCAAAAGCCCCGTAGAGATCCAGCGCCGCCATGGTGGTGGCGAGAAAGACAAACAGGCCGATATGGGCCCAGTAGACTTGCCAGCAGCGAAACACCACGCGCGCGCTGCCAATCAGCCAGCCGCGGCGGGCAAAGGTGCCGCCAAAGGCGATGGCCGAGGCCATGCCCGAACAGAAGACAAAGATCTCCGTCGCGTCGGAGAAGCCAAACCGGGCCGGAATCCAGCCGGTCCAGCGGTTCCCGGGAATATGAGCGCACAGGATGATGAACATCGCAATGCCGCGGTAGAAATCCAGCCGGGGATCGCGAAGCGCGCGGGTCTGCGCGTCCGATTGCGGGGCAACCGGGCGATTGGCCACTGGAGTGGTCTCGGTGCCCTTGGCACCGGGAAAGGGCGAGATGGTCGCCATAGGCTGTTGTGTCCTTACTTTTGTTATTCTGCCGGGACGCTTTGCGCGCAGGGCGCGCCACGTCCGGCAGCGATCAGTGCACGGCGTGCCTGTGCATAGCTGTCCTCGGCGCCGCCCCGCTGGGCGCGCCGTTCGTTGAGGATGGCCTCCACCGCGTCCAGACGCCCCGCGCGGATGCCCGCATCAATGGTCACGCGTTCGAAAACGTCCCGCTGGGCATGGCTGCCCCCTGCCAGTTGCAGGGAGCTGCGTCCGCTGGCGAGATAGCCGAAGGCTTCGCTGTAGTTACCTTCGCCAAAGGCCTCGAGCCCCAGCGCAAGGCCGCAGCCTGGCGTTGCCATGCGGCCATCGCTCTCGCTGGCGCCGCGACGCGCATCAGCGTGGATCCGCTGCACCAGCTGGCCAGCCTCAACCTTGCGATCATCGCCCACCAGGGCAAGAAGATAGTGAAGATCAGCAAAGATCAGGCAGCCGTCTTCGGTCCGGTTGGCACAGAGTTCTGCGAGTTCTTCCCAGCGGTCACCGATTGCAACGCCCTCCAGCTCCAGCCGCATCAGCAGTGAGGTGGCGTTGGAAATGTCACGGTAATCATCGGTTTTGTCTTTGCGGATCTCGTGATCGTATAGCGCCAGCACCTGTTCGGTCTGCCCCTGATCCAGATGCATCAGCGCCTTGTGCCACCAGACGTGGTAGCGAAAGTTGTTGCAATGTGCCCAGGCCTCTTCGCGACCGGTCAGCCAGTCAAGCCCGGCACGGGAGTTGCCCGTCATATCATGGACATGGGCCACCGCATGCAGGCCCCAGGCATCATCCGGTGCCATCCAGAGCGCCTGACGCCCGGTTGCTTCGGCCAGGTCATAAGCGCCGGTTTCCTCAAGCGAAAAGGCGTGGCATCCAAGCAGGTAACCGCGTCCGGCGTGATCCGGCGCATAGGCGGGCAGGACCCGCTCGATCGACCGGCGCATACCGGCGCTGTCGCCCAGGATGAAGCGGATCGCGTGGCTCAGCTTCATCGCCAGCGCGTCCTCGGGGTGGCTGCGCAGCACGGTCTCCATCTCTGCAATCGCCAGCGATGGACGGCCGTCCAGCCAAGCACCGAGCGCAGCGATATAGTGGCGTTCGCGTGGCAATGCACCATCCTCGGCGGCCTTGGCCGCAGCATAGGCGTCGCGTGCGGCCTGCATCAGTTCTGCCCGGCCCAACAGCAGCACAAACATGCCCTTGGCCGCCTGGGCCATGGCAAACTCCGGTGCAGCCTCCAGCAGGGCGCCCAGATGTTGCGGCGCGGCAGCGCCGTGAGACAACACCCCCATCTGAACGCAGTTCCAGTTCTCGAGCGCCGCGGCGTTTGTCAGGCTGGTGTCCTGGCCAAAAATATCTTGCATCATCGTTTGTCCGATCCGTGTCAAAAACGAAAGCAGAGGTGCTTTGTCGTCGAGCCTAAAGCACGGCCGCGCGTCTCGCGATGCCCGCTCGCGGTTTGGTGAAGCGGCGTGTGCAATCTCGCCGGATTAATGGGCCAACCATATTGATTGACAGCGATTTCCCGCATTTTTTGTAATCTGGCAAGCCCGTGCAGCGCGACTTTGGCCGAACACCGCCAGTTTCTGTAACACTCGGCCAGATCCTGCCGGTTGCAAGCCCGAGAAACAGGCGTTTTCTGCGGTGTCTTAAGGGGATAGCAGAGATATTGAGCAGGCAGCCGCCCCCGGGTGACGGGGCGTCTGCCTGTTCTCGGTCGGCGCTGCGCCGCTGTCTTAGTTGTCGTCTTCCGAAAACGGGTCCGCGGTCCTGGCAAGGAGGTCGCTGTCTGCACCGCAGATTGGAGGCGCGTGACGGTAGGTCACCGGCGTCCGGGAGAATTTGAGCGGATTGCCAAGCAACCGCACCGGCCCCGCCGCCGAGGACATTTCAATTGTCATATCCCGCGCCGCCACCTGATCAGAGGCAAAAACCTGATCGAGCGTCTGCACCGGTCCTGCTGGCACCTTGCGGGCCTCCATCGCGGCGATCACCTCATCGGTGCGGTATTGGCGCAGCGCCGGTACCAGGATATCGGCGAGCGCGTCTCGGTGCTGCAAGCGGGCCGGGTTGGTTGCAAAGCGCGGGTCCCGCGCCAGCCCGTCCAGTCCGAGAAAAGATAGGAAGCGGCCAAACTGCGCGTCATTGCCGACCGCGAGGATCACATGGCCATCTGAGGTCTCATATAACCCATATGGCACGATGCTGGGATGCTCATTACCGCGCCGTTTGGGGGCGCTGCCAGTGTTGAGTGTTGCCACACCTTCGTTGATCAGCCATGCGATCTGCGCATCCACCAGCGCGATATCGACCTGCTGGCCTTCGCCGGTCTGTTCCTTGTGGCGCAGCGCTGCGAGGATGCCGACACAGGCATACATGCCGCACATTACGTCGGCGATGCCGACGCCAACCTTCATCGGTCGGCCCTCAGGCTCACCGGTGAGCGACATGATCCCGCCATAGCCCTGTGCCATCAGGTCATAGCCGGGTTTATGGGCATTGGGTCCAGTCTGGCCGTAGCCGGAGATCGAACCATAGACCAGATGCGGGAACTCTGTGTGCAGGCTCTCGTAGTCGAGGCCGTATTTGGCAAGCCCGCCGGGTTTGAAGTTTTCCAGCAGAATATCGGCTTCAGCGGCGAGACGACGTATGATCTGCTGGCCCTCGGTCGTGGCGATGTCCACCTCAACCGAGCGCTTATTGCGGTTTGCGGCCATGAAATAGGCCGACAGATCCGACTGGTGACCGTCTTCATCCACCACATAGGGCGGCCCCCACTGCCGGGTGTCATCGCCCCCGGTTCGCGGGTTTTCGACCTTGAGCACACTGGCCCCCAGATCTCCCAGCATCTGGGTGCAGGTCGGCCCTGCCAGAATGCGGGACAGGTCCAGCACCTTGACGCCAGTCAGCGGGCCATGGGACAGCTTGGCTTCGGATGTCCGGTCAGATGAGCCCATCATAGGCCTCCCGCTCGAATTCTGCGGCAATGACGGTGAAACGCTCGGCCTGCTGTGCCTCTTGCAAGGCAGCGCGCAGGCCTGCGCGGTCGCGGACCCTGACGCCATGGCCGCCAAAGGCCCGGCCCATCGCGGCAAAGTCGTGCTGGCCGAAGTCGACGCCAGCGTTATCCAGCCGTCGCTGTCGCTGCTTCAGATCGATCAATGCGAGGCTGGCATCGACGAAGACGACAAAGATCGGCGCAACGCCAAGCTCGGCGGCGGTGGACAACTCGCCCGCCACCATCAGGAAACCCGCATCACCGGAGAAGCTGACAACCGTGCGCTGCGGCTCTGCCAGTTTGCGGCCAATGGCCATCGGCACCGCGCAGCCCATGGTGCAGAGGCCCGAGGATTGGATCAGGGCGCGAGGCTCATGGCAGCTCCACATCTGCGAGAGCAAGATCCGATGGGCGCCGCTGTCTGCCGTCGCCAGCGTATCGCCGGGCAGGGTGGCCTGACATTCGGCAACGATCGCAGCGGGTCCCCAGTCCGCCTGCGGGGTGAAGGCGGAGCGAAGGGCTGCCCGGGCCACCTCAGGCTGACCTTCGGGCCAGCGCTGCGGGGACGGCTGCGTGTCATCGGCGAGCTGCGCCCCAACCGTCAGCGCGCGCAGACTGGGCGCAAGACCGGCAACCAGCGTCAGAGTGGCCGCGTGCATGTAGTGGGTGTTGTCCTCGGCGCAGATATCAATCACCCGCTGGCGGGAACAATCCCAGGCGTTGCGCCAGCCCGGGCGCATCTCGATTGGATCGTACCCCAGCGCAAGAACCAGATCGGCCTCGCGCACCAGCGGCAGCAGGTGACGATCGGCGAGCGGCGACAGCCCGGCGCCGCCAAGGCAAAGCGGGTGCTTCTCAGGCAGGATGCCCTTGGCCTTGTAGCTGGTTACAAAAGGGATCTGGTAGTGTTCGAGAAAGGCCAGAAGCGGCGCGGATGCGGCCTCGGCAACAGCGTCAAGACCGATCACCGCCAGCGGGCGCTCGGCCTCGGTAAGCCACGCGCGCGCCTGCGCCAGGTCAGCGGGCTGCGGTTGCGTTGCTCTGGCAGGCGCGAGGCAAGGACGGTGGGGGCCGGCAGGGGAATCGGCGACGGAGATCGGCACATCGATATGCACCGGCCCATTGCGCGGCGCTGTTGCGATCCGCACCGCCTTGTCGGTGATCACACCGGCAGCCTCGGCGTCGAGGCGATAGCTGGCCTTGGTGATCGGGGCAAAAACCGCCTGGTGGTCCAGTACCTGATGGGTATAGGTGGCCGCTTCCGCCGCATCCACACATCCTGTCAGCACCAGCATCGGCACCCGGTCCTGATGCGCATTGGCGACAACGTTCACCCCATTGAGCGCCCCCGGGCCCAGCGTGGCCACCAGGATAACCGGTGCGCCATCGCTGTGGTGCACGCCTTCGCCCATGAAACCGGCGCTGTTCTCGTGTTTGGCAAGGTGAAAGCGGATGCCCGCCTTGGTCAGCGCATCGACAAGCGTCAGCACTTCGCCACCGGGCATGCCGAAGGCATGGCGGCATCCGGCGGCATATAGTCGCCGGGCCAGCACATCCGCCGCGCGCAATGGTTCTGTGGCCGTCGCAGCCGCGGTGTCGGTCTGTGTCATGAAATCCACCCTTCGTGAACAAGTGCCGCCAAATTGCCGGAACCGGGCAAGGTTGCAAGCCTCCTCACGCGGGTGTGAGCGTCAAGGCGCCGAGCGCGCCGCATTTTGCGCAATGGCATCAAGATGTTGGTCCAGCTCTGCCGCGATATCGGCGAGATCAGCCCCGCCTTCATCGAGATAGGGGGCAAAGACATGGGTTGCGGTTTTATAAGAAAGCGTCGCCAAGCCATCTTCGCCTTCGGTCACATAAAGGCGGATCGGGGCTTCAATCATTGCGGCGGTGGAATGGCTGAGGACCCGCACCGCATAGTCATTGTTGAAAACACCGATCACCCGGTTGCCGGGTATGGTAATGCCACGGGCCGCAGCGGCCTTGGTCGGCCCGGCCTGCGTCACCACGACAAGACCCTGCGCCTTCGTCGCCGCAATCACATCTTCGACCAGCTGCGGGTAGGGCTTGCGGGTCTGGTGAACGGCCCAGCCCTGGCGCTCGGCCAGCGGTGCGGCGGTCGCAACCATCGTATGTGACCCTGTTGCGGCAAGCAGCACGAAGGCCAGTGCCGCAGCGAACAGATGGCTGCGGCGGAGGGCCATCGAACCCATCACGTTTTGAAACATGGCGGTGATCTCCTGTCGTTGCTTACGAAGTTAATGCCTCGGCGGCTGCATCGCAGTCACATTGTCGTGCAGCCGGTGCGAGCCGCGCGGCAGGGCAGTCAGGCGGGCAGTCAGGTGGTGCAGTCAGGCGGCGCGGCGAAAACCGGTGATCAGCTGGCGCAGCCCAACAGCGGCCCCGGCAAAGATCGACAGAAAGGTCACCGGGGCAGAAATCGACAACAGCGAAAAGGCGCTCAGCCCCTGGCCGACCGTGCAGCCCATTGCAAGGACCGCGCCGCCCCCCATGATCGCGGCCCCGATGATCTGGCGGCGCAACTCGCGCGGGTCGTCGCAGGCCTCCCAGCGGAAATGCCCCTTGATCAGCGAACCGATAAAGGCACCGAGCCAGACGCCGCTGACCGAGCCGACGGCAAAGCTGATCGGCCGCAGGCTGCCGGTCATTGTCCACATGATGGTTTCGCCAAGCGGCGCGGAGAAGGAATGCGAGACCAGAGGTATCGCGTCAAACCCCGTCCGCGCGATATGGCTGCTGCCTGCCCAGCCGCTGATGATGGCAAACGCCACCAGCGCAGCCCAGCCAATAGCGGCCGGAGACTCGCGCACCTCGCGCCCGAGGATGGATATCAGCAGGATCGCACCGCCGATGGCAAGGCCGATAGCGCTGACCGACGCTCCAAGATAGTTGGCCAGATGATGGGCGATGCCGGCGGGCAGATCATCGGTGATGCTCTGTTGCCGGAAAAACAGGTTGCGCAGCGGGGCGAGAGGGCCTGTCAGCACGACAAAGGTCGATACGCCCATCACCAGCACGATGACAAAGCTGCGCAGATCGCCGCCGCCGAGCCGGGCTATGGCGCCATAGCCGCACATCCCGCTCAGGGCCATGCCATAGCCAAATAACAGGCCGCCGCCGATAGAGGCCAGCGGCATCCAGCGAATGGCAAGATATTGCGACTGCGCCGGGTCCAGCCAGCCTAGAGCCATGAGGCCAAAACTTCCCAGGATTGCCATGCCGATTGCCATGCCCCACATCCGCAGACGCAGGGACGAGCCGCCATAGAGCAGATCCTCGATGGCGCCCAGCGTGCAGAACCGCCCCAGCCGCGCCGCCAATCCCAGCAGGACGCCGCCAAACACCCCCAGCAGGGCGGTCAGTTGCGTATCGCTCAGGAGGTCGGACAGGGGGGTGGGCATCTTGTGCGGGTTCCGCCGGTGAAAGAGCTGCGGGGCTGGCGGCTGAAGGTTCCGCTGCCAGTGTGGCCGGGCCGACCGGTCGTCGGTCAGTCCTCCTTGCAGAACAGCTCGTAGACCACTTCCAGGATCCGGCGCGGACGATCATCTGCCAGCCGGTAATAGATCGCCTTGCCCTCACGGCGTGGAATGACCAGACCTTCCAGACGCAGGCGCGACAGCTGTTGGGAAACCGCCGCCTGACGTGCGGAGAGCAGCTCTTCCAGCTCGGTCACCGATTTTTCACCCGACACCAGATGGCACAGGATCATCAGGCGTCCCTCGTGGCTGATCGCCTTCAGAAAATTCGAGGCGCGGGTGGCATTGTCCACCATCGTATCGAGATCTTCGGGGGCCATATCGGCGGAAAACTGTGGCAGGGCCATATCGGTGTTCTCTCCTGGTTCAACCATTGGTGGCCATCGGGGCGGGCTGCTGGTCGGGGGCGTGTCCCGCGTCTGGTTGCTCGGCAGCGGGCGGGACAAAGCCTGCGTGCGCCTGCAGCAGACCGGAAATCAGCGGCCAGAAGAAATCCTCTCCCGGATAGCCTTCCAGTCTCGCCATCTCATGGCCGCCCTCAACGATCAAGAAGGTTGGCGTGAATGTGACCCGCCGTGACAGCGTCAGATCTTTCGGCATGTCGCGCAAATCTGCCCGGCGCAGCGGGGCAAAGGTGCCTTCGGCGGTCTTTGGATAGATCGGCGCAATCTCCGCGTCCCAGCGTTCGCACCAGGCGCAGCCCGGCTGCTCGACCATCACCAGCTCTGCGGCATCGCTGGCCGATGCGATCAGCGGCAATGCCGCCATGACAGCGACCTTTGCCAGCGCCGAGGCAGCGGCGCGGCAGCTGCGATAGGGCAGGGAGGTCAGCGAAGAAAAGGCCATGATGCGATTTGTCTCGATGATCTGTGTGGGGGCCGTGAAGTACGATGTCTGAGCCACGGCCGGTGATTGACGGGTCGGCATGAAGGGTGTCTATATGTACTACGTAATTTGAATATGTGAATAGTACAAGTTTCTACCGGGGTGACCGGCGGCCCGCGCATCTTGTTGGAGCTGTGCCTGATTTGGGCAATCGCGGCTTGCACACGGAGATCGACCGCCAGCAGCCGACAGAAGATACTTCTCGGCGCGATGTGGATCGGCAACTGTGGTCTTGTCTGGTTCGAACGCAGAAGATGGCAAGGGGCCTTGATACATGCTGGAAATCTCTTTGTTCGGAGCGCTTGTTGCGGGGCTATTGTCATTCTTCACGCCCTGCGTGCTGCCCATGGTACCGTTTTACCTCTCCTATATGGGGGGGCTTTCCATCGCGGAGCTGCGCAGCGACGGCGAGATCGCTTTGGGCGCGCGGCGGCGCCTTGTGCTGGCGTCGATCTGCTTTTCCGTAGGGGTGACCACTGTCTTCGTGCTGATGGGAATGGGAGCCACCGCACTGGGGCAGGTGTTTGGCCAATATCTGGATGTGCTGGCCTATGGCGCTGCGGTATTGCTGCTGGTCTTTGGGCTGCATTTTCTGGGGGTCCTGTGGATTCCACTGCTTTATCGCGAGGCCCGGATCGAAAGCACCGCGCCGCCCGCGACCTTGGCTGGCGCCTATTTGATGGGATTGGCCTTTGGCTTTGGCTGGACACCCTGCGTGGGGCCGGCCCTGGCCTCGATCCTGATGATTGCCTCTGGCCTTGGCGATATCTGGCGCGGCGGGCTGCTGTTGCTGGTCTACGGCGCGGCGATGACCGCGCCCTTTGTGGTAGCGGCGCTGTTTGCCGGGCCTTTTCTTAGGTTTGTGGCCCGCCACCGGTCTGCCTTTGCCTGGGTGGAAAAGGGGATGGGCGTCATGCTCATCATCTTTGCGGTTCTGATCGCCACGGGCAGCGTGCGTTATATTGCCGAGGCTATGATCCGGTGGTTCCCGGGTTTTGCAAGTATCGGCTGAGCGGCCCAGAATGGCGGCCGTATTGGGAGGGTAAGAGATGAAACGACTAATGATCGGACTGTTGTGGCTGCTGTGTGTCGGCTCTGTGGGGGCGGTGGAGCTCGGCGATGATGGCCTGCACAAGACCCCCTGGATGCGCGAGACCTTCAAGGATCTGCGCGAGGATCTGGACGAGGCCAATGCCGAGGGCAAGCGGCTGGTGCTGTTCTTTGAACAAAGGGGCTGTGTCTATTGTACCAAGATGCACGAGGAGGTGTTCCCGACACCCGAGGTCGGGACCTACATCGGCGACAATTTCTTTGTGGTGCAGCTCAATCTATATGGCGATGTCGAAGTGACGGATTTTGACGGTGAAACCCTGTCGGAGAAGGACATGGCCCGAAAATGGGGCGTTCTGTTTACCCCGACAATGATGTTCCTGCCGCAGGAGGTGCCCGAGATTCCGGCGCCGCAGGCCGCGGTGGCGATCATGCCCGGTGCTTTTGGGATCGGCACTACGCTCGATATGTTCACATGGGTGAACGAAGAGCGCTATTTGCTTGATAACGGAGAAGATTTTCAACGTTACCATGCCCGCCGCATCCAGGAACGGAACAACGGCTCCACCGATTGATACCGGTGGTTTGATCGTCTTTGCAGCAAAGATGGCCTTGCCTGCGTGCCGTCGGGCAGACGAGGTCGGATAGGTTGAACGGTCGAAACGACATAATGAAATTCAAATTACTGAATTTGATGTTGCGTTAGCCGGGTGAGGTCGCCTAGGGTAAACGCCAGCGAAGCACGCCAAAGCGCGTGGGAGCCAATGGGAGGAAACATGAAGCAAATATCTCTGACACTGGCAGCCTGTCTGGCCGGGACAGTTGCGTTTGCCGCTGAGATCGCGCCGAAAGAGGTCGCCTATGACGACGACGGCGCTGTTGCCGTATCGCTCAGCGGAGCTGCCGGGGATGCCGCCAGCGGCGCATTGCTGGTTGGCGACAAATCCAAGGGCAATTGCGTGGCCTGCCATCAGGTGTCCGCGCTGTCGGATGTGCCGTTTCACGGTGAAATCGGCCCTGCACTGGATGGTGCCGGCAGCCGCTGGAGCGAGGCGGAGCTGCGCGGTCTGGTGGCCAATGCCAAGATGACATTCGACGGCACGATGATGCCCGCCTTTTACAAGGTCGATGGCTTCATCCGGCCGGGCGATGCCTACACGGGCGAGGCGGGGGCCGAGCCGCTGCCGCCGATCCTGACCGCCCAGGAAATCGAAGATGTGGTCGCATTCCTTGCGACCCTGAAAGAAGACTGACGCAAAGGACCGGGATCTTTTGCGCCATCAACGTCAAAGGAGACATACGATGGAGTTCTCACGTCGCGACACACTTGGCCTTGGCCTTGGGGCCGCTGCCCTGACCATGCTGCCCCTGCGTGTCGTTGCTGCAGCCGAGGATCGGATTGCAGAGTTCACGGGTGGCGCTGATATGGCTGACACCGGCCTGACACTGACCGCGCCCGAAATCGCCGAAAACGGCAATACCGTACCGATCGAGGTCGATGCGCCCGGTGCTTCGGCCATCATCATCCTGGCGACCGGCAACCCGACCCCGGGCGTCGCGACCTTTACCTTTGGTCCGTTGGCTGCCAGCCAGTCAGCCGCCACACGGATTCGCCTCGCAGGCACGCAAGACATTGTGGCGGTTGCCAAAATGGCCGACGGTAGCTTTGCCAAGGCAAGCGCGACCGTCAAGGTGACCATCGGCGGCTGCGGCGGCTAAGCGCGACCTGTCCGTCAGGTTCGCCCCATAGATATCAGGAGTTAACGACATGGCATCCGGTGTAAAACCCCGCGTCAAAGTCCCGAAGAAAGCAGCCGCAGGCGAAGCGGTGACCATCAAGACGCTGATCAGCCACAACATGGAAAGCGGTCAGCGCAAGGACAAGGAAGGCAACGTCATTCCGCGGTCGATCATCAATCGCTTTACCTGCGAGTTTAACGGTCAGTCCGTTGTTGATGTGGCCATGGAACCCGCCATTTCCACCAACCCTT
This sequence comes from Phaeobacter sp. JH20_34, assembly GCF_048056095.1. NCBI lineage: Bacteria > Pseudomonadati > Pseudomonadota > Alphaproteobacteria > Rhodobacterales > Roseobacteraceae > Phaeobacter > Phaeobacter sp. JH20_34. The sequence continues at coordinate 1,187,563 of NZ_JAYMWT010000004.1, read as the reverse complement.
ACTTCCAGTTCGACGCCACCGTCCCCGAGGCGGGTGAATTCGTCTTCACCTGGTACGACGATGACGGTTCTGTCTACACGGAACAAAAACCGATCGCGATCGGCTGATCCCTTCCGGATCCATAGGCAAACGCCCTGTCCGGAACGCCGGGCGGGACGACCACCCAAGGGAGGAAACAAGATGAATAATAAGGCAATCACCGCAATTGCCATGGCGCTGGCCTTGCCCGTTACCGCCTTTGCTGAGGCGGATGATGATACGCTGGTCGTCAATGACGAGATCGAAATGGTCACCAAGACCGCCGCACCCGCGCATGTTGCTGATGTGCTGGACGAGGTGATGTCAGGCTGGCATTTCCGCTCGGATGAGACGCAGGCGCTGCAGATGGATGATTTTGACAACCCTGCAATGGTCTTTGTCGATCAGGCAATGGATACATGGTCCAAGGTTGAAGGCACCGCGGAGAAATCCTGCGCCTCCTGCCACGACGATGTCGAAGAGAGCATGGTCGGCGTCCGCGCGGTTTACCCCAAGTGGAACGAGGATGCAGGCGAGATGCGTACGCTCGTCATGCAGATCAACGACTGCCGCGAGAACCAGATGGGCGCGGAGAAGTGGAAATACACCAGCGGCAAGATGGCGGCCATGGAAGCGCTGATTTCGGTGCAATCGCGCGGGATGCCGGTTAACGTGGCCATTGACGGCCCGGCCCAGTCCACCTGGGAACAGGGCAAGGAGCTTTACTACACCCGCACCGGTCAGCTGGAACTCTCCTGTGCCAATTGCCACGAAGACAACTATGGCAACATGATCCGCGCCGACCATCTGAGCCAGGGCCAGATCAATGGCTTCCCGGTCTACCGCTTGAAGAACACTAAGCTGAACACGGCCCATGCGCGGTTCAAAGGCTGCGTGCGTGACACCCGCGCCGAGACTTACAAACCGGGTTCGGCTGAGTTTGTGGCGCTGGAGCTCTATGTCGCATCGCGTGGCAACGGCCTCTCGGTCGAGGCACCGTCTGTCCGCAACTGATCCGCGTGGCCCCGTGTCAGAGATGATGCGGGGCGCGTTTCCCTCAATATCATTCAAACATGCGAATATATCGTGTGTCTCAGTAGGAAGATGAACCCATGATCTCGCGGCGTGATTTCTTGCAGGTCTCCATGGCAGCGTCAGCGCTTGTCGGGGCCTCAGGTTTTGGCAGCTGGGCCAGACTGGCAGCGCAGCAGAAGCTGACACAGGATCAGCTCCTGCAGTTTGACACCTATGGCAACATCAGCCTGATCCATGTCACGGACATTCACGCTCAGCTGAAGCCGATCTATTTTCGTGAGCCCTCGGTCAATCTTGGGGTTGGTGACAATAAGGGCCATGTTCCGCATATCACCGGCGCGGATTTCCGCAAGGCCTATGGGATCGCCGATGGCAGCCCCTCAGCTTATGCACTGACCTATAATGATTTTGCGTCGCTTGCGCAGGGCTATGGCCGGGTCGGCGGGCTGGATCGTGTTGCAACCATTATCAATGCGATCCGCGCCGACCGCCCCGATGCGCTGTTGCTGGATGGCGGCGACACCTGGCATGGCTCCTATACCTGTCATCACACCGAAGGCCAGGACATGGTCAATGTGATGAACGCGCTGAAGCCGGATGCGATGACCTTCCATTGGGAGTTCACGCTGGGATCGGACCGGGTGAATGAGATCGTCGAGGGGCTGCCCTTTGCCGCACTTGGCCAGAATATCTTTGACGCGGAATGGGATGAACCGGCTGAGCTGTTCAAACCTTATAAGTTCTTCGACCGTGGCGGCGCGAAGGTTGCGGTGATCGGTCAGGCCTTCCCCTATATGCCGATTGCAAACCCCGGCTGGATGTTCCCGGAATACTCCTTTGGGATCCGCGATGAACATATGCAGGAGATGGTCGACGAGGTACGCGCCGCTGGTGCGGATGTTGTTGTGGTGCTGTCGCACAACGGTTTTGACGTTGATAAGAAAATGGCCGGTGTGGTCAGTGGCATCGACGTGATCCTGTCCGGCCACACCCATGATGCGCTGCCGGAACCGGTTCTTGTTGGTCAGACCCACATTGTTGCGTCTGGGTCCAATGGTAAATTCGTCTCCCGCGTGGATCTGGATGTGCGTGACAGCCAGCTGATGGGGCTGCGGCATAAGCTGATCCCGGTGTTTTCCGACGTCATTGCGCCGGATCCGGTGATCAGCCAGCTGATCAACGACCAGCGCGCGCCCTATGAGGCAGAGCTGGCCGAGGTGATCGGCCAGACAGATGAGCTGCTCTATCGGCGCGGCAATTTCAACGGCACTTGGGACGATCTCATCTGTGACGCGCTGCTGACCGAGCGTGAAGCCGACATCGCCCTGTCGCCCGGCGTGCGTTGGGGGCCGTCCTTGCTGCCCGGCGATGACATCACCCGCGAGGATATCTGGAATGTCACGTCGATGAGCTACGGTGCAGCCTATCGCAATGAAATGACAGGCGAATTCCTGAAGGTGGTGATGGAGGACGTGGCCGACAACATTTTCAATCCCGACCCTTATTACCAGCAGGGCGGCGACATGGTGCGCGTCGGTGGCATGGGCTACCATATCGACATCACCAAGCCGCAGGGCGAACGGATCAGCAATATGACACTGCTGAAGACGGGCGAGGCGATTGACCCGGCCAAGACCTATATCGTTGCCGGTTGGGCCAGCGTGAATGAAGGGACCGAGGGCCCGCAGATCTGGGATGTGGTCGAAAGCCACATTCGCAAGATGGGCACCGTTACCCTTTCCCCGAACAATTCCGTGCAGGTGTCGGGCGCCTAAGCCCGGCATCCGCCAAAAATTTTTGCGCTGATGAATTCACGAAAGTGAATTTTTCGATGTAAGGAGGCAATCAGAGATGACTGATAAACCGAAGCAAACCAGCCGGTCGCGCCGCCAGTTTCTGGCCGGTGCTGCGGCGGTTGGGGCAGGGGCAGTGGCGAGCCGTTCTGCTGGCGCCGCGACACCCGACCCGCTGATCACAGAGGTGCAGGACTGGGCATCCGGTCTTGGCGACGGCGTGGATACCACCCCCTACGGCCTGCCGATCAAATACGAAAGCGACGTGGTCCGGCGCAATGTGGAGTGGCTGACGGCGGACACCATCAGCTCGATCAACTTCACGCCGATCCACGCGCTGGACGGAACCATCACCCCGCAAGGCTGCGCCTTTGAACGTCATCACTCCGGCGCGATTGAGCTGCGCAAGGATGACTACCGGCTGATGATCAACGGCCTGGTCGACACGCCTTTGGTGTTTACCTATGCGGATCTGGAACGCTTCCCGCGCGAAAATCGCGTCTATTTCTGCGAATGTGCTGCGAATTCCGGCATGGAGTGGGCCGGCGCGCAACTCAATGGCGCGCAGTTCACCCATGGCATGATCCACAACATGGAATATTCCGGTGTCCCGCTGCGCACCCTGCTTGAGGAAGCGGGCGTAAACCCCGCAGGCAAATGGGTTTATGTCGAGGGGGCGGATGCGTCCTCCAACGGGCGCTCGATCCCGCTGGAAAAGGCGATGGACGACGTGCTGGTCGCCTTCAAGGCCAACGGTGAGGCGCTGCGCAAAGAGCACGGCTATCCGGTGCGCCTCGTAGTGCCCGGCTGGGAAGGCAATATGTGGGTCAAATGGCTGCGCCGGATCGAGGTCATGGCAGGTCCGGTCGAGAGCCGCGAGGAAACCTCGAAATACACCGACACGCTGGCCAATGGCATCAGCCGCAAGTGGACCTGGGAGATGGACGCAAAATCCGTTGTGACCAGCCCAAGCCCTCAGGCACCTATTACCCATGGCGCCGGGCCGCTGGTGATCACTGGCCTGGCCTGGTCCGGGCGCGGCGCAATCACTGGCGTGGATGTGTCCCTGGATGGCGGCAAGACCTGGACCGAGGCGCGGCTGGCGGCACCAGGAACGGACAAGGCGCTGACCCGGTTCTATCTGGATATCAACTGGGACGGGTCCGAGATGCTGCTGCAAAGCCGGGCTCGCGACGCGTCGGGCTATGTGCAGCCAACCAAGGCGCAGCTGCGCGAGGTGCGGGGGCTGAATTCGATTTATCACAACAACGCCATCCAGACCTGGTGGGTCAAGGCAAACGGGGAGGCGGAAAATGTCGAGGTTTCTTGAAGTGGTGATGAAGCCCACCGAGGGGAGGCGGAGTTTGCTTGCAGCGGCTGTCTTGTCCACGATGGTCGTGACGCCAGCCGCAGCGGAAAAATTCGGCCTCGGTCGCCCGGCCTTGCCGGAGGAAATCGCGGCTTGGGATCTCGATGTCTCTCCCGATGGCACCGGGCTACCCGAAGGCTCGGGCGATGTCTTCACCGGCGAGGAGGTCTTTGCCGAAAAATGTGCGGTCTGCCACGGCGATTTCGCCGAGGGTGTGGGCAATTGGCCCAAGCTCGCGGGCGGGCAGGGCACGCTCGACCATGACGATCCGCTGAAAACTGTCGGCAGCTACTGGCCGTATCTCTCGACCACGTGGGATTACGTGAACCGTTCCATGCCCTTTGGCGACGCACAATCTCTGACCCCGGATGAGGTCTATGCGATTGTCGCCTATATCCTCTATTCCAACGACCTGGTCGATGATGAGTTTGTGCTGTCGGACGAAACCTTTGCCGGGGTGCAGCTGCCCAATGCGGATGGCTTCATTCTGGATGACCGGCTGGAAGCGGAAAAACACTTCTGGACCGCTTCGCCCTGCATGGAGAGCTGCAAGGACAGCGTCGAGATTACCATGCGCGCCATGGTGCTGGATGTGACGCCGGACGAAACTGATGCCGCTGAGACACAAGCGGACACCGCAGCCGAACCGGCCGTTGCCGCCGCAGCGGCAGACAGCGCGTCCGTTAAAGAGGCCGTCGCCCCAGAGGTTACCCCAGACATCGGCCCAGACCCTGAGCTGGTCGCAAAGGGCGAGAAGACCTTTCGCAAATGCAAATCCTGCCACCAGATCGGCGCGGGCGCGAAATCGAAAACCGGTCCGATCCTGAACGGAATCATCGGCTCGCCAGCCGCCCATGTTGATGGGTTTCGCTATTCCAAGGCGCTGCTAGCGGCGGCAGAAAATGGGCTGGTCTGGGATGAGGCCGCGCTTGCGGCCTTTCTCGCAAATCCGAAGAAATACATGAAAGGGACCAAGATGTCCTTTGCCGGGCTGAAGAAAGACGCCGATATCGAAGCGGTGATCGCTTATCTGAAGGCCGCAACCGCCGACTGACCCCGCCAGCACTCCTCAGTGCGGGCGTCAGGCGATGCCTGCCTCCCACCACCTCCGCGATGGCTATCGCGGTGGTGGTTTGCGTTCCGCCAGAGTTGTGTCTTTCCGCCGCTGTCTGAACACTTGTTTTGCCCAACGTCTTCAGATACTCACGCCGGTTCTTTCTCAGCGACAGGTGCCAGACATGACCACTCCCAACACCCTTGGAATCGACTTTGGCACCTCCAACTCGGCAGCCGGTGTTGCGGTCAACGGACGACCCTGGCTGGTGGAGATCGAGCCGGGGGAAACCACGCTGCCAACGGCCGTGTTCTTTGATCCTGATCGTCGCAAGATGATTATCGGGCGGCCAGCCACCCGCGCGTTGATCAATGGGGACGAAGGCCGCTTCATGCGTGCCTTGAAAAGCCTTCTCGGCACGCCGCTGATGTATGAAAAGCGTCGTCTGAACGGTGAGCTGGTCGATTTTGTCACTATCGTGGCCCGTTTTCTGGCCGAGCTGAAGACCCGGGCAGAGGCGGCAACCGGCCAGTCGTTCAGCCATGCGCTGTCAGGCCGTCCGGTGCTGTTTCACAGCAAGGATGCAGCCCGCGATGCCCAGGCCGAAGTGGACCTGCGCGCCTGCTATCTGGCCGCAGGGTTTGAGGAGGTCCGTTTCATGCTGGAACCCGAAGCGGCCCTGCGCTCGGCACTGCCCAAGCCCGGCATCGGCCTGATCGTTGATATCGGCGGCGGCACCTCGGACTTCACAGCCTTTGAGCAGTCACGGGATGGGACCGCGCGTATTCTGGCCTCGCATGGCGTGCGTCTTGGCGGGACCGATTTCGATCGGCAGCTGAGCATTGATTACGTGATGCCGCTGTTGGGGCGCGGCAGTGCCATTCGCAACAGTTTTGGCGGCGGCAGCCTGCCTGCACCCAACCGGCTGTTCAACGATCTGGCGACCTGGCAGATGATCCCTTTCCTCTATGCTGCCGACAGTCGCCGCGCCGCGCAGGATCTGGCGCGCAATGCCGAAGAACCTGAAAAACTGGCACGGCTTGTCTCCGTGTTGGAAGATGAGCTGGGGCACGATCTGGCCTTTGCCGTTGAGCGGGGCAAAATCGCGGTCAATCACCCAGATCGCCGCCGCGCGGTGATTGATCTGAAGGTTCTGGAACCGGGGCTGTCGGTGCCCCTGGACACGCAGACGCTTGAGCAGAGCCTGGCGAGCGATATCGACGAGATCACCGCCTGCGCCCGCGAGACCCTTCGTCGGGCGGATCTGCGCGGTGATCAGGTCACGCGGGTGGTTCTGGTCGGGGGTTCAGCCCTGCTTGCGGCGGTGCAGACGCAGATGCAGCAGCTCTGTCCGCGCGCTGAGCTATATTCGGAGAACGCGATGACAGCTGTCGCCGATGGTCTGGCGCTGGCTGCGGGCAGCGCGTTTGCCTGAGGCCGCGAACTGACGCCGGACATAGGCTTGCGCCGGGGTGATCTGATGGCTGGTCTCGACGCAGATTTCAGCTAGACTGAAGGTTCAGCCCATAAGCTTCGGATTCAGGTTTTTTAAGATGTTCCAGTTGTTTCGCCCCTTCACCTCAGATGCCACCACCACTCATCGTCGAGCGCCGCTGCTGCTCAGCCGTCGACTGTCAGCCATCGCCGTCGCCGCGATACTGGCCTCTGGCCTTCCCCTTGCCGCGATGGCGGCATCCTGCGGCAATACCTCTGCCGGGTTTGAGACCTGGAAACGCGATTTCGCCCAGGAGGCGCAACGCGCCGGCGTCCGCCAGGCCGGGCTGAACGCGCTGGCCAATACCAGCTACGCCAGCCGCACCATCGCCGCAGATCGCAACCAGAAGAGCTTTCGCTATTCTCTTGAGAAATTCATGCAGATCCGCGGCGCCAATACGATCATCGCCCAAGGCCGCAAGCGCAAGGCACGCAATGCGGAGTTCTTTGCCGCCTTGGAACGCAAGTTCGGGGTTCCGGCCGGGATCCTGATTGCGATTCATGGTATGGAAACTGCGTTTGGCAATTACATGGGTGACAGTCAGGTGGTCTCGGCCATCGTGACGCTGACCTACGACTGCCGCCGCTCCGATTTCTTCAAACCCCATGCCATTGGTGCGCTGAAACTGGTGGATCAGGGCGCCATTACCGGCGCGACCAAAGGCGCCAAACACGGCGAACTGGGGCACACCCAGTTCCTGCCGGGGAATGCGCTCAACTACGGTGTGGACTGGGATGGCAACGGGCGGGTGGATTTCTACAACATGGGGGATGCGCTGGCCTCAACCGCCCATTTCCTGCGCAAGAAAGGCTGGAAACCCGGGCGTGGCTACCAACAGGGGGAGCCGAATTACCGCGTGCTGAAGGAATGGAATGCGGCAACCGTCTACCAGCAGTCGCTGGCCATCATGGGGCGCAAGATCGACGGCTGAGGACACCGCCTGCTCATCCGCAACGGGGGGAGACTGCTGCTGTCGGCTGCTGCTGCGGCTCAGTTCCACCCCTTGCGGAAAAAATGCGGGCTGGCGCCGAACTTGCGTTTGAACTGGCGCGAGAAATGCGTGGCGCTGTTGAAGCCAGAGGCTAGCGCGATCTCGGTCACTGACATCGAGGTCTCGTTCATCAGCGCAAAGGCATGGCTGAGCCGCATGTCGAAGTAGACATGCATCGGGCTCTGGTCGAGATAGCGCGCAAACAGCCGCTCCAGCTGACGGCGCGAGATATCCAGCCGATCACAGAGCTCGCCGATGGAGAGCGGCTCCTCAATTGATTCCTGCATCAGCTGAAGCGCGTTCAGCAGCCGTTGGTTGCGGCTGCCGATTGCGACCGCGTAATTGGACTTCTGCGGTGTGCTCTGCCCGCCGGTACGCACATGCAGGCACATGTCGGCAACAATGATCGCCAGCTGCTTGCCATGGCGTTCCTCGATCAGGTTCAGCATCATATCTGTGGCTGCATTGCCGCCGCCGCATGTCATCAGAGTATCGCTGATTTCAAAGATCCGGGGCGATGGGAGCAGGTCCGGATATCTCTCGACAAAACCGGGCTGGTTCTCCCAGTGCAGGGTGAACCGATGCTCGCCCAGTAGCCCAGCCTGCGCCAGAGCAAAGGCCCCGGTGCAGATGCCGCCGATCGAGCGGCCAAAGCGGCGTTCGCGCCGCAGCCAGTTCAACACCGTCTCACTGGCGGCATTCTGCGGTTCCACGCCCGAGCAGACAAAAGCCAGAGCATCCCCCGGGAGCGGACCCATTGGCAGGTCCGGCGTGATGGTCATCCCGTTTGAGCAGCGGATCGGTTCGCCATCCGGTGTCATCACATACCAGCGATAGAGCTGCGTATTGGTGACCTGATTGGCAATGCGCAACGGCTCGACGGCGGCCGCGATGGGCAGCATCGTCGCCTTCGGCAGCAGCAGGAAATAGAAATCCTGCGGCTCACCGTCAAAGGGGATCGTCAGATTGGCCGACGCCCCTTTTTGCACAAAATAGTCATCGATCATTTCGGGAACCTGTAACAAACCGGTTTCGGTTGGGTCTGTGATCTTTGCTAGTTAACCCCGATCTGCGGCCCGCATCCCACCTTTTGCGACGGCGGGGCGATGGTTTTCGACGCGGACCTGACTGTTTGCGCCACCGAGGCCGCATTCGGGTGCAGGGCACAGGCCAGCGCAAAAACAATCGCCGCCCCTTGCAGCCCAAATGTGGCGGCACTAAGACTCGGGTAATACTCAGTCGGCTATGATGCCGATACAATTCAAAGCAGGCAGGTCAATATGGTCGATCCAAGAGAAACATACATGAACACGCTGGTGCCGATGGTGGTGGAACAGACCAGCCGCGGTGAACGCGCCTATGATATCTTTTCGCGCCTGCTGAAGGAGCGGATCATTTTCCTTAATGGTCCGGTTCACGACGGCATGAGCTCCCTGATCGTGGCCCAGCTGCTGCACCTCGAGGCGGAGAACCCGTCGAAAGAGATCTCGATGTATATCAACAGCCCCGGCGGCGTTGTGACCTCGGGTCTGTCGATCTATGACACCATGCAATACATCAAGCCGAAGGTTTCGACACTGGTGATCGGCCAGGCGGCCTCCATGGGCTCGCTGCTGCTGACGGCGGGTGAGGCGGGGATGCGGTTCTCGCTGCCCAACAGCCGCGTCATGGTGCATCAGCCCTCCGGTGGCTTCCAAGGGCAGGCGACGGATATCATGATCCACGCCGAGGAAACCCTGAAGCTGAAGAAGCGCCTGAACGAAATCTACGTCAAGCACACCGGCCAGGAATACGACAAGATCGTGAACGCGCTGGAGCGGGATAATTTCATGTCTCCCGAAGAGGCGAAGGAATTCGGATTGATCGACGAAATCGTCGAAAACCGCAGCAAGCTGGACGACGAGGACAGCTGATCAGCGGTGTGAGCTGGCAGGTGTGCCCCGTCGTCATCGGGGCACACTTTGCGATTGTGGCTGCTGTGCCTGTGGCATAAGCTGCCAATATTACGGGTGGCGCAGGAGGCGCATGCACGCCCTGGACGGAAAGGTAGACCATGGCAACGAACTCAAGCGGCGACAGTAAGAACACGCTTTATTGCAGCTTCTGCGGCAAGAGCCAGCATGAGGTACGCAAGCTTATTGCGGGCCCAACCGTGTTCATCTGCGACGAATGCGTCGAACTGTGCATGGACATCATCCGCGAAGAGACGAAGGCCTCCGGGCTGAAGTCCACCGACGGCGTTCCGACGCCGAAGGACATCTGCGAGGTCCTTGACGATTATGTGATCGGTCAGGCAATGGCCAAGCGGGTGCTGTCTGTTGCGGTGCACAACCACTACAAGCGCCTGAATCACGCTCAGAAGGCGGGTTCGGACATCGAATTGTCAAAATCCAACATTTTGCTGATCGGCCCCACCGGCTGCGGCAAGACGCTGCTGGCGCAGACGCTGGCGCGTATTCTGGATGTGCCCTTCACCATGGCGGATGCGACCACGCTGACCGAAGCCGGTTATGTGGGCGAGGATGTCGAGAATATCATTCTCAAGCTGTTGCAGGCGTCGGAATACAACGTCGAACGTGCGCAGCGCGGCATCGTCTACATCGACGAGGTCGACAAGATCACCCGCAAGTCGGAAAACCCCTCGATCACCCGCGACGTGTCGGGCGAGGGGGTGCAGCAGGCGCTGCTGAAGCTGATGGAAGGTACCGTGGCCAGCGTGCCGCCGCAGGGCGGGCGCAAGCATCCGCAGCAGGAATTCCTGCAGGTGGACACCACCAATATCCTGTTCATCTGCGGTGGTGCCTTCGCCGGTCTCGACAAGATCATCAAACAGCGCGGCAAGGGCTCGGCCATGGGCTTTGGCGCGGATGTGCGTGATGACAGCGATGCGGGTGTCGGTGAAACCTTCAAGAAGCTTGAACCTGAAGACCTGCTGAAATTCGGCCTGATCCCGGAATTCGTCGGCCGTCTGCCGGTTCTGGCAACACTGGAAGATCTGGATGAGGACGCGCTGATCACCATTCTGACCAAGCCGAAGAATGCTCTGGTCAAACAGTATCAGCGCCTGTTCGAGCTGGAAGATACCGAGCTGGACTTTACCGAGGAAGCGCTGAGTGCGATTGCGAAGAAAGCGATCGAACGCAAAACCGGCGCCCGTGGTCTGCGCTCCATTCTGGAGGATATCCTGCTCGACACCATGTTTGAGCTGCCGGGAATGGACAGCGTCGAGAAAGTGGTCGTGAACGAAGAGGCTGTGAACTCGGACGCACAACCGCTGATGATCCACGCCGACGCCGAAAAAGAGTCGGCGACAGCTGGTTAAGCTTTGTAGCGATGCCAATGGCAGAGCTGAGATGATTGAAAGGCGGCGTGAGGGTAACCTTGCGCCGCTTTTCCATGTGATTTTCGGTAAGAAAGAGACAGAGAACATGATCAAACGCATTTCCTCCGGAGGCGAATTTGAGGCTAAGATCGGCTATTGCCGCGCTGTGGTTGCGGGCGGCTTTGTGCATGTCGCAGGCACCGTGGGACAGGGGGACGACGTGGTCGCGCAGTGCCAGTCAGCGCTTAATATCATTGGGGCCGCGCTTGAGCAGGCGGGCAGCAGTTTTGCCGATGTGGTACGGGTGAACTACTACCTGCCCGATCGCGCTGAGTTCGAGCCCTGCTGGCCGCTGTTGGCGCAGACCTTTGGCGATAACCCGCCAGCTGCCACGATGATCGAATGCGGGCTGATTGATCCCAAGTTTCGGATCGAGATCGAGGTAACGGCCCTGGCGTCGGCCTAAGGGGAACTCTGGCCTGGGCCGACTGCGGGCTAGAACTCGAAACTACGCATAGGGGCGGTTTCCTTGCGGCGCCGCTCCATCAGCTTCTGCAACTCGCTTTTCTCTGGTTCTGCATTCAGGCCCAGCATGGATTTCGCCGCGTCCAGCGTTTTCATTGTCATCTGCTGCCAATCTCCTTCATCCGGTTCGGCCAGGCGGATCGTCTTTGGCCCCTGCTGGGCACGGTCGCCGTGGATCATCAGGCTGGTCACTTGCATCAGGTCCATCACGGTAACGGCGACAATAAGGGTCGCGAGCAGAGAAAGGATGAAGCGCACGGGCGGCCTCGCTATCGGATGTTAAGAATTCACGCGCATCTTAGGCGGCAATTATGGCCCGATTGTGCAAATGCCCGAGAAGTTTTGCGACAATCCCTATGGGCGGGTGCAGCGTGTCTGGACCTTGGCGGCAAATTGCGCCATATCAGAAGCGAAATTTTCGGAGGAACCGATGGGAATCCTGAACTCTCTCTTGCGGGCTGTGACCTGGTGGAACGGCTCGACCCTGAATACGCGTATCTTCACCGCCCGTAAGGGCACCAAGGTGGGTGAGGACGATCAGGGCAACGTGTATTATCGCAATGCCGACGACAGCAAGCGCTGGGTGATGTTCAACGGCGAGGTTGAGGCCTCGCGCATCGGGGCAGATTGGCATGGCTGGTTGCACCGCACGTTTGACGAAGTGCCGTCCGAAAAACCTCTGGCGCATAAACCCTGGGAAAAGCCGCATCAGGAAAACCTGACCGGCACCATGCTGGCCTATGCGCCGACCGGGTCGATCCGCGCAGCCGGAGCTCCCAAGGAACGCAGCGACTATGAAGCATGGTCGCCGGAATAAGCATCGGTCACATCTGATCGAGACAACAGCGTCGCCAGCGGCGCTGGCCGGTCGGCGCAGGTGTCGACCCATCCAAAGGCAGGGGCTGAAACAGCATGTCGCATAACACTACCGAGGTTCTGGCAGGTGGGCTGGTTCTGGCCGCTGCCATCGGATTTGCCGTCTATGCCGGTCAGGCTGCCGGTCTGTCGCGCGCCGGCTCTGCTTATGAACTGAACGCCTCGTTCCGGTCTCTGGAAGGGGTGAGCGTCGGCACCGATGTCCGTCTTGCCGGTGTCAAGATCGGCACGGTCACCGGTGTTGAACTGAACCCGCAGACCTTTCGTGCCGATACCCGGTTCTCCGTCAAGGAAGGGATCGAGATTCCCGACGACAGCGCGGTGGTGATTTCTTCCGAAGGCTTGCTTGGCGGCAACTTCGTTGAGGTGATGCCTGGCGGATCGCCCTTTGCCTTTGAGGCGGGGGACGCGGTGGAGGACACTCAGGGCGCTGTCAGCCTGATCTCGCTTCTGGTGAAATTTGTTGCAGGCAGCGGAGACGAAGGCTGATGCGTCTGATAGCGGCGCTTTTTGCACTTGTGATGGCCACGGGTGCCGCTTGCGCGCAGGGGGCTGCTGAAAATGGCACCTCCGCCGTTCTGCGCGGCCTCGACAAGGTCAATGGTCAGACGCAGGATCTGGAAATTCCGGTGGGCGGCAGCGCTGAGATATTTGGCGTGATCGTCAGCCTGCAGGAATGCCGCTTTCCTGCCGACAACCCAACCGGCGATGCCTATGCCTATGTGACGGTGCGCAATCCCAATGATGCCACGGTTTATTTTGACGGCTGGATGATCGCGTCAAGCCCGGCTTTGAACGCGCTGGATCACAGCCGCTATGATATCTGGGTGATGCGCTGCACCAACGCCTGAGGCGTGGGCAGGGGGGCGGCGGTAAAATCCGCGTCAATATCCAGCGCCTCCCGCAATTGGCGGCGATAGCGCGCCCGGCTGATCTCGACCGCGCCGAGAGAGGCGAGATGCGGCGTCAGGAACTGCGTATCACAGAGGGTGAAACCCGTCTGTTGCAGCCGATCCATCAGATAGGCCAATGCGATCTTTGACGCGTCCCGGCGCCGGGAGAACATGCTCTCACCGAAGAACGCACCGCCCAGCACAACCCCATAGACGCCGCCTGTCAGCTCACCTGCGTGATAAACCTCAAGCGAATGGGCGTTGCCCTGCTGGTGCAGATCAATGTAGCGGGCGCGGATTTCTGGGTTGATCCATGTCTCGGCGCGATCGGCACAGCCGTCAAGCACTGCGGCAAAATCCCGGTTCACGGCAATTTCATGCCCCCCCTTTCGCAGGGTTTTGGCCAGCGAGCGCGACAGATGAAATCCACCGATCGGGAACACGCCGCGCCGCTTCGGATCTACCCAGAAAACGTCGGGGTCGTCCCGGCTCTCGGCCATGGGAAAAACGCCGACGGAATAGGCGTGAAGCAGCAGTTCTGGCGTGAGGGTCATAAGGCTAGTCTAAAACGGGATCGTGGGTCCGGGGAAATGGAAAACGCGATGATACAAGGCAAAGGGCAGGGGTAAAAATCGGGCAGCGGGAAAGAAAAAAGGCGGCCCCGCAAGGCCGCCCCGAATGATCAGGCGTTACCGAGATTGGTTTCCAGCCATTTTTCCAGCCAATGAATATTGTACTGCCCGGTGTGGATATCCTTCTCTTCGAGCAGCGCGTGGAACAGCGGAACGGTGGTGTCGACACCATCCACGATCAGCTCTCCCAGGGCACGGCTGAGACGCGCCAAGGCCTCTGGCCGGTCGCGGCCATGCACGATCAGCTTGCCAATCAGGCTGTCGTAGTAGGGCGGGATCGAATAGCCGTCGTAAAGCGCCGAATCCATCCGCACACCCAGCCCGCCGGGGGCGTGATACTGGGTGATCTTGCCCGGACAGGGCGAGAAGTTCGGCAGTTTCTCGGCGTTGATCCGCACCTCGATCGAGTGACCGTTGATCTCCAGATCGTCCTGTGTGAACGACATCGGCAGGCCTTCGGCGACCCGGATCTGCTCGCGCACCAGATCGACACCGAAAATGCTCTCGGTGACCGGATGTTCCACCTGCAGGCGGGTGTTCATCTCGATGAAGTAGAATTCACCGTTTTCATAGAGGAACTCGATGGTGCCAGCGCCAATGTAATTGATCTTTGCAACAGCATCCGCACAGGTCTTGCCGATCCGCGCGCGTTCCTCTGGGGTAATGCAGGGGCCGGGAGCCTCTTCGAAAACCTTCTGGTGGCGCCGCTGCAGTGAACAGTCGCGCTCGCCCAGATGAACGGCATTGCCCTTGCCGTCGCCAAAGACCTGGATCTCGATGTGGCGCGGTGTGGTCAGGTATTTCTCGATATAGACCTCATCGTTGCCAAAGGCGGCTTTGCCTTCGGCGCGGGCAGTCATGAAGGCCTGTTCCATGTCGGCGGCGGTCTTGGCTACCTTCATGCCACGTCCGCCACCGCCGGCGGTGGCCTTGATGATCACCGGATAGCCGATGTCCTCGCCAATTTTCTTGGCAGTTTCCAGATCCGGTACACCACCATCGGAGCCGGGCACGCAGGGCACGCCCAGATCCTTCATGGTGTCCTTGGCGGTGATCTTGTCGCCCATGACGCGGATATGTTCCGCGGTGGGGCCGATAAAGGTCAGCCCGTGGTCTTCGACGATCTGAACGAAATTGGCATTCTCCGACAGGAAGCCATAGCCGGGATGGATCGCCTGAGCACCGGTGATCTCGCAGGCGGAGATGATGGCGGGGATCGACAGGTAGCTGTGGGTGCCGGACGGCGGTCCGATACAGACGGATTCGTCGGCCATGCGAACATGCATCGCATCCGCGTCAGCGGTGGAATGCACGGCAACCGACTTGATACCCATTTCCCGGCAGGCGCGGATCACGCGCAGCGCGATCTCACCTCGGTTGGCAATCAGGATCTTATCAAACATGTTGGACCCTTACTCGATGATGACCAGCGGCGTTCCGAATTCGACCGCTGCGCCGTCTTCGACGAGGATACGCTTGATGGTGCCGGCCTTCGGGGCCGGGATGTGGTTCATGGTCTTCATGGCTTCGACGATCAAGAGGGTATCGCCCTCGGCCACCTGATCGCCAACTTTTACAAAGGTAGGCGCGCCCGGTTCGGGCTGGGTGTAGACGGTCCCGACCATCGGCGAGGGAACGGCGCCGGGGTGGCTGGCGGGATCCTCTGCGGCGGCGGGTGCTGCGGCAGGGGCGGCGGCCGCCGGGGCAGCTGCCGCGGCCACCGGGGCCGGTGCGGCATAAGCCTGTACAGGGGCCGCGGCCATGGTCTGGCGCGATACGCGCACGTTCAGGCTGTCGTCTTCGCCGTAGTCACGTTTGACCTGCAATTCGGTCAGATCATTGTCGCGCAGCAGTTCCGCCAGCGCTTTGATGAAGGATACGTCTGCTTCGTGGGTCTTATTTGTCATTGTTGTCCTCAGCCGGTTCCGACAGGCCCGCAGATCCCTACGGGCATAAGAATTGAAGGCGCTTATAGGGTATGCTTTACCACAAGGAAAGCGCTGACAAGATAGCCGCTAACATGAGCGCCATTGGCAGGATTTGCAATCTCGTCGCGCAGATCAGAGCTCAGAGCGGCATTCCGGTCAGTTTTGCCACCAGTTCCGGCAGCTTGCGGGCGGAGAATTTGACCAGGAGATGGGCGCGATGGGTTTCTATCGTGCGATACGAAAGGTTCAGTTCCGCACCGATTTCCTTGGCCGACAGCCCGCGGCAGGTAAGGATCGCCACATCCCGCTCGCGCGGGGTGAGGCTGACCACCGGTCGGTCGTCTGAAATATCGGCAAAGCTCCAGACACCGCTGCGAAAATGCTGCTCCGGTGTCAGCGACCGCCCGCGCACCCGGCACCAGAACAGATCGCCGTTGCGACGGCGCATGATCCGTTCGTCGTTATAGTGGCCGGATTGCGCATCCGCCTGTTGCAGCCGATCTCCAATCCGCTGGAAGTCTTCCTGACTGGGGTAAAGCTCGGCGATGGGCAGGCCGACATAACTGGCGCTGGCGCCGCCAAAGGTTTCGGCAAACTGCCGGTTGCAGCGCTGGATCACCCGTTTGTCAAGCAAAGCCAGCCCCACCGGGGCAAATTCAAAGGCGAGATCGGTCATGCGGGCAGATAACCGCTGTTATTGTGCAAAGCAAAGCGAATTCCGCCCGATAGGGGCCAGTGCCGATCTGTCTCGTGGTGGCAGGCCTTCATTGTCCGGGATTCCGCGCGGATGCGGCACCAAAAAAGGGCTGATGCACTGGCATCAGCCCCAAGGTGCCAAGGTCGGCCATTCGTACCGACCCGACGGGGAGTGTTTGGATCAGATGGCCAGATATTCGGCGCGCAGTTCCTCGTTTTCCAGAACCTCGGCCGCTGAGCCATCAAAGACGATGCCTCCGGTGTCGAGGATCACCGCGCGGTCGGCCAGTTCCAGAGCGCGCACCGCGTTCTGTTCGACGATGACGGTGGTGATGCCCTGCTGTTTGATGTGGATGAGGGTCTTTTCGATCTCATCGACGATCACGGGGGCCAGACCTTCATAGGGTTCGTCGAGCAGCAGCACCTTGATGTCACGGGCCAGCGCGCGGGCGATGGCCAGCATCTGCTGCTCCCCACCGGAGAGGGTCACGCCCTCTTGCTTGCGCCGCTCGCCAAGACGCGGGAACAGTTCATATAGACGTTCGATCGACCAGCCGATGGGCGGGGCAATCTGGGCCAGCTGCAGGTTTTCCTCAACCGTTAGGCCGGGGATGATGCGGCGATCTTCCGGCACCAGACCCAGGCCCGCCGCCGAAGCCTCATGCGAGGACATCGTGTGCAGCGGCTGATGATCGAGCCAGATTTCACCCTTGGTCACCATCGGTGAACCCGTGCGCGCGATGGAACGCAGGGTCGAAGTCTTGCCAGCGCCGTTGCGACCCAGAAGCGCCAGGATCTCACCTTCATGCACATTGAAGGAAATGCCCTGAACGATGTAGCTCTCGCCGTAATAGGCGTGCATGTCCCAGACCGAGAGAAAGGCCGGGGCCGTGGTGGCGTGGTTGGCGTGTTTGGAAAAGTCGGGTTTGACGTTCATCTGTGATCTCCTTACGCCGACTCGCCGAGGTAGGCTTCGCGCACCTTCGGGTTGCCTTTGATGTTTTGCGGATCATCCTCCACCAGTGGTTTGCCCTGCGCCAGCACGGTGATCCGGTCCGCCAGCGAGAATACGACGTGCATGTCGTGTTCGATGATCGCGATGGTGATGTCGCGCTCGGACTTGATCTGTTTCAGCAGATCAATGGTGTTGTTGGTATCGGCCCGCGCCATGCCCGCTGTGGGTTCGTCCAGCAACAGGAGGCGCGGTTCTTGTGACAGACACATGCCAATCTCAAGCCGTCGCTTATCTCCGCGTGACATGGAGGCCGCGTTCATGTGCCGTTTATCGGCCATGTTCATCTCCTCCAGCATATGCTCTGCCTTTTCCAGAATGTCGCGCTGGCTGGAGACGGCGCTGATCGCATTCATCTCAAAGGCGCCGTCGCGTTTGGCAAAGCAGGGGATCATCATGTTCTCCAGCACCGAGAGGTCGCCAAAGATCTCTGGCGTCTGGAAAACGCGGGAAATGCCCATCTGGTTGATCTCATAGGGCGCGCGGCCCAGAACGGATTTGCCGTCAAACATCACCGACCCTGTATCCGGGATCAGTTTGCCCACCAGGCAGTTCAGAAGGGTCGATTTGCCTGCACCATTGGGGCCGATGATGGCATGGACCGTGTTTTCGCGCACGCTGAGGTTCACCTCTGACAGCGCCTGAAGGCCGCCGAACCGTTTGCCTACGTTTTTGACTTCAAGGATACCCATTGGTCTTGCTCCTTATTCCGCAGGTTCAGTTTTGCCCGAGGGGCTGTCTTTTTCGTGTTTGCGCCCCTGGATCCAGCCGCGCAGCTTCTGTCCGCCTTCGACCAGGCCACCGGGCAGGAAGATCACAACCAGCATGAACAGGATGCCCAGCGTCAGGTGCCAGCCCTTGCCGATGAAGGGGTGGACGATGAAGACCATCGCATCCTCGATCCCGTCGGGCATGAAGCTGAACCAGCTGTGCAGGACGTTGTCGTTGATCTTGGAGAAGATGTTCTCGAAGTATTTGATGAACCCTGCGCCCAGAACTGGCCCGATCAGGGTGCCTGCTCCGCCGAGGATTGTCATCAGAACCACTTCACCAGAGGCGGTCCACTGCATCCGTTCGGCGCCTGCCAGCGGGTCCATTGAGGCCATCAGGCCGCCAGCGAGACCGGCATACATGCCCGAGATCACAAAGGCAGCCAGCGTGTAGGGTCGGGTGTTCAGGCCGGTGTAGTTCATCCGCTGCTGGTTCGATTTCACCGCCTTCAGCATCAGACCAAAGGGCGAGCGGAAGATACGGATCGACAGGTAGAATGCGGCCAGCAGGATCAGTGCGCAGAGGTAGTAGCCCGCGTTGAACTGGAAGGCCCACGGACCCACGACCATCTCGAAGGTCGAGCGCATCTCCAGGCCAAAGAGGCTGGTCACCGGGATCGAGCCATCAGCGGTCGCCGACACGCCCAGAATGCGCGGGTCATCCAGCGTCAGCTGCAGGCCGGTCTCGCCATTGGTGATTGGGGTCAGCACCGAATAGGCCAGATTGAAGGACATCTGCGCGAATGCCAGCGTCAGGATCGAGAAGTAGATGCCGGAGCGGCGCAGGCTGACATAGCCGATCACCAGTGCAAACAGACCCGCGACGATCACCGACAGCGCGATGGCCGGAACCACGTTCATGCTGAGCAGCTTGAACATCCAGACCGCTGAATAGGATCCAACACCAAGGAAGGCGGCATGACCAAAGGACAGGTAGCCGGTGAGGCCAAAGAGAATGTTGAAGCCGATGGCAAAGATCCCGAAGATCACAAACCGCTGCATCAGGTCCGGGTAGCCCGCGTTGAACTGCGCCAGGGCGCTGCCCGTCGGGAAGGGGTTCAGGATGAACGGTGCAAACAGGGTCAGGATGGCAACGACCAGCAGCAGCGTCTTGTCTTTTTTGTTGAGTGCGAACATGTGCTTAGTCCTCCATCACACCTTTGCGGCCCATCAGGCCTCGAGGGCGGGTGAGCAGAATGATGATTGCGACCACATAGATGATGATCTGGTCGATACCGGGGATCAGGGATTTAATTTCATTCATCGAGGCGAAGCTTTCGAGCACGCCAAGAAGGAACCCTGCAAGCACGGCGCCGGGCAGCGATCCCATACCTCCGACAACCACCACCACAAAGCTCAGCACCAGGAAATCCATACCCATGTGGTAGTTGGGGGAGTTGATCGGTGTGTACATAACGCCGGCCAGTCCCGCGACGGCGGCCGCGATGCCGAACATGATGGTGAAGCGGCGGTCGATATTGATCCCCAGCAGCCCGACGGTTTCGCGGTCGGCCATACCGGCGCGCACCACCATGCCGAATGTGGTAAACTGCAGGAAGGAGAAGATGCCGCCGATGATCACAAGGGCAAAGCCGAAATAGACCACGCGCCAGACCGGATAGATGATGTCGAGGCCGATGATCGCACCCAGATTGATCACGCCGTTCAGCGCATCGGGCGCAGGCGTCTGGATCGGGTTGGCGCCGTAGAAATATTTCACCACCTCCTGCAACACGATGGCGAGGCCAAAGGTCACCAGAATCTGATCCGCATGGGGGCGCTTGTAGAAATGCTTGATCAGCCCGCGTTCCATCACATAGCCAACCGTAATCATGATCGGGATGGCAAATAGGATCGCCAACGGCACGGCCCAGTCGACGATGGCACCGCCCACCTCGGGGCCGAACCAACTCTCCACATAGGGGGTTTTCACCTTGAGCGGATTGCCCAGAAAATCCTTCTGGGTTTCATCCACGGTTTCAAAGCTGAGGCTCAGGACGCGTTGCACGGTGACCGCACAGAACGCGCCGATCATGAACAGCGCCCCATGGGCAAAGTTCACCACGCCGAGCGTGCCAAAGATGAGTGTCAGACCCAGCGCGATCAGCGCATAGGCCGAGCCCTTGTCGAGCCCGTTCAAGATTTGCAATAGGATTGCGTCCATTGTCCCCACCTTCGGTTGGTCCGTCTGGAATTGGCATAAGTCGGCTGTTCAGCGCCGCTGGCGCTGGTCCTGTCGTCTAGACATGTCGGGCAGGGTCAAGCCGGGAGAGTGACGGGACGGGCACCGTTGAGAGTGCCCGCCCCGGTTATCGCGATCAGGCGCCGCTGTTGCAGGTGCCCAGGGCACCGCCTGCAAACATCGGGTGATCCGGCGGGTAAGTCACCTGCGCTGCCGGGGTCACTTCGACCACTTCAAGCAGGTCGAACTCCGAGGTCGGGTTTTCCTTGCCGCGCACAACCAGAACGTCCTTGAAGCACTGGTGGTCTTCGGCGCGATAGAGCGTCTTGCCGTTGCCCAGACCGTCGAATTCGAACCCTTCGAGGGCTTCGACAACCGCACAGGGGTTGAACGAACCCGCGCGTTCCACCGCATCTGCATATAGCAGGGTCTGACAGTAGACGGTATGCGCGGCCTGGCTGGGCGGGAAGCCATACTTGGACCCGAAGGAACGTACGAATGCCTGCGAGCCTTCGTCCTGCAGCGACCAATGCCAGTTGGTGGAGCCGTGGATGCCCTTCACGTTCTCGCCCGCACCTTTCGCCATCAGACGCGAATAGAGCGGTACGACAATCTCGAAGTTCTTGCCGTTTACAACCTTTTCACGCAGGCCGAACTGAACCGCGTTGGTCAGCGAGTTCACCATGTTGCCGCCATAGTGGTTCAGCACCAGCACATCCGCGCCGGAGTTCAGAACCGGGGCGATGTAGGACGAGAAGTCGGTTGCAGCCAGCGGCGTGCGCACCTTGTTCACGGTGTTCCAGCCCAGGGCCTCGGTGGCGGCGGCGATGGATTCTTCCTGGGTCCAGCCCCAGGTGTAATCCGCCGTCAGGTGATAGGCGTTCCGGTCAGTGCCGTAGAGGTTCTTCAGCACCGGCGCCAGGGCAGCGCCGGACATGTAACCGTTGAAGAAGTGACGGAAGCCGTTGGCTTTCTTGTCTTTACCAGTGGTGTCGTTGGAGTGGGTGAGACCCGCCATGAAGATCACGCCGGCCTCCTGGCAGAGACCCTGCACGGCAATCGCAACACCGGAGGACGAGCCACCGGTGATCATTACGGCACCGTCCTTTTCGATCATCGACTTGGCGGAGGCACGGGCGGCGTCAGATTTCGTCTGAGTGTCGCCGGTGACGTATTTGACTTCTTTGCCCAGGATACCGTTGCCCTGTAGCGACTTGGACGAGAAGGTGTTCATCATGCCGCCGTCGCCGCCGCCATTCAGATGTTCGACCGCCAGCTTGTAGGCGCGCAGCTCGTCCGCGCCTTCGTCGGCATAGGGGCCTGTTTGCGGAACGTTGAAGCCCAGCGTCACGCTGCTGCCGGTCGGTTCGTTGGTAAACGCCGCAGCAGACGATGCGGTAAAGATTGTCGGAAGCGCAACGCCGGCACCTGCCAGGGCGCCGGTCTTCAGGACTCCGCGACGTGATACGTCAGTCTTGGACATGTAATCCTCCCATTTGTGTAATGACGACAACAGCTCCTCACTTCCGCTGGCGCCCGCACGTTTTCGTGCAAAATCAGTATGGGCGCGGCTTGTAAAATTGCGCAATAAAACCCTTGAAATGCAGGTTTATTCTGTAAAGAAATGAACAGGTGTTAAGGATTATTTGTAAAGAAACTTATGTTGCGTTGCAGAAAACCCTTGATCCACCGTGTTTTTGAGAGGGGGCATTGCCATGGGCCGTGACACGCTGACAGGAAGCCGTATCCGGGAGAGGCGCTTGATGTTGGGACTGCGTCAGGCGGAGCTGGCCCGGCTGGTCGATATCTCGGCCTCCTATTTGAACCTGATTGAACACAATCGCCGCAGAATCGGCGGTAAGCTGCTGGTGGATCTTGCACGGGTGCTGGCGGTTGAACCCTCCATGCTGACCGAAGGGGCAGAGGTGGCGTTGCTGGCGACCCTGCGGGAGGCGGCGGCTGATCTCACCCGACCTGTGGCCGAACTTGACCGGGTAGACGAATTTGCGGGCCGCTTTCCCGGCTGGGCCGAGGTTCTGGCCCAGGGCCGACTGCGGATTGCCAGCTTGGAACGGACGGTCCAGACGTTGTCGGACCGGCTGACACATGATCCTCAGCTGGCGGCTTCGCTGCATGAGGTGCTGTCTACCGCTGCCGCCATCCGGTCGACTGCCTCGATCCTCGCCGAAACCGGCGAGCTGGAGGCCGAATGGCGGGATCGGTTCCACAAGAACCTCAACGAGGATTCCCGGCGTCTGGCCGAGAGCAGCCGCGCGCTGGTGAATTTTCTTGATGAGAGCAACACATCGGTCGAACGGCGGGGGATGCCCCAGGAAGAGGCGGAGCAGTTCTTTGCCGCTCATGAGCACCACTTCGTGGAACTGGAAGTTGCGGATGTGGCCGCCCGCCCCGGGCTGATCGAGGCGCTGCTGTCGCAGGCCGATGAGCTGGTCAGCGCCGCCGGAACCGCCATTGCCCGCGCCGGGCTGCTGCAATATTGCGCCGATGCCGAGGCGATGCCGCTGACAGATTTGGCCGAGCGGCTTGCCCGCGATGGCGTGGCCCCTGTCGCCCTGGCGCGTGCGTTCGACTGTGACCTGCCGACGGTGCTGCGGCGGCTTGGGGCCTTGCCGCCTGAAGTTCTGGGGCAGGAGGCAGGGCTGGTGATCTGCGATGCCTCGGGGTCGATCCTGTTCCGCAAGCCTGTGACCGGGTTCGCCCTGCCGCGTTTTGGAGCCTCCTGTCCGCTCTGGCCGCTTTACACGGCGCTGTCGCGGCCGCAGGAACCCGTGCGCCGCGATGTGGTGCAACAGGGGCGCAATGCAGTCGGGTTTGATTGTCTGGCGGTTTCCTGGCCGCATCAGCGACCGGATTTCGACAGCGATCCGTTGTATCATGCTGTGATGCTGATCCTGCCCAAGCGTGACGTGGCCGAGACCGCTCAGCCGGTCGGCGCGAGCTGCCGGATCTGTTCGCGCCGCGACTGTGTGGCGCGGCGCGAGCCGTCGATCCTGAAGGAAGAGTTTTGACAGCGGCGCAAGCGCAGCGCTACTGTTGCGCCAGGGACGGAGGCGCCTGGGGGCAATGACCCCGCGAAGGTTCGGGCGTAGGGGAGGACTATCCACACAATGGGCAGGCATGTTGTTCTGGTCGAAGACGAGCCGAATATCACCGAAGCAATCCGGTTTCTGCTGACCCGCGACGGCTGGCAGGTGGACAGCCATGCCGATGGCAGTGATGCGGTAGAGGTGATCTGTGCAGCCAAGCCGGATCTGGTGATCCTGGATCTGATGTTGCCGGGCAAAAGCGGCCTGGAGATCATCCGCGAGCTGCGCGAGAGCGCGCGATTGCCGGGGTTGCCGGTGCTGATGCTGACCGCAAGGGGGCAGCTGCGCGACCGGGAGATGGCCGAACAGGCCGGAGTTACGCGGTTCATGACCAAACCGTTTTCCAACAATGAGGTGCTGACCGCTGTGCGGGATCTGCACGCGCAGGCTGCCCAGAACCGGGCCAAACTGTCTGATGCGGCGGCTGCCGCCGCTGCCGATCTGGCCGAACAGGCCCGCCAGGGATGATCCGTGGCGACGGGGCCGAAGGCGAGGGTGAAACCGCGGCGCCGTTTGTCGAGCGCAAGACCTACCGCCGCCGTCGCCTGATGGATGTCGCACGATTCTTGCCGGTGCTCGGCGCGCTGCTGTTTGCGGTTCCGCTGATGTGGCCTGACCCTGATCCCTATCCGGCCCCCGACACGGTGTCGGGTATGCCCCTGTCGCGGGCAATGATCTATATCCTGGTCGTTTGGGCGGGGCTGATCCTGGCCAGCTTCGGCTTTGCGCTGGCGGTGCGCCGCTGGGCGGAACATTGGACAGAGGGTGGCGAGCCGCGCCGAGGCGGGGACGCAGACTGATGGCGTCACTCAATGTTCTGGCGCTGGTCTGTCTGGGATATGTCGCCCTTCTGTTCATCGTCGCCTTTGCGGCGGACCGCCATGCCAGCCACGGTCGCGCTGCCCGCTGGATGCGATCTCCGCTGATCTATACGCTGTCGCTGTCGATCTACTGCACGGCCTGGACATTCTATGGCGCCGTGGGCTACGCGGCACGTTCGGGACTGGAGTTTATCACCATATACCTCGGCCCGACGCTGGTAATGGTCGGCTGGTGGTGGGGGCTGCGCAAGCTGGTACGGGTCGGCCGCAGCCAGCGGATCACCTCTATCGCTGACCTCTTGTCTGCGCGCTATGGCAAGTCGAACCTTCTGGCGATTGGCGTCACGATTCTGGCGGTGATTGGTACGACACCCTATATTTCGCTGCAATTGCAGTCCATTACACTGTCTTTCTCGATCTTTGCCGAGGCTGATCCGCTGCGCAGCGTCAATGAAACGCAGACGGTATTCTGGGTGGCGGCGGGGCTTGCGGCCTTTGCCATTCTGTTTGGTACGCGCAATCTCAACGCCAACGAACGCCATCATGGTGTTGTCACCGCCGTCGCGCTTGAGGCCGTGGTAAAACTGATCTCCCTGCTGGCGGTGGGCATTTTTGTGGTCTGGGGAGTGGCGGGTGGTGTGGGCGAGACGATGGCGCGGATTGACGCCTCCAGCATAGGTCAGTGGCAGGTCGATGGCGGTCGCTGGGCCACAATTACATTCCTATCGGCCGCCGCCTTTGTCTGCTTGCCGCGTATGTTTCAGGTCATGGTGGTCGAGAATGAGGATGAACGCCACCTGCGGGTCGCGGCCTGGGCGTTTCCACTTTATCTGCTGTTGATCTCGATCTTCGTGGTGCCGATTGCTGCCATCGGGCTGGAGTTGCTGCCGGCCGGGTCGAATCCGGATCTGTTCGTGCTGACCCTGCCGCTGGCGCAGGGGCAGCAAGGGTTGGCGATGCTGTCTTTCCTTGGCGGGTTTTCCTCGGCTACATCCATGGCCATTGTGGCTGCAATGGCGCTGTCGACGATGGTGTCGAACCATATCGTGATGCCGATCTGGCTGCGCTGGCAGGAGGTGGGCGCCTCGGTCTCGGGGGATGTGCGGCATGTGGTGCTGCTGTCGCGACGTCTGTCCATCGCAGGCATCATGGCGCTGGGGTATTTCTATTACACGCTGTCAGGCGGCGGTGCGGCGCTGGCCGCCATCGGTCTGATCTCCTTTACCGGTATCTCCCAGATGCTGCCGAGCCTTGTCGGGGGCCTGTTCTGGCGCGGCGCCACGCGCAGCGGTGCGCTGGCCGGCCTGTCGGTCGGCTTTGCGATCTGGCTTTATACAATGCTGCTGCCGGAGCTTGGCGGTGGGCTGTTGCCCGCGCGGGTGCTGGCCGAGGGGCTGCTGGGCCTATCCTGGTTGCGGCCACATGCGCTCTTTGGGATCGAGGGCCTTGATCCGACGGTCCATGCGGTGCTCTGGTCGATGGCCTTGAACACGGCGGCGTTTCTTATCGGATCATTGCTGACCTTTCCGAGCCCTTTGGAGCGGTTACAGGGCGCGCAGTTTGTTCATGTGTTTGATCATTCGTCGGGGCCGCGCGGCTGGACCGGCTCGGTTGCGCAAAGCGAGGATCTGATGATCATGTCGCAGCGTATTCTGGGCGCGGGCGAGGCTCAGCAGTTCTTTCAGAGCGAATTGGCGCGGCAGGGAGGGCGTGGTCCGTTGCCGGAGCCGACGCCTGCGTTTCTGGAGCGGCTGGAACGCGAACTCAGCGCCTCGATCGGGGCGGCGGCGGCCCACGCCATGGTGGGGCAGATTGTGGGGGGATCGTCGGTGTCGGTGCAGGATCTGCTGGCTGTGGCGGATGAGACCGCGCAGATCCTCGAGTATTCCAACCGGCTTGAGGTGCAATCTGAAGAGCTGTCAAGAACCGCGCGCAAGCTTCAGGAAACAAACGAAAAGCTGACCCAGCTATCGCAGCAGAAGGATGCGTTTCTTAGCCAGGTGAGCCATGAATTACGCACGCCGATGACTTCTATTCGCGCCTTCTCCGAAATCCTGCGCGACACTGAGAACCTCGAACCCCGTGATCACAGCCGCTATGCTGGTATCATCCATGACGAGGCGCAGCGGCTGACCCGTCTGCTGAACGATCTGCTGGATCTGAGCGTGTTGGAAAACGGTCAGGTCAGCCTCAACATCAGCGCCGGGCGGCTCGGCGATGTGCTGGATCATGCGGAGGCAACCGCGCTGGCGGATGGTTCCGCGCGGTTGAAGGTTCAGCGTGATGCCGCGACGGATGAGATGCGGCTGTCATCGGATCTGGACCGGCTGGCACAGGTGTTTATCAATCTGATCGCCAATGCCGACAAATACTGCACCGCGGCAGAGCCGCAGCTGCGTATCATGGCGCGGCAGAGCGGTGACTGGTTGTTCATTGACTTCATCGACAATGGGCAGGGAATCCCGGCGGAGTTTCGGACCATGATTTTCGAGAAATTCTCGCGAGTTAGCCCAGAACGTGCAGGCGGTGCCGGTCTTGGTTTGGCGATCTGTCGCGAGATCATGCAGCGCCTCGGCGGTGATGTGGCCTACCTATCGGATGAGGTCGGCGGCGCGTTTCAGGTTTCCTTACCTCTTCGTCGGGAAAACCCGGTTTAACTGTTTATCGTAAAGTTATTGGTAACCACTCTTGGGGTAGACCTATGGCAAAGCGGTGCGAGAGGGGCAGGTTTACAACCTATGTCTGAAACGAAATCGGAATCGGCAGCGACTGGTGGCAGCGGCGTATTGGCCCGCAAATTGGCCGCCACCAAAGAAGGCAAAGGCGGGCTTACCAGCTCCCTGACCCTGAAGGCGTTGCGCCGCTCGATTGCGCGGGCGGCGGCGGATCTGTGTGATCTGCCGGTCGCTGTGCTGGCCGCGCGCCAGTCCAACCGTGTTCCGGAAGATCTGCCACCGCATCTGTCGGACAAGCATCTGCTGGTGGTATTGGACGGGCCGAACGGGCGTATCGGTGCTGCGACACTGGACGCGCCAACCGTGACCGCCCTCATTCAGCAGCAGACCATGGGGCAGGTTCTGGGCAAGGCGCCGAGCGAACGTAACTACACCCCGACAGACGCGGCCATGGTTGCCGATTTTCTTGAGCGCACCTTTGCCAAGGTGGTCTCCATGCTGGCCCAGCAAAAGGATGAGGCGATCTTCTCCGGCTACCGTTTCGGCGCGCAGGTAGAGGATGTGCGCAGCCTCGTTCTGGGTCTTGAGGCTGAAGATTACCGGGTGATTGAGCTGACGCTGGATCTGGCCTGCGGTGCCATGCAGGGCGGGCTGACATTGATCCTGCCGGAACCCACGCCGGAGGATCTGGGGCAGGCCGGGCAATCAGCCCATGCTGCGGGACCGTCACTGGGCAGCAACATGGGGTCAATGCGTGCAGAGCTGCGCGCGATCCTCTGCAAGATGAAGATCCCCGCAAATGAATTCTCCTCGCTCGAGGAGGGGGATCTTCTGCCGCTGGATCAGGCCTATCTCTATGAGACGGAAATGATCTCGATCAGCGGCCAAGCCGTTGCGCAGGGACGTCTGGGGCAGATGAATGGCGCCCGCGCCGTGCGGCTGACAGATCCCCGGACCAAACTTGTGAATGATAGTACGGCCGATCAGGGCTCGTTCTCAACTCATATGGGCGGCGATGCCGCTGCGCTCGACCATGAACCTCCGACGCTGGATCTCTCTATCGCGGCCGACGGGTTGCAAGACCCGATGGGCGGCATGGGTGGGCTAGGTGATGGGCTTGGCGATATGGGCGGCGATCTTGGGGATTTCGGCGGTGATCTTGGAGCCGACCTTGGCGGCGATCTGGGAGGCGACCTTGGCGGCGATTTCGGCGGAATGCCAATGGGCGATGGCCTCGGTGATGGGCTTGGCGACGGTCTTGGTGATGCGATGTCTGGTGATCTGCCGGATCTTGGCGAATTGCCGGACCTTGGCGCGATGCCCATGGGGGACGGGCTGGGTGATGGATTCGGAGATGGGCTGGGAGATGGGCTGGGCGAGTTCAACGCCGACGCCGCCGCGATGGAAATCTCCGATCTGGCCGGGCTGAACAGCGGTACCGGCTGACCCCGATAACGCAATCCCATCGCGCCTGATGCTGTCCTGCCAGTCTCCGCACGGTGCGCGGCAATGCGACCCTTTCGAAAGCTCAGCTGAACACCCGCTATCGGCAGAAACAACAAAGACAGTGCACGATCGGCACTGTCTTTATTTTTCATATGTTTATATGGCGAAGCTTATCTGGCGTTGCGGGCTTTGGCCACGACGTCAGCTGTCGCCTTCGGCAAGGGCGGATTGGGTTGCGACGGCGATCAGAGTCGGCCGGAGCCCGTCCAGCTGATAGCCCGCCTGCGCGGTTGCGGCGAGGATTTCATCCACCGGCATCACTGGCGCTTGCCCAAGGGCCCAGATGACCGAGCAGCGCGTGCCCGAGGCACAGTAGGCCAGAACCGGACCTTCGGAAGCCTCAATAAAGGCCTGTTGCTGCGCAACATTCTCAGGCGTCATGGTCTGGTGGGTCAGGGGAAGCACCTCAAACCGAAGCCCCTGCGCCTCAGCGGCGGCGCGGATAGCCTCGGCCTGATGGCATGGCGGTACCTCGGCATCGGGCCGATTGCAGATCACCGTGGTGAAACCGGCCTCGGCCAGCTGTGGCAGGTCCTCAACCGAAATCTGCGGCGAGACGGAATAGCGGGGGGTCAATGTGCGTGCATCCATGGATCTGTCTTTTACGTGCTTGCTGCGGTTCGGTCCAGTCGCTGGACGACGGGCGGTGCCGCAATCATGCCGGCGCCCATCGAGACCAGGAAAATGACGCCTCCAAACCCACCATAGCTGAGCGAGGCCATTGCTGGTCCGGGGCAGAGACCGGCAAGCCCCCAGCCCATCCCGAAGAGGACCGAACCGATCACCAGGCGCCTGTCCAGTTCCTGGCGTGGCAGGCTGGGAAAGGAGCCACCGACCAGTGGGCGGCGTCCGTCGGTCAGTTGCCAGGCCACTGCCATTGGCAGGATCGCGCCGCCCATTACGAAGGCCAGCGTGGGGTCCCAGTTGCCAAAGATATCCAGCCAGCCCTGGACCTTTTGCGTGTCGGTCATCCCTGACAGAAACAGTCCCAGACCAAAAAACCCGCCGGCGACGAAGGACAGCAGTACCCGCATTAGATCAGCCCCCAGAGATGACGAAACAGGGCCAATGTCACGGCGCCTGCAAGAATGTAGATGAGAGTTGCCACCAGCCCGCGCAGCGACAGCCGCGATATGCCGCAGACGCCATGGCCGGATGTGCAGCCATTGGCGATACGGGTGCCAAGACCAACCAGCAGGCCCGCTGCGATGATCACCACGGTGTTGCTGGTCAGATGGGTGTCAGGGGCGTCGGCCACGGTCAGCCAGATCACCAGCGGCACCAGAATGACACCGGCGATGAACGCGATGCGCTCGCCCGACGTATTGCGCCCGCTGCCGTCGATCAGCCCGCCAAGGATGCCGCTGGCGCCCATGATACGGCCGTTGCAAAGCAGATAAACTGCCCCGCCTGTGCCGATCAGCGCACCGCCAATCAGTCCCCAGATCCAATCTGCATTCATCGTGATATCCCTTGTTTATGGCCGCTTGTGCCCAGTTCGGCGCAGTGTGTGTCAGGCCCGATCAAAGCTTGTCGATCGGCACCTTGAGGTAGACATGGCCGTCGTCCTCCGGTTCTGGCATCCGGCCGGCCCGCATATTGACCTGGAGTGATGGCAGGATCAGCCGGGGCATGGCCAGAGTGGCGTCGCGGGCATCCCGCATGGCCACGAATTCCTCGATGGGACGGCCCTGACCGATATGGATGTTGAGCGCCTTCTGCTCTCCAACGGTGGTTTCCCAGGCATAGTCGTCGCGGCCGGGCGCCTTGTAATCGTGACCGACAAAGATTCGGGTCTCATCGGGCAGGGCGAGAATTTTCTGGATGGATTGAAACAGCGCCTCCGAGGATCCACCCGGAAAATCGCAGCGGGCGGTGCCGAAGTCCGGCATGAACAGCGTATCACCGACAAAGGCGGCGTCGCCAATCACATAGGTGAGGCAGGCCGGGGTATGGCCCGGTGTGTGCAGCACGTCGCCGCGCATCTGGCCGATGTGAAAACTATCGCCATGTTTGAACAATGCGTCGAATTGGCTGCCGTCGCGCTGAAACTCGGTGCCTTCGTTGAAGACCTTGCCGAAAGTGTCCTGTACCAGCGTGATATTGGCACCAATGCCTATCTTCCCGCCCAGCTGTTCCTGAAGATAGGGCGCTGCCGACAGGTGGTCGGCATGAACGTGGCTTTCGAGGATCCATTCCACCCGCAGCCCTTCGGCCTTGACCCAGGCAATCATCTCATCAGCGGACCGGGTATCGGTGCGCCCTGCGGCATGATCAAAATCCAGCACGGAATCGATCAGCGCGCAGGCGCTGCCGTCCGGCTCCCGCACCACATAGGATACGGTATTTGTCTGTTCATCAAAAAAGGCTTTGACGATCGGCTTCATGGGGACCCTCCTGCTGTGGCACTTACATATATTAAATAATGAATATGTTCAAGTGGGCATTCACCCGGGGCTGCGAAAAATCGACCGTAAATCAGGGCGCGGGGTCGGTGCCCTGGCTTGTACCTGCTCATTTTCTCGTTATGGTTGATCTCGCTCAAAGTCATGCTGCGGATACTATGCTACTGTGGCGATTGTGGTGAGGTGAACCGCGATGACTTGTGCAGAACACAAGGGGTGTCGGGAGCGGACAGAGGGGCGTTGTTGAGCCCCCCGGTCCCGGTTCATACCCCCGTGTTGCGGCGCGGGTGATGCCCGCCGCGCAGGCTCTAGGGAGGAGTGTGGAATGACCAACGACAATAGCAGGATCGACAGTCTGATACAGCGGGCCGAAGGGCTCGAACGCAAGATATTGGCCGCACATCGCCAGGATCGGCTTGCGCTGCATCCTGATTTTAACCGGACATTGGCACGTCTGCGTGTGGCGGGTGGGCGTGTGCCGACCCGCATGGTGCGACTGGAGCAGATCCTTAGCGAGGAATCCGCCGAGGATATGTTCGACAATATGCCGGTTTGAAAGATGGCGCTGTGTCCGGCGGTCAGCCGCTGGCCTGTCATGGTCACGGTCGGCCTGCCCGGGGGGCAGTGCGTCACCGACACGGTGGAGAAAACGGCGCCACCGCAAGGCGGGGCTTAGCCCAGGCTGAGCCCCAGCATGACCAGCATCAGGCCGATAACCGACAGGAATAGCGCGCCCAGATTATAGGGCAGGACCTTTTGGATGACGGCCCGCAGGGCGTCGTCGTCCAGCTTCTGACGTTTGGCCTGCATCACGCGCAGAACGCTCCACATCAGCCCAAAAAGACCGGCCACAGATACAGCCGCACCAGCCCAAACCAGAATCTCGTACATCGCACTCTCCGATGGCGGCGCGCCAATGCGCCGGTCGTTTTCAGGGGCAGCGCCTATCGGATTGCTGCGCCCGGGGCAACCCGCGCGGGCCTGGTGGGTTATGGTGTGTGGCAGATTTTGCCTATTGGGGCGGGCGCTGCGCGGGATTGTCCTATCACTGCTTGCGGACTGAGGTGCGCACTTGTATCTGGAGGGCTGATCCGAATGTCTACCCTTTGCCGACGGAGCCCACGATGGATATGACCGAAGACGAAAAAAGCGACAGCTACCGTGTGACCGCTGGTGAATTGCGCCAGTTTATCGAACGGTTCGAGCGTCTGGATGCCGAGAAAAAAGATCTCGCAGAGCAGCAGAAAGAGATCATGGCCGAAGCCAAAGCGCGCGGCTATGACACCAAGGTGATCCGCAAGGTGATCGCCCTGCGCAAGCGGGACAAGGACGATATCGCCGAGGAAGAAGCGGTTCTTGAAATGTATAAAGAAGCGCTTGGCATGTAACGGCGGCCTCAGACCGCGCGTGACTGCAAGGTGACGACATCGGCCCTCCGCCAATGCGGGGGGCTTTGTTGTTTCTGGGCCTTTGATCCCGGTTATGCTTTAGGTCTGTAAATTTTAAGCTTGAAGTATTATCTTAGGTGACCGATATTGGCGGATAATTGTCCCCCGTCCGCCGATGCAGGAGTCCCCAATGCCCACAATCAACGTGCACCCCGATGGCTGGAAACCTGCAAAAGGCTATGCGAATGGCATGATCGGCGAGGGGCGGATGTTGTTCGTCGGTGGCCAGATTGGCTGGACTGCGGATCAGGTGTTTGAAACCGATGACTTCATCGGCCAAATGAGCCAGGCGCTTCAGAATATCCTGACCGTGGTGCAGCAGGCAGGCGGGCAGGCCAGCGATATCACCCGGCTGACCTGGTATGTCACCGACAAGGCGGAGTATCTGGCCCATCAGGCGGAGGTTGGCGCCGCCTATCGTGCGGTGATGGGTTATCATTTCCCAGCCATGACAATGGTCGTTGTTGCAGACCTGGTGGAAGACCGTGCCAAGATCGAGATCGAAGCGACGGCCATGCTTGCCTGAGGTGGCTGGGGCTTAGCCGCGCGCTGAATCTCTCCATGCGAATGGTCCTGTAGGCAGCGCTGCGGGCGCTGTTTTAGATCAGTTGTCCTGACCTTTTTTGACACCGATACTGCCCCGAGCGCGCGGGTAGATTGAGGGATGCCGCGCCTGCCCATATTCTGGGCGGCGCGGTTTTCGTTTTTGTTTTTAACGCCTTGAGTGGAGGCTCGGCAGGGCAGGCTAAGAAAAACGTCATTTCAAAATTTTACCAGTTGATAAAAAATCAAACTGTGGCACTCTGGTTTGCATAATAAACAAATCCAGGGAGACACCCAATGGCGACCAGCCATCAGGCATCCGGCGTTCAGGCAGGGCGTTTGTCCGCCTCAGAAATTGCCGACAACTTTGGAGATCTGCATCCGCAATATGAGGCGCATGAGGCGGCGGTGGCAGCGGATCGCTGCTATTTCTGCTATGATGCGCCCTGTATTACGGCTTGCCCAACCTCCATCGACATTCCGCAGTTCATCCGCGAGATCCAGACCGGCCACCCGGAAACGGCGGCGAAGACTATTCTCGAACAGAACATCCTTGGCGGGATGTGCGCGCGGGTCTGCCCGACCGAAACCCTCTGCGAGCAGGCCTGCGTTCGTGAAGCGGCCGAAGGCAAGCCGGTCGAGATTGGCCGTCTGCAACGCTATGCAACCGACACGCTGATGGAAAAGGGCGTGCACCCTTTCAGCCGCGCCGAAACAACCGGCAAGAAAGTGGCCGTGGTTGGTGCCGGTCCGGCGGGTCTCTCTGCGGCGCACCGTCTTGCGATGTTGGGCCATGACGTTGTCGTTTATGACGCCAGGTCCAAGGCGGGCGGCCTGAATGAGTTCGGGATCGCCGCGTATAAATCCACCAATGATTTTGCGGCGAAAGAAGTCGATTGGCTTCTGCAGATCGGTGGAATTGCCATGGAATACGGCAAGAAGCTTGGTGGCGATCTGAGCCTCGATGCCCTGAAGGCCGAATATGACGCAGTGTTTCTGTCCATCGGTCTTGCCGGTGTGAACGCACTGCGGGCGGCGGGCGAGGATAAGGACGGTGTGCGTGATGCAGTCGATTTCATCGCCGAGCTGCGTCAGGCCGATGATCTGGCAAACCTGCCGGTCGGTCGCAATGTCGTGGTGATCGGCGGCGGCATGACTGCGGTTGACGCGGCTGTGCAGTCCAAGCTTCTTGGTTCCGAGAATGTCACCATCGCCTACCGCCGCGGCCGTGACGCCATGGGGGCGAGCCGGTTCGAGCAGGACCTTGCGGCCACCAAGGGTGTAAAGCTGATGTTCAACGTTCAGCCGGTGGCTGTGCACGGGAATGGCGCCTGTGCGGAAATCGAGCTGGAGTATACCACCAGCGAAGGCGGTCAGCTGACCGGCACCGGCGAGACGGTGCGGATCGCAGCTGACCAGATCTACAAGGCGATCGGGCAGACGCTTGAGGGCCAGCCGGACGCGCTGGCGCTTGATGGGCGCAAGATCAAGGTGGACGCGCAGGGCCGGACATCGGTCGCGGGGGTCTGGGCCGGGGGTGATTGTGCCTCTGGCGGCGAGGATCTGACAGTGACGGCAGTCGCCGAAGGTCGCGATGCGGCCATGGATATTCACGCCAGCCTGATGGGCTAAGCCAGCAGCAGGGCCGGACCCGGCCCTGTGTTGCCAGTGTAAGGAACAGACAAATGGCTGATCTGACAGCAGATTTTCTGGGGATCAAATCTCCGAACCCGTTCTGGCTCGCCTCTGCGCCGCCGACGGATAAAGAATACAACGTGCGCCGCGCCTTTGAGGCCGGCTGGGGTGGGGTGGTCTGGAAGACCCTCGGCTCCGAAGGCCCGCCGGTGGTCAATGTGAACGGTCCGCGCTATGGCGCGATCTGGGGGGCGGACCGCCGCCTTCTGGGGCTCAACAATATCGAGCTGATCACCGACCGCCCGCTTGAGGTGAATCTGGAAGAAATCACCCGCGTGAAAAAGGACTATCCAGATCGCGCCATCATCGTTTCGTTGATGGTGCCCTGCGAGGAGCAGGCCTGGAAGGATATCCTGCCGCGTGTCGAAGCCACCGGTGCTGACGGGATCGAGCTGAACTTTGGCTGCCCGCATGGGATGGCCGAACGTGGTATGGGCTCTGCCGTGGGGCAGGTGCCGGAATACATCCAGATGGTCACGGAGTGGTGTAAGAAATACTACTCCAAGCCGGTGATTGTGAAGCTGACACCGAATATTACCGACATTCGCCACCCAGCGCGGGCGGCCAAAGCGGGCGGTGCCGACGCGGTCAGCCTGATCAATACGATCAATTCGATCGTATCGGTGGATCTTGATGCCATGGCGCCTGAGCCAACCATCGGCGACAAGGGCACACATGGCGGCTATTGCGGCCCGGCAGTGAAGCCGATTGCGCTGAATATGGTGGCCGAAATCGCCCGATGCCCGCAGACTCATGGCCTGCCGATCTCGGCCATTGGCGGCGTCACCACCTGGCGCGATGCGGCTGAGTTCATGACCATGGGTGCAGGCAACGTGCAGGTCTGCACCGCTGCCATGACCTATGGTTTCAACGTGGTGAAGGAGATGATCTCGGGCCTGAACCAGTGGATGGATGACAAAGGCTACAACCGTCTAGATGATTTTGTTGGTAAAGCCGTGCCCAATGTCACCGACTGGCAGTATCTGGATCTGAACTACGTCGCCAAGGCCAAGATCAATCAGGATGATTGCATCAAATGTGGTCGCTGCTTTGCCGCCTGCGAAGACACCTCGCATCAGGCTATCGCGATGAGCGAGGACCGCGTCTTTACCGTCAAGGATGACGAATGCGTCGCCTGTAATCTTTGCGTGAATGTCTGCCCGGTCGAAGGCTGCATCACCATGGAGGAGGTGCCCGCCGGTCAGATCGACGAACGCACGGGCAAAGTGGTGTCCGATGAATATGCAAATTGGACCACCCATCCCAACAACCCGTCGGTGACGGCGGCCGAATAGGGGGCCTGGCGGCCTAACACGCTGCCCGACTGACATAATTGGAAACGGCGCGTCCTGATCGGCGCGCCGTTTGCTATTGATCGCATCACACTGTTGAATGGGGGTTTGGCTAGGATCAGGACCTGCCGGAACCGGGAGGTGTCAGCATCCGGCGGAACATCCGGTCGAGATGCTCTGGTGCCGCATCAAACGGATCCTCATCCCCCATCAATGTGCGGACCTGCACATCGAAATCCGCATAATGCTGGGTCAGCGACCAGATCGAAAACAGAAGATGCTTCGGATGGGTCGGGTTCAGCTTGCCGTTTGTCATCCAGCCTTCGATCAGATCCGCTTTTTCTTCCAGTAGCGGTTTTAGATCCTTGGACAGGGTTTCCAGCATTCGTGGGGCGCCCTGGACAATTTCATTTGCAAACAGGCGGCTTTCGCGCGGGTAATCCCGACTCATCTGCAACTTGCGCTGTACATAGGACAGCAGTTCCTCCAGCGGGTCACCCTCGGCGTCGATGGCGCGCAGCGGATCCAGCCAGGTGTCAAGCAGCCCCGACAGCAGTTCCGTGAAAATCGCCTCCTTCGAGGGGAAATAGTAGAGAAGATTGGGCTTGCTTAACCCGGCGGCACGGGCAATCTGGTCGACAGTGGCGCCGCGGAATCCGCTGTTGGAGAATACTTCCAATGCGGCCTCCAGAATGGTGGCGCGATTCTTTTTCTGAATGCGGGTGGGGTTGCGATCCTTGGGCATGGGGCTGTTTGGGCTCTCGCTGGTGGCCGCAACACCGCTGCGCGCCTGAATTTCGCTCAACCGGCTCTGCGCGCCGGAGTTTTCTTGTCTTGTTAGACGCAATTTCTTGACTGAATGTCCACCCGTGATAGCCTGAGTTTGACCAGTTGGTCAAATCATGACCAGCGTTTCAAAGCCACCGACAAGGCGCAAAGCCGCGGGACCCTGCAAAAAAGCAGGGCAACAGGGAAGGAAGCTGAGATGACGTCGCTTGGACAGAATCTGAAGATCAATGGTGACAGGCTGTGGGACAGTCTGATGGAGATGGCAAAAATCGGACCCGGCGTCGCGGGCGGCAACAACCGCCAGACGCTCACCGATGAAGATGCCGAGGGGCGCGCGCTGTTTCAGACATGGTGCGAAGCGGCAGGTTGCACTATGGGGCTGGACACGATGGGCAATATGTTCGCCCGTCGCGAAGGAACCGACCCCGATGCGCTGCCGGTCTATATGGGATCACATCTGGATACGCAGCCCACTGGCGGTAAATATGACGGCGTCCTTGGGGTGCTGGGCGGGCTGGAAGTCATCCGCACACTCAATGATCTAGGCATCAAGACCAAACATCCGATCGTGGTTACCAATTGGACCAATGAGGAAGGCACGAGGTTCGCTCCGGCGATGCTGGCCTCCGGTGTTTTTGCAGGCAAGCATACGCAGGACTGGGCCTATGCGCGGGAAGATTCCGAGGGAAAGACCTTTGGTGACGAGCTGAAACGTATTGGCTGGGTGGGCGATGAAGAGGTTGGCGCGCGCAAGATGCACGCGATGTTCGAATTGCACATCGAACAGGGGCCGATCCTTGAGGCGGAAAACAAGGATATCGGCGTGGTGACCCATGGCCAGGGCCTGTGGTGGCTGCAATGTACGGTCACGGGCAAGGACGCCCATACCGGATCGACCCCGATGAACATGCGTGTCAATGCAGGCCTTGGCATGGCGCGCATGACGGAGGCGGCGCATCAGATTGCCATGGCGCACCAGCCCCATGCGGTCGGGGCAGTCGGACATTGTGACGTCTACCCGAACTCGCGCAATGTGATCCCCGGAAAGGTGGTCT
Source organism: Phaeobacter sp. JH20_34 (assembly GCF_048056095.1). Lineage (NCBI taxonomy): Bacteria > Pseudomonadati > Pseudomonadota > Alphaproteobacteria > Rhodobacterales > Roseobacteraceae > Phaeobacter > Phaeobacter sp. JH20_34. The sequence goes on along the minus strand of NZ_JAYMWT010000004.1, from coordinate 1,149,636 downwards.
TCACCGTCGATTTCCGGTCGCCCGATCTTGAAAAGCTGACGTCGATGCGGTCGAAATACGAGGTAAAGGCGAAGGAGATCGCCGACGAGCTGGGCCTTGGGCTGGAGATTGAACCGGTCGGTCATTTTGATCCTGTCACCTTTGATGAGGGCTGCGTCAGCGCGGTGCGCTCGGCGGCCGAGCGGCTCGGTTATAGCCATATGGATATCGTGTCAGGTGCAGGACATGATGCCTGTTGGATCAATGATCTGGCGCCGACGGCGATGATCATGTGCCCCTGTGTGGACGGTCTGAGCCACAATGAAGCCGAGGAAATTTCCAAGGACTGGGCGGCCGCCGGAACCGATGTCATGCTACATGCGGTGCTGGAAACTGCAGAGATCGTCGTGTGAGATGCGCCCCGGAAAGGTTTGGGGTGTGGGTTGCGGCAATCTGCGGCGTGCAGTGAAGGGGGCGCTGCCCCCGCGGCCCGCCGGGCCGCTCCCCCGGGATATTTCCGGCCAGAAGAACAACCAGAGGAACAGGGCACCTGTTCTTAAAGAACACGCGGAGGCGTAGAAACACGCCCCAATCCAGGGAGTTGTTACCATGAGTAGAGTCATCAAGAACGGCACCGTCGTGACGGCCGATCTGACCTATAAAGCGGATGTGCTGATCGAGAACGGGGTGATCACCGAGATTGGCCCGAACCTGAAAGGCGACGAGGAGCTGGACGCCACCGGCTGTTATGTGATGCCGGGGGGGATTGACCCGCATACGCATCTCGAAATGCCCTTTATGGGGACCTATTCCTCGGATGATTTTGAAAGCGGTACCCGGGCCGGGCTGGCGGGGGGCACCACCATGGTGGTGGATTTTGCGCTGCCGAATCCAGGCGAGAGCCTGCTGGACGCGCTGAAACGCTGGGACAATAAATCGACCCGCGCCAACTGCGACTACTCTTTCCACATGGCGGTGACCTGGTGGGGCGAGCAGGTTTTTGACGACATCAAGACCGTGATCCAGGAGCGCGGCATCAACACGTTCAAGCACTTCATGGCCTATAAGGGCGCGCTGATGGTGAATGATGACGAGCTCTATGCCTCCTTCCAGCGGCTGGCTGAGCTTGGCGGCATAGCCATGGTGCATGCTGAAAACGGCGATGTGGTGGCGGAGCTGTCGGCCAAGCTGTTGGCAGAAGGCAACACCGGCCCCGAAGCACACGCCTATTCCCGCCCGCCGCAGGTGGAGGGCGAGGCCACCAACCGCGCCATCATGATTGCCGACATGGCTGGCGTGCCGCTCTATGTGGTGCATACCTCCTGCGAGGACAGCCACGAGGCCATTCGCCGGGCCCGCATGCAGGGCAAGCGCGTCTGGGGCGAGCCGCTGATCCAGCATCTGACGCTCGATGAGAGCGAGTATTTCAACACGGACTGGGACCACGCCGCGCGCCGGGTGATGTCGCCGCCGTTCCGCAACAAGCAGCATCAGGACTCGCTCTGGAACGGCTTGCAGTCGGGCTCCTTGTCGGTGGTGGCGACGGACCACTGTGCCTTTACCACCGAGCAGAAACGCTATGGCGTTGGCGATTTCACCAAGATTCCCAATGGTACCGGCGGGTTGGAAGACCGGATGCCGATGCTATGGACCCACGGCGTCGAAACCGGCCGGCTGACCCCGAATGAATTCGTGGCCGTCACCTCGACCAATATTGCCAAGATCCTGAATTGCTATCCGAAAAAGGGCGCGGTTCTGGTCGGCGCCGATGCCGACCTGGTGGTCTGGGATCCGGAGAAGCGCAAGACGATTTCCGCGGCCAGCCAGCAGTCGGCGATCGACTATAACGTGTTCGAGGGGCATGAGGTGAAGGGCCTGCCGCGCTTTACCCTGACCCGTGGCCATGTGGCAGTGCATGACGGAGAGATCCGCTGTCAGGAGGGCCATGGCAAGTTCGTCGCCCGCGAGGCCAATGCCACTGTGAACAAGGCGCTGTCGACCTGGAAGGAGCTGACGGCGCCGCGCCCGGTGGAGCGGTCGGGAATTCCGGCAACAGGTGTGTAATCCAGGGACGGGCTGCCAGCTATGGCGGCCCGTTTTCCTGTGTGTAATCAAGGCGAAGAAATGAACATGGAAACGACCACCCAGGCGCTCAATTCCCAGGCCGCCGCTTCCGACATCAACCCGCTTGGCCCTGTCATAGAGGCGAAGGCGCTCGATCTGACGTTTCAGACCAATGACGGGCCGGTGCACGCGCTGAAGAATGTCAGCCTGGAGATCAATCGCGGCGACTTTGTCTCTTTTATCGGGCCGTCCGGCTGCGGCAAGACAACTTTCCTGCGCTGCATCGCGGCGCTGGAACAGCCCACCGGTGGCAGTCTCAGTGTCAATGGCATGACCCCCGATGAAGCGCGGCGCAAGCGGGCCTATGGCTATGTGTTCCAGGCGGCCGGGCTCTATCCGTGGCGAACCATCGCCAAGAACATCAAGCTGCCGCTGGAGATCATGGGCTACTCAAGGGCGGAGCAGGACAAGCGGGTCGAACGGGTTCTGGACCTGGTGGAACTCACCGGGTTTGGCGGCAAATACCCCTGGCAGCTGTCGGGCGGTATGCAGCAACGTGCCTCGATCGCGCGGGCGCTCGCCTTTGATGCGGATATCCTCCTGATGGATGAACCCTTTGGGGCGCTGGACGAGATTGTGCGCGACCACCTGAATGAGCAGCTCTTGAAACTCTGGGCGCGCACCAACAAGACCATCGGCTTTGTCACCCACTCGATCCCGGAGGCGGTCTATCTGTCGACCAAGATTGTGGTCATGTCGCCGCGACCCGGGCGGATCCATGACGTGATTGACAGCCCGCTGCCAAAGGACCGACCGCTGGATATTCGCGACAGCCCGGAGTTCATCGAGATTGCGCATCGTGTTCGTGACGGTCTGCGAGCGGGGCATGCCGATGACTGATGTGGTCTGTTTGCGGGGCGGGGCACCGGAAGATTCCAATTTTCCGGGACATTTTCGTGGAAGAAACAGGGGGTCGCGGAGCGCTGGGTCCGGAGGGGCAGGATCATGAAAACCGCACTTGCTATATTAAGTGTTCTCGCCGCGATAACCGCGATCTGGTACGCGGCCTGTGTGCCAATGAACATCAAGGGAGTTCTGGACGCTGCGGAACGCGCGGGTGCCGAGGTGACACCGGCCACCGCGCGTGAGCGGCGAGATATGGCGGCGTTTGGGCTGGTTTTTGGCAACCCCGCTGTGGTGACACAGGTTTGGTCGCAGGACCGGCCCCGACTGCCGGCTCCTCATCAGGTGGCGGTGGAGCTTTGGGAGACCACGGTTGAGAAGAGGATCACCTCAAAGCGCAGTCTGATCTATCACGGTCAGGTGACGCTGTCGGCGACGCTTCTCGGCTTTGTGATCGGCACCGGGCTGGGCATTCTTCTGGCGGTTGGAATCGTACACAGCCGGGTGATGGATATGTCGGTGATGCCATGGGCCATCGTCAGCCAAACTATCCCGATTATTGCACTGGCACCGATGATCATCGTGGTTCTTTATTCCATCGGGGTACAGGGAATCCTGCCAAAGGCGGTGATCTCGGCCTATCTGAGTTTTTTCCCGGTTGTTGTGGGTATGGTGAAAGGCTTGCGTAGCCCGGACCAGATGCAGCTTGACCTGCTGAAGACCTACAATGCGAGTGTCGGGCAGGGGTTCTGGAAGCTGCGGTTGCCTGCCTCGATTCCCTATCTTTTTGCCTCCCTCAAGATCGGCATTGCCGCATCGCTGGTCGGGGCCATCGTCGGGGAGTTGCCAACGGGCGCCGTTGCGGGCCTAGGCGCGCGGCTTCTGGCGGGGAGCTACTATGGGCAGACCGTACAGATCTGGTCGGCGCTCTTTGCGGCTGCGATCTTGGCCGCCGCGTTGGTTGCATTCTTGGGACTGATCGAACGGCTGGTGCTGAAACGGATGGGGGTGACCGTATGATTGATGTTTGGGCCAAGGGCTCTGCCCTCGCCGCTGCGCGGCTCACCCGGGATATTTTCGGCCAGAAGAACAAGGGGATCAGATCATGACGATGGTTGCGATTGCGCTGCTGGTCTGGTGTGGAGGCTGGTGGCTCAACAGCCGTCTGGCCAATGGTCCACGCGCCCATACCCGTGTTGTGAAGCTGCTTGTCCCGGCAATTTTTGGCGTGACGCTTCTTGTCGTCTGGGAGCTTCTGGTGCGGGGGCTTGCGGTTTCGCTGGTGATCCTGCCTGCGCCTTCGGTCATTGCGGAGCGGTTTGCGACCAGCCTGCCCATTCTCTGGCAGGATTTTCAGCAGACCATTCTCAAAGGGGCGCTGTCTGGGTATATCATCGGCTGCGTCGCGGCGCTTTTGATGGCCATTGCGGTGGACCGCAGTGACTTCCTCCGGCGGGGATTGCTCCCGGTTGGCAATTTTGTGGCCGCGCTGCCGATTGTCGGCACCGCACCGATTCTGGTGATGTGGTTCGGCTTTGACTGGCAGTCAAAAGCGGCCGTTGTGGTGGTGATGGTGTTTTTCCCGGTTCTGGTGAACACCGTGGCCGGGCTGCGGGAAACCTCGGCCATGCAACGCGATCTGATGCAGACTTATGCGGCGAGCTACTGGCAGGGGTTCTTCAAACTGCGCCTGCCTGCGGCGCTGCCCTTCATCTTCAATGGTCTGAAGATTTCGACCACGCTGGCCCTGGTGGGGGCCATTGTGGCGGAGTTCTTTGGCTCACCGACGGTGGGGATGGGGTTTCGGATCTCGACCTCGGTCGGACAGCTGGCGCTGGACATGGTCTGGGCCGAAATCCTGGTGGCTGCATTGGCGGGGTCGGCATTCTACGGCATGATGGCTTTGGTTGAGAAAACGCTTACTTTCTGGCACCCGTCGCAACGGGGATAGGCGGGGGCGGGCCGTCGTTCCCCGGCCCCGTAAAAACTGGAAAAAACCTTTGGAGACACAGGGAAATTCGCGCAGAATTCGCAAAGAACAACAGACATAACAACAGGGAGAAGACAGATGAAAACACTGCTGACCGCCGCCGCATTGGCGCTGGGAACGGCATCGGTTGCGCAGGCTGCCGATGAGGTGAAGCTGCAACTGAAATGGGTCACGCAGGCCCAGTTCGCGGGCTATTATGTCGCGCTGGATCAGGGGTTCTACGAGGCCGAGAATCTCGATGTGACCATTCTGCCCGGTGGTCCCGATATTGCGCCAACGCAGGTGATTGCAGGCGGCGGTGCGGATGTCACGGTCGAGTGGATGCCGGCCGCGCTTGCGGCGCGTGAAAAGGGCTTGCCACTGGTCAATATCGCGCAACCCTACAAAAGCTCGGGCATGATGCTGACCTGTTGGAAGGACACTGGCATCGCAGCGCCTGAAGATCTGGCAAATCGTACGCTGGGGGTCTGGTTCTTTGGCAATGAATTCCCCTTCATGAGCTGGATGAGCCAGCTCGGGATTTCCACCGAGGGCAAGGGTGAGAAGGGCGTCGAAGTTCTGAAACAGGGCTTCAATGTCGATCCGCTGCTGCAGCGTCAGGCCGACTGCATTTCGACCATGACCTACAATGAGTATTGGCAGGTGATTGATGCCGGCGTGTCGCCGGATGAGTTGATTACCTTCAAATATGAGGATCAGGGCGTGGCAACGCTTGAGGATGGTCTTTACGTTCTCGAAGACAAGCTTTCTGATCCGGCCTTTGTCGACAAGATGCAGCGTTTTGTCCGGGCCTCCATGAAGGGCTGGAAATGGGCTGAGGAGAACCCGGACGCCGCAGCAGAAATCGTCCTGGACAATGATGCCTCGGGCGCGCAGACCGAAGAGCATCAGAAGCGGATGATGTCGGAAGTCGCCAAGCTGACAGCTGGCAGCAACGGCGCATTGAGCGAGGCTGATTACCAGCGCACGGTGAAGACGCTGCTGGATGGCGGCTCAAGCCCGGTGATCACCAAGGAGCCGGAAGGCGCCTGGACCCATGTCATCACCGATGCCGCGCTGAACTGAGTTTCAGTGCAGTGATCTGGCCCCTGTCCGCTGTTCTGCGGGCGGGGGCTTTTCTATTGTATTGCGCACAGGCGCGCTATGGGGCGCTGTGATCCTCGCCTGTCTCGGCAGGCCAGCGGTGGGGGCGGAAGCATCTTATGAGAGACAGTTTGAGGGCAAAGATCATCGCCGTCTGCAACGACAAGATCGCGAAAAAGGGGGATGGCGTTGGCCTTTCCTTCTATGCGTTTTTTGCCAATCGGAATGACGATCCCGAGGCGCTGATGGAGGCGGCAGAATGGTGGATCAAGCATCATGAGCTGGACCATTTTGAAAAGGCTGTAAAGATTCGCCAGATGGTGGAGACAGGTCTGTGACCCTGCCGTCGTTGTTGCGCCGCAGCCGGTGCGGCGGCTGGTTCTGCACCAGTTGCGCCCGGTCTGTGGGCAGGTGGCCCATTTCCCTGTCCCTTCAGCAGCTGTTGACGCCGACAGAAACGGCGTGACCGCCGATCGGATAGGGCGGATCTTTCAGAATAAATGACAGTTAAAAGTTGAGTCTTATTTTCGATTACACGTTACAGGTCGAAATTCCATGTTAGCCTCATCTCATCAAACGATGGGGATTTTCGGCTGTGGTTTGGTTCTCAATCTGAAGGGAGAGGCCATGACTGTCTGGGAAAATGTGCAACTCTGCCTGCGCTCTCAACCCAATGTGCGCGAAATGGCTGATCTGCGGACTGCGGTCCGGGTGTCGCATCCCGGTGCCTCCTATCGACGGTATAACCCCGAAAGCCATGTGCGCTGGCCGCTGGCAGATCTCTGTGAGGCGGCGGTGCGGCGGCGTCAGCAGCATTCGCGGTTGGGAGCGTCGGCGCCGCGCTCCGATCAGGTGCTGGTGATGTATGATGCCCGCGCAGTGGAGCAGCTATCCTGGTTGAAGAACCATCCCCCGGTGGCGGGTATGGATGTCACAGCTGCGGCCACCAGCGGTCTGGAACGCGCTGGTCACGCGGATCTCTTACACGCGATTTCCGACGGGTTTGACTGGGTGCTGCTGGAATCCGCAATTGAAGAGAACGCGCGTCTGGCGCAACTGCGGGAGATGGAGCTGGCCGCTTGTCTGGGGCTTGAGGGGCGGGTGGTCCTGTTCCATTCGGCGGCGCATCTGGAGCAGCTGCTGGCGGAAGGTATTGCGCAGCTGCCGGTGATGGAGCACCGTCGTGTCGACACCGAGAGCAACGCCAAGCCGCGCCGTCGGCGCGAGGCGCTGCAGCTCTTTGCCAGTGTGACCCTGTCGCAAGACACTGATGTCATCGCGTTGCCGCAGGACGCCCCTTATGGCGGGATCGAGCTGACTGGGGATTGCACCCTCTGTCAGGCCTGCACCTGGATGTGCCCCACCAATGCGCTGATCGGAGCGGAGAACGGAGGCGGGCTGGACTTTATAGAGGCGGACTGCATGCAATGCGGGCTATGCGTATCGGTGTGCCGCCAGAATGCGATCAGATTGGTGCCACGGCTGGAGCTGAAGCGGGACCGGCTGCCGGTATCGCTGACCCAGCCGGATTTCTTCTGGTCGGATGGGCTGTCCGGCGGGGCCGAAACCGCAACGGGGGAGACGGCGCCGCAGACGGCCAGTTGCGGTTCCGGGCCGACCATCGATACGCCGGGCGCTGCTCGGGCGACTGAGGCAGCGGCATCGGGCAAGACCGAGATCGATGATGATCATGACGATCCCGATGATTGGATGGGCGGTGGCGGCGCTGACTGGTCCGGGCATACTGTCCGGGAGAGGACAGACCGGGGGGCTGGCACGGGTTCGTCGCTGCTGCGGCTGAATGATCTGGGCGCGCATTGGCCTGACTGGGCGCGTTTGACGGGACTTATGGCAAAACGGCGCGAAGATCCGCTGTCCTAGGACCTTCGCGTGGCTGTGCAGAGGGGCGACAGATCTGGAGATCCGAAGCTAGCTCTGCTCCATAAACCCGCCGTATTGGCCGCGTTTGAAAATCAGACCCTTGCCCGGGCGGCTTGTGGTACGCAGCACCGCGCCGACAAGAATACTATGATCGCCGCCGTCGTGGCAGGCATGGGTGCGGCAATCAAATCGGGCAATGACATCAGGCAGAACGGGTATTCCCTCGTCATTGTCTCGCGCTGGAATACAGGAAAAATCTTCGCCGTTGCGGGCAAAATGCATCGCCATGTCCAATTGATCCTCGGCCATGACATGAATCGAAAAATGGGTGGCAGAGACAAAGGGATCGTGGCGTTTGGACGCGCGGGCGGGACACCAGAGCAGCAGTGGCGGATCCATCGAGACAGAGGTGAAGCTGTTGGCTGTGATTGCCAGCGGCCCACGGTCCGTGCGTGTGGTCACCACGGTCACGCCAGTGCCGAAACACCCTAGGGCGTCTCGGTAGGCCCGCAGGCTGTCGGGACCGGGGATAAAGCTGGTTTCGGACATCTCGCGCGCCTTTGGTTCAGTTCTGTGCTGGGTGCCATGGGAACAAGCCCATGTCCACCAGCTACCAATGTGGCACGCATCCCCTCAAAAGCCAGAGAGGATTGAAAACAGGCCCACATTTCTGCGGACCTGTCTGGTAATTAATGTTTTTCGACAACACGCTTTGATTGAACGTCGTGGTGCTGACCTTCGTCAAGCGGTTGCAGCACGTACAACTTTGCTCAGCGAGTTCGCGATCTGGTTGATCTCGCCCATTGCATCGATTCGGTTCAACACATCTTTGTCGTCGTAATAGCTGATGAGCGGCGCGGTCTGAGCATGATAGGCGGCCAGACGGCTGCCCACGGTTTCGGCATTGTCGTCCGCCCGACGCGTCATCTCTGTGCCACCACAGGCGTCACAGGTGCCCTCGACGCGTGGCTGCTTATACTGGTCGTGATAACCTTCGCCACAGCCTGCGCAGGTATACCGTCCGGCAACCCGCGCCACCATTGCGGCATCGTCCACCTCCAGGCTGACAGCGGCGTTGATCCGCTGACCGGTTTCCGCCAGCAACTTGTCCAGTGCCTCCGCCTGGACCGTCGTGCGGGGGAAGCCATCCAGGATGACGCCCTTTGCACAATCCGGTTCCGCCAGCCGGTCACGCAGGATGTTGATCACGATCTCGTCGCTGACCAGCTCGCCTGCCTCCATTACGGCTTTTGCCGCGAGGCCCGCCGGAGTGCCCGCAGCGACGGCAGCCCGCAGCAGATCGCCGGTGGATAGCTGGACAAGGCCAAAACTCTGTTCCAGTTTACGCGCCTGGGTGCCTTTGCCAGCGCCGGGCGGTCCAAGCAGGATCAGAACCGCAGGGCGGGTGAGAACATCAGTCTCCATGTCAGCAATCATCCTTTGTCGGCCCGGTTTGCAATGAGGTCGTCGACCACGGAGGGGTCGGCGAGGGTCGAAGTGTCACCAAGCGAGCCGAAATCGTTCTCGGCGATCTTGCGCAGGATACGCCGCATGATCTTGCCCGACCGTGTCTTTGGCAGACCCGGCGCCCATTGGATCACATCCGGGCTGGCAATCGGCCCGATCTCGGTCCGCACCCAGGTGCGCAGCTCCTTCATCAACTCATCCGAGGGCTCGCGGTCGTTCATCAGGGTGACATAGCAATAGATGCCCTGGCCCTTGATCTCATGCGGGTAGCCAACCACGGCGGCCTCGGCCACGGCGGCGTGGGCCACCAGCGCGCTTTCGACCTCAGCGGTGCCCATGCGGTGGCCGGAGACATTGATCACGTCATCGACGCGACCGGTGATCCAGTAATCGCCGTCGGCATCGCGGCGGCAGCCGTCGCCGGTGAAGTAGTAGCCTTTGTAGTCGGAGAAATAGGTTTTCTCGAACCGCTCATGATCACCCCAGACGGTGCGCATCTGGCCGGGCCAGCTGTCCTTGATGCAGAGCACGCCCTCGACGCCGTTGCCGTTGATTTCCTCGCCGGACTGCGGGTCCAGAACGACGGGGGCCACACCAAAGAAGGGTTTCATCGCAGCACCCGGTTTGGTCGCATGGGCGCCGGGCAGGGGGGTCATCAGATGGCCACCGGTTTCAGTCTGCCACCAAGTGTCGACAATGGGGCATTTCCCCTTGCCGACCACATCATTGTACCAGGTCCAGGCTTCCGGATTGATCGGCTCGCCGACGGTGCCGAGGGTGCGCAGCGAGGAAAGATCGCATTTCTGGACCCATTCATTGCCCTGACCCATCAGGGCGCGCAGGGCGGTGGGTGCGGTGTAGAACTGCGTCACCTTGTGCTTGTCGCAGACCTGCCAGAAGCGCGAGGCATCCGGGTAGGTCGGCACGCCCTCAAACATCAGCGTGGTGGCGCCATTGGCCAACGGGCCATAGACGATATAGCTGTGGCCGGTGACCCAGCCCACATCCGCCGTACACCAGTAGATGTCGCCGTCGTGGTAATCGAAGGTGATTTCGTGGGTCATCGCGGCATAGGTCAGATAGCCGCCGGTGGTATGCACCACGCCCTTCGGCTGGCCGGTTGAGCCGGATGTGTAGAGGATGAACAGCGGATCCTCGGCATTCATCTCGGCCGGTTTGCAGTAATCATCCGCTTCCAGCGCCATTTCGTTGTAGTCGTAGTCGCGCCCGTCGACCCAGGTGGTCTGACCGCCGGTGCGCTTCACCACGAGACATTTCACCGTGTCTTTTGTGTGCAAGAGGGCTGCGTCGGCGTTTGATTTCAGCGGGGTCTTGCGGCCGCCGCGCGGCGCCTCGTCGGCGGTGATGATCACCTTGGCGTCGCAGCCGTTGATCCGGGCTGCCAGCGCATCGGGGGAGAAGCCGGCAAAGACGATGGAATGAATGGCGCCAATGCGGGCGCAGGCCAGCATGGCATAGGCCGCTTCGGGGATCATCGGCAGGTAGATCACCACCCGGTCGCCCTTGCGCACGCCCATGGTCTCCAGGATGTTTGCCATCCGGCAGGTACGGGTATGCAGCTGTTTGTAAGAGATATGCTGGGCAGGCTCTTCCGGATCATCCGGTTCCCAGATGATCGCGGTCTGATCGCCTCGGGTGTCCAGGTGGCGATCAATACAGTTGGCGGAGACGTTCAACGTACCGTCCGCGTACCAGTTGATCGAGACATTGCCGAGTGTGAAATCCACATCCTTCACCTGGCTGAAGGGCTTAATCCAGTCGATCCGCTTGCCCTGTTCGCCCCAGAACCCCTCGGGATCCCGCATCGAAGCGGCGTACATCTCGTCGTATTGTGCAGCGTTGACATGGGCGCGTGCAACCGTCTCCTCCGACGGCGCATAGGCTTTGCTGTCGCTCTCCTGGGTCATCTTGTGTCCCTCCCTCCAGTCTGTTCTCGGAATGGCACACCACAGCGCACAGCGAGATGTGTCAAACCTTTTCCGTCCTCCACAGCGATAATACCCAAGCTTGAAAATAAGGAAATAAGTGTCAGAGGAATAAGGATTTACCTGTAAATCTATTTCCGAGGTCGGTCTGAGGTAGTAAACTTATTCTGGCGTTGGCACATCAATCTTTTGTTTATCATGATGTTAGGTGTAAATATCGACCGGAGCGCCCGTGCTGGCAAATCAGCGGCCTGCGCGATGCTGGCGCTATCATCGGGCGCCGACTGGCACCATCGCCTGCGGCAAACTGTGCCAGGGTACGACGCCCTCGGGTGCCTGTCGGTCCATGGGGCCGGGCGCGTCTGCGGACCGCTGCCAGGTTGTCAGGCAGGTTTTGTGCCCATGGCGCACCAGCGCCTTGTGGGGTTGGCAGCGCCCTGGCTTAGCGCTAGCGTGGTGCCAGATGCTCGCAACTCTGCGGACCTGAGGGCTGTGATCGCAGGATCACAGCAAGCCCGGCACCCGGCGACGCCAAGGTGCAGGGGGGGCGCAAGAGGGACAAGGGCACAAACTGGGAGGTACTCATGAAGACCAATTTGACCGCCGCAACTGCGGCGCTTGTCGGCCTGTCCATTGCAGGCAGCGCTGCGGCCACCGAATGGAACGTTTCTGTCTGGGGCAAACGCCGCGCCTTTACCGAACATGTCGAAAAGCTGGCTGAGCTGGTGTCCGAGAAAACCGGCGGCGAATTCACCATGAACATCAGCTATGGTGGCCTGTCGAAGAACAAGGAAAACCTTGACGGGATTTCCATCGGTGCCTTCGAGATGGCGCAGTTCTGCGCGGGCTACCACCGCGACAAGAACCCGTCGATCACCGTGCTGGAACTGCCGTTCCTTGGCGTGAATACGCTGGAAGAGGAAGTCGCTGTCAGCCATGCGGTCTATGCACATCCGGCCGTACAAAAGGATCTGGCGCGCTGGAACGCCAAGCTGCTGATGACTTCACCCATGCCGCAGTACAATATAGTCGGCACCGGCGAAGCGCGCGATGAGCTGGGTGAGTTCAAGGATATGCGGGTGCGGGCCACCGGCGGCATCGGTCAGGCATTTTCTGCCGTGGGCGCGGTGCCGACATCCGTGACTGCAACAGAAGCCTATAACGCGATGGAATCCGGCGTTGTCGATACCGTTGCCTTTGCCCAGCACGCGCATCTCAGCTTTGGCACCATCAACAAGGCCGACTGGTGGACCGAAAACCTCAACCCCGGCACCGTGAACTGCCCGGTGGTCGTGAACACCGATGCCTATGACGCGCTGAGCGATGCCGAGCGTGAAGCCCTGGACAGCTCGGTGGATGAGGCAATTGCCCATTACCTTGCGAACTATGGCGTGCTGCTTGAGAAATGGGACAGCGTTCTGGCCGAAAAAGGCGTCGAGAAGGTCACTATCTCCGAGGATCAGCTGGCTGAATTCCGCAAGGTTGCCGCCGATCCGATCCGCGAGCAGTGGATCGCCGACATGAGCGCGCAGGGGCTGCCTGCGCAGGAGCTTTATGACCTGGTGCAGAAAACCCTGAGCGACCTGCGTTCGGGAAGCTGATTTTCATCCAAATGATGAAAGGGCCGGGCAAAGCTGCGCCGGCCCTTTCTTACGTGATTGCAAAGTAGATATGACGGGGGCAGACGATGGCAGGCAGTGCGGCGGTGCTGGTAGATGACAGCCTGATCAGCAGTTTGGACAGGCGTCTGCTGCGGCTGGAACGCCGATTGGCCCTGGTCAGTGGTCTTGCGGTGTTTTCGCTGATGGTACTTGCGGTGGTCTCGGTTGGCGGGCGCAATGGTTTCAACGCGCCGCTACCTGGCTATGTGGACTGGATCGAACAGGTGATGCCGCTGATCGCCTTTATGGGCATTTCCTTTGTTCAGCGCGACGGCAGCCATATTCGCATGGATCTGGTGATCTCGTCGCTGCGGGGGCGTGCACTCTGGCTGTTTGAGCTGTTCTCGGTGTTATTGATCCTGGCCCTGATGTTGGCGCTGCTCTGGGGCAGCTGGTCGCATTTCCAGCGCTCCTTCGATTTTGCCGCCCCCCTGTGGAGCCGCGACAGCTCCATCGATATCGGTCTGCCGATCTGGCCGGCCAAGCTGCTGGCGCCGGTCGCATTTGGCGTGCTGTGCCTGCGCCTGTTGCTGCAGGTCTGGGGCTATGGCCGCGCGCTGGTTCTGGGGCTGGACAGCCCGGCTGCGGTTCCGCTGGTGCAGAGCGCCGCAGAGCAGGCAGCGGCCGAGGCTGAACATCTGGGCGGGGTGTCGACCACCGCCAGTGACCGCGACTAAAGGGGCAGACTATGGAACCTATCGAAATTGGCCTCTGGGTCAGCGGCTTTCTTCTGGTAACTGTGTTCTTGGGGATGCGGGTGGCCTTTGCCGCCGGTCTCGCTGGGCTGGTCGGCCTTGTCTGGATCTTCTGGGCCAAGTTTGGCTATGATCCGGCGCGGTTCACGAAGGCGCTGACCATCGCCGTGAAGACCGCAGGGCAGGTGCCCCATTCCAAGGTCTCAAGCCAGGCGCTGAGCCTCATTCCGACCTTCATCCTGATCGGCTATCTCGCTTATTACGCAGGCCTCACCAAAGCGCTGTTTGAGGCCGCAAAACGCTGGTTGGCCTGGGTGCCGGGCGGGCTGGCGGTGTCGACCGTCTTTGCCACGGCGGGCTTTGCCGCCGTCTCTGGCGCCTCTGTTGCGACATCCGCTGTCTTTGCCCGGATCGCGATCCCCGAGATGCTGGCAATCGGTTACGACAAACGCTTTGCCGCAGGTGTGGTGGCGGCCGGCGGCACGCTGGCCTCGCTGATCCCGCCCTCTGCGATCCTTGTTATCTACGCGATCATCGTCGAACAGGACGTGGGCAAGCTCCTGCTGGCAGGCTTTATCCCCGGTGCCTTCTCGGCACTGATTTACGGTTTGCTGATCATCGGCATGGCGATGACGATCAAGGGCTTTGGCCCTGCTGTCACCGGCTTTACCTGGCGCGAGCGCTTTGTCTCGCTGCCGCCTGCGCTGCCGATCCTGTTTGTGGTCGCGACGATCATTTTGTTTGTTTACAACCCCTTTGGGGGCGATGCTTGGGGGACCCCGACAGAGGGTGGCGCAATCGGGGCCTTCGTGGTGTTTTTGATGGCGCTGTATCGCGGGATGCGATGGGCGGAGTTCAAGGACGCGCTGCTGGAAACCGCAAAACTGTCGGTGATGATCTTTACCATCATCTGGGGCGTCCTGATCTACGTCCGCTTCCTTGGCTTTGCTGAACTGCCGGCGGCGTTTTCCGACTGGATCACCTCGCTCACCCTGTCGCCGATGCTGATCCTGATCTGCATCCTGCTGGCCTATGCGGTGCTCGGCATGTTCATGGATGCCATCGGTATGCTGCTGCTCACGCTTCCGGTGGTTTATCCGGCGGTGATGGCGCTCAACGGAGGTGAATACGTTTCAGCGGCGGAAAGCACATTTGGCATGTCCGGGCCGATGTGTGCGATCTGGTTTGGTATTCTGGTGGTGAAAATGGCCGAGTTCTGCCTGATCACCCCCCCGATCGGTCTCAACTGCTTTGTCGTTGCGGGTGTGCGGGACGATCTGACGGTGCAGGATGTGTTCAAGGGCGTGACGCCGTTCTTCATTGCCGATGGTATTACCATCGCTTTGCTGGTTGCTTTCCCCTCTATCGTGCTCTGGCTGCCAAGCCTCGCCTAAGGTTCTGCCAGATATAAAGAATACAGCTTCGGGCCACGACAGATCCTCTGCCGTGGCCCAAAAAATCCCAAGCTTACAGAATTGTAAGCTCCGCGCAGAGACCCTGTAAGACTGGACCTGCATATTCGTCTCATCAGCCAGACACGGCGTCCACCGCCCTGGCGCAATAGATGAGAGGAATGGAAGATGATCACCAAGACAACGACACGTATCGTGATGACCGCAACCCTGATTGCAGGTGGCTTTGCCGCACAGAGTCTGCGCGCGCAGCAGGCGCCAGAGGTGGCCCCGGTCGAGGTGGCAGAGGCCGAGCTGACCTATGCGGATATGCTCGCCGTGCCTGTCACCTTTGATCAGGTCATGCGCACAGCATTGGAAAACGCCGAAGGCCGACTGGTGGAAATCAGCCTTGATGACCTTCACGACACGCCTGTGTTTGTTGCGGTTGTCGCCAGTCCGACCAGCCTGACAGAGATCGTGGTGTCAGCCACCGATGGCTCGATCCTGAATACCGCGACCCAAACCGCGGCCTCACCCGAAATGATGCAGCAGCTGTTGGACGATGAGTTCGAGGACGGGCTGGACTTCGCAAGCCTGATTGATGAACTCGAAGATGATGAGTGCGATTGCGACGATGACGACGATGAGGATGACGATCACAAAGGCTGATTACCTCGTCCGGATCTGATGACGGGCCGGAGCGTGGGCTCCGGCCTTATCGAAGTATTCCCTAGACCATCCTTGCCGCCGCGAGAAAGACAGATCAGGCGGCTGGCCGGAGACCATTCATGAAAAAGCTATATCTTGGCTGCCTCGCGGCAGTCGCCCTTGGAGCCTGTGGTGACAGCTATGAAAAACCGCTCCTGTTAGATGGGCCGCAGCAAGTCGGGTTTCACTCCGATTTGGGCGCCTGCCGTGCGTTGGCCGAACAACACGTAGACAAAACGTTGAAATCCAGCGCTGTTCAAGGTGCGGTGATCGGTGGCATCATCGGAGCGGTAGACAGTGAGGATGGAGACCGCGCCGATGACGCATGGATCGGAGCTGCACTCGGCGGTGGTATCGGGGCGCTTGACGGGCAGAATGAACGCGACAAACAGCGCCGCACCATTCTTATCCGCTGCATGCAGGGGCGCGGGCATCGTGTGTTGGCGTGAAACCCTGCCCAGATCCCGTCGCCGACTTGCCGGTCGACAGATACGGCCGATCGTCCGGTGCGCCGGGTTCAACCTTGGGGAGCTTAATTGTGATCCGTTGAACTCCGGTCATCCGAAACGAGCTTGCACCCAATTGCAGCGCCAGGGGGCCGGCTTGGTCACTTGGGCGCGATGCTGAAACCGACGGAGTCCTGATGCGAATTCTCCTGCTCGAAGATGATCCTGAAATTGGCACCTGGACGGTCAAGGGCCTCATGGCAGCGGGCCATGTGGTCGACTGGATCGAGAATGGTCGCGAGGCGCTGCTGGCTGCAACAACCCGCGACTATGATGTCCTGATCTTTGACAGGATGACGCCGGATCTTGACGGGCTTTCGGCGCTGAAAACCCTGCGCTCTGCACGGATTGCCACCCCCTTGATCCTGCTCACCGCGCTCGGCGCGGTTGAGGACCGTGTCGAGGGGCTGGAAGCCGGTGCCGACGACTATCTCAGCAAACCCTTCGCCATGTCTGAGCTGCTGGCCCGTATCACCGCCCTGGGCCGTCGCGGACGGGCTGAGGCCGCAGAAATGACAACCCGGCTCTCTCATCGCGGGCTTGAGCTGGATCTCTTGAGCCAGACCTGTACCTGCAATGGCCAGACCGTCTTGCTGAACCCCAAGGAGTTTCGCCTGCTGGAGGTTCTGATGCGTTCAAAGGGGCGGATCCAGACCCGCGCCATGCTGCTTGAACGGGTCTGGGACATTAATTTCGATCCCGCCACCAGCGTTGTCGAAACCCATATGAGCCGCTTGCGGAACAAGATTGAAAAACCCTTCGGAACGGAGTTCATCAAAACCGTGCGCGGGTCCGGGTATATGTTCCTTGATTAGATCCTTCATAAAGAGCCTGTTGCGGATGAGCGCCCTGCGTCAGGCGATTGCCCTGTCGCTGGCGTTTCTGGTTCTGCTGACCATTGGCGGGCTGCTGCTTGACGATGTCATCACCGAAGAATTCCGCGCCGAGACGGAAGCGGCGCTGCGGGAGGAATATCAGCGCATCAGCGATCGGCTGACACGCACCGGTCGCTTCCCCGATCAGATCGTGACTGCCGAAGTGTTTTCCGACAGCGGTGTCGGCTATGCCGTTCTGCGCGCAGATGGCAAGGTTCTCGGCCCCGTGCTGCGGGGAGCTTTTGACAGGCCGGGGTTTGATATCCTGGAGGGCGAACAGCTGTTTCAACCTGAGGCACTGGAAACTCTGGACCGGATCTTTGAGCTGATCGAGTATGAAGATGAAGAGGACGATATATCCTCTGACCAGCCGGGGCGGAGCCCTGGCACCGCTCGCCAGCTGGGCTTCGATGTGGAGTTTGACAGCGACGCCGATCTCGGCTGGCGCATCTATAGCGGTGCGGTGCTGGATGGCCGCCTTCTGGTCTATGCGCCCGGTGTCAGTGCCTTTGGCGCGGATCTTACCGGCGTCATCCTTATCTTCGTCATCATCCTGTCGCTGCCTGCGCTGGTCATCGGATTGATCTTCGGGATCCGGGCACAGCGACGTCTGAACCGGATCGGCGCGGGGTTTGACCGTATTGCCGATGGCAATCTTGATCTTCGGCTGGCGCCCCGGGTGATCCGCGATGATATTGATGAACTGGCCGCGCGGATTGACGGTGCCACCGAACGTTTGCAGGCCTCGATGCGGCAGATGTCTGATTTTTCCGCCAATATTGCCCATGATCTGCGCACGCCACTGACACGTCTGCGGCTGCATCTCGATCAGGCCGAAGACGCCGAGGATCAGGCCGCCCATAGAGAGGCCGCGATTGCGCAGATGGATGATATCATTGCCATCTTTGGCGCCATCCAGCGGATTGCGCGGATGCAGAGTCAGCGGCGGCGGGACGGTTTTGCACCCGTCGAACTGGCGGCAGTCGTGGAGCAGGTGCACGAAATATACGAGGCGGTGGCGCAGGACGCCGGGCAAGAGCTGTCCTGCCGCGTCAGCGATGCCGTCACTATCAATGCGGACCGCAGCCTGATCATGCAGCTTCTGGCAAATCTGATCGAGAACGCAATCCGCCACGCCGGCGAGGGGGCCAGCATTGCAATCGACTTGAGCGGTCGCAGGCTATCAGTCACCGACACTGGCCCGGGAATCCCCGAGGCTGAACGCAGCCGCGTGCTGGATCCGCTCTACCGGCTCGATCGCAGCCGCAACACCGCCGGGGCAGGGCTTGGGCTGGCCATGGTAAAAGCGATTGCAGACCTGCACGAAGCGGAGCTGGCGTTGATGTCGGGACCAGATCAGCGCGGACTGCGGGTCGAGGTGAGATTTCCCGAAGGCTGACGTCGCCCGCCTGCCGTCGAGGATGCCATTTTGTACCGCTGCGCCAAAAAGCCGCGAAGCTGCGGAAATAGGGTTACCCATTGCGCGCGCGCCTCAGCTACTAAGTGCTGTGCCGCGTGTTGGCGCTGTTTCAGATCAAAAAAGACAAGCACCATGAAGTTGACCGGCCCCTTTCTGTTCATTCTTGCGACATTGATGATTGATGCGATTGGCATTGGCATCGTGTTTCCGATCATGCCCGATCTGATGCTGAGAGTGGGGGCCGAAAGTACCGCCGAAGGCGCGTTGTGGAGCGGCATCATGATGTCGGCCTATGCCGCCGCCATGTTTCTGTTCGGCCCGATTGTCGGCAGCCTCTCCGATGCCTATGGGCGTCGGCCGATCCTGATCCTCGCGCTTGTCACCCTGACGATCGACTATGTCATCATGGCGCTGGCCCAGACCTATTGGATGCTGCTGGTTGGTCGGGTCATCGCCGGGATGGCGGGGGCGACTTATATCACGGCGACCGCCTATATATCGGATATCGCCAAACCGGCAGAGCGCGGCGCTGCCTTTGGGATGATCGGTGCCGCCTTTGGTATCGGCTTTGTGCTGGGGCCTGCAATCGGCGGCATGGCGTCGGGGCTGCACATCAGCGCGCCTTTCTGGATCGCTGCGGGCCTTTCGGCGGTCAACGTGTTGTTCGGGCTGATCATTCTGCCGGAATCCCTGAAGCCGGAGAACCGTCGCCCGTTTGGCCGCCGTGATATCAACCCCTTCGCGACCCTTCTCCGCGCCTTTGTCATCCCCGGTCTGGCGATCCCCTTGATCTGTATCTTTGTCTTTGAGTTTGCCAATCTGGTCTACCCGACACTCTGGTCCTTCTGGGGGCGCGAGGTGTTTGGCTGGGACGGGTTCACCATCGGGCTGACCCTTTCAGCCTATGGTGTTCTGATCGCCGTGGTACAGGCGGGCATCCTGCCGCAGCTCACCAAACGTCTTGGGGACTTCAGAACACTGATCATCGCGATGGTGGCGGCGGTGATTTCCATGATCGGGTTTGGCGTTGCCAGTGCCATCTGGGTCGTCATTGTGTTTCTGCCGATCGCCGCCCTGTCAGATATGGCTCCGCCGCTGATCACCGCATTTGCGGCCAACCGGGTTGGCGAGGATCAGCAGGGTGTGGTTCAGGGCGTCATCGCCTCGCTGTCGTCGGTTGCTGCTGTCGCGGCTCCGCTGGTGCTTACCGGGGTGTTTGAACGGTTTGTCGGCGAGACCGGCTGGTATCTGCCAGGCGCCCCGTTCCTGGTCGCCGCTGTCCTTGTGGTGGCGATGGTGCCGCTGGTACTGCGTCTCAGGGCTCATGACACCGGCTGACGGCCTTCACAAAAGAAAAGGGCCTGGAGATGTAATCTCCAAGCCCTTGAAATCTTTGGCTCCGGCGGTAGGGATCGAACCTACGACCAATTGATTAACAGTCAACTGCTCTACCGCTGAGCTACGCCGGAACGGTTTGTGCCGTATAGCGGTCGGATCTGATGAGGTCCAGAGTCGTTTTGCGATTTTTTGAAAAAATCTGCGGTGATCCGGTTGTCTATGGGAGCTGAGCGAACAGCGCGCCGAATGACAGAGGGTCTGCGCATGTGACGCGGGATTGCCCTGCAAGATCAACGAGGTGGGCAAAAACATTGCGCTCGGCGGCGATGCGCAGCGCGGCCGGGGTTTCGGTGTAGATACGCGCGGTCAGCTCTGCCACGGTGGCCGGTCCTTTCGCAAGCTCCGCCATGATCGCAGCCTCACGCCCTTTGCGGTGGGTGATCAGCCAGGCGAGCCGGGCCGCAGGGTCGCAAACCGGTGCGCCGTGCCCGGGGTAGAAGACGCGCCAGTTGCGCGCGGCCAATCGCTGGCAGGAAGCCATGAAATCTGTCAGATCGCCATCGGGAGGCGACACCAGCGAACTGGCCCAGCCCATCACGTGATCGGCGGTAAAACAGGTGTCTTTCCAGGCAAAAGCGATATGATTGCCAAGATGTCCGGGCGTGTGGATCGCTTCCAGCTGCCAGTCCGGGCCGGCCACGATATCACCGTCGCGCAGCCTGATGTCTGGCGTGAAATCCACATCGATGCCCTCACCCCCACCGGCGAGGCCGGCGGCGGCCAGCTCCGTCATCACAGCGCTTCGCCCTGTTGTTGCATCGCCGAAGGCGTAGACCGGCGCGCCGGTGGCCTTGGCAAGCGGCCGGGCGAGGGGGGAATGGTCCAGATGGCTGTGGCTGACCAGAATGTGGCTGATGCGCTGATCCGGTTCCACGGCGTCAAGGATCGCCCGCAGATGGGCGTCACTCATTGGGCCGGGGTCGATGATGGCAATATCGCTGTGGCCCAGCAGATAGGTATTGGTGCCGCGATATGTCATCGCAGAGGGGTTCGGTGCGAGGATACGGCGCAGACCCGGTTCGACATTCTCCGCGATGCCTGCGGGGGGATTGAAATCGTCGGGTGCCTGCATCTGCTCTGATCCTTGGTGATAAACGGGGCGCGGAAGATGCGCGTTTTGCTTTTCAGCGGCGGGGTCGCGCGGTAGGTGTAGCGCATGTTCTTTCAATGGCTCAAACACTATATGCCGCGCAGCCTTTACGGGCGGGCGGCGCTTATCCTGCTGGTGCCGATCGTAACGCTGCAACTGGTGATTTCGGTTGTGTTCATCAAGCGTGACCTTGAGGATCTGACGGTCCAGATGACGCTCACAATGCTGCGCGAGCTGCGCCTGCTGGAGCAGATGATGGCACCGGCTGGCAGTCGCGAGGAGGCCCTGCAACTGGCCGATCCGCTGCTGCGACCGCTCCAGATGCAGCTGCGCTTTCTCGAGCCGGAGGAGCCGGTACCGCTGGATCAGATGGGGCTACTGGAGTTTTCGGGCCGGGTGGTGCGGGACACCTTGCAGGCGACGGCGCCACAGTTCATTTCTGCCCAGTTCCCCAACACGCGCCGAGTGCAGCTGGTGCTGGATAGCGAACACGGGCCATTGGCGCTGGTGTTTGACCGGCGGCGACTGACGGCAGCGGCGCCGCATCAGCTGATTGTCACCATGATCGTCTTTGGTTTCTTGATGACGGTCATCGCATTCGTCTACATGCGTAACCAGCTGCGCCCGATCAAGCAGCTCGCGGAAGCGGCACAGGCCTTTGGGCGGGGACGAACGGAGCCTTATTCGCCGCGCGGGGCCAATGAGGTGCGCGCCGCCGGCAGCGCCTTTCTGGACATGCGGGCGCGGATCGAACGTCAGATGGAGCAGCGCACGCTGATGCTCTCCGGTGTCAGCCACGATCTGCGCACGCCGCTGACGCGCATGAAACTGGGCCTGTCGATGCTGGATGACGAGGAGGCCGAGCCGCTGCGTCAGGATGTCGACGAGATGCAGGCGCTCCTGGATGCCTTTCTCGACTTCTCGCGCGGTGTTTCCACCAGCGAGCCGGAAGAAGTGGACCCGCATGTGATGATCACGCTGCTGGTCGATGGCTGGCGGCGGCAGGGCAAGGATGTGATGCTCGGCGAGATGAGCGGCGAAGGCAAGGTGATGCTGCGCGGCGCAGCAATGCGTCGGGCCGTGCAGAATCTGATCTCAAACGCAGTGCGTTATGGCACCCGCGCACGAGTGTCTGTTGCCATGACCGAGAAATTCCTGCGCATAAGGGTCGAGGATGACGGTCCCGGCATTGCAGAGGCGGACCGGACCGAGGCGACCCGGCCCTTTACCCGGCTTGATCCTGCCCGCAATCAGGATCTTGGCAGCGGGGTTGGTCTGGGGCTGGCGATTGTCACCGATATTGCGCGCGCGCATGGTGGGACGCTCCGGCTGGGCACCAGCGCCGAGCTGGGTGGGCTACAGGCCGATATCGTGATCGGCTTGTAATATCCCGTCACCGGGGCGCGCTCAGATCAGCTCTGAGATCTCTACGCTGCGCCGCTCGGCAATGGAGATCTGCGCCGCCATCCCCATGAGCACTGCCATCCGCCCATCATGAAGGGTCACCTCAGGTGTTGCGCGTTCGCCGCGGACCAGTTCGAGGAACTTCTGGTGCTGATAAAAGGTGGATCCGTTGTGATCACCCGCCTCAAGAAGTTCGGGATCAACAGGAATCTCTTGTGTTACAGGGCCTCTGGGGGAGCGTGGCGAGGTCACCAGCTTCGGCAGCGGCGGCGCGCCCAGATGGGTGGGCCAGAACCGCCCCGGTCCGGGCACAAAGGCTTCGATCTTGCCTGTGGGGCCGACAGCGGCGACCTCTTCCTGATATTCAGCGCCTTCTGCGAACATGCACAGGTCCAGCATCGCCCGGGCGCCGCAGCTGAAGTCGACGATAACATAACCATTGTCGAGGATGTCAGGCACACCATCGCTGTAGCGTTCATCGAGATGGTTCACATCCTGACCGCCGCTGGCCATAACCCGTAGCGGTTCAGAACCGAGCGTCAGCCGCATCAGATCGAAGAAGTGACAGCATTTCTCAACAAAGGTGCCTCCAGATTTGGCGTCAAACCGGTTCCAGTCATCGACTTTTGCGAGAAATGGAAACCGATGCTCGCGGATGCTCAGCATCTTGATGCCGCCGGTCGCTGTCTGGGCCTGCTTCAGGAAAGCCGCAATGGGGGGCATATAGCGATATTCCATCGCCACCCAAACGGGGGCTGGATAATCTGCTGCAAAACCGTCCAGTCGTGCCAGATCGGCAAGACTGGTGAACAGCGGTTTTTCGACCAGCACCGGCAACGGGCGCAGGCGGGCCAGGGTCTCCAGCTGCTCCAGATGGCGGAAATTGGGACTGGCGATCAACAGGCAGTCAAGCTCAGCGACAGCCAGCAGGGCCTCGATACTGTCCACAAACGCTGCATCAGGGGTCAGCGTGGCGGCAATCTCGCGCATGGCCGCATTGGGTTCATAGATCGCACCGACCCGCGTGTTGTCCAGCAGGGCGATATTGCGCAGATGTTCCTGGCCCATCATGCCGCAGCCGATGATCCCATAGGTGGTGGGGTGTGACATGTTTCCTCCTACGTCAGGCGCTGCACATAAAGCGCCTTGTCCGGGTCAAACCAAGTGCGTGAGAACTCCACGGCGGCCTCATCCTGTGCCCAGCTTAGCCGTTCGATATACCCAACCGTCGCGCCCGGGGGCTTGCCAAACCGTGTCGGCGCCCAGTCGGGCACCCGACCAAGCGATACCCGATCCTCGGCTCGGCTGATCCAGAAGCCCAGATTCAGCCGATAATATCTATAGAGGGAATCGGACAGCTGTCCGGCATCGACCTGTCCCGCGCCACCATCCAGCCAGATCTCTTCAACGGCGATCACCACATCATCGAGATACCGCAGCCGCCTGATCCGGGTGCCACTGCCTGACCTGCCAAATTCGGGCAGCGTTTCGGGCTTGGCGAGCGCGGTGACCGACAGAACATCTGCCGTGGGCAAGCCACCACCGCCGGGCAGCTCCAGCCGAAACATCGAATAGACGCTTTGCACTGACTGGGTGGTGCGGATGTAGTTTCCCGATCCCTGAACCCGTTCGAGCATCCCCTGTTTTTCAAGCTCCGACAGGGATTTGCGCAGGGTTCTTACGGTGGTTCCATACTGCTGCGCCAGCTGACGCTCGGGCGGCAATCGCTCCCCGTCGGCCAACCTCCCAGCCGCGATCTCACGGGTCAGGGACTCGCTGATCTGAAGGTAAAGCGGCAGCGCGCTGGCAGTGGAGCGGGCGGTGGGCATGGGGCCAATCGTCACCATGTGAGAAAAATTGATACACCATTGATCTACATCAAGGCGCAGGCTATGCAAGAGTTAAGTTGCCAACTGCGAGGGAGAGACCGATGAGCGTTGTTCCGGTAACATCCGCGGATCTTGATGCGGTCGAAGTGTCCTGGTTTGCGGCGCTCTGCTCGGACGATTACCAGTTTCTTGGTGTACCGGATGGTGACCTGCGGTCGTCCTGGGCGCATTGCTCTGACATCGTGAAAGAGGCAGAGGCGCAGGGGTTTCGCAATATCCTCTGCCCGTCGTCCTATCAGGTGGGTCAGGATACGCTCAGCTTTGTGGCGGGCTGTGCGCCGATCACTGACAGGATCAACATGCTGGCAGCGGTGCGCTGCGGCGAGATGCAGCCGATCATGCTGGCGCGTACCCTGGCCACCTTGGATCACATGCTGAAGGGGCGGCTGACGGTCAATATTATCTCCTCCGATTTTCCGGGGGAGACCGCCGACAGCGGCTTTCGCTATCAGCGCTCACGCGAGGTGGTGGAGATCCTGAAACAGGCCTGGACCCGGGATGAGATCAACCACAATGGCGAGGTCTACCAATTCGAAGGGCTGACCACCGATCCGGCGAAACCCTATCAGACCGGCGGGCCGCTGCTGTACTTTGGGGGCTATTCCCCGGCGGCGCTGGAGCTCTGCGGTGAACATTGCGACGTCTATCTGATGTGGCCGGAAAAGATGGAAGATCTGGCCGGTCGGATGCAGGCGGTCCATAGCGTCGCGGAAACTTATGGGCGTACGCTTGATTATGGTCTGCGGGTGCATGTGATTGTCCGCGACACCGAGGCAGAAGCCTATGAATACGCCGATCACCTTGTATCGAAACTGGATGATGCGCAGGGCAAGGCCATTCGGGAGCGGGCGCTGGATGCCACCTCGCTGGGCGTGGCGCATCAGGCCAAGAACCGCGATATTGCTGATGAATTCGGGTTTATCGAACCGAACCTCTGGACAGGGATAGGGCGGGCACGCTCTGGTTGCGGGGCGGCGCTGGTCGGATCCACCGATCAGGTCATGTCAAAGCTGGAAGCCTACCAGAAGATGGGCATCCGCGCCTTTGTGCTGTCGGGCTATCCGCATCTGGAGGAAGCGCGGCATTTCGGGGCGCGGGTGATGCCACATCTGAAAACCTGCTCACTGCCGCATGAATATGGCCGGGTGCCGCAATCGACCCCGGCGACACCCCTAGGGAACGGAGAACGTCGTTGATGGAACGGATCAAGATCGCAGAAGGGCTGGAGTTCAGCCGTCTGGTCTATGGCATGTGGCGTCTTGGCGATGACAGCGATACCTCAACCGCCCATGTCGAGGCCAAGATCGAGGCCTGTCTGGCGCAGGGGATCACCACCTTTGATCAGGCCGATATCTATGGCGGCTATACAGCCGAAGGGATCCTGGGGCGGGCGTTGAAGGCGAATCCAGCCCTGCGTGAGCAGATGGAGATCGTCACCAAATGCGATATCGTGGCTCCGGTCGGGCGCTATGCGGACGCGACGGTCAAACATTACGATACCTCCGCCGCCCATATCACCCGTTCGGTTGAGACGTCGCTGATGGAAATGGGCATCGACCATATCGACCTCTTGCTGATCCATCGGCCGGATCCGCTGATGGATCATGCCGAGACAGGGGCCGCGCTGGACGCGCTGGTCGCCGCAGGCAAATTGCGCGCCGTCGGCGTGTCGAACTTCCGTCCCTGGGATTGGGAGCTGCTGCAATCGGCGATGAAGACGCCGCTGGCCACCAATCAGATCGAACTCTCTTTGTCCGAGATCAGCCCTTTCACCAACGGCGATCTGGCCTTTCATCAGCGGCAGGAGCATCCGCTGATGGCGTGGTCACCGCTTGGCGGTGGGGGGCTGATGACCGGGAGCGGCCAATTGGCCGATCGGCTGGATGCGATTGCTGCCGCGCAAGGCGTTGACCGCGCCGCCGTCGCCATAGCCTTCCTGCTGCGGCACCCGGCTCAGATCCTGCCGGTGCTGGGCACCAATAATCTGGAGCGGATCAAACAGGCCTCTGACGCGCTGAAGGTCGAGCTGGACCGCCCGACCTGGTTCACCCTGTACGAGGCTGCATTGGGCCGGGAGGTCGCATGATGTCGGCACATGCAGGGCAGGGCAAACACAGCTTTGTTCCCGCACCGGACAACACGCGGCTGCTGCGCGACGCCTTTGGCCGGTTCGCAACTGGGGTCACCATCGTGACCGCAGCCTCCGATCAGGGGGTTGTTGCGATCACCGCCAACAGTTTTTCCTCGGTCTCGCTGACGCCGCCGCTGGTGCTGTGGTCGCCCGACCGCAACTCGCGCCGCTTTCCCTATTTCGAGAGAGCCCGCCACTACGCCATCCACGTTCTGGCGGCGGATCAGGATGATCTGTGTTGGCAGGTCGCAAAAGATGCTTTTGGGCTGAACCATTTGCAGCTGGAGCGCAACGAAAACGGGGTGCCGCTCTTGGAAAACTGTCTGGCGCGGTTTGAATGCACCCGTTCAGCCATCCATGACGGGGGAGACCACGCCATCGTGCTGGGTCACGTTGACCGCGCCACCATGCGCGAAGAAGGGGACGCATTGACATTCTACAAGGGCCAGATGGGCCAGATCGCCGTGTCACGCTAGCGACCGGCTGCCTGCACCAAGGGAGGTTGGTGCGGGCACATTGGGGGGAGGAGAGAGACGCGATGACGGCAGTTCTGTCGGTCCTGAACATACTGCGCCCGCTCAACACCGGCCTGCTTGCGCTCGGCCGATGGGTGGGCGTTTTTGCCATTGGCCTGATGGTTCTGGCGATCCTGATTCAGGTCTTCTTTCGCTATGTGCTGGGCAGTGCCTTGCCCTGGCCGGATGAGGCCGCGCGGTTCTGCATGTTGTGGATGACCGGCCTGATGGCGCCGACCGCACTGCGCAACGGTGGTTTTGTGGCCATTGATGTTATCGACTCCCTGCTGCATGGGCGGCTGTTCCACCTGCTGCAGCTGCTGCTATTGGCGATTGGCCTGACCGTGCTGATCGTTGGTATTCAGATCGGATATAGGGAGGTCACCGGTCTTGGCGGGCGGTTTGCCACCGCCTCGCTCTATGTTCCGACCTCTCTCGGTTTTGACAGCTGGCACCGGGTGCCCCGCAGCTGGATGATGCTGTCGCTTGTGGTGGGCCTGGGCCTGCTGATCCTGGTCAATATCGAGCTGATCCTGGAGCGCATCGTGCGACTGTTCGGTCAGGGTGATCGCCTGCCGGACCGTCCGGGCATGACCATCGGAGGGGCCGAGTGATGCTGATCTGGTTCCTGCCGCTGTTCCTGTTTCTTCTGCTGATCGGTCTGCCGGTCTTTTTCTGCCTTCTGGCAGCCCCGGGTGCCCTGCTGTGGCTGAATGGCCAAGAACGCGATCTCACCCTGTTGTATCGCAACCTCTATAACGGGATGGACAGCTTTCCGCTGATGGCGATCCCGTTTTTCATGCTGGCGGGCGAGTTGATGAACCGCGGTGGCATCACGGTTCGGCTGGTCGAATTCTCGCAGGCGCTGATGGGTCATCTGCGCGGCGGTCTGGCGCAGGTGAACATCCTGTCGTCGATCCTGTTTGCCGGCCTCTCGGGCTCTGCCGTGGCCGATACCTCTGCCCTTGGGTCCATGTTGATCCCGGCGATGGAGCGCGAAGGCTACAGTCGCAAATTCGCTGCGGCCGTCACTGCCGCCAGTTCGGTGATCGGGCCAATCATTCCGCCATCGGGCATCATGATCATCTATGCTTATGTCATGGGCGAAAGCGTTGCCGCGCTGTTCCTCGCAGGCATCGTTCCGGGTGTTCTGGTCGGCGTCGGCCTGATGATCATGGTCCGCGCCATGGCCGACCGGTATGAGCTGCCGGCCGCACGGCGGGTGGTGTTCGACAGCGTTGAGATCGGCGCTATGGAGCGCTGGTTCTCCTTTGGGCTGGTGCGGCTCAACCTTGGCCTGTTGCTGGCACAGTTTGTCCCGCTGGGCGAGGGGGCCGGAGCGCAGATCAAATGGCTGGTGTTCCTTGGCGCGGTTCTGTTTGCCCATGGGCTGATGCTGGGACTGCGCCGGATGGTCAGCCCGGCGTTTCGCACCATTTGCAAACGAGCGGTGGTGCCGTTGCAGACGCCTGTCCTGATCCTTGGTGGCATTCTTGCCGGCGTATTCACCCCGACCGAGGCCGCTGCCGTGGCGGTGGCCTATGCGCTGCTGATCAGCTTTCTGGTGCTGGGGTCGATGCGGCTGGCGGACCTGCCGCAGGTGTTCACGAGGGCGGGGATCACCTCCGCCGTGGTGCTGCTGCTGGTGGGCGCCGCGATGTCGTTCAAGACCGTCGTCAGCCTCAGTCACGCGCCGGAACAGCTGGCGGATTTCATCCTCACCCTCTCGGAAAATCCGCTGATCCTGCTGTTCCTGATCAATCTCTTGCTGTTTGTCGTGGGCATGTTCCTGGATGCGGGCCCTGCGATCATCATCCTTGGCCCGATCCTCGGACCGGTGTTCACCGATCTTGGCGTCGACTCGGTCCATTTTGCCATCATCATGTGTGTGAACCTGACGGTTGGTCTGGCGACACCGCCGATGGGGCTGGTGCTGTTTGTGGCAGCCGCCGTTTCGCAAGAGCGGGTGACAACAATTGCCCGGGCGATCCTGCCCTTTCTTGCGATTGAAATTGCGGTGATCTTTCTGATCACCTTTGTGCCGGCCATTTCGCTGACCATTCCGCGGTTGACCGGATTTCTGAACTAAGGACGACCCGATACCCAGAATAAAAGAGCAACAGGAGGAGACACGAATGCTCAGCAAAATGGTGAAGACACTGGCCCTGTCGGCCCTGATGGCAGGCACCGCCCTGTCGGCCTACGCCGCAGACTACAAGATCCGCGCGACCGCCAATTCCAACGAGAATGACGAGGATTACGACGGTCTGGTCGTGTTCAAGAACTACGTCGAAGCGGCCTCCAATGGCGCAATCGAGGTTGAATTGTTCATCGGCACCCAGCTTTGCTCCAACGGGGCAGAATGCCTGCAAGGCGTCGCGGATGGTTCAATCGACATCTATATTTCCACCTCCGGCGGCGCGTCGGGGTTGTTCCCTTACGTCCAGGTGCTGGATCTGCCCTATCTGATGGCGGATGACCGGATTGCCGAACATGTGCTGTCGGGCGATTTCACCCGCACCATGCGCCGGATGGCACTGGAGGATTCCGGCGATGCGATCCGCCTGATGACCATTGGCAACACCGGCGGCTGGCGCAACTTCGCCAATACCAAACGCCGGGTCGCGGAACCTGCCGACATGGAAGGTCTGAAAATCCGAACGGTCGTCGCCGACCTGCCGCAGGAGCTGGTAAAGGCGCTCGGGGCCTCTCCGACACCGATCCCCTGGCCGGAGCTGTTTACCTCGTTCCAGACCGGCGTGGTCGAAGGCTCCAAGAACGGCATCACGGATATCATGGGCATGAAATTCCCCGACGCTGGCCTGCAATATGTGACCCTGGACGGACACGCCTATATGGGGGCGCTGTGGTGGATGTCGAACCAAACCTTCACGAATATGCCGGAAGACATGCGGCAGGTCGTGGTCGATGGCTTCTACGCGCTGCAACAGGCCACATTTGCCTCGCCGAAGCGCAAGTCGATCCAGGCCTATGAGGATTTTGTTGCCGGTGGCGGCGATCTCTATGTTCCGACGTCCGAACAGAAGGCGGCGTTCAAATCCGCAGCCGAGCCGGTCTATGACTGGTTCAAATCCAACGTGACGCGCGGCGATGAGATCTTTACCGCGCTGACCGATGCAGTCGCCAAGGCCGAAGCCGACGTCAACGCGGCCCGTGCCGCCGATCTGAACTGATCAGTAGGCTGCAACACCAACCGGCGGTGCGGGATCTAGCCGCGCCGCTGCCCCGTTGGCTAGCGAAACGGATACATCCAGACCTTATAGTCCGCGACCAGAACATGCGCTTTCTCGATCTCCGCAGGGGTCATTTTCTTGACCACCTCTTCAAGGCTGATCGCCGCATCGGGATCACCGCCAATGGCCGACAGCGTGTACCACATATAGGCGCGCACCAAGTCGGGGGCGGGCAGCCCACGGCCGATTTCATAGTACCAACCGATACCCGATTGCGCGCCGGGGTGCCCTTTCATGGCGCTGCGAAGATACCATTCAAAGGCCCGCTGGTCATCACGGTCAACACCCAGCCCCATGGCATACATCACCCCGATCAGCTCTTCAGCGTCTGCGTTGCCGGAGCGCGCCGCTGGCCAGAGCGCCTCGCGCGCAGCCGCAAATTCGCCGGCCTCCATCAGGTCGCGCGCCTGCTCGATTTCGGCCCGCGCGGGCAGCGGGACCAGCAGCGTCAGGCTGCTCGTGGACAGCGCCATCGCGGCCAGAACCGGTTTCCATCTCTTGCGCATGTGCTCTCCTGTGTTGTGCTGGCGTTTGGCCTTTTTGCGGGGTCGGCGGCTGCGACTGATCGGCGGTTTCCGCCGCCGCTGGGGGCAAGCGATTTTCTACCCGTAGACCCCGAAAAGGCCGAGTTGGGTCGGCTGCTATTTTACGACAAGATCCTGTCCGGGAACAGAAATATCAGCTGCGGAACCTGCCATCATCCGCGCCATGGCACCTCTGACGGGTTATCCTTAGGCCTTGGAGAAGGCGGCGAGGGGCTGGGCCGGGCGCGGGTTTCCACCAGGGGCCGCAACCGGGTGCAAAAACGCATCCCCCGCAATGCGCCCGCGCTCTGGAACCTCGGGGCAAAATCCATCCGGGTTCTGATGCACGACGGGCGGATCAGCGCGGATCCGGTCTATGGCAATGGCTTCAACACCCCGGCAGAGGAGTGGCTGCCTGACGGGCTGCAATCCCTGCTGGCGGCGCAGGCGCTGTTTCCGATGACGTCCAGCGTGGAAATGGCCGGGAATGTCGGCGAGAATGAAATCATCGGTGCCAGCCGCGACCGGATTGATCTGGCCTGGCCGATCATTGCCAAACGCGTCCGCGGCCTGCCGACATATGCGGCGGGGTTTGTCGCCGCCTTTGATCACATCATGGCGCCTGAGGATGTGCAGATAACCGATATCGCGGAGGCTCTGGCCCAGTTCATGGTGCAGGATTTCACCTCGTTCGACAGCCCGTTTGATGCCTATCTGGCCGGGGATGCGACGGCGCTGACCGCGCAGCAAAAAGCCGGTGCCGATCTGTTTTTTGGCAGCGCCGGATGCAGCGGCTGCCATGCTGGGCCGCTGTTTTCGGATCAGAACTTCTACGCCCTTGGTCTGCCGGCCTTTGGCCCCGGTCGCGCGCGCCGCTTTGACCCCTACGCCCGGGACGTCGGTCGAATGGGAGAAAGCGATGATCTGTCAGATGCCTACCGCTTTCGCACGCCGATGCTGCGCAATGTGGAACTGACCGCGCCTTATGGCCATAATGGCGCTTTTCCGACGCTTGACCGGATGATCCGGCATCACCTCGATCCAGTCGCAAGCCGTTCTGCGTGGACGCCTGACGATCTGCAATTGCCAGATGTGCCCTGGCTGGCCGCCACGGATTTTGTGGTACAGCAGGACCGGTTCGAGATGGCGCGACAGGCGCGCGCGCGGGACATCTATCTACGCCGGGACCTCAGCGATCAGGACATCGCAGCGCTGATCGCTTTCCTCACAGCACTCACCGGGGCAGAGGCCCGCGCCGAAACGTCATCAGTGCCCGCATCCGTTCCAAGCGGCCTGCCCGTTGATGGGACCTAATCGCTGACCGGTCCAGCATTCCGCAATAGGACATGTTCATGCCGGGCCGAGATAGGTGCGAAGTGCCGAACGACAGCCCTGCGCCGTTATGACCTGCATCCAGTGGGAAAACCGCTGAACGAAAGGCACCTCAACCGACAGATCTGCGTAGATGGCGCTCTGCTGTAGCCAGGCTTCCGGGGCGTGCTGTGCCCGTTCGGCGTGGGTATTACGGACCTCCCAGTCCGGATCGTTTGGCGGGATGAGACTGCCATCTTCGCGAATGCCGGTACACATCCGCGCCCATAGCGCCTCGACAAGACACAAGCCATCAATCGCTCCGGCCTGCTGCACCGCATCTCGCAGGATGGGCAGCACAAAACCGGGATGGCGAGACGAGCCATCATAGGCCACCCGCCGCGTCGTGTCGCGGATCTCCGGGTTGGAAAACCGCGCCTCAATCAGGCTGAGGTAATCGCTCGGCGCCATGTCCGGGACGGCCGCGACATAGGGCAGGATTTCCTCCTGCTGGACCTTGCGAAAGAAGGCCGCCACCAAAGGGTCACCCATACAATCGGCGATGGTCGGGATCGACAATAGCTCGCCGACATTCGCCAGCACCTGATGCCCTGCGTTCAGCACGCGGATCTTCATGCTTTCATAACCGTGCACGTCATCAGTCATAATCGCACCAACTTGATCCCAATCGGGGCGGCCTGCGCAGAAATCATCCTCGATCACCCATTGGCGATAATTCTCATGGGTCACCGGGGCGCTGTCCTCAAGCCCGTATCCGCGCGCTAGTGCCACCTCTGCCGGGCCGGTGGCCGGAACGATGCAATCGACCATGGAGTTCGGAAAGGCTGCGTTCTGATCAATCCATGCCGCAAGCTCAGGATCGGTTTGTCGTGCCAGGGTGACAACGGCGGCGCGGGTGATCTGACCATTGCCCTGCAGATTGTCGCAGCTTTGCACGGTAAAGGCGGGCAGGCTGCGGCTTCTGCGCCGCCTCAGCGCTTCGACGATGGCGCCGAACACGCTGCGAGGATGGCCCGGATGGGCGATGTCGTGACGGATATCCTCGTGTTTGAGGTCAAGCCCACCCTGCTGCGGGTCCAGATAATAGCCGCCTTCTGTCACCGTAAGCGATACGATCCTGATCGCGGGGCTCGCCATCGTCGTGATCAGGCTTGTGTTGCCCGCCTCCACGGGGAGAAAGTCGATCATCGGGCCGATCACTTCGGCCGAGCGCCCGGTGGGGTCGAGTTCGATCAAAGTTGTCAGGCAGTCCTGCGCAAGCAGCCGGTCGCGCATTCTGGCGTCGGCGGCGCGCACACCTGCTCCGATAATGCCCCAGTCCATCGCAAGACCGCGCTGCATCAGCGCGTGGAGATACCAGGCCTGATGTGCCCGGTGAAAATTCCCAAGCCCGATATGGACGATGCCGGGCGTGATCTGTGCCCGGTCGTAGCCGGGGCGCGCGATTGTTTGCGGCAATTGTGTCAGGGTGTCATTCGATAGTTTCATGGCCGCTGCCTCCCGCTTGTGTTCCCGCATCAGCTCATCCATTGACCGCCGTCGACATTGTAGGTCTGGGCGACGATATAATTGGCTTCGTCGCTGGCAAGAAAGACTGCCATTCCGGTCAGATCCGATGCGGTGCCCATGCGGCCATAGGGAACGGATTGCGCCACTTCGGCCTTTTTCTGGCCGGGTGCCTTGCCTTCGTATCTGGCGAAGAAAGCATCGACACCGTCCCAATGCTCACCCTCGACCACGCCGGGTGCGATGGCGTTCACATTGATGCCATGCGAAATCAGGTTCAGTCCGGCAGATTGGGTGAGGCTGATCACCGCGGCCTTGGTTGCGCAGTAGACCGACACCAGCGGTTCTCCCCGGCGGCCGGCCTGGCTGGCCATGTTGATGATCTTGCCGCCATTGCCCTGCGCGATCATCTGCCGCGCGGCGGCCTGCATCATGAACAACGTGCCGGAGACATTGATATCAAAGGTGCGCTGATAGGCCTCCCGCGTGACCTCGACCAGCGGTGCTGCGGTGAACACGGCGGCATTGTTGATCAGGATATCCAGGCCTCCCAGCGCCTCCACCGTGCGGGCAAGCGCATGGTCAATGCTGGTCTGATCGGTGACATCAAGGTCGATGGCAATGGCGGCGTCGCCGAGACGCGCAGCGGTAGCCCCGGCGCGCGCATGATCGATATCGGCGATGACCACCCGTGCACCTTCGCGCAGATATGCTTCGGCAAAGGCCGCGCCGATGCCGCGCGCGGCCCCGGTGATCAGGGCGCGTTTTCCATGCAGCCGCGTCATCCGATCCGCAGCCCGTCAGAGCCGAACCGATGCAGATGCGCCATATCGGGCGTCAGAAAGACGCGCGCTCCATAGCGAAGATCGAGTTCGCCACCGGCACGAACAGTGAGCGGATCGTCAAAGGCCTCACATTGAACATGAAAAAACGTATCGGAGCCCAGATGCTCGGAAACGCCGATGGTTCCTTCCCACGATCCTTCGGTCTCGGAAATCGCGATGTGCTCGGGTCGAATGCCGATCGTTGCGGCATCCTGCGCCGCTGCCGCCGGTCCGGTCAGCAGGTTCATTCTGGGCGAGCCGATGAAGCCTGCCACAAATACATTGCGCGGTGCGCGATAGAGCTCCAGCGGGCTGCCAACCTGTTCGATGACCCCGGCATTCAGGACCACGATCTTGTCGGCCATGGTCATCGCCTCAACCTGATCATGGGTCACATAGACCATGGTTGTGGCAAGGCGCTTATGCAGTTCGGAGATTTCAAGACGCATCCCGACGCGCAGGGCGGCATCCAGATTGGACAGCGGTTCGTCAAACAGAAAGGCTGCGGGCTCACGCACGATGGCGCGACCGATGGCGACCCGCTGGCGCTGACCGCCGGACAGCTGCCCCGGACGGCGATCCAGATAATCGGTGAGGTTCAGCGCCGCTGCGGCATTTTCAATGCGTCGCTTCTGCTCATCCGCCGGGATGCCCGCCATCTTCATCGGAAAGGCGATGTTCTTGCGCACTGTCATATGCGGGTAGAGCGCATAGGACTGAAATACCATCGCCAGCCCGCGTTTGGCCGGGGGAATGTCGGTGGCATCCTGCCCGTCGATGCGGATGGTGCCGGTGGTAATATCCTCAAGCCCTGCAATCAGCCGCAGCAGCGTGGACTTGCCGCAACCGGAGGGGCCGACAAAGACGGTGAATTCGCCATCTTCAATGGTCAGGTCCAGCGGCGGGATAACCTCAACGGAGCCAAAGCGCTTGGTCACGCGTTCAAGTTTGATCTGTCCCATGGGGTATCTTCCTTATTTCACGGCGCCGAAGGTCAGGCCGCTGACAAGTTGTTTCTGGCTGAACCAGCCAAGGATGAGGATCGGCGCGATGGCCATGGTCGAGGCGGCTGACAGTTTCGCGTAGAACAGGCCTTCCGGGCTGGAATAGCTGGCGATAAAGGCGGTCAGGGGGGCAGCCTGCGCCGCCGTCAGGTTCAGCGTCCAGAAGGCTTCGTTCCAGGCCAGGATAATATTCAGCAGCAGCGTGGACGCGATGCCGGGAATGGCCATGGGCGTTAGCACATAGAGGATCTCCTCCTTCAGGGTGGCGCCATCCATGCGCGCCGCCTCAAGGATCTCGCCGGGGATTTCCTTGAAGTAGGTGTAAAGCATCCAGACGATGATCGGCAGGTTGATCAGCATCAGCACCACAACCAGGCCAAAGCGGTTGTCCAGAAGACCCATTTTGATGAACAGGATATAGATCGGGTACAGCACGCCGACCGCTGGCAGCATCTTGGTCGAGAGCATCCACAGCAGGATATCCTTGGTCCGTTTCGAGGGTACGAAGGCCATCGACCAGGCGGCGGGAACGGCGATGACTATCCCCAATATGGTGGAGCCGCCGGCAATGATCACCGAGTTCCACAGAAAGCGCATATAGTCGGAGCGCTCCTGGACGATGCTGTAGTTCTCAAGCGTCCAGTCAAAGAACAGGAAGACGGGTGGATCGCTGATGGCCTGTGCCTCGGTCTTGAAGCTGGTCAGGATGGTCCAGAGGATTGGAAAGAAGATCAGCAACCCAACAGCCCAGGCCAGCGCAGTATTGATGGCTTTGCGTCTAGGTGTAACGGCTCGTGCCATGGTGGCCTCCTATGCGTCGAGGTTCTTGCCAACGATGCGCATCAGGAAGATGGCAACGATATTGGCGAGGATGATGGCGTAGACACCACCGGCGGATCCCAATCCGACGTTCTGGCTTTCCAAAACGCGTTGATAGATCAGATAGGTCAGCGTCTTGGTCCCGAACGAGCCTTGGGTGGTGACGAAGATCTCCGCGAAAATCGACAGGAGGAAAATGGTCTGGATCAGCACCACGACGGTAATCGCGCGGCTGAGATGGGGCAGGGTGATATAACCGAAGCGTGCAACCGGCGGGGCGCCATCCATTTCAGCAGCCTCCAGCTGTTCGCTGTCCAGCGACTGGATCGCGGTCAGCAGGATCAGCGTGGCAAAGGGCAGCCACTGCCAGCCGACGATCAGGATGATGGATTGCAGCGAGGCCTCGGACAGCCATGACACCGGCTCGGCTCCGAAGGCCTTCCACAGGTGAGCAAAGAGACCGTTCACAGGATCCATGAGCATGTTCTTCCAGACCAGCGCAGAGACCGTGGGCATCACGAAAAACGGCGCGATCACCAGAATGCGGACGATGCCCTGTCCCCACATCGGCTGATTAAGCAGCAGCGCGAGGCACACGCCGAGGATCACAGTGATGAGGAGCACTCCACCAACGATGATCAGCGTCGCCTGAACGCTTGGCCAGAACGAGCTGGAGGACAGGAACCGGACGTAGTTGTCAAATCCCACCCAGCCCAGATCGCCGCCACGCAGTGGCAGATATTTCTTGAAGGAAAAGTAGAGCGTCATCGTCAGCGGGACCAGCATCCAGCCCAGAAGCAGGATCACTGCGGGGGCCATCATGATGCGTGCTGCCGACCGGGAATGCTGGGTCGCCATGGCAAATCTCCATTCTCGCCGGGGGCTGAGGCCGTCGTGAGCAATATTGGCTTGTTAGTTCCGGGGGGCCAGAGGGCGGCCAGATCGTGGCGCCGCCCTCTGGGAGGGAGGAGGGGTCAGTACCCTGCCGCTTCCATTTCGTCTGCGGCCAGCGCCTGCGCCTTGGCCAGCGCCTCGTCAGCGGTCTGTTGCCCGGCGAGGGCCGCCGAGAACTCCTGGCCAACCTGCGTCGCAATGCCTGCGAACTCGGGGATTGCCGCAAACTGGATCCCAACATAGGGCACTGGATCAACCGTCGGATTGTTCGGATCCGCCGACAAGATGCTGTCCAGTGTCATCTTGGCAAAGGGGATATCCTTGTAGTTCGGGTTGTCATAGAGCGAGGTCCGCGCACCCGGCGGGACATTGGCCCAGCCTTCTTTCTCGGCGACCAGCTCTATATAGTCCTTCGAAGTGGCCCATTGGATGAATTCCTTTGCGGCGGCCTCCTTCTGTGTTCCTGCCGGAATGGCCAGCGCCCAAGCCCAGAGCCAGTTGCTGCGTTTGCCGAGCCCGGTATCCGGCGCGAGGGCAAAGCCGACTTTGTCCGCGACCGTGGAATCATTCGGATTGGTCACGAAAGACGCCGCAACTGTGGCGTCGATCCACATGCCGCATTTGCCCTGCTGGAACAGCGAAAGGTTTTCGTTGAACCCGTTGCCCGATGCCCCGGGAGGGCCTGCGTCATTCATCAGGTCGATGTAGAAATTGAGCGTGTTCGACCAGGCATCACTGTCGAACTGAGGCACCCAGTTTTCATCGAACCAGCGCGCACCAAAGGAGTTGGACATCGCTGTAAGGAAGGCCGCATTCTCCCCCCAGCCGGCTTTGCCGCGCAGACAGATGCCATAGATTTCATTGTCCCTGTCGGTCATCTGACGTGCCGCATCGGCGACAAAGTCCCAGGTCGGTGCACTGGGCATTTCAAGACCGGCCTTTTCCATCAGGTCGGTGCGATA
Source organism: Phaeobacter sp. JH20_34 (assembly GCF_048056095.1). Classification (NCBI taxonomy): domain Bacteria; kingdom Pseudomonadati; phylum Pseudomonadota; class Alphaproteobacteria; order Rhodobacterales; family Roseobacteraceae; genus Phaeobacter; species Phaeobacter sp. JH20_34. The sequence goes on along the minus strand of NZ_JAYMWT010000004.1, from coordinate 1,111,518 downwards.
CATGATCATGGAGCTTTCGCCGTAGAACGGCGCCGCATAAAGCGTGCCGTCATGGGACAGGCCACCCCGCATGGCGGGCAGGATATCGTCCACGTCATACTCGGCAGGCAGATCATCCAGAGGGACCAGCCAGCCGTTCTTGCCCCAGATCGGGGTTTCGTACATGCCGATGGTCATGATGTCGAACTGACCGCCCTTGGCCGAGATGTCGGTGGTGACACGCTGCCGCAGCACGTTTTCCTCAAGCGTGACCCATTCCACCTCATGGCCGGTCTTGGCGGTAAAATCCTCTGTCAGCCCCTGCATTCGGATCATGTCGCCGTTGTTCACGGTGGCGATTGTGATCGTATCGGCAAAGGCGGCGGTGCTGGCAAAAACGGTCAAGGCCGTTGCCGCATGCAATGCGCTCTTAAGGTACATCCTTATCCTCCCATGATTGGATGTTGCCACGTGAGGATACCGGAGCGGGTCATCGCGCGTCAATTTAAATTTAACGCGCGTAAAGTTTTGAAAGAGCTGGATGAATGGGAGTGCCTATGCGGATCCGCGCATGACCAGCTGTCCGTCAAACAGAATTTCCCGGCGGGGCGCCGCCGCCGCGCTGCCTTCGATTCGGGCCACCAGTGTTTCGGCACTGGTGCGGGCGATTGCGGTGTAATCCTGCGAAACGGTTGTCAGCGTCGGGCAGGTGTAGCGGGAAAACGGGTGGTCATCATGCCCTGCGATCCGCAGGGCGCAGCCATCCCCAAGGCCGACGCGCAGCCCCTGCTGATAGGCAGCGGACAACAGCCCGATGGCAAGCCGGTCATTGCTGCACAGGATGGTATCGGTTTGCGGTCGCTGACCAGACAGCACCCGGGTGCCCTCGCGAAAGCCGATCTCTTCAAAATCCCAGCCGTCACCTTCGACCTGGATCAGCTCGGGTTCGTGACCCAGCTGTTGCATCGCGGAAATATAGGCGTTGCGCCGTTTCACCGCATTGGGGTTCGTCGGCGTCTTCATCTCGAAAAAGGCTGGCGCATCGCCAGTACGGCACAGATACTCCACGATCGTGCCGATACTCTGTTGATTGTTCGAGCCGATGAAGGCGGCACCGGTCTCTTCCAGATTGGCATCAAACAGGACGGTCGGCACCTCTTCGCAGAACTGCCGGATCTGCGGGACCTCGGACCCGCGCCCAAGGGGCGCCAGCAGCGCACCGGCGGGTTTGAGCATACGCAGATTGGTCAGGTTCTCCAATTCCTGTGACGGCGTGCCGTTTGATCCCAGCAATACCGGCCGATAGCCTGCGGCGATGACATGATCCTCGATATGGCCGGCGATCTTGGCAAAGAACGGATCGGTGAGATTTGGAACCACGATGCCGATGGTCTTGGTCAGCCGCCGATTCTGGTTCATCGCATAGAGATTGGGTCGGTAGTCGAATTTCTCCAGCGCATCTTCAATCCGCTTGCGTGTCGAGGTGCGAACGCTGGCCGGATCGTTGAAGAACTTCGACAGCGTCGGGCGGGAGATGCCGCTAACGGCCGCGAATTCATCCATGTTCTTGATCTTGGGATCACTCATCAGTGGCGGTCCTTGTTGTCGTCCTTGGGCGTACGGAGAGGGGGGCGTCCGGGGGCATTCTTGCGGTCTGAATGCCAGCGCCCGTCGCCGCGGTGCGCCGCGCAGGATGTGGACTGTGTCACGCAAGTTGACGCGCGTCAAATTCCTTGCGGGTGCTCCGGCAGTAGTATCACCCTGGTCTGTAGCGGAGGAATGGTAGGCCCGGCAGGATTCGAACCTGCAACCAAAGCGTTATGAGCGCTCTGCTCTAACCGTTGAGCTACAGGCCCGCCACAGGTTGGTTAGGAAATGGGGCAGCCAAGGTCAAGCGGTGATTGCAGAGGGGCCGGTGTTTCCGCCGCTTGGGGCCGCAGCAGGGCGTCCAGCCGTGCCACGGTGTGTTCGATGGTCAGGTCCCGGCGGCGGTCTGGCGTGCGGCGCGACGGGTAGACGGCAAACACGTCCTTCAAAGGGGCTTCAAAGCCGGGAAGAACCTGTTCGTATTCCCCGCTGGCCAGTTGATCCTCCACCATGAAACGGGGCGCGCGGGTATAGCCGGAGCCGCTGCTGACGGCGCGCATGATCAGGTCCGGGTCGTCGGCGGTGAAACCAACCTGCACCGGTGCCGGATATTCCTGCCCGCCGCGGCGCAGCGGAAAGAAGCCGCGGGTCTGATCCTCGTGGTGCTGAATGAACTTGAGTCGTTTCAGCTCCTCCGGCGTTTGCGGGCGACCTTCGCGGTCCAGATAGTCCGGGGTGGCAAACAGCACTGTTTCCAGAGTGGAGATCTTGCGTCCAAATCCGTCTGTGTCGCCGAGTCTCCCGGTGCGGATCGCAAGGTCGTAGCCTTCGCGCACCACATGGACCAGCCGGTCCTCCAGCCGCATCACGATATTCAGGTCCGGGTGTTCGCGGTTCAGATCCAAAAGCATCGGCCCAATCACACTGCGCCCCAGAAAGGAGTTCACGCTGATGCGGAAGGTGCCGGAGACGCTGCCTTCCAGGGCGTCCACTTCGGCTGTCATGCGGTTGTAGCCGGACAGCAGGGCCTGCGCATGGCTGAACACCAGATCGCCTGCGCGGGTGGCGTGAATGCCCTTGGCGGTGCGGTGCAGCAATTGCTGGCCCATCAGCGCCTCTAGTTGCTTGATCTGCTGACTAACTGCAGACTGGGTAATGCCGCGGCGCTGGGCAGTGCGGTTCAGGCTGCCTTCGTCCAGGGCGATGGTGAAGGTTTCCAGCAGCGTCAGTTTGTCCATGGGGGCCTATAAGAGTTGCTAATAACAGTTATCGGTGCTGCCGGGCTGCAAGCCGTGAAATTACGGCCTTAAGTCCGGTGCACGGGAATATTTCCTGAAACAGATATTGGAGTTTCTTATGACAATCAATCGCAGGGCATTTCTGGGCGGGCTGGTAGCGGCCCCCGCGGCAGTGGCAACCGGGTTCGCGGGCGGCAGCTGGGCTTGGGCGGCAGAAGGGGCTGTAACGGCGAGCCCGGTTATCCACGCATTCACACTTGGGGATGCCAGAATCACGGTATTGCTGGATGGCCACTTGCCGCTGGGGACGCAGCTCTTCAACGGCTACGATGCTGCCAAGGCCGAAACCGTCCTGGCACAGGGCCTGCACCGGCTTCAGAACGATGCGTTGCAGATCCCTGTCAACGGCTACCTGGTGGAGCGGGGCGGGAAGAAGCTGTTGATCGACACCGGCACCGCGCAGCTGATGGGGCCGGGGCTGGGGGCGCTGGGTGCCGGACTGGCCGCAGCGGGCGTCGCGCCGGAGAGTATTGATACGGTACTCTTGACCCATATCCACCCGGATCATTCCGGCGGGCTGATCACGCCCGACGGTGCTGCGGCCTTTGCTAGTGCTGAGCTGGTTGTGGCGCAGCGGGAATGGGATTTCTGGCATGACGATGCCATCATGGCGGGCGTACCGCAAAGCAACCGCGGTTTCTTTGAAATGGCGCGCCGCACGGTTGCCCCCTATGCGGACCGCCTGCGCCTCCTGCAGGGCGAGGGCGAGGCCGCGCCTGGCTTCACCGCGCTGGAACTGCCGGGCCATACGCCGGGCCATACCGGCTTCATGCTGGATGCGGGCGGCGAGGGGTTGCTGTTCTGGGGTGACCTGATCCACAGCGCCGCGCTGCAGTTCGCGCTGCCGGAGTGGACCATCGCCTTTGACACCGATCCGGCCCAGACCGCTCAGACACGGCGGCGGATGATGGACCGGGCGGCGGCGGACAACCTGCTGGTCACTGGCGCGCATCTCGACTTCCCGGCGCTGGGCCGGGTGCTGCGGCAGGGAGACGCCTTTGCCTATCAGGCAGCGCCTTGGCAGTTCGGCATCTGAGACAGCTCTCCCGTCTTGAACAACAGCCTGCTGCGCCGTCCGGGATGGCGCAGCGGATTCCCTAGTTCCCTTCTGATGCGCCTTGCGCTAAAGGCTGCCCAACGTCTTTGAAGGAGCACTGAGATGACCAGCGGCAAGAACGGTTTGACCTACGCGGACGCGGGGGTGGATATTGATGCAGGCAACGCTTTGGTGGACCGCATCAAGCCCGCCGCGAAACGGACCAACCGTTCTGGCGTGATGAGCGGCCTTGGCGGCTTTGGCGCGCTGTTCGATCTGAAGGACGCAGGCTACAGCGACCCCATTCTAGTTGGCGCCACCGATGGTGTCGGCACCAAACTGCGGATTGCCATCGACACCGGTGTGGTGGATGGCGTTGGCATCGACCTGGTGGCGATGTGCGTCAACGATCTGGTCTGCCAGGGTGCTGAGCCGCTGTTCTTCCTCGACTATTTCGCAACCGGCAAGCTGGAAACCGACGTGGCGGCCCGCATTATCGAAGGCATCGCCGAGGGCTGCGTGCGCTCTGGCTGTGCGCTGATCGGCGGTGAGACGGCCGAAATGCCGGGCATGTACCCCGCAGGGGATTTCGACCTAGCGGGCTTTGCGGTGGGCGCAATGGAACGCGGCAGTGCGCTGCCTGCCGACGTGAAAGAAGGCGACGTGCTCCTGGGGCTGGCCTCTGACGGCGTGCACTCCAACGGTTACTCGCTGGTGCGCAAGCTGGTCGAGGTCTCCGGCCTCGGCTGGGACGCGGACTGCCCCTTCGGCGAGGGCACGCTGGGTGCGGCGCTGCTGACGCCGACCCGTCTCTATGTAAAACAATGCCTGGCTGCGGTGCGGGCGGGCGGCGTTCATGCGCTGGCTCATATCACCGGCGGTGGTCTGACCGAAAACCTGCCGCGTGTCCTGCCCGAGGATCTGGGCGCTGACATCGACCTGAATGCCTGGGACTTGCCGCCCGTGTTCAAATGGATCGCCGAGACTGGCGGTATTGCCGAGGCAGAGATGCTGAAGACCTTCAACTGCGGCATTGGCATGATCCTGTCTGTCTCTGCCGACCGCGCGGATGAACTGGTGAAGGTGCTGGAAACCGAGGGCGAGACCGTCTCGCGTCTGGGCACCGTCACAGCAGGCGCCGGTATGCGCTATTCGGGCAAGCTGCTGTGAGCCACAAGAAGGTCGCGATCCTGATTTCGGGCGGCGGCTCCAACATGGTGTCGCTGGTCGAAAGCATGACCGGTGATCATCCGGCGCGGCCCTGTCTGGTCTTGTCCAACATCGCCAGCGCCGGTGGCCTGACGAAGGCTGCCGCCGCAGGCATTCCAACTGCGGTGGTGGACCACAAACCCTATGGCAAGGATCGCGCCGCATTTGAGGCGGAACTGGTCAAGCCGATCCTTGCCTCCGGCGCGGATATCGTCTGTCTCGCGGGGTTCATGCGCGTTCTGACTGATGGTTTTGTATCGCAGTTTCAGGGGCGGATGCTGAATATTCACCCCTCGCTGCTGCCGAAATACACCGGTCTCAACACCCATGCACGGGCACTCGCTGCGGGCGACCGCCAGCATGGCTGCACCGTACATGAGGTGACGGCCGTGCTCGACGACGGGCCGATCCTGGGGCAGGCGCGGGTCGATGTCGCGGCTGACGACACGCCGGAGAGCCTGGCCGCAAAAGTTCTGGTGCAGGAGCATCAGCTCTATCCGGCCGTGTTGCGTCGCTATGCCGCCGGAGATCGCACGCCAGTCTATCTGCCCTGACGATCTGCCCCGACGACTATCTTCCCGGTCTAATTGCTCGGTTCTGGCATAGGCAGTGTCGCGCTGTTGCCATGCCAGTCCGGCGTCGCCCCCTGTGGTGACGGGGCCATCAGGGCGGGCAGGCCAAGCACCAGGACAAGCGCCACTGCTGCCAGGCTGGCGGCGGACAACCCGGAGCAGGCGAGGGCAAGGGGGCTGGTTTCACAGGGGGTCAGGGCGGTCATCGGTCATGCTCCTTTTTGGGCTATATGACCAACCTAGCCATCCGTTAGGTATTCCGAAAATGAATGTTTGATTGCCCTGTCATCACGTAAATTGAACATTTTCAGCGACTGTGCGCCTGCTACATCACGGCGGGGCTGAAATCCTCTGGCCCCCTCTGCACATGTTTGCATTGACCGGGACAAGCGCGTATCACGGCCCAATAATTCAGATAAAGAAAAAGCCGTAATTGATGAAAACTCTGACCTCTACCGAAGAACTGCAGGCCTTCTGCGAAGCTGCAGCGCAGCACGCCTATGTCACGGTGGATACCGAGTTTCTGCGTGAACGGACATATTATTCCAAGCTCTGCCTGATTCAGCTGGCCTTCTCCGGTGACGGAGAGACTGACGCCGTTCTGGTTGATCCGCTGGCTGACGGGATTTCTCTGGAACCGCTCTATGCGTTGTTTCGCAACGAGAATGTGGTCAAGGTGTTCCATGCCGCGCGGCAGGATCTGGAAATCTTCTGGGTTGACGCGCAGGTCTTTCCCAAGCCGCTGTTTGACACGCAGGTCGCGGCGATGGTCTGCGGCTTTGGCGAGCAGGTGGGCTATGAGACACTGGTGCGCAAGATCGCCAAACAGGGGGTCGACAAGACTTCGCGGTTTACCGACTGGTCGCGTCGCCCGCTGAGCGAGGCGCAGAAAACCTATGCGCTGGCGGATGTGACCCATCTGCGCCAGATCTACGAACATCTCGCGGCCGAGCTGCAGCGCACCGAACGCGCCCATTGGGTGGCTGAAGAGCTGCAGGTGCTCACCGATCCGGCGACCTATGATGTCGACCCGCAAGAGGCGTGGCGGCGCGTGAAAACCCGCACCAACTCCGGCAAATTCCTTGCAATCGTGCGCGAGCTGGCGGCTTTTCGCGAGAGCTACGCCAAGACCAACAATGTCCCGCGCAACCGTGTGTTCAAGGATGACGCCTTGGTGGAGCTGGCCTCGACCAAGCCGAAGAACAGCTCAGACCTCGGCAATTCGCGGTTGCTGCTGCGCGAGGCCCGCAAGGGCGCAATCGCCGAAGGCATCCTTCAGGCGGTTGCCAAGGGTGTGAACTGCCCGGCGGGATCACAGCCGCAACCGGATCGCAGCCGTGAGAAAATGCAGGTGAATCCGGCGCTCGCCGATCTGCTGCGGGTGCTTCTGAAGGCCAAGACCGAGGCCTCCGGTGTTGCGGCCAAGTTGATTGCCCCCAGCTCCGATCTGGACGCCATCGCGGCCGGTCAGCGCGATGTTCCCGCGCTTAATGGCTGGCGTCACGAGGTGTTTGGCGCCGATGCGCTGCGTCTCTGCAACGGCGAGATCGCGCTGGCTGCAAAGGGGCAGTACGTGAAGGTTGTAACCCTCTGATCGCTGCCCGATCACGTCGCCGGGGCACCGGGACATAAAACAATAAAGGCGCCCGTTGCAGGCGCCTTTTGCATATTCAGCCTATGTTGGGCGTGAACCTCAGCGGCGGCTTTCGCGTGCGTTCTGTGCGGCGACAACCCGGATGCTGCGTACGCTGGCAAGCTCCTGCTTGCTGAGGCTGAAAGCAGCGCGCAAGGTCCGGGTGCGGTCGCTGCCGACAGCCGTCCGATACTCGGGGTAGGTGGCGCGGAATGTGAAATCCAGCGTGTCGTCACGGGTACGCACGTCGCGATCGGCCTCGTCCAGGCGCAGCTCGACCCCATAGGCGCCCTGCCGCGCGGCAATGCCGGTAGCATAGACGATTGCGCCGGTTGGCGTGCGTTCCACCCGCATCTCGCTGACGCTTTGCACCAGCACGCTGTTGTCCACCGCATCGGGGCGGGCAAAGACGCTGACGCGGGTCTTCACCGGGATCAGCGGATTGACCGGCTCACCGCTGGTCTCCTGCACCTCGACCTCATCGGAGCCGCCAAACCAGTTCAACGGGTTCACCCGCGAATCGCGAAACCCACAGCCAGATAGCGCCACGGCTCCAATCAGGAGGAGTGCGAGAGATCGTTGCATGATGGTTCACCCGTTCGATATGTCCTCGCATGTGGTTACCCGATTGCAAGCCACTTGAAAAGCAGTTGAAAAGCCATTGTTTGCGCCTTAGGTCCAGCGGTGCCGGTGGTTGCGTGGATCAGCGCAGGACACCGGGCCGCAAAACCAGACGAGGAACACCCCCATGGCCAGTGCCGCCTTTGAAGAGATTGTCGAAGATTTCGAGTTTCTCGACGATTGGGAAGATCGCTACCGCCATGTCATCGAACAGGGCAAGGCGATGGATCCGCTGGAAGACGCGCTGAAGGTGCCCGCAACCAAGGTTGACGGCTGCGCCAGTCAGGTCTGGCTGCATCCCACCATCGAAAACGGTGTATTCCACTTCGACGGTGAAAGCGACGCGATGATCGTGCGCGGGCTGATCGCGGTGTTGCGTGCGCTGTATAACGGCCTCTCCCTTGAGGAGGTGCTGGCGGTCGACGCGCGGGCCGAACTGGCGCGGCTGGGTCTCAATGATCATCTGTCGGCGCAGCGTTCAAATGGGCTGACTGCCATGGTCCAGCGCATTCGCGAAACGGCAGCGGCGGCCGTCTGATCCAGCGGGCCGGTCCCGGGTGATCATCGCCCGTCATCGGGCCGCGCCTTCGCCACCGCGATCCCGCGAATGAAGGTGGTCAATGAACGCACGCAGCAGGGTGACACGCCGGGGGCGAAAGCTTTCTCCGGTCTTGCTGTAACCATCAATCCGGGTCACATGGAAACTGCGGAAATCCTCGCGTTTGCAGCACCAGGCCAGCAGCATCACGCTGCGGTCGTGATAGGATAGCGCCAGCGGATAGATCCGCCGCGTGGTCCGGGCGTCTTTCAGGTCGCGATAACCTATATCCAGCGCCTCCTCCGCCCACATCGCTTCGCGCAGGAGGGTCATGTCAATGGTGGGTTTGGCCGGTGCATAATAGCGATGGACCAGATTGACCGCATGCATGGCCTGCCGCTGCTGGCGTTCGGGCAATGTTGCGAGGATCTTGACCAGCGCATCTGTCGCTGCCTTCGCCAGATCGGGGTCGCCGCGCTGATTCACATCCGACAGCCCAAGGGTCAGCGCTTCCAGCTCGATCTGGGAAAAGGTCTGCGGCGGCAGCGCCGGATCTTCGGTCATCGTATAACCCAGCCCCGCCTCTCCCTCGATCCGCGCCCCTGCCGCGCGCAGGCTGTCGATGTCACGGTAGATCGTACGCTCCGACACCTCCATCGCGGCGGCAAGCCGGGCCGCCGTGACCGGCGGGCGCAACCCCCGGATCAGATGCAGCAGACGAAAAAGGCGATCTGTTTTAGGCATGGGTCCATCTATCCGCAAACATCCTGACAGAATTTGGCAGGAGGGTAGTCGCATATCACTACCATCAGCAACATAACAAATGGAAAGTCATTGAAATGCCGACGCTTTATCATTGCCCCAACAGCCGCTCCTCTCGTGTCATTGCGCAGCTTATGCTCATCGGCAAACTGGATGCGGTCGAGGTCGTTCCCGTCAGCGTAGAGCGCTTTGATGGCACCGGTCGCCGCGATCCACGCAATCCTCATCCCGAGGGGAAAGTCCCCTATCTGGTCACCGATGAGGGGCAGGGGGTCCGCGAGAGCGCTGCCATCATGATGTATCTGGATGAGCTGTACAGTCAGCCGCTCAGCCCCAAGATCGGCGCGCCGGATCGTGGCCGCTATCTCAGCTGGATGACCTACGCCGGCGGCGTGCTGGATCCGGTTCTGGTGGCGGCCTTCTCAGGCTTGGATCATCCGGCCATCAATGGGGCATATCGCGGTTTGGCTGAAGTCTGCACGGCGCTGGAAACAGCCCTGGCCGAAGGTGACTTCCTGCTGGGCGATACGCTCTGCCTCGCCGATATCCTGTTGGCGTCGCCATTTCAGTGGGCGCCGCATCTGATGCCCGACAGCGCCGTGATCAAGGCCTGGGTGGAGCGGGTCAGCGCCGCGCAGGACGGTCAGGCCATCGCGGCCTACGAGGCCGAAACAACCGCGCAGTTGAGCGCGCTGGAAGACGCCTGAGCGGGTCAGGGCAGCCACCCATTCCGATAAACCTGCGGCGCGCGGTCTAATCGCGCGCCGTCTTATCGCTCCAGGCCAGCACCGCGGTTTTCAGATCCCCATAACCGGTGTGGCGATGTTCAAACGCCAGCCCCATGCGCTTGGCGCAGAGTTCGGCTTTCTCAACCAGTGCCGGATCATCGATCTGCGATTGGTAAACCAGCTTGGTGTAGTTGCCGAACACAATGTCCCGCAGTTCTGGGTGCTTATCCAATCCCATCGGCCGCCAGACAAAGGCGTCGAATTGCTTCACCAGAAAATCCGTCAGGTAAAAGGCGGTGATCTCTCCGGCCTCGCCATGGGCGGCAAATTGGTCGTTGCCTTCGAAGAACGAATAGCAATGCGGGCCGGCAATCATCTCGACACCCAGCTCGGCGCATTTGCGCTCCAGCGCCCCCCCCGTACCGCAATCGGCATAGACGACATAGATGCTGTCATAGACGCGGGAATGTTTGGCGACGGCCCCGTCCACCGCATCAACAATCTGTTCGGGGTAAAGGTGCAGCTTGGCCGGCAGGCAGGTGAGATCAATGTGATCAAGCCCGTTGGCATCTTTGATAGCCAGAATTTCCCGGGCCAGCGCACCGCAGGCAATCAACAGGATACGGCCCGTTTTTCTCAAAGGTGCGGCGAGGCCCCGCTCGGTGAGGGAGGTTTCCTCAAGCGACCGCCCGGTGGGCGGTTGGAACGCCGCCCGCTCAGTCAGGCGGGCGGCGCGTCCTTTGCGTGCCAAATCAGGCGCTCATCTGGTTGTGCTTGCGCGCAACGAAGTCCTTCGCCATTTCCACGGCCACAGCCGCGTCACGGCAATAGCCATCTGCGCCAATTGCCTTGCCAAATTCTTCGTTCAGCGGCGCGCCGCCAACCAGAACGATGTAATCGTCGCGTTTGCCCTGTTCGATCATCGTGTCGATCACGACCTTCATATAGGGCATCGTGGTGGTCAGCAGGGCCGACATGCCGAGGATGTCCGGCTTGTGCTCTTCCAGAGCTTCCAGATAGTTCTCGACCGGGTTGTTGATGCCGATGTCCACCACCTCGAAACCGGCGCCTTCCATCATCATGGAGACGAGGTTCTTGCCGATGTCGTGAATGTCGCCCTTCACGGTGCCGATCACCATGGAGCCCATGCGCGGCGCGCCGGTTTCCGCCAGCAGCGGCTTCAGGATGGCCATGCCGCCCTTCATCGCGTTGGCTGCCAGCAGCACCTCGGGCACAAACAGGATGCCGTCGCGGAAGTCGGCGCCCACGATGGTCATGCCACCTACCAGCGCCTCAGTCAGGATCCGGTAGGGTGCCCAACCGCGCTCGAGCAGAATATTGACACTCTCTTCGATCTCTTCCTTGAGGCCGTCATAGAGGTCATCGAACATCTGCTGGACGAGTTCCTCGTCATTGAGATCTGCCAGGATGATGTCATCTGCGTCTTCCGACATGGGTGTATTCCTTGACTGGGCGGGGTGACCCCGGTTTGGCCTCGTTTAACTCGTATTGGTCCAGATTGACCCCAAGAGACTGCATTGTTTGCGACGTTGCCTTGGTCCGAACCGACGTATAGGCGCAAAAATGGCGGAATAATAATGAAGATTTCGCATGGAAATCTTCGGTTTCTTGCGTTTGTTCTTTATTTGTTCTCAACTTTGCGGCAAGATGCCCCGATGACCGAGATCTTACCACCACCTCCACAACGTCGCAAAGCCCGCGCCAGCCTTAGCAATGCGGCAGGGCGGTTTGATTTGGCGCGAGATGCCATTGATGACGGTTGGGGAGGGCTGCAGGATTCGCGTGATGACGGCGATGATGGCGGCGCGCCGAGGATCGAAACCGATATCCGGCATGAGGTGGCGCGCTCGTTGATTTCCTATAATAGATCGCCCGATCTGCCATTTGATCGCTCGATCAACACCTACCGCGGCTGTGAACATGGCTGCATCTATTGCTTTGCCCGTCCCAGCCATGCCTATCTGGGGCTGTCGCCGGGATTGGATTTCGAAACCCGGCTGATCGCGCGCCCCAATGCCGCCGAGGTGTTGCGCCGCGAACTGTCGCAGCCGCGCTACAAGGTGGCGCCGATTGCCATCGGGACCAATACCGACCCCTACCAGCCGTGTGAGCGTGATCTCGGGCTGACCCGCGCCTGTCTGGAGGTGCTGGATCAGTTCTCTCATCCGGTCGCCATCGTCACCAAGGGGACCCTGATTGAGCGGGATCTTGATATTCTGTCGGCCATGGCCGGGCGTGGCCTTGTGCGGGTTGGCATCTCCGTCACCACATTGGATGCTGAGCTGTCGCGCCGCATGGAGCCGCGCGCGCCGACGCCCGCCCGTCGCCTCGCGACCATCCGGCGCCTGTCTGAGGCGGGTGTCCCGGTGCGGATCATGACCTCGCCCGTCGTGCCGGGGCTGACCGACCATGAGCTGGAGGCGCTGCTGGCCGCCGGGGCCGATGCCGGCGCCGATGCGGCAAGCTGGATCATGCTGCGGCTGCCGCGTGACGTGTCGGAGCTCTGGCAGGAATGGCTGGCGGAGCATGTGCCGCTGCGCGCCGAAAAAGTCATGGCACGGCTGCGCGAAATGCACGGAGGGCGGGACTATGACCCGCGCTGGGGGCATCGTATGCGTGGCGAGGGGCCTTATGCGACGGTGATCGCCAACCGGTTCAATGCCGCGTGCAAACGGCTGGGCCTTGCGCAGCGCGCGCCTCAGCTGCGCTGTGATCTCTTTGCAAAACCGGCACAGGCCGGGGATCAGCTGGCGCTGTTCTAAAAGTCGTCGCAGGGCCGCGAAGGTGATCGCCCGAAGCCATCCTGAGACCGCTTCGGGCTGAAAACGCAATGCCGTTCGGGCGGGTGTTACCCGCGCCGACGGCCGCGACGGCTGCGCCGTTCGGGCGCGTTATCCTCGCCGGTGCCATCGCTGTCTGAGCTGAACGGCCCGAGGATCTGGACAATCTGCTCCAGCGTCGGATGCTCCCCGCGAGGGCGGGTATCCAGGGCCTCGCGCATGGCGCGCAGATGATCGGGCATGGTGCCACAGCAGCCGCCAATGATCTTGGCGCCGCAATCGCGCGCCATGGCGGCATATTCGCCCATCAGGGCTGGCGTGCCGTCATAATGGATGTGACCATCGACATATTTGGGAATGCCCGCGTTGCCCTTGGAAATGATCGGGCGGCTGGTGCCCTGCGCAGCAAAGCCAAGCACGGTGCGCAGAATATCCGAGGCACCGGTGCCGCAGTTGGCGCCAAACGCCAGCGGTGCCGGATCAAACTCCTCGACCAGCTCCGCCATGTCGGATGAGGTCACGCCCATCATGGTGCGCCCTGCGGTGTCAAAGCTCATGGTGCCGCACCAGGGCATATCGGCGAGTTTGAACGCCTCCGCCGCGGCGCGAAATTCCTCGGGCGCGGAGATCGTCTCCAGCCACAGAACATCAACGCCGCCTTCCTTCAGGGCCTCGGCCTGTTCATGGAACATCTCGACGGCCAGCGCATGGCTCAATTCGCCCACCGGCTGCATGATTTCGCCGGTCGGGCCAACGGATCCGGCCACCGCGATCTTACGCTCGGAGCGATCGGCGACATTGCGACCCAGCTCTGCGCCGGCAATGTTCAGCTCCCGCACACGGCGCTGCGCGTCGTGCAGCTTCAGCCGGGCTGCGGTGCCGCCAAAGGTGTTGGTCAGAAACAGGTCGCTGCCTGCATCGACCGATCCCTGATAAAGCGCGGTGATCTTCTTGGGTTCGTCCACATTCCACAGTTCAGGCGCGTCACCGGATTGCAGTCCCATATTGAACAGATTGGTACCAGTGGCCCCATCGGCAAGCAGGGCGTCCTTGGTTTCCAGCAGGGTTGTGAAAGTATTTGTCATGGGATGTTCCTGTGGGGTGATGTCGGTTGTTGGGCCGCGGCTCGCCGCTATCGGCACCTGGGGTCGGCTTGTGTCAATGGCCCGGTCTGTCATGCGCGGCGGGTGAGGGCAATTTCATTTTCTTCATCTTCATTATGAAGACGATCACCATCGGGCGGCGGATCATCGCGATCTGCCGCGTCGGACCATCTTCCCGAGGCCTGCCTTCGGGCCGCGCGGGCAGCTGCTGCGCGGCGCTCGAATTTGCGCCACAGGCTCTCTTCGGTCCGGGCGTTTGTGTCGGCAACGCTGCCGTTCAGCCGCTCGCCATCCGGTCCACGGTCGCCATCGCGCGGTGCTGTGTCGTCGCTGCCATCGGTTTCGGTCGATCTGGGCCAATGGGGCAGCGGCGCAGGATGATGGACCAGCCGCAGCAGTTCGCCAAGGGCGATGAGCATGTGCAGGAATGAGGGCGCGGCCACATAGCGATCTTCCCAGGTAGGGGCAAAGCTGGTCTTGAAGCGGCGCAAGCCGGGATCCAGGCGCTTGGCAAACCGATGATCGGGCACCGCGGCGAGTGACAGGCGCGAAACGCCGCTCTCCGCCGCCGCAGCAAGCGCCGCGCGGATCAGCGCGTGGCCGGTGCCATCGGGGGCATCGGGCAGCAGGCGCACCAGATCGAGGCACCATTCATGTGCGATGGCGTGAAGGCTGACAAAGCCGACCATGCGCTTGTCATGCCAGGCGATAAACACCTGCTGCTGTGCCAGATATTCTGCCTGAAACCGTCCCATCGTCGTGCCCTTGGCTTGTCCGTGGGTGGACTGCCAGGCGGCATCTATGGCTTTCATCTGTTCAATCGGCAGCTCGGCGGCTGCGGGCAGGGCGCAGACGCCCGCCTTTTCGGCCTGCCGGAGTTTGCGTCGCAGCTGGCGCCGGCTTGAGCCTGTTTCTCTGAAGGTCGCGGGGTGAAGCACCGCCTCCTGCGCGATCCGAAGCACCCGCCAGCTGGCACGGCGACACTCAACCGCGTCGCGGGCCGTGCACTTATAGAGGCAGGCAACGGCATTGCGGTGTTTGGCATGGTGGTGAAGGCCGGGAAGAAGTTCGCTTAGATGACCGCTCACCGCACCAAAGAGCGCGATTGAGGCCTGCGGGCTGTCTAGCAGCGCCACCTGATTGAAGCCAAAAGCATGCAGATGTCCGCCATTCTGCTGGATCACGGCGGTTTCGGCGACAGGACGGATCTGCGGCAGCTGTGCGGCTGGGCGCATCCGACTGCCGCTGAGGGCCTGCTTGTCTTCGGGACCAGAGAGCTCAGCGTCGGGCGCATTGCTTGCCAATCGTCGTGTCAGTTCGGCCAGCGCAGGCCACCCGAGGCAGATCCCGCCGATGATCGCGGGCAGCAGGTAGTAGACCAGACGAAACCCGAGGATAGCCGCGATAACTTCGGGGGTGATATCTGCGGGCAACATCGCGCAAAGCGCCAGTTCGAATGCACCGGCGCCGCCGGGCGCCGAGGAAAGGATCGCAACGCCAAGCGCCAGAAAATAGGCGGGCAACATTGCAGCAAGAGACAGCTCGACAGAGGCAGGCAGCAGCAGCCACAGCGCTGTGCCAGCTGCCACCACGTCGATCATGGCCCAGAACCCAAGCGCGGAAATCGCCATCAGCGAGGGCCAGCGCAGGGTCATCCGGCCGATCCGCACCACCGGCACCGCCACCATGGCAGCGGTCATGGCGAAAGTTGCAAGGAGAATAGCCGATCCCAGCCATGGGCTGGACACCGGGGGCGGGCTCAGGATCAGGGCACCGCCACAGATACCCGCCAGTGCAATCAGGAAGGTGATGGCGACCATTCCGGTCAGCTGGGCTGCACGGATCGGGCGCAGCCCCGTCAGCATGCGCCAGCGGGCAAAGGCGCCGGTGACCAGACCAAACCCAAGGGTTTGCGACACCGCTATGGCAATCATACCGGCGCGCCGCGCCTGCGGGCCATCCAGCCCGGTCCCGAGGTGCCTGTGCGCAACGCTGTCATAGCGGCCCAGAGCCCAGAAGCTTACCGCGGTGGCCATCAGCGCAGCGCCCCATTGCCACGGCGCAAGAGAGCGCAATATCCCGCGCAGTTCCGCCAGATCGGGCAGCGCCACATGGGCCTGCAGCAATGCCAGACAGCCGATCATGACGGCGACAGGCAGCATCAGGCGCAGACCGCGTGCGGCAGTCCGCGCAAAGATGCGGGTGGCAGGGGACAGTAGGCTGGGCATCAGCATCCTTGTGTCAAATGGCAGGTCGCCATCCGACACGCTACACCTGATGGATTGTCACCCGGTTAATGCCAGTCCCATCGCTGCCGGTCCTGCGTGAAATGCGCGTAAAATCATGCGCTGTCGTTCAGAACCTGGTCCTTGGCCTCCGGCAGCAGGGCGGCTCGCTTCTGGCGTACCTCATCCGCGGTGGCCCGACCTTCCAGGTCAGCACTGACCTTGCGCAGCACATCTTCAAACCCCGGTTCCTCGAAATCGGATTTGATCACCTCATGCGCATAGGCCTCGGCATCAGCGCCGGTTTTGCCCAGCAGCCCAGCGGCCCACAGCCCGAGCATCTTGTTGCAGCGGGCCTGCGCCTTGAACTGCATTTCCTCGTCATGGGCGTATTTCGCTTCAAAGGCGTGTTCGCGGTCGTCGAAAGTGGTCATGGATCCTCCCTCAGGGCGATAAGTGTCGTAGATCATTGTGATATGTGGATGGCGCGCGGCGCCAACAAGAGGCGGGCGGGGCAATTGATCCCAGAATCCGCGTGGCTCCCCGACCACGCCGGGCCATCATAGCACAGCAAGCCCGCAGGGACGAAAAGCCCGTCTCCCCAATCGTGATTGCGGGCGGGCCGGGACCAAGCTTGCGGCACGGCCCCCCTTGCCGTATGAGGGCGACAGTTCCCGGGCATGAGATTCCCGCTTTTTTCCCGAAAGGCTCCGCATGGCACGTCGCAAGAAGATCTACGAAGGCAAGGCGAAGACACTTTATGAAGGTCCCGAACCGGGCACCATCGTTCAGTACTTCAAGGACGACGCCACCGCTTTCAACGCGGAAAAGCGGGATGTCATCGAAGGCAAGGGCGTGCTCAACAACCTGTTGAGCGAGTTCTTCATGCAAGGTCTGGGGCAGATCGGCGTGCCAACCCATTTCCTGAAGCGGCTCAATATGCGTGAACAGCTGGTGCGCAGCTGCGAGATCATTCCCTTGGAAGTGATCGTGCGCAACTATGCGGCCGGGTCGATCTCCAAACGCCTCGGCATTGACGAGGGCACCCAGCTGCCGCGCCCGATTGTGGAATACTGCTACAAGGACGACGCGCTGGGGGATCCTCTGGTCACCGAGGAGCATATCGCCGCCTTCGGCTGGGCCAGCCAGCAGGATATGGATGATATCCTCAGCCTCGCGCTACGGGTGAACGACTTCCTGTCCGGTGTCATGCTGGCGGTCGGGATCAAGCTGGTGGATTTCAAGATCGAAATCGGCCGGATCTATGACGGCGATTTCCAGCGTCTGGTCGTCGCCGATGAAATCAGCCCCGACAGCTGCCGTCTGTGGGACATGAAAACCGGTCAGAAGCTGGACAAGGATGTGTTCCGCCGCGACCTTGGCAATCTGACCGACGCCTATACCGAGGTGGCCCGGCGTCTGGGCGTGATGCCGAACAACCCGCCGGCGAGCGGCAAGCCGACGCTGGTAAACTGACCTGATCCATGGATCCCGCCCTGACCAAAGGGCGGGATTTTGACTATCTAACTTAGAGGCCCCTAATCCGGGCTTTGCCATCGAAACCTGAGGGAAAATGCGATGAAGGCACGCGTGCATGTAATGCTGAAAAACGGGGTTCTGGATCCGCAGGGCGAGGCCGTGCGCCACGCGCTTGGCGCCATGGGCTTTGACAAGGTGGGCGGCGTGCGTCAGGGCAAGGTGATCGACCTCGATCTGGCGGATGATGCCACCGAGGCGGATGTGACCGCGATGTGCGAAAAGCTGCTGGCCAACACCGTGATCGAATCCTACAGCATCGAGATGCAGGGATGAAGGCGGCTGTTGTTGTCTTCCCCGGGTCCAACTGCGACCGCGATCTGGCGGTGGCGTTTGAACAGGCGGGCTGTGACGTCTCCATGGTCTGGCACAAGGACAGCGCGCTGCCCGAGGGTGTCGATATCGTTGGCGTGCCGGGCGGGTTTTCCTATGGCGACTATCTGCGCTGCGGCGCCATTGCCGCCCAGTCTCCAATCTGCCAGGCGGTTGTAGATCATGCCAATCGCGGTGGCTATGCCATCGGCGTGTGCAACGGCTTCCAGATTCTGACCGAAACCGGCGTGCTGCCGGGCGCGCTGTTGCGCAATGCCGGCCTGAAATACATCTGCCGCACCGTCGATCTGCAGGTGGCGACAGCCGACAGCGTCTTTACCGAAGGCTATGCGGCAGGTGATGTGATCGGCGTGCCGATCGCGCATCACGACGGCAACTACTATGCTGATGCCGACACCATCGCCGCCCTTCAGGATCAGGACCGCGTCGCCTTCCGCTATGTCGACAATCCCAATGGGTCGGTGGCCGATATTGCCGGTATCCTGTCGGAAAACCGCCGGGTTCTGGGCATGATGCCTCACCCGGAGCGGGCTGCGGATGCAGGCCACGGGGGCACCGACGGGGCGGCAGTGTTCCGCGCATTGGCCGGGCTAGTCACTGCGGCGTGACTTGTGAATGCGCGGCGGCTTGCGTTAGGTTTTGCCTATGACTGCCGCGCGTGACGCAACCCTATCCTCTGGAAAACCGCGCTCCCGCACGACCTCGTGGCGGGTGCGTCTTGCTTTGCTCTTGCTTATGGCCGTCGCTGCGGTGACCGTCTGGGTCACCAATCGGGCGCTGACCGATCGCTTCACCGAAAGCACCCGCAACCGGGCTGAGCTGCGTCTTGCGCTCTACTCTGGCAACCTGGTGAGCGAGCTGGGGCGCCACGCCATCGTGCCGCAGCTGCTGGCGCGGGATCAGGCACTGATCTCGGCGCTGCAATCGAATGATTTTTCGCTCTCGACCCAGCGGCTGATCTCCTTTGTCGAGGAAATCGGCGCCGCCTCCATCATGCTGATGGCGCAGGACGGGCGCACCGTGGCCGCCACCGATCGCAACCGGTTGGGCCAAACTCACCGCAATGCGGGTTATTTCGTCGACGCGCTGCGCTCCAAAACCACCGTGTTCTCGGCGATCCGCAGCGAGGTCGGCAGCTATCGTTTCACCTATTCGCGCCGCATCGTCGACACCTCCGGCATCCTCGGGGTGATCGTGGTGGAGGTCGATCTGCAGAAGTTCGAGCGCGCATGGGCAGGGATTTCGGATGCGGTGATGGTGTCCGACAGCACCGGCACCATCATTCTGGCAACGGAGTCGCGCTGGCGCGGCCTGTCGGAGGCGGATGCGCTGCAATTGCAGACCCCTGAGGGGGCCATTCAGCGGGCGATCCGGGCCACCACGGATTGGACCGCGCTGCCCGCCGATGCCTATCTCCAGGGCGAAGCGGTGATGCGGCTGGAATCCCGGATCCCGTTTCAGGGCTGGCGGCTGACCTCTTTCACCACCTACGCGTCGATCCGCGAACGGGTGAACACGGTTTTGGCGCTTGAGATCATGGGATTCGCCATTCTGCTGGCGCTGGCTTTCTATGCGCTGAGCCGTCGCACCGCGCTGCGCATGGCGCTGTTCCAGCGCGAGTCGGCAGAGCTTCGCGTATTGAACGCACGGCTACAGCGGGAAATTGCCGAACGCGAACGCATGCAGGAGACCCTCGCAGTGGCCGAACAGAGCCTCGCGCAGAGCTCGAAACTGGCCGCTCTGGGTGAGATGTCGGCGGCCGTCAGCCACGAGCTGAACCAGCCGCTGGCGGCGATGAAAACCTATCTGGCGGGGGCGCGGCTGCTGCTCAATCGCAACCGCCCCGAGGAGGCGCTGGCCTCCTTTGGCAGGATCGACGATCTGATTGAACGGATGGGCGCGATCACCCGCCAGCTGAAGTCCTACGCGCGCAAGGGCGGTGATACGTTCAGCCCCGTAAATATGGGCGATGCGCTTGCCTCCTCGCTGTCGATGATGGAGCCGCAGCTGCGTCAGCGGCACGTCAAGATCGCCCGTATCCTGCCCGAGGAACCGGTCTATGTGATGGGCGATCGGATGCGGATTGAGCAGGTGATGGTGAACCTGTTGCGAAACGCACTAGATGCTACAAAGTCAGTCGAAGACCCGGAGGTCGAAATCCTGCTGGCGGCGGGCGAGACAGCCACTCTGTCGGTGCGCGACAACGGGATGGGGATCAAGGATTTCGGCAGCCTGTTTGAACCCTTCTACACCACCAAGCAGCCGGGGGACGGGGTTGGGTTGGGGCTTGCCATCTCCTCGGGTATCGTGAACGACCTAGGCGGTCGGCTGACCGCCCGCAACGGGCAGAGCGGTGGCGCCGTATTTGAAATGCAACTGCCGATCCTTGTGGACGGTATCGAGGCCGCGGAATAGCGCGGTATCACTGGATGGAGGGCACGCGAATGGCACAGGCCATGAAAATCGCGATCGTCGATGATGAACAGGATATGCGACAGTCGATCAGCCAATGGCTGGCGCTGTCTGGCTATGACACCGAGACCTTTGCCAGCGCCGAGGACGCGCTAAAGGTGCTGGGGCCGGATTATCCCGGGATTGTCATCTCGGATATCAAGATGCCGGGCATGGACGGGATGCAGTTCCTGAAGAAACTGATGGGCAGCGACTCTGCCTTGCCGGTTATCATGATCACCGGTCACGGTGATGTGCCAATGGCGGTTGAGGCGATGCGGGTTGGCGCATTCGACTTTCTCGAAAAACCCTTTAACCCGGATCGCATGTCGGAACTGGCCAAGCGCGCCACCGGGGCCCGGCGCCTGACGCTCGACAACCGGGTGCTGCGGCGCGAGCTCTCCGACGGCAGCACCATCATGAAGAAACTCATCGGCTCCAGCCCGGTGATGGAGCGCCTGCGCGAGGATATCCTGGATCTGGGGCAGGCGGATGGCCATGTGCTGATCGACGGCGAAACCGGCACCGGCAAGACGCTGGTGGCCCACGCGCTGCACGCGGTCGGCAGCCGGGCGGGCAAGAAATTCGTGCTGGTCTCCTGCGCCGCGCTGGAAGAGGAGGCGCTGTCCAAACGCCTGTTCGGTCCGATGCAGCCCGAAGACAGCTCGCTCCCCGCCATTGAGGAGGCCCGTGGCGGCACCCTGGTGCTGGAAGATGTCGAAGCCCTGAGCGAAACGCTCCAGGCCAAGCTGCTTAGCGTCATCAATGAGCAGGGCATTCCGGGGGAGACACGCATCGTGGCGATCTCCAACCTGCAGGAAGCCGGCAAGACCTGCGAAGACGCGCTGCGCCCGGATCTGTTCTACCGGCTTGCCGCGCTTCGGATCACCGTGCCGCCACTGCGCCAGCGCGGCGAGGATATCCTGACGCTGTTCACCCGCCTGTCCGAACAGTTTTCCGAAGAATACGGCTGTGACGCACCTCAGGTGAGCGCCCAGGAGGCCGCGCAGCTGTTGCAGGCGCCCTGGCCGGGCAATGTGCGCCAGCTGATCAATATCGCCGAACGCGCGGTGCTTCAGTCGCGCCGTGGCTCGGGGACCATTGCATCGCTGTTGATGTCGGACCACGAGGATATGCAACCGGTGATGACCACCGAAGGCAAGCCGCTGAAGGAATATGTCGAAGCCTTCGAACGGATGCTGATCGACAACACCATGCGGCGCCACAAAGGGTCCATCGCCAGCGTCATGGATGAGCTGTGCCTGCCGCGCCGGACGCTCAACGAAAAGATGGCCAAATACGGGCTGCAACGTTCCGACTATCTGTCCTGACCGCCAAACCGCGCGTTAACCAAGATTGGGCCGCCTCCCTCCTGGGGGCGGTCCTTGTCGTACCGGTAACGGAATATTCATGATTTTCAGCCTAGGAACCAAGAGGATAGCATTTAGATTGCAGGTGTGACGAATGACCATTGTCATTACCTATCCACAGGTCTTATGCTGCCTAAATGGGGACGGGACTAGAGTGATCCTGCCCCTCTTGATGAGATTCGCTGCCTTTGTTTTTGTCCGGCAAGATCCGAGAAAGCAAAGTCAGACCGATTGGCCCCGCAGTATTTCGGGGCAGTTTAGCACCTGACTGGGGTTTCCCAGCAGGGATATAATCAGGGCAGGGCGCGGATATTCCCACCTGTCGGAGAAGAAACGCGATGACGCGCGCGAGAGAGAACAGCAGACAGGCAGGAGGGCCGGACAGATGTTCCGGGGCTAACCGCTGTACTGCATGGGCCAATCGCGCGCCTCAAGACATCGCCCAGACAAGACACCACCCCAATCGTTCACGTCCGCCCGGAAACGGGCCAGATGCGCGCGTGCGCGGCAGGTGCACCAAGGACTCATGGCAAAGAAGATGCTTATTGATGCCACCCACGCGGAAGAGACCCGCGTTGTGGTGGTCGATGGAAACAAGGTTGAGGAATTTGACTTTGAATCCGAAAACAAACGTCAGCTCGCTGGCAATATCTACCTCGCAAAAGTAACCCGCGTCGAACCCTCGCTGCAGGCAGCTTTTGTGGACTATGGCGGCAACCGCCATGGCTTCCTCGCTTTTTCGGAAATTCATCCCGACTATTACCAGATCCCCGTCGCCGACCGTGAGGCCCTGATGGAGGAAGAGCGCGCCTATGCCGAGGCACAGCGCGCCCGTGATGACGAGGAAGAGGCAAGGCCTGCCAAGCGCCAGTCGCGGTCGCGTCGTGGTCGCACTCGGGCTGCCGAGGTGAAATCCGCCGATGTCGTCGAGACGAAGGATGTCAGCCCGGAGGCCAGCGAAGGCGGCGCCGACATCGCGGGTATGGAAACCATCGACCTGACCGATGACATGGCCGCAGCTGACACCAAGCTGGCGGATGTGCCCGAGGCCACAGACGGCAATGAGACCGCCGCCGCAGAGGTGGTTGTCGAAGAAGCGGTGAAGGAAGCTTCGCCAGAGCCGGAAGCACAGGACGACAGCTCCGCTGACGATCTCGCGGCAGAGGCAGAAGACGCTTCTGATGCGGCTGCCGATGACGACGGCGACGATGCCGAGACCGCTGCCGATGCGACGGCCAAGGATGAGAATATCGAATCCGTTGCCGAGGAAGACGACAGCGAAGACATTCGTCCGGTGCGCAAACCGCGCCCGCGTCGCTACAAGATCCAGGAAGTCATCAAGGTCCGTCAGGTCCTGCTGGTTCAGGTCGTGAAAGAAGAGCGCGGCAACAAAGGCGCAGCACTCACCACCTATCTGTCGCTGGCTGGCCGCTACTGCGTGCTGATGCCCAACACCGCGCGCGGTGGTGGTATCTCGCGCAAGATCACCAATGCCGCCGACCGCAAAAAGCTGAAAGATATCGCGGTTGAACTGGACGTGCCGAGCGGCGCGGGGCTGATCGTGCGCACCGCCGGTGCCAAACGCACGAAATCCGAGATCAAGCGTGACTATGAATACCTCCAGCGCCTGTGGGAGCAGATCCGCGAACTGACGCTGAAATCCATCGCACCGGCTAAGATCTACGAAGAGGGCGATCTGATCAAACGCTCGATCCGCGACCTCTACAGCCGCGAGATCGACGAGGTTCTGGTTGAGGGCGAACGCGGCTACCGCATCGCCAAGGACTTCATGAAAATGATCATGCCGTCCCACGCCAAGAACGTGAAAAACTATCAGGATCAGCTGCCGCTCTTTGCCCGGTTCCAGGTCGAAAGCTACCTCGGTGCGATGTTCAATCCGACCGTTCAGCTGAAATCCGGCGGTTACATCGTGATCGGCGTGACCGAGGCGCTGGTGGCAATCGACGTGAACTCCGGTCGCGCCACCAAGGAAGGCTCGATCGAGGAAACCGCGCTCAAGACCAACCTGGAGGCCGCCGAAGAGGTGGCGCGCCAGCTGCGTCTGCGTGACCTTGCCGGTCTGATCGTCATCGACTTCATCGACATGGACGAGCGCAAGAACAACGCCGCCGTCGAAAAGCGCATGAAGGACAAGCTGAAGACCGACCGCGCCCGTATTCAGGTGGGCCGGATCTCCGGCTTTGGCCTGATGGAAATGTCGCGTCAGCGTCTGCGTCCCGGCATGATCGAGGCGACCACCGCGCCGTGCCCGCATTGTCACGGCACCGGTCTGATCCGGTCGGATGACTCGCTGGCGCTGTCGATCCTGCGCCAGATCGAGGAAGAGGGCACCCGCCGTCGTTCCCGCGAGGTGCTGGTGCGCTGCCCGGTCAGCATTGCCAACTATCTGATGAACCAGAAACGCGAGCATATCGCCCAGATCGAAACCCGTTATGGCCTGTCCGTGCGGATCGAGGGTGACCCGCATCTGGTCAGCCCGGATTTCTCGCTCGAGAAGTTCAAGACCGCCTCGCGTGTGGTTCCTGTTGTCACGACGCCGGTGGTATCCGTTGATACCTCGATCATGGATCAGGTCGACGCCGACGAGGCGGCCGAGGAGGCCGATGATGAGGTCGAGACCGATACCAATGACGCGGATGTCGCAGAGACCCAAGCCTCTGGCGACGAGGGCGATGGGGACAACAAACCCAAGCGCAAGCGTCGTCGTCGGCGGCGGCGGAAGTCCTCCGGCGGTGAGGGCGATGAGACCAACGGCGACGCTCAGGCGGATGCGAAATCTGATGACCAGAAGGCCGCAGACTCGGCAGATGGCGACGCAGACGACAGCGACGACAAAGCTGATGCCGCCGAAGGCAAGGACGCCGCACCCGAGGAGGGTGAGGGCGAGGTGAAGAAACGCACCCGCACCCGCACCCGTTCGCGCAGCCGCAAGAAGAAGACCGATGAGACCGTGGCAGCCGATGGTGAGACACCGGCCGAAGCCGGCGCAGAGGAGGCGGATCCCGCCCCGGAGCCTTCGGATGAGCAGGCGACGGCAGAGGAGGCGTCTGTGGAGGCCCCGACCGAGGAGGAGGTGGCACCCACACCAGCAGCAGCTCTCAACGGGGCGGCTCCGGTGGAAGAAACCCAAGCGGCAGACACCGTCTCCACACCCGAACAGCCAGACGCTGCGGAGGTTGAGCCGACCGCCGCGCAGGAGGTTCCAGCCGAACCGGCAACGGCCGACCCGATCGAGACCGATGAGGCGACGGCGCAGGATGTGGCGGCAGATCACGTCGAGGCGCCGACGGAGACCGCTGCCGAAGCGCCTAGCGAAGCGGCGCCTGAGGACCAGGCCGAACCTGCGCTGGCAGGCGCAGAGGCGGAGCCAGTCAGCCCGCCCAAGCCCAAGCGGCGCGGCTGGTGGTCGGTTGGCAGCTGATCAGCAAAACCAAAGAAAGGCGGGCGTTTAGCCCGCCTTTTTCATGTCAGGCCTCAAGACATCAGGAGCACCTCCATGCAGAGCGAGCCCCCCGTGATGGATCCGTTATTGGATCAGCTGCTGGCGGCGGAAACCGCCGTCTGGACGGCGTTGCAGCGGGGTGATGTTGCCGCAGACCGCGCCGCGCTGCATCCGCAGTTTCTGGGCGTCTACCCCAGCGGCTTTGCCGGGCGCGACGATCATTGCGAACAACTGGCCAACGGACCCACAGTAGCATGGTTCAGACTTGAGCAGGCGCGCGTCCTGTCGTTGGCACCCGATTGCGCGATGCTCGCCTATCGTGCCACCTATGCCCGCCCGGACCAGACCGGCGGGGATGCAGAGGCCGCCGCAATGTATGTCAGTTCAATCTGGCAGCGCGTCGATGCGGTCTGGATCAATATCTTCAGTCAGGACACCGAGGCCCTGCCAGAGGGGGCGGAAAACCCGCTCCCCTAGGCGCTGGCGATCACCAGCCTGCCCAGGCGCGCAGCCTGTCCGTGTCCGTACCCCGAACAGAGGGTTGCACGGGCTGATAGGCTCAGCCGCCTTTGCGGATCAGATAGGTCTGATGCTTCGGATTGTCGCGGATTTCCAGCAGCTCATGGCCCGCCTCATGACAGAAATGCGGGATATCCACCACCGCTGCCGGATCGTCGGCATGAACCTCCAGAACCATGCCAGAGGCCAATGGTTTCAGGCGTTTGCGCGCCTTCAGTACGGGCAGGGGGCACAGCAGCCCGATTGCGTCCAGAGTCTCTTTGGTGTCGGTCATACCTTGCAGATAATCCGGTTGTTTCATCCTGTCCACAAGGTTGTGACCGGCGCCCCCCGTGACCTTTGCAAGAGGCTGGTCTAAGGATTGGGCATGTTTGGTATTGAAATCATCGACGCAGGGCTGATCCCTGCCATGCTGGTGGCGCTGACGGCTGGATTGATCAGCTTTCTGTCGCCCTGTGTGCTGCCCATCGTGCCACCTTATCTGGCCTATATGAGCGGCGTTTCCATTGGCGAGATCCAGGGCACGACCCATGCCCGGCGCAAGGCCATCGTCGCGGCGCTGTTCTTTGTCATGGGGCTGTCGACGGTGTTTCTGCTGCTTGGGTTCACGGCCTCGGCTTTTGGTGCCTTTGTGCTGCAGAATCAGGAACTCTTTGCGCAGATCTCAGGCGTTGTTGTAATCATTTTCGGCCTGCATTTCCTGTCGGTTTTCCGCATTCCGATCCTTGACCGCGAGGCGCGGATGGAAACCGATCAATCCGGCGGCTCGGCCGTGGGGGCCTATATTCTCGGGCTCGCCTTTGCCTTTGGCTGGACGCCCTGTATCGGCCCGCAGCTCGGTGCCATTCTTTCGCTGGCGGCGACCGAGGCATCGGTGGCGCGCGGTACGCTGCTGCTCGGGATCTACGCGCTTGGTCTTGGCGTGCCGTTCCTGTTGGCGGCGATCTTCCTGACCCGGTCGATGGTCCTGATGAACCGGATCAAACCCTACATGGGGGTGATCGAGAAGTTCATGGGCCTGCTGCTGATTGTTGTCGGGTTCATGCTGGTCACCGGCCTGTTCTCTGAGTTCTCTTTCTGGCTGCTTGAGACCTTCCCGGCGCTGGCCACCCTCGGCTAACCTGCGGTCCGGGCTGGCGGTCGCTTTGCGCCGTTGCCACGATATCCCCGCCCGAGATCGCCCCGTCTGACAGAGGTCCGGCGGGGCTTACTCTTTTTGTAAGGCACCGCTAAGCTGGCGCGACGACAAACAGGCAAATCGGGTCGCGCAGTCCGTGCAAGAGCAAACAACCAAGACATCCGCCGTTGGCAAGCCCGATGCGCAAAAGAGTGGCGCCTCCCCGTGCGACGGGCAGGATCCGCCCGTGCGCCGCCGCAAGCTGTTCTACATCCCCGGCTATGATCCGATGCCACCGCGCCGCTACCGCGAGCTCTACCGGACGGAGGGCGCACGGCAGGCGGAGATTTCCGGCTACCAGTTGTCGCTTTCGCCCCGATCTGAGAGACCGCCGGCAGCTGCCGCAACACCCGGGTTCGGCTGGCAGGTCACCGCACAGATCGAGGGCTGCGAGGTCCACACCGATGTTGATGTGCTGATCTGGTCGGACATTGTTCAGGGCAGCATGGCGCCGTCGATTGCGCAGACCTATTGGCAGATGCTGCGCACCGCCTGGATCTATATCTCCACCGGCACCTTGCGGCGGCTCATGTGGCTGCGCAAAGGTCCGGTGATCGCGGCGCTTTATCCTGTGGGTATGCTGCTGCTTCAGCTGGTGCTTGCCTGTCTGCTTGCCGTGACCATCGCCCGGCTCGGGCAGGGCGCTGTTGCCTGGCTTGGTCTCTCCGCGGGCTGGGCTGCTGCGGCGGCAGCGGTGGTGTTCTGGGCGTTGGGGCTGATTGCGGCGGCGGCGCTGATGCGCTGGTTCCGGCGTCAGGACGGTCGGCTGTTTGCCTATTACCTGATGCATGATTACGCCCATTCCGCCGCGCTGCGCGGCGCCTATGCGCCCGAACTGGGGCAGCGTATTGCACAATTCGCCGGGGAGGTTGCCGTCGCCCTGAGTGACCCCAGCTATGACGAGGTGCTGGTCGTCGGTCATTCCTCCGGCGCCTATATCGGGGTCAGCGTACTGGCCGATGTGCAGCGCAGCGGGCTGGCCGGACGTCATGCCACCCTCGGCTTTCTGAGCCTCGGCCAGGTGGTCCCGATGGTCTCCTTCCTGCCCGAGGCACATCGGCTGCGCCGTGATCTGCACGACCTGTCCGGGCGCGGGGATCTGTGCTGGGTGGATGTCACCGCGCCGGGAGATGGCTGTGCCTTTGCGCTTTGTGATCCGGTTGCCGTGAGCGGCGTTGCTCCCGCGACAAAACGCTGGCCGCTGGTGATCTCGGCGGCCTTTACCCAGACCCTCAGCCCGGAACGATGGGCCGCGCTGCGGTGGCGGTTTTTCCGGCTGCATTTTCAATATCTCTGCGCCTTCGACCAGCCGGGGGATTACGATTATTTTCAGATCACGGCAGGGCCAAGGACGCTCGAAAGCCGCTATCGCAACCGCAACCCCTCGCGGTCCCGGATTGATGTCACCGCGTCCAAATATACCTCGTTGGGGGACTGATGGCGGGCAAAGGCAAAACGTCAGATCCAACCACAGCCATACCCGGCTCGGCGCCTGGTTCCGCAGGATCAACGGTAACTCCGCCCAAGCCGCCCGCGCGCGCCGACAAGGTCTCGCTCTGGCGCTATCTGCGGCTGTTTCGCGCCGATCTTCTATCGGCACAGCCCGCCAAACTCTACCGCGCCTGGATGGCAGAGTTTCGCACACCCTTCTTTCGCTCTTATCTGGTCAATCAGCCGGATCTGGTTGATACGGTGCTGAAACAGCGCCCGGAGAGCTTCCCGAAATCCAGCCGCATCAGCGAGGGGCTGCGCCCGCTGCTCGGGAATTCGGTGTTTCTGACCAATGGCGAGGTCTGGAAGCGCCAGCGCCGGATCATTGACCCGGCGTTTGAAGGTGGCCGCCTGCGCCAGATCTATCCGGCCATCCATGACGCCGCCGAGGCCGCGGTGGCGCGACTCACCGATCAACAGCGCGAAACCCCCGGCCACCCGGTTGAAATCGAATCCGTGACCTCTCACGCGGCGGCCGATGTGATCTTTCGCACGCTGTTTTCGATCCCGATAGAGCATCATATGGCGCAGGAGGTCTTTCATCGCTTTCGGGCCTATCAACAGGCGCAGCCGATCCTCAATATTGCCGCCTTGGTGCCGCTGCCGCGCTGGATGCCGCGGTTTCACCGCCTTGCCACACGCCGCAACGCCGCGCGGATCCGGGCTCTGATCACCGATCTCACCCAACAGCGGATGGCGACCATCGCGGCAGGCGGCGCCCCGGATGATCTGGCCACCAAGATCATGACTACGGCGGATCCCGAAACCGGAGATCTGTTCTCAACCCAGGAAATGGTCGATCAGGTCGCGATTTTTTTTCTGGCCGGGCATGAAACCAGTGCCTCCGCCCTGGCCTGGGCACTCTATCTGGTGGCCCTTGCGCCCGACTGGCAGGACAGGATCGCGGCGGAGGCTCAGGATCTGTCACTCGACAGTTTCGCGGAAGTGGGCAAGCTCAGGGTCAGCCGTGATGTATTCCGCGAGGCGCTGCGGCTTTACCCGCCGGTGCCGATGATGGTGCGCGAGACGACCTGTCCGCAGCAATTTCGTGGCCGCACCCTGCCAAAGGGCGCTCAGGTCGTGCTCAGCCCCTGGCACCTGCACCGCCATACGCGGCTCTGGGAGAACCCGGACGGGTTTGATCCGGGGCGGTGGCAGACCGAGAATGGCAAGACCTGTCAGCGCGAGGCTTATATCCCCTTTTCGGCCGGACCACGCGTCTGTACCGGCGCGGGGTTTGCCATGGTCGAGGGGCCGCTGATCCTGTCGATGATCCTGCGAAGGTTTCGGGTGACGCCGGTATCAGGCAAAGAGCCGATCCCGGTGGCCCATCTGACAGTTCGGTCAAAGAACGGGATCTGGCTGCAGCTGACACCGCGCTAGCCAAGAAAATTCGAATTTTATTGGCAAATTTCGTCTGGACATTTGCGTCACTGAATGATGCGCATTGCGTCCTGATGGCAAAAGAGGATCACCTGACTTACGTTTTCAACCGCGTGAACGCCCCTGCGTTTCAGCTCGCGCCGAAAATGCTCCCAACCCAGCAGCCGTTCGATGTCGCGCTTCTGGCGGCTGTCGGTGGTAGGCGGGGCGGGCATCGGTATGGCGATACGATCCCAAGCCCTGATTAACGTGACCTTAAGCGTCGCAAGACATGCAGGCGGATGGCCGAGGCCAGACCGCAATCCACGCCGCGCGTTTCGTCGATCTCGGCGGCCAGATCATTGATGGCGCGCCCGTCTTCGGCTGCAATCTCGCGGAAGGCCTGCCAGAATTCATCTTCCAGCGAGACCGAGGTGCGGTGGCCCCGCAGCGTCAGAGAGTGTTTTCTGGGCCGGTTAGTCATCGTCGCGCCGGTGCTTATCCAGCCGGTCGATCTCCTGCGCATTGCGCGCCTTGTCGAGATCCTTCTCGGCTTTGGTCCGGCCATAGGTCACGGCGTTTCGGTCAGCGCGGGCCTTTTTCTCGGCCCGCGCCTTGTCTTTGCGATACCGGTTCAGATTGACCGGTTTCACCATCAGCCCTTGGGACCGATCATCTGCTCAGGCCGCACCACCGCGTCAAATGTCGCCTCATCCACAAAGCCAAGCGCAATGGCCTCTTCCTTCAGCGTGGTGCCGTTCTTGTGGGCGGTCTTGGCAACCTTGGTGGCATTGTCATAGCCAATCGTCGGCGCCAGCGCGGTGACCAGCATCAGCGATTCCTTCATCAGCTTGTCGATGCGCGGCTCATTGGCCTCGATGCCGTTCAGCATCCGCTCGGTGAAGCTGTCCGCCGCATCGCCCAGGAGCTGGATCGACTGCAGTAGGTTGTAGGACATCATCGGGTTGTAGACGTTCAGCTCGAAATGGCCCTGCGAGCCTGCGAATTTGATCGCGGCATCATTGCCCATCACGTGGGCGGCAACCTGGGTCAGCGCCTCTGCTTGGGTCGGGTTCACCTTACCCGGCATGATCGACGATCCCGGCTCATTCTCTGGCAGGATCAGCTCGCCAAGGCCGGAGCGCGGGCCGGAGCCGAGGAAGCGGATGTCATTGGCGATCTTGTAACAGCTGCCCGCAATGGTCGCGAGCGCGCCGGACAGGAACACCATGGCGTCATGGGCGGCCAGTGCCTCGAACTTGTTCGGCGCGGTGACAAACGGCAGGCCAGTGATCTCGGCCATGTTGGCAGCGACCGTCTCGCCCCAGCCTTTTTGCGTGTTCAGTCCGGTGCCAACGGCGGTGCCGCCCTGTGCCAGCTCGTAGATGCCGGGCATCGCCGCCTCGACCCGGGCCAGACCCTGACGGATCTGATGGGCGTAGCCGCCGAATTCCTGGCCCAGCGTCAGCGGGGTGGCATCCTGCGTATGGGTGCGGCCAATCTTGATGATATCCTTGAAGGCCTCGGATTTGGCTTCCAGCCCTTCGGCCAGTTTCGTCAGCCCCGGCACCAGCACGTCGCGCACCATCATCGCGGTGGCGATATGCATCGCGGTGGGGAAGGTGTCGTTTGAGGACTGGCCCATGTTGCAGTGATCATTCGGATGCACCGGATCCTTGGAGCCGATGGTGCCGCCGAGGATCTCGATGGCGCGGTTGGCGATCACCTCGTTGGAGTTCATGTTGGACTGGGTGCCGGACCCGGTCTGCCAGACCACCAGCGGGAAGTTGTCATCGAACTTGCCCTCGATCACTTCGCCCGCAGCCTGGATGATGGCATCCGCCAGCGTCGCATCCAGCGCGCCCGATGCCTTGTTGGCCATGGCGCAGGCCTGTTTGATCACCCCCAGCGCGCGCACGATGGCGACGGGCTGTTTTTCCCAGCCAATAGGGAAGTTCATGATCGAGCGCTGGGTCTGAGCGCCCCAGTACTTGTCTGCAGGGACCTCAAGCGGACCGAAGCTGTCGGTTTCGGTGCGGGTATCGGACATAAGTCTCTCTCCGTCTGATGATGACTAAATGTATGCGTTGGTATGCCGTCTACCCCGTGCCGGACCACGAGGCAATTGCGCAGTTTCGCGCAGCATAGCCATTCCGCACCCGAGGTATAGAGGCCAATGCGGGATGAGCCATTGCACCGGGGCAGAAGACCGCTAGATTAGGCTCAGACAATCCGACGTCAGCCCAAACCGAAGGATCCGCCTGTGCTCAGACACCGACCATTGCAGCCATCTTTGGCCATCTCACAGGGCAGGCGCCACTGCACGCCCGAGGCGGCGACGCGGTGTGTATCACGGCTGCAGATGCGTCTTCAGGCCGGGTTTCTGACACTTGCGCTGATCGTGATCTTTGCCGGGCAGGCGCTGGCCGCTGATGTGCGGCCATTCTTTGGCCGCTATCAGGGCTCTCTGGTGGTGCCCAACGCTGACGGCAGCGAGGAACACCGTGATGCCACCGTGCAGATCGGCCCGATCGCCAAAAGCGATGAAGGCTTCTACGTGCAATGGACAACCACCTCACTGAAGAAGGACGGGCGGCGCAAGACCAAGTCCTATAGTGTCGAATTCCAGCCGACTGAGCGGGACGATATCTTTGCCGCCGCGATGAAGCGCAATGTGTTTGGCCATACCGTGCAGCTCGATCCGATGAAGGGCGAACCCTATGTCTGGGGCCGCATCGTGGGCGATACGCTGACGGTCTTCTCGATGTTCATCGGCCCCAATGGCGACTACGAGATGCAGCAATATGACCGGACATTGGCAGAGGGCGGGCTGGATCTGGTCTATTCCTCTCATCGCAACGGGTTGCCGCGCAAAGAGCTGAAAACTTTCCTCGAACGTCACTGACCGCCGCGACGGATCCGGGGAAATATTTTATTAACAGTCTCTTGCGGCGCAAAGCTAAGGCGTCACGGGCGGCGTCGAACAGGCGCGGCTACGGGGCATGTCAGGGCTGCACCGCACGGGACACAGTCTATCGCGGCCCATTCAGTGGCCCCACAGGAGCGCACCGATGCAAGCACCGGTTCACGAACCTTAGCGGTCAGATGTGAATGAATGGGCGCGTGGAACCGCGTGTTACTTGCGGAAACTGTCCAACGATACTACGTCGGCGGCCTTCTTCGCGTCCGGGTCTTCGTCGACCTCGATCTCGATGCCGTCGTCCAGTTCGGCAATCATCTCTTCGGCGTCGTCGTCATCCTCTGGCGTCTCAAACCTCAGGCCGAACTCAACCGAGGGATCGACAAAGGTCTTGATGGCGTCATAGGGGATATAGAGAGGCTCCGGCGCATCGCCGAAATTCAGCGTGATGGCAAAGCCGTCCTCGCCGACCTCCAGATTGTCGAACCAGTGCTGCATGACCACGGTCATCTCGCCAGGGTAGCGATCCGACAGCCAATCTGCCAGCTCCGCATCGGGGTGCGAGGTGTCGAAGGTGATGAAAAAATGATGATTTCCGGGCAGCCCGTGTTCAGCCACCCCATCCAGTACAGATCGGATCAGACCACGCATGGCCGAATGCATCAGATTTCCATAGTCAATTTCGCGGGACATTCCGATACCCTTAAGTCTCTATTGGTTTCAGAATACGGATTTCTACCGGAAACTAAAGGCCCGCTCGTTAGGGATTCGTAAATAATTTCTGACACTAGCAGGGGAATGCCCGACATTTGCGCTGGGATTGCGTTGCTCAGATGACCTGCGCCAGAAGGATGCCAAGTCCGCCCATCACCGGCAGTATCAGCGCCAGTCGTCCACCGCAGGCCAGCGCCACCACCGGTGCGGCCAGCACCAAAAGCGCAGCGCTGACATTCAGGCTGGCCATGACTGGCATCATCAGGGTGAGCGCGGGCAGTTCCAGAACCGCAATTTCGCGAAACAGCACATGCAGCAGAAACCAGACCGACAGGTTCAGGATGACGCCGACCACGGCCGCGGTGATTGCGCGCAGCGCAGCGCCCAGCCGGGGATGGCTGGCAATCCGCTCCACATGTGGAGCCGCGAGAAAGATCCACAGAAAACAGGGCAGAAAGGTCGCCCAAAGCGCGACCAGCCCGGCCGCAATCGCCATCCATGCCCCGGAGGCCAGCGCACCGGCCAGCATCGCCACAAATTGCGTCACCAGAATCAGCGGCCCCGGTGTGGTTTCCGCCAGCCCCAGCGCATCAATCATCTGGCCGGTATCGATCCACTGGTACTGCCCGACCACCGTCTGCGACATATAGGCCAGAACCGCATAGGCTCCGCCAAAGGTGACAACCGCCAACTTGGCAAAGAACCAGCCGATATCCGCCAGCAGCTGCGGGCCGAACAGGCTCAAAGCAGCCAGCGGCAGCAGCCAGAGCCCGCCCCAGATCAGCAGTGTCGACCAGAACGGTGCTGCGGCCTCGGGCCCGTGACCGATCGGCCCGGCGGGAGAGGGGGGCGCGTGCCGGGCCCCCAGCGCGCCGATCAGCGCAGCCGCCAGCACCACCAGCGGAAACGGCAGCCCGAACAGGAACAGCGCAACAAAGCCAAAAGCCGCCAGCCCATAATCGGTGACACCATGCAGCGCCTTCTTTCCCAGCCGTTGCAGCGCCTGAAGGACAATCGCGACCACCGCTGCCTTGATGCCGAGGAAAGCCGCCTGAACAACAGGTTGGGTGCCAAAGTTCACGTATAGAAAGACCAGGGCGGCGATCACCAGCGCGCCCGGCAGGACAAACAACAGCCCTGCAATCAGCCCGCCGATGCCACCGCGCAGCCGCCAGCCGGCGTAGGTGGCCAGCTGCATCGCTTCCGGTCCCGGCAACATCATGCAGAACGACAGCGCACGCAGAAATCCGGCCTCGCTCAGCAAGGGGCGATCCTCGACCAGCTCCTTGTGCATCAATGCAATCTGCGCCGCTGGCCCGCCAAAGGACAGCAGCCCAATGCGGCCAAACACCCGGATCAGATCCGCCATCGCGATCTGGGGGGGGACTGGGCTAATCTCGGGGTCTGCGGACATGTCGGTCATAGGCGCACCATTGGCTGGACGCTGACCTTGTAGCATTCTGCGCGACCAGTGCCAGTGGCCGCGGACCGTGGAAAGGCCGAAAACCGGAGAGGTTACAGAAACTTCACAGTGCCGCCTGCGGCTGCCTGGTCAGGTGTCATCCATCCAGGTCAGCCGCTCACCGGTCATGCAGATCGGCAGACAGTCCTGTGGCAGCTGGCCGAGCTGCTCGAACATGGTCATATAGTCGAAGTTGGACAGGAATTCCCGGATCTGACCATCCTGCATCCGCACAATCAGCTGGCCGTAGTAGTCCAGTTTGTCATCCGAACTGCGGCCATAGCACCGCACGTGGACCCGGATCGCGCAATAGTCGCCGTCATCCAGCGCATGGGTCAGGGTCAGGTCAAGATCCTCCATGAGATTGTGCAGCGTGCCGACAATTTCGCGGTAGTCCGCGGCAATTGCGATTGCGCCATGCAGAGGGCCGTTTACCTCAAGCTCAGGATGAAACATCGGCTCAATCTGGTCGAGGTCCAGACCGACCCAGACATCGTAAAACCATCGAAAGAGCCGTTCACTGTTTTTCATTTATTCCCTAAGGGTCAGAAACTGACACCGGTTGAAGCATCGGGGTTGCGCAGGCAGCCTTATTCAGGGTTGCAGCATTGGTCAAAACAACGCCTGACGCGGGACTGGACCGTCGTCAGACATGAGACTGAAGCACAAGTGTTAACAACAATTCAATGGGCATTCGCTCCGGTTGGCGCTGCCCGCAGTCGAGTTTGATCGCCTCTGGTGCCTCCCGCATCTGCGCTGGTGTATCGACCTTCGGCGTGGCCCCGGATGTGGCGTCAGGGGGCGCCTGTGGTACCGAGATGCCTGCATTGTGAGAAACAGATATTGCGGTAGGGCCGAGGCCAAGATCGAAGTCTGGAGTAGGCGAGGAGGAAGTGCAGGTTTCTGTTGCCAGGTACCTGCGAACCCCGCCTTACGCGGCTAGGCGCAAGGACTTAGTTTCGGCGACATTAACAGCTTACGCTGCTACTGCCATTGCCGGAGCACGATTGTCATTTGCAATTGTACAAGTTTCGCCGATAACGGTGGCAGACAGCCGAGACAAAGCTAACCCCTTTAGACGTTCGTCGATCCTGTTTCGACCCCATGATCCCCAAATGAAGGATGTTTGGTGGAGTCGCCGGGTACCGCCCCCGGGTCCGATCCGCTTATTACGAGCGCGTTTATGTCCATAGTTCCCGAAGGAACACCCTGAATATAGGCCGTGCCGATACGGAGTTAAAGGGGAAATGACACATAAAATACGTCCCGGCGGGAGCGGCTGCACCACGACGCCGGGGCGGTGGTTTAGCCATGGTCGCCCCTGGTCGCTTCGCCAGCCCGCCGGGCAAAGACCGCAGCGGCCAGCGTGCGGGTCTCGTCCTCCAATGCGGTCAGCCCGGCAGTGGCGGCGGCCTCGTCGCGTCCCTCCAGCGCATCGGCAATGGCGCCATGCAGCGCCACCATCCGGGCGCGGTCGCGCGCGGTAAAGGTGATCATGTTCATCAGCGGCTGCATCGCCTCGACCGCTCCGGCCAGCTGGTAGGACAACACCGGATTGCCCGCCGCATCGACCAGCGCCCGGTGAAAGGCCACATCCGAGGCGCAGAACGCCTCATCCGTCAGCCTGGGCTGGCCCTGACGAAAGATCTCGGCGCGCATGGTCGCCAGCTGATCCGCCGTCCGACGTGCCGCCGCCAGCGGCGCGCAGGCCCGTTCCAGCGCATAGCGCGCCTCGCAGGCGGTGTCGAAACTGACAGCATTCATACTCAGCAGCAGCGTCGACGTGGTCACCTGCTGGGCGTAGGCATCCTCAAAACTCAGCCGGTTGACAAAGGCGCCGCCGGTGGCGCCGCGCTGGGTGCGGATCAGCGCCTGCGCGGCCAGCCGCTTCAGGGCTTCGCGGACTGTTGGCCGGGACACCTGAAACTGCTCGGCCAGTTCGGCCTCCGAGGGCAGGCGCTGGTCCACAGGCAGGGCGCCGCTGATGATCGCATCGCGGATGGCTTCGGCAATCTGCGCCGACAGATCGGCGGCGCTACGGGGGTTCAGCTTCATGTCGGTGCCCTGTGTGGTGCCCTGTGTGGTGGCCAGTGTCTTGGCCTGTGTGATGACCTGTGGCGCGGCGCGCGTCTCGGCAGAAATCATTTGTCAGACATTTAAAAGTCTGACATTTGATTGGCAAGAGTTGAGTCGCCCGCCATCGCCGTTTCGGCTGCACGGCGGGTCCGCGCTCCTGGCGCGTCAGGTTGAATTCAGAGGAGGACCCATCATGTTCAACGCATTGGTTGTGACCAAGGACGAAGACAGCGGCGAGACATCCGCCGCCGTGCAAACGCTCAGCCTCGAGCAGCTGCCGGATGCCGAGGTGACCGTGGCAGTGGACTACTCAACCGTGAACTACAAGGATGGCCTCTGTCTTGGTCCGGGCGGCGGACTGGTGCGCAAATATCCACATGTGCCGGGCATTGATTTTGCAGGCACGGTCGAGACCTCCAGCGATGAGCGTTACAAACCCGGCGACAAGGTTGTGCTGACCGGCTGGCGCGTCGGCGAAGCCCATTGGGGCGGTTATGCGCAAAAGGCCCGCGTGCGCGCCGATTGGCTGGTGCCCTTGCCGGATGGGATCGACACGCGCCAGGCCATGGCTGTTGGCACAGCGGGTTTTACCGCAATGCTGGCCGTCATGGCGCTTGAGGATCACGGGCTGACACCCGGCCACGGCCCGGTACTGGTGACCGGCGCTGCGGGTGGCGTGGGGTCGGTGGCAACCGCGATCCTCTCCAACCTCGGCTATGAGGTTGCGGCGGTGACCGGGCGCCCTGAGACATCCGACTATCTCACCGCCCTTGGCGCCACCCAGATCGTGCCGCGCGAAGAGCTGAACGAGACGGTAAAGCGCCCGCTCGAAAGCGAGAACTGGGCGGGCTGCATTGATGCGGTCGGTGGTGCGATGCTGGCGCGGGTTCTGGGCCAGATGAAATATGGGGCCTCGGTGGCGGCGGTTGGCCTTGCAGGCGGGGCCGGTCTGCCCGCCACGGTGATCCCGTTTCTGTTGCGCGGCGTCAACCTTCTGGGCATCGACAGCGTGATGCAGCCTTATGACAACCGCCTGCGGGCCTGGCAGCGCATCGCCACCGATCTGCCGATGGATAAGCTGGAGGCGATGGTGCAGCCGGCCACCCTGTCCGATCTGCCACAGCTGGGCGCCGATATCCTGAAAGGGCAGGTGAAGGGCCGCGTTGTCGTTGATGTGAACGGCTGACACAGCCCCTGCTGACGGGGCAGCCCGCCTGAAGGTCGACAGATCAGAGATAGATCGGGCGATGATCACAGGGAAACCTGTCAGAACGCGCAGCCAGCCTGCGCGTTCTTTGCGCGTCCGTGGGGCCAGCCGGTCAATCCCCGCGTCATAGACCCGGCAACCGGGCGCATGTCGCGCAGCGATTGCACCGCTGTCACGCAGATCGCCCCACAAGACGCGACATTTGCATGGTTTTCTGCTAGGCTGGTGATCTGTCCATGGCCACGCCAGCCGCTGCCTGACCGCAGCGCGTGACTGGGCTAACGCGGATCTATCGGCGATCGTTGTCGGCATGAGCGCTGTGATGATCGCCCCCGACCGCCTGCTCAACGGGCGCCGGTCATGGAGAGGCACCCGTGCGGGGGGCTGCATTTTTTTCGCGATCGGCGGGAACCTGCGCAGCGCGCGACGGTTGAGACACTGGACGTTCACATAAGACAGAACAGGGACACCCATGACAGACGAAACGGCCAATCAGGGCATACCCGCCCCCGACGGTGAGGCCGCCGTCATCGACACCGAATATGAAATCGGACAGGACAATCTGGAAGGATCCGTGGGACCGATTGGATTTGACATCCATAACCCGGTTTTCATGGTCTCCGGCATCAGCATCATGCTGTTTGTGTTCTACGCGCTGGTTCTGCCGGAACAGGCGGCAACCTTCTTTGGCTGGCTGCGCCCCGCCGTGACCAGCTCGTTCGACTGGTTCTTCCTCAGCGCGGGCAACATCTTCGTGCTGTTCTGTTTCTTCCTGATCGTCTCGCCCTGGGGCAAGGTGCGCCTTGGCGGGGCCGACGCGGCACCCGATTATACCTACATCGGCTGGTTTGCGATGCTGTTTGCGGCCGGCATGGGCATCGGCCTGATGTTCTACGGCGTCAGCGAACCGATGAGCCATTATTCCACCGCCTTTGGTGGTGTGAGCATGGGTGAAAATGGCGCCCGCACCGACTGGGCGCCGCTGGGCGGCGCGGCCGGGGACAGCACCGAAGCCGTGCGTCTGGGCATGGCGGCTACGATCTATCACTGGGGCCTGCACCCTTGGGCGATCTACGCGATTGTTGCCCTGTCGCTGGCGCTGTTCTCCTTCAACAAGGGGCTGCCACTCACCATCCGCTCGGCCTTCTACCCGATCTTCGGCGAGCGGGTCTGGGGCTGGACCGGCCATATCATCGACATTCTGGCGGTTTTCGCCACACTCTTTGGCCTTGCAACCTCGCTGGGTTTTGGCGCGACACAGGCCAATGCGGGCCTGAACGAGCTGTTCGGTGTGCCGGTTGGCTCAACCACCGAGGTGCTGCTGATCTCCGCCATCACCGCGGTTGCGCTGATCTCGGTTGTGCGCGGTCTTGATGGCGGTGTGAAAGTGCTGAGCGAAATCAACATGGGGCTGGCCTTCCTGCTGTTGATCTTCGTGCTTCTGGTCGGGCCTACGCTGCTGATCATCACCGGCTTTTTCGACAGTCTGGTGGCCTATGTGCAGTATCTGCCGGCGCTCTCTATGCCCTTCGGCCGCGAGGATGCCAACTACAGCCAGGGCTGGACCGCCTTTTACTGGGCGTGGTGGATCAGCTGGTCGCCGTTTGTCGGCATGTTCATCGCCCGCGTCAGCCGGGGCCGCACCGTGCGCGAGTTCATCATCTGCGTTCTGCTGATCCCCAGCCTGGTCTGCGTCCTGTGGATGAGCGTCTTTGGCGGCACCGCCATTCATCAGGTGGTGGCTGATGGCTATACCGGCGCGCAGGATGCCGCACTTGAGCTGAAGCTGTTCAAGATGCTGGATCAGCTGCCGCTGGCCTCGATCACCTCCTTTGTCGGCATCCTTCTGGTGATCGTGTTCTTCGTCACCTCTTCGGATTCCGGCTCGCTGGTGATCGACACCATCACCGCAGGCGGCAAGGTCGACGCGCCGCTGCCGCAACGGGTCTTCTGGTGCGTGTTCGAAGGTGCGGTTGCGATCGTGCTGCTGCTCGGCGGTGGTCTTGTGGCCCTGCAGGCGATGGTGATCTCCACCGGCTTGCCGTTCACCATCGTGCTGCTGCTGATGTGCTGGGCGATCCTGCGCGGATTGCAAACCGAGGCGCGCTGATCCCGCGCCGCCATCCCGGACCAGTAACGCCCAGAAACGCCCCGAAACGCCCCGGAGAACTCCGGGGCGTTTGCCGTTCAGCTCTTGGCCTCATAGAAGCCGACCGAATTGCCGTCGGGGTCTTTGGCGTAGAAGAACTGCCCTTCGGGCAGCGGCACCGCCTCTGACACCACCTGCCCACCGGCGTCGGTCACCCGCGTCATCACATCGGCCAGCGCACCTTCGGCGGCCAGATGCAGGGTCGGGCCAACACCATCCGGGGCCGGGGTGCCGGGATAGATGCTCAGCGCGACCCCGGTTGCCGGGTCCTTGGGGCGAAACAGCAGCATCGGGTTTGGTCCATCGCTGACCAGTTCCAGCGCGGCGCCGGTCACATGCTCGTAGAACTTGCGTGCGCCGTCCATGTCGGTGACGGGGATCTCTCCCCAGACCAGAAAATCCTTGGGCGTATAGGCCATCATCTGCATCCTTTCGTGTTGATGTATCCCCTAGCTACCCGCCACTGTTGACAGAAAATGACATCAGGTCAGCGGCGGCCTCAGTCTCTCCGCGCTTGACCTTGCGCATCATCGCCGTCACTTCTTCTGAGACAGAAAGAGGAGAGACCATGGCCCTTGATATCGACTTTGTCCGCAGCCAGTTTCCGGCCTTTGCAGCGCCCAACCTGCAAGGTCAGGCCTTTTTCGAGAACGCCGGTGGCTCTTATACCTGTCAGCAGGTGATCAACCGGCTCACCCGCTTTTATACCGAACGCAAAGTGCAGCCCTATGCCCCCTATGAGGCCTCGACGCTGGCGG
Organism: Phaeobacter sp. JH20_34; assembly: GCF_048056095.1. Classification (NCBI taxonomy): domain Bacteria; kingdom Pseudomonadati; phylum Pseudomonadota; class Alphaproteobacteria; order Rhodobacterales; family Roseobacteraceae; genus Phaeobacter; species Phaeobacter sp. JH20_34. The sequence continues at coordinate 1,070,438 of NZ_JAYMWT010000004.1, read as the reverse complement.
GCGACGAGATGGACGAGGCGCGGCACCGGCTTTCCGGCATCCTCGGGGTGGCACGGGATGAGCTAAGCTTTGGCCCCTCGACCACCCAGAACACCTATGTGCTGGCGCAGGCCTTTCGCCAGTTCCTGTCTCCGGGGGAGGCGATCATCGTCACCAATCAGGATCACGAGGCCAACAGCGGCCCGTGGCGGCGCCTTGCGGATGCCGGGATCGAGGTGCGCGAATGGCAGATCGACCCGCAAACCGGCCATCTGAACCCCGCAGATCTGGAAAATCTTCTGGACGAAAACGTCCGGCTGGTCTGTTTTCCGCATTGTTCCAACGTGGTCGGGGAGCTGAACCCGGTCACCGAAATCACCGCTCTGGCCCATGCGGCCGGCGCCTTTGTCTGCGTCGATGGTGTCTCTTACGCGCCCCATGGCCTGCCCAATGTCGGCGAGCTGGGGCCGGATATCTATCTGTTCTCCGCCTATAAGACCTACGGGCCGCATCAGGGGCTGATGGTGATCCGCCGCGCCCTGGGGGAGCTGCTGCCCAATCAGGGACATTTCTTCAACGGTGACACGCTCTACAAACGCTTCACTCCGGCGGGGCCGGACCACGCTCAGGTCGCCGCCTGCGCGGGCATGGCTGACTACATCGCCGCGCTGGCCCATCATCACGGCGGCCCGCTGACCGAAGGCGCGGCACAGGGGGCCTTTGTCCACGATCTGATGCGCGCCCATGAGGTGGAGCTGCTGCAACCGCTGCTCGATATGGTGAAGGACCGCAACGATCTGCGCCTGATCGGCCCCTCTGATGCCAGCAGACGCGCGCCCACTGTGGCACTGGCGCTGGATCGCCCCGCCGAAGCCGTAGCCGGTGAACTGGCCGAACATGGCATCATGGCGGGGGGCGGTGATTTCTACGCCCTGCGTGCCCTGAACGCGATGGGTGTCTCCACCGGTGACGGCGTGCTGCGGCTCAGTTTTACGCATTACACCTCGAAAAAAGAGATGACACAGTTGATCGAGGCCCTAGATCGCGTGTTGTGAAAACCGCAGCGATACAGGGACCTTGATCTTTCATGACTGACCATACCCCGCGACAGGCGCCGGTGATCTGGTGGCTGCGCCGAGACCTGCGGCTCGCCGACAACCCCGCCCTTGAGGCGGCCGTCGCCCGGGGCACCCCGGTGATCCCGCTCTTTGTCTTTGACACGCTGGATGAACATCTGGGCGCTGCGCCAAAGTTCCGGCTGGGGCTGGGGCTTGCCCATCTGGCCAAGGTGCTGGAGCAGCGCGGCAGCCGCCTGATCCTGCGGCGTGGTCCGGCAGCCGAGGTGCTGGCGCAGGTGATCGCGGAGACCGGGGCAGGGGCGGTGCACTGGAGCCGCGCCTATGATCCCGACGCCATCGCCCGCGACACCACCATCAAGGAACAGCTGAATGGGCAGGGCGTTGCGGCGCAGTCTTTTGGTGGTCATCTGCTGTTTGAACCCTGGACCGTCGAGACCAAGACCGGCGGCATGTACCGGGTCTATTCGCCCTACTGGAAATCCGTGCGCGACCGCGATGTCGCGGATCTGATCGCCGCCCCATCCCGAATACCCGCGCCGGAGCAATGGCCCGCCTCTGATGATCTGGACGGCTGGAAACTCGCCGCTGATATGCGGCGCGGCGCTGACATCGTGGCGCAATATTGCCGGGTCGGGGAAGATGCCGCGCAGGAGCGGCTGGCGGAATTCCTCGACTCCCGCGTGGCCGACTACAAACAGGACCGAGACTTTCCCGCGGTGGATGCCACGTCCGGCCTGTCTGAAAACCTCGCCTGGGGAGAAATCAGCCCGCGCCGCATGTGGCATCACGGGCTGGAGGCACGTCGCGCAGGCAAATCCGGCGCTGAGCATTTCCTCAAGGAAATCGTCTGGCGCGAATTCGCCTACCACCTGATGTTCCACACTCCGCATATCCTGACCCGCAACTGGCGCCCCGAATGGGAAAGCTTCCGCTGGTCCGAGCAGGACGACGACCGGGTCGAGGCCTGGCGGCGTGGTCAGACCGGTTACAATTTCGTCGATGCCGCCATGCGCGAACTCTATGTGACCGGCAAGATGCACAACCGCGCCCGGATGATCGTGGCCAGTTTCCTGACCAAACATATGCTCACCCACTGGCGCATCGGTCAGAAATGGTTCGAGGAGTGTCTGGTGGACTGGGATCCGGCCTCCAACGCCATGGGCTGGCAGTGGGTGGCCGGCTCCGGCCCCGATGCCTCGCCGTTTTTTCGGATATTCAACCCCGACGGCCAGCTGGAGAAATTTGACCCCAAGGGCCGCTACCAATCCGCCTGGATCGCCGAAGGTCAGGACAGCCCGCCGCAGACGGCACTGGATTTCTACCGCGCGACACCCCTGTCCTGGGAGCTGTCGCCTCAGGATAGACGCGCCAGCCCCTTCGTTGATCTGAAAGAGGGTCGCGCCCGCGCGCTTGAGGTCTATGGCCAGCGCGAGCTGCCCGAGGACTGACAGATCCCTTGCCAGAAGCGCCTGATTTGGCCTAGCCTTTTCTCTGGACAGGGGCCGTGAACCCACCGGACCCGTCTAGGGGAGGAGAGAATGGCGCTCACACAGACCGAAGGACAGGCCAATCTGCCGCGCTATTTCGCGGCGATCTTTGACCAGTTGCAGGCGCTCGAGGTGGGGCAGCTGGACATCCATCTGCCGGACGGTCGGGTGTTCCGTGTCACTGGCGACCGCCCCGGTCCGGTGGCAGATCTGCGTATTCGCAACCCCGATTGTTTCGCCCGGCTGATCCGCGAGGGGGATCTGGGGTTCTCCGATGCCTATCTTGATGGCTGGTGGAGCACATCCGATCTTCAGGCCTTCATGGATCTGGTGCATCTGGGGTCTGAAACCGTCTATGATGGCTTTCCGGGACGCGGGCTGATCCGCGCCTATGAGCAGTTCCGCTTCTGGCTGCAACGCAATCACCGCGCGCAGGCCAAGGCGAATATCTCCTATCACTATGACCTCGGCAACGCCTTCTACGGGCTGTGGCTTGATGACACGATGACCTATTCCAGCGCCCTGTTCAAAACCGGGCAGGAAAGCTTGGAGGCGGCGCAGACCGCCAAATATGCCTCCATGGTCGACCAGATGGGCGTGCAGCCCGGCGATCACGTGCTGGAGGTCGGCTGCGGCTGGGGCGGGTTTGCCGAATATGCAGCCCGCGAACGCGGCCTGCGGGTCACGGGCCTCACCATCAGTGCCGAACAGTTGAAATATGCCCGCGAGCGCATTGAAAAGGCGGGGCTTTCCGACAGGGTTGAACTCAGGATGCAGGATTACCGCGACTGCGAAGGCACCTTCGATGGCATTGCTTCCATCGAGATGTTCGAGGCTGTCGGCGAGAAATACTGGCCCGCCTATTTCAGGATGATCCACGACCGGCTGCGCCCCGGCGGTCAGGCCACCTTGCAGATCATCACCGTCGCTGACCGGCGCTGGACGGTCTACAAACGCGGCGTTGATTTCATCCAGAAACATATTTTTCCGGGTGGCATGCTGCCCGCGCCCAAGATCCTGCGGCAACAGGTTGAAAATGCCGGGCTAAAGGTCATGAAATCGCTCGAATTCGGTGATAGTTACGATCAGACGCTGCGGCGTTGGCACACCACCTTTAACAGTCGCTGGGACGAGATTGCGGCCATGGGATTTGATGATCGGTTCAAAAAGATGTGGAATTTCTACCTCACCTCCTGCGCCGCCGCGTTCAAGGCGCAAACCTGCGACGTGACCCAGATCACGCTGGCCCACCGCTGAACGAAAGCCCGGATCATGCCCACAGCCGCCCGCCTTATCGCCGCCGTCAGCATGGCGCTTGTCGCGATTGCCGCCTCTTTCCTGATCATGCCACTGATGCCCGAGGGCACCGATTTCGGCTATTTCGTGCCGCTCAACGCCGCGCTTGGCGCGCTGATCGGCTGGGTCTGGGTCGGCCGCCATGTCGGTCGCGGCGTGGTCAATGCGATCAACAACGGCCTCACCGGTGTGGCGCTGCTGGTGCTCTGGGGGCTGTTTCTGCAAGGCGCCTGGGAAATGTTTCGCCTCGCCATGCGCAACCGCTATGACGGCCCGTTTGAGGCGCTTTCGGCGATTTTTGTCATCGGTTTGGATTTCTTTTTCGTGATGGCGGTGCCACATGTGTTGCTGGCGCTGGTGATCGGTGGCATCTTCAGCGGTCTGGTGACCGAGAATGCCGCAAGACGCTGGCGCTGAGATAACAGAATTCCAACAGGATACAGACCGTGGTTGATCTTTTTGTCTATGGCACGCTGCGCCATATGCCGCTGCTTGAACTGGTGTTGGGGCGGTCAGGTGCCGCGCTGGATGTCACCCCTGCACATCTGCCCGATCACGGTGCCTTTGCGGTGGTGGATCAGCCTTTCCCGGCGATAGAGGCCCGCGTCGGCCACCGCGCACCGGGGCTGCTGCTGCGCGGTCTCACCCCGGACGATATGGCGGCGCTGAATTTCTACGAAGGCGGGTTCGACTATACGCTGCGCCCTGTCACGGTCGCGCTGGACGCAGGCGGTAGCGCCCCGGCGGAGGTCTATTTCCCAGAGCCGGGCCTGTGGCAGACCGGGGCGGCCTGGGATCTGGGCGACTGGCAGCAGAAATGGGGCGCCTTGTCGCTGCGCGCGGCAGAGGAGGTCATGGCCTATCGCGGTCGCCTGACCGCCGCCGAGGTGGCCGAGCGGTTCCGCCCGATCCGCATCCGCGCCGCCGCCTGGCTCGCGGCGCAGAACCGCCCCGGCGATCCCGATCACGATCTGACCCGCGATGTCGTCGTCCACCAGCATAAACGCGCCTATCTCAACTTCTTCGCGATGGAGGAGATGGACCTGCAATTCCGCCGCTATGACGGCAGCCTCAGCCCGGTGATCAACCGGGGCGTCGCGCTGGTGGGGCAGGCGGCGGTGGTGCTGCCCTATGATCGCCGCCGCGACGCGGTTTTGCTGATCGAACAGTTCCGCGCCGCCACCTATATCGCGGGCAACCAGCGCCCCTGGATGTGGGAGCCGGTGGCCGGGCTGATCGACCCCGGCGAAACCCCCGAACAGGCCGCCCGCCGCGAGGCGATGGAGGAGGCAGGGCTGAAGATCGACCAGCTGGAAACCGTCGCCCAGGTCTACCCCTCCAGCGGCGCCTCAGGCGAATTTCTGCATATTTTTGTGGGTCTCTGCGACTTTGACGAGATCGCCGGCGGCGGCGGACTGGAGAGCGAGGGCGAAGATATCCGCAGCCAGATCCTGCCCTATGAGGCGCTGATACAGGGCGTAGATGACCAGACCTATCAGGACATGCCACTGGTCACCGCCGCCCTCTGGCTGTCACGCCATCGTGAGCGCTTGCGGCAGGGCTGACCCCGCCAACCGCGCGGCGCGCCGCTATCTCGGCTTGTGGTTGTCCAATGCCTTGGCTACACCTCAACTGGAATGATCGAAAGGGATACCATGCGCATTGCACATGATCTGGCCGACGCGATCGGCCACACGCCTCTGATCCGCCTGAACCGCGTCAGCGATGAAACCGGATGTGAGATTCTGGGAAAGGCCGAGTTCATGAACCCCGGCCAGTCGGTCAAGGACCGCGCCGCACTCTATATCATCAAGGACGCCATCGCGCGCGGTGATCTGAAGCCGGGCGGCACCATCGTCGAGGGCACTGCCGGTAACACCGGGATCGGCCTGGCGCTGGTTGGCGCGTCGATGGGCTTCAAAACGGTGATCGTGATCCCCGAAACCCAGTCCGAAGAGAAAAAGGACATGTTGCGACTGGCCGGCGCCCAGCTGGTGCAGGTCCCCGCAGCGCCTTATCGCAATCCCAATAACTTTGTCCGCTATTCGGAACGTCTGGCCAAGGAACTGGCCAAGACCGAACCCAATGGCGCGATCTGGGCCAATCAGTTCGACAATGTCGCCAACCGGCAGGCCCATATCGAAACCACCGCACCCGAGATCTGGGAGCAGACCGACGGCAAGGTGGACGGCTTTGTCTGCGCGGTCGGTTCTGGCGGCACGCTGGCAGGTGTGGCCGATGTGCTCCAGCCCAAGGGCGTGAAAATCGGCCTTGCCGATCCGATGGGCGCGGCGCTTTATTCCTACTACACCACCGGTGAAATTGTGACCGAAGGCGGCTCCATCGCAGAAGGCATCGGCCAGGTGCGCATCACCAAGAACCTTGAAGGGTTCAAACCGGATTTCTGCTACCAGATCGAGGATCGCGACGCGCTGCCCTATGTCTTCGACCTCCTGCACGAAGAGGGTCTGGTGCTGGGCGGTTCCTCGGCGATCAATATCGCCGGTGCCGTGCGCATGGCCAAGGACATGGGACCGGGCAAGACCATCGTCACCGTGCTCTGTGACTATGGGACGCGCTACCAGTCGAAACTGTTCAACCCCGACTTCTTGCGTGAAAAGAACCTGCCGGTGCCGGATTGGATGACTCACCCCCCGGCCTCTATCCCCGGCGTGTTCGAGGACGTATGATCGCCCTCATGCGTGGTTTTGTGAAATGTCTGGCCGGGCTGGTTCTTCTGATCAGCCTGGCCTTTCCCGCTCTGGCCCAGCTCGATGCGCGTTCGAAATCCTATTACGAGGATTGGCTGCGCACCGCGAACCGGGCCGAAAACGTAATTGATGCCAGCCGCGCCTCCAATATCGCCTTGGAACAGCTGCGCAGCGAGCTGGCCGAATTCCGGCAGACCTTCCAGACCAAGCGTGGGGAAAACGGCGAGCGTATCCAGACCCTTCAGGGCCAGCTGGACGCGCTTGGGGCCCCACCGGGCGAGGGCGAGGAAGAGCCCGAAGACATCGCCCAGCTGCGTGACGCGCTGACCCAGCAGCTCAATGAGCTGCGGGTGCCGCGTATCGTCGCCGAAGAGGCCTACAGCCGCGCCGACGGCCTGATCAACGAGATCGACAAGATTGTCCGCGAACGGCTGACCAAACGGCTGTTTGAGCGCGGCACCTCGCCGCTCAACCCCGAACATTGGCCCGGCGCGCTGCGGGATCTGGTCCACGCCAGCCGCGCCGTGGGCAATGAAACCCTGTCGCAGCTGCGCAATGACACTACCAGCGAACGCATCAGCGGCGATCTGGTGGGCATTCTTGTGCTGGTGCTGATCGGTATGCTGCTGATCCTGCGCGGGCGCCCATGGGCGCATCTGGCGGGTGATTACCTGCGGCGCTACGGCGCGCGGGGCACCGGCGTCTGGACCTTTGTCGTCTCGCTGCTACAGGTGCTGCTGCCGCTGATCGGTGTCATCTTTCTGGTCGCAGCGGTCGATCTTTCGGGCATTCTTGGGGTGCGCGGCAGCATCTTCCTCGAATCCGTGCCGGCCTGGGCCTTTATCATGCTGTCGTTCCACTGGCTGGGCGAGCAGCTCTATACCAATCAGATCGAGAATGATCTGCTGCCCGTACAGGAGGGCAATCAGGCCGAGACCCGCTTTCTGATCGACATGATGGCGGTGATCCTGGTGCTGCAGGATGTTTTTGCCACCATCGAGCGGATCCAGAACATCCCGGACAGCAGTTCCGCGGTCTATGCCTTTCCGCTGATCAGCTGTGCTGCGCTGATCCTGCTGCGTCTGCACCGCATCGGGGCCAAGCAGCGTCAGGCACAGAGCGAGGAGGAGCCCGAGGAAGGCGCCATCGCCGCCGGGGCCAATCGCATCATCGCGGTGGTGCGCCGGGCGATCTACCTTCTCGGCTTTGCCGGGCCGCTGCTGGCTGCGGTGGGCTATCTCAACGCGGCCGAGGCGGTGATCTACCCGGCCATGCTGACGCTGGCGATGCTGGCGGGCCTGTTTGTCCTGCAACGGTTCTTTGCCGATCTCTACGGCTTTGTCACCGGCAAGGGTAGCGCGGCCCGCGACTCGCTCTTCACGGCGCTGATCGGCTTTGCGCTGGCGCTGGTGGCGCTGCCGATGCTGGCGCTGATCTGGGGCGCGCGCGTTGCGGATCTGACGGAGCTGTGGTCGAACTTCCTCGAGGGCTTCCAGATTGGCGACACCCGTATTTCGCCCACCGCCTTTCTGACCTTTGTGACCATCTTTGCCGTCGGCTACGGTCTGACCCGGCTGGTGCAGGGCAGCCTGCGCAACGCGCTGCTGCCCAAGACCCGCATTGATGTCGGCGGCCAGAATGCCATCGTCTCCGGCATGGGCTATGTCGGGATTTTTCTGGCCGCTCTGGTGGCGATTTCGATGGCCGGTCTGGATCTGTCGTCGCTCGCCATTGTCGCCGGTGCGCTCTCTGTGGGCATCGGCTTTGGTCTGCAAACCATCGTGTCGAACTTTGTCTCCGGCATCATCCTTCTGGTCGAGCGCCCGGTGTCCAAGGGCGACTGGATCGAGGTTGGCGGCCTGATGGGCTATGTGCGCGATATCTCCGTGCGCTCCACCCGGATCGAGACCTTCGACCGCACCGATGTGATTGTTCCGAACTCGGATCTGATCACCGGCACCGTCACCAATTACACCCGCGGCAATACCGTGGGCCGGGTGATCGTGCCTGTCGGCGTCAGCTACGGCACCGACCCGCGCAAGGTCGAGGCCATCCTGATCGAGGTCGCCAAGGCACATCCGATGGTGTTGATGAACCCACCGCCATCGGTGGTGTTTCAGGGCTTTGGGGCGGACAGTCTCAACTTTGAGATCCGCGCGATCCTGCGCGATGTGAACTGGGTCCTGTCGGTGAAATCCGACATGAACTACGACATCGCCCGCCGCTTCGACGAGGCCGGGATCGAGATCCCCTTCGCCCAGCGCGATATCTGGATCCGCAACCCCGAGGCGCTGGCCGGGGCGGCGGCGGCCGCGGCGCCTGAAGCTGCGCCCGACTCTGGCCCCGGATCTGTTCAGGACAGCGCGGCCCGGCCATCACCGGCTGCGGCAGCGGCGCCCGCCAGCAAACGCCCCGAAACCCCGGATCTGGAGGACCTCTCCAACCGGGACGATGCAGCCGACAGCGGCGATGAAGACGGAGACGGCGATCGATGACCGACCAATTGTTCCTGACGGATGCCTATGCACAACAGGCCCCGGCGCAGATCATTGACCACACAAACGAAGGCGGGCTGGTGCTGAACCAGTCCGTCTTTTACGCAACCGGGGGCGGGCAGCCGGGCGATACCGGTCATCTCAGCTGGTCCGATGGGGCAGGGGCGCACCGCCTGACCATCACCAATACGGTAAAGGGGGAGGCGGGCGCCATTGTCCTGCTGCCGGAACCTGACCAGCCGCTGCCCAGCGTCGGGCAGGAGGTGACGCAGACCCTCGACTGGGATCGCCGCCTTGGCCATATGCGCATCCATACCGCGCTACACCTCCTCTCGGTGGTGATTCCCCTGCCGGTCTCCGGCGGTTCCATCGGCGCCGACAAGGGGCGGCTTGATTTCAACATGCCCGAGGCGCCGGAGGACAAACAGGCGCTGGAGGATGCGCTCAACGCCCTCATCAGCCGCGATCTGGAGGTCAGCGAACGCTGGATCACCGAGGAGGAGCTGGATGCAAACCCCGATCTGGTGAAAACCATGTCGGTGGCGCCGCCCCGTGGCAATGGCCGCATTCGGCTGGTGCGGATCGGCACGATGCAGGAGCAGATCGACCTGCAACCCTGCGGCGGCACCCATGTGCGCAGCACCGCTGAAATTGGTCCTATCCGCCTTGGAAAGGTTGAAAAAAAGGGCAAGCAGAACCGCCGTGTCTACCTGCATCTGGGGGCTTGAGCGCGGGCTGCAAATAAGTTTCTGCAAGAGTGAATTTTTTGCTGTTTTCGCTCTTGCAATTGCTTCCGTGATCCGTCAAAAGTCCGCCCAACGGAGAGGTGGCCGAGTGGTCGAAGGCGCACGCCTGGAAAGTGTGTAGGCGGGGAACCGTCTCCAGGGTTCGAATCCCTGTCTCTCCGCCATAACATCTAGACCAAGATGGTTTTATGACAGCCGCCACAGCATGTGGTGGCTTTTTGCGTTTCAGACCTTGCCCCCGTGATCCATCAGCCACCTGTCAGATCGTGGCGACCGCGGCTTGATCGACAAAATGATAGACGTCTATCAGAAAATGATATACGTCTGTCAAAACTGCCGGAAACAGATGGGCTGCAAGGATGGGAAAACCCACATTACATGATGTCGCTGCCGCGGCCGGGGTCAGCTACGCCACGGCGGACCGGGTGCTGAACAATCGCGGCGGGGTGGCGAAAAAATCGCAGGACCGGGTGCGCGCCGCCATTGCCGAGCTGGGCTATCAGCGCGATATCACCGCCGCCAATCTGTCACGCCGTCGCCGCTACCGGTTTGCCTTTCTGCTGCCGATGGCGGGGGAGGGCTTCTTTGCCCGGCTGCATGAGCATGTCCAAAGCGAACAGACCCGCCGCGCGCAGGCGCGCCAGCAGATCACCATCACCCATGTGCCTGCCTTCGATGCGGCGGCGCTGGTGCGGGCGATCGAAAACTGCGCCGCCGAGGATTACGACGGTCTCTGCCTTGTGGCGGTGGAGGATCCGCAGGTTGAGGCCGCGCTGACCAGCCTGCGGGCCAGGGGTGTTGCCGTGGTCACACTGGTCGCCGACAGCCCGGAAACCACGCGGGATGCCTATGTGGGGATCGACAACCGGACCGCAGGTCGCACCGCAGGCGACCTGATGGTGCTGGCCCATCGCGGAGCGGCCTCCGAAGGGCGGGGCCGGATCCTTCCCATCACCGGCAGTCTCAGCGCCCGCGATCATGCCGACCGCTACGCCGGGTTCTGCGATGTGGTCTCGCCCGGTCTGCCGGTGCTGCCACCGCTGGAGACCGGCGACGACCCCGATGTGCTGGAACAGGCGCTGCGCCGCGCGCTTGATGCAAACCCCGACATTACCGGGGTCTACAATCTGGGTGCCGGCATTCCGGGGCTGGTCGCGGCCCTGTCGGCGACGGCACGGCCGCACCCTCCGGTGGTGATCAGCCACGAACTCTGCGCCGCGACCCGCGATGCCGTGGCGCAGGGCCTTATTGATGCGGTGATCGACCAGAAACCGGCGCAGGAAATCACCGCCGCCCTAGCGGCCCTTGTCGCGCTCAGCGACGGGCTGCCGTTCGACCCGCTGACCGCGCAGATCATTCCCGCCGTCCATTTCAAACACAACATGCCCCCGCAGCCTGCGGTCGGGCCAGAAGAGAGGGCCTGACCATGGCTGGCTATTTCGACGACATCGCAGCAATCACCTACAATCCAGATGGCGACGGGCTGGCCTATCGCCACTACAACCCCGATGAAATGATCATGGGCAAACGGATGGAGGACCACCTGCGCTTTGCCGTCTGCTACTGGCACAACTTTGTTTGGGAGGGGAACGACCCGTTTGGCGGGCAGACCTTTGATCGGCCGTGGTTCCCCGCCGATACCATGGATCTGGCGCGCATGAAGGCGGAGGCCGCCTTTGACATGTTCCGCATCCTCGGCGTGCCGTACTACTGTTTCCACGACCACGATATCCGGCCAGAAGGCGCAAGCCTCGCCGAAAGCCACAAACGCCTGAACCAGATGGGCGATCTGCTGGAACAGAAAATGGCAGATGGTGGCCCGAAACTTCTGTGGGGGACGGCCAATATGTTCTCCAACCGCCGCTATATGGCCGGCGCCAGCACCAATCCCGACCCGGATGTCTTTGCCTATTGCGCCTCCACCGTGCGCGCCTGCATGGATCTGACCCATCGTCTGAACGGCGAGAACTATGTCCTTTGGGGCGGACGCGAGGGCTATGAAACCCTGCTCAACACCGATCTGTCGCGTGAGCTGGAGCAGATGGGCCGCTTCCTGTCGATGGTGGTCGACTACAAACACAAGATCGGCTTCAAAGGCGCGATCCTGATCGAGCCAAAGCCGCAGGAGCCGACCAAACATCAATATGACTATGACGTTGCCACCGTTTACGGCTTCCTCAAACGCTTTGGTCTTGAGGATGAGGTGAAGGTGAACATTGAACAGGGTCACGCGATCCTCGCCGGTCACAGCTTTGAACATGAGATCGCCATGGCCAATGCGCTGGGGATCTTTGGCTCCATCGACATGAACCGCAACGACTACCAGTCCGGCTGGGACACCGATCAGTTCCCCAACAACGTGCCGGAGGTGGCGCTGGCCTATTATGAAATTCTGCGCGGCGGTGGCTTTACCAGCGGCGGCACCAATTTCGATGCCAAGCTGCGCCGTCAGTCGCTGGATGCCGAGGATCTGATCGCGGCCCATGTGGGGGCCATGGACGTCTGCGCGCGGGGGCTACGCGCCGCCGCTGCCATGCTGGAAAGTGATAGCCTCGAGGCCAAGCGCCGCGACCGTTACGCCGGTTGGACCACTGCCGAGGCGCAGGCCTATCTGGCCGAGGGCGCAACGCTGGAGGCCATCGCCGATCAGGCCGAGGCCAGGGCGCTTGATCCGCATCCGGTCTCTGGCCGTCAGGAACAGCTGGAGGCGCTGGTCAACCGTTTCGTCTGAGGCGGCGGAACCATGGCGTAATGGGGAGAGGGCACAGATATGTATCTTGGCATTGATCTTGGCACATCGGGGCTACGCGCGCTGATGACCGATGCGGCGGGCAAGCCTGTCGCCTCGGCTGAGGCGCAGTATTGCGTGCAGACCCCCCATCCCGGCTGGTCGGAACAGGATCCCGGCGACTGGATCACAGCGCTGGATCGCGCGATGGACCAACTGCGGGATACCCCCGGCTATGGTCAGATATGCGGCATTGCAGTGGCAGGGCATATGCACGGTGCGGTGCTGCTGGACGGCGCCGATCAGGTGCTGCGGCCCTGCATCCTGTGGAACGACACCCGTTCCGCCGCTGAGGCGGCTGAGCTGGACGCAACGGCGAAGGTCCGAGATCTGAGCGGCAATATCGTCTTTCCGGGGTTCACCGCGCCGAAACTTTTGTGGGTGCAGCGCCACGAGCCGGAGATTTTTGCCAATACGGCCAAGGTCCTGCTGCCTGCGGCCTATCTGAACCTGCATCTGACCGGGCGCCATGTGGCTGACATGTCCGACAGCGCAGGCACCTCCTGGCTGGATGTGGGCGCGCGGGTCTGGTCGGAGCCCCTGCTGCGCGCGGGTCGCATGCGGCGCGATCAAATGCCGGATCTGGTCGAGGGCTGCGAGCCTGGTGGTATCCTGCGTCCTGAACTGGCTGCGCGTTGGGGATTTGGCAAAGACGTGACCGTGGCCGGTGGCGCAGGCGACAATGCCGCTGCGGCCTGTGGCACCGGGGTGATGGCACCGGGGCAGGGGTTTGTCTCGCTTGGCACCTCCGGGGTGGTGCTGACCGCGCGAGACGGGTTCCACCCGGATCCGGCAACGGCGGTGCATACCTTCTGTCACGCGATCCCGGAGCGCTGGTATCAGATGGGGGTGATGCTCTCGGCCACCGATTGCCTGAACTGGCTGGGCCGGATCACCGGACGCAGCCCTGCGGATCTGACAGCAGGTCTTGGCGATCAGCTGCGCCCCCCCGGCGAGGTGACATTCCTTCCCTATCTCTCCGGGGAGCGCACGCCGCATAACTCAGCAAGCCTGCGCGGTGGGTTTCAGGGGCTGTCGGTCGCGACCACGCCCGAGGATATGGCCCGCGCGGTGATGGAGGGTGTCTGCTACGGGCTGCGCGACTGTCTGGCGGCACTGCGCAGCACCGGCGCTGAGCTGGACAGCTGTCTGGTCATCGGCGGCGGCAGCAGATCACCCTATTGGGTCAGGCTGCTGGCCACGGTGCTGGACCTGCCGCTGCATCTCCCGCAGGGGGGTGAGTTCGGCGCCGCGCTTGGTGCGGCGCGACTGGCCCGGCTGGCGGTGACAGGTGGGGATCCCGCCGAGGTTCTGACCGCGCCGCAGATCGCGCGCACGGTCACCCCCGATGCTGCCCTGCGCGATGGTTTTGACGCAGCCTATGCAACCTTTCGCCAGCGGGTCAGCGACATGATCTGAGCGCTGGTCAGCGCCTCAGGCGGCGTCACGGGGCCGGGCGAATCGTAAATCAGCCCGTGGTGGCGACAAGTTGTCTAAAATTCTCCCCATTGTTGCGCGCCGTGGGACAACCCCTGCGCCCAGCGGTTCGCGTGATGGATCTGACAGAGGGCGGCTGTGCGCTCTGATGATCTGCCATTGTCTGCAGGATGGCGACAAACGGCGGTTGTTTCGCGGCGGTGACGGCAGATTCTGCGGGATCGCGCGGTGGCGGCGGTCAGACCGGAAACAATCCCCGGCCTCTGGGGACGGGATCATCGGACGGCCGGGCCGGCGGATGCACGCTGATTAAGATTTTGTTCTTTTTTAGGCAGATTTGCCCGCGTAGGGTAAACCCATGCTGCCACAGGATGAGTGGTGCTCTCTTCAAAGCTGTACCCCGAGGTGTGGCGCCCCTTTGCAATACCAAGGCAGGCCAGGGACCGGTTGCACGGCTGTGCGACCGGGGTGGTCGGGCTTTTGGACGGAGATCATGACGTGCCTTGCTTTACGCCCGGAACAACTGTTGCGACCCCTCAGGGGAGCTGCGCTGTCGAGGATCTGAGCGTCGGGGACCGTGTGGTGACCCGTGACAATGGTCTGCAGCCCATTCGCTGGATCGGGCGGCGGAGGCTGGATCGCAGCGCCCTGCAAGGGGCGGCACATCTGCAACCGGTGCTGATCGCGGCAGGGTCGCTTGGCAATGGGATGCCGGAGCGCGATCTGCTGCTCAGCCCGAGCCATCGGGTGCTGATCGGCAATGACAAGACCGCATTTTATTTCGAGAATCGCGAGATACTGGTCGCGGCCAAACATCTGACCGGATTGTCCGGGGTCGATGCGGTAGAGACCACCAGCATCGACTATCTGCATTTTGTCTGTGAGGACCATCAGGTGGTCTGTGCCGACGGGGCGTGGATCGAGTGTTTTCAGCCTGCCGACCAGTCCCAGCGCGGGTTGGATCGCGCCCAGCGCGATGAGGTGCTGATGCTGTTTCCCGAGTTGCAGACACAGCCGCCGGTGCCCGGTGCGCCCCCTGCGCAGCCGTCACGCCGACGGCCGGGGTGCAAGGCGGGGGCGCAGTGGTTCATCCACTAGCCCTGTGGCCTAATCGCTTTTGAATGTCGTTCGCGCGCGGCGCCAGGCCGTCCACGCCTCGGGCGTGTCCAGATCGGTGAGCGCATGGGCCTCGGGCAGCGGCACCGGGTGAATGGTCTCTCCCTGATCCTGTGCAGCCTTTAGAACCGCGCGGGCACCCTGATCGCCGCTGAGCTGGCCGAGCGCGGCGAAATACCGGCGGGGAAAGACCACCGGATGTCCAAACCGCTCCTGCGCCCCGGTGATTGGGCCTGTGGCTGCACCGGTTGCTGTTCCGGTCGCGCGCAGGATCCGGTCTGGCAGCGCCATAGCGCTGCCCGCGACCTGCGCCAGATCGGCTTGCGTCAACTCCGGCATATCGGCAGGCAGGATCATCACCGCCTCGTAGCTCTTGGTCAGACCTGCGATGCCTGAGCGAATGGAGGCGGCCATGCCCTCCTGCGCGTCCGGCACAAAGAGCGCTGTTGCAGCGGGGCAGGCGCGGCTGAGCAGCTGGGCTCTTGGGTGGGGTGCGGCTGGCAAGGTGACATAGGTGTCCTGCCCGGTGCCAAGGGCCGCCCCGCAGATCCGGGCCAGAAGCGGTGTTCCGTCGATCTCCTCCAGCAGTTTGTCACGCCCGCGCATCCGCGAGGCGCTGCCGGCAGCGAGGATCAGAATGGCGATGGCGGTCATATCTGTCGCCTCCCTGGCGTGGTGCCGCGCTGTCGGAAGCCTCCGGCGGGGATATTTAGGGCCAGAAGAGGAGAGGGGTCCAGCAAAAGTGACAGGGCAGGTCAGTGAGGCTGACATAATGTTTCGCGTGCGAAACATTGGGGCCGGGGCAGGACCCATCTGTTGCGCGAAAGCGGCGGCCCGGCGCGCGCCGACATGGCAACACTGGGGGAGACGGGTCAGAAATATTGACCCGCCTGCTGCTGTCAGCCGCGCATCCGGGCGCCGTCGGCATCAAACAGCGGCCTGGTGATCAGTCGGGCCTTTTGCATCTTGCCCAGGATCTCGATCTCGACCGCCAGACCCTCTTCAGCGCGGTCGGTGGGGACAAAGCCGAGTGCGATGGATTTCTGCGCGTGGTGGGAGTAGCCGCCGGAGGTGCAGAAGCCCACAACTGCGCCGTCCAGCCAGATCGGCTCATAGGCGGTCACATCTGCGTCGTCAGCCTCCACCTCAAAGGCGCAGAGCCGGCGGGCTGGCGGTGTGTCGCGTTCGGGCTCGGCTGCAGCGCGGCCAATGAAATCAACGGGTTTCTTGAAGGAGATAAAGCGGTCGAGGCCTGTTTCCGCCGCCGTGTAATCGGGGGAGAATTCGCGCAGCCAGGAGCCGAAGAACCTGTCGAGCCTGAGCGACATCATCGCCCGCATGCCGAAGGGCTTCATGCCGTGCGGCTGGCCAGCAGTCCACAGCGCATCCCACAGGGCACGCTGGCTGGGCAGGTCGCAGTAGATTTCATAGCCCAGATCCCCGGTATAGCTGACCCTCTGCACGATGCAGTCGGCCATGCCCACGGTCAGGCGGCGCACATCCATGAAGCGCATGTCCGAGATGTATTGCCTTGTGCAGGCTTGCAGGACCGCGCGCGCGCCGGGGCCTGCGATCTGGAAGCCTGTGCGGGTGTCGGAGATGTTTTCCAGCTGAACGCCCGCGTCCAGGTTCTGCAGGAACCAGCGCATATGATAGGCCTGCGCGCCGTAAGAGGCGGTGAGCTGGAACTCGTCCTCGGACAGGCAGGAGATGGTGAAATCACCGATCAGGCGGCCCTTGGGCGACAGCATCGGGGTCAGCGACAGGCGGCCCGGCTGTGGCACCCGGCCGGCCATGATGCGGTCGAGCCAGGCGCGGGCGCCGGCGCCTTTGACCAAGTATTTGCCGAAGTTGTGGACCTCGTTGATGCCGACGCTTTCGCGCACGGCTTTCACTTCGCGTGCGGTGGCCGCGAACGCGTTGGAGCGGCGGAAGGAGGGGGTTTCATAGCGGGGCTCGTCACCTGTGGCGAAGTAGTTCGGCACCTCCAGCCCGTATTGGGCACCCCAGACCGCGCCCATGCCATCGAAGATGTCATACATCGGGGTGGTGCGGAACGGGCGGGCCGCGGGCAGCTCCTCGTTCGGGTAGGCGATGGAGAATCGTTTCTGATAGTTTTCAATAACTTTGGGCCGAGTATAGCCCGGAGTGATCCAGCCGCCGAAGCGGGCGCAGTCCATTGCAAAGGTATCGCGCTCGCATTCGCCCTCAACCATCCATTGCGCCAGCATCAACCCGACGCCGCCGCCCTGGCTAAAGCCGGCCATGACGGCGCAGGCGGACCAGTAGTTGCGCATCCCCGGCACCGGGCCGACCAGCGGGTTACCGTCGGGGGCAAAGGTGAAGGGGCCGTGGATCACCGATTTGACGCCTGCGCGTTCGAGCGCCGGGAAGCGTTTGTAGGCGAAGGCGATGCTGTCCTCGATCTTGTCGAAATCATCGGGCAGCAGTTCGTGGCCGAAGTCCCATGGCGTGCCATCGACGGCCCAGGGTTTGCAGGGCTGTTCATAGAAGCCGATGCAGAGGCCGCGGCCTTCCTGACGGAGGTAGCTTTCGCCGGCCGGGTCCATCACATGGGGATGCTCGCCCCCTGCGTTGATGATTTCGGCGATCTCCGGCACCTCGTCGGTGACGATATATTGATGCTCCATCGGGTGCAGGGGCATGTAAATGCCTGCCATGGCGCCCACCTCGCGCGCCCAGAGGCCGCCGGCGTTGACGATATGTTCGGCGTGCACTGTGCCCTTGTCTGTGACCACATCCCAGCTGCCATCGGGGCGCTGGCTGGTCTCGATCACCTTGCAGTGGGTTTCAATCGTGGCGCCGCCCATGCGCGCGGCGCGGGCATAGGCGTGGGTGGTGCCGGAGGGGTCGAGGTGGCCATCGAGCGGGTCATACAAACCGCCGATGATGCCGTCGATATTGGTGACCGGGGCGATTTTCTTGATCTCCTCGGGAGAGATGATCTCGGTTTCCAGCCCCATGAACCGGTGCTTGGCGCGCTCCGCCTTCAGCATGTCGAAACGTTCCTGGTTGTCCGCGAGGGTGACGCCGCCGACATGGTGCAACCCGCAGGACATGCCGGTGATCTCCTCCAGCTCCTTGTAGAGCTTGATGGTGTAGCCCTGCAGCGCCGCCATGTTGGTGTCGCCGTTCAGCGTATGGAAGCCGCCCGCCGCGTGCCAGGTGGAGCCTGAGGTCAGCTCCGAGCGTTCCAGCAGCAGGACATCGGACCAGCCGAGCTTGGTCAGGTGATAGAGCACCGAGCACCCCACAACGCCGCCACCGATCACCGCTACCCGTGTTGTCGTCTTCATCTTGCATCCCCCACTGGCTGTTTGCGGTTATTCTGGACAGATGTGTTTAGTAGTCCAGCAAAAACGCGACATCAGCCGTCGGGATTGAGCGCTGCGAGGACGAACCGGGCGTCAGCCGTGGGGCGCTGCATCAAAAAAAGCCGCCACCCGGTGGGGCGGCGGCCTGATGATGCGGGGGCGCGGTTGCGTTATTGCAGCGGGCGGATTTTCAGCTCCGTCACGCGGTTGCCGTCGCGCGCGGTGACCTCAAAGCGGAAATTATGGAAGGAAAAGACCTGCCCCACGACGGGGATTGTCTGCGCCTCGTGAATGACCAGACCGGCGATGGTGTTGGCCTCGTCATCGGGCAGCGACCAGTCGGTTGCGCGGTTGAGATCGCGAATGGTGGTGGCGCCATCGACCAGATAGTTGCCGTCGCTGGTTTTCTTCACCACGGTTTCCTCATCCGGGTCGAATTCATCGGTGATCTCGCCGACGATTTCCTCAAGGATGTCTTCCAGGGTGATCAGGCCCTGTAGGGTGCCGTATTCATCGACCACCAGCGCAAAATGGGTGCGTGCGCGCAGGAACTGGCGCATCTGTTCATCCAGTGTGGTGGTTTCCGGGACGAAATAGGGCGGTTTGGTCACGCTGGTGATATTGAAGTTGCGCAGCGAGGCGGCATCGCCGTCGGGGCCGCCGATCTGGGCGTACATCTCCCGCAGAAGATCCTTGGCATGGAGCACGCCTATGATGTTCTCCGGCTCGTCCTTGAACACCGGCAGGCGGGTGTGCGGCGAGGTCAGACATTGTTCGAGGATCTTCTGTGGCTCAAGGCTGGCGTCGATCATCTCGATATTGGAGCGGTGCAGCATGATTTCCTCGACAAAGCGGTCGGAGAGATCAAGGGCGCCAAGGATCCGGTCTCGGTCTTCCTTTTCGACCACACCTTCGGAGTGGCCAAGGTGCAGGGCGCCGGCGATTTCCTCGCGGACGGCCATGATGTGGCTGTTGGGGTCGATGCGTACGCCAAACAGGCGCAGCACACCGCGCACCAGAAGGCGGACGGCCCCCACCACGGGGGCCAGCAGCGTGACCAATATGCCAATCGGAGGGGCAACGGCGGCGGCGGCTTTCTCGGCATTGGAGATGGCGTAGGTCTTGGGCAGGACTTCGGCAAAGATCAGCACCAGAAGGGTCATGACCAGGGTGGCCAGCGCGACACCGCTTTCGCCCAAGGCGCGGGTGAACAGCGCGGTGGCCAGCGAGGTGGCGAGGATATTCACCAGGTTGTTGCCCAAGAGGATCGAGCCGATCAGCCGTTCGCTGTCTTCGGTGATCGCCAGTGCACGTTTGGCGCCGTTGGAGCCCTTGTCGGCCTGCGAACGCAGCTTGCCCCGCGAAGAGGCTGTCAATGCGGTCTCGGAGCCAGAGAAAAACCCCGACAGAACCAGCAGAAAGACAATTGCGCCGGCGGTGGTCCAGAAGGTGGAATCGACAAAGGTCGTGGTGCTGTCCATCAGAGTCCCGAAAGAAATGTTGTGATCCCCATGGTTATGGGGTGCCGACCGCCCTGTCGCAAGGGGGGAGGTGGCACGCTCGCGCCGTGCGGGAGCTATTCTGGTCCCGACAGGTCGGTTTTACCCGGTGGGGCGGGGTGATCGGCAGCCCCGGCAGGGCGGGCCAGCGGGTGATGGTCCAGCACCAGCTCGCTCAGCCGGGCGTCCAGCACATGGGTGTAGATCTCGGTGGTGGCAATATCGGCATGGCCAAGCAGTGCCTGGATCGCCCGCAGATCGGCGCCATTGGTCAGAAGATGCGTGGCAAAGGCGTGGCGGAGGGTATGGGGCGACACCGCTTCGGGCGCGATGCCCCCGGCGACGGCAAATTCCTTGATCAGCAGATAGAACCGATGCCGGGTCAGATGGCCGGATTTGCCACGCGACGGGAACAGGAAACGCGAGGGGGCGGCCCCTTTGGCAACGGCGGCCTCCTCAGCGGTGTCGCGCGCGGTAAGCCAGGCCGCCAGCGCATCGCGGGCCGGCGGCGACAGAGGCACCATGCGTTCCTTGCCGCCCTTGCCCAGCACCAGCAACATGCGCGGATCGCCCCGCGCGGCCGCCACCGGCAGGCCGACCAGCTCGCTCACCCGCATGCCGGTGGCATAGAGCAGCTCCATCAGGCAGGTGTTGCGCAGCCGGTCGGCGGTGCTGCGGCCAGACTGGCGGGCGGCATAGAGCAGCCGGTCGACCTCGATCACCTCAAGGGTCTTGGGCAGCGCCTTCTGGCGTCCCGGCCCCTTGATCTGGATCGCGGGATTGTCGCTGCGCCAGCCTTCGTCAAAGGCAAAGCGGTAGATCTGCTTGATCGCGGAGAGGCGGCGGGCGCGGGTGGCGCGGGCCAGCCCTTCGGCGTCGCAGGAGATCAGATAGGCCTCGATATCATCGCGGGAGGCCCTGCCAAAACCGAGGTTTTTATGGGCAAGCCAGCTGGCGACATCCTTCAGATCGCGGCCATAGGCCAGCAAGGTGTTGCGCGCCGCACCGAGATCGGCGGCCTGCGCATCCAGAAAGGTGGAGATCCATTGCAGATCATCCTGTGGGGCATTGGCGGGGCTGCTCATCGGGGAGGGACCATGGCGGCGGGCCTAGCGACGGTTCAGCAGCAGCAGCTGCAAGGCGGCGCGGCGGGCGGTATCCTCGAGTCCGACGGCGCGGAAGGTTGCCAGCGCATCGGTGAGATCGCCGAGATTGCCCTCGGCGCCCTGGGCAAAGAGCTGCATCGCGCGCAGGATCGATTCGCCGAGCTGGCCATTGTCCAGCAGGCGCTGAAGCTTGCGGGGGGCAGCGCTTTCGGGGGCAAAGGCGGCGGCGATCGCCTGCTCAAGACCGCTATGTGCCAGCTCGGCAGTGGGCACGCCCTGCGCCACCGCCGCGACAAAGGCGGCGTGGCCCTTCAGATCCGGCAGGCTGTGGGAGGCGGTTTCATAGGTCGGGGCCAGCAGGCGGATGCGCCAGGCCAGCTGTGCGGCGCTGCCCTCCAGCGGGATCCGCGCCAGCCGGTCGGCAAAAAGATCGGCAAAGGCGGTTTCGATCTCAGCGGTGCGCATGGCCTGCCAGACCTTTGGCAGGGTCTTGCTGACGGCCTCGGCGCTGCCGGTTTCGAGTGCGGTTTCAAAGCGTTGCAGCGCCGCAACCCGGTCCCAGATGCCGCCGGACGCCGCGGGGGCGCGTTCGGAGTAGAGCCCCAGCAGATGATTGGGGTTCAGCGCGCCGATGCGGGTCAGCCGTTCAGCCGCTTCCAGCTGCGCCTTCCAGCCGGCGATATCGCGCAGATCTGCCGCTGCAAACGCGCGGGGCAGATTGGCGGTCGGGCGGCGTTCTCCGATGGTTTCATACAGGCGGAAGGTCAGCGGATCCGGCGATTTGGGCGCTCGCAGGGGGGCGGCATCCTCGAACACATCGGGGTTGAGGAAGCGGTCCAGAAGGTCGAGCTGGCGGCTGTCGACCAGTTCAAGCGCATGGGCGGCCTCCAGCAGCAGCGCGGCGGTCGGCCAGTCGCCGAGCCGGGCGGCGCAGAAGATGCGGGCGGCGTAATCGGGCGCCAAATGCGGCTGTTCCTGCAGGGCACGGCAGGCGGTCTGCTCGTCACCGGTCAGCAGGGTGGCGTCGAACCAGCGCTTGAACCGGGCGGTGCTGCGGGTGGGGCCTGCCTGTTCGGCCAGGGCCTGCGCCGGGTCCGGGGCGCCAAGATCCATCAGCCGGTCCAGCCGCGCCAGCAGCAGCGTCTCGCCGCCCTCGGCAGGCGGGCGGGTTTCCGACAGCAGCAGGGTGAACATCAGCGACTGCATCGCCGGGGAGTTGCGCACAGGCACGGCGGCCAGCAGGGTGGCCAGCTCCTCGGCGCTGCTGCCGCGCCACAGGTCGACGGGCAGTCCGGTGGAGGCGGGTTTGACAAGGCCGACGGGCGCAACAAGGCTGGCGAGCGGCGTCACGGTGACCTCGGGGCGTCGGGCAGACCCGGCGACGGGTGGTTCCAGCAGAACGGTGCCGGGCAGCCCTGCATCCGGCGCCGGCGTGGCTAGCCAGTCGATGGCGGCGAGCGGATCATCCGGTTTTGCGGCCCGGCTGCCCGGTCGCGGCGTCTTGGCCGCGGGGGGCGTGGTTGATGGGGGCGTGGCAGCGGGTGCGGGGGGGCGCGTGGTCGCGGGCGATTGTGCCGGGGCCGAAGCGGCAAGGCCAACGCCGACCGCCACCCCGAGGCTCAGCGTCAGGGGGCGGGTCAGGGACGCGATCTGCGCCAGTCGCTGGGTGATCAGGGCGGGGGCGGCCTCGCATTCTCTGCCCGAGGGAGAGAGCGCAGGGGCCGACTCACCGCGCCGTTTTCTAGTCGGCATTCAGAACCACCGGTTTGCGGACCTCGGAGGTGGGGGCGTCGAAATCCGCCCCGAACCACGGCCCGACATAGGCATAGATCACCAATCCGATCGCTGCCAGTATAACTAAATAAAGTAGGTATTTGATCAATCGCCCCATGGGTGTCCCGCTGACTGCTTCTTTGGCTTTTGTGCAAGTTATATATGGCCTTTTTAGCAATATCACGTCATTCACTGAAGAATGAGCGAAAAAGAGCAAACACTCAGTGGCGCGGGTGACCGCCGGGTGCCCGGAGCGCTGAAGAAGACCATCGTCATGGTGGGGATGATGGGGGCAGGGAAGACGGCCGTGGGCCGGGCCCTTGCTGCCCGTCTGAAGGCCCCGTTTCTGGACAGCGATCACGAAATCGAGGCCGCGGCCAACCGCACCATTCCCGAAATCTTTGCCCGCGATGGCGAGCCGTTCTTTCGGCAGAAGGAGCGCCAGGTGATCCGGCGTCTGCTGGATGAGGAGCGTGGCGTGCTGTCCACCGGCGGTGGTGCGTTCCTGGCCGAGGAAAACCGCAGGATCATCTCCGAACGCGGGGTTGCGATCTGGCTGAATGCGGATCTTGAGGTGCTGTGGAACCGGGTCAAACACCGCGACACGCGGCCCCTGCTGCGTACCAAGGATCCCCATGCGACGCTGTCGGCGCTCTATCATGAACGGGTGCCTTATTATGCGCAGGCGGATCTGACCGTGGTGTCGGACGGGCAGGCGTCGATAGATGAAATGGTGAACCGGGTGATCGAGGCGCTGCGCGCCCGCCCGGACGTGCTGGAGTGGATATGATGGTGCAGTTCAGCTTGGAACGGGTTGTGCATGTCGACCTGGGCGAGCGGGCCTATGACGTGGTGATCGGGCCGGATCTTCTTGCGGATGTGGGCGCGCGGCTGCAACCATTGCTGCGCCGTCCGAAAGTGGCGGTGCTGACCGATGAGACGGTGGCTGCCCATCATCTGGAGGCCTTGCAGGCCGGGCTGGCGGAAGCGGGGATCGAGATGGCGGCGCTGGCGCTGCCCCCCGGAGAAAGCACCAAGGGCTGGCCGCAGTTCAGCCGCGCGGTGGAATGGCTGCTGGAGCAGAAGGTCGAGCGCAATGACATCGTCATCGCCTTTGGCGGCGGCGTCATCGGCGATCTGGCCGGGTTTGCGGCGGCTGTGTTGCGCCGCGGGGTGCGGTTTGTGCAGATCCCGACGTCGCTGCTGGCGCAGGTCGACAGCTCCGTCGGCGGCAAGACCGGCATCAATGCGCCGCAGGGCAAGAACCTGATCGGGGCCTTTCATCAGCCCTCGCTGGTGCTGGCGGATACCGCGCTGCTGAGCACGCTGACGCCGCGCGATTTTCTTGCCGGCTATGGCGAGGTGGTCAAATACGGGCTGCTGGGGGATGCGGCGTTTTTCGACTGGCTGGAGGCGCAGGGGCCGACATTGGCGGCCGGTGCGCGCGCGGCACGGGTGGAGGCGGTGACCCGCTCGGTGCAGATGAAGGCCGATATCGTGGTGCGTGACGAGACCGAACAGGGCGACCGCGCGCTGCTTAATCTTGGCCATACCTTCTGTCATGCGCTGGAGGCGGCCACCGGATATGGTGACCGGCTGCTGCATGGCGAAGGGGTGGCGATCGGCTGCGCGCTGGCATTTGAGCTGTCGGCGCGGTTGGGCCTGTGCAGCCAGGAAGACCCCAGCCGGGTGCGGGCGCATCTGAAGGCGATGGGGATGAAGACCGACCTCGCGGATATCCCCGGCGACCTGCCGGATGCCGAGGCGCTGCTGGCGCTGATGGGGCAGGACAAGAAGGTGGTCGATGGCCAGCTGCGGTTCATTCTGGCGCGCGGCATCGGCCATGCTTTTGTCACCGGGGACGTGCCGCCGGAGGCGGTGCTGGAGGTGCTGCGCGAGGCCCTGGCGCAGCGGTGACGGCCTGAGGGGCGGCGCTGGCCCAGACCTGATCCCGACGTGACGGCGCGCTGCTCGGCACGCCGTTCAACTGACGACAGCCCCTGCCATGGCGGGGGCTGTGTCATATGCCGGATGAGGATCTGGCCTGGCTGGGCTGTGGATCAGGCGACCCAGGATTCGTCGTCGTCAACGCCAGCTTCGATATCTGCGGCGTCATGCTCGGCGGCGGCGGCCATCTGCGCCGCCATCTCCGCGTCGCTGTGCTCCTCCTGCGCTGAGGCGGGGGCTGCTGTGCCTTCCAGCTGAAAGGCGCCGATCATCGTGTTCAGCTCGCGTGCCTGCTGGAACAGCTGCGTGGCCGAGGCGGTGGTCTCCTCGGTCATGGCGGCATTGGTCTGGGTCATCTGTTCCATCTCGCCGACGGCGTGGTTCACCTCGCTCAGCTGGGTCGACTGGGTCTCCAGCCCCTTTGCAATCGAGACGATCAGTTCGGAAATCGCGCTCACCTGGGTGCTGACCTCGGACATGGCGCTGCCGGCAGAGCCGACGAGGCTGGATCCGGTATTGACCTGTGCCGAGCTGCGGGCGGTGATTTCGTCGATCTGCGACACCGCATCGGAGCAGCGCTGTGCCAGCCGCTGCACCTCGCTGGCGACAACGGCGAATCCGCGACCGGCCTCACCAGCGCGCGCCGCCTCGACACCGGCATTGAGCGCCAGCAGATTGGTCTGGAAGGCGATATCCTCGATCACCTTGGTGATCTGGGAAATCTCGTCGGAGGAGGCGCGGATCTCCTCCATCGCGGTCACCGTTTTCTGAACGATCTCTTCGCAATCGTTGACCTTGTCCTGAGTGGTGCCGGCGATGGTCTCGGCCTCCTTGGCGTTGCTGGCGGATTCGCCAACGCTGGTGGTGATCTCGTTCATGGCATGGGTGGAGCGTTCGAGCGCGGCGGCCTGCGATTCGGTGCGCCGGGACAGATCATCCATATTGGCGGCAATGGTCTGGCTGTCGTCGCCAACCGACAGGGCGGCGCTGCGGACGGTGCTCATGGCATCCTGTAGCGAGGCGGCCAGTTCGTTGAAATCCATGCGCAGGCTTTTGAAATCTTCGGGGAAATGGTCTTTCAGACGGTAGACCAGAACCTTGTTGCTGAGTTGGCTCAGCGCTTCGGCGATGGCGTCGGAGACCAGTTTCTGTTCGGCCATCGCGCGGTCCAGATGATCATCGGCCGCGCGTTTTTCGAGGGCGTGACCGCGCAGGATTTCGGCCTGACGCGCGATATTGCCGATCTCGTCCTTGCGCGATTTGCCGGAGATGTCGATCTCCAGCTCACCGGAGCTGATGCGCTCCAGCGCGGTGGTTACCATCCGCACCCCGCCTGCGATATCGCGGGCCATCACCAGCGCGCCCAGGCTTATCGCCACGATCACAAAGGAGAGGCCAGCCAGCGTCTGGTAGAAGGCATTGTTGTTGAACCTGTCGAAAGCCTCGAAATCGGCCATCAGCTGATCGCGGATCTCGGTTTCGACCTCTTTGACAATCTCAATCGCATTGGTGGCGATCTCGAACCACTCCTCGGCGGTCAGGTCCTGACGGGCGCGACCGGCGAGCACATCCGACCGGATACTCGCAAAGGTCTGATAGGTTTCGCCTGCGGCCTGACCGTCAAAAAGCTCGACGCTTTCGCTGTCGGACAGCTCATGGAAAACGCGCATGCGTTCTTTTGACTGCATATAGGAAATGAGCATCCGTGATTGCAGGTTTTCGGTCCAGCCGTTGGCGAAGCCCTGGGCACCGACCGCACGCTGGATGCCATAGGCGTCTTTGGCCATCTGAAAATAGGTAAAGGCCATCGCACGCTCGGCCAGTTCGGTGTCGTGGACCAGCACCTCAAAGGCAAGGGCGGTTTCCAGCAGGTGGAGGTTCAGTTTGCTGTAGAATTCGACCGCTTCCGGCGCGCTGATGGCCCGATCCGCGATCTTGAGGTGCATGTCATCCAGGGCTTCCAGCTCGTCATGGGCGAGACTGACGAAGACACGCGTGTTGTCGTGCAACTGTGACAGATCGGCGGTTTCGATCACCTCCAGCATATGCTCGCGCAACTCCTGCGATGTCTGGCGCTGGGTTTCCAGCCGGGCAGGGAGCGCGGTCGCCTCGGTGGAGAGGAACTCCGCAGACATGCCGCGCTCCAGCTGTAGATTATGAACCAGCTCGCTCGCGGTCAGCATGATGTCCCGGGTCAGCGTGGTGTCGAAACTCGCCCGTTTGTTCAGCGTGTACAGCACCGCGCCGGATATCCCGATAATAATAAGGAGAGGCAACCCGATGAGGGTCATAATCTTTGCCCGGATGGACATACGCTGCAACAGTCGGCTGATCATACTCTACGCTCCGGCTTAACGTTATCGGTCCGCAAAACCGTAGGTTCGAGGTGCTAATAGAATATGTATTTTATCGCCCGATAGAGATTTTAGATAAAAGATGAATTCAAAATCGCCTTGTTTTGCTGGTTATTGGCTGGGATCAATCGCCGCCGCTATCGCTATGGGAACTAAGGGTTTTGCAAAAAAAATGCGCAGACCGGTGAAGGTCTGCGCGGGAAAAACACCAGTCGACCGGGCTTTTGGCGCCGGTTCGTGACTGTGATTCGCCCTTAGAACGGGATCTCGTCATCGTCGATATTATGCGATGCGCCGCCCTGGTTGCCGCCGCCGAAGCCGCCGCCCTGACCGCCGCCGCTGGGGCCGCTGTCGTAGCCACCGCCGCCGCCATAGCTGCCGCCGCCCTGACCGCCACCATAGCCGCTGCCACCACCCTGGCCGCCTTCGTTGCGGCCATCAAGCATGGTCAGCGTGCCGCCGATGCCCTGCAAGACCACCTCTGTCGAATAGCGGTCCTGGCCGCTCTGGTCCTGCCATTTGCGGGTTTGCAGCTGGCCCTCGATATAGACCTTGGAGCCTTTGCGCAGATATTGTTCTGCCACGCGCACCAGACCTTCGGAGAAGATCGCGACCGAATGCCATTCGGTTTTTTCGCGACGCTCGCCGGTGTTGCGGTCTTTCCAGGTCTCGGAGGTTGCGATCCGCAGGTTGCAGACCTTGCCGCCGTTCTGGAAACTGCGCACTTCGGGATCACGGCCGAGGTTGCCGATCAGGATTACTTTGTTGACTGAGCCTGCCATGGGTCTGTCCTCTTGGTCTGGTCGTTCGGAGTCGCGAAAATCAGCAAAAGCCGGGTGGTCTACCCCTCCAGCTCAGCGGTTTCGGCGGGCCCCGTCGGGGTATGAAATCTGTCCGGTCCGAATCTGGTCGCGCCGGGTTGGCGGCCACACTACCGCTCCGGGTCGCCACATGAAAGTCGGCTGGCCGCGATATCTGAGGTCATCCTCATATTTTGCGCGAGAGGCGCCCGCATCACCGGCCGCAGCCGCAGGAAACGCGAAGGTTCTTTTCTTTTTAGTCAATCCGGATATAGTTTCGCGCAATCCAGGATACGGAAAAACAGGGACAGGGCAGGGCGTTTTATGCGTAGGCTGTTGGTGGGGGTCACGCTGGCCGGTGTTGTATCGGGCCAGATGGCAACGGCAGATATGTTCAGCACAAAGAGCCAGCGCAAGCTGTTTGCCTCGCACGCGCGGGTTCTGGATGAGCGCGCTGCCGGGCAGTACAAGAATTCGATCCGCCTGCAACCGCCCACCATCCATACGCCCTCCAAACACGGCAGCCTGCCGTATAGTGGTAAATATCGGGGCCAGTATCTGAACATTGCGCGGGCCGCGGCGCAGAAACACGGCGTGCCGGAGGATCTGTTTCTGCGACTGGTGCAGCAGGAAAGCGGCTGGAACCCGACGGCAAAATCCCACAAGGGCGCGCTGGGGCTGGCACAGCTGATGCCCGCCACCGCCAAGGCGCTGGGGGTGGATGCCACCGATCCCAGGCAGAACCTGGAAGGTGGCGCGCGCTATCTCGCCCGGCAATACCGCAAGTTCGGATCCTGGCGGCTGGCGCTGGCGGCCTATAACGCAGGCCCCGAAGCGGTGCGCAAACATGGCGGTGTGCCGCCCTACCGCGAGACCCAGAACTACGTGAAGAAGATCTGGGGCAGCTAAGCCCCTCCGGCAGGGGATTGCGCCAGGGTGACTGTCGCGCAGCAGCCGGACCACGCCGGGCCTGCGCGCTGGGGGCGCAATTGACCGGGGGTCTGCGTGTTTTCTCTGTTTGAAATCTGAGCTTCAAATCTGAAATTCTACGCAGTTTCGGCAGCAGCTTGCCGATTGTCTGGGGGATCGGCATTAATACGCTGATAATCTTCCTTAATGCCGCGTTAACTCCGTCTGGCTGCCAGAAAGTTGCCTTAATCTCTTGGCAACTAATCGGAAGCTTCAGAAGAGGAATATCCCGGTGTCTTTCAAACGCTTCGACGAACGCCTGAACCAGATGCAATGGCAGCCCCAGTCCGGCCCGTCGCCGCAGATCGTTGACAGTGTGATTGCCGACCGCGCGCCGCTGGCGATCCGCGGCGTGGAGTTCACGCTGGCGGGCGCCATTCTGGGCATCCTGATCGGTGTCGGCCTCAAGGGGATCTATACGCCCGGCGCGCCCTGGGGACCCAATACCGGCCAGATCGGGCTGCTGATCGGCGGCGCCTCTCTCGCCGGGGCGGCGGCCTCTCTGGCACTGGCCGCCTATGCCGTGCTGCGCCGCCACGATATGCCGCGACTGATGCAGTTTGCCTCGATGAACCTGCTGATCATCGTGATGCTGCTGCTGGGCTGATCGTTTCGCAGGCGGCCTGGCCGCCGATCACTCGGCGGCGATTTTGATCACCGGTTCCATCTGGGCCAGTTCGGCATCGTCGAGATGGCATTTCACCTGATGGCCCCCCGCAAGGGTGCGGACCGGCGGAACCTCGCGTTCGCAGAGCCCATCGGCCACCTTCGACTTCCAGCGGCAGCGGGTCTGAAACGGGCAGCCGGGCGGCGGGTTCATCGCCGAGGGAATATCGCCTTCCAGCACGATATGGCGTTTCTCAACCGAGGTATCGGCGATCGGCACGGCGCTCAGCAGCGCCTCCGTATAGGGGTGATAGGGCGGGGCAAAGACCTGATCGGTGGTGCCCAGTTCCACCACATGGCCGAGATACATCACCATCACCCGGTCGCTGAGATAGCGCACAATGCTGAGGTCGTGGGAGATGAACAGGAGCGTTGTCTTCTCCTTGCGCTGGATTTCCATCAGAAGATCGGTGACCGCCGCCTGCACCGAGACATCCAGCGCCGAGACCGGCTCATCCGCCACCACGATGCGGGCGCCACCGGCAAAGGCGCGGGCAATGCCGACGCGCTGTTTCTGCCCGCCTGACAGCTGGCGCGGCATCCGGTCGGCAAAAGCCCGCGGCAGCTTGACCAGATCCAGCAGCTCCAGCATCCGCTCCCGGCGCGCCGCCGTGCTGTCGCCGATGCCAAAGATTTCCAGCGCCCGCATGATCTGACGGCCCACGGTCATCGAGGGGTTCAGCGTGTCGAACGGGTTCTGAAACACCATCTGCACATCGGACACCGTGCGGGTGTCGCGCTGTTCGATCGGTGTGGCTTCGATATTCTTGCCATCCAATTCGATGGCGCCATCGGTCGCGGTCTCCAGCCCCATCAGCACCTTGGCAAAGGTGGATTTGCCGCAGCCGCTCTCGCCGACGATGGCCAGGGTCTCACTCTCTCGGGCCTCGAAACTCAGGGTTTCATTGGCCTTCACCACCTTGCGCGCGCCGCTGTCAAACAGCGCATTGGCCGAGACCTCGTAATATTTGCGCAGATTGTCGATTTTCAGGACCACCTTGCCGACCTCGGGTTTTTCCTTTTGCACAGCGGCGGCAATCGGGGCGTTCCAGTCGATTTCATCATGGCGCAGACAGCGGGTATGGTGGCGGTCGTTGCCATGGACGGCTGCCATCGGAATATCCTGGGCATCACAGCGCCCGGCCACGAAATAGTCGCAGCGCGGGCCAAAGTTGCAGCCGGGCGGGCGTTCGTGGGGCAGCGGGAAATTGCCGGGGATCGCCACCAGCGGGCGGGCATTCTTATCCGCGCCGGGCAGCGGGATCGAGCGGAACAGCGCCTGGGTATAGGGATGCTGCATCTCGTCGAACACATCATGGATGGAGCCGCGCTCCACCGCCTCGCCGGAATACATCACACAGAGCCGGTCGCAGGTTTCCAGCACCAGCCCGAGGTTGTGGCTGATGAACAGCATTGAGGTGCCGTATTTCTTGCCCAGATCCTTTACCAGCTCGACCACGGCGGCCTCCACCGTCACGTCGAGCGCGGTGGTCGGCTCATCAAGGATCAGCAGCGCCGGTTTCGACATCAAGGCCATGGCGATCACGATACGTTGCTGCTGGCCGCCCGACAGCTGATGCGGAAAGGAATTCAGCATCCGCTCAGGGTCGGGAAGGCGGACATCGCTCACCACCTCCAGCGCGCGCCGATAGGCCTCTTCCTTGCTGACGCCCTCGTGGATCATCGGCACTTCCATAAGCTGCTTGCCGATCTTCATCGCCGGATTGAGCGAGGCCATCGGCTCCTGATAGATCATCGCGATCTCATTGCCGCGCACATCGCGCAGCTCTTCGGCGCTCATTTCCGCCAGATTGCGGCCCTTGAACTTGATGGAGCCGCCGGTGATGCGGCCGTTCTTGCCCAGATCCTGCATCACGCCAAGCGCCACTGTGGATTTGCCGCAGCCCGATTCCCCGACCAGCCCCACCGCCTCGCCGGGCTGCACGGTGACGGAGAAATCCATCACCGCCGGAATTTCGCGCAACCGGGTGAAAAAGGAGATCGACAGCTTGTCGATTTCCAGGATCGGGCCGTCATAATCTGCCAGTTTGTTCATCATCTTATCTCCCTGTTGGAGCTGGAAGGGTGGTCTGCCCTTCTTCTGGCCCCAAAATATCCCGGGGGTCCGGGGGCTGGCCCCCGGTCCGACCGGTTCGGATCAATCGCGCAGGCTTTCTTCGCGCAGGCCATCGGCCAGGAGGTTCAGCCCCAGAACCAGGCTCAGCAGCGCCAGCGCCGGCGGCAGCGGCGGGTGCAGGTAGACCGACAGCAGCTTGCGCCCGTCGTTGATGGTGCTGCCCCAGTCAGGGCTTTCCGGTGGCAGGCCCAGTCCGAAAAAGCCCAGCGTGCCGAGGAGGATGGTGGTGTAGCCGATGCGCAGGCAGAA
Source organism: Phaeobacter sp. JH20_34 (assembly GCF_048056095.1). Classification (NCBI taxonomy): domain Bacteria; kingdom Pseudomonadati; phylum Pseudomonadota; class Alphaproteobacteria; order Rhodobacterales; family Roseobacteraceae; genus Phaeobacter; species Phaeobacter sp. JH20_34. The sequence continues at coordinate 1,038,469 of NZ_JAYMWT010000004.1, read as the reverse complement.
ATCGACGATCAGCGGCCCGCGCGCATTGGGCAGGATCTCCCACAGCATGATGTACCAGGGCCGTTCCCCACGGGTCTGGGCGGCGGCGACATAGTCGCGGGTCTTGATGTCCATGGTGAGCCCGCGCACGATGCGGAACACGGTGGGCGAATTGACAAAGACAACCGAGACAAAGACCACCAGAATACCGCCCGGCACGTCAAAGAGATCGAGCGGCCAGAAGGTGATCTTGGATCCCGCCTCATTGATCAGCGACAGATAGCCCAGCAGGCCCGGGATCAGCACAACGGCCAGCCAGAGCGCGCTGTGCTGCGGCCGGGTGCGGAAGCGCGAGTGGATCAGCACCCCGACAAAGATCAGCGGAAAGGCAAAGAGCACCACGGCGATATATTGCGGCAGCCCGGTTGCGATGATCTCCGGGGTGACCAGCAGGTAGAACAGCAGGATCACCGGGAAGGCCAGGATCAGGTTGGCGAGGAAGGACAGCACCGTGTCCCACAGGCCGCCGTAATAGCCCGCAGGCAGCCCCAGCGTGATCCCCACCATAAAGGCAAACACCGTGGCCAGCGGCGCGATCTGCACGACCACCCAGGCGCCATCTATCAGGCGGCTGAAGACGTCGCGTGCCAGGTTGTCACCGCCAAGCAGATACCAGGCCGCAATGCCGCTGTCGGCCTCGGCGCCGGGCAGGGGGGTGCCCGGCAGCTTGTTCTTGAGGCCACTGACCTGGGTCAGCGGGTCGTGCGGTGAGATCAGATCCATCGCGCCCAGCACACCGGTAAAGACCCAGAACATCACCAGCGCAAAGCCGATCATACCGATTGGGCTGTCGAACAGCTTGCCATAAAGACCGAGCCGCCGCTTGAAGGTCATCGACACCGCAAACAGCACCACCAGCGCGATCCAGACCGGCAGCAGCAGCCGCGCCATGGCACCGACGATGCCGCCGCTGGCGCCAAACAGCACGCCGAAGAGGATATAGATCAGGATCAGTCCGATCACCGCAAGAAAGCTGAGGCGCACCGCCCTGCCGGCCAGCACATCGGGTGTGGTCGCGAGACCGGCGCTGCCATGGGCGTTGATCATTGTTGTCGGGCTGACCGTGACGATGCTGAGCACCAGCCAGGCAATGATGCAGAGCGCCAGTGCCACCAGGGCAAGGATCAGCACCGGGTTCAGAAAGGCAAGACTTCCGGTCCAGCTGAGAGGGTCCATGCTGCGTTCCTCCTTCAGGAAATCCGGATACGGGGATTGAGATAGACATAGCCAATGTCGGAAATCAGCTGCGTGAGCAGCACGACAACGACAGAGACCACCGAAATCCCCAAGAGCAGTTCGATGTCATTATTGCCAGCCGCCTCGACCAGCGCCCAGCCGAAGCCCTTGTAGTTGAACAGGGTCTCGACAATCACCACGCCGTTCAGCAGCCAGGGAAACTGCAGCATGATCACCGTGAAGGGGGCGATCAGCGCATTCCGCAGCGCGTGACGCATGACGATTTTTGGAAAACTGACGCCCTTGAGCCGGGCGGTACGGATATACTGTGCGGTCATCACCTCGGTCATGGAGGCGCGGGTCATCCGGGCGATGTAGCCGATGCCATAAAGGGCGATGGTCAGTACCGGCAGGAAGAAGTTTTCGAAATTGGCGTCGACCATCGCCGAATTTGCGGTGCCCTTGAACCATTTCAAGCCAACGGCAGAGGAGGTGAAGACCGCCATGAAGATCACACCGGAGACATATTCCGGGGTTGCCGTGGTCAGGATCGAGGCGGTTGACAGTGTGCGGTCCGTGACGGAGCCTTCGCGCATCCCGGCCAGGATCCCGATCAAGAGCGCCGAGGGCACCATCAGGATCAGCACCCACATCATCAGAAAACCGGTATTGCCAAGGCGCGTTGAAATGATGGAACTGACATCATCCTTGAAAACGCTCGAATGGCCCCAGTCGCCCTGAAGAATGCCGCAGAAACGTGGGGCGGCTGCTGCCTCTTCGGCGGGTTGAACCCCGGTGATGCAGCGCCCTGTGGTCCCCTCATCTGTCACCGTGGTCCAGCCCGGCAGCACTCCCAGCCATTGGCCGTATTTTACCGGCATCGGTTGCAGATACCCTCCCTTTTCCAGCCAGCTGGCAACCGCCTCGTCCGACATGCGGAAGTTGCCTTGGGTCTTGGCGAGTTTTTCAAGGTTCGGGTAGAGATTGGTCAGCGTGAAGACGATGAAGGTCAGGCAGAGCGCGGTCAGGATCATGATCCCGACGCGCCTGAGGATGAACAGTCCCATGGAATGCTCCCGTTGGTGGCTGTACGCCTTGAGTTAGGCCAATGGTCAGGCCGCAGTCGGCGGCCTGCCAGGCTTTTGAGCGTTTTCTTGCGGCCAGAAGCTTTGGGCCGCGCCGTGCGGCGCGGCCCGCTGTGTCAGATCAGGCCTTGAAAGCCCATTTGTAGATCTGGGGCAGATCGGCGATGTGCTTGTCGACGCCGACCACATTGTCGGTGTGGTGGCGGATGGCGGTCCGCCAGAAGGGCTGGATGGTAACGCCTTCGTCAATCATGATGGCCTGTAGCTTGGCCATGACTTCGCGCCGCTTATCGACATCTGCAAGTGCGTTGGCTTCGGCCAGCAGGCTGTCGAACTCTTCATTCGCAAAACCGGCTTCGTTCCAGGCTTCGCCGGAGCGGTAAGCCAGTCCCAGAACCTGGGTGCCGAGCGGGCGGTGGTTCCAGTTGGTGGAGCTGAACGGGTATTTCGCCCAGTCGTTCCAGAAGGTCGAGCCGGGCAGAATGGTCCGTTTGACCTTGAAGCCCGCGTCACGCAGCTGGGCTGCGACCGCGTCGGTCGTGTTGCGGCGCCAGTCGTCGTCGATGGAGTGCAGCTCGTGCTCATAGTCGAGCATGCCTGCCTCTTCCATCAGCGCCTTGGCCTTGGCCGGGTCAAACGGCAGCCGCGTCACAGTCGGGTCATGTTCGGGGTGCATTGGGCCGACATGGCAGTTGTCTGCCGGAATGCCATAGCCGGACATGCCCAGTTCAAGGCAGACGGTGTTGTCCACCGCCATGGCAATCGCCTGGCGCACGCGCTTGTCGGCATAAGGCTTGGTGCCGTTGACCTCGGTCAGCTGGTTGGGGCGGATCACGATGGTGAAGCCGGAGGCGATTTCCGAGCGGTTCAGGCCGATGCCGTCAAAGATATCGACGTATTCCCCCACGGATTCCCAGTTCATATCAATTTCTTCGGCCTCATAGGCCGCCAGGAACGACGCCGGATCGGTGCCGTAATCAATGAATTCGATCCGGTCCAGATAGCCGCCTTTGCCCGCTGCGGTGCCCCACCATTCGTGGTCTTCGTTGCGTACGAGGACGCCTTTCACGCCGACTTCCATCGACTCAGGCAGCATGTAGCCGGTGCCGATGGGGTTCTCCAGCATGGTGTCGCCGGTATGGCTGGAATGGGTGATCTGCGCGGGATAATCAGCCATCCCCGGAATGATGGTGATGTCCGGAGTGTTGGTTTTCAGCAGCACGGTATGGCTGTCGACAACGGTGATGGCGCCTTCGGCGGCTTGGCCGGTCTCCGCGTCGATCAGCGACGCCATACGGCCTGCCATCGAGTTGCCCTCGACGCTCTTGTCGCACCAGCCGGTGATGTTGCGGGCCACGTCCTCTGCGGTGAAATCGTCGCCATTGTTCCACTTCACCCCTTTGCGGACATGCAGGGTGAACTCGGTCGCGTTTTCGTTGACGTCCCAGCTTTCCAGCAGCAGCGGCTCAAAGGAGCCATCGCTGTTGTATTCAACCAGGAATTCCAGCCAGCCGGAGGTAAAGGTTGCGATCTGCGCCCAGTCATAGGTGCGCGGATCCTTCAGGGCGCGCACTTCCATCTGCATGCGCAGGGTGCCGCCGGTCTGTTCATGACCTGCGGCCTGAACAGGGGCGTCAAGCCCAAGGAGGCCGTATGCCGCAGCCGAACTGACGCCAAGCGCGGTGGCGCGGACCATGAATTCGCGTCGATCCATCTTCCCAGCAAGGGTTTCTGTCGCATACATCTTTGCCGCCGGGTGGATATCGGTCCCGGTGATGGTGTCTTTTGTCATGTGGCTCTCCCTGTTGCACCGCAAGTTTTCGCTTTTGGAACGGCGGGCCATCTGAGCTGGCTGGCGCCGTTTGAGGTGCTGTGTTCAAAGATTGTTTCCCCGTCTGATCATTCGGCCCCAGATCGCGGGTTAGGTCAATGTAAGAAGTCGACGTTTCACATGACTTTTGCGACATTGTTGGTGTCGGTTTTGCGTTTTTCCCCAAGGGAGGCCAGTCCGAAAGTTTTAGTACTGGGCATATGTGCACAGTCAGCCGGTAGGCTGCGCGTCTGTCGCCGGGGTGACTCGTGGACGTTTAGCGCGGTCCAGGGGCTGGGGAATTCGGCGCGAGGTGGTGCAGGCGCGCAGGCGCGGCGTCGCTGCGCGCTCGGTGGACACGGTGCGGGGGAGATCTGGTGCGGCCTGATATCTCAGGCGGCGCGTTTCAGCTTTTCGCGCGCCTGTTTGCGCAGACGGCTTGGGGTTTCACCGGTGTGCTGGGTGATGAAGCGGGTGAAATAGGCGGCGCTGCCAAAGCCGAGGGTCGAGGCGATATCGCGCATCGGCAATTCAGAGTTGATCAGCAGGCTGCGCGCCGCGTGCAGCTGGCGCTCGGTCAGCAGGGCGCCCGCCGTCTTGCCGGTTTCGGATTTGCAGACGCGGGTCAGATGTGTCGGCGTCACATTCAGCGCGGCGGCATGATCGGCCATGCTGGCATGTTGGGCATAGCATTCGACGATGCGCCCGCAATAACCCTGAGCCAGCCGCTGGGCAGCGGTGGGTTTGCCGCTGGTGCTGCTGCGTTCCGCCATCAGGCGGCGGATGTGGATTGCGATCAACGTGCCATGGGCCTGCATCGCGCGATACCACAGCGCGGGGCGATCCTGCTGTTCGGCCTGCATGGCCTGGAACATGCTGTTGATCACCGCCTGATCCTGAGCATCGGGGATGCGCAGCGTGTCGGCGGCATCGGGGAAATCCATCGGGGTCGAGGTGGGCACATTCATGACCTGGCCGATGCACTGCCGACCCAGCTCCAGCGACCACAGGGTCCCGGCCGGAACAAAGATGGCGCTGTTGGGGCCAAAGCCACGCTGCTGCCCGTTCAGAAAGACCCGCCCCTGGCCACGGGTGATCCAGATCAGCAGATTTTCGGGGCGGTCATGTGCCAATTCGACCTGCCAAGGCCCATCGGGAGTCAGCTGCGACAGCGGTGCGACTGTGATCTCGCCGATATGGGTGGGGTCAAAAGGCATAGGCTGGTTGATATGTGATGCTCGTATTTTCGGTTGGCGCAAATGGACATGAAAAATTGATTCTGGCAAGTTTTTGCCGAAAAATGCTTAAGGATTTAATAGAATTGCAGGTCTCTGCATGGGGTTTGGGCAACAATGTGCGTATGACGCGCGGTCATCTGGACATTTTGTCCACATCTGTTCCGCGCACCGTGCCGCCGATGTCATTCTGGCCAGCGGACGCGCTATCGACCGGACGCAAGCCGGGGTGCCGGGCAGCGCCAAGGCGGCGTTCAGACGGTGTTTTCGAGGCTGTTCGGACGGCCCTCAGGCCGGACGGTAGGGCGTCCACTGCTTCATTCGCGCGCGGAACCACGTGCGCTGACGTTTGGCAAACTGCCGGGTCGCAACCGAGGCCCGCTCCCGCGCCTCCGCCTCGGTCATCGCGCCCAGGTAATGCGCCATCAGCTCCGGCACGCCAATTGCGCGGCAGGAGGGCAGCGCGGGATCATAGCGATCCTGCATGGCGGCAATCTCCTCCATCGCACCGGCCTCCATCATCGCATCAAAGCGGCGGCGGATGCGCGCTTCGAGCCAGCCCTTGTCGGTGTCAAAAACAATCGCGGTGCAGCGATCCAGCGGCAGCGGCGGCGGCGGTGTTTCGGCCTGCCAGTCGGCCAGGCCGCGACCGGTCGCAGTCAGCACCTCATAGGCGCGCTGCACCCGGGCGCGATTGAGAAGGTCGATCCGCTCAGCCGTCGCGGCATCCAGCGCCGCGCGCATATCCTCAAGCGACAGCAGATCGGCCTGCGCCCGGACCTCGGCCGGGGTGGCAGGGATCTCCGCAAGGCCCTGCGTGAGGGCGCTGAAATAAAGCCCGGTGCCACCGACGATGATCGGACGGGAGCCCTGGTCCAGCAGCGGCAGCACCTCGCGCAGCCAATGCCCGACGGAATAGTCGGCGTCATAAGGCTGGTGGCCATAGAGCAGATGCGGGGCCTGTGCCTCTTCCTCGGGGGAGGGGCGGGCGGTGATCACCCGCCAGCAGTCATAAACCTGACTGGCATCGGCATTGACGATCACGCCGCCCTGAGCTTCGGCGATCTGAAGCGCCAGCGCCGATTTGCCGGAGGCGGTTGGCCCGGCGATCAGCACCGGCTGGTGGGGCGGGATGTCTGGCAGCTGGGTTGCGGTGGTCATGCGGGCGTCCTGTTCTTTGGATGTTCTGCGGCGCGCGGGGCGTTGCTGCGGTGGGGCGTCGAAAAACATCTCAGGCCGCATTGATCCTGCCGCCGATTTGCTTCATTTTGCGCGCAAATTAACCCCGTCATATTCCGGAGCGCAACATGCCCCTTACAAACGATCAGCCGGAGGCCACGCCGGCGGCAACCTATAAACGTGTGATGCTGAAAATCTCAGGCGAGGCGCTGATGGGGGACCAGGGGTTTGGCCTGCATCCGCCGACCGTCCAGCGCATCGCGCAGGAGGTGAAATCCGTGCGAGACATGGGCGTGGAGATCTGCATGGTGATCGGCGGCGGCAATATCTTCCGCGGGTTGTCCGGCTCGGCCCAGGGGATGGAGCGGACAACGGCGGACTACATGGGGATGCTGGCCACGGTGATGAATGCGCTGGCGATGCAGTCGGCGCTGGAAGGTCTGGGTGTCTTTACCCGGGTGATCTCGGCCATTCGCATGGATGAGGTGGCCGAGCCCTACATTCGCCGCCGCGCCGTGCGTCACCTTGAAAAGAAACGGGTCTGCATCTTTGCCGCAGGCACCGGCAACCCCTATTTCACCACCGATACCGCGGCCACGCTGCGCGCCAATGAGATGGCCTGCGAGGCGATCTTTATGGGTAAGAATGGCGTCGATGGTGTCTATGACAAGGATCCCGCGCAGCATGACGACGCGGTGCGTTATGACACCATCAGCTACGACGAGGTTCTGGCCAAGCGGTTGAAGGTGATGGATGCCTCGGCGATTGCGCTGGCGCGCGACAACAACCTGCCGCTGATGGTGTTCCCGCTGGATGAGCCGGGCGGCTTCCGGGGCATTCTGGCGGGCAAGGGGACCTACACGAAGGTTCACGGCTAACCGGGCCGGGGTGGGCGGGGCGCACTTGCCCTTGCCACATGCACAATGAGCCGCGCGCCCGGATCGAGATCCGGCGCGCGGTTTTTTCATGTGGCGCGCGGCGCTGGCGGCGGGTCTTGTGCGGCGGCGGCTGACCGGCTGCGGTGCCGGGCCGTCCCGGAGAAGGGCAGAACCCTGCCTGTGGCCGCTTCAAATCTGCGGCAAGATCGCTATACAACGCCGCACCAATGTCTTATGAGCAATGCAAACACCGCCTCAAGTCAGGGGAGAGCAGAATGTCTGACGATTTTATTCTCGATACCGATGATCTACAGCGCCGCATGGATGGTGCCATGGCCAATCTCAGAACCGAATTCGCGTCGCTGCGGACCGGTCGTGCCTCCGCCTCGATGCTGGAGCCCGTGATGGTGGACGCCTATGGCTCGATGACGCCGATCAACCAGGTTGGCACCGTCAACGTGCCGGAGCCGCGCATGGTCACCATCAACGTCTGGGACAAGGCGCTGGTCGGCAAGGTCGAAAAAGCCATCCGTGAATCCGGTCTGGGCATCAACCCGCAGCTCAATGGCACCATCATCATGCTGCCGATCCCCGAGCTGAACGAAGAACGTCGCCGCGAGCTGACCAAAGTGGCCGGCCAGTATGCCGAGCACGCGCGGGTGTCGATCCGCAATGTGCGCCGCGATGGGATGGACCAGATCAAGAAAGCCAAGGCCGACGGCATGTCCGAGGACGACCAGAAGCTCTGGGAAGGCGAAGTTCAGGAGCTGACCGACAAGATGATTAAGGTTGTCGACGCGGCTCTGGAAACCAAACAAGCCGAAATTATGCAGGTCTGACACCTGCTTATGTCACAGAGCACAGACACCGTCCTGGCGCCGGATGAGAGCGACCCCGCACCGGAACGCGGCCCGAAACATGTTGCCATCATCATGGATGGCAATGGCCGCTGGGCGCAGGCGCGGGGCCGTCCGCGTCTGTTCGGTCACCACGCGGGCGCCAAACGGGTGCGCGAGGTGGTGGAATGCTGCCCCGCGTTGGGGGTGAAATACCTCACCATCTTTGCCTTCTCGACCGAGAACTGGAAGCGCACACAGGTGGAGGTCGCAGGCCTCATGAGCCTGTTCCGCCGCTATATCTCCAAGGAGATGAAAGCGCTGTCGCAGCGCAATGTCCGGGTCCGTTTCATCGGGGACCGGGTGCGGCTGGACAAAAAGCTGGTCGCGCTGATGGACCAGCTGGAGCAGGAGACCGCCTGCAATGACGGTACCCACCTGACCATCGCGCTGAATTATGGCAGCCGTGACGAGGTGGCGCGGGCCACCAAACGGCTGGCCGAGGATGTGGCAGCGGGGCGCCTGAACCCTGCGGATGTGGATGAGGAAACCCTGCCACGTTATCTCGATACCCATGTGTTGCCCGATCCAGATCTGGTCATCCGCACCAGCGGTGAAGCGCGGATCTCCAACTTTCTGCTGTGGCAGTCGGCCTATGCGGAATATGAGTTCATCGACACGCTGTGGCCGGATTTCACCGCCGACGAGATGGACCGGCTGTGCCGCAGCTACGGGCAGCGGGATCGCCGGTTTGGCGCGGTGAAGACATGAGCGCCGCGGGACGTTGGGCCGATCTGATGCCGCGGGTGATCTCCGCCATCGTAATGATCGTCGTGGGGGGCTGGGCCGTGTGGCGCGGGGGCGTGGTGTTTGACCTGCTGATCGCGGCGGCCTGTGGTGGCATGATCTGGGAATTGCTGCGCATGGTGGTGCCTGATCGTCAGGGGCTGGCGCTGCCGCTCGGCGTCCTGTCGATGGGGGCGGTGCTGGCCGCAGCGCTAATGGGCGGCGGCTGGGCGCTTGGCCTGCTGCTGATACCGGCGGTGCTGGGCGCGCTGGCCATCGACATCCGCCGGGGCATTTACATCGGTTTCGCGCTTTGGGTGCTGTTCGCGGCCTATGCGTTCATCTGGATGCGCAGCGCGCTGGGGCTGGATTGGATGATCTGGCTGATCTCGGTTGTGGTGGCCACGGATATTGCGGGCTATTTCGCCGGTAAGACCTTTGGCGGGCCGAAATTCTGGCCGCGTGTCAGCCCGAAGAAAACCTGGTCCGGCACCTCTGCGGGCTGGATCGCGGCCGCAGCTGTTGGTGCGGTCTTTGCGGTGCAGGGCGGGCTTGGCTTTGGCGTCGTGCTGCTCTCTGTGCTGGTCTCCATGGCCAGCCAGGCCGGTGACGTTGCCGAAAGCGCGCTGAAACGCAAGATGGCTGTGAAGGATTCCAGCGGCCTGATCCCGGGCCACGGCGGGCTGTTCGACCGCTTTGACGGTATGCTGGGCGCGGCGGCCATGGTGCTGCTGGTACTCAGCCTGTGGGGTCTGCCCGGCGGGACGATCTGATGCGCAAGATCTCGATTTTCGGGGCCACCGGATCCATTGGTCAGAATACGATTGACCTGATCCGGCGGGCCCCCGGTGACTACAATGTGGTGGCGCTGACCGGTGGCGCCAATATTGCCCAGCTGGCACAGGATGCCAGGGCGCTGCGTGCCGATATCGCCGTGACCGCCTATGATGACAAGCTGCCGGAGCTGCGGGCCGCCCTGGACGGTTCGGGCATCGTGGCGGCCGCCGGGCAGGCGGCGCTGGTCGAGGCGGCGGCGCGGCCTGCGGATTGGGTCATGTCGGCGATTGTCGGCGCGGCCGGCCTTGCTCCGGGGCTCGAGGCGCTGAAGCAGGGCGCGACTCTGGCGCTGGCGAATAAGGAATCGCTGGTTTGCGCCGGAGCGCTGCTGCTGGAGACCGCCCGCAGCCATAATGCGCGGCTCCTGCCCGTGGACAGCGAACATTCGGCGGTGTTTCAGGGGCTGGTCGGTGAAGACATCGCGGCGGTGGAACGTGTGGTGATCACCGCCTCTGGCGGGGCGTTTCGCGACTGGCCGCTGGAGCAGCTGAAGACCGCCACGGTGGCACAGGCCTCCTCGCATCCCAATTGGGACATGGGCCAGCGGATCACTATCGACAGTGCGTCCATGTTCAACAAGGCGCTGGAAGTCATTGAGACCCGTGAGTTTTTTGACGTCGATCCAGACCAGATCGAAGTGGTGGTGCATCCTGAATCCATCGTTCACGCGCTGGTCGGTTTTCGCGACGGTGCGCTGATGGCGCATCTCGGCGCGCCGGATATGCGCCATGCCATTGGTTATGCGCTGCATTGGCCCGAACGGCGCGAGCTGCCGGTGGAGCGGCTGGATCTGGCGCGGCTGGCGCAGCTGACGTTTCGGGCGCCTGATCCCGCGCGCTACCCGGCATTGCGGCTGGCCTATGATGTGATGGCGCGGGGCGGGCTGATGGGGGCGGTGTTCAATGCCGCCAAGGAACGGGCGCTGGATCATTTCATCGCCGGGCGCATCGGCTTTCTGGACATGGCCGAGGTGGTGGCGCGGGTGCTGGATCAATTTGACAGTGCAGATCGCGGGCTAGATGAGGCAATGACACTTGATACGGTGCGCCGGACCGACCATCTCGCCCGGATGGACGCCGACAATGCAATTTTGAAATATGTAAGGTAAGCCCTTGGATCTCGTCTCCTTTCTTCCGCAGTTTGGCGGGTATCTCTATGTGATTGCCAGCTTTGTGGTGGCCCTGTCGGTGATTGTGGCTGTGCATGAATATGGCCATTACATCGTCGGGCGCTGGTCCGGGATCCATGCCGAGGTCTTCTCGCTGGGGTTCGGTCCGGTGCTGTTTTCGCGGGTGGATAAGCGCGGCACCCGCTGGCAGGTGGCGCTGCTGCCGTTTGGTGGCTACGTGAAGTTCCTTGGTGATGCGGATGCGGCCTCGGGCAAGGATAGCGCGGCAATGGCGGATGCGGCGGCTGATCCGGTGGCGCTGCGGCGCACGATGCACGGCGCGCCGCTTTGGGCGCGGGCGGCCACCGTCGCGGCGGGGCCGGTGTTCAACTTCATCATGTCCGCGCTGATTTTTGCCGGTGTTTTCATGGTGCAGGGCACCATGCGCGATCCGCTGACGGTGGAGCGGCTGGTGCCACTGCCGGGGCTGCAAACCGGCCTGCGCGAAGGTGACGCGCTGTTGCAGATCAACGGTGTCGATGTTCCCTCGCTGGAGGATAACACTGCCTTTGCGGCCTTCCGCGATGCGGTGCCGGAACAGCAGCCGCTAACCTATACCGTGCTGCGCGACGGCCAGCAGACCGAGGTCGAGGGACCGTATCCCTGGCCGCCGCATGTGCGTGGCGTGGCACCGCGCAGTGCCGCGTCTGACATCGACCTTCAGCCGGGCGATGTGATCACCGCCGTGGATGGCGCGCCGATCTTTGCCTTTGACCAGCTGAAACGTGCGGTTGAAAGCGCCGAGGGCAAGGTATTGCTGCTGAAGGTCTGGCGCGCTGGCGAAGAGTTCGAGATGGCTCTGGCGCCCCGCCGTGTGGATGAGCCGCAGGCGGATGGTGGCTTTGCCACCCGCTGGCGTATGGGCATTGTCGGTGGTCTGGCGTTTGAGCCTGCGACCGAGAGCCTGGGCCTTGGAGAGGCGCTTGGCGGTGGTGCGGCGCAGGTCTGGGGCGTGGTCGAAATGTCGCTTTCCGGGCTGAAACATATGATCACCGGTGCGATCAGCACCTGCAACCTGTCGGGTCCGATTGGCATTGCCGAGACCTCTGGTGCGATGGCAAGCCAGGGGGCGGCCAGCTTCATTCGGTTTATCGCCGTGCTCTCCACTGCCGTTGGCCTGCTGAACCTGTTCCCGATCCCGGCGCTGGATGGCGGGCATCTGATGTTCTACGCCTATGAGGCGGTGACCGGTAAACCGCCGAATGATGCGGTGATGCGGGTACTGATGGCGGTTGGCATCTCCGCCATCCTCAGCCTGATGATGTTTGCGCTTTTCAACGATATCTTCTGCTAGGCGCTTTCTTGCCGACCGGCCACGATCCGGCTGGTCGGCAGATCCCGCAGCAGCAGGGCGCGCCAAACTGTCGCCACATTCCCCTGTTAATCCTTTGGTAAGCCGCCGGTGGGCAGCGGTGCCGCAGATCGCGGCGCGGTTGTGGCGGATGTGGGATCTTTTTTTAGATAAACGGGAGAGTGGACGCCATGAGCAGCCTGCATATTACCAATACGGGATTGGGTCTTTTTATGCGCCTGAACTGGGACCGCGCCATGTCTGTGGCGACGATTTTGGGAGCGCTGGTGGCTGGGGCCTGGATCGGCAGTCTCTGAGTTTTCAACCTGTTGCAAGCAATCTGGCGCGTGGGGTCCTCCCGCGCGCCTTTTTGTTGTTTTTGACAAGCGCTGATAAACCCGATACGCACGGATTAAGCTGTAAAAAAATCGGGTTTTGACTGATGGTTCGGGGGAAGCACACAGGTAGATCCTGTGGGGGGCGCAAATTAGGTGCCCATATTTTGTATAGAAACGCATCTGCTGTAGCGCTGGCTGTTGCCTTGGGATTTGTCCTGACGCCAGAGTTCGCAGTGGCGCAGAGCTATAGTTTCACAAACGTTCAGGTCGAGGGCAATCAACGCATCCAGACCTCAACAATTGTGGCCTATACCGGCATTGAGCGGGGCAAATCGGTGAGCGCCGGGCAGCTCAACGATGCCTATCAGCGCATTCTGGACAGCGGCGTATTCGAAAGCGTCGAGATTGTTCCGCAGGGCAATACGCTGGTGATCAAGGTCACCGAATTTCCGACCATCAACAAGATCAGCTTTGAAGGCAATCGCCGCATCAAGGACGATGCCATGGCCGAGCTGATCGAATCGGCGCCGCGCCGGGTATTCAACCCCACGGTCGCCGAGCGTGATGCCTCCAATCTGGCCGAAGCCTATGGTGCACAGGGACGTCTGGCCACAACCGTGACACCGCGCATCATCCGGCGCAGCGACAACCGTGTCGATCTGGTGTTCGAAATCTCCGAAGGTGACACCATCGAGGTCGAGCGCGTGTCCTTCATCGGCAACCGCGTCTATTCCGACCGTCGTCTGCGCCGCGTGCTGGAGACCAAACAGGCCGGTCTGCTGCGCACCTTCATCCGCGCCGATACGCTGATCGAGGACCGTCTGGAATTCGACAAGCAGGTGCTGCGCGATTTCTACCTGTCGCGCGGCTATGTTGACGTGCGTATCAACAGCACTAATGCCGAGGTGACCGAAGAACGCGACGCCGCCTTCCTGGTGGTGGATATCAGCGAGGGCCAGAAGTTCGAGTTTGGCGAAATCTCGGTCACCAGCGAGATGTCGGAAGCTGACGCCGATGAGTTCCGCAAGGTTCTGAGGGTCCGCCCCGGGGTAACCTATTCGCCGAGCGTGGTGGAAAATGCCATCCGGCGCCTGGAAACATATGCGATCCGCAAGGGGATTGATTTCCTGCGGGCCGAGCCGCGGATCAGCCGCAATGATCGCGAGTTGACGCTGGATGTGGATTTTGTGCTGACCCGTGGTCCGCGCGTGTTTGTTGAGCGGATCGACATCGAAGGCAACACAACCACGCTGGACCGGGTGATCCGTCAGCAGTTCCGCACCGTCGAGGGCGACCCGTTCAATCCGCGCGAAATCCGCGAAAGCGCTGAACGCATCCGTGCGCTGGGGTTCTTTGAAACCGCCGAGGTGGACGTGCGCGAAGGCAGCAGCGCCGGTGAGGTGGTTGTCGATGTGGACGTCGAGGAAAAGCCAACGGGTGCACTGAGCCTTGGTGGTGCCTACTCGGTCAACGATGGCTTCGGTCTCAGCATCGGCCTGTCGGAGAATAACTTCCTTGGTCGGGGGCAGCGCCTGTCGTTCAACATCTCGACTGCTCAGGACGCCGAGGAATACACGCTTGGCTTCACCGAGCCCTATCTTCTGGGGCGCGACCTGCGTCTCGATCTGGATCTGGGTCTGTCTGAGACGGATTCCAGCTTTGCGCTTTACGACACCAAACGTGCGTTCTTCTCGCCCGCGCTGACCTTCCAAACCTCGGAAAACAGCAGCCTTCAGATCCGGTACACCTGGGATGAGGATGAGATGATCACCCGTGGTGATGATTCCGCCGGGATCCCGCTGGCCGGTCCTGTGGTTCGTAGCGAGATCAACCAGGGTGCGATCAACGCCAGTTCCATCGGCTTTACCTATACTGTTGACAGCCGCCTGAACGGACTGGATCCGAATTCGGGCTATCTGTTCCAGGTTGGGGCCGATTATGCCGGGCTTGGCGGGGATTCTGAATATCTGCGCACCACCGCAAAGATCATCGCCCAGCGTCGTGTCTTCAACGAAGAGGTTACATTGCGGGCAACGATCGAGGCAGGCGCCTTTGCCTGGCAGGGGGATGGCTTCAGCCGCTCCATTGACCGGTTTGTCCTGTCGCCCAATATCCTGCGTGGTTTTGAACCGGGTGGTATCGGTCCACGGGACCAGTCGCCCAATGGCGCAGGCGGGACCTATAACGACTTCCTCGGCGGCAACTATTACGCGGCGGCCCGCTTTGATGCGGAATTCCCGCTGGGCCTGCCGGAAGAGATCGGCCTGCGAGGCGGTCTGTTCTATGATGTGGGCAACCTCTGGGGTCTGAACAATGCCGATACCGGCGCGGCGGGCGGCAATATTGTCGGGCGCGGCGGGTCGTACCGTCATGTGGTCGGCTTCTCGCTGTTGTGGACAACCGGATTTGGCCCTTTGCGGTTCAATTTCTCCAAGGCGCTGAAGAAAGAAGACTTCGACCAGGAGCAGAGCTTTGACCTGACGTTGCAGGCGCGGTTCTGATCGCAATGACACGAGCTGTGGACACACGGCACACGGGGGCGCTGGCTGAGATGCTGGCGCCTTTTGTGCGCGGGCTTGCGATGCTGCCGCTGCTGGTGCTGCCTGCGATGGCGCAGGAGACGGCATTGCCGGGGGCGGGCTTTGCCTTTGGCGAGACATTGCAGCTGGGCGCACCGCAGACCGGGCTGCTGACCATCCAGTCCGAGCGGCTCTATGCCGAGAGCGCCTTTGGTCAGCGTGTTTCCCAGGAACTGGATGCCGAGGGTGCGGTCCTGACGGCCGAAAACCGCCGGATCGAGGCGGAGCTGCGTGCAGAGGAACTTGAGCTGACCGAGCGTCGCAGCAGCATGGATCCTGCGGCGTTTCGCGCGCTGGCCGATGCTTTTGACAAAAAGGTGCAGGAAACCCGTCGTCAACAGGATCAGAAACTGCGCGATATCAACCAGATCGGCGAAGATGCGCGGCGTGATTTCTTCACCGCTTCGCTACCTGTGCTGCAACAGATCATGCTGGAAGCCGGGGCTGGAGCCATTCTGGAACACGCCAGCGTGTTTCTGAGCGCAGATGCCGCGGATGTCACCGATCTGGCGATCGCGCGGGTGAACGAAGTGCTCGGCGACGGGCGTGAGAGCCTGCCCGAGGCCACCGGCGAATAGGCTTACCGCGCCCGGCTGGCGATTGCCTCAGGCGGAGGCAGGGCGCCGACCGTGCAGCCATCGCCGGGTCTGCCGCTTGCCGAAGCTGTGGGCAGTTGCTAGGACATACCTAACATTCAGAAAACGGGGAAACCGCAATGACAACCGAGCTGAAAAGCGCCGACATTCACCTGATCCAGCGGATCCTGCCGCATCGCTATCCGTTTCTGTTGGTCGACAAGGTGGTCGAGATCGACGGCTATTCCTCGGCCTGCGGGATCAAGAACGTCACCATGAACGAGCCGCATTTCCAGGGCCATTTCCCGGGCACGCCGATTATGCCGGGCGTCACCATCGTCGAGGCGATGGCACAGACTGCGGGCGTGATGCTGGGCGTAGGCATGGATATGATCGACACCGAGCTGCTGATCTATTTCATGAACATCGACAAATGCAAATTCCGCCGCAAGGTGATCCCCGGCGATGTGCTGGAGATGCGGGTGGAGACCACACGTGGCAAGCCCGGTGGCAAGATCTTCAAGTTCAAGGGTGTTGCAACCGTCAATGGTGAGACTGCGGCGGAAGCCGAGTTCTCGGCCATGATCGACGTGCAGAAGGATTGACACAGATGACCCGGATCCATCCCAGCGCGGTGGTCGAAGAAGGGGCGAAGATTGGCGCCGATTGCGTCATTGGCCCGTTCTGCCTGATTGGCCCTGAGGTCGTGCTCGGCGACCGGGTTGAGCTGAAATCCCATGTGGTCGTCACCGGAGATACCGAGATCGGAGAGGATACCACGGTGTTCTCCTTTGCCGTGCTGGGCGAGATTCCGCAGGATCTGAAGTTCAAGGGCGAGCGCTGCAAGACCGTGATCGGCAAGCGCAACCGCATCCGAGAGCATGTGACGGTGAATGCCGGCACCGAAGGCGGCGGCGGGATCACGCGGATCGGTGATGACGGCTTGTTTATGGCCGGCTGCCACATCGCCCATGATGCGCAGATCGGAGATCGTGTGATCGTGGTGAATTCCGCTGCGGTTGCGGGCCACTGCGTGCTGGAAGATGACGTCATCATCGGCGGCCTGTCCGGCATTCACCAATGGGTGCGCATCGGTCACGGCGCCATTGTCGGCGCGGTCACCATGGTGACCAATGATGTGATTCCCTACGGGCTGGTGCAGGCGCCGCGCGGTGAGCTGGACGGGCTGAACCTTGTCGGCCTGAAACGCCGGGGCGTGCAGCGTGCGGATATCACCGCGCTGCGGGCGGCCTTTCAGATGCTGGCCCAGGGCGAGGGCACGTTTCAGGAGCGCGCGCGCCGTCTTGGCGCAGAGAGCGACAGCGAATACGTGCAGGAAATCGTTGATTTCATTACCGGCGAGAGTGACCGCTCTTTCCTGACGCCGGGAGGCTGAGACCATGCTGGCATTGATTGCAGGGCAGGGCGCACTGCCTGCCGAACTGGCCGCGCGCCTGTCCGACCGGCCACTGGTCTGTGCCATGCGCGGCTCCGAGCCCGATCACATTGAGCCGGAGCTGACCTTTCGCCTGGAACAGCTCGGCAGCTTTATCACGCGCCTGTCGGCCAGCGGCGTGCGCGAGATCTGCCTGGCGGGCGCAGTGCGCCGCCCGGCCATTGATCCATCGCAGATTGATGCCGAGACCATGCCGCTGGTTCCGATTCTGCAGGGGGCGATTGCCGCAGGTGACGACGGGGCGTTGCGCGCCATCATCGGCCTTTTTGAGCAGGCGGGCATGTGCGTGCGCGCCGCCCATGAGGTGGCACCGGATCTGGTGATGGCCGAGGGCATCCCGACCGAGGTGCAGCCCGGCGAATTGGACCGGCGCGATGCAGAACGCGGCGCAGAGGTTGTCGAGGCCATGTGCCGCGCCGATGTCGGCCAGTCCTGCGCGGTGCGGCGCGGACAGGCGATTGCGGTCGAGAACCTCTTTGGCACCGACTGGATGCTGACGGCGTTGCAGAACCGGCCTGACGGCACCGGAGGTCTGCTGTTCAAGGCGCCCAAACCCGGACAGGACCGCCGCGCGGATCTGCCCACGATCGGCGTGCAGACGGTTGAGCTGGCGGCCAAGGCTGGGCTGTCGGGGATCGTGCTGGAGGCAGGCGGTGTTATCGTGCTTGATCAGGATGAGGTGGTGGCCACCTGCAATCGGCTCGGGCTGTTTCTCTGGCTGCGCAGCGCATGAGCCTACGGGTGTTCATCCTCGCAGGCGAGCCTTCTGGGGACCGCCTTGGCGGTGCGCTGATGGCAGGTCTGCGGCAGCTGCGCCCGGATATCATCTTTGAGGGGGTTGGCGGCGCGCTGATGGCTGAACAGGGCCTAAAGTCGCGCTTCGATATGTCGGAGCTGTCGGTCATGGGGCTGGCCGAGGTGCTGCCGAAATACCGTCAGCTGAAGCGCCGCATTCGCGAAACCGCAGAGGCGGTTCTGGACATGAAGCCGGATGTGATGATCACCATCGACAGCCCGGATTTCTCCCTACGGGTCGCCGCATTGGTGAAAGAAGCCAGCAGTATTCGCACGGTACATTATGTGGCGCCATCGGTCTGGGCCTGGCGCCCCAAGCGGGCCGAAAAAATGGCCCGGGTCATCGATCATGTGCTGGCGCTGCTGCCGTTTGAGCCGCCCTATATGGAAGCGGCTGGCATGGAGTGCGATTTCGTTGGCCACCCCGTTGTGGGGGAGCCACAGGCCACGGCGGAGGAGATTGCCGCCTTTCGCAGCCAGTACCAGCTGGAGGAGGCGCCCTGCATTCTGGCGCTGCCGGGATCGCGGCGCTCTGAGGTGACACGTCTGGCGCCGGTATTCGGTGCGGCCCTGAAACAGTTTCAGGACAGCCATCCCGAATACCGGATCGTGGTGCCGGCCGCAGCTCCGGTTGCCGATCTGGTGCGCAGCCATCTTGCGGAATGGTCGGATACCGCGGTGGTGATCGACCCCAATACGCTGGACGGTGAGGTGGCCAAGGCGCATAAACGCGCGGCTTTTGCGGCGGCGGATCTGGCGCTTGCGGCTTCTGGTACGGTCTCGCTGGAGCTGGCGGCGGCGCGCACCCCAATGGTGATTGCCTATAAGTTTCAGTGGCTCACCTGGCATATCATGCGGCGCATGGCGTTGATTGACACCGTCACGCTGGTCAATCTGGTCAGCGATACACGCGTGGTGCCGGAATGCCTCGGCCCTGAGTGTACGCCGGAGGCTATCGCCAAGGCGCTGATCAAGGTCAAGGCGGCGCCTACCGCGCAATCCTCTGCCATGGCAATCACGATGGAGCGGCTGGGCGAGGGGGGCGAAGACCCCGGTCTGCGCGCGGCCCGCGCAGTGTTGGATCGTCTGTCTGCGCAGGCCTCCGCCGTCTCCTGAAGCCTGCCGGATGCAGAGCCTCCGGCAGGTGGCCTCTCGTAGCGCGGGCGCTATGCACCCGCGCGGTGCGCGCCGCAATGCGGGTAACTGAGCATGTGCGGTTGGGCGTGGTGTTGTGGTGGATTATATTTTGCTGAGATGCGCCTAAGGGCAGGTCTGCCCTCAGGCGCTATCTCGATTTTGGATTTGGGGAGGGCCTGTCAAGGACAAGCCGCGTCCCGCGCGGAGGCTGCGCCTTCCCTGACAGACGCGCCGTGTTACTGGCCGTGTCAGTAGCCGCGCCAGATCCAGCCGCCGCCAAAGATACGGCTGCCCTCCTCAGCATAGAACACGCAGGCCTGTCCGGGAGAAATACCCTCTTCCGGGGTCAGCAGTTCGACCTCGGCTTCGGTCTCCGAGATCGGACGGATCACCGCATCGCGCGGGGGCCGGGTTGAGCGGACCTTGACCTTCAGATGCCATTCGTCGCGGCTGGTGAAAGGCTCATCGCCGAGCCAGTTGATTTCCCGCACCGGGATGGTGCGGGTGGCCAGCAAGTCCTTGGGCCCAACGACGACCTGTTTCTTGTCCACATCCAGTTTCACCACATAAAGCGGTTCGCTCAGCCCGCCGATGCCGAGGCCGCGACGCTGGCCGATGGTGTAGTGGATGACGCCGTTGTGACGGCCGAGCACCCGGCTATCGGCATGAACGATGTCCCCCGGCTCCGCCGCGCCGGGGCGCAGTTTCTCGATCACGCTGGCATAATCACCATTGGGAACAAAGCAGATGTCCTGGCTGTCGGGTTTATCGGCCACCGCCAGACCATATTGCGCCGCCATCTCGCGGGTGGCGTCCTTTGACGGCAGATGTCCCAGCGGGAATCGCAGATAGTCCAGCTGCTCGGGGGTGGTGGAGAACAGGAAATAGCTCTGGTCGCGGTTGGCATCCTCGGCCGAATGCAGCTCGGGCCCGTTTGGCCCATCCTTGCGCTGGATATAGTGGCCGGTGGCCATGCAGTCGGCTTCCAGATCGCGGGCGGTTTCCAGCAGATCCTTGAACTTGACCCGTTCGTTGCAGCGGATACAGGGTACCGGGGTTGCGCCAGCCAGATAGCTGTCGGCGAACTCATCGATCACCGCATCCTTAAAAATGTTCTCATAATCCAGCACGTAATGCGGAAAGCCGCGCTCCTCGGCGACTCGGCGCGCATCATGGATATCGATCCCCGCACAGCAGGCGCCTTTCTTTGCAAGCGCCGCACCATGGTCGTAGAGCTGTAGCGTCACGCCCACAACATCATAGCCTTCATCGGCCAAATGTGCAGCAACAACAGAGCTGTCGACGCCACCCGACATGGCGACAACCACCCGCGTCTCCGACGGTGGTTTGGCAAAGCCAAGCGAATTCAGTTGGGGATTGGCATCCTGCGCCATCAGGCGACTCCTCGGATATGTGGGAAAGACACCGCAGAATATAGGAAAATCCTAATGATCCTCAAGGGGGCAGGTTCACCCCTCCTTAAGGCGTTTGCGCGAAATGTGGGGACGGACCAATTTCTATGCTCCACACGAAGGAAGAAAAGATGTTCTTGAAGAAAGTCGATGGCCCGCGCGCTGTGACCCTGCCGGATGGCACGGTGATGACGCGCGCGGATCTGCCGCCAAAGACCACGCGGCGCTGGGTGGCCTCACGCAAGGCGGCGGTTGTGCGCGGAGTCCTCTACGGCTTGATCCCGCAAAGCGAGGCATTGCGCAGATACAGCCTCTCCGAAGAGGAGTTTCGCAGCTGGGTTTCCGCTGTTGCGGACTTTGGCGAGGACGCCCTGAAAGCCACCCGTCTCAAAGACTATCGTAAATCCTGACGCAAAAAAATCATTCAGACTTGAGGTGAACGCGCAAATTAACCATCATGGTAACGGGCCATTAACTTTTTTCCACCAAGGTTAATTCGACCTGAGGGAAACAGTGTACAGGCGGAGAAAATAATATGCGCATTCTTCTTGTTGAGGATGATCCAACAACGGCGAAGAGCATTGAGTTGATGCTGACTCATGCCAACCTCAACGTTTATTCGACCGATCTCGGCGAAGAGGGGATCGATCTTGCTAAACTCTATGATTACGATCTGATCCTGCTGGATCTTAACCTACCCGATATGAACGGCCACGAGGTGCTGCGGCAGCTGCGCATGGCCCGTATCGAGACGCCCATTCTGATCCTGTCCGGTGCAGATGACACCGAAAACAAGATCAAGGGCTTTGGCTTTGGCGCCGATGATTATTTGACCAAACCCTTCCATCGCGAGGAACTGGTGGCCCGTATTCACGCCATCATCCGCCGCTCCAAGGGGCATTCGCAGTCGATTATCAACACCGGCAAGATTTCGGTCAATCTGGATGCCAAGACGGTGGAAGTTGCAGGCAAGGCCGTGCATCTCACCGGCAAGGAATACCAGATGCTGGAGCTGCTGAGCCTGCGCAAGGGCACCACATTGACCAAGGAGATGTTCCTGAACCATCTCTATGGCGGCATGGATGAGCCCGAGCTGAAGATTATTGACGTCTTTATCTGCAAGCTGCGCAAGAAGCTGAGCACGGCGACAGGTGGCGATAACTACATCGAAACAGTCTGGGGCCGCGGCTATGTACTGCGTGATCCGCAGGACGATCAGCTGACTGGGGGTCACCGGATGGCTGTTGGCGCCTGATCCGGCGCGACCTTCATCTCACCCGGTTCCCGAACGATCCCGCTACGGCGGGATTTTTCACGTCTGTCACCTGCGCTGTGGCTGGACGCGATGGCGTCACCGTCCTATCACCTAGCTAAGATAAAGCGAGGCGACAGACGTGACACAGTCAGGCAACAGCGATTTGAACGGTTTGACCAAGGATCAGGCGCGCCGCGAATTTATGGCGTTGCAGGAGCAGTTGCGCGCCGCCGATCTTGCCTATCATCAGGCCGACGATCCCGAGATCAGCGATGCGGAATATGACGCTAAGAAACGCCGCTACCGCGCGCTGGCGGAGCAATTTCCCGATCTGGCTGAGATCGCAACCGAGCTGGAGACGGTTGGTGCGCCAATAGCCTCCGGCTTTGGCAAGATCACCCATGCACAGCGGATGATGTCGCTGGGCAACGCCTTTGACGACGAGGACGTGCGCGATTTCGACAAAGGTCTGCGCAAATATCTTGGCCTCGGCGCCGAGGACCCGCTGGCCTATACGGCGGAGCCGAAGATCGACGGGCTGTCGCTGTCGCTGCGCTATGAAGCGGGCAGGCTGATCCATGCGGCCACCCGTGGCGACGGGGCGGTGGGGGAGAATGTCACCGAAAACGCCCTGACCATTGCCGATATTCCGCAGCGGATCGACGATGCTCCGGCGGTGCTTGAGGTGCGCGGCGAGGTCTACATGAGCCATGCGGATTTTACGGCGCTGAATGATCGGCACGCCGCACAGGGTGGCAAAACCTTCGCCAATCCGCGGAATGCGGCGGCGGGATCCCTGCGGCAGCTGAACGCTGAAATCACCCGGTCGCGGCCGCTGCGCTTTTTTGCCTACAGCTGGGGCGAGCTGTCGGAGCCGCTCGCCGATACGCAGTTTTCAGCGCTCGAACGCCTGAAGGGCATGGGCTTTCAGACCAACCCGTTGACCAAATATTGCAAGGGCACAACCGAGCTGATTGCGCATTATCGCCTGATCGAGGAACAGCGGGCGACGCTTGGCTACGATATCGACGGCGTGGTTTACAAAGTGGATGCGCTGGCCTTGCAGGACCGTCTCGGCTTCCGCTCAACCACCCCGCGATGGGCGATTGCGCATAAATTTCCGGCTGAACTGGCCTGGACGCGGCTGGAGGGCATCGACATTCAGGTTGGACGGACCGGCGCACTCAGCCCGGTGGCGCGGTTGCAGCCGGTGACGGTGGGCGGCGTTGTTGTCTCCAATGCGACGCTGCACAATGAGGATTATATCGCCGGGCTGGATTCCAAGGGTGAAGAGATCCGCGACGGCAAGGATATCCGGGTCAGCGACTGGGTTCAGGTCTACCGCGCCGGGGATGTGATCCCGAAGATTGCCGATGTGGATCTGTCCAAACGTCCCGAGCGCGCGGTTGCCTTCGCCTTTCCGACCGTTTGCCCGGAATGTGGCAGCCCGGCCGTGCGTGAGGAAGGCGACGCGGTGCGACGCTGTACCGGCGGCTTGATCTGTCCGGCACAAGCGGTTGAGAAGCTGAAGCATTTTGTCTCGCGCAAGGCTTTCGATATCGAAGGTTTGGGCGCCAAGCAGATCGAAGCCTTTTACAGTGACGCGGGTCTGGCGATCAAAACGCCGGCCGATATCTTTACCCTTCAGGCGCGGGATGCGCAGAATCTGGCCAAGTTGAAAAACCGCGATGGCTGGGGCGAGACCTCTGCCGCCAACCTCTTCGCCGCGATTGACGAGAAGCGCAACATCGCGCTGGCCCGGCTGATCTTTGGTCTTGGCATTCGCCACGTGGGCGAGGTCGGCGCGCGCGATCTGGCGCTGCATTATGCGGATTGGGACGCGATGGCGGCGGCTGTTGATCTGGCCCGCCCGGCCGCCCTGGCGCAGCGCGCAGCGGATGAGGCCGAGGAGGCCGAGCGGGTTGCAGCAGCCCAGCAGGGCCGTCGCGCCCGCATCAAGGAAGCGCGAGACCGGGCCATTGCGGCGCTGAACGTGCCTGCGGGGGCCACCGCGGCATGGGAGGATCTGATCGGGATCGACGGCATTGGCGCAACGCTGGGTCTGTCGCTTTCCGATGCTTTTGCCAATAGCGATGAGCGGGCGGCCTTCGACGCCTTGCGCGGCCATCTGACGATCATTCCGCCCGAAGCTCCGAAGAACGACAGCCCGGTCACCGGCCTGACGGTGGTCTTTACCGGGACGCTGGAGAAAATGACCCGCGCCGAAGCTAAGGCACGCGCCGAAGCCCTGGGGGCGAAGGTGGCCGGCTCGGTGTCGAAAAAGACGGATATTCTGGTCGCAGGTCCCGGTGCGGGGTCAAAGGAGCAGAAGGCTCGCGATCTTGGCGTGCGGATCCTCGACGAAGACGGCTGGCTGGAGCTGATTGCGGGCGCATGAGCGGCAGACCAGAGATCCTCTTCCCGCTGTTTGCCGGGTTGGAAACGCTTCAGGGTATCGGCCCGAAGACGGCGCAGCATTTTGCGCAGATTGATATAGAAACGCCGCGTGACATGTTGTTTTCGCTGCCTTATTCGGTGGTGGATCGACGGCGGCGCGACAGTATTCGCGGGCTTGATTTTCCCACGGTTGCAACGGTTGAGGTGACCATCGGCGCGCATCGGCCGGCGCGGAACAAGGGGGGCGCCTACCGGATCCAGGTGAGCGACGCCGAGGAGGAATTCCAGCTGGTATTTTTCCACGGTCGCAGCCGCTATCTGGAGGCCCAGCTGCCGGAGGGGGCGCGCCGGGTGGTGTCGGGCAAACTGGAACTGTTTGATGGCATGGCGCAGATGGTGCACCCTGACCATATGCTGCCGCTGGCAGAGGCTGCCGAGATCCCCGATTTTGAGCCGGTCTATCACCTGACCCATGGTGTGTCGCAGAAAACCATGTTCAAGGCGGCGCAAAGCGCGCTATCGCGCTTGCCGGAGCTGGCCGAATGGGCAGATCCCTCGCAGATCACCAAGGAATCCTGGCCAAGCTGGCAGCAGGCGCTGCGCGCTGCGCATAACCCCGATGGGCCGGATGCGCTGGCAGCAGAGGCACCCGGTCGGACACGTCTTGCCTATGATGAGCTGTTTGCCCATCAGCTGACACTGGCGCTGGCGCGGCTGCGGGATCGGACGTTGCCGGGGCGCAGCAGCCTGGCCAGCGGGGCGTTGCAATCGCGGGTGCTTGCGGCCTTGCCCTATCGGCCGACCAATGCGCAGGCCCGCGCAATTGCGGAGATCACCGCCGATATGGCGGCTGGCGCGCGGATGAACCGTCTGTTGCAGGGCGATGTCGGCGCTGGCAAAACTCTTGTTGCTTTCATGGCTTTGCTGGTCGCAGTTGAAGCAGGCGGGCAGGGTGTCATGATGGCGCCGACCGAAATTCTGGCCCGTCAGCATCTGGAGGCGCTGCGCCCGCTGGCGGAAACCGCAGGCGTGGTTCTGGAACTCCTGACAGGCCGCGACAAGGGCCGGGAGCGGGCCGCAAAATGCGCGGCGCTGGCGCGGGGGGACATTCATATTCTGGTCGGCACCCATGCGGTGTTTCAGCCGGATGTGGTGTTTCGGGATCTGCGGTTGGCGATTGTCGACGAACAGCATCGGTTTGGCGTGCGCCAGCGCATGGAGCTGGCGGAAAAGGGCAAAGGCGCGGATGTGCTGGTGATGACCGCAACACCGATTCCGCGGTCGCTGGCGCTGACGCAATATGGCGATATGGAAGTTTCGGTACTGGATGAAAAACCGCCCGGTCGCAAACCGGTCAAGACTGCGGTTATCAGCACCGAGCGGATGCAGGAGGTGGTCAGCCATCTGCGCGGCGCCATCGAAGCCGGGCGGCAATGCTACTGGGTCTGTCCGCTGGTTGAGGAATCCGAGGTGATGGATCTGACCGCCGCCGAGGAGCGGTTCAAACATCTGCGGGCGACGCTGGGAGAGGGCGTGGTCGGGCTGGTTCACGGACAGATGCCCCCGGCGGAGAAAGACGCGGCGATGGCTGCCTTTCAGGCTGGAGAGACCAAGGTTCTGGTGGCCACAACGGTGATCGAGGTCGGAGTCAATGTGCCCAATGCGTCGATCATGGTGATCGAGCGGGCCGAGATATTCGGCCTTGCACAGCTGCACCAGCTGCGCGGCCGCGTCGGGCGCGGGGATGCGGCTTCGACCTGTCTGCTGCTCTATCAGGCGCCGCTCAGCAAGGGCGGCCAGAAACGGTTGGAGATCCTGCGCGAGACCGAGGATGGTTTTCGCATTGCCGAAACCGATCTTGAGATGCGCGGTGCGGGCGATGTCATCGGCACCGCACAATCGGGGCTGCCGCGATTCCGCATCGCCGATCTGGACCGTCAGGCCGGGTTGATGGCTGTTGCACAAAGCGACGCGCGGGCCCTGCTGGCCAGCGATCCCGATCTGTCCAGCCCGCGCGGACAGGCGGCGCGGGTTCTTCTGTGGCTGATGAAACAGGATCAGGCGATCCGTTTGATTTCTGTCGGTTAGCACGTCTTCCTGAGCTGAAACCTTCAAGAGCGGCGGCCCTTATGATCGGGACGCTGCTTTGCGTTTTTGCGCCGTGTTCTCTCGTGTTCGCAAATGTTCTCATAAAGTTCTTTACAGCTGCGTTTGAATATGAGAACAAATAGGCAACAACACGCCAGAGAGCGAGCGCAAGACAGACAGGAGGATGCACCATGATGACCCAAATCAAGACGACTGTTCAGAATGCCCAATCGACACTGTTGCAAGACGCCATTGGCGCGGCGGCACTGGTTGTGATGCTGGTCGCGGGGTTGCACCTGCCGGGTCTGCTGTGATGACGCCGGGCGACCAGCCTTGAGTTTTTGAGATTTCCTGATCGCACTCTTTATGCCGGACGGGGCCGCCTGTCCCAAGCCTGCCCGGTTTGCCTGCCGGTCTGGTCGACCTGCCTCAGGTCAACAGGCCCCGTTCGGGTCCCGCATGAGAGAGCATACTGCCGCCGCCACCTGTCAGGTGTGCGGCGGTTTTTTCATGTGGCCCTTTTGGAGGGGTTGTTCTGGCTGTCGTCACGGGCGCTGGTGAGACAGGCATATCAATCGGCGGCTGAGATGGCGGCCTTGGATCATGACTGCGGATCTGCCTTATTGGCGTGAGCGACTGATCCAACGTGTTGAACTTGTAACGCTGGATCGGCAGGCGGCCATCAGGCGCAGCTCTGTTCCTGATGGGTCTGCATAGCCTCATAGGTGGCATCGAGCGCCAGCATGATCGAGGCGTGGCGGTTCTTGAACTCGCGGGCGGGGATCAGGACTTCGAACCCGTCAAACGGCGCCTCCGGAACCGGGCCATCTTCGGTCAGCATGGCCTTCAGCTGCTGGCGGGCACGCTCAACCTCGGGCAGGGTGCGACCCAGGATGACCTCGCCGACAACCGCCGCCGAGGCCTGGCCAAGCGCACAGGCTTTGACGTCCT
Source organism: Phaeobacter sp. JH20_34 (assembly GCF_048056095.1). NCBI lineage: Bacteria > Pseudomonadati > Pseudomonadota > Alphaproteobacteria > Rhodobacterales > Roseobacteraceae > Phaeobacter > Phaeobacter sp. JH20_34. The sequence continues at coordinate 1,011,166 of NZ_JAYMWT010000004.1, read as the reverse complement.
GACCAAATCCGACAATCGCGCCATCCTCGATCCGAAGATCGACGGTCACGGTCGAGCCGCACAGGGGCGAGCGTTTTTTAACCGTAACATCCGGGGCGTCGAGACGATCCAGATGCGGGATATCGGCGGCCAGGGCCAGGATCCGTGCAGAGTAGAGTTTTATCAGATCAGTCTCGCCGGACATCGGATACCTCGGGCTTTCCCTTACGTGCTGTTCCCAATACATAGGGAGCCAGTCTCCAGATGCAAAAGGTTTTTGCCATGTCGTTTGATCCTCTTAGCCTAAAGTACAATGAGGCCGGGTTGATCCCCTGCATCGCGCAGCAGGAGGGCAGCGGCGAGGTCCTGATGATGGCCTGGATGAATGCCGATGCGGTGAGACAGACGCTGGACAGTGGCCGGGTCACCTATTGGTCGCGGTCGCGGCAGGCATTCTGGGTCAAGGGCGAAAGCTCGGGACATGTGCAGGAACTGGTCGATCTGCGCGTGGATTGCGATCGCGATTGCCTGCTGGCGGTGGTGCGTCAGACCGGGCCTGCCTGCCACACCAACCGGCGCAGCTGTTTTTATACGGCCCTTCGCGATGGCGATGAGGTCGAGCTGATGGCGCCGATTGTCTGACAGCAACCGGCTGAGGGGACGGCCCGGTGCGGGCCGTGCCTCCGGCGGGGATATTTCTAGCCAGAAGATGTCTGTTCGGGCACCGCAGCGCAGCCGACCATGGCGCGGATCTGCGACGGGCTGACGCCTTCGGCGCGGTATTTGGCGAGGGCACGGGCATCGTCGCGCTTGGCAAGTCGCTTGCCCTGATCGTCGCGGATCAGCCCGTGGTGGTGGTAGATGGGTGTCGGCAGGCCGAGCAGTGCCTGGAGCAGCACGTGGATCTGCGTAGCCTCGAACAGATCCTCTCCTCGCACGACATGGGTGATCTGCTGATCGGCATCATCGACCACTACGGAGAGGTGGTAGGCGCTGCCCATGCCGCGGCGGACGAGGATAATATCGCCGACCGCGGTAAGCAGCTGATCGGGGTTCAGCCGATGCCGGCCCTGATGGGATAGGCCGGTTTCCGAGAAGCTGCGCAGGCTGGCCGCATCCAGCGCTTTTGCCATGTTGAGCCGTATCACGTCCTGCGGTGCGGCGTCGGCCATTGCGCGGCTGCGGCAGCTGCCCGGATAGATGCGCCCGTCGGGGCCGAATTGCGGTACGCCTTCTTGCGGCGCGCCTGCGGCGGCCTCGATATCGGCGCGGTTGCAGCGGCAGGGATAGGTGAGTCCCATTGCCGCAAGCTGATCCAGCGCGGCGCGATAGCGTGGCAGCCGTTCGGACTGGCGCATCACCGGTTGCGGCCAGCGGAGGCCGAGCCAATGCAGGTCGTCATAGATCTGCGCCTCCCAGCTGGGCCGGGAGCGGGATTGGTCGATATCTTCGATGCGCAGCAGGAAAATGCCCTCCGCTGCCCGCGCCATATCATGTGCCAGAAGCGCCGAATAGGCGTGGCCGAGGTGCAGCGGTCCGGTTGGGGATGGCGCAAATCGGGTTGCGAATGTCACGCTTTCTCAATCACATAAACGGTGGACTTCAGGTTGATTCCGGGCAGGTGGTCACCGTGTTCCCGAAACAGCAGCCGTGCCGCCGAACAATCCAGCCATTCGTTGAGCTTGCCGGTATAGGCGGGATCCTCCAGTGCGTGATCATTGTAGGAAAAGGCAAAGAGGCCGCCGCGCGGCAGGGCGTGCAGGATGCTGTCGAAGACCGCAGGCGGAGCGGCACCGGTGCCCAGAACGCCACAGCCGGTGATCAGACGATAAGCGCCCTTGGGGATCGGCTGGCGGTCGGCGGCGTCGATCTGCGTCAGTTGGCGGTAGGCGTCTTTGGCACGGGCCTGCTCCAGCATCCGGGCGGAGGGCTCCATCCCGTCGACGGTATCAAACCCCTGGAGGCGCAGTGCCAGACCTGACAAGCCGGTGCCGCAGCCAAAATCCAGAACGGGTTCGCTCATGTCCGATTGGAATTTCGCCAGCGCCAAGGCAATCCGTCCCGGCGTCGCGTAACCGTTCTCGGCGATTTCGGCATCGTAGGAAGCGGCCCATTGGTCGTAATGCGCCAGGGTCGCTTCCGGTGTTTCCAGGTCATAGGATTTGTCGAGGAACTTTTTGCTCATGACGACAGTTTATGCCTTCGCCGCCCGAAGCGTCTAGGAAAAGTTGCCAAGCCAGTCCTGCCACGCGGCTTTGGCCCGGTCGGTATAGGCCTTGTAGCGGTCCTTGCGGCCACGGCGGCCGCCTTTGAGACCATCGACCGGGCGGAACAGGCCGAAGTTCACATTCATCGGCTGGAAGGTCTTGGCCTCAGCGCCGCCGGTGATGTGATGGATCAGGGCGCCCATGGCGCTGTCCTGCGGCACCTCTGGCAGCTCCTGACCAAGGATTTCGGCAGCGGCCATACGGCCGGCCAGCAGGCCCATGGCGGCGCTTTCCACATAGCCTTCGACCCCGGTGATCTGGCCGGCAAACCGCAGGTGCGGTTTTGATTTCAGCCGCATCTGCGCGTCGAGCAGGGTGGGGGAGTTCAGGAATGTGTTGCGATGGATGCCGCCGAGGCGGGCAAAGCTGGCGTTTTCCAGCCCCGGAATCATCCGCAGCACTTCTGTCTGGGCGCCGTATTTCATCTTGGTCTGGAAGCCGACGATGTTGAACAGCGTTCCCAGCGCATTGTCGCGCCGCAGCTGGACCACCGCGTGCGCCTTGACCTCCGGCTGGTGCGGGTTGGTCAGCCCCACCGGTTTCATCGGGCCATGGCGCAGGGTTTCACGGCCGCGTTCGGCCATCACCTCGATCGGCAGGCAGCCATCAAAATAGCCTGCGGTCTCACCCTCGTGGAATTCGGTCTTGTCGGCGGCCAGCAGCGCGTCGATGAACGCTTCATACTGATCCTTGTCCATCGGACAGTTGAGATAGGCGGTGCGCTCTTCTTCGGTCTCACCTTTGTCGTAGCGCGACTGCATCCAGGCCTGCGACATGTCGATGCTGTCGGCGTAGATGATCGGGGCGATGGCGTCGAAGAAGGCCAGCGCCTCGGCGCCGGTCTCACGTTGAATGGCCTTGCCGAGTTCAGGCGAAGTCAGCGGGCCGGTGGCAAAGATCCAGTGGCCATCGGCGGGCAGCTCGGTGATTTCCTCATAGGAAACGGTGACATTCGGCAGCGCCTTCAGCCGCGCGGTGACGGTTTCGGCAAAAGGCTCGCGGTCCACCGCCAGTGCGCCGCCGGCGGGCAGGCGGTGTTGTTCGGCGGTGGACATGATCAGCCCGTTGGCTGCGCGCATCTCCCAATGCAGGAGGCCCACGGCGTTCTGCTCGTCATCGTCTGAGCGGAAAGAGTTGGAGCAGACCATCTCGCCCAGATTGCCGGTCTGATGGGCAAAGGTTTCCACCTTTGGGCGCATTTCGTGGATCACCACCTCTACGCCCATATGTGCGGCCTGCCATGCGGCCTCTGAGCCGGCCATGCCGCCGCCCACGATATGCAATGTTTTTGTCATGCCCGCCACATAGGGCAGCTGGGGCCGTCACGCAATATTGCGCGGTGCGGCTTGTGCAGATCGGCACGAAAAACTGGTGCTTTTTGGGCCGAGCGAGCCTGTCGCAAGCAGTGGATATGTCGACTGGTCTGAGCGGGAGGGGTATTGGGGTCGCTGGGGAACTGTCTGGCCGGGGGAGAGACCCGGTGGAGGGACGGTCCGCATCAGCGACCCTAATTGTGCTGGGGTTCGTGACCATGTCTCACAAGCCCTGCCCAATCTTTGCCATGATCTTGCCTTGTTTGAAAGACCTGACATGGAAACAATAAATCACCAATCGTAAACAAAGACTAAAATTTTCGATGTCTTTTAGATTTTTTGAGCAGATCAGCGATTTTTCCAGTCCGGGTCGCGTTTTTCCAGAAAGGCATCAATACCTTCGACCGTGTCGCGCAGCATCAGGTTTTCGACCATGACGGCGCCGGTGTGGGCATAGGCATCGGCCGTGGGCAGCTGAAGCTGGTCATAAAACGCGCGTTTGCCGATCTTGACGGCGGCGCCGAGTTTGCTTGCCACGGTTTGGGCGAGGGCATTTGTGGTCTCGGTCAGATCCTCAGCTGCGGCGATGCGGTTGATCAGCCCCAGTTCCTCGGCGCGGGTGGCGTCAATGAAATCGCCGGTGGTCAGCATTTCAAAGGCATGTTTGCGCGAGATATTCCGGGTCAGCGCCACCATGGGAGTGGAGCAGAACAGGCCGATATTGACGCCATTGACGCCAAAGCGTGTGCCCTCGGCGGCGACGGCCATATCGCAGGAGGCCACCAGCTGGCAGCCGGCTGCGGTGGCAATACCGTGGACTTGTGCGATTACCGGCTGCGGGATCTGTTGCAGGCCCAGCATCACCTCGGTGCAGCGGGCAAAGAGGTCGGCGAAATAGGCCTGTCCGCCATCCTCGGCCTGCCGCCCGGCGGTCATTTCACGCAGATCATGGCCCGCGCAGAACGCCTTGCCCCGTCCGGCGAGGATGACGACGCGGGTTTCGTCGTCGTCGCGCAGGCTGTCGATCTGCCCCTGAAGTGCGGCCAGCATCCCGTCCGACAGCGCATTCAGCCGCTCGGGCGCGTTGAGATGGAGCGTGGCGATGCCGTTGCTGTCGTGACGTTCCAAAATTGTCATCTTGTGTCCCTCCCCGGATTAAGGCCAACGTTAGAACATGTTGCACTTAGGGGGGAACCGGTATTGCGCCGCCACCCCATGCGACATCGGCTCGCAGGGAACCGGCAACAGTGAGGGAGAGAGACAGCATGGGCTTGGCGTTTGATGCCGCAGGGTTGGGAGCTTATCTGCATGAGGTGTTTGCAGAGGTGGCCAATGATTTTGTGATTGACCGGCTGGATGAGGACGGGATCACGATGCGGCTTCTGGTGGATGAGCGTCACCTGCGCCCCGGTGGGACCGTTTCAGGACCGTCGATGTTTGGTCTGGCCGATGTCACCATCTATGCGCTGGTTCTGTCGCGGCTGGGGCGCAAGGCGCTGGCGGTGACCACCAATGCCTCGTTCGACTTCATGCGCAAACCGGCAGGCGGCACGCCCCTGATTGCCGAAGGCAAGCTGCTGAAACTGGGACGTCAGCTGGCGGTGGGCGATGTGCTGTTATTCTCCGAAGGGGATCCGCGTCCGGTGGCCCGCTCCACCATGACCTATGCCATCCCGCCAGACCGGTAGGACCTAGCGCGCAGTGGCCAGCGGCTGGCCAACTTTCACCAGGGTTTCGCGCCCCCTGGCGCTATTGGTGACCAGATCGTCACTGAACTGCACGCGGCCCGGTTCAAACACCACCACAACGGTGGAACCGCCGAATTTGAAATAGCCCTTTTCGTCCATCTTCTGCACCGCGCCCGAGGTGCGGGTGTTGACGATGGAGCCAACGCCAAAGGCGCCCACTTCGACAAAGGCGTAGCTGCCAATGGTGTCTGTGTCGATCAGGGTCCAGCTGCGTTTGTTCTCGCCAAAGACATCCGGACCTGCGCCAAGCGCGATGGGGTTCACCGAATGCAGTGCGCCCGGAATATCCTGCGCGGCGGCAATGCGACCGGCGGCGGGGAAGTGGTAGCGGTGGTAATCCGCAGGGCAGAGCCGGACGATGGCCAGCGCGCCCCCGATAAACCGATCCGCAATTCCGGGCAGCATCGTCCGCACCGACATCGGATGCCCCTTTACGGGGACAAAGACATCCTCCGCCAGCTCGGGAAAGACCAGCACCCGACCATCGGCGGGGCTGACGATTTCGCTGGGATCGTCGCTGTAGGGGCGTGCCTCCGGCCTCAGGTGGCGGGCAAAGAAGGCGTTGAAAGTTGCATAGTTTTCCGTCGGTTCCGTCGCCTCGCTCATGTCGACGGCAAGATCGTCGACCACGGTCTGGATCTTCCCTCTGGAGAGGGACGAATCAAACCATGCTCCCATCAGGCGGCTGATCAGGGCGGAGCGGAACAACAGTTTTTCCACCGGTTTTGCGCTGGCGTTCTGATAGGCCCAGCGGATCCATTTTTCACCCAGAACGACCTCTTCAAAGGTGTCTCCGGTGTCGCGGTCAACAACTAGGATAGGGTCGCGCTGCATGGGGCCTGCCAGATTTTGTTTCGCTCCCGCCGCGCCTAGCAAGAAGCGGCAGTCACGCCAAGGGGGATTTGGAGCGCAAGGCGACGGGCAGGCCGCCACGGCCCAAAGGTCCGGTGTCCGTGCGACGTGATTTTTTGCCAGGAGAGCAACGAAAAAGGGGGCCGAAGCCCCCAGATGCCTGCCCCTTACGGGAACAGCTTCTTCACATAGTTCGGCAAGGCGAATGCGGCCTTGTGAACCTCCGGGTTGTAATAGCCGGTGTCGATCCCCGCGGCGGCAAAACGTGCCTCCAGATCCGCAAGGCTCACGCTGCGCGCCTTGTCCGAATGGCTGCCCCAGCCGAACGCCATCGGGCCACCCGCATAGGTCGGCACGGTCGCCAGATAGCAGGAGGCATCCGCAAACAGCGCCTGAAACGCCCGCAGGGTGCCGGTCAGCTCATCGCCCTGCATGAAGGGCACGCCATTCTGCGTCACGATGATGCCATCCTCAGTCAGCGAACGGGCTGCGTGGCCATAGAAAGTATCGGTGAACAGCACCTCGCCGGGGCCGATCGGGTCGGTTGAATCGACGATGATCACATCGAATTTCTCGGTGTTCTCTTTCATGAAGAGCGCACCATCGTTGATCACCAGATTGAGGCGGGCATCATCAAAGGCGCCATCGCTCAGCATCGGCAGGTATTCTTTGGAGAATTCCACCACACCGCCGTCGATTTCAACCATGGTGACATGCTCGACCGATGCGTGGCGCAGCGCTTCGCGCGCCATGCCGCCATCGCCGCCACCGATGATCAGCACCCGTTTTGCATTGCCATGGGCCAGAATCGGCACGTGGGTCAGCATCTCGTGGTAGATGAAGTTATCGCCTTCGGTGGTCTGCACCACGTCGTCCAGCGTCAGAACGCGGCCAAACTGGCCGTTCTGAAACACCTTCAGACGCTGGTGCTCGGTATTGCTGTCATAGAGCATCTCATCGACGCGCAAACGCTGGGCGTAATGGGCGTGCAGGCCTTCGGTGATCCAGGTGTGATCACTCATGCCGCCACTTCCTTGGTCAGGATGCCCTTTGCCAGGAACTCCTCGCCGCGCAGCAGTTCACGCACCGCAACCGTCGGCGTGTCGAAGGCTTCTTTCAGCACGTCAACCGCTTTCCAGGGCTCGGCATCGCCGCACATGAAGACGTCAAAGGCGCCATAGCCGATCTCGGGCCAGGTGTGGACGGAGATATGGCTTTCGGCCAGAACGGCCACGCCGGAGACGCCTTGCGGCGAGAATTTATGCGTATGGATGTGCAGCAGCGTCGCGCCGCAGACCTCGACACATTTGCGGAAGGCGTTCTGAATGCGGGTTTCGCAATCCAGACCGCTGCCGTTCATGACCTCGATAATGAGATGGGTTCCGGCAAATACCTTTCCATCCCGACGGATGAAATGGTCTTCGCGATCCGAATCCACAAGTGAGTTTACGATCGCAGTGGTTGCACTGCGGGCGGTATCTTCCTCTTGGGCGCCTGTCTCCAGACCGATCCCCAGTTGGAAGAGGTTGGCGTCCGTCATGACACTCCCCTTCGTTCCAGTAGATGACAATCCAGCCGGCCCTTAGCGCCCCCCCGGATAAGAGTCCGGGGTTGGGATCGGTACCGAAAGTGAGGGGGCATCTATTGTGGGGGCGGGATTCGATCAAGGGGTTTTTTGTAAAATGAACACCATCGTGCCATAAAAAAGACCGGGGCAAGCCCCGGTCATCAGGTGGTTCCGTTGCCCGGGGATCATGGGCGCCAGAACGGAAGAGTCCCTTGATACTCGGCGTCCTCGCGGGTCAGCCCAACATCTTTGAGCAGTTCCGGCGGCAGTTGACGCAATGCCTGTCGCGTGCGCTGACGCACGGTCCATTTGGTGACCAGAACCGCAAAGGAGACCGCGATCTCAGCCAGCACCGGCAGGGTGGGGCGGCTGGAAAGATAGATCATGTCGGGCGAAGAGGGTGTTGCGTTCTGTGTCATGGCAGTTTCCTATTGTATTGATACAATCCTGTGTTTATATCACAATCAATGGGTACAATTTGCGCGACGTCTTGTCCAAGAAAGGATTGTAATGGGTACAATTTGGCCAAACGAGCTGCCGGCTGATCTTTCCGGGCGATCCGGGCCGAAATATCAACGGGTGGCTGATACCATCCGCGCGGCGGTTGAAGATGGCACACTTTGTATCGGTACAAAGCTGCCGCCGGTGCGGGAGCTGGCCTATCAGCTGAAGATCACCCCCGGCACGGTGGCGCGGGCCTATTCGCTCCTGACCGATGACGGGCTGTTGCAGGCGGAGGTCGGGCGCGGGACTTTTGTGGCGGAACCGGAAACCAAAGTGCTGGATGATGTCTGGTCGCGGCAGCTGCATCTGCTGGAGGCCAGTAATCCCGGCCACGTCAGCCTGTTCAGTCCCCGCCTCGCGGATGTTGGTCAGGTTGCGGCATTGCGCGAGGCGATGGTGAAAGTGTCCCAGGGCGATCCGCTGCAATTCCTGAACTACCCCACACGCGATGCCTATGAACCGGTACGCGAGGTGGTTGCCGATTGGCTCTCTGATGAGCTGCTGGGCAATGTGCATCAGAATGACGTCGTGCTGACCCACGGCGGGCAGAACGGCATCCTGACGGTGCTGCAAACCGTGCTTGAGGGGCCGCAGCCGACGATTCTGGTCGAAGATCTCTCATATGCTGGGTTTCGGCGCGCCGCAGAGCTGGCACGCGCCCGCGTTGTGGGGGTGGCGATGGATGACAAGGGCATCCTGCCGGATTCACTGGAACTCGCCATTCGCAAGACAGGCGCCACCGTTCTATGCACCAGTCCGGAGGTGCATAATCCGACCGGGCTTTATACGCCGCTGGAGCGTCGCAAGGAGATTGTCGAGATCGCCCGGCGCCACGAGGTCCAGATCATAGAAGATGACTGCTACCGGATGGGGGAGGCGCGTGCGCCAAGCTACCGCGTGCTTGCTCCTGAGCTGGGTTGGCATGTCACCTCATTTTCCAAGACGATAACACCGGCGCTGCGCGTGGGGTTCGCACTCGCCCCCAAGGGGCGTGGCGCCGATCTGCGGCGCACGGCGGAATACAGTTATTTCGGAATCGCACAGCCACTGGCGGAGCTGACCCGTATCCTGCTGTCCGACCCCCGCACGCCGCAGCTGGTGCGCGATGTCCGCAAAGAGATGGCCAAATATGTCCGCATTGCCGTCAACGCTCTGGGCAGTTTTGAACTTGTCTGGTCGGATAGCGTGCCCTTCCTGTGGTTAAGGCTGCCATCGGGCTGGCGTTCGGCCGCGTTCACCCGCGCGGCAGAGGCGCAGGGGGTTCAGATCCGCTCGGCTGATGAATTCGCCCTGCGCGACGGCCGCGCGCCCAATGCGGTGCGGATCGCGGTGAACGGCCACGTCACGCCCAAACGGTTTGAGGAGGCAATGCTGCGGCTGCGCGCACTGCTTGACAACCCACCGGAGCAAATCAGCGTCTGAACTGTTGCCCGGCTCGAGGCGGGCTGTTTGGCAAAGGAAAAGGGGACCTGAACACTCAGGCCCCCCTTATATGTAAGCGGTGATCGACCGGGGTGCTTATTCGACCAGGATCGACACGCCCGAGGTGTGGTTCCCGATAAAAGACCAGTTGTCGCGACCAGCAGCGATGCCAGCGGTGATGGCAGCGGCCAGAAGACCTGCTGCCGAGGCCCCGCCAACCACTGTGCCGTTCAGCTCAGGTTTAAGCGTGGTCTGGCCGGACTGTTGGCCCGCGTCGCATTGCACATAGGCCGGGGTCGGACGGCGTTTGAGCACCGGAACGTTGACGAGAGCCGGGGTGATGAATGTCGCCTTGAATTCGGCGCTTTCGACGGTGCACCGGGCGCCTACAACTTCGCGCATGTTGGCGCTGCTGGGCTGACCGCCTGTCGCCTTCATCTTTTCCTTGTCCAGCACGACATGCGTGCGGAAGGTCAGCTCTTTGTAGCCCTGAACGCGCGGCGCTGTTGAGCCTTGATTCTTGAGCGCGACCGTTACCGGGGGAGCGGTGACTTCGGCGTTTTGCATGCAGGCACCAAGGGCCAGCGGCAGGGCGCCAACCAGAGCAAGTTTTCGAAACATGTAGTAGGATCCTATAATTTGTCTTTCCGTTGCAGCTTTAGCGTGTGAAACACCGACTGAAAAGGCGCCCCGACCTGTTCCGCGACGACAGATGCGGTCTGGATCGGGGCAGGAGCGTATCCGAGGGTGTTCAAATATGGGGTATTATAATACCTATTTTGTAAGGTACTGTTTTTAAACATTTTAATCTGATTTCAGGGTGTTGACCTATGCGCAGGCCTGCCGTAAACCCCGTCCATCGAATTCGGGCGCGCCGTTTTGGGGGTGCCCTTCACGTCAAACAGGATTGACCTGCTATGAAAACCTTCTCTGCTACACCGGCAGACATCGAGAAGAAGTGGATCATCATCGACGCCGAAGGCGTGGTGCTGGGCCGTCTTGCCTCGATCGTCGCCATGCGCCTGCGTGGTAAGCACAAGCCGTCCTTCACTCCTCACATGGATATGGGCGACAATGTCATCGTGATCAACGCTGACAAGATCCAGATGACCGGCAAGAAGCGCGAAGAGCACTTCTACTGGCACACCGGCCATCCCGGTGGTATCAAATCCCGCACCAAACAGGAAATCCTGGACGGTGCCCACCCTGAGCGCGTTGTCTATCAGGCCGTCAAGCGGATGCTGCCCGGCAACCGTCTGTCGCGTCAGCAGATGACCAACCTGCGCATCTATGCAAGTGCCGAGCACCCGCATGAAGCCCAGTCCCCCGAGGTTCTGGATGTCAAATCCATGAACAAGAAAAACACCCGGAGCTGAGACCGATGGCTGATCAGATCAACACTCTCGAAGAGCTCGGCGCCGTTGCAGGCGTAGAAACCGTAGCCGAAGAAACCATCGTGCGCGAACCCGTTCGCGACGAGCTGGGCCGTGCCTATGCCACCGGTAAGCGGAAAGACGCGGTTGCCCGCGTCTGGATCAAGCCGGGTTCCGGCAAGGTCTCCGTCAACGGTAAAGAGCTGAACGCATATTTTGCACGCCCCGTGCTGCAGATGATCCTGCGCCAGCCGTTCCAGGTTGCCGGTGTCGAAGGCGAATTCGACGTCTACGCAACCGTCAAGGGCGGTGGCCTCTCCGGTCAGGCCGGCGCGGTCAAGCACGGCATCTCCAAAGCACTGCAGCTGTACGATCCGTCGCTGCGTGGCGCGTTGAAAGCCGCAGGCTTCCTGACCCGCGACAGCCGTGTTGTCGAGCGTAAGAAATTCGGCCGCCGCAAAGCGCGTCGTTCGTTCCAGTTCTCCAAGCGTTAATCGCTGGATCACATGGATTTGGAAAAGGCCGCAGAGCAATCTGCGGCCTTTTCTTTGTGTGGATTGTCCGAATGCTGCCTGAGCCTGCGCAGCGGTCAGTCTTAGCTGTCCGGTTCGATCAGGCCCAGCCCACGCAGGTAGATGCCGATGCCGCTCTCCAGCAGATCCTCGGGCGGGAAGGGGGAGGCCGCACCGGGAGAGTTCCGGGCATAGAGCTCCACCACGCCATGGCTCATCGCCAGAACATGCGCCGAGAACATCGAGGCGGGCGGGCGTTTTTCGGCCGGGATATGTTTGCTCAGATCTGCGGCGGCGCGTTCCAGAATGGCGCGGGCGCGGTTTGCGGCCTCGGCCAGCTCAGGCGTGCGGTTGACGGAGATCCCGCTTTCGAACATCGCGATGTAATGGCCTGGATGTTTGCGCGCAAAGGCGAGATAGGCCCGGCCCGTCGCTTCAAACGCTGCCAGGGCCGAAGGTTGATATTTGTCATAGGCGTGCTGCATCAGATCGGCAAACATCACATAGCCCTGACGGCCTGCCTCGGCGATCAGATCCTCGCGCCCGTTGAAGTGACGATAGACCGCGGCCGGGGTGACGCCGGCCTGTTTGGCCGCCTCCGACAGGGTAAAGCCGGTGGGGCCCTTGGCCTCGATCAGCTTCAGTGCGGCTTCGACCAGCGCCTGGCGCAGGTTGCCGTGGTGATACCCCCGCTTAGGCATCCCAGAGATCCGGTCCGCCACTGATGGAATCATCCAGATCGCCAAGCGCTTTGGCGTCCTTGTTGGTGTAATCGACGGAGTGCAGCACCCGGCGAATGGCGGCCAGCCGGGCCCGGCGCTTGTCGTCGGAGCGCACGATGGTCCAGGGGGCGTGCTCGGTGTGACTACGGGTCAGCGTATCCGTAATGGCGGTGGAGTATTCCTGCCAGAGGCTCAGACCTTTGACGTCGATCGGGCTGAGTTTCCACTGCTTCAGCGGATCGGTCTCGCGCGAGAGGAACCGCCGCAGCTGTTCGGCGCGTCCGACGTTGAGCCAGATCTTGAACAGCTGAATCCCGTCCTCGACCAGCGCCTCCTCAAAGCCGTTGACCTGATCAAAGAACCGTTCGCGCTGACCGTCCGTGCAAAAGCCGAAGACCGGCTCGACCACGCCGCGATTGTACCAGCTGCGATCAAAGAAGACGATCTCACCTGCGGCGGGCAGATGGGTGATATAGCGCTGGAAATACCACTGGGTCTGTTCCCGCTCGCTGGGTTTTGACAGCGCCACGATCCGCGCCCCGCGCGGGTTCAGGTTTTCGCGAAACCGTTTGATGGTGCCGCCCTTGCCAGCGGCGTCTCGCCCTTCAAAGAGAATGGCGACACGTGCCCCGGTCTCACGCACCCAGGACTGCATCTTGACCAGTTCGATCTGAAGCCGCGCCATCTCTTTCTCATAGCGCTTGCGGCTCATCCGCGTGTCATAGGGAAAGCCCGGATCCAGCAGGTCATCCTTCTGCGAAGCTTTGATCGCGGCGCGGATTTCCTCTGGGGCCTTGGTCTCGTAGAACGCGCTGATTGCACCGTCAAAGGGCAGGGGCATAGAAAATTCCTTCTGTCTTCTGTCCCTTATATGGGGCTTTGCGGCGAAATGTGAATCGTTTTAACGCAAATTCCGTGCCGTAGCTGCCCGCGCCGCCGCCCGGTCTACTGCCGCCACAACCGCATCGGTGGCCACCTGATGTGGCATATGGCCGACGCCATCCAGCACCGTGAGGTTCAGCGAGGGGACATCGCGCTCCAGCTGGCGCGCGTGCAGATCCAGCCCCACCGTGGTGTCGGCGCTGCCATGAACCGCCTCAATGGGCAGGCTGAGATCGCCGTAGCGGGGGGCCATCGCTCTGATTTCGGCCAGAAGGTCGGCCCGCTGGCGGGCATTGGCCCGCAGCGCGGAGCGGCGCAGGGTCAGCCCCGGGCCGAAATGTTCGAAATACCCCGCTGGCACGGCCTGCGGCGCAAAGACCTCGGTCAGGGTGTCGCGAATGGTGCTTTCGGGCACATAGGCGGTCAGCAGCGGCACCGCCAGCCGTTGGCCCAGCGGCGAGGAAGTGACCTTGTAAAAGGTGCTGAGCGGCGTCCGCCAAGGATGGGAGACCGCGCCGACCGTGACCAGCGCCGAGAGGCTGTCGGGCGCATCCAGCGCCCAGGCGAGGGCGACACCGCCGCCATAGCTCTGGCCCAGCACGATGGGATGCTCTGCACCCAGAGCGGCAACCGCTTGGCGAATGATGGCGGCCTGCTTGCTGAGGGACGCCTGCGCGCCACCGGTGGGATCGCTATAGCCCAGCCCGGGGCGATCCACGATGATCACCCGGAAGCGGCTGCTGAGGGCCGGGGCCAGCCGGAAGGTCATATCGCGGATGTGCCCGCTGGCGCCGTGGATCAACACCAGATCCGGCGCTGCCGCATCCGCAGGCAGCCCGTCGGGCCGGGGTGTCGGCTGCCCCAGATCAAGCAGGTGCAGCTGCTGGCCATCAACCGTGACAAAGCTGCCGAGCGGCGGATAGGCGGCGATGGCGTCCGCCTCGCGAGCCTTGGCCCGCCACAGCGTTCCGCCAGCCGCAAGCGCCAGAATCAGACCGGCTGTCAGCACGCGCTTAACGCCCAATCTGCGCCATATCAAACGGGGTGGACTGGTAGATGTCATTGATCCAGTTGCCATAAAGAAGATGCGCGTGGCTGCGCCAGCGGTTCTGCGGTTTGCGGCTGGGATCGTCGTCCGGGTAGTAGTTCATCGGAATATTGATCGGCGTGCCGCTGGCGATATCGCGATCATATTCCTGCTTCAGCGTATCGCTGTCGTATTCGAAATGGTTGAAGATATAGAGCGCACGGTGGCTGGGATCCTCAATGAGGCAGGGGCCGGCATCGGGGCTGCCCAGCAGGCTGCGCAGGCCGGGTCGGGCATCAATTTCGGATTGGCGGATTTCGGTCCAGCGCGACACGGGAATGACGCAGTCATCGGAAAACCCCCGCAGATAGGGGGATGCGGGATCAAGGTTCTGATGCCGGAAACAGCCAAAGACCTTGTGATCCAAGAGGTGTTTCTTCACTCCATGGAAATAGTTGATCATCGCCATGCCGCCCCAGCAGACACCAAAGGTGGAATGCACATTGGTCTGGGTCCAGTCAAAGACCTCACACAGCTCATCCCAATAGGTGACATCCTCGAACTCGAGATGTTCGATCGGCGCGCCGGTGATGATCAGACCGTCAAAACGCTCGTCCTTGATCTCCTGGAACGGCCGGTAGAACTCCGCCATATGCTCTGCGGCGGTGTTGCGGGTCTGATGTTCGGTCATGCGGATCAGGGACAGCTCGATCTGCAAAGGTGTGGCGCCGATAAGCCGGGCAAACTGGTTCTCGGTCTGGATCTTCTTCGGCATCAGGTTGAGCAGGCCGATGCGCAGCGGACGGATATCCTGACGGGCCGCCTGATCCGGCGACATGACCATCACGCCTTCGTTCGTGAGAACGTCATAGGCGGGCAGGTCAGAAGGGATCTTGATCGGCATGTCGTGTCCTTTGGTCTATGCTCCGCCCGTTCTGGACGGAGTCTTGGCGCTGTGATGTAGAAGGCCTAGCCGCGCGCCTCAAGAGCGCCCGCAATCACATCTGTGAAATCGGCCTCGTTGCGGATGCCCGAAATCTGATCCGCCGTGACCGTCACGCCCCAGTTCTTAGCCATGGCGGCATAGCGGGGCTGGCGATGGGCCAGCGCCTGGGCATAGGTCCAGCGGATGAAGCTGTCAGGGTCCACCTCGTTTTCAGATAGGTGGTTTTCCTTTAGATACTCTTGCCAGACGCGGGCGAGGAAAGCCGGTTCATAGGCCATGGGCTTGGGGGCGCGATCAAACCGGCGGATCAGCTCCTGGGTATGGGCGTCGTCCCCCTTGATCCAGACCATCAGCGTGTGTTTAGCAAGCTCGCTCAGCAGCGGATCGCTTGGATCATTGGCATCGACCCATTCGCAGATGCTGCCGCCGGTGTCGCAGATGAAATTCGGATAGTCATAGAGCCGCTCGGCCCGGTCGATGAAATAACCGGTATCGCGCAGCGCGTTCAGTTCCGCGGTGCGAAACTGGTCCTGGCGGCGGGTATATTCCGCCATTGCCAGCCCGCCCTTGGCCGGATTGCCGGGCTTGCCCAGATAGGAGGCAACGGGTGTCAGGTTTTCAAAGCTGATATTGGAGCCGATATAGATCGAATCGGACAGCAGCAGATCGCGCAGAAACGGCACTTTCATCGCCTCTGCCTTGGCGTTGTCGGCGATATATTCGCCCATGTATCGGGTGCCGATCCGATAATCGATCGAGTAGTGGAACCAGCTGCCCGCGCCGCGCAGAATATTGCTGATATAGGTTTTGCCCAGTCCGGACATGCCAAAGAACAAAACCCGCTTATGCGCCGCATTGCGCCAATCTTCGGCAGACGAATAGAGCATGTGAAATCCGGTCCCTTCTGGTTCCTTGCCTTGCTAATCGCCCCGGGCCTGCGGGTCAATCGGCAGCGCTGGAGGACCTGGGCGCGGCGGCTGGCGATGGACCACGCAAAACCCCCGCACCATAGGGTGCGGGGGAGAACTGGTCCTGTACCTGTCTTTGTTCCAGCGCTGCCTGTGGCGCACGCAGGTCTACGTCAGGATCAGAAGTAGTAGCCGAACTTCACGCCAACGCTGACCGCCTTGTTGCCGCTGAAGGAGGCGCGGGCGACATCCGGCGTTCCGGTCTCAGCAAAGGCATCGCCAAGGTCGGTATAGCGCACGCCGCCCGAGATCTTGAACTGATCCTTGGTGTATTGCAGCCCGACTGAGATGCTCTTGTAGCCATTGGTCGGGGCCAGCGGCGACACCAGATTGTCGCTGTCTTCGGCTTCATAGCCGAGGCTGATCGAGCCGACTAGATTTTCGTTGAACCGGCGCGCGACACCCAGCGTGTAGGACACCGAGTCAGACAGGTCGATCAGATCGACATTGGCAGTGCTGGGGCGCAGTTTGACGACACTATGCTCGGCCCAGCGAATACCGGCCAGCAGGAGCGTGTCCTTAGCAATACCGGTCTGGAAATCAACGTTAAGCGACTGAGGAGTCTTGGTTGTCGTCGATCCGTTGAAGGTCGTGCCCGGGACATCCGGCAGACTTTCGGTGGTGGCGAAGGTATGCTCGATCTCAGATTGATAAGTCACAGCCAGGCGCAGGGCGATGTCGGGACGCTCATAGGCACCACCAACCAGCCAGCCAACTGCGCCATCACGCGCTACTCTGACGTTATAACCGTCGAGATCATTGCCGGGTGTCAAGGGGCTGTTATAGGCAAGCCCTTTCAGGGTGATGTCGCCCTTGATCTGCTGGTAACGAATACCACCGTGCACGCTGAAATTCTCGTTGAACTTGTAGCGAACGATCCCGGTGATTGCTTCTGAATCGGCAATCGCTGTGGTTCCGCCAAGCAGGAAAGAGCCGGGTGTGATCGGGTTGGCATCTGCGCTCGGATACCTGACGTCCGACCCCCACGGCTGGTCAAAAATCATCGAGAACGATACGCGGTCGTTCAGGTCGTATTTGATGCCACCGGAAATCTGGTTGAAGCTCAGTGCGACATTGCCGCTCGGGGTTCCGGCAGGGTTGAGCGTCCGTACGTCCGTGCCGGTTACATCCGGGTTGGTGTGCGAGAACGAGAGCTCTGCGTAGTTCCCTTTTTCAAAGATGATCCCAACGGGCTGGCCGGTGCGGTCAAGACCGCCTGCCATAGCTGCGCCGGAAGCCAGCGCCAGCGCTGCTGACGTTGCAAGATAGCGTTTCATTGTTCCTCCCTGTCCAGACTTGGGCGCCTGGTTTTACATTGCGAAACGCTAGCAAGGGGGATTTTTTCGGTCAATGTTGACGCAAAGGCAATCAACGGCAAGAAAATCAGGCAGAATGACCGTGTCGGCGGGGCGCGCGGAAACGTCCGGCGGCATCCAGAATATTGATGTAGTTTGCGCAGAAAATGACCGCAGCCCCGATCAGTACCCAGAGGTTAAGCGCTTCACCGTAAATCAACATTCCGGCCACGGCGATGGTGGGTAGTCGGGCGAAATCAATCGGCACCACAACGGTGGCCGGGGCAATGGAGAGCGCCTTGGTCATACAGAAATGCGCGGCAAGCCCGGCGCAGCCGATAATCAGCAGCCAAAGTGCCGTTGCGGCATTTGGGAGAGTGATCTGCCCGTCCCACCCCGATATCACCAGCCCCATGCCGAGTTGCAGCAGCGTGAGCCAGAGCAGAATGGAGCTGATGGGCTCGTGCCGGGTCAGCCTTTTGGTGAAGAGGATGGTCAGCGCAAAGAAGATGGCTGAGGCCGCTGCCGCAAAAACGCCAAGGCTCAGCGTCTCCGGGCTGGGGCGGGCCACGATCAAAATGCCGACAAAGCCTAGCGCGGCGGCCAATACGCGGGGCTTCGTCAGCCGCTCGCCCAGCAGCAGCGGTGACAGCAGCAGCACCCAGAGCGGCGAGGTGAACTCCAGCGCAAAAACCTGTGCAAGCGGGATCAGCGTTACCGCAAGGAACCACAGGTTCTGTCCGGTGAAATGGGCGGCATTGCGGATCAGATGCAGGCCCAGCCGATCGCGCCGCACCTGGCCCCAGCTGCCGGTGGCGGTCAGACAGATGACAACAATAACCATCCCGACGGCGCTGCGATAGGTCATGATCTCAAAGGTGTCGAGGCGCAACCCGGCTTCGCGGCCAGCGATGGCCATCGAGGAAAACGAGACAATCGCCCCGACCATCCAGAGCGCAGCCGTGCCTATTCTGAACTCACCCTGCGCCATGGCCGCCCCTTTGCCCGTTGGTCACGAAGAAGGGCTAATTTAGCAGGCGGGTCAAGTCATCTCTGCGCGGCGGCGGTCGCGGGTCCGGGCCGCGCAGAACAGGCGTCTATTCGGCGGCAACCGTCTGCTTGAGCATTGCCGCGTGGGGCAGTGAGGGGAGGTCCAGCCGGTTCCCGCGCTCGATATACTCCTTCGCTATCGTGTCGGCATCAAACCCCAAACGTGACAGCAGCGTCTCGATTTCCTCAACCAGCGCATTGGTCGTGGCGCTGCCTTGTGGCGACGCATTGACCTTCTGCGGCAGGATCGGTCCTGTGGTGTGGCCCAGCTCTTGCAGCAGGTTTCGAGCGCCATCCGGCGTCGTGGCCTGCTCCAGCGTGGTTTCGATAAAGTGAAGTTGGTCGCCGTAGAGTTGTTTGTAGTAGGCGTAGCGCACTTCCATCTCCAGCGCATACCAGATCGCCATGCCGATTTCGCCCATTTGCTCGAACGGCGCGGGGTCGAGGATCTTGTGATTGTAGGTCGGATGCAGGTACCATTGCCAAGGTATTGTAATATTGCAAAAATCATTACGGTTCACATAGCTTGCGATTTGTTTGCCAAGGTTGCGGCGCAGGATGATCACGCTGGTTCGCGGCGCTAAACCGTGTTCCACCAGCGCCTCAATCAACCCGCATTTGCCCAATGTATGGTTGCTTTCCGCATAGGGGGCTTGCAGGTTGCCCAGTTTGCCCTCCCAGAAGTCGCAGACATTCGCGTTCATCCCGTAGGTATTGAACCCACGCATGTGTCCAATACTGGGCGTACGAATGCCATAGTCATTCGCGCCAAGCGGCTCATGCACCGACGGGATATTCAGGTTCTCACCCAGAAATTTCGCAAGCCATGCGGTGCCCGTACGTCCGGCAGAGAGGGTGAAGATGAATTCAGGCTTTAAGCATTGTTGAGCGTTTTCTGACACCGGCGTGGCAAGAGTTGGGACTGCGGCAGCCAGTGCCGGGCGAGTGTAGCCGAACCGGGAAATTTCGCCGACGGCCTCGACCTCGATCACGTCCGCCGCCTCCGGGTGGGCTGTAAAGAGTCTGGCCGCATCAGCGCCAGTTTTCGCAGGCATCGGCGCCTTGGCGTTCAGGTTCGAAAACCGCTCCCAAAGCCCGTCGATATCGAGCGCATTTATATCCTCCTCAAGATGCTCATAGCGCAGCACGACATCTGCGGAATTCGAACCATCCAGTGGTGCAATACGGCGGTTTTCGCTCAACAGGCTGCGGTAGCGTCGGACAAAGATATCGAGCGGAACATCTCTCTGATCCATCGCCTCGTTGTAGTAGCGGGAAACCATGGCATCGTAGGGATCGCGCCGGATCGTTACTTTGGTATAGGTCTCCCAGATATCCTGAGGAACTGCGGCGCGGATCTGTCCGGCGGTCATGTGATCGAAGAAAACCTGCGTGCCCCCGTTTCCATCCGGCCAAGTCTGGGTCTGATGGTTCTGAGGGCCGGGATAGCCCAACGCCCTCCGCCTCTCTTCATCCTTTGGGCTGATTGGTGTGATGATGCTGCTTTCATCACAATAGCTGGACAGTGCGATTTCAAACGAGGTTCCAGCAACCTTCTTGGTCTTAATGAAAATCAGTTTGAGAGGGTGGCAAATAATCATTCAAATGTGCTTCGTTTCAGACATGTCCGAAACCTCGCAGCCAGAACTGATCAAAACGTTAAAAGTCTAAATGAAACATATGATTACGCGTCGTCATCGTAGAAAACCCCGGCCAGTTGGCCGGGGTTTCAGGGGCTTAGATTATTCCCACTCGATCGTGCCCGGAGGCTTCGAGGTGATGTCATAGGTGCAACGGTTGATACCCTTGACCTCATTGATGATCCGCGTGGCGGTTTCCCCCAGGAATTCGTGGCTGAACGGGTAATAATCGGCAGTCATACCATCGACAGATGTCACCGCGCGCAGGGCACAGGCATAGTCATAAGTGCGGCCGTCGCCCATCACGCCGACGGTGCGAACGGGCAGGATCGCCACAAAGGCCTGCCAGATTTCATCATAGAGACCATGCTTGCGAATCTGGTCGATATAGATCGCATCCGCCTCGCGCAGGATTTCCAGTTTTTCACGGGTGATTTCGCCGGGGCAGCGGATCGCAAGGCCCGGTCCGGGGAAGGGGTGGCGACCGATGAAGCTTTGCGGCAGGCCCAGTTCGCGGCCAAGCGCGCGGACTTCATCCTTAAATAGCTCACGCAGCGGCTCGACCAGCTTCAGCCCCATTTTTTCCGGCAGGCCGCCGACGTTGTGGTGCGATTTGATGGTGACAGACGGCCCGCCCGAGAAGGACACGGATTCGATCACATCCGGGTAGAGTGTACCCTGCGCCAGGAAGTCGGCGCCGTCGATCGTGTCGGCGTGTTTCTGGAACACGTCGATGAACAGTTTGCCGATGATTTTGCGCTTGGTTTCCGGGTCGGACTGGCCGTCCAGTTCGCCCAGGAACAGATCGCTTTCATCTGCGTGGATCAGCTGAATATTGTAGTTGTCACGGAACATCGTGACGACCTCTTCGGCCTCGTTCTTGCGCAGCAACCCGTGGTCCACGAACACACAGGTCAGCTGGTCGCCGATGGCCTCGTGGATCAGGATCGCCGCAACCGAGCTGTCAACGCCGCCGGAGAGGCCGCAGATGACTTTCTTGTCGCCCACCTGATCGCGGATCGCCTGGATCGCCTGTTCGCGGTAGGCACCCATGGTCCAGTCGCCGGTGAAACCTGCGATCTTGACAAAGTTCTCATAGAGTTTCGCACCATTGGGGGTGTGATGCACCTCCGGGTGAAACTGAACCGCGTAGAAATTGCGCGACACATCGGCGGTGATGGCAAAAGGCGCGTTGGGCGAGGTGCCGTAGACCTCAAAACCGGGCGCGATTTCGCTGACATGATCGCCGTGAGACATCCAGACCTGTTCGCGGTCGCTGTCATCTGCAAACCAGCCATCCAGCAGCGGCAGGCTGCTGACCGTCGGCGTCACATAGGCGCGACCGAACTCGGCGGTGCCATGGCCGGAGAGCACCTTGCCGCCCAGCTGGTGCATCATCACCTGCTGACCATAGCAGATCCCCAGGATCGGCACGCCAAGGTCAAAGATTTCCTGCGGCGCACGGGGGCTGCCTTCGCGGGTCACGCTGTCCGGGCCACCGGAAAAGATCACGGCTTTGGGCGCCATTTCGCGCACAAAATCCATCGTGACATTCTGGTAGGGGTGAATTTCGCAATAGACATTCAGTTCGCGCAGGCGGCGCGCAATCAGCTGCGTGACCTGGCTGCCAAAGTCGATGATGAGAAGGCGGTCGTGGGATGTCTCTGTCATGCACGCGCCATAGGGCAGCGGCGCGAAATTCGCAAGGTATTTTCGTGTTTCGGGCCGCGTTTGCACAATCTCTGATCCGGTTGTCGCGCGGCCTCTTACGGCCGATATCGGGCCGCAGGCGCGAGAAACCTGTCGGGAATGTCGCTTTTCAACTTCAATGGCCGTAATCCTGCGGCGGCTTTGGTCTTGGGCGCTATAATCACACCAGCAACGAAATGCCTGTGGTGAGGAACAACCATGACAGAAGCAGCTCCAGCAGCACCGCGCCGTCGCGCTCGTGGAGGCGGTGGTGCCGCCCGTCGCGCAGAACGAACCGGCGTCAAGATTGATACCGCAAAATACATCGAGCGGAATATTCCGAATTTCGAAGTGTTGAGCGAAGAGGCGCTGCAGACCATCGAAGCCAACGCCGAAACCATCCTCGAAGAGGTCGGTGTCAACTTCGTGAACAACCCCGGCGCGTTGGAGCGCTGGCGCGAGGCCGGGGCCACGATTGATGGCGAGCGGGTTCGGATCCCGCGCGGCCTGGCGCGCGAGCTGTGCAAGACGGCGCCGTCCGAATTCACCCAACATGCCCGCAACCCGGAGAAATCCGTGGTCATCGGCGGCAAGAACATGGTGCTGGCACCGGTCTATGGCCCGCCGTTTGTGCGCGATGCCAAGGGCGGGCGCCGTTACGCGACGCTGGATGATTTCCAGAAATTCGTGAAGCTGGGCTATATGTCCAAATGGCTGCACCATTCCGGCGGTACCGTTTGCGAGCCGACCGACGTACCGGTGAACAAACGCCACCTCGACATGCTGATGGCGCATATGACCCTGAGCGACAAGCCGTTCATGGGGTCGGTGACCGAGCCCAGCCGGGCGCAGGATTCCATCGAGATGTGCGAGATCCTTTTTGGCAAGGATTTCGTGCGCGACAACACCGTGATGACCTCGCTGATCAACATCAACTCGCCAATGACCTTTGACGATGTGATGATGGGTGCGCTGGAGGTCTACGCCGCCCACAACCAGGCCTGCATCATCTCGCCCTTTATCGTTGGCGGTGCCATGGCGCCGGTCTCGGTTGCCGGTACGCTGACTCAGGTTCTGGCCGAGGTGATGGCAGGCGTGGCCTATAGCCAGCTGATCCGCGCCGGTGCGCCGGTGATCTTCGGCGCCTTTGTATCCTCGATCGACATGAACTCCGGTGCGCCGACCTTCGGGACGCCGGAAGCCTCGCTGGTGACCTATGGGGCCGGTCAGCTTGCACGCCGGATGAACCTGCCGTTCCGTTCGGCCGGATCGTTCTGTGGCTCCAAGCTGCCCGACGCGCAGGCGGCCTATGAAACCGCCAATTCGCTCAACATGGGCCTGTTGTCGGGCGTGAACTTCCAGCTGCACTCCTGCGGCTGGCTCGAGGGCGGTCTGGTTGCCGATTTCGAGAAGTTCGTGATGGACGCCGATCAGCTGGGCGCGCTGCATGGTCTTGCCAAAGGTGTCGCCGTGGACGAGGAAGCCCAGGCCATGGACGCCATCCGCGAGGTTGGTCCCGGTGGTCACTACCTTGGCTGCGCCCATACGCAGGCGAATTTCAAGACCGCATTCTGGAAATCCGAGCTGCTGGACTACAAGCCCTTTGAAACCTGGGAAGAAGAAGGTGCGCGTGACACCGTTGCATTGGCCAGCAGCCGGGTGGAAACGCTGCTCGACGCCTATCAGGCGCCGCCGCTCGATCCTGAAGTGCTGAGCAGGCTGGAGGCCTATGTCGCCGAGAAGAAAGCCTCGATGCCCGATGCCTTCATGTAAGACCGGCTGAGATCGGCACTCCGATATATGCCAGCCCGGCTGGCAGGCAGACGGCGGTCCCTCGGGGCCGCCGTTTTGCGTTACGGGCCGGTGGTCTGCCCTGGGATCCATCCTGTCTGGCGACGGTCTCAGGCGACTTTAAGGGTCGGGCGGCGCAGCCCCTCGGCCTCGCCCATCAGGGCAATCAGCACATCGACATGGCGGGTCAGTGAATACCCGGCATCGCCGGACTCGCGCTGGCGGTTGTAATCGTGTTCGAGATCCAGCAGCCGCATCACCGCAGCGGCCGGTTTCGGCAGGGTGCCATAGCCCAGCACCCGTTTCAAATCGCGGCGCCGGCTATAGTCCCGCGCGCCGATCCGCGCGGTCCGCACCAACAGTCGAGGGCGGCGCAAAGCGGCCAGATGACCAAAGATATCCTGCATCGTCATGTCCTTTCCAGCTCTGTTGATAGCGCTGTGTAACACAACTGAAGCGGGTGTTGCCGAAGGGGCCGGTTCGGCGAACGGTCTATTCGATATTGATTGATGAAAATTTGAAACCAATGATGCTCTGACTGAGACTATCCAGAAAAATCAGGCCAGTACGGTGAATGGTGTCTGTGGATAACACGTAGGCGGCCAGTGGGAGGATAGTTTCGAATGATCACATGTGGGGTGATAAAATGCAAACTATGGCTGTATCCGGCTTGCCGGAATGGGTGCCTGAGGAGGCGTGCCGATATCTTGAACACACCGAAGCGGGCCGTTCGATCCGCAATCTTGCAAAACAGGCGGGCTGCCACCCGTCCACGGTATTGCGACAGGTCAGACGGGTCGAAACCCGACGCGACGATCCGCTGGTAGATGGCGCCTTGGCGTCGCTGGCGGCCCGCCACTACGCCGAAACGATGCCGGGGCCCAGGCCAATGTCGGCCCGTGCTCTGGCCCTGGGCACAGTGCCCGCCTGCGCCGAAGCCTTCGAGAGCGAGGTGGTCGAAATCCTGACCTGTCTGAACCCGCAGGGCGCGGTGCTCGCGGTGGCGGATGGCATGGAGAAAGCGGTTGTCGTGCGGGAGGCGGCAAGCGGTGACAAGAAGGTCGTGGTGGATCGCATCCTGGCCGAGGCCATGGCGCTGCGCGATTGGATCGCCTGTCCGGCGCCGGGGCGGCTCAGCCGCTATCATATCACACCCGAAGGGCGCACCGCGCTCAGCCAGTTTGTGGCCCGCCGCGAGAACCGCGCCCGTTCCCGACTGGAAAGCGCCAGCCTGGCGACGCGCAAGGTTGGTCGCGGTCCGCGTCGTCCACGCCGGGCGCGCTATGGGCTGGGTGAGACGCCGCTGCATATGCTGGCGCGGCTGACGGATCGTGATGGGACGCCGTTTCTGACCAGCGATCTGGTGCGCGCCGGTGAGCGGCTGCGCGAAGATTTCGAACTGGCGCAGGTCGGCGATCATCTGGCGCAATCGGTGGCGCAGTTTGCCGATGGCGATTGCAGTCCGGCCGCCGCCCGGCGTCGCCGACCCGGACAGGCCGCGGCAGCCGCCAAACGCCGGGCCTCTGCCGCGCTCAACGCGCTTGGCGAGGGGCTGAGCGACATCGTGATGCGCTGTTGCTGCCATCTGGAAGGGCTGGAGGCGGCCGAACGCCAGCTGGGCTGGTCGGCGCGGTCAGGCAAGGTGGTGCTGCGCATCGCGTTGCAACAGCTGAAACTTCACTATGACGCCCAGCAGGAGCAGGATGAGCTTATCGGCTGAACCCATGGCCTGACATAGAAAAACCCGGCGCCATGCGGCACCGGGTTTGCGGATTTTATCTGGCCGGTCCGGACCTGACCGGGGTCGCGCGGATCAGGCGGCGACCTCAGCCTTGGCTGTTTTCAAGTGCTCCAGAACGGTCTCCGGGGAGGAGACGCCATAGGGATCTTCGCCGTGGTTGTCGCATAGGCCCGGCTCTTCGAACCATGCCTCGACAACACCGTTGTTGACGATGGCTGCATAGCGCCAGGACCGGTTGCCAAAGCCCAGGTTATCCTTGGCCACCAGCATACCCATCTTGCGGGTGAATTCGCCCGACCCGTCGGGGATCACGCCAACGTTCTTCAGGTTCTGGGATTCGGCCCATTTGTTCATCACGAAGCTGTCGTTCACCGACATGCAGTAGATCGCATCGATGCCTTCGGCCTGGAAGTCGGCGAAGCCGTTTTCAAAACCGGGCAGCTGATAGGTCGAGCATGTGGGGGTGAAAGCACCGGGCAGGGAGAACAGCACTACGCGCTTGCCCGCGAAATAGTCAGCGGTGGTTTTGTCTTCCCAGCGGAACGGGTTCGGGCCGCCCACAGATTCGTCGCGAACACGGGTGCGGAAGGTCACGTCGGGCAGTTTTACGCCAGCTTTCATCATCGGCTCCTAGTTGATCAATTCGGTGTCGGGCGGTGACTTATAATAGTTCTAAATCGCCCGCAATGGGGTATTCGCGCGCTGGTGCAGCGGTGTCCGGGTGGCGCCGCATCGCTGTGGTCATGCGCCGCTTTCTGACCGACTCGGAGGCGGGTTTGATCCTGCAATAGCGTGGAAGGCAAAACCGGCGGGCAGGGTTGCAGATTCTGCATTGCGAACAAATACCTTAATCAAGACAGGTTATTACGGTGCAGAGCTGATCTGTTCTGCCGCCGTCGTCAGGTGCAGAACTGGTCGTGCCAAGCGATTGCAACTATGTTACGAAGACCAAAAGACCATTGCCGCAAGGGAACATCGACGTGCGAGATCTGAAAATCCCCGAGCAACGCCACCCGGAAAAGGCGCATCGTCCTGACAATGCTCAGCCGAAGAAGCCGAGCTGGATCCGGGTCAAGGCGCCAGGGGGCAAAGGCTACGCGGAAACGCATAAGATCATGCGTGAGAACAACCTCGTCACGGTCTGTGAGGAAGCCGGCTGCCCGAATGTTGGCGAATGCTGGAGCCAGGGGCACGCCACCATGATGATCATGGGTGAAATCTGCACCCGCGGCTGTACCTTCTGCAATATCGCCACCGGCCGGCCCGATACGCTGGATGCGTTTGAGCCGGGTCGCGTCGCCCATGCGGTGCAGAAACTTGGCCTCAACCATGTTGTGATCACCTCCGTCGACCGCGACGATCTGGAAGACGGCGGTGCAGACCATTTCGCCCAGACCATTCGCGCGGTCCGCCATCGCAGCCCGACAACCACGATCGAAATCCTGACACCGGATTTCCTGAAATGCGCCCCTGAGGTGCTGGAAACCGTGGTGGAGGCCCGCCCGGATGTGTTCAACCACAATCTGGAAACCGTTCCCGGTCTCTATCCCGGTGTCCGCCCGGGTGCGCGCTATTTCCACTCCCTGCGGCTGTTGCAGCGGGTAAAGGAGCTGGACCCTGCGATCTTCACCAAATCCGGCATCATGGTCGGCCTTGGCGAGAATGCGCAGGAGGTAAAGCAGGTGATGGACGATATGCGCGCCGCAGATATCGATTTCCTGACCATCGGCCAATATCTTCAGCCCACGCCAAAGCACCATGCGGTGGACCGTTTTGTGACGCCGGAAGAATTCGAGAGCTATGAGAAAGCCGCCTATGGCAAGGGCTTTCTGATGGTATCGGCGACGCCGCTGACGCGGTCATCTTATCACGCGGGGGATGATTTTGCCCGGCTGCGTGCGGCACGGAACGCCAAGCTCGGCCAGGCATGACACCGGAGCGTCTGGCGCGGCTGACCGGGCTGCGCCATCGCCTGCACCAGATCCCGGAGGTTTCGGGTGCCGAGGAGAAGACGGCGGAGATGGTGGCGCGCTATCTGCACCAATACCGGCCGGACCAGCTGCTGACCGGGCTCGGCGGCCATGGCGTTGCTGCAGTCTATCAGGGCATAGAGGCGGGGCCGACCGTCATGATCCGCTGCGAGCTCGATGGCCTGCCAATCGAGGAGCTGTCGGAGCAGCCCTACAGATCCAAACATTCCGGGCGTGGCCATCTGTGCGGCCATGACGGCCATATGGTGATGGTCGCCGCGCTGGCAGAGGATCTGGCAGCCCTACGCCCGTCTCGCGGGCGCGTGGTGCTCCTGTTCCAGCCGGCCGAAGAGACCGGCAAGGGGGCCGCTGCGGTGATCGGCGACCCGGCCTTTGCCACTATCGCGCCTGACTACGCGTTTTCATTGCATAATCTGCCGGGGCTGCCGGTTGGGGAGATTGCGCTCTGCGCGGGTGCCGCCAATTGTGCCTCGCGGGGGATGCGGGTGCAGCTGACTGGCCGGACCTCTCACGCGGCGGCGCCGCAGGATGGAATTTCGCCTGCATCTGCCATGGCGCAGCTGCTTCCGGGGCTGGTCGCGCTGGGGGGTGGTGGGGATCTTGGCCCCGATTACGCGCTGGTCACGCTGACCCATGCGCGACTGGGGCAGGCCACGTTTGGCATCGCTCCCGGCGAAGGGGAGGTCTGGGCCACGCTGCGCACGGTGAATGATGCGCGCATGGCGGAGCTGATCACGGCCGCCACGACTTTGGTTCAGAGCACCTGCCTTGAGAGCGGCCTTGGCTGTGAGATCAGGTTTGATGATGTGTTCGAGGCCTGCACCAATGACGCCGAGGCGGTGACGCTGCTGCGGCGCGCCTGCACGCGCGCAGGCCATGCAGTTCGGATGCGGGCGCAGCCACAGCGCTGGTCCGAAGATTTTGGCCAGTTTGGCAAGCAGGCCAAGGCAGCTATGTTCTGGCTCGGCTCCGGCATGGATCAGCCGCAGCTGCACAATCCCGATTATGATTTCCCGGATGCGGCAATCCCGGTCGGGGTTGCCATCTTTGCCGAGGTTATCGCCGAGATTTTGAGCGATTAGCGTGTTGCAACAGGCCCTTGCGCGGACCTGTTCAACCCACTCAGCCGTCAGTTTGTCAGGGCTTCGACCAGTGCGACGGCCCCTACGATTGCCAGCGTGTCACGCACCACCTCATAGATGCGGTCATCCTTGCGCACATAGCGGTGGCCGGGAGCCGGTGGTGCCAGACCCCAACGCGCGTAATCGTCGATATAGATATAGTCGCCGCTGATGCGCTCCCGCGTCTTGTGGCGCTTCTTATACTGTTTCTTGATTTGCCCAGGCGCGTAATGGGCGGCGCTGTTATTATGGCCCGGAGCCCATTTTGGCGGCGCCGCATTGGCGATGGTCGGGGCAAGGGCGGGCGTCAGGCTCAGCGCGGCGGCAGTGGCCGCGGCGGCAAGGTATTTCGTCGTCATGGCGGATCTCCTCGTGATCTCTGCTTTGACCAAGACATGGGGGAGCCTGCCGGTTTTGGCAAATCGCCTGCGCTGCTTTGTGCTGACCGGGGTGCGACAATCGGCAAGGGGCCGCCGGTTCCCTCGCGCATGAAAAAAGGCGCGGTGTCTGCGCGCCTTTCTCGGTGCCCTGTTAGGTGCTCTGATACCCGCCGGGCAGTTCCGTGCGGCGCTTAGCCCTCATCGGTGAAGCGGACATTGCCGATGAAGGGCAGGTTGCGGTTGCGCTGCGCGTAGTCGATTCCGTAGCCCACCACAAATTCGTCCGGGATCTCAAAGCCGATCCAGTCAGAGCGGAAATCGACCTCACGCCGTGATGGTTTGTCCAGCAGCGCGATCGACTTCAACCGTGCAGGCTGACGGCTGCGCAGCAGATGGGTGACATGGTTCAGGGTATGACCGGTGTCGACGATATCTTCGACAACCAGCACGTCGCGCCCTTCAATTGCGCCGCGCAAGTCCTTGAGAATGCGAACTTCCCGGCTGCTTTCCATCGCGTCCCCATAAGAGGACGCCTCAAGGAAATCGACCTCGATCGGCAGGTCAAGTTCCCGCACGAGATCTGCGATAAAGACGAAGCTGCCACGCAGCAGCCCCACCACCACCAGTTTGTCGGTGCCCTGAAATTCGTCTTGGATCTCGGCGCAAAGCTCTTCGATCCGGGCCGCAATGGCCTTGGCTGAGATCATCACATCGATGACATATGGCCGCTGTGTCATGGGTGCCCCCTTGAAATTCCCGCGCGTTCATATGACATGACGCCGGATGATCATAGCAGGAAATGCGCCACTCATGCCTACCCATTCAGAAACCCGGCCAATGCCCTACACGGCACAGCAGATGTATGATCTGGTGGCTGATGTCGGGGATTATCCGAAGTTTCTGCCCTGGTGTGCGGCGGCGCGGATCCGTAGCCGGGTGCCGCAGGGGGGCGCGGAGGTGATGGAGGCGGATCTGGTGATCTCCTTCAAGGTGTTCCGCGAGCGTTTTGGCAGCCGGGTGACGCTCTACGCCGAGGATAAGAAGATCGACACCGAATATCTGGACGGTCCGTTTCGCTATATGAAGTCGAACTGGGCCTTTGCCGACCGTGCGGATGGCGGCTGCGACGTGTCCTTCTTCGTGGATTTTGAGTTCAAGAACGCAGTGTTGCAGGGCATTATTGGTGTTGTCTTCAACGAAGCGATGCAGCGGATCGTGCGGGCGTTTGAGCGGCGCGCGGCGGAGCTGTATGGCTGATCAGGAACGCATTGTAAGTTATTGAAAGAAAACGGGCCCGCGATGCAGGCCCGTTTCTTTTTTATGGCGGCTGGTGCTGCGTCCTCAGCTGGTCATATCATAGGCGCGTTCGCCATGGACGGAGATGTCCAAGCCGTTTGTCTCGGTCTCCGGATCGACGCGCAGCGGGGTGATCGCGGCGGTAACCTTGACCAGAACAACAGTCACAACGGCGGTGAAGATACCGACGATCGCAAGACCGCCCAGCTGTGCCAGCCAGGTGCCCTGACCAAAGAGCGCGATCATGATGGTGCCAAAGATGCCGCCGACACCGTGCACGGCAAAGACATCAAGCGTGTCGTCGATCTTCAGCACATTGCGCACCAGATTCACGGCTTCCTGACAGAGGATACCCGCGACAGCGCCAATCATCAGCGCCTCAACCGGACCTACAAAGCCAGAGGCCGGCGTGATTGAGGCCAGCCCCGCGATGGTGCCGGTGACCAGACCGACCATTGAGGCCTTGCCGTATTTGATCTTTTCCCACAGCGCCCAGGTGAGAGAGGCCGTCGCGGCAGAAATATGCGTCACAGTCAGCGCCATTGCCGCACCGCCGTCGGCGGCCAGCTGCGAGCCACCGTTGAAGCCGAACCAGCCGACCCAAAGCATCGCGGCACCGATGAAGACATAGCCGGGGTTATGCGGCGGTGTGGTGCGGTTTTTGCGCGGGCCGAGGAAGACAGCGATGATCAGCGCAGCCAGACCGGCGGTTTCATGGACCACGATACCACCGGCAAAGTCGCGCACGCCAGTCTCTCCAAAGATGCCGCCATCGGCCATCATGCCGCCGCCCCAGATCCAATGCACCACCGGCGCGTAGCACAGAAGCATCCAGAGGCCGGAGAAGACCAGCACAAAGCCAAAGCCGACGCGCTCGACATAGGCGCCGACGATCAGCGCGGGCGTGATGATGGCAAAGGTCATCTGAAAGGCAAAGAACAGAACCTCGGGCAGGGTGCCGGAGAGGCTATCGGCGGTGACGCCGGACAGGAACATCTTGTCCAGGCCGCCCCAGATGCCGGAGGTGCCGCTGCCAAAGGCGATGGAGTAGCCGAAGGCGAGCCATAGAACGCTCATCAAACAGGCAATCGCATAGCACTGCATGAACACGCTGAGCACATTGCGGGCACGGACAAGCCCGCCGTAGAACAGGGCTAGCCCCGGCAAAGTCATAAAGAGGACAAGGGCCGTGGCCACAATAATCCAAGCTGTATCGGCTGCGTTCATCGCCGTTCCTTCCGCATTTCAGGCTGATTTCTATCTGAGGCCTGACAAAGCGGAGTTGCAGCGTTGAAAAAAGCGGCAGGTTTGATGTTGGCGCTAAAAAAGCAGGCTTTTGTCAAAGTGCCGAAAAAATGAGCACAATCGAGGGGGTGCTGCTCAATCTGCGCACAGAATATGAAATTGCGGCAGATGGGCGGTGATTTGCGTCAGCGGGTTCAGAGCGCCTGTCGGATCAATGTCAGCGCATAGTCGCGGGTGGCCCGTCGCACCGCGTCGCGGCCAAGGGCGCCGAAATCGACGGTTTCGACATGGGTGCTGCGGTCCCTGGCTGCCAGCGCAAAACAGACGCGGCCTTCGGGTTTGTGTTCGGAGCCGCCGGGGCCTGCGATCCCGGTCACGGCCACCGCGATATCGACACGGGCGCGGCTGCGGGCGCCCTCTGCCATCTGGATGGCGACCTCCTCGCTGACCGCGCCGAGAGCCTCGAGAGTCGCGGCCTGCACGCCCAACATCTCCTGCTTGGCGCGATTTGAGTAGGTGACATAGCCCCGATCAACCACCGCCGAGGAGCCGGGCACATCGGTGAGCGCAGCGGCGATCATACCGGCGGTGCAGCTCTCTGCGGTGGCGATGGTCAGGCCTTTTGCGCTGGCCTTGCGGATGATGTCGGACGCGTCCATGGACTTACCTCTGCAATTTACAGGCCCAGTACACCATGGGTGAGACCGGCCAGCGCGGCGACACCGATGGCAGCAAGGATGCCTGCGATAATATCATCCATCATCACCCCTGTGGCCCCTTTCTGACGGTCGGCCCAGCCAACGGGGCCGGGTTTCCACACATCAAACAGGCGAAACAGCACAAAGGCGGCAATCCAGCCGGGCCAGAGTGCAGTGATGGCAATGTCATGCGCCCAGGCGGGATAGGAAATCGCCCAGAGGGCAACAAACTGGCCTGCCACCTCATCCAGCACAAATTCGGAAGGATCCATGTTTTCGCGGTTGCGGGTCATCGCCTCCGCCGCCCAGACGCCGACCACCATGCAGATCACGGTTGCCAGCGCCAGCAGGAGGAAACCGCCCAGCTGGTGCAGGACAAAAGCCATGGGCAGCGCAGCAAGCGACCCCCAGGTGCCGGGTGCCGGACGCATGTAGCCGATGCCGCCCACGGTGCCGATCAGAAAGGCGAGGCGCGAGCGTTTCATGATTTCACCACGCAGGCGGTGGCGAGGGCGGCGATGCCTTCGCCGCGACCGGTAAAGCCAAGCCGTTCGGAGGTGGTCGCCTTGATCGAGACGCGGGAGATATCAATCGACAGGATCTCGGCCACCGCCGCGCGCATGGCGGGGGCATGGGGCGTGATCTTGGGGAATTCACAGACCAGCGTGCAGTCCACATTGGAGATCTGATAGCCCTTGGAGCGGGTCAGATCGGCGGCGTGGCGCAGGAAGATATCGCTGGCGGCACCTTTCCATTGGGGATCCGAGGGCGGGAAGTGGCGACCTATGTCGCCCTCTGCCAGCGCACCATAGAGGGCATCGGTGATGGCGTGCAGCCCGACGTCGGCGTCGGAATGGCCCTGAAGGCCGCGATCATGGGCCACGGGCACACCGCAGAGCACGACCTCATCCCCCGGTCCGAACCGGTGAACATCATAGCCATTGCCAAGCCTTACATCCATGTCGCCCCCTAATATGCGCGCAGCCCGGTCAAAGTCCTCCGGGCGGGTGATTTTGATATTGTCTGGGTCGCCCGGAATGATGGCAACGTCAATCCCTGCCGCACGGGCCACGGCCACATCGTCTGCAGCGTCGCCGCCGGATGCGGCAAGCTGCTGATGGGCGGCACGGATCTGCGGCAGGTGAAAGCCTTGCGGGGTCTGGGCAGCAAACAGGCCGTCGCGGTTCTCGGTGCCGGTCACCGTCCCACCAGCTCCGCGCCACAGCGCATCGGTCACCGCCAGCGCCGGGGCGGCGGCCGGATGGTTATCAAGCGCGGCCATCACATCGCGGATCACCCGGGGAGAGACACAGGGGCGGGCGGCATCATGGATCAGAACCCTGTGGAGCCCGTGCTGATTGAGCAGTTCCACCCCGTTGGCCACCGACTGCGCCCTTGTGTCGCCACCCTTTGTGAGCAGCAGCTCCGCGCGCGATGCAAACTCCTGCCAGTGATCGGTATCCTCAGCAGCGAGAACGAGGGCAATCCGCTGAACGCCTGCGCGTAGGAAGGCATCAATGGTCCAGTCGATTACCCGGCGTCCCATCAGGGGGCGCCATTGTTTTGCCAGACCGCCGCCGGCCCGCAGGCCCTTGCCTGCGGCAACAATCAACGCTGCGGTTTGGTGGGACGCAGGAACAGCTGCGGTGGTAACCGGCGCGGTGGGTAGGGGGGCAGACGGCATGGGATGGCTCTTTCTTGGGTCGCAAATGTTTAGGAGGTGATGCAAGGGGAGGCAATGGCAGCGCGTCACCCTGGGTAAAGTGCCTAAAAATTAGGCAACTGCCAAAAGAAGCAGCCTTGCCGCCAGGGGTTTCATTGTCGCATAGAGGCTGCTTCGGATAGAAACACCACATATGCACAAGGATTAGGCAGTTGTCCTTCACTCTCGGTTCCACCTCTCTGACCCCTCCCATCGCGCTGGCGCCGATGGCTGGAATCACCGATCGGCCGTTTCGCGATCTGGTGCGCAGCTTTGGTGTCGGGCTGATGGTGAGCGAGATGGTTGCCAGTCAGGAAATGGTGCAGGCCAAGCCCGGCGTGCGTGAACGGGCCGAGCTGAGTGCGGATGTGGAGAATACGGCGGTGCAGATTGCCGGGCGCGATGCCTATTGGATGGCAGAGGCCGCGCGGCAGGTGGAAAGCCGGGGCGCAAAGCTGATTGATATCAATATGGGATGCCCGGCCAAGAAGGTGACCAATGGTTATTCCGGCTCGGCCCTGCTGAAGACACCGGATCATGCGCTGTCGCTGATTGAGGCGGTGGTGGCTGCGGTCTCGGTGCCGGTGACGTTGAAGACGCGGCTTGGCTGGGACGACAGCTGTCTGAACGCCGCCAATGTGGCCTATCGCGCGCAGGAGGCCGGGGTGCAGATGGTCACCATCCATGGCCGTACCCGGTGTCAGTTCTACAAGGGCAATGCAGATTGGCAGGCCATTGCAGCAGTGAAAGCTGCGCTAACGGTTCCGCTGCTGGCCAATGGCGATATCGTGGATACGGCCACGGCCCGCAGTGCATTGGCACTCTCGGGTGCGGATGGCGTGATGATTGGGCGCGGGGCGCAGGGCAAGCCCTGGCTGCTGGCTGAGGTGGCGCATGACATCTGGGGCAGTGTAGCCCCCGATGTGCCGACCGGTTCGGATCTGGTTCAGATGGTCAGCGCTCATTACGAGGCGATGATCGCCTTTTACGGCGTGGATCTGGGCCTGCGGGTCGCACGCAAACATCTGGGCTGGTATATGGATGAGGCCGCCACTCCTGCTCAGCTGCGCCGGGAGGTGCTGACAGCCAAGGACCCCAAGACGGTGCTCAGCCTCCTGCCTGCGGCGCTGACCGGGGGCGCTGGGCCGGATCTTGGGCCACAAACCATGGGCGGGCAGGCGGCATGACGCAGGCAGAGGGCGGAAAAACCGGCGCCACGCAGGTCGATTGGAACGGTGCAGACAGCGCGCTCTGGGCGTCGCTGCCGATTCCGGCCTTTGTCATAGATCGCGAGGCCCGGATTGCGGATGTGAATTCCGCCGGTGAGGGCTTCCTCAATACCTCGCGCAAGGCGCTGCTGGGCCAGGGCATCTGGCAGCATGTGATCATTGCCCCGGCCATTGACGAGGCGGTGGAGCGCGCCCGCGACAATGGCACGCCGCTGTTTGTGAACGATATCGACGTCGGCACCCCCGGGCGGGCGCCGCTGCAATGCAATGTACAGGTGGCGCGGGTGCAGGGCGTTCAGGGGGGGATGCTGATCCTGCTCTCCCCGCGCGAGCTGGCCGGGCGGTTGACGCAGAACCATTCGGCCAAATCCGCCGCGCAATCCGCAATCGGTATGGCCGAGATGCTGGCCCATGAGATCAAGAACCCGCTGGCAGGGATCACCGGTGCGGCGCAGCTGCTGTCCATGGGGCTGTCGGGGGATGATCTGGAGCTGACCGATCTGATCGTGAGCGAAAGTCGGCGGATCGTGAAACTCTTGGAACAGGTGGAGCAATTCGGCAACCTCTCGGCCCCGGCCTTTCAGGAGGTCAATATCCATGATGTGCTGGACCGGGCGCGCCGCTCTGCGTTGCTGGGGTTTGGTGCGCAGATGACCATCATCGAGGATTACGACCCTTCGCTGCCGATGGCCTGGGGCGACGGGGACCAGCTGTTGCAGGTGGTCCTGAACCTGCTGAAGAACGCAGCAGAGGCCGCCGATCCCGGTGGTGGAACCATTCGCATCCGTACCTTCTATGAGCATTCGTTCCGCCTGCGGCGCAGTGATGGGTCCGGCAAACTGTTGCCGCTGCAGATTGAGATTTCCGATGACGGTCCGGGTCTGCCTGAGGCGATCCGCGATGATATCTTTGATCCGTTTGTTTCTGGCCGCGAGAATGGCACTGGTCTGGGACTGGCGCTGGTCAGCAAGATCATTGCCGATCATCAGGGCTGGATCTCGGTCAGTTCCGAACCCGGGCAGACGGTGTTTCGCCTGTCGCTGTCGCGCGTGCCGACGGCGCCGCGCCCGGCACCGTTTCCACATGATCCCAACCATACCGCAGACGCACCCAAGGAGTAGCACATCATGGACGGCACCGTTCTGGTCGCAGATGACGATCGCACTATCCGCACGGTTTTGACACAGGCCCTGACGCGGGCCGGGTGCAAGGTGCATGCGACCTCCTCTCTGACGACGCTGATGCGCTGGGTTGGCGAGGGCAAGGGTGATGTCGTCATCTCCGACGTGATGATGCCGGATGGCAATGGGCTGGAGATGCTGCCCAAGATCGCCGATGACCGGCCAGGGCTGCCGGTGATCGTGATCTCGGCGCAGAACACCATCATGACAGCGATCAAGGCGGCTGAGGCCGAGGCCTATGATTACCTGCCCAAACCGTTCGACCTGCCGGAGCTGATGAAGCGGACTGCCAAGGCGCTGACGGAGCGGCGGCAAACGCAGGGGCAGGGGCGTTCGACGCCGCAGGGGGAGCGCGCGCGCGATCTCGGCCTTCATAGCGGCGAGACCCATGAGGACCTGCCACTGGTGGGGCGCACCGAGGTGATGCAGACACTTTACCGTCTGGTGGCGCGGGTGATGAACACCGATATCCCGCTGTTGATCACCGGCGAGAGCGGCACTGGAAAATCCCTGATCGCGCGGTCCATGCATGATCTTTCGGATCGGCGCACCCTGCCGTTTGTCAGGGCTGAGGCGGCTGATCTCGCCTCGCTCGATGGTCCGGCGCAGTTGCTGGCGCAGGCCCGTGGCGGCACGCTGCTGCTGGATGAGCTGGCGGATCTCTCCGAGGAGGCACAGGCACGCGTCGTTCGCATGATGGATGCCCCCGGAGACCACCAGCCGCGTTTCATCGCCACCAGCCAGCAGGATCTGACCGCAGCGATGGAGGCCGGACGGCTGCGACAGGATCTCTATTACCGGATCAGCGGCACGGAGCTCCCCGTGCCTGCGCTGCGGGCGCGGGTGGATGACATTCCGCTGCTTTGCGCGCATTTCCTGACGCGGGCCGAAAATGATGGCGCACCGCACCGCCGGTTGAGCGAGGCAGCGCGCGAACCGCTGCGGCAGTTCCCGTGGCCGGGAAATGTGCGCCAGCTGGAGAATGTGATGCGGCGTCTGGCGCTGACCGCCCGCAGCGAGGACATCAGCCTGGATGAAGTCAACGGTGCGCTGGGCGCGCAATCGGGCGGGGAGCCGCTGGCAGCCAGCGGTGCGGCCCTCAGTACCGAGAAACTGTCGGAATCAGTGGCGCGCCATTTGCAGCGCTATTTCGATCTGCACGGCGATATGCTGCCGCCACCCGGCCTATATGCCCGGTTGATGCGGGAGGTTGAGACCCCTTTGATTGAATTATCGCTCGCGATGACCGGCGGAAATCAGGCAAAATGTGCGGATTTACTTGGTATTAACCGCAATACGCTGCGCAAGAAGATCACCGACCTTGATATTGAGGTGACACGCCGTCGCAAACTGATGTAATATAGCCACAGAACCGTGGCAGATCAGCGTTCGCGCTGGTGACGATCACGATATGTGGCGGTCGGCCAGAATGGTCGCACATCAGGATGGGGACGGTACGTGGCGCAGAGGTCACATCTTCGCTCGGCATACGGGCCATTTGCGGCCCTTGACCGCTGGCGCAGAACCCGCAGGGCACGCAATGTCGGCGCGCTTGGGCTGGTTGTTCTGGGGCCTGTGCTGGCGCTCTCGACATTTCTGATCATCGGCCCGTTCTCGCAAGGGGTCGCCTCGCTGTCGCTGCGGCTGATCCTGCTGGCTGATCTGATCTATGTGCTGGCTGTCGCGGCACTGGTCCTGACGCAGGTTGGGCGGTTGATCGCAGCCCGACGGGCCAAATCCGCGGGTTCCCGGCTGCATCTGCGGCTGATCGGGGCCTTCGCCTTTCTGGCGCTGACGCCCACCGTGATCGTGGCGCTGTTTGCCGGGCTGACCGTGAACGTGGGCCTTGAGGGCTGGTTTTCGGACCGGGTGCGTCAGGTCGTGGGAAGTTCGCTTGCCGCCGCTGAGGCCTATCAGGAGCAGCAGCAGCGCGACCTGTCGGAGGATGCGGTGGCGCTGGCGCGCTATATCGACAACAGCCGGAACCGCAATTTCTTCATCAGCGACGGGCAGCTGCGCCAGGTGCTGACACAGGGGCAATTGCAGATCCAACGCGGCCTTCAGGAGGCTTATGTGGTGGATGGCGCCGGGGCCATCCGGGCCCGTGGCGAACGCTCCTATGAGTTTGACTTTGAAGAGCCGCGCACCGCTGACATCAGCAAGGCGTCGTTTAACGGGGTTACGCTGATCCAGGACTGGGAAAACAGCGAACTGCGGGCGCTGGTGCGGCTGGATGCGTTTGTTGACCGCTTCCTGTATGTCAGCCGTGATGTCGACGGTGAGTTGCTGAGCCTCCTGGATGACACCAAGGAAACCGCGCATCTCTACCAGCAGCTGGAGAGCGAACGCGGGCGGGTTCTGTTTGACTTTGTGCTGTTGTACCTCGGTTTTGCGGTGATCCTGATCCTTGCGGCGATG
The DNA here is from genome assembly GCF_048056095.1 of Phaeobacter sp. JH20_34. Lineage (NCBI taxonomy): Bacteria > Pseudomonadati > Pseudomonadota > Alphaproteobacteria > Rhodobacterales > Roseobacteraceae > Phaeobacter > Phaeobacter sp. JH20_34. The sequence goes on along the minus strand of NZ_JAYMWT010000004.1, from coordinate 972,617 downwards.
TGGCTGGGCATGTGGTTTGCCGAACGGCTGTCGCGGCCTGTCGGACGGCTGACGATTGCCGCGCGCCGGGTCGGGGCGGGCAATCTCAACGTGCAGGTGCCCGAAGACGACGGCGATGACGAGATTTCGCAGCTGGGGCGCTATTTCAACCAGATGACGCTGGAGCTGCGCGAGCAGCGCGACACGCTGCTTGAGAACACCCGCCAGATCGAACGCCGCCGCCGGTTGTTTGATTCCGTGCTGATGTCGGTGACCTCCGGTGTGGTCGGGCTGGACCCTGAGGGGCGGGTGACCTTTGTGAACCGCTCTGCGGAACGCCTGCTGGATTGGAATGGCGATCGTCAGTCGCTGGCGCTGGCTGTGGCCGTGCCGGAGTTTGGGCCGCTGTTTGTGGAATTGAGCGAAACCGGCGCCGATGTGGTGCAGGATGAGGTCAAGGTGACGCGCCAGGGGCAGCTGGAGAACCTGCTGGTGCGGATGTCGCCACGGCGCAGCGAGGAGGGGCGGCTTGAGGGCTATGTGGTTGCCTTTGACGATGTCACCGACCTGGTCAGCGCCCAGCGGATGGCGGCCTGGGGCGATGTGGCCCGTCGGATTGCCCATGAGATCAAGAACCCGCTGACCCCGATCCAGCTGAGTGCCGAGCGTATCAAACGCAAATTCGCGCCTAAGCTGGGTGAGGAGAACAGCGATCTCCTGCAATCCATGACAGATGTGATCGTGCGCCAGACCAATGACTTGCGCCGCATTGTTGACGAGTTTTCAAAATTCGCACGGATGCCGGAGCCGGAGCGCCGCGAAGAGGATCTGGTGAAGCTGTTGCGCGATGCGGTGACCCTGCAACGGGCAGGCCAGCCTGATCTGCGCATCACCGCCGATCTGCCCACCGAACCGATGCTTGCCGATCTGGATGCAACCATGATCGGCCAGGCCTTGACCAATCTGATCAAGAACGCGGGCGAAGCCGTTGAAACCCTGAAGCAAAAAGGTGGCGTGCCGGATCTGGATCCGGAAATTCGCATTGCCGTCACCTCGACGAAAACCGGCTATGAGGTCACCATCGCCGACAATGGCATCGGTCTGCCAGAAGACCGTGCCCGTTTGTTTGAACCCTATGTGACCACCCGTGACGAAGGCACCGGTCTCGGCCTGCCGATCGTCAAGAAGATCATCGAAGAACACGGCGGAACGCTGGTGCTGGAAGACGCACCGGTGTTCGAAGGTCAGGCCCATTATGGCGCCATGGCCGTGATCCGCCTGCCTGCCGCACATGAGGCGGCAGCCCCCAATAAGAGTACAGTGAAAGCAGGTCTGACATGAGTGACATTCTGATTGTTGACGACGAACGCGACATCCGTGAGCTGGTTTCCGATATCCTTGAGGATGAAGGCTATGCAACGCGGAAGGCCGGCAGCTCTGAGGAATGCATGGCCGCGCTCAACGCAGAGCCGCCGGCGCTCCTGATCCTCGATATCTGGCTGAAGGACAGCCAGATGGATGGGATCGACATCCTGAAGGTGGTGAAACGCGACAACCCGGAAATCCCCGTGGTGATCATTTCCGGCCATGGAAATATTGAAATTGCCGTCGCCGCGATCAAGCAGGGCGCGTATGATTTCATCGAAAAACCTTTTAATATCGACCAGTTGCTGGTTGTTATTCGCCGCGCGATGGAGGCTTCGAAGCTGCGCCGCGAAAACTCCGATCTGAAGCGTCAGGATGCCGGCGTGAGCGAGATGATCGGGGCCTCCGCGGCCTATCGTGCGCTGATTGGCCAGTTGGACAAGGTGACAAAGTCCAACGGCCGGGTGATGCTGACGGGGCCTGCGGGCAGCGGCAAGGAGATTGCAGCGCGCTATATTCACACCCAGTCCAATCGCGCCTCGGCCCCCTTTGTGACGGTGAACTGCGCCAGTATCGAGCCGGACCGTATGGAGGAGGTGCTGTTTGGTCGGGAAAGCGCCGAACGCGGAGTTGAGCCGGGGCTGCTGGAACAGGCGCATGGCGGCGTGATCTTCTTTGACGAGGTGGCGGATATGCCGCTTGGGACCCAGTCAAAGATCCTGCGGGTGCTGGTGGATCAGCAGTTCCAGCGGGTTGGCGGGGCCGATAAGGTACGCGTTGACCTGCGGGTTATTTCCGCGACAAACAAAGACTTGGAGCGCGAGATTGAGGCGGATCGCTTCCGTCAGGAGCTCTATCACCGCCTGAATGTGGTGCCGATCCCGGTGCCCTCGCTGGCCGACCGGCGCGAGGATATTCCGCTGCTGGCGGATCATTTCATCGCGCATTTCAACCAGAGCCAGGGCCTGCCGCTGCGCAAGCTCAGCGAGGATGCCATTGCCCTGATGCAGACCATGCTGTGGCCGGGCAATGTGCGGCAGTTGAAGAACATGGTGGAACGGGTTCTGATCCTTGGCGAAAGCAGCGGTCCGATTGAGCCAAAGGATCTGCCCCGCGATGAAGAAGCGGTAGATGACCAGAGCCGGGTTGTGCTTTCCGGGGCGCTGGCGACCCTGCCGCTGCGGGAGGCCCGCGAGGCGTTTGAACGCGAATATCTGCTGACCCAGATCAACCGCTTTGGCGGCAATATCAGCCGCACCGCATCTTTTGTCGGGATGGAACGCTCCGCCTTGCACCGCAAACTGAAATCGCTGGGGGTTGTCACCTCGAACAAGGCAGGCGCGCGGATCGCGCATGTTGAGAAGGAAACCGAAGAGGATATGGTCTGATTCAGGCCATATCCCCTGCTTATCAGTGGGTTGTCAGGGTTTTCTGGCTGACAGCTCGGTACGCCGTGGTTGAGCCTTAGGGCGTCGTCGCCACAATCTGTGGCGACTGACCACGGCGTTCGATCGCACAGGAGGTCTGGCTGAGTTGAGGCAGGGTTGCGGCGCGCCGCGCCCCGACGGCATCCGCCACCGACTGCGGACAGCGTTTTACGGCTATGTTTTCGTAGCCCTTCGCGGCCATGCAGGACCGCTCGACCCGCTGGCGCAGATCGGCGTTGACGTCCACGGTATAGATGCCGCCATCCTCCCAATAGCCGGCCCGGTGATAGCAACGCCCGTTGCGGCAAACCTCGCCACCGGGGCGAAAGATCGGCGGGTGCTGGCGGATCTGGGTGGCCACAGGGGCGTCGCGCAGGGCGCTGACCTCGCAGGCGAGGAGATCCGCATCGCGCCGGGCCACATCCGCACCGGCGCGGTAATAGACCGGAACCGGGCCACAGGCCGCCAGCGCTGATGTCACCAGCAGTGCGGCAAGCATATGATTTCTTATGGACATCCTTTGATTGTGCGCCAGAACGGGCGGTAAGACAATTGAATTGACCGTTCCGGCGGCTTCTGTCATTCAAAACGCGCGATTTCGCGCAGCAGCGCCCTGAGGAACAAGCACATGAAGGTTATTATCTGTGGCGCAGGTCAGGTCGGCTGGCAAATCGCCCGGCACCTGTCGGGGGAGCACAATGACGTGACCGTGGTGGACAACAATCCCGATCTGGTGCGCCGCGCGACGGATACGCTGGATGTGCAGGGGATTGCCGGCTTTGCCTCCTACCCGGACGTGCTGACCCGCGCCGGTGCCCGTGACGCAGACATGATCATTGCGGCCACACATTCGGATGAGGTCAATATGGTCACCTGCCAGGTGGCTCATTCGGTCTTTTCGATCCAGCGCAAGATTGCGCGACTGCGCTCAAAAAGCTATCTCGAAGCGATTTATTCGGATCTCTACCGCCGCGACCATCTGCCGATTGATGTGGTGATCAGCCCCGAGCGCGAGGTGGCAGCGGCGGCGATGCAGCGTCTTTCGGCGCCTGCCGCCTTTGATACAGAGATGTTCATGGACGGCAAAGCGCAGCTGCTGGGGGTGCAGATTGACGAGGACTGTCCGGTGGTCAACACGCCGCTGCGACAGCTGACGGATCTGTTTTCGACGCTGCGGGCCATCGTTGTGGGCATTCGCCGCGATGGCACCCTGTTTGCGCCAGAGCCGGGGGATCAGCTGTTTGTGGGGGACAGCGCCTATGTGTTTGCCCATGTTGATGACGTGAGCCGCACGATCGAAGTGTTTGGCAAACAACAGAAACGCCAGGATCGCGTAGTGATCGTTGGCGGCGGCAATGTCGGGCTTGAGGTGGCCAAGGCGCTGGAGGCCCGGACTGGGCGCACCCGTGCCAAGATGATTGAGCGCAACCGCAAATGTGCCGAACGCGCCGCCGAGACGCTGGAGCGAACCATCGTGCTGAACGGCGATGGTCTGGATCGCAGCCTGATGATCGAGGCGGGGATCGACCGGGCCGACGCCATGCTGGCGGTCACCGATGACGACAAGGTCAATATGCTGGCCGCTGTGCGGGCCAAGGCCGAAGGCTGCCCGCTGGCGATTGCACTGATCAACGATCCGACGCTGGTGCCGCTGATGGCGCCGCTGGGGATCGACGCCTATATCAATCCGCGGGCCACAACGGTGAGCTCGATCCTGCGCCACATCCGCTATGGCCGGGTGCGACAGGTCTATTCCATCGGCGATGCCGAGGCCGAGGTGATCGAGGCCGAGGTGATGTCGACCTCTCCCATGGCTGGGCAGATGATCCGCGACATCGCGTTCCCCGAAGGGGTGCTGGTCGGCGCCGTTAGCAAGAACGGTAAGGTGATGCGGCCGACCGGTGGAATGCGGATCGAGGAGGGCGATGTGATCGCGCTCTTTGCCATGGCTGCGGATGTGCCGGAGGTTGAGCGCCTGATGCAGGTCTCGATTGACTTCTTCTAACATGGCGCGTCATCGCAAACAGCCGATGGAAAAAACAGGCGGCCTGCTGCGTCTGCCGCTCTTTCTGCTGATCCTGATGGTGGCCGCGCTGGCGATGTGGGTGCCTGCCGTTCATGCGCTGATCCTGGATGATCACCAGACCTCGCGCAGTTTCTTCTATTCCGGTGTGCTGGGATTGATGCTGGTTGTGCTGGTCGGGCTGTCGATGGGCAACCGGATGCCGCGGTACAGCATGCCGGGGCAGCTCACCTCGCTGCTTGCGAGCTTTGCCGTGTTGCCCGCATTCCTGGCGGTTCCGGTACAGGATGCCCTGGGCAACACCAGCTATCTCAACGCCTATTTCGATATGGTCAGCGCGATCACCACCACCGGGGCGGATGTATTTGCCGATCCCAACCGCCTGCCGCCGAGCGTGCATCTGTGGCGGGCCATGGTGGGCTGGCTGGGTGGGCTGCTGATGTGGGTTGCGGCCTCGGCCATTCTGGCGCCGCTGTCGCTGGGGGGATTTGAGGTGACCGCGCGGGGGGAGCCGGGACGCGGCACCGAGACGCCGCTCCATATGCAGCGGGCTGATCCACGTCGCAAACTGGTGGTGGTGACCAAAACCCTGGCGCCGCTCTATGCCGGGCTGACGCTGGTTCTGTGGATCCTGTTGATCATCACGGGCGAGACCGCCCTTGTTGCGCTGGGACATGCGATGTCGGTGCTGGCCACCTCCGGGATCTCGGCGGTGGGCGGGGTGGAAAATGGCGCCAGTGGCATCGCCGGGGAAATGGTGATGTTCCTGTTCATGTTCTTTGCCCTGTCTCGGCTGACGTTTTCGACCGATACGGTGACCAGCGGCCATAGCCGGTTGGATCGCGACCCGGAGTTCCGCATCGGCCTGCTGATCGTCTTTGGCGTGCCTCTGCTGTTGTTCCTGCGCCATTGGATCGCCAGTTTTGATGTCGCAACCACCAGTGATCTGATGCAGGGGCTGCACTCATGGTGGGGGGCAACTTTTACCGTGCTGTCGTTCCTGTCGACCACCGGGTTCGAGAGCGCCGACTGGGAAACCGCCCGCCAATGGTCGGGGCTGGATACGCCGGGCATGATCCTACTGGGGCTTGCGGTGATTGGCGGCGGCGTCGCCACCACGGCAGGCGGAGTGAAACTGCTGCGGGTCTATGCGCTTTATCTGAACGGCTTGCGCGAGATGGAACGGCTGGTGCATCCGTCCTCCGTCAGCAACGAGGGCAAGGGCAATCGGCGACTGCAACGCAACGGGGCTTTTGTTGCCTGGGTGTTCTTCATGCTGTTTGCGCTGTCACTGGCGGTGATCAGCATCAGTCTGGCCGCAGTTGGTTCGGATTTCGAACAGGCGCTGATCCTGACCATTGCGACCCTGTCCACAACCGGCCCGCTGACCGAGGTCGCAGGATCCGAACCCATCGCCCTGATCCATCTGACAGCCAGCGCAAAACTGATCCTGTGCTTTGCCATGGTGTTGGGACGGCTCGAAACATTGGCGATCATTGCCCTTATGACACCAAACCTCTGGCGCAGCTGATCAATCATGGTTACCGTGGACGTCATATGAGTAATTTTCGGGTGGAAACTCCGACTATCTGCGTTCATAGTATTCATTAACGGGGCGCTGGTCCGCAGCGCGACAAGAACAAAGGCGAGATAATAATAATGGCTTCGGACAGACAGAATCTTCAGGATGCCTTCCTGAACCACGTTCGTAAAACCAAGGTTCCGGTCACCATCTTTCTGATCAACGGCGTAAAGTTGCAGGGTGTGATCACATGGTTTGACAATTTCTGTGTCCTGCTGCGTCGGGACGGGCAGTCGCAACTGGTTTACAAACACGCCATCTCGACGATCATGCCTGCCCAGCCGATCAGCCTGTATGAAGGTGAAGACGCCTCTTGATGGAGCATGACCGGACGCCCACCCGTGCCTGGGTGGTGCATCCCGATATCAAATCAGACCGCGATCGCCGCGATCCGGTGTCCGCCCTTGCTGAGGGCGTGTCATTGGCCGAGGCTCTGCCCGACATCGAGGTGATCGGATCGGCCGTCGTGCGCCTGCCAAAGGCGCATGCGGGGATGCTGTTTGGATCCGGGAAAATCGAAGAGCTGAAGGCGATGTTCCAGGCCGAAGAGGTGGAGCTGGTCCTGATCGACGGCCCGGTGTCGCCGGTTCAGCAGCGCAATCTTGAGAAGGCCTGGAAGGTCAAAATCCTTGACCGGACCGGGCTGATCCTCGAGATCTTCTCGGACCGGGCGCGCACCCGTGAGGGGGTGTTGCAGGTTGAAATGGCGGCACTCAGCTATCAGCGCACGCGACTGGTGCGGGCCTGGACCCACCTGGAGCGGCAGCGTGGCGGATTGGGATTTGTCGGCGGACCCGGCGAAACCCAGATCGAGGCCGACAGGCGCGCCATTGACGAGCAGCTCGTTCGGCTGCGCCGGCAGTTGGACAAGGTGGTGAAAACCCGGACGCTGCATCGCGCAGCACGGGCCAAGATTCCCTATCCGATTGTGGCGCTGGTGGGCTATACCAACGCCGGAAAATCGACGCTTTTCAACCGGCTGACCGGTGCCGAGGTGATGGCAAAGGACATGCTCTTTGCCACGCTGGATCCGACCATGCGCCGGGTTGAGCTGCCGGATGGGCCGGAAATCATCCTGTCGGATACAGTTGGGTTTATTTCTGATCTGCCGACCGAGCTTGTTGCTGCGTTCCGGGCAACGCTGGAAGAGGTGCTGGCCGCCGATGTGGTCGTGCATGTACGCGATATCAGCCATGATGAGACCCAGAACCAGGCGGCGGATGTCGAGAGCATTCTGACCTCGCTCGGGGTTGATGACAGCCGTGCGCGGATTGAGGTCTGGAACAAGCTTGATCTTCTGGATGAGGAAGAGGCCGAGGCCCGCCGCCAGCGCGCGGAGCGTGAAGATGGCATTCATGCCATCTCTGCGATCACCGGCGAGGGGCTGGATGGGCTGTTGGCGGATATCACCGACAAGCTGCGGCTGATCCGGCATGAGGATGATATCACCCTGACATTTGCGCAAGGAAAGCAGCGTGCCTGGTTGTTTGAACAGGATGTTGTGCAAAGCGAAACCCAGACCGATACCGGGTTTGAGCTGACTGTTCTGTGGACCGAGACACAGAAGAATCGCTTCGCGGCGCTCTGATCAGATCGCGCAGTTCGTCTAGAAAATACCCCGCAACCGGACCGGTTGCGGGGTATTTTGTTTTGAACCAGATACGTTTAGCTGCGGGCGCCGGATCGCCCGCCTCATTCCGCGGGGGCCGCGGGGATCAGCCGGGTGATACCAACGGCTGCTGCCCGGGCCAAATCCTCGTCCAGTGACATCGGGATATATTCGCCGCGCCGCCAGAGTTGGGACATGTCGTCGTAGTGCCGCGACAGGAAATGGCCGGATTGGCCGGTGGCGGTGATGAAAACGGAGCTGTCAGGATCGGCAAAATCATAGACACCCCGATAGCCGGCGGCGTGAACGTTGCTGAACGGGTGCTCGCCTTTGCCGGAGGTGAGCCCGCGTTGCAGCGTGTTGTCGCCGCCGCTGGTGGACTGACGGATGTTTACAAAAACCCGCAGCAGGGGCACGTCACCCAGCACTTCGTGGTTCTGGGTGGCCTGATGGGCATCGCCCCAGCGCAAGGATTCCAATGCGGTCCCATAGGTTTCTTCGATCCATATCAGCGCATCATCAAGGGCCAGGCGGGCCAATTCGGTGCAGCTCTCTGTAGGTGCGCTTTGGCGGATATCGCACCAGACCGAGGCGCCTTCGACATCGCGGAAGACCCGTTCAAGGAACAGCGGGTCGACCTGCGTGAACTCAGCAGCCAGCGGGCCGAGATCGTCGGTGATCAGGCGTTTCTGCAAAGCCCGAACCCAGGCGGCATAGATCAGCGGTTCCGGCAGATGTTCGTTCATCTCACCGTTCCACTCTGACAGCAGGGTCAGGGCGATCTGGCGCTGACGTTCGCGGGTACCCTCGGGGGCGGCCTCTCCCGTGAACCACAGATCGGCACCAATCAGCGGCAGCAGGGTGCGCGCGGTATAGGACACGGTGTCGAGCTGTGCCTCGATAAAGCTGTCACGGGTATGGACCTGGCGGTCCTGCATCAGCTTTTTCCAGCGGTTGATCCGCTGGGTATCGCCCCAGGTGTAGGACACATGGTTGGGGAAGGGGCGGTCCAGTAGCTTGTTGTTGGTATTGCCGAGAATGCCGCCGATGGGCGAGACAAATTCCGGGTTGGCGGCATAGGGTGCGCGGCCCTGCCACTGGTTCTCGGGGCGCCAGCCCTGGCTCGGCATCCGGCCCTGGCTTTGATGCCGTGCGTCGCGCTGCGGTATGGCGCCCACGGTTTTGAGCGCGACCGTGGTCCTGTCGGCAAGGGTCAGGTTCTGCGAGGGGGCGAAATAGCCTTCGCCGATTTCGATCGCCTCTGCGACCGTATTGGCCCGCATCAGCTCGAGTGCGGCGCTCATCGAGGTGTCTTGCCCGCTAAGGCCGGTCCAGCCGAGGCTGACCACATGACCGGGCGGTGTGATCGACGCAAGATCGAACAGCGAGCGGGGCAGCACCGGGCCATTGTCGGTCCAGCGCAGGGTCAGGGTGACCGGCGTCTCATCCTTGATATTGATGATCGAAGGGCGGCTGGTGAACCGCTTGAAGCCGTCGGCGGTCTTGTATTCCTCGGGATTGTCCGGGTTCAGCTGTTCGATGAACAGATCCTGATCATCCATATAAGAGGAGGTCACCCCCCAGCCCAGCAGGTCCGAGCGGCCGGAGATCACAGCGGGAATGCCGGGAATGGTGGCGCCGATGACACCGCCGGTGCCGAGTTCCAGCCGCGCCAGATACCACAGACCGGGTGCCGTCAGCTCCAGATGCGGATCATTGGCAAGCAGCGTGCCGCCCGCCGCCGACCGGCTGGGTGCCGCAGCCCAGGCGTTGGAGGCGCCGGCCAGCCCGCGCGGCGCAATCGGCATGAAGGGCAGCGTCTGGCTGCCATCGGTGCTGGTGCTGGCATGACGGGGCAGCTGGGGAAACAGCGCGGCATATTCCGGCAGGGCCGCCACGCCATTGCCGGGGGCATCGGGCAGGATGTCCTTCAGTCGGCTGGGATCCGGCAGCGCCAGAGAGGTACGGGCGCGTAGGATTTCCTCCTGCATGTGCCCTGATAGCTTGAGGCCCATCAGTTTCATAACCGCGATACTGTCGGCGGGCTGCCAGGGCGCCATGGGCACATTGAACAGGAACATCTCAGGTGCGCCGCGCCCCAGCGCATCCTCGTTGATCTCTTGCAGCCGGGCATTGACCCCTGCGGAATAAGCGCGCAGGGCGGTCATCGTCTCAGGCGTTTGCGCTGCGACCGACTGCTGCGCCAGCCGGTAGATGTCCAGCCGCCGGATCAGCGTGTCGACCTGTACGGTGCGGCTGCCAAAGATCTCCGACAGGCGGCCCATGGCGGTGCGGCGCAGGGTGGTCATCTGCCACAGGCGATCCTGCGCATGGGCATAGCCGAGACCGAAATAGACATCTTCATCGCTGGCGCCATAGCTGCCGAAAATATGCGGCACATTGGCATTGTCACGCACGATCTCCACCGGTGCGAGGAGGCCGGGCAGGGTGATCTCCTTGTCGTAGTCGGGCAGGGATTGCGCGGCGAGGAAATAGACCAGACCAAGCCCCATCACCAGAAGCAGAATCAAAGCGGCGGCAAGGCGCAGGAGCCAGCGAAAGAGAAGTCCCATCGGTGGTGCGTTTCCTCAGGTTTTTGGCGTTATTGGCCCGGTTATGGCGCAGATTGTCGCCCTCGCAGATTGCACCGGGCGGCGCGGCTGCTAGGGTGGCGCCAACATAGGACAAGACGCATCAGGGGGAAAGCAGATGGCGAAGATTGCATTCTTGGGTTTGGGAGTGATGGGCTATCCGATGGCCGGTCATCTGGTGGCCGCCGGTCACGAGGTCACGGTGTATAATCGCACTGCGGCCAAGGCAGAGGCTTGGGCCAAGGAACATGGTGGCCGCGCCGCCGCAACGCCGCGTGCGGCCGCGGCAGGGGCTGAGTTCGTGATGGCCTGCGTTGGCAATGACGATGATCTGCGCAGCGTCTGCCTGGGCGATGACGGTGCCTTTGGCGGCATGGACGCGGGGGCGATCTTTGTCGATCACACCACCGTATCGGCGAAGGTCACGCGCGACTTATATGGCGCTGCGGCGGATCTGGATCTGGCTTTTGTCGATGCGCCGATTTCCGGCGGACAGGCGGGGGCGGAGAATGGCGTGCTCTCGGTCATGTGCGGCGGCGATCAGGCCGCCTATGACAAGGCAGAGCCCATCATCGGCGCCTATGCGCGGATCTGCCGCCGGATCGGCGACAGCGGCGCTGGCCAGATGACCAAGATGTGCAACCAGATTGCCATCGCCGGGCTGGTTCAGGGGCTGAGCGAGGCGCTGCATTTCGCCGAGAAGGCGGGGCTGGATGGTCGGGCTGTGGTGGAAGTGATCAGCCAGGGCGCGGCAGGCAGCTGGCAGATGGCCAATCGGCATGAGACCATGCTGGACGATCACTTCGAGCATGGGTTTGCGGTCGATTGGATGCGCAAGGATCTGGGCATTTGTCTGGATGCGGCGGAGGAAACCGGCGCGAGCCTGCCGGTTACGGCGCTGGTCGATCAGTTTTACAAGGATGTCCAGAAACTGGGCGGCGGCCGCTGGGACACCTCCAGCCTGTTCAAACGCCTGAAGGCCTTTTGAGTAGGTCGGTATGAAAATGGCCTTTCCTGATGGAAAGGCCATGCCTCCGGCGGGGATATTTCGGGCCAGAAGATAGGCAGCCGCGCGACAGTCGAAACCCTGTTTCATGCTGCGCGCGTTGCCAGCCTGGCTGATCCGCTCCGCCGGCGCGCGCGGGCAGGGATCAGGGGATAATGCGGGTGTATTTGGTGCCTTCCAGGGTGGCGCCAAGACGCAGCCCTGCCTGTCCGAAGACCGCTGCCAGGATAGGGCTGTTCAGCGTATTGGTATCGGCGGCCAGCGAGTCGCCTTCGTCGCGGATCACATATTCCAGATCGGCGCCCGCGGCCCAGCCGGAGGAGCGGCGGAAGTTCGACAGTGCTTCCTGGGTCATGAAGAACAGCACATGGGCGTATTGCTGTGCGCCGATCTGCAGGCCTGCATTCCCTTTTACGGTGGAATAATAATCCACCGTTACGCCGTCGATGCGCAGCGCGCCGCGGCCGAAGGCACCGCCGACAAGGAAGCCTGCCTCGGTCACCAGTGGCATCACCAGCATGCCGGTTGATTTTTCGGCCAGCGCGACGGCGCCGGGGTATTGGCTGTACATCTGGCTGAGAGTTGCATCGACGCGGGCGTCGATCTTGCTGGCATTGCTGTTGCCGATGCCATTGCCGCAGGCGGCGGTGACACCGGCACCGGCGAGGGCGCCAAGCGCAAAACCGCGCCGGGTCAAACGGGAAGAATAAGAGCTGCTCATCTTGTTTGCCTGTTTTCTGGGGCCGGCGCCGCGCGGGCTGTCATTTCGGCCTGTCACTGTTCAGTTGCGGCCAGTTCTCTGGCTCTGTGGCATGGTATACGCGGAAAGCTGCCGTCTGTCATCACTGCGACCGCCGCAATCAGCGGCTTCCTGCCGTCAATTTTAGGCGATCCGCTGCCCGCGCAATGCACGAAAGCGGCCACCGGTCCGATGCGGATCAGCCGTTCAGCAGCCGCGCCGCAGCCGGGGCGTAATAGCTCAGCACGCCATCGCAGCCCGCCCGTTTGAATGCCATGAGGCTTTCCATCATGATGCGTTCGCCGTCGATCCAGCCATTCTGCGCAGCGGCCTCGATCATCGCGTATTCGCCGGAGACCTGATAGGCAAAGGTGGGCGCGCCAAAGGTGGATTTCACCCGCTGACAGATGTCGAGATAGGCCAGCCCCGGTTTGATCATCACCATATCGGCGCCTTCGCTCAGATCGCGTTCGATCATACGCAGCGCCTCATCGGTATTGCCCGGGTCCATTTGATAGGTCTTCTTATCCCCCTTTAGCGCGCCGGAGGCGCCGACGGCATCGCGAAAGGGTCCGTAGAATGCGGAGGCGTATTTGGCCGCATAGGACAGGATGGTGACATTGCGGTGGCCCGCCGCTTCAAGCGCGCGGCGCATGGCGCCGATGCGACCATCCATCATGTCGGAGGGGCCAATGATATCGGCACCGGCATCGGCCTGGGCCACGGTCATCTTGACCAGCGCCTCGACGGTTTCGTCGTTGACGATTTCGCCATCGACGACATAGCCGTCATGGCCGTTGATATTATAGGGATCCAGCGCCACATCGGTCATCACCGCTATATCCGGTGCGGCGGATTTGATGGCGCGGATGGCGCGGTTGACCAGATTGTCGGGGCTCCAGGCTTCTGCGCAATCCTCGGTCTTGAGCGCGGGGTCGGTATAGGGAAACAGACAGATCGCCGGAATACCAAGCGCCTGCGCCTCGACGGCGGCTTCGGCCACCTTGTCGATGCTGCGCCGGGTGACACCAGGCATGGAGGGGATCGGCTCTTCGATCGCCTCGCCGTCACGGACAAAAACCGGCCAGATCAGATCGTCGCTGGTCAAGGTGGTTTCACGCACCAGATTGCGCAGGGCAGAGGTGCTGCGCAGCCGGCGTGGACGGGCAGCGGGAAATGGGGCGACGGTCGGCTTCATCGGGTCCTCGCAGGTCTTTGGCGCGACCGGGGGCGGTCGCGGTGGTCTCCCTTTGGGTCGCATGGAATGACGGCGGCGACAAGTGACAGATTCGCCGCGCCAAATGTCCCCATCTTATTGCGGCGCGGGGCCACCCCTTGTGCCAGGGCGCCGCGCGGGGGATATAGGGGCGCAAAGACTGGACGAGAGAAGGGCCGCGCAGTGGATCTGTTTCACACCTTGACCGAGCTGATTGATCTGCGGTCCTTTTCCAACCTGTGGTACTGGATCGCGCTGGCCGTTGTCTGGTCCTCTGCCAGCCATTGGGTGATGGGGGTGCCGTTTGACATGGTGTACCGCGCCCGCAAGCAGGGTGGACAGGCAGCGCTGGATCTGGAGGCGATTGCGCGGGTCAATGTGAACCGGATGATGTATATCACCGATGTATCGGGCCACTGGGTGCTGGGCATGACCTGTTTTGTGCTCGCCATGCTGGGGATGCTGGGGTTTTACTACGGTGTTGAATTTGCCCAGGCCGTGTTCCTGCTGGCCTTTCCCATGGGGTTTGTCGGCCTAATTAACTGGAACTCCGCGCGCCGGATCCACCGCGAAGGGCTGGCGGGGGAAACCCTGATCCGGCAGCTGACCCTCAGCCGGCTGTTCATTCAGCTGGTGGGGATGGTGGCGATTTTTGTCACCGCGCTCTGGGGCATGTATCAGAACCTTCAAATCGGGTTCCTCGGTTAATCGCCTGCGGGCAGACGACGAAAGAGAGACGTAGATGGCGCAACGGGCAATCACCGCGGGCGGCGCACCAGAAGGTTTTGATGCGCGGCTGATCCTGAAAGAGGCGGCCAGCAGCAACGGTCCTGTCCTGCATGTGGCGCGCGACGACAAGCGGATGGAAGCGACCCGGGCGGCGCTGGCTTTTTTTGCGCCCGACATGCCGGTAATCAGCTTTCCGGGCTGGGATTGCCTGCCGTATGACCGTGTGTCGCCCAATGCAGATATTGCCGCGGCCCGGATGGCGACGCTGGCGGCGCTTGTGCATCAGATGCCGGGGCAATTTGTGCTGCTCACCACGCTGAATGCGGCGACCCAGCGGGTGCCTGCACGACAGGTTCTGAAGGATTCCGCCTTTACCGCCGAAGTGGACCGTCGCATCGACGAGGAGGCGCTGCGCAGCTACCTCACACGGATGGGATTCACCAAGAGCCCGACGGTGATGGAGCCGGGAGATTTTGCGGTGCGGGGCGGTATCATTGATATCTATCCGCCGGGACAGAGCGGTCCGGTACGGCTGGATCTCTTTGGGGATGTGCTGGATGGGGCCCGGCGGTTTGATCCCGCCACCCAGCGGACCACCGAAAAGCTGAGCGTGGTTGAATTGGCGCCGGTTTCCGAGGTGATCCTTGATGAGACGGCGGTGACCCGGTTTCGGCAGAACTACCGGATCGAGTTTGGCGCAGCGGGCACCGATGATCCGCTTTACGAGGCGGTTTCAGCCGGGCGAAAATACCAGGGCATCGAGCATTGGTTGCCGTTCTTTCATGAGCGGTTGGAAACGCTGTTTGACTATCTGCCGTCAGCCACGGTGACATTGGACGATCAGGTGACACCGGCTCGGTTGGCGCGTTGGGACAGCATCGCGGACCAATATGAGACGCGCAAGATCGCGATGGCGCAGAAGGGGCGGATGGATACCGTCTATAAACCGGTGCCGCCGGGGCTGCTGTATCTGGATGATGCCGCTTGGGAGGCCGCGATCGCGGATCACCGGGTGATCCAGTTCCATCCGTTGCCACAGGCCAGCGGGCCGGGGGTGATTGATGCCGGTGGGCGGATCGGACGCAATTTCTCGCCGGAGCGACAGCTGGAAAATGTGAGCTTGTTCAGTGCGCTGGCAGATCATATTAAAGCGCGTTTGCAGGTGGGTCCGGTGGTTGTTGCCTCTTATTCAGAGGGCGCCCGAGAGCGTTTGACCGGCCTGATCGAGGATGAGGGCCTGGCCGAGGTGATCGCGATCCGCGATGGCACCCGGATCGGCAAATCTGGGTTGCATCTGGCGGTCTGGGCGCTGGAGCACGGGTTCGAGACCGCCGATCTGACGGTGATTTCCGAACAGGATGTGCTGGGTGACCGGCTGATCCGCGCGCCCAAGAAGCGGCGCAAGGCCGAGAATTTCCTCACCGAAACCCAATCGCTCAGCCCGGGTGATCTGGTGGTGCATGTGGACCATGGGATTGGCCGCTACAAGGGTCTGGAGGTGGTGACCGCCGCTGGCGCGGCGCATGAGTGTATTCTGCTGGAATATGCAGAACAATCAAAGCTGTACCTGCCAGTCGAAAACATTGAACTGCTGTCCAAATACGGCCACGATGAGGGGCTTCTGGATCGGCTCGGCGGCGGTGCCTGGCAGGCCAAGAAGGCCAAGCTAAAGGAACGCATCCGCGAGATGGCGGATCGGCTGATCCGTGTGGCCGCAGAACGGGCGCTGCGCAAGGCGCCGATGATGGATCCGCCGCCGCACGCCTGGGAGGAATTCTCCGCCCGTTTCCCCTATCAGGAGACCGACGACCAGCTGCGTGCCATTGCCGAGGTGATGGAGGATTTGCAGTCCGGCTCGCCGATGGATCGTCTGATCTGCGGTGACGTTGGATTTGGCAAGACCGAGATTGCGATGCGCGCGGCCTTCATTGCGGCGATGTCCGGTGTGCAGGTGGCTATTGTCGCGCCGACGACGCTGCTTGCCCGTCAACATGCGGCGGCTTTTGCCCAGAGGTTTCGTGGGTTTCCCTTGGAAGTCAGGCAGTTGTCACGCTTTGTTTCAGCAAAGGAAGCGGCGAAAACCCGCGAAGGCATGGCTCGCGGAACGGTTGATATCGTGGTTGGCACCCATGCGCTTTTGGCCAAATCGATTCGGTTTCAGAACCTTGGCCTGCTGATCATCGACGAGGAACAGCATTTCGGGGTCGCGCATAAAGAACGGCTGAAACAGATGCGCAGCGACATTCACGTCCTGACGCTGACCGCGACGCCGATTCCGCGTACGCTTCAGCTGAGCCTCACCGGGGTGCGGGACCTCTCGATCATCGGCACACCGCCGGTGGACCGTCTGGCGATCCGCACCTATGTCAGCGAGTTTGACGCCGTCACCATCCGCGAGGCGCTGCTGCGGGAACATTATCGTGGCGGGCAAAGCTTTTACGTGGTGCCGCGCATCACCGATCTGCCCGATGTCGAAGCCTTTCTGAAGGAGCAGCTGCCCGAGCTGAGCTACGTCATCGCCCACGGCCAGCTGGCCGCCGGGGATCTGGATGACCGGATGAATGCCTTTTACGATGGCAAGTTCGACATTCTGCTGGCGACCACAATCGTGGAGTCCGGCCTCGATATTCCGACCGCCAATACGATGGTCGTGCATCGTGCCGATATGTTTGGTCTGGCGCAGCTCTATCAGATCCGGGGCCGCGTGGGCCGGTCAAAGACGCGCGCCTATGCTTATCTCACGACCAAGCCGCGGGTGCGTCTGACACCCGGAGCAGAGAAACGCCTGCGGGTGCTGGGGTCGCTGGATACGCTGGGCGCGGGGTTCTCTCTGGCGTCACAGGATCTGGACATTCGCGGCGCTGGCAACCTCCTGGGCGAGGAGCAATCCGGCCAGATGCGTGATGTGGGCTATGAGCTTTATCAGTCCATGCTGGAAGAGGCGATTGCCAAGATCAAATCTGGTGAGCTGGAAGGGTTGACCGGCAGCGATGATCAATGGGCGCCACAGATCAACCTAGGGGTGCCGGTCCTGATCCCAGAGGAGTACGTACCCGATCTGGATGTGCGTCTGGGTCTGTATCGTCGGCTTTCCGACCTTAGCACCAAGGTGGAGCTGGAAGGCTTTGCGGCGGAGCTTATCGACCGTTTCGGTCCGCTGCCGAAGGAGGTCAATACGCTGATGCTGGTGGTGCGGATCAAGGCAATGTGCAAACGCGCTGGCATTGCCAAACTGGACGGCGGGCCCAAGGGGGCAACGATCCAGTTCCACAACGATAAATTCGCATCACCCCAGGGGCTGGTGGACTTCATCCAGGCCCAGGATGGGCTGGCCAAGGTGAAAGACAACAAGATTGTCGTCCGTCGGGACTGGAAGAAAGACGGCGACAAGATCAAAGGTGCCTTTGCCATCGCGCGGGATCTGGCGGAAAAAGTGGTTGCCGAGAAGAAGAAGGCCAGGGCCAAAACCAGCTGATCGGCCTGATCTGATCAGCCTGAAGTGAGAACGTGAAAAAGCCCCTCCAACATTTGGAGGGGCTTTGTTTTTCATTCTCTTGAGGGCGGGATTATTCGGCTGCGATCCGGTTCTCCACCCGCGCCATATGCAGCATGATGACAAAGCCTGCGGCGACCATGAGCAGGATCGACCCGGTCAGTGGCGCAATGGAGCCGTCAAACAGAAGCCCGACGGTAGCAGCCGCAGCGGCAGCAAATACGGTGGAGACCCCCCCGACGATCGAGGCTGCCATACCTGCAATATGACCCATCGGTTCCATCGCCATTGCGTTGAGGTTGCCTAGGGTTAGCCCAGCCATGAAAAAGACGCTTGTCTGCCAGGCCACAAAGAGGCCGAACATCACATCATTCGGCAGGTTCAGCGTGCCCAGGCTCAGCATGATCGCTGACAGCAGGATCTGCCCCCCCAGCGCCCAGGTCACCATGCGCCGCATCCCAAGGCGGACCACAACGGAGGCATTGATCAGGCTGCCGGTGCCAGACATCACGGCAATGAAGCCAAACCAGAAGGGGAAGCTGGCCGCGCGGTCAAAGACCACGTCAAAGATCGGCTGCACCAATGTGATCATGCAAAACAGCATCGCCAGGCACAGGCACTGGACCATCATTGACAGCCGGACGGTCGGGTGCTGGAGCATCTCGGCCACGGCGGCCAGCAGGCTCGGCAGGCGGAACGGACGGCGATTTTCCCGCGGCAGGGGTTCGGGCAGGCGCAGCCCCATCCACAGGATGATGATGATCGCAAATAGCGCGAAGGCCAGGAAGATCGCGCGCCAGCTTGTCAGCAGGATAATACCAGCCCCCAGCATCGGCGCGATGGCCGGGACCAGGGTGAAGATCAGCATGGCAATGGACATCATCCGCGCCATTTCCCGGCCGGAATAGAGATCGCGCACGATGGCCAGAGCCACGACACGCGGACCGGCAGCGCCAAGCCCCATGACCACACGGCTGAGCAGCAGCATTTCGATAGAAGAGCTGGCGTAGGCCGCCAGCGCGGCGAGAATATAAAGAGCAGCCGCAGCAAAAATGACCGTCCTGCGCCCAAAGGCATCGGAAAGCGGGCCTGTAAAGAAAGTCCCGATCCCCATGCCAAGCGCGAAGGCGGCAATGACCAGCTGCGCACGGTTGGGGTTGTCAGGGCTGAGCGTCTGACCGATTTCGGGCAGGGCTGGCAGCATGGCGTCGATGGAAAATGCAACGGTTGCGAACATCATCGCAATCAGGGCAATGAACTCAGCTTTTGACATGCTGATGTGAATATCTTTTGTCATTTGAAACCTCTGGTGACACATCAGGAGCCCCGGTAATCGGGCGCTGTCTGGGCGTCACTCTGTCCGCGCTAACATATCCACCGGGATTGGGCCAGAAGCGGGGGCGCACAGAATTATGTGCATCTTTATGCGTCGTAAGCCAGATGCGAAGCGGACCGCCAGAGGTCAGCGATCCAGTTTCATTAGTTTTTACAGTATTTCAGTGTGTTACCGTGCGACCCTCAGGTCGGCTCCGCATTTGGAGCGGCGTCCTGGTCCAGCTGCGCCTGAATGTCGGCGATAACCTGTTTCCACAGTTCGGGCTGTTGGGCGCCGGGAACGGCGTGCTGATTGGCCACCACAAATGTCGGGACAGATGTGATCCCCATCTTGCGCGAATGGGCATCGCGGCTGCGGATCTCCTCGGCGTCTGTGTCGCCGGACAACAGGCGCAGGGTGACGGCCCGGTCCATGCCGGCCGCTTCGGCGATATCGGCGAGGACCTCGGCGTCGCCAATATCCCGCGCTTTGACGAAATAGGCGTCAAACAAAGCATCGACCACGGCGCCCTGTTTGCCTTCGATCCCGGCCCAGTGGATCAGCCGATGGGCGTCCAGCGTGTTGGGGGTGCGCTCCATGGCCTCAAAATTGATCTCCAGCCCGGCGGCGCTGGCGTGTTCAACGACCGGGGCATAGGCCCGGACCGCGCCATCCTTGCCGCCGAATTTCGCCTCAAGATAGGCGCGCCGATCCATGCCTTCGCGTGGCATGTCAGGGTTCAGCTGGAACGGATGCCACTCGATGACAAACGGATGATCGCCGACGTCGGCCAACGCCTTGTCCAGGTGCGTCTTGCCGATATAGCACCAGGGGCAGATCGGGTCGGACAGGATATCCAGCTTAACGAGGCTCATGACGGGGTCCTTTGGTGTCGAATATAGCAATCGGGCAGGGCGCGCCGCAGCAGTTTTCCGTTGGCTCCGCTGGGCAGCGCGTCGAGGCGCAGATAGGCGCGGGGCTGTTTGTATCGTGCCAGCCGGGTCTTGGCAAAAGTCGATAGCGCCTCGGCGGTCACGTCTTTGGCACCGGTGTAGAACGCGACGATAATATGAGTGTCGGGTTTCACCTCGACCGAGGTGACGGCAACCTGTTCCAGATCGGGGTGGGCCATCAGCGCGGCCTCCACCTCCAGCGGGGAGACGCGATAGCCGCCTGCATTCATCACGTCATCGTTGCGACCGAGGTAGCGGATCTGGCCATCTCCCGCCATTTCGCCAAGGTCACCGGTCAGGAACCAGTCGCCCCTATAGCGGTCCCTGGTCGCCTCGGGCGCGTTGACATAGCCCAGCATCAGCCCGGGATCGTGGCGATCAATGGCAATGACGCCGGGGGTGTTGCGGGGGACCGGATTGCCGTCAGGATCGAGGATGGCAACCCGTCGCCCCGGTTGCGGCCACCCCAGGGTATCGCCGACCTCAGCCGCATCGCGATCACGCGCCGGATCCGCGGAGATGAAGGTGGAGCACTCCGACATGCCAAAGGCCTCATAGAGCTGCGTGCCGGTGGTCTGATGCCAGCTCCGAGCCAGTTGGCCCGATAGCTTTTCCCCGGCGCACAGACCATGGCGCAGGGCCGGAAGATCAGGCAACCCGTCAGCTTGCAGCAGCTTGCGATAGACACCGGGCGCGGCGGCAAAGAGGCTGGCGCGATGCTGACGCAACAGCTCCGGCAGCGCGGTCACTGGCGTGCCCTCCGCGGGGATCAGAGCTGTCGCGCCGATACTCCAGGGGTCCATCAGACCGGTGCCGAGGGTGAAGGTCCAGTTGAAGGCCCCGGCATGCAGCAGCCGGTCGTCGGGGCGCAGATCATACCAGTGGCGGATCATCATCTGCCGCGCCCAGATGGCGCGATGGGCATGGGCAACCGCGCGCGGATTTCCGCCGGTCCCGGAGGTATAGACGATATAAGCGGGCCGATCAGGGTCGCCGAGGGGCATCTGAAACCTGTCTTCTGCCGGAGCGTGGCGCTGCATTGCCTCAAGTGAGTCGCGGTCAATTTCGTGGGGATGTGGCACCGACCGAACCTCGGGATCGCGCAGCACAGCGGCCGGAGACAGGTCGTCGATAATACGTGCCACCTCCGGTTCGGTCAGCTGCGATGACGTAGGGACCGGCACCAGACCCACGGCAATGGCGCCCAGATAGGCGATCGGAAAGATCGGCGTATTGCCAAGGCGCAGCAACACCCGGTCGCCGGGTTTTAAACCTTGCGCCAGCAATCCCGTACCGGTTCCACGCACAGCGGCCCGCAGGTTTCCATAGGTCCAGGACTGCACCTGGGGGCTTGGCTGCTGGCCCGGTGACGTCGACGCTTCGGCGTTTGCCTGAACCGCCAGAACCGCAAGTGCCATGGCATCCGCCGCGGCAGGTTGGGCCGACCCACGTTGATAAAGCACGTGGTCAGCCAGATTGAACGGCGCGGGGCAGGGCGCGAAGGGCCCGCTGTCAAACAGGGATTGCATGTCGATTGGCTAACTTGGCAATCCACGCGTTGCAAGATGGCGCGCCCCGGCCTATAGGAAAAAGCATGACCTCTCGTGATCCAAAATCGCTCATCACTATTGCCCGTGCGTCGGGCGAGGCTGCCGAAACCGAGCCGCTGGATCTGGGCGCCCGTGTGCGTGAGCTGCGCAAGGCGCGGGACTGGACATTGGAACATGCGGCCAATCAGGCCGGCCTGGCCCGATCGACCCTGTCAAAGATCGAAAATGGCCAGATGTCACCGACTTACGAGGCGTTGAAGAAGCTTGCCGTCGGGCTTCAGATCTCGGTTCCACAGCTGTTTACGCAGCCGCAGCGGGATCAGGTGAACGGGCGTCTGACGGTCACAAAGACCGGTCAGGGGTCTGCCCATGCGACCACCACCTACGAACATGAACTCTTGGCCGACAGCCTGACGCGCAAGCGGATGCTGCCTTATCGCGCCCGCGTTCGGGCGCGCTCGATGGACGAGTTTGATGGTTGGGTGCGCCACGATGGCGAGGAATTCCTATACGTGCTGACCGGCGTCGTGCGGCTCTATACCGAGTTCTATGAACCGATCGAAATGCGGCGCGGTGACAGCGCCTATTATGATGCGGCGATGGGCCATAACGTGATTTCGCTCAGCGACGAAGACGCCAGTATCCTCTGGGTGACATCCCTGTCCTGATCATCGCAGGCGCAGCGGGGGCCGCGCGCTGCCGGACCATGCTCAGCCTGATGCAATCAGGATGATTTAGGTTGCAGACGTTCGCGCGCCACCAAGGCAACCGCCATCGCATGGCGCGTGCCTAAGCCACGCGGGATCCGAGATCAGTTCAGCTGATGCTCCAGCTCGCGGTGCAGGCTTTCGGTGTAGAGAAAATCATCCACTTCCTCACGCGCTTCGGTCAGCGTCAGATGGTGCGTTCGGGCGAGATAAGCCACAAACTTATCCTTGTCGTCGAACAGGGATGGGGCCGAGCGAGTTTGCAGATGCGGAAACCGTTGCTTGAGACGGGGCATCCTGTCGAACCAGCTGGCGCGGGCTGTTTGAACAGGCATGGGGGGGTCCCTCCGGGTCAAAATTGCGCGTGGGTATTTATGCTAGCATTTTTTGCAAAAAAAGAAAGTCCGCGTCAGACGTGCTGCGCCCCGGCACGGGGTGGACCGGCCGGGGCGCAGCAATAGCAAGAGGCGGCTGACGGGATCGGTACCAATCTCTGCCGGGATCCGGGTTCGCGTCAGGGGCAGGGTCAGCTGGGACGGAACAGGCGCGGCAAGAGGAGATGCGCCAGCCCGACGCCGATCACCTGCATCACGATGAACATCAGGATATGGCCGGGGTAGATCCCGGCGAAGGTGTCGCTGAACCCGCGTGCAATGGTGACCGCCGGATTGGCAAAGCTGGTGGAGGAAGTGAACCAATAGGCACCTGTGATGTAGAAGGCGACCAGCGTCGGCACGGCCTCGGGCCGCGATCGCAACCCGCCGAAGATCACGAAGAGCAATCCAAATGTCGCGAGGATTTCGGAGAACCACTGGGCCATACCGGTTCGGTGCATTGTGCTGGAGCTTTGCAGGATCGACAGATCGAACATCACGTGGCTTGCCCAGACGCCGAGGATGCCCCCTATGATCTGCGCCGCCAGATAGGGCGGAACCGCGCGCCAGCTGTGGTCACCGCGCAGCGCAAAGGCCAGCGTCACAGCCGGATTGAAATGCGCGCCCGAGATCGGCCCCAGCGTGGTGATGATCACATAGAGCATCGCGCCGGTTGCCACCGCATTGGCCAGCAGCGCCAGCCCGACATTTCCGCCCGACAGGGTTTCGGCCATGATGCCGGAGCCCACGACGCCAATCAGCAGGAAACAGGTGCCTAGCCCCTCGGCCATCAGCTTCTGCGTGGTCATGGCAGCTCTCCGATGCGTGTCAGCTCCTGGCGCAGGCTGTCACGATCCAGCGTCTCCAGCGGCAGATCAAGGAAGGCCAGCGCGCGGCGCTCCAGCCGCGCATAGGCGGTCTGAAAGGCAGCGTCCCAATCTGGCTCCGCGGCGGCGGCCGGATCCTCGATACCCCAATGGGCGCGGAGCGGCGCGCCGGGCCAGATCGGGCAGGTTTCGCCTGCGGCGGAGGCGCAGACGGTGATCACAAGGTCCATCTCAGGGGCATCGGCGCCTGCAAATTCGTCCCAGCTTTTTGATCGGGCCGCGTCTGTGTCATGGCCTTTCTCATTCAGCAGAACCAATGACTGCGGATGCACTTTTCCGGCGGGTTTGGATCCGGCGGAAAAGGCGCGGACACGGCCATTCCCATGGGTGTTCAGCAGCGTTTCCAGCAGGATAGACCGCGCTGAATTGCCGGTACAGAGGACGAGGATATTCATATGGGAAACCCGTTTCTTAGGAGCGTTCGGTGGCTTTGTGACGGCCGATATCATCCAGATGATGTTGCAACGACAGTCGGTTGAGTGTCTCAAAAGGCAGCGCCGCAAAGGCCCGGATGCGATTGCGCAGCAGCCCGTAGGCCTGTTGATAGGCAAGCTGTTTCTGCGCCTCTGTCCCTTTGGTCATCACGGGATCAGGCAGGCCCCAATGGGCGCTCATGGGCTGACCGGGCCAGGCTGGGCAGGCTTCATTTGCGGCGTGATTGCAGACGGTAAAGACGAAATCTATCTGCGGCGCAGCCTCGCCGGAGACCGCGCTGAGATGTTTGGAGCGCAAGGTGGCGGTGTCATGACCCTTGGCGCGCAGCAGCGCCAGAACTTCGGGTCTTGGGGCTGTCGCGGGCTGGCTGCCGGCAGAATGCGCGATGAAGCGGCCATGCCCCTCCTGGGTCAGGATCGCCTCGGCCATGATCGACCGGGCTGAGTTGCCGGTGCAGATGAAGAGGACATTCAGCGGGCGCTCAGCCGTGGGGATGAGCGCCGTCTCGTGATCCGGCGGGGTGCAGATATCCGGGCGGTTCTGGCAGCAGTCGGACAGCAGCTGATCAAACACCCCGCGCAGACCGTTCAGATGTGCCTGATAGAGCAGTGACGTGCCTTGCCGCTGCGACAGGATCAGCCCCGCCGCGGTGAGCGTTGAAAGATAAGCGGAAACGGTATTGGCCTTCTGCGCCAGCGCCGTCGCGATTTCGCCTGCGGGAACCGCATCGGGATATCGCCGCATCAGCAGACGAAACAGCGCCAGCCGCTGGGGGTGGGCCAAGGCGGAAAGCTGTGATGTAAGCTTTATTTCCATATTTCACGAAATACGGAAGTAGTATTCCTGCGTCAACCGTTTTGGCTCGCCGAAAAAAGCCCGCCACCGATGACCGGGGCGGGCTTCTGTCAGCTTCTGCTGTGGCTTGGTCAGTGGGCCTGATACCACCAGACCTCTGGCATGTAGCTGATACCATCGCCGCTGACGGGCAGACGCTCGGGGAATTTCAACTCCTTGCGATGGGCGATGCGGCCTTCGGCGTATTGCCAGACCGGCATCACATAGCGTCCTGCGGTCAGCAGACGGTCAAGCGCGCGGGCGGCGGCGGTGAAATCCTCTTTGCTTTTGGAGGTCAGCATGGCGTCGATCATTGCATCCACGGCAGGGTCCTCGATCCCGATCAGATTGCGCGATCCCGGCTGCTGCGCAGCGTCGCTGCCCCAGTAAAGATATTGCTCGTTGCCGGGGCTGAGCGACATCGAGCGGCGGAAGAAGGTCATGTCGTAGTCGAATTCCTGCTGACGTTCGACAAACTGGGCACTGTCCACCATGTCGGCCTCCAGCGCGATACCGAGACGTTCCAGAGCGCGGGCATAGATTTCCACGACCGAGCGCATCTCGCCTTCGCCCAGATTGCCGGGGGTCAACAGCACCTTGATCTCAAGCGCCTCGCCATCTGCGTTGCGCATGATGCCGTCTTGGACCGTCCATCCGGCCTCCGCCAGCAGTTTGGTTGCGGTGCGCAGGTTCTTGCGATTGCGCTCGCTCCCGTCGCTGACCGGCAGCGTATAGCCCTCCATCACGCCGGGGAGCAGGCTGTCTTTGAACGGGGTCAAGAGCTCGCGCACCTTGCCTTCGGCAGCTCCCGGCTGCATGGCAAGATAGGAGTTCGAGAAATAGGAAGAAATCCGCGGCTGGGTGCCACCTGTCAGCGTTTCGTTCATATATTCGAAGTTGAACGCCTGGATCAGCGCTTCGCGCACCCGCCAATCGTCGAATGGGGCACGGCGGGTATTCACAGCGATACCGGTCATGCCCGAAGGGTTGCCGTTGGGGATGACGGTCTTGATCACCTCACCGGAGGTCACCGCAGGAAAATCATAGGCCTTGTCCCATTTGGCGGCGTTGAATTCGCGGATTGCAGAAATTTCCCCGGCCTTGAAGGCCTCCAGCAGGACGGTCTGGTCGCCATAGAAATCGAGCCGGATCTCATCAAAATTATTGGTGCCGCGCCGCAGCGGCAGATCCTGCCCCCAGTACTCCGGGTTGCGGGAAAAACGGATGAAACGACCGGGTTCGAAATCCGCCACCGTATAGGGGCCGGAGCCGATCGGGGCTTCCTGCAGGCCGGACTCGGCGAAATCCTTGCCTTGCCACTGCGCCTTTTTCAGGATCGGACGCAGCCCGGCGATCAGCGCCAGTTCGCGGTTGTCTTCGTTGAAGGTGATGCGCAGGCTGCGCTCTCCGGTCTGTTCGATGCTGTCGATCTGGGTCCAGAACCGGCGGTAGCGGATATGCCCTTCCTGGCCGAGGGTCTGGTAGGACCAGATGACATCCTCGACCGTGACAGGCGATCCATCGGAGAATCGGGCCTCGGGGCGCAGGGTGAATTCAACCCAGGCGCGATCCTCTGGCACCTCAATCGATTCGGCCAGCAGCCCGTAGAGGGTGAAAGGTTCATCCGCCGAGCGCCCCATCAGGCTCTCATATCCCCAGAAACGGAGCTGCCAGGGCGGGGTGCCTTTTTGGGCAAACGGGTTCAGCGTATCAAAGCCGCCGGTGTTGCCGAAGACCACGGTGCCGCCCTTGGGGGCATCGGCATTTGCATAGGGTAAAGACACAAAATCCGGTGGTAGTGCCGGGTCCCCATACATAGCTATGCCATGCGCTGATTCTGCCTGTGCAAAATTTGCGCATGCGCTGAGGATGATTCCGGCCAAGGCCGGTCGAACTCTAAAGAAAAAATCTGGACGCACTTTTGCAACAATCCCGCTCTGGCCTTATTTTCATGAACACCAACGCTAACGGCGCTGCCGCGTCAATTCAAACTTTTAGCTTGGATGAGCGGGGGAAATTGCTTATAAAGGTCTCACTGCTCGATAGGTTTCTTGCCTGTATGAAACCTGCCTCAATAACTTAACGCCCGCTTCGTGCGGGCGTTTTTTTGTGCGGTGCTTCGCGATATATTTGACGGGCTTGCCGGACGATGGTCGGCCCCGGTGGCGGTGCCCTTTCGGCACACATCTCTTGCACGCGGTTGTTGCATGGGCCAGCATCTGGACCGTTTTGCCGCGGTTTCTCGCAACTTTCCGGCCGGGATTGCCGTTCCCTTTGCAGGTGCAGCATGTCACAGTCGCACCAATCAGGTTTTGCACAGGAAGGGAAGAGCAAGATGACATTGACGGGCAAATGCGCGGTGATTACCGGGTCGAATTCCGGCATCGGGCTTGGGGTCGCGCGGGAAATGGCGCGGGCCGGGGCGGATGTGGTGCTGAATTCCTTTACCGACCGCGATGAGGACCATGCGCTGGCAGCTGGGATCGCCGAAGAATTCGGCGTGAAGGCGCGCTACATTCAGGCCGATATGTCCGATGCAGAGGCCTGCCGGGCATTGATCACCACGGCTGGGCGCTGCGACATTCTGATCAACAATGCGGGCATCCAGCATGTCGCACCTGTTGAGGACTTCCCGATCGACAAATGGAATGCCATCCTGGCGATCAACCTGTCATCGGCGTTCCACACGGCGGCGGCAGCGCTGCCGATGATGCGCGCTGCGGGGTGGGGCCGGGTGATCAATATCGCCTCGGCGCATGGGCTGACGGCGTCGCCCTACAAATCCGCCTATGTCGCAGCCAAGCACGGCGTTGTCGGGCTGACGAAGACATTGGCCCTGGAAACCGCAGAAGAGCCGATCACCGCCAATGCAATCTGCCCCGGTTACGTGCTGACCCCGCTGGTCGAGGCGCAGATCCCGGACACCATGGAAAAGTACAATATGGGACGCGAAGAGGTCATCAGGAAGGTGATGCTGGAACGGCAGCCCTCACGCGAGTTTGCGACCGTGGAGCAGCTTGGTGGCACGGCAGTGTTCCTCTGCTCTGATGCGGCAGCCCAGATGACAGGCACCACGCTCAGCGTCGATGGTGGCTGGACCGCGCTGTAGGCCGCGCGGAAACCGGGAAGGGGGCCCGCCCCCTCTTGCCCCTGTTCAGGGCAATTCACCCCCGGAGTATTTTGAGAAAGGTGACACGCAGCGGGCATGGCTCTGCGGCGGGGACGCGCCGATCAGGAGGCAGAGATGACGAAGCGGATCAACCTGGCCCTTCAGGGCGGTGGCGCCCATGGGGCGTTCACCTGGGGGGTGCTGGACCGGCTGCTTGAAAGCGACGAGCTGGAGATCGCTGCCATCACCGGCACCTCTGCCGGAGCGCTCAACGGGGCTGCGTTGAAATCCGGGCTGGTGCATGGCGGTCCTGCCGGTGCGCGCGCGTGTCTCGATCAGCTTTGGCAGCGGATGGGAGCGGTCGGCGATCTGCGCTTTGCCCATTGGCTGGCGGGGCTTGATGCGGCGCCTTTGCTCGGAGCGCTGGACTGGATCGCGCCGTTTTCCCCGCGTGAGGCGATGGGGCAGATCCTGTCGCCTTACAGCTATGGGCCGTTTTATCGCAATCCGTTGACGCCTGTCGTGGAGGCATTCAATTTTGCCGAGGTCTGCGCGGATCAGGGGCCGCAGCTGTTTATCTGCGCCACTTCGGTGCGCAGCGGAAAGGTGCGGGTTTTTTCCGGTGACGAGGTCACAACCGATGCCATTCTTGCCTCGGCCTGCCTGCCCAACCTGTTTCAGGCGATCGAGATAGAGGACCCCAAGACCGGGCGTCTGGAACCATATTGGGACGGCGGCTTTACCGGCAATCCGGCGCTGTTTCCGCTGTATCGGCCTGAGCTGCCGTCGGATGTGGTGATTGTCAGCATCAACCCGCTGGAGCGCGATGAGCTGCCGCGGACGCCGCAGCAGATACAGAACCGGGTGAATGAAATCAGCTTCAATTCCTCGCTGCTGCGTGAGTTGCGGGCGATCTCCTTTGTTCAGCGGCTGTTGGCCGACGGGCATCTGGAGCCGGGACAGATGAAGCGGGTGCTGGTGCATATGATCGCTGATGATGATCTGATGCGGCAGCTATCGGTCAATACCAAGCTGATCCCGATCCCGCAGATCCTGGCAAAGCTGAAGGCGGCAGGCCGGGCCGCAGCGGAGCGCTTTCTGGAACAGGATTGCGCCGCCATCGGCGTCACATCGACAGTGGATCTAGCCGAGATGTTTGGCTAAATGCGGCCGCCCGTCAAGGAAACGGCCGGGGCTTAAGCGGAGGCTTAATCTGCGCTGGGGTCGACAGGTTTGGTCGGATCCTTGGCGCTCGGATAGACAAGCCCGGCGGAAATCACCAGTTTCGCAGCTTCTTCCACGCTCATATCCAGCATGATGACGTCTTCTTCGGGGAAGAACAGCAGAAAGCCGGAGGTCGGGTTCGGCGTTGTCGGCACGAAGATCGACAGAAGGTTGCCGCCGGTTTCAGCGCGGTCGGCCACCTCGCCCTTGGCCGTGGTGGAGACAAAGCCGATCGCCCAGATGCCGCGGCGGGGATACTGGATCAGGCAGGCGGTATCAAAACTGCGCTCGGTCTGGGCAAACACGGTTTCCGAGATCTGCTTGATCCCGGAGTAGATCGAGCGCACCACCGGCATGCGATCCACCAGGCTCTCGGCAAAGCCGATGAGCGAACGGCCTATGATTCCCTTGGCGATCCAGCCAACCACAATGGTGAACAGCAGGAAGATAATCAGCCCGACGCCGCGCAGGTTGATCCCGATATACTGTTCTGGCCGCACGGTATGCGGCACCAGCGGCAGCACAACCCCGTCGATCCAGCCCATCACGGTCCATAGCAGCCAGATGGTCAAGCCAACCGGGGCAATGACCACGATGCCGGTAAAGAAGGACGACCGCAGCCGGGCAAAAAGGCCGGGGCGGCGGGGGGTGGTTTCGTCGTCGAAGGGCGTGGTCATCTGTGCGTTTCACCAAAGAGGAACGTAAGGAAGCTAGGCAGGGAACTGCGCAACCGCAATGGGCAGCTGCGCAGAAAGACCTTTTATTGCTTCAAGTTGACCAATTCCTTGGCGATTTCCGCTGCGAGACGGGCATTGTTGCGCACCAGGGCAATATTGGCCGTGAGCGAGCGGCCCTCGGTCAGCTCAAAAATACGCTGCAGCAGGAAGGGGGTTACATCCTTGCCGCTGATGCCTTCCGCGTCCGCTTCGGACTGGGCCTGGGCCAGAACCGGGGCCAGATCCTCGGCTGCGATCTGGTCTGCTGCCGGGATCGGGTTCGCGATCAGCTGGCCACCGGGCAGCTCCATCGCCTGACGGGTGGCATGGGCACGGGCGATCTCTGCGGCGCTGTCCATGCGCAGGGGGGCGGCCAGATCCGAGGTTGCGGACCAGAACGCAGGGAAGCTGTCCTGACCATAGGCGATGACCGGCACGCCTTGGGTTTCCAGCACCTCGAGCGTCTTCGGGATGTCGAGGATCGCCTTGGCGCCTGCGGCGACCACGGTTACCGGGGTCTGGGCCAGCTCCATAAGGTCGGCGGAAATGTCAAAGCTGGTCTCGGCGCCTTTGTGGACACCGCCGATGCCACCGGTGGCAAAGACGCTGATCCCGGCCAGCCGTGCGGCAATCATGGTGGCTGCGACGGTTGTTGCCCCGGTGCCGCCTGTGGCGATACAGGCCGGCATATCCGCGCGCGAGATCTTGGCGACGTTCTTTGCCTGGCCAAGCGCCTGCAGCTGATCGGGTTCAAGGCCGATGTGCAGCACGCCCTCGATCACGGCCATGGTGGCAGGCACCGCGCCTGCGGCGCGAATGTCGTCTTCGACCTGAGCGGCGACTTCGACGTTCTGCGGATAGGGCATGCCATGGGTGATGATGGTGCTTTCAAGCGCAACGATGGCCTGGCCGGAGTCGCGGGCGGCGGCGACCTCGGCGGAAAATGTCATATTGATCAAAGGGGTGGTTCTCCTGAAACATAGGTGGCAGCGGCTTTCAATGCCGACGCAAGGGAGGTTTCGCGGTCTTCGCCGCGGGCCTCGGCCGCGATATGAGCGGCCATGAAAGTGTCACCGGCGCCGGTGACGCGCGCCACGGTCACGCGCGGTGGCGCCTGGGTGATCAGGCCATTGTGGTCGGCTTCGGTGGCGGTGCTGCCACCATCGGTGACCAGTACCCGCGCTGCGCCGCGATCCAGCATGGCGCGGGCAGCGGTGGCGCTGTCGGTGAAGTCGTCCTGACAGAGCAGACCGGCCTCTTCGAGGTTCACATAGAGCGTGCCACAGCTGCGCAGCAGAAAGGGGCGCAGGCGTTCGGCCTTACCCGGAGAGGCGGGCGCGACGCGCAGATCCGCCTTGGCAAAGATCGGGTCGGCAGTGATGTCGTCCAGCAGCGACAGCGTCAGATTGCCATCAAGCGCGACGGGACCGGTATAGGGCGTTTCCGCACTGCCAAGAGTACCATCGCTAAGCGGTCGCAAGATCTTGGCACCTGCGGCTTCAAGCGAATGGGCATCGGCAATCGCGGCAATCAGACCGTTGGCACCTTCGACGGCCATATAGCGGTCGGTGGGCAGATCTTCCGAGCGGTAGAGATGATCGGTGATAAGGCCGAGATGGGCACAGGCATGGACCAGCTCGTCACCCTCCGGGTCGCGCCCGATTGCGCTGAGCAGGGCCGGACGCAGACCAAAGCGGGCCAGTGTCATGGCGATATTCATCGCAACACCGCCGGGCAGGCGGCTGATACGTCCGGGCATATCGGATCCGCGCTGCATTTCAGCCGTGCAGCGGCCGATAATGTCCCAGAGGACGGAGCCAATGCAGAGGATGTCAGGCTGATCTGCGGCGGTGCCGTCGCCCAAGGCGGCCGGAGCCTCAGATCTAGGTGAAGCGGGAGAGTGCGGAACCTGTGTCATAAATCCCGTATTGCCGCGTTTTTCCCGCACCCGCAAGGCGCAACCGATCTAGGGAACCGCGAAAGTCAACGCCGCCCAATGGGTTTGCCAGACCGGTATGGGGCCTCTTTTGGTAGCGCCATCATCGGACGCACCCGCCTCGGCGTCCAGACTGCGCAGCACCACGGCGTCGAGCAGGTAGAAGTGACCGGATTTGACGGGGATCGTCGCCCGCCCTTGGGAATCGCTGCGGGTCAATGTGACAGCGACATTGCCATCTGGGCTGCGCTCGAACACTTCGATCTGGGCGTCGGGGCGCGCGGCCCCCTCGAACAGAAGCTCAACCGGCAGGCCAGCGGTGAGATTGTCGGTGTAGGGGTTGGCCCGCGCCACGAACTCGGTCAACAGACCGGTTGCGCGATCCGCCCCAGCGCCGTTGCCCACCGCAACCAGCGATTTGGCGTGGCGGGTATAGCGCTCTGCAAAGCCCGCATCCGGCAGGTTGCGCGCGGCATGGCGGGACTTGATATCGGCGAAATCCTTATGGGCCGCAAATTTTGCGAACTCCTCCCAGGTCTTGTAGGTCAGCGTGTCCGGCGTGGTTTCGTGGACCACCACCAGCAGCCCCTCGGCCGGTGGCTCGAGCTGTAATGCCGGCATATCTCCCATCCGGCCAGCGTAGGGATGGGCACCGAGCTGATCCCAGACCTCGAAGCGGGCGATATTGCGGTCGAAATACGCCAGGCGCGACCCGCTGAAGAACTGCCCATTCCGCAGATCTGCCTGCACCGAGGCGCCTAATTTCACTTGATATTTTTCTGGCGCAATCCAAAACTCATGGGCAAGGGCGCGGCCGCCGATGATATTGGTGGCGAGCGTGAGCAGAATAAGAACAACAGGGTGGACAGAACGCATGGCGCAGATGGGACCTCTGGCTGGGACGCAGGATGACAGAGACGGGCAACGCGCGGCGTCGATGGAGGCTCCGGTGCGACGTCGCAGCCACGCCGGTCGCAGGCTCCCCCAGCTGAGCCGTCTGTTGCTGGTCTGGCTCTTCTGGAGCCTCTCCTACTCTAGTGGTTTTGCGCATGAAGTCACGCCGACGATTGCGGATTTTGAAATTGCCGACGGGCGGCTGAAGATGGACCTGCGTCTGAACGCCGAGGCATTTGTCGCAGGCATCGATCTTGATGGCGTGGACGATACGGATACCGTTGATCAGGCGCGGGACTATGACGACCTGCGCGGGCTTGGTCCGGATGAGCTGAAACCGATGGTTCAGGTCTTTGCCGAAGACTGGCTGCAGGCGCTGCGGATCGAGGCGGGTGGCGATATCGCACTGGAGGTGGTCGGGATCGAGATCCCGGAGCCGGGTGACGTCAGCCTGCCGCGCAGCAGTATCCTGCAGCTGTCGGGCGAGGTTCCCACCGGTGCACGCGGGCTGAAGATCGGCTGGCCCAAGGGATCAGGCGGTGTGGTGTTGCGTCAGAACGGTGTGGAAGGTCCTTATACCGGCTATCTGCAAGGTGGCGAGACCACGCCAACCATTCCGCTGTCCGGCGGGCTGGCCAAGACGCCAAGCGAGGCCTTCGTCGACTATGTGCCGGTCGGGTATACGCATATCCTGCCAAAGGGGCTGGATCATATTCTGTTTGTACTGGGGTTGTTCTTCTTCAGCACCCGGCTGCGGCCGCTGATATGGCAGATCAGTGCCTTTACCGTAGCGCATACAATCACGCTGGCGCTCGGGGCATTGGGGCTGGTGCAGATCAACCCGGCCATAGTTGAGCCGCTGATCGCAGGATCCATCGTGTTTGTCGCGGTTGAGAATATCTTTGCCCGCAAGCTGCACAGCTGGCGCACTCTGGTGATCTTTGGCTTTGGCCTGTTGCACGGCTTGGGATTTGCCTCGGTGCTGGGCGAATTCGGCCTGCCTGAGGCGCAGTTTCTGCCGGCACTCCTGGGGTTCAATGTTGGCGTTGAACTGGGGCAGCTGACCGTTGTCGGCGCGGCCTATGGGCTGCTGGGGTTCTGGTTCTGGCGGCATCCGAAATACCGCGGCCGGGTTGCCATCCCCGCCAGTTTCACCATCGCGCTGATCGGCGGATACTGGTGCGTGGAGCGTCTGTTCCTCTGACCGGCGGTGGCGCCGGTCAGCTTCGTTTCTGATATGTGGCCTTGGCCAGACAAAATGGGCGGTCTCAGCCTTCCATTGCGGCCATCAGCTGCCGCAGACTCGCCAGAGGATCTTCCTCGCGCCAGATCTCATCGCCGATACCGAAGAAATCAGTATAGGGTGCCAGATCACGGACCAGATCAACGGTCAGCCCGCCTTCGGCGACCACGGGCACTTCGATCATCTGCGACCACCATTCAAACAGATCTTTCTGCGCCTGATTGCCATCGCCAAGCCCGGAGGTTCCAATCGGGCCAAAGCTGACGTAATCAGCGCCGGCTTCGGCGGCGGTCAGCCCGTCGTGGCGTGAGGCACCGCAGAAACTGCCGACAATGGCATCGGCGCCAAGCGCCTTGCGCGCGGCGCGCACCGGGCGGGCTGAATCGGAGAGATGCACGCCGTCAAGGCCGAGACGCTCGGCGAGGATCTGATGATCGGTGATCACAATCGCCACATCGCGGGCATGGGCGACAGCGCGCAGCGCATCGCCGGCACGGCTCAGCGTATCCTCATCGCGGCTGGCCAGCTCCAGCCGGACGCAGGCGATCTCCACTTCATCCAGCACCCGCGCCAGCTGGTCGGGAAACCGGCCAAGCTCAAAACTGGGAGGTGTCGTCAGATAGATCTGAGGCGTTTCGGGGGCGTCAGCGGGGCTGTCCATCGGGAGGGCTCCTGTTCAGTGGTTGTCGGTGTTTAGCGCATCTGCCACTGGACGCAAGGATTTGGGACATCCCGGGTGGGATATTTCCGTGTGATGCTACGCTCATTATGCGGGAATATAGCAGCGTTTGCACAGAAGTCCCGCGACCGAGCCTTGCCCATCAGGGCCGCGCCGATTAGAGCGGAGCAGATTTTTTGGAGAAACGGATGCCCAGCGACACCCCTCAACCCGCTTTTGTCCTCGTGCGCCCGCAGATGGGCGAGAATATCGGCGCCGCCGCCCGGGCGATGTGGAACTTCGGGCTGGACCGGATGCGCATCGTGGCCCCGCGCGATGGCTGGCCGAACCCCAAGGCGGTGGCCATGGCTTCTGGTGCTGGGCGGCTCTTGGATGAGGCGCAGCTGGCCGAAGATCTGGCAGGCGCCATCGCGGATTGCGATTTTGTATTTGCGACGACGGCGCGCCCGCGTGAGCTGACCAAACCGGTCTACAGCCCCGAGGCGGCGATGAAGCTGGCTGCGGAAAAAATTGCAGCTGGCGAACGGGTGGCCGTGATGTTCGGACCCGAACGGGCGGGCCTTGAGAATGAGGACATCGCCCGAGCCAATGCCATCATATCGGTTCCGGTGAACCCGGATTTCGCCTCGCTCAACCTTGGTCAATGCGTCCTGCTCACCGCTTATGAATGGCGCAGGCAGGTGACTGAAGTGATGCCGGTTGTCACCGACCTTGGCAAATCGGATTGGGCCACTCATGGCGATGTTGATGCGCTGGTCAATCACTATGAGGAACGGCTGGACGAGGCTGGTTTCTTTTTTCCGCCGGACAAGGCCCCAAGCATGAAGACGGTGTTTCGCAACCTGTTCAGCCGGATGCCGCTGACCCGCGCCGATGTGCAGATGCTGCACGGGATCATGCGACAGATGGTCCGCTGGAAAGAAAAACGCGACTGAGACGCGACTTCGGGCCGATTTGCGCCATAGTCGCCCACTGGACGGGGTCGCGTCTGCGGCCTAGCTTGACGGGAAATTGGAAGAGGCAAGCATGAGCAAGCGCAGCATTTTCGAAGAGGTGTCCGGCAATGAGCCGCAGGAGCGCCCGCAGGCGCAACCGGGCGGCATCGACCGTGCCCGCCGTGGCGCAAGGGGGGCAATCCGCGCGTGGCTTGCGGTGCTCTTTGCGCTGGTGGTGGCAATGATCGTGGTGGGCGGGCTGACGCGCCTGACCGACAGCGGTCTGTCGATCACCGAATGGCGGCCGATCACCGGCGCGATCCCCCCCATGACCGAGGCAGACTGGCAGGCGGAGTTCGACAAATACAAGGAAATCGACCAGTGGCGCATTGCCAACCAATGGATGCAGCTGGCCGACTTCAAGGAAATCTACTGGTGGGAATGGGGCCATCGCCAACTGGGCCGCGTTATTGGTCTGGTCTGGGCGCTGGGGTTCCTAGGTTTTGCGCTGGCGCGGCAGATCCCGGTCGGCTGGACCGGACGTCTGGCGCTACTGGGTGTTCTGGGCGGCGTGCAGGGCGCGATCGGCTGGTGGATGGTGGAATCGGGTGTCACGCAGGGTGAAGGCATGACCTCGGTTGCCTCTTACCGGCTGGCGACGCATCTGGGGCTCGCCTTTGTCATTCTGGGGTTCATTTCCTGGTATATGTTCCTGCTGGGGCGTGAGGATCGCGATCTGATGCAGGCGCGTCGCGCCAAGGAGACCAAGCTGTTCGGCCTGTCGACCGGGCTATTGCATTTCAGCTTCTTGCAGATCCTTCTGGGCGCGCTGGTTGCCGGTATTGATGCGGGCCGGTCCTACACCGACTGGCCGCTGATGGGGGGGCAGATCCTGCCGCCGCAGCCCTTCATGCTGGAGCCACTCTGGACCAATTTCTTTGAAAACCCCGGCCTTGTGCAGTTCATTCACCGCGTCAGCGGATATCTCCTGTTGGCCTTTGGCGTTGTTGTCTGGCTGCGGGGTAGGGGCAGCGCCCATCCGCGGACGCGCTTTGCCTTTAACGCGGTCTTTGCGGCGCTGCTGTTGCAAATGGTTCTGGGTATTGTCACCGTGCTCTATGCCGCACCCTGGCAGGTTGCGATCCTGCATCAGCTGATGGCTGTTTGCCTCTGGGTCCTGATCCTCAGGGCGCGGTATCTGTCGGGCTATCCGATTGCAACTTCGATTAAGGATCACTGAGAATGAGCGCATTTGACGATTTGATGGCCTATGAGCGTGACACCCAGGCGCTTGGCCAGATTGCCGGCCGTTTGGGTTGGGATCAGGAGACGATGATGCCGCGCGGTGCCGCGCCTCAGCGGGGCGAGGAAATGGCCGCCATCGAGGCTGTGCTGCACGCCCGCCGCTCTGATCCGCAGGTCGCTGACTGGCTGGAGCAGGCCGAGGCGCCCGATGAGATCGGTGCCGCCCAGCTGCGCGAGATCCGCCGCAGCTACGAGCGCGCCGTGAAAGTGCCCGGAGATCTCGCCAAACGTATCGCCCGCGTTACCTCCGAGGCGCAGGGCAAATGGGCGGCTGCCCGTGCTGCCGAGGATGTCGCAGCCTTCCTGCCCGTGCTGGAAGAGGTGGTTGCCCTGAAGCGCGAAGAGGGGCAGGCACTCGCCGCCGGGGGCGATGTTTATGACGCGATGGTTGCGGATTATGAACACGGCACCACAGGGGCGGAAATTGCGACGCTGTTTGATG
The DNA here is from genome assembly GCF_048056095.1 of Phaeobacter sp. JH20_34. Taxonomy (NCBI): domain Bacteria; kingdom Pseudomonadati; phylum Pseudomonadota; class Alphaproteobacteria; order Rhodobacterales; family Roseobacteraceae; genus Phaeobacter; species Phaeobacter sp. JH20_34. Next base: position 935,320 of record NZ_JAYMWT010000004.1, on the reverse strand, counting down.
CCATGCGCCCGCGTCTGGTGGAGCTGCGCGCCCGCGTGCTGGACCGCCCCACGCCCAAAGGCGTCAGCGGTCATTTCGATGCCGATAAACAGATGGCCCTGACCACCACGCTGGCCGAGACCTTCGGCTATCAGATGAGCCACGGCCGGGTCGACAAGGCGGTGCATCCCTTCTGTTCCGGCAGCGGGCTTGATGTGCGCGTCACCACCCGCACCAGCGATGAGGATCCGTTCAACTGCTTCTACTCGACCATCCATGAAGTGGGCCATGCCGCCTATGAACAGAACATTGACCATGCCTATCTGTTCACGCCGCTGGGGCGTGGCGTGTCGATGGGGGTGCACGAAAGCCAGAGCCGGATCTACGAGAACCAGCTGGGCCGCAGCCGTGCCTTCACCGGCTGGCTGTTCGATCAGATGGTGCTGCAGTTTGGTGATTTCGGCATTGCGGATGCTGATGCCTTCTATGCGGCCGTGAATGCGGTGCATAACGGCTATATCCGCACCGAGGCGGATGAGCTGCAATATAACCTGCATGTGATGATGCGGTTTGATCTGGAACGGGCGCTGATGTCCGGCGATTTGCAGGCTAAGGATCTGGAGGCAGCCTGGAACGACCGTTTTGCCGCTGATTTTGGCTACGCCGTTGATAAGCCATCCAATGGCTGCCTGCAGGACGTGCATTGGTCGGTGGGGCTGTTTGGATATTTCCCGACCTATTCGCTGGGCAATGTCTATGCCGGTTGTCTTTATGACGCGCTGCGTCAGGCAGTGCCGGATCTGGACGCGCAGCTGGCGACGGGTGATACCGTGGCGGCAACCAGCTGGCTGCGGGATAATCTGCAGACCCATGGCGGGTTGCGCAGCCCGGTCGAGACGATCACTCATGCTGCGGGCATGGCGCCCAGCCCGGAGCCGTTGCTGTCCTATCTGGAACAGAAGTTCGGCGCGCTCTACGGGCTGTAAGCGCGCATTGGTTCAAGATCCTGAGCAGTAATTCAAAGCCCTCGCCGGAAACTGGCGGGGGCTTATTTGTCTGTTCCGGCCGGAGTCCTGCCAGTCAGATCAGCGCCATCCGCTCGGCACGTTCGGGATCGGGGAAGGGGCGATAAAGCCCGAAATCAGCCGAGGCGATCAGCGCATTCACATTTGCGTAGAGCCGCTCGACATGCTCGTCCAATTCGCCCAGCACCCGAAACGCCTGATCCAGTTGGGTCATATTGGCGAATTCGATTTCCAGCAGGAAATCCCGGTGCTTGTCGCTGGCGAGGTTCAGCTTGCGGCGCAGCAGGCGCCAGCCTTGGATCACCTCACGCTCGCGCAGATAAGACATCCATTGGTCCACGGCGTTGGCAAAGGCAAGCGCCTTGGCCTCATGATGCAGGTCGATCGAGCAGTGATAGAGGTTCATGGTGCCTCCCTTCGCGATGGTGTTTGTGGGAGGAAGAATGACAGACACTGCTTAGGTTTTGATTAACGAAAACGCCACCCGAGGGTGGCGTTTTGAAGTTTTGGCAGATGATCCCGGGCGGGATCAGGCCTCTGAGCTGGCGGCGGTATCCGCGTCTGGCAGATCGTCGTCATCGTCGGATTGCTCGGCAATCCAGGCAACCGAGACAACCTCTTCGCCCTTGGCAGTGTTGAACACCCGCACGCCACCGGCGGAGCGCGACCGGAAGGAAATGCCATCAACCGGCACCCGGATCGATTGCCCCTTGGAGGTGGCAAGCATGATCTGGTCATCCATCTCAACCGGGAAGGAGGCAACAATGGCACCGCCGCGCATCGCCTTGTCCATTGCGGTGACACCCATGCCACCGCGGCCACGTACCGGGTAATCATGGCTGGAGCTGAGCTTGCCCGAGCCGCCGGAGGTAATGGTCAGGATCAGGTTCTCGGAGGCCGACATCTCGGCATAGCGCTCCTGGCTGATGGCGCCTGCGACGGCCTCTTCCTCGTCACCTTCGCCATCATCGGTCAGACCTGCCACCGCGCGGCGCATCTTGAGATAGGCGGCGCGTTCCTCGGGCGAGGCTTCGAAATGGCGGATTACCGACATCGACACCACATGGTCATCACCGGTCAGGCGGATGCCGCGGACACCGGTCGATTCACGTGAGTTGAAGACCCGCACGCCAGTGGTGCGGAAGCGGATCGCACGACCGGAGTCGGTGAACAGCATCACGTCATCATCTTCGGAGCAGATCCGGGCATTGACCAGCTTGACCGAACCATCCTCGGGCAGCTTCATCGCAATCTTGCCGTTGCGGCGTACATTGGTGAAATCCGACAGCCGGTTGCGGCGCACATCACCGCCGCTGGTGGCAAAGACCACCTGCAGGTTTTCCCATTCGTCATCCGGCACATCGACGGGCATGATCGCCGCGATGGACACCCCGGTGGGGATCGGCAGGATATTGACGATTGCCTTGCCTTTTGAGGTACGGCCGCCCTGTGGCAGACGCCAGGTCTTCAGCTTGTAGACCATGCCATCAGTGGTGAAGAACAACAGCTGCGTGTGGGTATTGGCGACAAAAAGGTTGGTGACAACATCCTCTTCCTTTGTCTGCATCCCTGACAGACCCTTGCCGCCGCGCTTCTGCGCGCGGAAATCGGCAAGCGGGGTCCGCTTGATATAGCCGCCACTGGTGATCGTCACGACCATGTCTTCGCGTTCGATCAGATCTTCGTCGTCCATATCACCGGACCAGTCGACGATCTCGGTGCGACGGGGAACCGCGAAATTGTCACGCACTTCGCGCAGCTCGTCGGAGATGATGCCAAGGATCCGCTCACGCGAGGAGAGAATTTCAAGGTATTCCTTGATCTTACCCGCCAGTTGTTCCAGCTCGTCGGTGACTTCCTTGACGCCGATCTGGGTCAGACGCTGCAGCCGCAGTTCCAGAATGGCGCGGGCCTGAACCTCGGAGAGGTTATAGGTGCCATCGTCATTCATCGTATGGGTCGGGTCGTCGATCAGACGGATATAGGGCGCAATATCTGCGGCCGGCCAGCGCCGGGTCATCAGCTTGTGCCGCGCCTCGGCTGCATCCGCAGAGGCGCGGATGGTCGCAACCACCTCATCCACATTGGAGACAGCAACCGCCAAGCCGCACAGAATATGGCTGCGTTCACGCGCTTTGCGCAGATCATAGGCGGTGCGCCGGGCAATCACATCTTCGCGGAAATCAAGGAAGGAGGTCAGGAACCGGCGCAGCGTCAGCTGCTCGGGACGCCCACCGTTCAGCGCCAGCATGTTGCAGCCGAAATGCGTCTGCATCGGCGTGAACCGGTAGAGCTGGTTCAGCACCACCTCGGCGGTGGCATCGCGCTTCAGTTCCACGACCACACGCACGCCGTTGCGGTCGGATTCGTCCTGCACGTGGGCGACGCCCTCGATCTTCTTCTCGCGAACCTGCTCGGCGATTTTCTCGATCATCGCGGCCTTGTTCACCTGATAGGGAATCTCATCCACGACAATGGCATAGCGGTCCTTGCGGATCTCCTCGACCCGCGTCTTCGCGCGGATAATGACGCTGCCGCGCCCCTCAAGATAGGCCTTGCGGGCACCGGAGCGACCCAGCATCAGCGCGCCGGTCGGAAAGTCGGGGCCGGGGATATAATCGATCAGCTGCTCGCTGGTCAGATCGGGATCCTCGATCAGCGCAAGCGTGGCGTCGATTACCTCGCCGAGGTTGTGAGGAGGGATATTCGTGGCCATGCCGACGGCAATACCGCCAGCGCCATTGACCAGCATATTCGGGAAACGCGCGGGCAGTACCGTGGGTTCACGGTCCTTGCCATCGTAGTTGTCCTGAAAATCGACGGTCTCTTTTTCGATGTCCGCCAGCAGCGAGGCTGCGGGTTTGTCCATCCGCACCTCGGTGTAACGCATGGCCGCCGGGTTATCGCCGTCCATCGAGCCGAAGTTGCCCTGACCGTCCAGAAGCGGCAGCGACATGGAGAAATCCTGCGCCATTCGCACCAGCGCGTCATAGATCGCGGAGTCACCATGGGGGTGGTATTTACCCATGACATCACCAACCGGACGCGCCGATTTGCGATAGGGTTTGTCATGCGAGTTTCCGACCTCATGCATGGCGTAGAGGATCCGGCGATGAACCGGTTTCAGACCATCGCGCAGGTCGGGAATGGCGCGGCTGACAATAACCGACATCGCATAATCGAGATACGATGTGCGCATCTCGGATTCGATGGACACCGTCGGGCCGTCGTATTTGGGCCTTGCGGGTTTGTTTTCGTCCATGTTTTCAGGAGTTTCCGGCGTATCGTTCACGTTGGCTGCCCGTTGTTATTATTGGGTCTATATATTGTGTCAGCACCTTAACAGACAGGGCATATAAGGCGCAAGCAAGCAGGGGTTTTCACCCGGTCAATGACCGATGTTTTTGGGCAAGGAACTGTATTCGTTCAGAATTAACCCATTGCGTGCTAGTGTGGAATGGGGGGATCCGTAAGGGAGACCTGAAATGAAGGAAAGCGAAACCGAACTGATGCTGAAGGGTTACGGTCTGACCACGGCAGAGATGACCTATCATATGCCGGATCACACCCATGTCCTGAACACCTTTATCTGGCAGGATTATGATCTTGCACCGGACCATCCGCGATTGTTCAAATTCATTGAATTCTGGCACCGTGAGATCGACGGCCCGCTTCATTCTGTCCGATTTACCCATCGCAAGATGATCAGCCCCGGAGAGTGGCGCCACGTCAAAGGCGTGTTGCAGATCCACTGACAGCGCCCCATTGCGCGGTCCCCGGTAACGACGCTGGGGGCTGAGCAGAGCTGAGCCATCTTACCTGCGGCCGCTTTCCAGCTGTGCTGCTGTCACTTCGGCGTGCCGGAGAGCTGTTTTCTTTCACTGGCAACTGCTTATACTGGCGCCGAATAGAACCGAAAACAGGTGGGCCCAGCTGGTTGGCGCCCGCTTCGGTGACGGTTTGCGGCCGCGTGCATGTGCTTGAGGCGCATCTCGCCGCGGCGTGGAATCTCAGGGGTGAGAGAAGGCGCATCATGGTTTCTCGTGTTATTCCGGTTCAGGCCTTCGATCTGGTCATATTTGGCGGTACCGGCGATCTGGCTCAGCGCAAGATTCTGCCCGCCTTGTTCCGGCGCCATTGCGCGGGCCAGCTGCCACAGGATGCCCGTATTCTGGGCGCGGCGCGGGGCGACCTTGGCAGTGACGGGTATCGCGATCTGGTCCGCCGCGCCTTGCAGGATGAGAGCGGCGCCACAGATCTGGCGATGCGCGCCGCTGAGCTTGAGCGGTTTCTGGCGCGGCTGGACTATCTTGCCATTGATGCCACGGAGACAGCAGGCTGGCGCGCGCTGGCGCAGCAATTGGGCCGGCCGACGACGGACCGTGTGCGGGTGTTCTACTTTTCCGTCGGGCCAACTCTATTTGCACCGCTGGCCGAACAGATCTGGGCCCATGAACTGGCCGATGATCACACCCGAATCGTGGTGGAAAAGCCGTTCGGGCATGATCTTGCCTCGGCCAAGGCGCTGAATCGTACGCTCGCCAGCCATTTCGATGAAAGCCAGATCTACCGGATTGATCACTACCTGGGCAAAGAGACAGTGCAGAACCTGATGGCGATCCGGTTCGGCAATATGCTTTTTGAGCCTCTGTGGAATAGCCAGTATGTTGATCATATTCAAATCACAGTGGCTGAATCGGTGGGCATAAGCGGCAGGGAGTCGTATTACGACAAATCCGGCGCGATGCGTGACATGATGCAGAACCATCTGATGCAGTTGCTCTGCCTGATTGCGATGGAGCCTCCGGCGAAGTTTGATCCCGACGCAGTACGTGACGAAAAGCTGAAGGTGATCAGGGCGCTGGAACCGGTGGAACCTCACCATATCGTGCGCGGCCAATATACCTCTGTTGAGGGGGCGGAGCCGGGCGCGGATCTTTCCTATCGCGAAACCGCCGGTGATCCGCGCTCGACCACCGAAAGCTATGTGGCGCTGAAAGCGCATATCAGCAATTGGCGATGGGCGGGCACGCCGTTCTATCTGCGTACCGGCAAGCGGCTGGTGGCGCGATCCTCGGTGATCAATGTGTTTTTCAAGGATGCTCCACATTCGATCTTTGGTGCTGATGCCGGGCGCCATGCCAATCTGCTGACCATTCGCCTGCAACCGGATGAGGGCATCACCCTCAAGGTGACCATCAAGGAGCCGGGGCCGGGCGGTATGCGGTTGATCGACGTGCCGCTGGATATGAGCTTTGCCCAGGCGCTGGGGGCCGATATCGACGGCGCGCCGGATGCTTACGAGCGGTTGATCACCGATGTGATCCGGGGCAATCAGACGTTGTTCATGCGCGGCGACGAGGTCGAAGCGGCCTGGGCCTGGACCGATCCCATCATTGCGGGCTGGACATCGCGCGGAGATGTGCCAAAACCCTATGATAGCGGTAGCACCGGGCCGGGGGATGCGGATCTTCTGATGCGGCGCGATCAACGGGAATGGCGGGGGATCAACCCATGAATATTATCGAATATGCTGATCGAGACATGCTGGCCATTGATGTGGCCAATCAACTGGCCGGTGACCTGAAAACCCATCTGCTGCATCATGACAGCGCGTCTTTTGCCGTTGCGGGCGGCACCACGCCTGCGCCGATTTTTGACGACCTCTGCGCTGCCGATATTGACTGGGCGCGGGTGCGCCTCATGGCGACAGATGAACGCTGGGTGCCGTCTGACAGCGCGCGTTCCAATGCGCGGATGATCCGTGAACGGCTGTTGGTCAACCGCGCCGCTGCGGCGACGTTTCTGCCGTTCCATGTGCCCGCGCGCGCGCCCGAGGAGGTGCTGGCCGAAGTCGAAAGCCAGATCCAGCCGGATCTGCCGCTGTCGGTGGTGCTGCTTGGTATGGGCGAGGACATGCATACAGCTTCGCTGTTTCCCGGCGTCTCCGGGCTGGCCGAGGCTCTGGCTGCGGATGCGCCGATTTTGGCGGTGATGCGGCCCGACAGCCAGCCCGAACCGCGTGTCAGCCTGTCGGCGCGTGTATTGGACGCTGCGATTGCCAAACATCTGGTGATTTATGGCGATGCCAAGCGTGAGGCATTGGAACGGGCGAAATCTCTGCCGCCCGAAGAGGCGCCGATTCAGGCGGTTTTGTCAGAAATGACAGTGCATTGGGCGCCTTAAGTGATGTGACCTTCTGCTGATGGCTCAGGCCTCTGCGACTGCGCCGTCCTGCTCCATCAGGGCGGCGCGCAAACTGTCGGGGAGCGGATAGCCTGCGCGTCCATTTGGCGAGCGCAGCACCATGACTCCTGTCATCTTGGCACGCAGATCGCCTGACCAGATCTGTTGTTCCATGACATATGAAGTGCGCCGGAACGACACCACACGGGCGGTGGCGATATAGCTCTCATCCAGCACCATCTCTTTGACATAATGGACATTGGCGTTGCGCAATACATTGCGTGGCGTGGGCATGCCCGTGAAATGGGGCGCAAAAAACCGATCATAATAGGCCACGCGCAGGGTTTCGAACCAGCTCAGATAGGCCTTGTTATTGACGTGGTGCAGAATGTCCAATTCAGAGAACCGCACCCGATCCGCCATGGCAAGCGGCTGCGGCGTCTCCAGCCCGTGATGGCGTTGCGCTTCGGGGCTGAGCGGGGTGTGAAAAATCAGATCCATGGCCCTGTCGGTAGAAGGAATGGCGGCAGGTCGCAAGTCGACTTGCGGCGTAACTATGTGGGAAACGCCAATCACGCGCCGCAAAATCCAGCGAAATATCAATGGCTTGGCGTAGTGTGCTGATCTGGGAGATTTTGGAGCGGGTAACGAGAATCGAACTCGTAACTAAAGCTTGGGAAGCTGCCGTGATACCTTTTCACCATACCCGCGCCAATAAGGGCTGATTACCGGTTTCGCCGGGGAGGGTCAAGCGCACAACCGCCCTCCAACCAGCAAATTTGAACCGTCAACAGACGCTAGCCACGGCGCCGGCGGCGACGGCGTCCGCCGTCGTCACCACTGTCACCGCCGCCACTGTTGAAGTTGACATCCGGCAGGGTGACGATGCTGTTGAGGATCGGGAATGGCTCCATGGAATTGGGGATTGCGGAGGCATTCACGAAATGCTCCTGAAAGCGTGGTTCCACAGCGGTTTCGACCTTCTCGATCTGCTGCACGGTGGCCTCGATCTCGGCGCGGGCAGCGGTGTTGAGGAGTGCGATCCGTGCGCCGGTGCCTGCCGCATTGCCGGCCGAGGTAACCTTGTCGAGCGGGCAATCCGGGATCATGCCCAGAACCATCGCATGTTTTGCCGAGATATGCGCGCCAAAGGCACCGGCAAGGACAACCCGGTCCACCTTGTCTATCCCGAATTTGTCCATCAGCAGTCGCGCGCCAGAGTAGAGCGCGGCCTTTGCCATCTGGATGGCGCGGATATCCGGGTTGGTCACGGTGATGGTCGGGCCGCCGTCGGCCGAGCCATCCCACAGGAGATAGGCATTGGTGCGCCCGTCCTGAATGCAGCGCGTGCTGCCGGTCTGTTCGGCAGATCCGATCAGACCGGAGGCATCCAGAATGCCCGCAAGTCGCATCTCGGCAATGGCCTCGATGATGCCGGAGCCACAGATGCCGGTGATCCCGGTCGTGGCGACAGCCGTGGCGAAACCGTCCTCATTGGACCAGAGCTCAGAGCCGATGATGCGAAACCGCGGCTCCTTGGTGACGGGATCAATCTCGACACGTTCGATCGCACCGGGCGCGGCGCGCTGGCCGCTCGAAATCTGCGCGCCCTCGAATGCGGGCCCGGTGGGGGAGGAGCAGGCCAGAACCTTTTCCTTGTTGCCCAGTAGGATCTCGGCGTTGGTGCCCACATCGACCACCAGCACCAGATCCTCGGATTTGTCAGGGGCTTCCGACAGCGCCACCGCGGCGGCATCGGCGCCGACATGGCCAGCGATGCACGGCAGCAGGTAGACACGGGCAGCGGGGTGGATGTTCAGCTCCAGCTCGCTTGCGCGCAGAGCCAGCGAATTGGAGGTCGCCAGGGCAAAGGGCGCTTGGCCCAGCTCGAACGGATCAATGCCAAGGAACAGGTGGTGCATCACCGGGTTACAGACAAAGACCGCATCGACGATCAGCGCCTTGTCAATGCTCGCTTCGGTCGCGATCTGGGTGAACAGCGCATTCATGCCCTCGCGCACGGCGCGGGTCATTTCCTGATCGCCGCCTTTGTTCATCATCGAATAGGAGACCCGGCTCATCAGGTCTTCGCCAAAGCGGATCTGCGGGTTCATGATGCCGGAGGAGGCCACGACCTCGCCGGTCTGCAAATCACACAGATGCGCAGCGATGGTGGTGGAACCGAGGTCAACAGCAAGGCCGTAGATCGAGCCTTCGTAGAAGCCGGGCCAGATGTGCATGATCTTGGGCGGGTGGTTCGCATCGCCCAGATGCACGGCCACGGTGACTTTCCAGCCGCCCTTGCGCAGGGCAGGCTGCAACACGCTCAGGATATGCAGGTCGGTTTTGACCCCCTTCAGGTTCCACTGGCTGTCCAGCGCCTCGATCAGCCGCTCCATATCGCCGGTGGGCTTGTGCATGTCGGGTTCTTCCACCTCGACATAATAGAGCCGGGTGGAGGGGTTCATTGTGATTTCGCGGGCCTCTGCGCGTTTGCGCACGACCTGGCGGTGGACCTGGCTTTCAGGTGGCACGTCGATCACCACATCGCCCTGCACCTGTGCCTGACAGCCCAGCCGCCGCCCGTCGATCAGCCCGCGTTTGTCCTTGTAGCGCTGTTCGACCTTGTTCCACTCGGTCAGCGCATCATCGGCGACGGTGACTCCATGTTTGGAGAACTCACCATAAGAGGGCGTGATCTGGCATTTCGAGCAGATGCCTCGGCCGCCACAGACCGAATCCAGATCGACGCCGAGCTGTCTGGCCGCGGTGAGAACCGGGGTGCCAACCGGAAACCGGCCCCGTTTGCCCGAGGGGGTGAAGACCACCAGCGGATGGGACGCGGGATCAGTTGCGGTCTCGGTCGGGATCTCGGTGACGGGATCGTTTGCCATGCCTGTACCTATCTTGCTTGCGCGGTTTGGGCGGAGCATATGGCGTTTTTTGCGCGAGGGAAGGCGGAGCGCGTCATTTTGCGGTCTCCGGGCGTCATTTCTGAGCGCATTTGCTCAAAACTGGCGCCCCTTTGGCGGCGTCACGGCGATCTAATGGGTCGGTGCCGGAGACTCGCCCGTAGTCGCAGCCAGCCAGCGCAGGATGTCTGCCCGGTCTTCGTCCAGTTTCGGAGCGGGCCTGCGGGTCGTTGCATCGGGCAGCTCGGAGAGTTTGACCGGATTGCCTGCGGCCTTGAACCTCGGTGTGCCGTCCTTGTCGCAGACATCCACCAGCATATTGCGCGCCAGGATCTGCGGGTCCTGCATCACCTCGGCCACCGATTGGATCGGGCCGGTGGGCACACCTGCGCGCTGAAGCAGGTCGATCCAGTGGCTCGCCGGCTGATCCAGCGTGACCGCCTCGATCAACCGTTTGAGGAGACGGGCATTTTCACAGCGCGACTGATTGTCGGCAAAGCGCGGATCATCGGCCAGCGGCAGTTCCAGCGCGGTGCAGAGGGTGGCAAAGAGCGCGTCATTCCCGGCAGCAATCACGAACAAACCGTCGCTGGCGTGAAAGGTCTCAAACGGGGTGATCGACGGATGGCGGGCGCCCGAAGGACGCGGCGGCTGACCCGTTACGGAGGTGATCGCCACTGCATGTTCCAGCAGCGCAAGCTGGCTGTCGAGCATCGAGATATCCACTTTCTGCCCCGGCGCGCCGCCGCGCACCGCATAAAGCGCGGCCAGAACCCCCTGACAGAGAAACATGCCAGCCGCGATATCCCCGATGGAGGCGCCGACGCGAACCGGTTCGCGGTCGCGCTCGCCGGTGATCGACATCACCCCTCCGCGCGCCTGCACCACCATGTCATAGGCCGGGCGCAGCCGGTCCGGCCCGCTATGACCAAAGCCCGAGACGGCGCCATAAACCAGCTTGGGAAACCGGGTGTGCAACGCCTCCCAGCCGTAGCCCAGCCGCTCCATCACGCCGGGGCGAAAGTTCTCGAGGATCACATCGGCCTCGTTCAGCAGCTGATCGAAGATACCGCGATCTTCCTCGGCGCGCAGGTCCAGCGCGATGCTTTCCTTGCCATGGTTGATGGTGGCAAAATAGGCGCTTTCGCCGTCCTTGAAGGGCGGGAATGCACGGGTATCATCACCCAGGCCCGGTCGCTCCACCTTGATGACCCTTGCGCCGAGATCCTTGAGCGTCATCGAGGCATAGGGACCTGCCAGAACATGGGTGAGGTCAAGAACAACAATGCCGGATAGCGGGTAAATCATCGGGGTCTCCTGTTTGCTCTGTCCGCGCGCCCTTGGTGGCGGATTGGTGGCGGGCCTGCCTTGATACAGATCAGCCGGGCGACGGGTGTGCGGATGCGCAGGCGGGGCGTAGAGCCACGCCAAGGGCCGTTCGTCACCGGCAAGAGAAACCCGCGCAATTCTTCCGATTTTCCGGTTCGGCCTCTTTTCCCCCTTCGGCTTCTGTGCCATAGGGTCATCGCCAAACGGGGTTTTGCATGGGGATGACAAATGCAGATTCGTGAGGCTCTCACATTCGACGATGTTCTTCTGGTACCGGCTGCGTCCAGCGTTCTGCCGAGCACTGCGGATACCCGCACGCGGGTGACCGGTGGCATCTCCCTTAACATACCGCTGCTCAGCTCTGCCATGGATACGGTGACGGAGTCGCGTATGGCCATCGCCATGGCGCAGGCCGGCGGCATGGGTGTCATTCACAAGAATCTCGACCTCGAAGAGCAGGCCCGCCAGGTGCGCCGCGTGAAACGCTTCGAGAGCGGCATCGTCTACAACCCGATCACCCTGACCGCCGATCAGACCCTGGCGGATGCCAAGGCTCTGCAGGAGCGCTACCGCGTCACCGGTTTCCCGGTTGTGGACAATGACGGCCGTGTGGTTGGCATCGTGACCAACCGCGATATGCGCTTTGCCACTGACGACAATACGCCGGTTTCGGTGATGATGACTTCTGACAATCTCGCGCTGCTGCATGAGCCGGCCGAGCTGGAAGAGGCCAAGTCGATGATGAAGGCGCGTCGCATCGAAAAGTTGCTGGTCACCGATAAGGCTGGCAAGCTGACAGGTCTGCTGACACTCAAGGATACTGAACAGGCGGTTTTGAACCCCACCGCCTGCAAGGATGATCTGGGGCGCCTGCGTGTGGCGGCGGCCAGCTCGGTCGGCGACAGCGGCTTTGCCCGTTCCGAGGCGCTGATTGATGCAGGTGTTGATATCGTCGTTGTGGATACGGCCCATGGCCATTCGGCAGGCGTCATCGACGCGGTGAAGCGGATCAAGGCGCTGTCCTCCAAGGTGCAGGTCGTGGCAGGCAACGTCGCCACAGCCGCCGCAACCAAGGCGCTGATTGATGCTGGTGCGGATGCCGTGAAGGTCGGCATTGGTCCCGGCTCCATCTGCACCACACGTATGGTGGCGGGTGTCGGGGTGCCGCAGCTGACCGCGATCATGGATTGCGCAGGCGCTGCCGGTGATATTCCGATCATTGCCGACGGTGGCATCAAATTCTCCGGCGATTTTGCCAAGGCGATCGCGGCAGGGGCGTCCTGCGCGATGGTCGGTTCGATGATTGCGGGCACGGATGAGTCCCCCGGTGAGGTGATCCTGTATCAGGGGCGCTCGTTCAAATCCTATCGCGGGATGGGTTCGCTTGGCGCAATGGCGCGGGGGTCTGCGGATCGCTACTTCCAGAAGGATGCGGCCAGCGACAAGCTGGTGCCGGAGGGCATCGAAGGGCAGGTGGCCTATAAAGGCTCGGCCGGCGCGGTGATCCATCAGCTGGTTGGCGGGTTGCGGGCCGCCATGGGCTACACCGGCTGTGCCACGGTCGACGAGATGCGCAAGAACTGCGAATTTGTTCGCATCACCGGCGCTGGTCTGAAGGAAAGCCACGTTCATGACGTGCAGATCACCCGCGAAAGCCCGAACTACCGTATTGGCTGAGCCAGCCAGGGAGATCCCCCGATGACCATCGTCGCCATGACCAACCGCCATCACCCAGAGGCCGGGGTATGACCCCGGCTGCCCGCCGTCAGGCCGCGATTGAGATCCTTGATCAGATCCTGACGGGACAGCCTGCCGAGAAAGAACTGACGGCCTGGGCGCGGCGGAGCCGGTTTGCGGGGTCCAAGGACCGGGCAGCGGTGCGGGATCATGTTTTTGACGCGCTGCGCAGCCTGCGGTCCTATGCAGCCCTTGGTGGTGGCGGTGGTGCTGCACCCGTCTCTGACGGCAATGCGACCGGTCGACAGCTGATGCTGGGGGCTCTGCGCGCAGAAGAGGTTGATCCGGCCGATATCTTCACCGGCGTGGGCCACGCACCGGCGCCGCTGGACGCCGCCGAACAGGCGCTGTTGCAGACCGCGCCGCAGATGGGGCAGGCTGAAGAGCTGAACATGCCCGACTGGCTCTGGCCTGCATTTGAAGCCAGCCTTGGCAGCGCCGCCGAGACTGCGGCACGCGCATTGCAGGAGCGGGCCCCGGTGCATCTGCGCGTCAAGCGCAGCCATCCTGATCAGGCCGCAGCGATTGCGCGGCTGGCGGAAGAGGGCATCCTTGCTGAACCACATCCGGCGGCGGCCACGGCCCTCTGTGTGACCGAAGGCGCTCGCAAGCTGCGCAACAGCGATGCCTACACAAACGGATTGGTCGAGTTGCAGGACGCCGCAAGCCAGGCGGTGATCGAAGCACTGCCGCTGGCGGATGGCCTGCGCGTCCTTGATTTCTGCGCAGGCGGCGGCGGCAAGAGCCTGGCCATGGCGGCCCGGGCCAGTCTGGATGTCTTTGCCCATGACATCGCGCCTCAGCGGATGAAGGATCTCCCGACCCGTGCTGCGCGTGCCGGAGCCGCCATCACGTTGCTCGCGCCCGGTGACGTGGAAGCCCGCGCGCCCTTTGATCTGGTGCTCTGCGACGCGCCCTGTTCCGGCTCCGGCTCATGGCGGCGTGCGCCCGAGGGCAAGTGGCGGCTCACGCAGGAGAAACTGGATGAGCTCTGCGGGATCCAGGCGCAGATCCTCAGCGATGCCAGCCAGTTGGTCGGCGCTGGCGGTGTGCTGGCCTATGCAACCTGCTCGATGCTGGATGTGGAAAACCGCGCGCAGGTGGATCGGTTTCTGGCCGAGAACCCGGGCTGGCAGTTGCAACAGGATCACGGCTGGCAGGTCCACAATGGAACCGACGGTTTCTATGTTGCCGTGATGGTCCGTTTGGGCGACGATTGACCACGCTATATGCAAGCCATACGCTGCATTCTTAACGCAGTTTTAACTTAATTCGTCTCGATATAAGCAGATCAATTCATCGAGGGAGCCGCAATGAACGGTCGCCAAGCTTCACCCGTTCCCCAATTGCGCGTCTACACGCCAGAACACGCTCGTCTGGCGGCGGTCTTGCTGTTGTCGGCCATGGTCATCACGGCGCCCTGGCTGCTACAGACCCCGGACTGGATCACCCGCGGGCTGGTCACGGTTGGCCTGACGCTGATTGCGGTGGCCCTGATGATGCTGATACAGGCCCGCACACGTCTGCGCGCACGGGCGGTGGCGACAGCGCTTCTTACCGGCTTTATCGACAAGGATGCGACCGCAACCTTCGTTTGTGACGATGACGGCATGATCCATGCTTCGAACGGGGCCGCGCGCAAGCGTTTTGCCGATGTTGATACCGAAACGCTGGCAGGGACGCTGCGGTCCATCCTGGCCAATCCCTCGGCCGTGCTCTTTCGGATGCAGAGCCGCGCGCGTGTCGATGGCGCGGCGCGCGAGGATATCGTGACACGACGCGGCCATGTGCGGCTGGCGGTCCATCAGATGCAGGGCGGCAGCTTCCTGTGGCGGGTCGAAGAAATCACCGATCGTCCGACAACCAGCCGTGGCGCCGATGCGGTGCCGATCCCGATGCTGACCATTGGCCGGACCGGCGCCGTCCTGTTCATGAATGAAGCCGCGCGCAGCCTGATCGGGGAACGGGTCAAATCCACTGATCGTCTCTTCCCCTCGCTGCCGGTGCTGTCCGGGCAGATCAACACGATGAGCACCAAAAGCGGGCTGATCGAGGTTCTGGTCTGCGAGAAGAACCGCAGCCAGGGGCGGAGCGAACTGTATTTTCTGCAGCTGGATGCCAGCGAAGCTTCGGTCGGTCAGGCCTCGCTCGAGAGCTTGCCGGTGCCCTTCGTCAAGGTGGACCCCAAGGGAACATTGCTATCGGCGAATAAGATGGGGATGCACCTGCTTGGTATCAGCTCCTGCGGCAACCTGAATATCGGCCAGCTGATGGATGGACTTGGCCGTCCGATGTCGGACTGGCTGCGCGATACCGCCGAGGGCCAGGCCTCGCATAAATCCGAATTCCTGCGTCTCACCCGCCGTGACAAGGAAGTCTTTGTTCAGGTGACACTCACCCGTGTGATCGAAGAGGGTGAGACCGTTCTGATTGCGGTCTTGAACGATGCCACCGAGCTGAAGACGCTTGAGGCGCAGTTCGTTCAAAGCCAGAAGATGCAGGCGATTGGTCAGTTGGCCGGCGGTGTGGCGCATGATTTCAACAACCTGCTGACAGCCATCTCCGGGCATTGCGACCTGCTGCTGCTGCGGCACGATCAGGGCGACCAGGATTTCGGCGACCTGATCCAGATCCACGAGAATGCCAACCGCGCGGCCGCCCTGGTCAGCCAGCTCCTGGCCTTCTCACGCAAACAGACGCTGCAGCCCGAAGTGCTGGATGTTCGCGATACCCTGTCGGATCTGACCCATCTTCTGAATCGCTTGGTTGGTGAGAAGGTGACATTGACGCTCAGCCATGATCCGGTGATGCGGTCGATCCGCGCGGACAAACGGCAGCTGGAGCAGGTGCTGATGAACCTGGTCGTGAACGCACGTGATGCGATGCCACAGGGCGGCGAGATCCGTATCGAGACCGAAGCGGTGGTTCTGGATGAACCGCTGGAGCGCAACCGTGCGGTGGTTCCCGCCGGTGACTGGGTCACTGTCAAAGTCTCCGACGAGGGGGTCGGTATCGCGCCGGATAAGCTGCAGAAGGTGTTCGAGCCCTTTTATACCACCAAACGGACAGGTGAGGGGACCGGTCTGGGTCTCTCAACCGCCTATGGGATCATCAAACAGACGGGCGGCTACATCTTTGTCGACTCGATAAAGGATCAAGGGACTCAGTTCACGCTGTTCTTCCCTGTCAACACGCAGCCCGAACCAGAAGCCACAGTCACCGTGAACCCAGCTGCCAAACCGGTTGCGGCACAGCACGGCGAGGGGGTTGTTCTGCTGGTCGAAGACGAAGCGCCGGTGCGGGCCTTTGCCTCCCGGGCTCTGCGGATGCGCGGCTATACGGTTCTCGAAGCCGAATCCGCTGAGGACGCGCTGCGCACACTCGAAGATCCGGGTCTGACCGTTGATGTCTTTGTCACCGATGTGGTGATGCCGGGAATGGATGGGCCGAGTTGGGTGCGTGAGGCGCTGAAGACACGGCCCGACACCCGCGTCGTCTTTGTCTCGGGCTACGCCGAGGGGGCCTTTGGCGAGGCAGAGCCGTCGGTGCCGAACTCGGTGTTCTTGCCCAAACCCTTCTCGCTGAACCAGCTGACCGAAACCGTCCATGAGCAGCTACACTAGGCAGTCCCCCCGGAGCGGCCTGGGGTGGCGTCTGCCGCCCCTTTTGGCCGGTCGCCCGCGTGTCTTAGGTCAGGCTGTCATAAAGGTCGAACTCCGCCGCGCGTTTACGTCGGACAATCTCCAGCGCTGCCTCGCTTGGGCGTAACTGCGCTTTCGGGCTGACATTCAGTCTGGGCAGGTCGATGCGGGTCTGTAGCCGCTCCTGTAGAAATGACTGCAGAGTCTCTGGGGCCTCGTAGCGAAACAGATGAGTGACCGCGCAGCCATTGGGCTGCGGCTCGAGGAATTTCGCCTGGCTGCCGACGTCGGCATGGGCTGGCGGCTTGCCCTTGCAGGCGTCTCGCAGAAAATCGTCAAAACTGATGGTTTGGGTGCTGTTGGGATGATCGCGCAGATCGTCGCGCTGACGAAACCGGTACCAGCTGCCCAGCCAGCTGACAGGTTCACGCATGACGGCAATCAGCTCCATCTCCGCGTCACAGACCTTTGCCAGCATCGGGCGAATCCAGCGATTGTAGCGATAGACCGGCGCATGTTTCAGCTGCGGCGGATTGGCAAACACCATGTCGGCACGGCTGGCCAGAGCGGCGTGATAAGCGGTTGTCCCGGTTTTGGGCACGCTCAGCAGAGCCAGCCGTTCCTTGAAAAAGATGAGCATAGCGTGAAATTTCCGCAGCAAATGATCGGTGTCTCCCTTGGATAACACTCTCTTAACCCTCTTGGCCACCAGATCGGTATGGGAGTGATCATGTAAGATTTCCGTTGCAATGTTCTCTTTTTGATCTCATATAGAACAAGGGGCGAACAAAGCAGTGATTGCCGCCCGGTCGCGGGTGTGACACATAGAAAGGGACAAGGGACTATGGCGGATCTTTTGACCATGAAAGACAATAAGAAGAGCGGCGACAAACAAAAGGCGCTGGACAGCGCTCTGGCGCAGATTGAGCGGCAGTTTGGCAAAGGCTCGATCATGAAGCTGGGCGATGGTAATCCCCTGGCCGAGATTGAGGCCTCTTCAACGGGATCGTTGGGGCTGGACATTGCGCTTGGCATTGGCGGTTTGCCGATGGGCCGCATTATCGAGATTTACGGTCCCGAAAGCTCGGGCAAGACAACACTGACTCTGCACTGCATTGCAGAGCAGCAGAAGAACGGTGGCGTCTGCGCCTTTGTGGATGCGGAACATGCGCTGGACCCGCAATATGCGGCGAAACTGGGCGTTGACCTTGATGAGCTGCTGATCTCGCAGCCCGACACCGGCGAACAGGCCCTGGAAATCACGGACACTCTGGTGCGGTCCGGCGCGGTGAACATGGTGATCGTGGACTCCGTGGCAGCCCTCACTCCGAAATCGGAGCTGGAAGGCGACATGGGCGACAGCAATGTGGGCGTCCAGGCTCGCCTGATGAGCCAGGCGATGCGCAAGCTGACCGGCTCCATCAGCCGCTCCAAATGTATGGTGATCTTCATCAACCAGATCCGCATGAAGATCGGTGTGATGTTCGGCTCGCCGGAAACTACGACCGGTGGTAACGCACTGAAATTCTACTCCTCGGTGCGTCTGGACATCCGCCGCATCGGCGCGATCAAGGACCGTGACGAGGTGGTCGGCAACGCAACCCGCGTCAAGGTCGTGAAGAACAAGGTGGCGCCTCCGTTCAAACAGGTTGAATTCGACATCATGTATGGCGAAGGCATCTCCAAGATGGGCGAACTGCTGGATCTGGGCGTAGCGGCTGGTGTTGTCGCGAAATCCGGGGCCTGGTTCTCCTATGGCGATGAACGGATCGGGCAGGGGCGTGAAAACGCCAAGACATACCTGCGGGAGAACCCCCATATCGCCTATGATATCGAGGATAAGATCCGCGCGGCGCACGGGCTGGAGTTCCACCGTCCTGACGGCGCCGATGACGATATTCTGGAAGCCTGACACAAGGCTGATGACGCCTCTTGCCGGGTGATGAAAAGGGCAGCGGTTGCTCGATAAACATCGGTGCAGGCTGAAAATCTGATCAAATCAGGGCGTGGATCACTCCGCGCCCTTTTTCATGCGGGTTTCACGGCGCCTTTCCGCACCGCAGCGCTGGACAGGCTCACTGGGGCCGGATACATCTTCCCGAACCGCTGAGACAGCCAGCCGAGAGATCCCGATTATGCCGACGCTCAATGATATTCGCTCCACCTTCCTGAACTACTTTGCCAAACAGGGGCATGAGGTGGTTGACTCCAGCCCTCTGGTGCCCCGCAACGACCCGACCCTGATGTTCACCAACTCGGGCATGGTGCAGTTCAAGAACTGCTTTACCGGCGTGGAAACCCGCGACTACAAGCGCGCGACCACAGCGCAGAAATGCGTGCGCGCCGGCGGCAAGCACAACGACCTCGACAACGTCGGGTATACCGCGCGCCACCACACGTTTTTCGAGATGCTCGGCAACTTCTCCTTTGGCGATTATTTCAAGCATGAAGCGATCCCCTTTGCTTGGGAGCTGATCACCAAGGAATTCGATATTCCGAAGGACCGGCTCTACACCACCGTCTATCACACCGATGACGAAGCCTTTGAGATCTGGAAAAAGATGGGTGTGCCGGAGGAGCGGATCATCCGCATCGCGACCTCTGACAACTTCTGGCAGATGGGCGACACCGGTCCCTGCGGTCCCTGCACCGAGATCTTCTACGACCACGGCGACCACATCTGGGGCGGCCCTCCGGGCTCGCCGGAGGAAGACGGCGATCGTTTCATCGAGATCTGGAACCTCGTGTTCATGCAGAACGAGAAATTCGCCGATGGCTCAATGGTCGATCTTGAGATGCAGTCCATCGACACCGGTATGGGTTTGGAGCGGATCGCGGCGTTGCTGCAGGGCACCCATGACAACTATGAAACGGATCTGTTCAAGTCGCTGATCGAGGCGTCCGCGAACGCGACGAACACCGACCCATTCGGGGATCACAACGTGCATCACCGGGTGATCGCGGACCACCTGCGCTCCTGCTCCTTCCTGATTGCCGAAGGCGTGCTGCCGTCGAACGAAGGTCGCGGTTACGTGCTGCGCCGGATCATGCGCCGGGCGATGCGTCACGCCTCGCTTCTGGGCGCCACCGATCCGGTGATGCACAAGCTGGTGCCGTCGCTGGTGCAGAAGATGGGTGCCGCCTATCCTGAGCTTGGCCAAGGCCAGGCGCTGATCGAAGAGACCTTCGAGCAGGAGGAAACCCGCTTCCTCAAAACCCTGGACCGTGGCCTGAAACTGCTGGACGAAGCCTCGGTCGATCTGGGCCAGGGCGACGTTCTGCCGGGGGAGACCGCGTTCAAGCTCTATGACACTTATGGCTTCCCGCTCGACCTCACTCAGGACGCCCTGCGCGCCAAGGAGATCGAGGTCGATACCGATGGCTTCGATGCGGCGATGAAGGAGCAGAAGGAGAAATCCCGTGCCGGCGGCATCGGTCTTGGCGAAGCGGCGGATGTGAAGGTCTATTTCGACATTGTTGACGCAGTCGGTGCCACCGACTTTCTGGGTTATGAGACCGAGAAGGCTGAAGGCCAGATCATGGCCATGGTCAAGGACGGTGCTCAGCTCCAAACCGCCGCTATGGGCGACACGGTGCAGATCATCCTGAACCAGACGCCGTTCTACGGTGAAAGCGGCGGTCAGGTTGGCGACAGTGGCGTCCTGACCGTTGAGGGCGGTGCAGCCCGCATCACCGACACCAAGAAAGTTGAGGGGCTGTTCCTGCACATCGCCGAGGTGACCGAGGGTGACGTCGCCGTCGGGCAGGGTGCTGCGATGGAAGTGGATCACGACCGCCGCAGCAAGATCCGCGCCAACCACTCGGCCACCCACCTGCTGCACGAGGCGCTGCGCAACGCGCTTGGCGAGCATGTCGCGCAGAAGGGCTCGCTCAATGCTGCGGACCGGCTGCGCTTCGACTTCAGCCATAACAAGGCGATGAGCGCAGAGGAACTGACCAAAGTCGGCGCCGAGGTGAACGATTTCATTCGTCAGAACACGCCGGTATCGACCCGGATCATGACCCCGGATGATGCGCGCGCGCTGGGTGCACAGGCGCTGTTTGGCGAGAAATACGGCGAAGAGGTCCGCGTTGTCTCCATGGGCCGCGCAGCGACGGGTAAGGGTCAGGACGGCGATACCTATTCGATTGAGCTGTGCGGCGGCACCCATGTGAAGCAGACCGGTGACATCGGCACCTTTGTCATTCTGGGCGATAGCGCCTCCTCAGCCGGCGTGCGCCGGATCGAGGCGCTGACCGGTGCGGCAGCGGTGCAGCATCTGGAGCGTGAAGCAGGCCGTATGGCCGAGGTTGCAGGCGTCCT
This sequence comes from Phaeobacter sp. JH20_34, assembly GCF_048056095.1. NCBI lineage: Bacteria > Pseudomonadati > Pseudomonadota > Alphaproteobacteria > Rhodobacterales > Roseobacteraceae > Phaeobacter > Phaeobacter sp. JH20_34. Next base: position 914,187 of record NZ_JAYMWT010000004.1, on the reverse strand, counting down.
GAAGGCCCAGCCGGCCGAAGTCATGGACCGCCTGAAAGCCTTGATGGATGAACGCAAGGCGTTGCAGAACGAGGTGTCCCAGCTGAAACAGCAGGTCGCCATGGGCGGCGGCGCGGCAGGCGGATCCGCAACCAAGGAAATCGGCGGTAAAACCTTCCTCGGGCAGGCGCTGGAAGGCGTCTCTGGCAAGGATCTTCGCGGGTTGATAGATGCCCACAAGCAAAAGATCGGCTCAGGCGTGATCCTGTTGATTGCCAATGATGACGGCAAGGTCGCGGTCGCCGCGGGTGTCACCGACGATCTGACCGGCGAGATCTCTGCCGTAGATGTGCTGAAAGCGGCGGTTCCGGCTGTTGGCGGCAAGGGTGGCGGTGGTCGTCCCGATATGGCGCAGGGAGGCGGCAAGGATTTCTCCGGCGCCGAAGAGGCGATCAAGGCGGCCGAGGCTTTGCTGGCAGGCTGACCAACTGGTCAAAAAACCTTGGTCTTTCCGGTAATCTGCCTAAGCTGCCGGGAAGATCATCACCAAAGGAGGCTCAGATGCCCGCACTCTGGATTGCGCATGTTACCGTCACCGATGCCGAGGCCTACGGCAAATACGCCGAGCTGGCGGGACCGGCCGTTGCCAAACACGGAGGGCAGTTCATTGCCCGTGGCGGTCGGTTTGTACAGCTGGAAGGCAAGGAACGCCCGCGCAATGTGGTAGCCCGCTTTCCCAGCGTCGATGCGGCGGTGGATTGCTACAACAGCCCAGAATACCAAGAGGCGCTGAGCCATGCACGCGACGCCTCCGAGCGGGAGCTGATGGTGGTCGAAATCACCGAATGAGCGCAACATGGCTGCGCGTCGGATCCCCTAAGGGACGATGCCTCCAGGAACGATGAAAGAGCGGCTTCTGGCCGCTCTTTTTTCATTTGCGCCAGCCCGGCCGGTCGATCAATAGGGATCGCGTGGCGCGCGGTTATCCGACAGCGAGGGCTGGCGCTGCTGAACAAGCTGCTCAATCGCCTCGGCCAGATGGATCTCCTGAATATGGGCGTCCCCTGCGGCCACCCGGACACGATGGGCGGTGATCATCACATCGGCGTGGGAGCATCCCATTGGCGGTTCGAACTTATAGCAGGCAAGCTCGATCAGAAGCCCCATCGGGTCCTTGAAGTAGATCGAATCCATAAATCCCCGATCCTTTGGTCCTGAATGCCCGATGCCGCGTTCGTCCAGCCGCTCGACCGCCTGGGCAAATGTCGCCTTTGAGACGTTGAAAGCCAGATGATGGACGCATCCCGGCTCCGTCGGGGTGCGGCGGCGGTCAGCTGTACGGCGCTTGTTGGTGAAGACGGTGATCAGGCGCCCATCGCCGGGATCAAAATAGAGATGCCCCTCGTCCGGGTCATCCAGATTGGGTTGGTCAAAGATGAAGGGCATCCCAAGGACACCTTCCCAGAAATCAATGGATGTCTGCCGGTCAGCGCCGGTCAAGGTGATGTGGTGGACGCCTTGAACCTGTAGCTTGCGCATGCTGTCTCTCCCTGGTTAAACGCCTGATTTTGCAAAGGGTAGCACGCAGGCGGCAGATAGCAAAAAGGCCGCCCATATTGCCGGGCGGCCTTTGTTTTTTCCAGCTGAACTGTCAGGATCAGGCGTTGGCGCGGGCCATCCGCTTGCGCTCATGCGGATCCAGGTAGCGTTTGCGCAGACGCACGGAGTTCGGGGTTACCTCTACCAGCTCGTCATCGTCGATATAGGCAATCGCCTCTTCCAGCGAGAGCTTCATCGGCGTGGTCAGACGTACGGCATCATCGGTGCCGGAGGCGCGGACGTTGGTCAGCTTCTTGCCCTTCAGCGGGTTCACTTCCAGATCATTGTCGCGGCTGTGCTCGCCGATGATCATGCCGGTGTAGACGTCTTCCTGTGCACCGATCATCATCTTGCCGCGCTCTTCGAGGTTCCACAGGGCGTAGGCCACCGAGGTGCCGTTCTCCATGGAGATCAGAACACCAGCGCGACGGCCGGGAATGGACCCTTTGTGCGGGGTCCAGCCGTGGAACACACGGTTCAGAACGCCGGTGCCGCGGGTGTCGGTCAGAAACTCGCCGTGATAGCCGATCAGACCGCGTGAGGGGACATGCGCGATGATGCGGGTCTTGCCAGCGCCTGCGGGCTTCATCTCGACCAGTTCACCTTTGCGGTGGCCGGTGAGTTTCTCGATCACAACGCCGGAGTATTCATCGTCAACGTCGATGGTGGCCTCTTCGACGGGCTCCATGCGAACGCCGTCTTCTTCCTTGAACAGAACCTGCGGGCGCGAGATCGACAGCTCGAAGCCTTCGCGGCGCATGTTTTCGATCAGAACACCCATCTGAAGTTCGCCGCGACCGGCCACCTCAAACGCTTCACCACCGGGGGTGTCGGAGATCTGGATCGCGACGTTGGATTCTGCTTCCTTCATCAGGCGATCACGGATCACACGGGACTGAACCTTTTTGCCATCGCGACCGGCCAGCGGGCTGTCGTTGATGCCAAAGGTCACGGTGATGGTCGGCGGATCAATCGGCTGGGCGGGCAGCGCTTCGGTCACCGAAGTATCCACCAGCGAGTCGGCGACGGTGGCCTTGGTCATCCCCGCGATGGAGACGATATCGCCGGCCTCCGCCACGTCGATGGCCTGCTGACCGAGGCCACGGAACGCCAGCACTTTTGTGCAGCGGAAATTCTCGATCAGCTCACCGTCACGGCTCAGCGCCTTGAGGCTGTCGCCAGCCTTCAGGGTGCCGGATTCAACGCGACCGGTCAGAATACGGCCCATGAACGGATCCGCGCCCAGCGTGGTTGCCAGCATACGGAAAGGCTCGCCTTTTTGCTCGATCTGCTTTGGGGCAGGGACGTGTTTGACGATCAGGTCAAACAGCGCAGAAAGATCCTTGCGCGGGCCGTCCAGCTCCATGTCGGCCCAACCGGCGCGACCGGAGGCATACATGGACGGGAAATCCAGCTGATCATCATCTGCACCAAGGTTGGCAAAGAGGTCGAAACACTGATCCAGCGCGCGGTCAGGCTCGCCGTCGGGCTTGTCGACCTTGTTCACAACCACGATCGGGCGCAGACCAAGGGCCAGCGCCTTGGAGGTCACGAATTTGGTCTGCGGCATCGGGCCTTCGGCGGCGTCAACCAGCAGCACCACCCCGTCGACCATCGACAGGATCCGCTCGACCTCGCCGCCGAAATCGGCGTGGCCGGGAGTGTCGACGATGTTGATCCGGGTGCCATTCCACTCCACCGAAGTGGCCTTGGCCAGAATTGTGATGCCCCGCTCGCGTTCCAGATCGTTGCTGTCCATGGCGCGTTCCGCCACAGCCTGGTTTTCGCGGAAGGCGCCGGATTGTTTCAGAAGCTCATCAACCAGGGTGGTTTTCCCGTGATCCACGTGAGCAATGATCGCAATGTTGCGCAGGTCCATGACGTCAGCCTTTGTAAGGAAGTTGACGCGCGCATAGCGTGATCGTTGGCCAAAGACCAGAGGAAATACATCTTTTTGCGCGCGCAGGGGCGATCCGGTGGGTCGTCCAGCGGTGTGCGGCTATTCGGTGACGCGCCGGTTGCGCCGTCAGTGGCCGGTTGTGCTGGAGAACAGATGGATCACCAGAATCCCGGCAAGGATCAACAGCAGCCCCAGAACCGCTGGCAAATCAAGCCGTTGGCCAAAGACGACCCAGCCAATGATGGCGATGAGGAAAATCCCGAGGCCGGACCAGATCGCGTAGACAATCCCGACCGGCATGTGGCGCAGCGTCAGGGCCATCAGATAGAAGGCCAGCCCGTAGCCGACCACCACCAGCAATGACGGGCCAAGCCGGGTGAATTGCTGACTGGCCTGTAGCGCAGTGGTGCCAATGGTCTCTGCCGCAACCGCCAGCACAAGATAGAGATAATGGAGTGGCATGATCAGGCCTCCGCTGAGGATGGGCTGCGCGCGGAACCAGCCCGCGCAGCGCCGGGGTCAGGCGCTGGTATTTTCGGCAAACCATGGAGCGACAGCGGCGCGCACATGGTCCCAGACCGCCGGTGCCCCACGGGCGACCTTGTGGCCGACACGGGCCTCCAGTTGCTCCAGCGTGACATTATACGCGCGCCAGCTGCCGCCGCCTGACATCAGGTTCAGCAGCACAGGCTGTACCCGGTCAATCGCCTTGGCATAGATCGCTTCGGGGCTTTCGGCGGCTTCGAATTCCGTCCAGATACGGTGAAAGACCTCGCCCTGCGCGGCGGGCAACAGGCCGAAAATCCGTTCTGCGGCGGCTTGTTCATTGGCGGCAATCGCGGCCTGTTCAGCCTCCGACAGGGTTGCGTGGATCGGCACATCGCCCGCGTCGATCTCCACGATGTCATGCAGCATCAGCATCTGCAGCACCCTGGCCATGTCGACGGGCGCGTGGCTGTGCTGGGCCAGCACCCAGGCATAGAGCATGATATGCCAGCTGTGCTCGGCCGAGTTTTCGCGGCGGCTGCCATCGGCAAGCGTCGTTGCCCGCAGGACCGTCTTCAGTCCGTCGACCTCATTTAGGAAGCTGAGAGGTGCGGTGAGCGCATCCTGTGGCTGCAAGCCTTCCAGGCGGGCGACGGCGTGGTGAAATACCTCGGGAAAGGCGTCCTGTAGGGCCGCAGCGCGTCCGCCAAAGAGATTGCCGCGCACCACCTCGATATGTGCCGCAGGCACGTCTTCGTTGTAGAGCGTCTGGAAAATCGGCTGGCAGTGGTCAATCCGCTTTGCCCATTGGGCGTCAGGTGTCTGGCTAGCCTCGAACTCGCGCCAGAGCCCATGCAGAAATGCTGATTGATCGGCTGGCAGGAGCGAGAACAGCCGGGTCGCGGCCACCGCTTCGGCGCTGGCAACCGCCTCCCAGTCGACATCCCCATCAATCGGGTGATCGCCTGCGTCGATCTCGACGAGATCATGCAGCAAAAGCATCTGTACAACCCGTTCAACCGAGACATCAGCAGGCGCAAACGGGGCCAGCACCAGCGCATAAACCGCCAGGTGCCAGCTATGTTCGGCGGAGTTTTCGCAGCGTGAGCCATCCAGGATCAGGTTTTGACGCTCCACGCGGCGCAGCTTGTCCGCCTCCAGCAAGAAACGGAACTGGCTGGCAAGCCGCGTCGATTGGTCAGTCATTCTCTGGGGCCCTGGATGCGATCTTGGCCTTGGCGGCGCTGATCTTGCTGTTGAGAAAGGCACGCGCTTTGCGCTCGGCAAGGCGGACCCGCATTTCAGTGAGGAAGGCTTCCTCAAGCGACTGAGACGCTGCCCCCAGAACCTCGCTCACCTCCATGTAAAGGCGCTCTTCGCCAGTGGCGTCCTGAACCTTCAGCGTGTCGGCGGCCAGTTTCTGGGCCAGCGTCTCGATCGTGCTCATCAGCGGGAGCTTTCTGTCAGCCGCCGTTTCACATAGTCGGAGACATTGCTGATCATCGGATCCATATAGGGGTCCTGGAAGAAGTGATCGGCGCCTTCAACTTCGGTATGGGTTATGGTGATCCCCTTCTGCTCGTGCAGCTTGTTCACCAGGTTTACCGTATCGGCGGGCGGCGCCACGCGGTCTGCGGTGCCATTGATGATCAGACCCGAGGAGGGGCAGGGCGCCAGAAACGAGAAGTCATACATATTGGCTGGCGGTGCCACCGAGATGAAGCCGGTGATTTCCGGGCGGCGCATCAACAGCTGCATACCGATCCAGGCCCCAAAGGAAAAACCGGCGACCCAGCAATGTTTGGAGTTGTTGTTCATCGACTGGAGGTAATCCAGCGCCGATGCCGCGTCGGACAATTCGCCAACACCCTGATCATATTCGCCCTGCGACCGGCCAACGCCGCGGAAATTGAACCGCAGAACCGTAAAGCCCATGTTGTAGAACGCATAATGCAGATTGTAGACGACCTTGTTGTTCATCGTGCCGCCGAACTGCGGATGCGGATGCAGAACGATGGCAATCGGGGCGTCTTTTTCTTTTTGCGGGTGATAGCGGCCTTCCAGGCGGCCTTCGGGTCCGGGAAAAATGACCTCAGGCATGGGTGGGTGGATCCTACTCTTATTTTCGGGGATGCCGACTGGAATACTTGACGAATTCCGTAAGGCACCTTAGAACGGTTCTAATTGATGGCAGAGGTCAAGTTTCGCTGCCGTCTCGCTGAGATACGCATTGCAGCGTTCAAGGTCAATCTTTTCGCTGTGCCGCCAGGGTCGGAGGATTTGAAAATATGAAACTTTCGACCAAGGGACGCTATGCAATGGTGGCGCTGGCAGATATCGCCTTGCAGCCGGAGGGCAGCCTGGTGGTGTTGGGCGATATCTCCAAACGTCAGGATATTTCGCTGCCCTATCTGGAGCAGCTGTTTGTGAAACTGCGTCGGAGCGGGCTTGTAGTCTCTGTGCGCGGTCCGGGTGGGGGTTACCGTCTTGCGCATCCGCCCTCTGACATTCGCATCGTCGATGTGCTGAGCGCAGTTGATGAAACGGTTGATGCGATGCACAAGGGAGCAGGCGCATCCGGTGCCTTGTCCGGGAGTCGCGCGCAATCGCTGACCAACCGCCTCTGGGAAGGGCTGAGCGCCCATGTCTATGTGTTCCTGCATCAGACCCGCCTGTCTGACGTGATCAAGAACGATCTGGCGCCATGTCCGGCGGTGCCCAGCCTGTTTGCGGTGGTCGACGACTGACGGCCCGAGATATCCGCCCCTCTAACCCCGGCGCGGCCTGCGCTGTTTCGTAGATTTAAGAACGCCCTCGTTACAGCATCCTGATGGGTGCGAGGGACAAGACAGAAGGATCCGCACCGCCGATGTCGCGTGTCTATCTTGACCATAACGCCACCACGCCGCTTTGCGATGCTGCAAAGGCCGCGATGGTTGCCGCGATGGAGGTTTGCGGAAATCCTTCTTCCGTTCACGCCGAAGGCCGTGCCGCCAAGGCGCTGGTTGAACGCGCGCGGGCGCAGATCGCCTCGGCTTTTGGGGCGGATGGTGCTGATATCGTGTTCACCTCCGGGTCGACAGAAGGGGCCGCGCTGGCAATGAGCGGCCGCGATCTGCATGGTGCAGCAGTTGAGCATGACGCCGTAAGATCCTGGTCTATCGAGGATTTGCAGGTTTCACCTGTTGGCGCTGTTGCGGTGATTGATCCGCAGCGCTCCTCCGTTCAATTGGCCAATTCTGAAACCGGCGTCATCCAGAAGCTGCCCGAAGGGCTGGCGGTGACCGATGCGACGCAGGCCTTCGGCAAGCTGCCTGTCGCCTTCAATTGGATGGGGGCCACGATGGCGCTGATCTCGGCGCATAAACTGGGCGGGCCAAAGGGCGTGGGCGCGGTGGTCCTGAAACGGGGAACCGATCTGGCGGCGCAGATCACCGGCGGCGGTCAGGAGATGGGGCGTCGCTCCGGCACGGAAAATGTCGTAGGGATCGCGGGGTTCGGAGCGGCCGCGGAAGCTGCGGCAAGCGCGCTGGCGGATGGTGTCTGGGAACGTGTGACAGAGCTGCGCGACACAATGGAGGCCGCCCTTGCAGCGGGCAGCCCTGACACTATTTTTGTTGGGACATCAGCGGCGCGCCTGCCCAATACCAGTTGTTTTGCCACGCCGGGCTGGAAGGGCGAAACCCAGGTCATGCAGATGGATCTGGCCGGATTTGCCATTAGTGCCGGCAGCGCCTGTTCCAGCGGCAAGGTCCGCGCCAGCGCGGTGCTCACCGCCATGGGATATGACGAGTTAACCGCCCAGAGCGCCGTGCGCGTCTCGCTTGGGCCGAACACAACAGAAACGGATGTGCTGCGCTTTGCCGAAAGCTGGTGCGCCAAACAAAAGAAACATCGCGCCCGGGTGGCGTGAGTGCAGGAGATGACCATGACAGCATTGGATGATGTTCAGGTAAAAGAAGGCGTTGACCAGGAAACGGTCGATGCGGTCCGCGAGGTGGGCGGCGCCTATAAATACGGTTGGGAAACCGATATCGAGATGGAATACGCGCCCAAGGGCCTGACCACCGATATCGTGCGGCTGATCTCGGAAAAGAACGAGGAGCCGGAATGGATGCTGAACTGGCGGCTTGAGGCCTATGATCGCTGGCTTCAGAAGGAAGAGCCGACCTGGGCCATGGTGGATTACCCGGAAATCGATTTCCAGGACCAGTATTACTATGCCCGTCCGAAATCGATGGAGGTGAAGCCGAAATCGCTGGATGAGGTCGACCCAAAACTGCTCGCTACCTACGAAAAGCTCGGTATCCCTTTGAAAGAACAGATGATCCTTGCAGGCGTCGAGGGGGCTGAAAACATGCCCGCCGAAGGTCGCAAGGTCGCAGTTGACGCGGTGTTCGACTCCGTTTCGGTCGGCACCACCTTCCAGGCCGAACTGAAAAAGGCAGGCGTCATCTTCTGCTCGATCTCCGAAGCGATCCGCGAACACCCTGAGCTGGTAAAGAAATACCTCGGCACCGTGGTTCCGGTCTCCGATAACTTCTATGCCACGCTGAACTCCGCGGTATTCTCTGACGGCTCCTTTGTCTATGTGCCGCCGGGTGTGCGCTGCCCGATGGAACTGTCGACCTATTTCCGCATCAACGCGGAAAACACCGGTCAGTTCGAGCGCACCCTGATCATTGCCGATAAAGGCAGCTATGTCAGCTACTTGGAAGGCTGTACTGCACCGGCCCGAGATATCGCGCAGCTGCACGCAGCCGTCGTGGAGATCATCATCGAAGAAGACGCCGAGGTGAAATATTCCACCGTCCAGAACTGGTATCCCGGTGATGAGAACGGCAAGGGTGGCATCTACAACTTCGTGACCAAACGCGCCGACTGCCGCGGCGACCGTGCCAAGGTGATGTGGACCCAGGTGGAAACCGGTTCTGCCGTGACCTGGAAATACCCCTCATGCATTCTGCGCGGCGAGGAAAGCCAGGGCGAATTCTACTCGATCGCCATCGCCAACAACATGCAGCAGGCCGATACCGGCACCAAGATGATCCATCTGGGCAAAAACACGAAATCCCGCATCGTGTCCAAGGGGATCTCTGCCGGCAAGGCGCAGAACACCTATCGCGGGCTGGTGTCGATGCACCCGAAGGCGAAGAACTCGCGCAACTACACCCAGTGCGACAGCTTGCTAATCGGTGACAAATGCGGGGCGCACACGGTTCCCTATATCGAGGTCAAGAACAACTCCTCCCGCGTGGAGCATGAGGCGACCACCTCCAAGGTGGATGACGACCAGCTGTTCTACTGCCGCCAGCGCGGCATGGACGAGGAAGAGGCCGTGGCCCTGGTGGTGAACGGCTTCTGCAAGGACGTGCTGCAGGCGCTGCCGATGGAGTTCGCCATGGAAGCGCAGCAGCTGGTTGCGATCTCGCTGGAAGGGTCTGTCGGGTAATGGCAGGCCCTTGGGCATCATCGCGAGGAAACAATAAAATGATCATCACAACCACCAACTCCGTCGAAGGCTACCAGATCGCCGAATACAAGGGCATCGTGGTGGGCGAGGCGATCATGGGCGCCAATGTGGTGCGCGATGTCTTTGCCTCGATCACAGACATCGTCGGCGGCCGCTCCGGTGCCTATGAAAGCAAGCTGCAGGACGCGCGCGAGACCGCGCTGGCAGAGTTGGAGGACCGCGCCCGGGCCAAGGGGGCAAATGCGGTTGTCGGCGTCGACCTCGATTACGAGGTGGTAGGCCAGTCCATGTTGATGGTCTCTGCCAGTGGAACAGCCGTAGTGATCGGCTAAGGAATTCGCCCTTCGGGGCACAGAAACAACCGGGGCGATGCTCCGAAGAGATATAAACGAGGAAAAAATGCTCGAAATCAAAAACCTGCACGTCAAACTTGAAGAAGAGGACAAACAGATCCTCAAAGGTGTCAACCTGACCGTTGAGGCTGGCAAGGTACATGCCATCATGGGGCCGAACGGCTCTGGCAAATCGACCCTCTCTTATGTGCTGTCCGGTCGCGATGGCTATGAGGTCACCGACGGGGCGGCGACGCTGGCTGGCGAAGATCTGCTGGACATGGAGCCGGAAGAGCGCGCCGCCGCAGGTGTGTTCCTCGCGTTCCAATACCCGGTCGAGATCCCAGGTGTCGGCAATATGACCTTCCTGCGCACTGCCGTAAACGCGCAGCGCAAGGCGCGTGGCGAAGACGAGCTGAGCGCCTCCGACTTTCTGAAGGAAGTGCGGGCCAAGGCAAAGACCCTGAAAATCGACGCCGATATGCTGAAGCGCCCGGTCAACGTCGGCTTCTCCGGCGGCGAGAAAAAGCGTAACGAAATCCTACAGATGGCGATGCTTGAGCCAAAGATGTGCATCCTCGATGAGACCGATTCCGGTCTGGATGTCGATGCGATGAAACTGGTTGCCGAAGGTGTGAACGCCCTGCGCGACGAAGGCCGCGGCTTCTTGGTGATCACCCATTACCAGCGCCTGCTGGACCACATCAAACCCGACGTCGTTCACATCATGGCAGACGGCCGCATCGTAAAAACCGGCGGTCCCGAGCTGGCGCTGGAAGTCGAAAACAACGGGTATGCCGATATTCTGGCAGAGGGTGTGTAAATGGCCGCTCCTGAAAGAAAACAAAGCGAAACCGAGGCACGGTTGGCGGCGCTGACCATGCCGGAGGGGGGCTGTCTGGCGGAGGCGCGCCATGCGGCGTTGTCGCGGGTTCAGACACTGGGCCTGCCGAACCGCCGCGATGAATACTGGAAATACACCCGCCCGGACACGCTGACCGCCGCCGTGGCACCAAAGGCCGCAGTTTTTGATGCTGGCGAAGCACCGATGTTCAACGAATTTGATCGCATCAAGATCGTGTTCGTTGACGGTGTCTTTGATGCCGATGCCTCTGACGATCTGTCGCTGGAGGGCATCAGCATTGATCGCATCGCCGATATCTGTGACAAAGATATCCATTGGGCCAAGGACTTGTACGGCGTTCTTGAAGCGCGCGGACAGACGCCTGTTGCCCGCCCTCTGGCGGCGCTGAACACCGCATTTGCCAGCGATGGTGTCGCCATCCGTGTGACCGGCAGCCCGTCCAAACCGGTCAATCTGATCTACCGTCACGCGGCAGAAGAGTCAGACGCCATCCTGCATCACGTGATCCGTGTTGAAAGCGGGGCATCAGCGACCATTCTGGAAAACGGCCCGGCTGCATCTCGGTTCAACAAATGTATGGAAATCGACGTTGCCGACGGCGGGTCTCTGCATCTGGTGCGGGCGCAGGGGCGTGATCATGAGCGCCGGGCTGCAACGCATCTGTTTGCACGCCTCGGTACTGAATCCGTGTTCAAGGCATTCACCCTCACTGTAAACGGCGTGCTGACGCGCAATGAGGCGGTGATTGAACTGACCGGCGATGATGCGGTCGCGCATATCGCAGGCGCCTGTGTCGGTGATGGTGATTTCCACCACGATGACACCGTCTTCATCACCCATGATGCGGTGAACTGTGAGAGCCGCCAGGTTTTCAAGAAGGTTCTGCGCAACGGGGCAACCGGTGTTTTCCAGGGCAAGATCCTTGTCAAAGAGGGCGCGCAAAAGACTGATGGATATCAGATTTCTCAGTCTCTTCTGCTGGATGACGACAGCCAGTTTCTGGCCAAACCCGAGCTGGAAATCTACGCCGATGACGTGGCCTGTTCACATGGCTCCACCTCAGGCGCAATTGACGAGGAGGGCCTGTTCTACCTGCGGTCGCGCGGCATTCCTCAGGCTGAAGCAACCGATCTCATGACCCTTGCCTTCCTTGCTGAAGCAGTTGAGGAGATCGAAGACGCCGATATTGCGGCAAGCGTTGTGGACCGGCTGGAAGGCTGGCTGGCCCGGCGCCGCTGATGTCCGTCAGTCAGGACATCGTTGCCACCTACAGGGGGCCGCGCAGGGTTTATGCGCGGCGTCTTGCCATGGGGTTGCGTGAAGATCGGCTGCTGGCCATGCTCATGGCCGGCTGCGCTCTGGCGTTCATTGCTCAGATGCCAGCTCGGGCTCGTGAGGCGCATCTGAGCGGGCAGGAGCTGAACATGCTGCTGGGCGGCTCGCTGCTGGCGCTGATCTTCATTGCGCCGCTGCTCCTCTACGGGGTGGCCTTTCTGGCGCATGGCGTCGCGCGGATCTTTGGCGGCTCTGGCGACAGCGCGCAGGCACGTCTGGCCTTGTTCTGGGCGTTCCTCGCGGCTGGTCCGCTGATGCTTTTGAACGGGCTTGTCGCGGGATTCATCGGCCCGGGGCTGGAGCTAAATCTGGTTGGTGGGCTGTGGTTTGTGCTGTTCCTGTGGTTCTGGGGCAGCGGGATGGTTCAGGCGTATTGGGGCAAAGAATGATCCCTTATCAGTCACTTGCGGGCCTTACCTTCAGCGCTCCCACAGCGGCGGCGCGGGTTCTTCTGTCTGTTGACTGGCCGCGCCGGGTGCTTGTTCTTGCCTTGCTGTTGACGGCGGTTGTCAACACGATGATCCTTCAGCTCGCCGATCTGATCCTTCCGGGCAACATCGCGGTACTGGCCGCCATTCAACCCCTGTACTATGCTGGTGCGGTTTTTGCGCTGCATCTGGCCGTGACGGCGCTTCTGACCTGGACCGGTCGCTGGATTGGCGGCAAGGCGGAGTTCAGCGATATTCTGGCGGTCAATGTCTGGCTGAATGCCGTACAGATCGCGCTTTTGGTGGCAGTGATGCTGCTGCATCTGGTGCTGCCGCTGGCGGCATCCTTGATCGCCTTGCTCGCGAATTTCATGATGCTGGCAATCTTTCTGCTGTTTATCAAGGAAGCGCATCAGTTTACATCCATCTGGCGGGCCATCGGCTCGGTTCTGATGTCGGCGGTTTTGATCGTCATTCTTCTCTCTCTGCTTTTGGGGGCGCAGGCCCCGGCACTACTGGGGCTTCCCGACCATGTATGACGTCCAAAAAATCCGCGCCGATTTTCCCATCCTGTCTCGTCAGGTGAATGGCAAACCGCTGACCTATCTGGACAATGGCGCATCTGCACAGAAGCCCCAGGTTGTAATTGACGCAATTACGCGCGCCTATTCTGAGGAATACTCAAACGTTCACAGAGGGTTGCATTATCTTTCTAATCTAGCGACCGAGAAATACGAAAGCGTTCGGGGCACCATTGCAAGGTTCCTGAATGCGGGCGACGAAAATACCATCGTCATGAACTCAGGGACCACGGAGGGGATCAACACGATCGCCTACGGCTGGGCCATGCCGCAGCTTCAGGCCGGGGATGAGATCATTCTCAGCGTGATGGAGCATCACGCAAATATCGTTCCCTGGCATTTCCTGCGTGAACGTCAGGGCGTGGTTCTGAAATGGGTGGAGACAGCAGCCGACGGAAGCCTCGATCCGCAGGCCGTGCTGGACGCCATCGGTCCAAAGACAAAGCTTATTGCTGTTACCCAATGTTCCAATGTGTTGGGCACCATCGTTGATGTGAAAACCATCTGCCATGAGGCCCGCCAGCGCGGCGTTGCGGTTCTGGTTGATGGCTCGCAGGGGGCGGTTCATCTGCCCGTGGATGTGCAGGATATGGGCTGTGATTTCTATGCGATTACCGGTCATAAGCTCTACGGGCCGTCCTCCTCCGGTGCCATCTACATTCGCCCGGAGCGCATGGCTGAAATGCGCCCCTTCATGGGTGGCGGCGACATGATCAAGGAGGTTGCCCGCGATCAGGTGATCTACAATGACGCTCCGATGAAATTCGAGGCCGGCACGCCCGGCATCGTACAGATGATCGGACTGGGTGTTGCGCTGGATTACATGATGGCTATCGGCATGGAGAATATCGCAGCCCATGAGGCGGCGATCACCGCCTATGCCAGCGAACGGCTGAACGGTCTGAACTGGGTCAATATCCAAGGTCAAGCCGCTGACAAGGCTGCTATTTTCAGCTTCACCCTGGAAGGCGCGGCACATGCACATGACATCTCGACCATTCTCGACAAGAAGGGTGTCGCGGTACGCGCAGGACAACATTGCGCCGGACCGCTGATGGATCACCTCGGCGTTGCGGCGACCTGTCGTGCGTCCTTTGCCATGTATAACACCAAGGACGAGGTCGACGTGCTGATCGACGCCCTGGAACTGGCCCACGATCTATTTGCCTAACAGCGATCTGGTGGTCTGACTGACATAGAGATTTCGATTTTCTAATGTAGCCGTAGCAGTTGATCCGCCCGGTCCTGGGCCGGGTGATACATCGAAGTCTATGTGTGTTGATATCTCCCGCACGATCCTACCTTTTGTATCAGAGCCGGATCGTGAACCTCACGTTACGGGTGTGTTCAGTGATGCCTCATAAATCGTTCGAAGAACCTCTTCGAAGTCTTTTGTCCAACCCTTGGTGTCGAATAGCGGGAGTGCGTAGCGGTTTTCACTAAGGTGCCTCTTGAGCCGGTGCATTTCCTCTGGGTCTTGTGCCAGGCTAACGGCCTTGTCGATGAAGTGTTTTTCTGACTTCACAGATAGTTCTGGAAGACCTGCGGCATTTAGTATGCTTGTCGCTACCCGCGCGGAAAACTGTTTTCCGTAGATAGTAAGGATTGGAACACCTGCCCAGAGCGCATCAGACGCAGTTGTGTGAGCATTGTAGCTGAAGCAATCAAGACAAAGATCGACCTGTGAAATCCTGTCCAGATGTTCCGACTGAGGTAACACCGTACAAGGTATTATCCGCTCGGGGCTGACACCAAGAGCGCGCGCTTTGTCGAAAATAGCGGCAGAGTTGTCTTCCTTACCGGTGTAGAATAGCAAAACTGAATCTGGAGCACGTTTCAGGACTTTCATCCAGGCCGAGAACTCGCGAGGGCCAACTTTGTAGGTGTTGTTCAAATTTGCAAAGACGAACTTGTCGTCTGGAAGACCATAGCGTGACCGGCTGTTTTCAGGCTTTGGAACATAGCGGCAATTGCTGTTAGGCTGGTAACAGGTCGGCATTCTAACGATGTCTTCACTGTAAAATTGTTCGTCTTCTTCGGGTACTGTGATGTTATCTGCGATCATATAGTCCATCGTGGCCATTCCAGATGTCCCTGGAAAGCCTAGGAATGACACCTGAGCCGGTGCGGCCCGGACTGCGAATATCTCTTGCTTTGCATCGGCGGTGTCGCCTTTCAGATCAACCGCGACGTCGACGTTATCATCAATCGCCAGCTGAGCGATTTCTTCAGCTGTCAGCCGTGATACATCCCGATATATATCGGCAAATTCCCGTATGAACCTATTTTGCCGCGACCGTTCGCGCGGCTTGATATCGTAGACAAAGAACTGGAATTGATCGCGATTATGGGCTTTGAGCGCTCCTTCGAATAGATGCATCGTTGCATGTTCATGGAAGTCGCTGGAGAAGTAGCCAATTCGTATTTTATCGCCTGGTTGATGCGGTGGCACCGTCTTGCCCGCAGAGTGCGGTGCCCGCGCATAGGCATTTGTTAGCTGGCTCTGTGGGTTATCAATATAGGCGAGCAGCGCCAGAGGATCGAAGGCGTGACCGTTCTGTATAATCCTCAGAATTGTGGACGCCTCTTGCTTATTATCTTCCCAAGATAGAAATTGTCTTCGAAGCCGCATGACCAACGGCAGTGCAATAGGGCTGTTTGCGTCGATAGAAAGGGCGACCTCCAGCATTTCAAGCGCATCCCGGTCAAACCCGCCATCTTTCAAGCGTGACCCAAGTGCGGCTATGAAAACCGAATTTGTCGGCGCAAGCGATAGGGCTTTCCTCTGCAGCTTGATCGCGTCTTGAATGCGCCCGGATTGGGAAGCAACAACTTCCGCAAGATAGTGATAGCTGAGTGCTGTCTGACCCTCGCATTCAATCGAACTGCGCATCAGTGTTTCAGCCTCTGAAAATTCGCCGTTTCTCATCAGCAAGACAGCGCGATTGTATATCGGGCTGTCAAATCCCTTTGGGAATGCAACGGTCACAACGCAACTCCTGCCCTTGCTCTCCCTTGTTTTTATATAAAATTCTTAAGAACCCGTTATGATGGGCGGATTAACGCTCCTCGATCGTGCTGTGGTGTTTTGATGGTGACCGACCGGCATATCTACGTACCACCCCCTGGGAGGCATTGGTCGAGGGCCAATCCATGCGGGGTTATCCTGTAAGAACTGCACTATCCCCTTAGAAATTATCGGCTTCATGAATTTCAGGGGAACAATGGCGGAGAGACAGGGATTCGAACCCTGGGTTCCCGTGAAGGAACAACGGTTTTCGAGACCGCCCCGTTCGACCACTCCGGCACCTCTCCGCGGGGGGTGAGGGCCGTTTAAAGTGGAAAGCTTGGGCGCGCAAGGGGGGATTTTGCGCTTTCTGCAGGAAATCGGAATTTTCATTGTCTCGCGCGATAAAACCCTTAGATTTCGTGGTATGAAACAGCTTTCACCCCTCCGAAAACTTCTGATGCGACCGCTCTTGGGCCTTGTTCTTGCATCGTTATTTGCATTCTCCGGCGCGCAGGCAGCGGATCGTGACCGGGTTGTCGCGTTCCTTGAAACAACTGGTTTTGACGTCGCGCTGGACAGTATCGCACTCTCGGCTGAGATGGCACCGGGTATGCTGGGTGTTGATGCCGGTGATTTTGGCGCAGCCTGGGTAGAGCTGTCGCAGGATGTCTTTGACCGCAGGGAAATGCGCGAGATCGCCCTTGGCATTCTGGAGGAAACGCTTGAGGAGGACGCGCTGTCCCATGCGGCGGAGTTCTACGCCAGCCCGTTGGGCGCACGTCTGGTGAAAGCGGAGAACGCGTCTCACATGGTGGAGGATGACGAAACCAAGCAGCAGGCGGGCATGCGCATTATCTCCGATCTGGTGGCGGACGGCAGTGATCGCCCGCATCTGTTTCAGCGCATGGGGCTGGCGCTGGATTCCGATGGCACCGGGGTGAAGGCGGTGCAGGAGATCCAGTTCCGCTTCCTGATGGCTGCCAGCGCGGCTGGGGTGATTGACCTGCAGCTCGATGCAGATGGGCTGCGTGCATTGATGAAGGAGCAGCAGGCGTCGACGCGGATGGCGATGCAGGCGGCCAATCTGGCAGCCAATGCCTATACCTATCAGGGGTTCAGCGACGCAGAACTGGAGCAATATATCGCCGCGCTGGAGCATCCGTTGATGCAGCGGGTCTATGAGCTGCTGAATGCGGTTACATTCGAGATCACCGCCAACCGCTTTGAACTTCTGGCCTATCGTCTGAAGGGGCTTGAACCGGCGCAGGATCTGTAAGGGGCAATCCGCGCCCGAAGTGTGAAACATCCCTGCAAAACACGGCGCGACACTGGCCACTGGCGTAGGGGCAGCGCAGGGTTGACACGCTGCTCAATTCGCCGCATAAGCCCGCATCCCGGCCCGGATTCCCTGTGCCGGGGTTTATTTGTCATACGCCCTCAGGGGGCGCGCTGTTCGAGGTGGCCCACGGGCCGAAACACCGACCGTATCGCAGGATACATCCGGGACCGTAGGACGCGGGTAGAAAAGGAAAGACGCATATGTTTGCGGTCCTCAAAACCGGCGGCAAGCAGTACAAAGTTCAGGCCGGCGATATGCTGCGCGTGGAAAAATTGGCTGCTGATGCTGGCGAAACAATCCAGTTCAACGACATTCTGATGCTCGGTGGTGATGCACCGGTTGTGGGTGCGCCCTTTGTGGATGGTGCTGCGGTTCAGGCCGAAGTCATCGACCAGATCAAAGGCGAGAAGGTCATTCACTTTGTGAAGCGCCGTCGTAAGCACTCCTCCAAGCGCACCAAGGGCCACCGTCAGAAGCTGACCCTGGTCAAGATCACTGAGATCCTGGCCTCCGGCGCTGACAAGTCCGGCGTGAAAGCTGCCAGCGGCCAGGGCTCTGCTCCTGCTGCCAAAGCTGCGCCTGCTGCCAAGAAAGCCGCTCCGGCTGCATCGGGCGACGACCTGACTGCGCTGACCGGTGTTGGTCCGGCTGCTGCCAAGAAACTGGAAGAAGCCGGTCTGACCAGCTTTGCCCAGATCGCGGCCTTGTCGGATGCTGACATTGCTGCTATCGACGCGGTCAAAGTGAAACCCGAATGGGTTGAGCAGGCCAAAGAATTGGCTAAAGGCTAAGGAGATAGACAATGGCACATAAGAAAGCTGGTGGTTCCTCACGTAACGGCCGCGACTCAGCCGGTCGCCGCCTTGGCGTGAAACTCTACGGTGGTCAGTCGGCCATCTCTGGCAACATCATCGTTCGTCAGCGCGGCACCAAGTTCTGGCCGGGTGAAGGCGTAGGTCTGGGCAAAGATCACACAATCTTTGCGACCACCGACGGTGCTGTGACCTTCCACAAGGGCCTCAAGGGCCGCACCTTTATTTCGGTTCTGCCAGTGGCGGAGGCCGCTGAATAAGCCGAACCTGAAAGGTGAGACACAATCAGGGGATCGGCGACACCGCCGGTCCCTTTTTATTTTCCCGGGGGCGCAAACCCTAACCAGTTCTAAACGGCTTTGCTGTATGGCAGAGCGCGTCAGTTTGTTAAGGCCCACTAGGTTTACCCGGCCAGATGGTCGGTTTTGTATTCTTCGAGAGGAGCGAGGGCATGAGTTTGGATCATAAAAGAGCAGAACAGCCTGTGATCGATGCGGGACGTTTTGTCCTGCGCCCGCTGCGTAAATCCGACGAGGGGCTGATTGCCCATTACGTGAGCGACGAACGTGTCGCCCGCATGACCACCGCCATTCCGCACCCGCTGCCGCCCGGCGCGATCGAGGCATTTGTTGCCCGCGCAACCGACGAAGAGCGCGAAGAAGATGTCTGGGCCATCGACGGCACCGCAGATGGTGGCGAAGAACTGAAAGGTATCATCAGCCTCAAGCGGCTTGACCGTGACCAGAGCGAGGTCGGCTATTGGATTGCGCCGGTGTTCTGGAACAATGGGCTGGCCTCCGAGGCGCTGCGGGCTCTGGTTGAGACCAATCCGCAAGGGTGCAGCGCGATGTTTGCCAGCGCTTTTCAGGACAACCCCGCCTCGGCGCGTGTCCTGACCCATTGTGGCTTTGAATATCTCGGTGACGCCGAAACATTCTCGGTCGCTCGCGATGCGACGGTGCCAACCTGGACCTACAGCAGAAAACTGTGATTGGCGCGCCGCGCGCTTTGCGTTAAGTCGGGGCAACAGCCCCCGACAGCGGCGGCACGACCCATCTTCCTTCCGCCTGTGGCGGCAGGTCATCAGCAAGGAGCTGACATGAAATTCCTCGATCTGGCCAAAGTCTACATTCGCTCCGGCGCGGGCGGGAACGGCTGCGTCAGCTTTCGCCGTGAAAAATTTATGGAATATGGCGGCCCCGACGGCGGCGACGGCGGCCGTGGCGGGTCAGTCTGGGTCGAGGTGACCGAGGGGCTGAATACGCTGATTGATTTCCGCTATCAGCAGCACTTTTTTGCCAAGAACGGCCAATCCGGCATGGGGCGCCAGCGCACCGGCAAGGATGGCGATGATATCGTGCTGCGCGTGCCGGTTGGCACGGAGATCATGGATGAGGATCAGGAAACCGTTCTTGCGGATCTGACGGAGGTCGGTGAGCGTTTTCTCCTGGCCAAAGGCGGCAATGGCGGCTTTGGCAACCTGCATTTCAAAAGCGCGACAAATCAGGCGCCGCGCCGGGCCAACTCCGGTCAGGACGGGATTGAGCGGACCATCTGGCTGCGGCTGAAACTGATCGCGGACGTCGGCCTGTTGGGCCTGCCCAACGCCGGCAAATCAACCTTTCTCTCGGCGACATCCAACGCCCGGCCAAAAATCGCGGACTACCCGTTTACAACGCTGCATCCGAATCTCGGCGTTGTTGGCATCGACGGGGTTGAGTTCGTTGTGGCCGATATCCCCGGTCTGATCGCAGGCGCCCATGAGGGGCGCGGGATCGGTGACCGCTTCCTTGGCCATGTTGAGCGCTGTGCCGTTCTGCTGCATTTGGTGGATGGGACATCGGAAACCGTCGCGGAGGATTACCAGACCATCATCAATGAGCTGGAGGCCTATGGCGGCGAGCTGGCGGACAAGCCGCGCATCACTGCGCTGAACAAGGTCGACTCCCTTGATGATGAGGAACGCGCGGAGGCCAAAGCCGAGCTGGAAGCCGCCGTCGGCGGTCCCGTCTTCATGATGTCCGGCGTCAGCCGGGAGGGGCTGAACGAGGTGCTCCGTGCCATGCGTACGCAGATCGACGAAGATCGTCTGCGCCAGAAACCTCAGGGGGAGCAGGGCACGTGGCAACCCTGACCGACGCCCGGCGTATTGTCGTCAAGATCGGGTCCGCCCTGCTGGTGGACCGGAACAGCGGCGCATTGCGGGCGGATTGGTTGCGGGCCTTGGCAGAGGATGTTGCCTGGCTGAAATCCATGGGCAAGGACGTGATCCTTGTATCCTCGGGATCCATCGCCCTGGGGCGTCGCGTGCTCGATCTTGCCGCGCGGGAGCTGCCGCTGGAGCAATCGCAGGCGGCAGCGGCGGTCGGCCAGATCCGTCTCGCGCGCGCCTATGAGGAGGCGCTTGCCCCGCATGAGATCACGACCGGGCAGGTGTTGGTGACACTCGAAGACAGCACCGATCGCCGTCGCTACCTGAATTCTCGTGCGACGCTGGAGACGTTGATCGGCCTTGGCGTGGTGCCCATCGTCAATGAAAACGACACCATTGCCACCGATGAGATCCGCTATGGCGACAACGATCGACTGGCGGCGCAGGTTGCGGTGACCGTCGGAGCTGATGCGCTGATCCTGCTGTCGGACGTTGACGGTTTTTACAGCGCCAATCCGGTGCTGGACCCGACTGCGCAGCGTTATGACCGGATTGATCACATCACAGCCGAGATCGAGGCGATGGCCGGGGATGGCGTCTCTGGCCTCTCCAAGGGCGGAATGATCACCAAATTGCTGGCCGCCAAGATGGCGACAGCGGCTGGCTGCGCCATGGCAATCACTGAAGGGTCGCGACACAACCCTCTGAAATTGCTGGAAGACGGTGCGCCGTCCACGTGGTTCTCGGCACAGGGTGATCCGCAGGTGGCGCGTAAACGCTGGATTGCAGCGATGAAAACCCGCGGCGTGATCACCATCGACGAAGGCGCCGCACGGGCGCTAGGTCGCGGCAAGAGCCTGCTGCCCGCGGGCATCCGACATATCGAAGGAGACTTCGGCCGCGGCGATCCGCTGGCCATCCTTGGCCCAGACGGGCGGAAACTGGGGCAGGGGCTCAGCCGGTACACGGCTGAGGAAGCTGCCGCCATTCAGGGACGCCAGTCGGCCGAGATTGAAGCGATCCTTGGGTATGCGGGGCGCGCGGCCGTCATCCACCGCGATGATATGGCGCTGTAACCGTGATCTATGTTAGGGCTGACCCCGCCTGACCACCAGATGTGTCAAAGTGGGTCCACAAAAGGTTTCCAGTGATGAATGAGACGCAAGATATTGCTGCGCTGATGGCTGACATCGGCAAACGTGCAAAGCAAGCCGCCGCAAAACTGGCTGTTGCCAGTGCCGAATGCAAAACCGCCGCGCTGAATGCCGCTGCTGATGCGGTTTGGGACAAGCGGGCAGAGATATTGTCCGCCAATGCCAAGGATCTCGATTTCGGCCGCACCAAGGGGCTTTCGCCTGCGATGATGGACCGTCTGGCGCTGGATGAAGACCGGATTGCCGGAATTGTCTCCGGTCTGCGGGCGGTCGCAGCACAGGCCGATCGGGTGGGAGAAGTGCTGGCGGAATGGTCGCAACCCTCTGGGCTTCAGATCCAGCGTGTTCGCACACCGCTTGGCGTGATCGGTGTCATCTACGAAAGTCGCCCGAATGTCACCGCCGATGCCGGCGCGCTCTGCCTGAAGTCGGGGAATGCGGTGATCCTGCGCGGTGGCTCGGAGAGTTTTCACTCGAGCCAGGCCATCCACGCCTGCCTTGTTGCGGGTCTGCGCAGCGCCGATCTGCCGGAGGATGCGGTCCAGCTGGTCCCGACGCGCGACCGTGCAGCGGTGCAGGAACTGCTGACGATGACCGATACGGTCGATGTGATTGTTCCGCGTGGTGGCAAGGGGTTGGTCGGTCTTGTCCAGCGCGAGGCCCGAGTGCCGGTCTTTGCGCATTTGGAGGGGATCGTGCATATTTACCTCGACAAGGCTGCAGATCCGCAAAAGGCGTTGGAGATCGTGCTGAATGCCAAGACGCGCCGCACCGGCATCTGTGGCGCTGCGGAATGCTTACTCATCCACCGGGATATCGCGGATACGATTGGGCGCGACGTGCTGACCGCGCTGGCCGCCGCCGGTGTGGAAATCCGCGCCGAGGCTGGTCTGCCGGGCCCGGATGGCATGACAGAGGCAACCGAAGCCGATTGGGGCTGCGAATATCTGGATGCGATCATTGCCGCCAGACAGGTCCAGGATCTGGACGCGGCCATCGCCCATATCCGCGCGCATCATTCGCAGCACACCGATTGTATCATCACCGAGGATGACGGCGCCGTTGCGCAGTTCTTTGCTGAGCTGGACAGCGCGATCCTGATGCACAATGCCTCAACCCAGTTTGCGGATGGTGGTGAATTTGGCATGGGGGCCGAGATCGGTATTGCAACCGGGAAGATGCACGCGCGGGGCCCCGTGGGCGCGGCGCAGCTGACCAGCTTCAAATATCTGGTGCGCGGGAACGGTGCGGTCCGCAGCTGACAGCATCCAACCCATCTGACATAAAAAAAGCGCTGCAAGTGATTGCAGCGCTTTTATATTTCGGTCGCCTGATGCGGGTTAGAAGTGGATCGTCACCCGCTCCAATGTCTGTTCCACGCGCACGGTGCGCCCCAGATCCTTCGCCGCTTCGGGCAGCATGGCGAATTGGACCAGCGCCGGGGTCACTGTTGCCGAAGAGGTGCCGCCGCTGACGCGCGCCCACAGATCATCGTCGATATTCAGCTTGCTGCCTTCGCCGATGACGGTCCATTTGCCATCCGCGCAGAGGATCTTGACCGTGCCGCCATAGGGCAGGCCGGTTTCGAGGCACAAAGCGGCAAGAAAGGCGAGACGCACCTCGGTCCTGCTCGAGGCCTCCTGCGGCGCCCATTGATATTTCAGCCGCCCGCCCTTGCCGATGTCTTCCAGGACCGACACCACTTCGGCGCGGCTGATCTGCTGTTCGCTGGCTGCGCCAAAGGCAATCCGGAAGAACCGGATACGGGCGTTGGCATTGGCCACGCTGTCGGAGATCAGCTCCAGCTCGGGGCCGGACATATCCCCAGACATTCCAAGCAGTTCGAGCCCGTTGTTGATCGCGCCGATCGGGCTGATCAGGTCATGACAGATACGCGACCCTATCAAAGCCGCGAGATTAGCGTTATCTACTGACATATCTTTCCTCCGAAGTGGGCCATCACGCATGAACGACCTCAACGCTATACTTGCCCCTGGCATGTTCGTGACCCACCCCAACCACCCGGAATGGGGGACGGGGCAGGTCCAGTCCAACGCCGCCGGCAAGATCACCGTTAACTTTCCCGATCAGGGCAAGGTGGTGTTCAACAGCGCGCAGGTGGCCCTTATTCCAGTCTTTGATCCGTCATAAGCGTTGATGAACGGTTAACGCCTGTTCACCAATTTGAACGAAACTTGCACATGCCGTGCCTTATAGGCTAGCTGCACGCAAGGCAAACCATTGATGAGCAAGCTCATGGGCGGCAGTTCTCCTGCATTTCAGGTCAAACTGGCACAGACATCGGCGGATTTACGCGCGGCGCAGGCGCTCAGATACGACGTTTTTGTCAGTGAGCTTGGCGGGGGCGGCGCGCTGGTGGATCACGAGGCAGGGCTGGAGCAGGATCGTTTCGATGCGTTTTTCGACCATCTGTTGCTCTGGGACCAGACGCGCGATGCGGTGGTTGGCGTCTACCGGGTGCTGCGTGGCGATCAGGCGCTTTTGGCCGGGCAGTTCTATTCCGAGGATGAATATGACCTCTCTAAACTGAAAGCTTCGGGTCGTAAGCTTTTGGAATTGGGGCGTTCCTGCCTGCACCCGGACTATCGGGGCGGAACCGCGATGTTTCACCTGTGGTCCGCGCTTTCAGCCTATGTGGCTGAGCATGAGATCGAGGTGCTGTTTGGCGTTGCCAGTTTTCATGGGACGGAGGTTGCGCCGCTGGCCAATGCGCTGTCATCACTGCACCACAACCATCTCGCGTCGGAAGATCTGCGGCCGGTTTCGCGCAGCTACCAATCCATGGACCTGATCCCGGCAGGCGATCTGGACCGTCGCCGCGCCATGCTGGACACGCCGGCGCTGATCAAGGCCTACCTGCGGCTTGGCGGCTGCGTGGGCGATGGCGCCTATATCGACCATGATTTCAACACCACCGATATCTGTCTTGTGCTGGACACTGCACGCATGAACGCGCGTCAGCGACGGATCTACGAGGCAGGGCGCAGCGAGCCATGACCACCTGGGAGGGAGAGGACGCGCCGCCTCCGATCAAGATCAGCGCCATTGGATGGGTGTTGATCCTCGGTCGCGGCCTATGTCTGGGCACGCTGGTCTTTGGCGGCTTGCTGGTGCTGCTGCTGGTGCGCCTGATCGAACGGCCGCTTTGTGGTCTCAGCCGGCCGGTGACGCCGTTCATCACGCAATATGTCTGCCGCAATGCCTTTCGTATTCTGGGCATCGGGTTCCGCACTGAAGGCTCATTGATGACGCAACGCGGCGCAGTGGTCGCCAACCATACGTCATGGCTGGATATTTTTGCTCTGAACGCCCGCAAGCGGATCTATTTCGTCTCCAAGGCGGAGGTTGCCTCATGGCCGGGTATTGGCTGGCTGGCAAGGGCCACGGGCACGGTGTTCATCAAACGCGACGCAAGGGAAGCGCGCCGACAGACGGCATTGTTCCTGCAGCGCCTGCTGCTGGGGCACAAGCTGCTGTTCTTTCCCGAAGGGACATCGACCGACGGGCTGCGGGTGCTGCCGTTCAAGACAACGCTTTTTGCGGCGTTCTTTCACCCCGAGCTGCGCGATATGATCTCGATCCAGCCGGTTTCGGTGGTGTTCTACCCGCCAAATGGAGAGGATCCGCGGTTTTATGGTTGGTGGGGAGACATGGATTTCGGCTCACATCTGCTGAAGACAATGGCGTCGCTGCGTCAGGGCGAGGTGGTGCTGCACTATCATACTCCGCTGCGGGTGTCCGATTTCGCCGATCGCAAGGCCCTTGCGACCGCCTGCGAAGCCGAGGTCAGCGCCGGACATACCGCGCTTTGGCAGCGCATTGGGCAGGGCGCGCGCTGAAATGGCCGGGGCAGGGCGCGGATATATCTTTTGCCCTTGCGCATCCTTCAGCGCTGGCATATACGCGCGCCATTCAATCCGCAGGTGGGGATTGGCCTGACCGGGGGAGACATCCCTGGCAGACCGCCGGTTGGAGCATCCGCTCTGAGACCCCCGCCGAGGCACGAAACCGGAAAAGGAAAAGATACATGGCTCTTCCCGAGTTCTCCATGCGTCAGCTGCTTGAGGCAGGCGTACACTTTGGTCACCAAACCCAGCGCTGGAACCCGCGCATGTCGCCCTTCATCTATGGCGCACGCAACGGCATCCACATTCTGGACCTGACCCAGACCGTTCCCATGCTGGACGCAGCTCTGAACGCTGTCCGCGACACCGTCGCCAAGGGCGGCCGGATCCTGTTCGTCGGCACCAAGCGTCAGGCGGCTCAGCCGATCGCAGACGCAGCTGAGAAATCCGCTCAGTACTTCATGAACCACCGCTGGCTCGGTGGCACGCTGACCAACTGGAAAACGGTTTCCCAGTCGATCAACCGCCTGAAGGAAATCGACGAGAAAATGGCGTCCGGCGCCGAAGGCCTGACCAAGAAAGAGCGTCTGGGCATGGAGCGTGACCAGCTGAAGCTGGAAGCCTCGCTCGGTGGTATCCGCGAGATGGGTGGCGTTCCTGACCTGCTGTTCGTCATCGACGTGAAAAAAGAAGCGCTGGCCATCGCCGAAGCCAACAAGCTGGGTATCCCGGTTGTGGCCATCGTCGACACCAACTGCTCGCCCGATGGTGTTGACTACATCATCCCCGGCAACGACGACGCGGCCCGCGCCATCGCTCTCTACTGCGATCTGGTTGCCCGCGCTGCTCTGGACGGCATGTCCGCACAGCTCGGCGCCGCAGGCGTTGATCTTGGCGCCCTGGAAGAGGCACCGGCAGAAGAAGCCGTTGCTGAAGACGCCGCCGCTGACGCCTGATCCGTCCTGTCACGGAGTTGACATGCGGGGCAGGCTATCACCTGCCCCATATCCGTTTTTGAATTGAGGAGAGCCTAAGATGGCAATTACTGCATCCATGGTTAAGGAACTGCGCGACAGCACCGGCGCAGGCATGATGGACGCCAAGAAGGCGCTGACCGAAACCAATGGCGACATGGAAGCCGCCGTTGACTGGCTGCGCACCAAGGGTCTGGCAAAAGCGGCCAAGAAATCCGGCCGTACCGCCGCAGAAGGCCTGGTCGCCGTGGTCGTCGAAGGCAACAAAGGTGTTGCCGTCGAAGTGAACTCGGAAACCGACTTTGTCGGCAAAAACGCCGAGTTCCAGGAAATGGTGTCCGGCATTGCCAAGACCGCAGTGAACGCAGCCGATGTCGACGCGCTGCTGGCAGCGGACATGGGCGGCAAAACCGTTGCCGAAACCCTGACCGACAAGATCGCCACCATCGGTGAGAACATGGCCGTGCGCCGTATGGCCTCCCTCGAAGGTGAAACCGTTGTGTCCTATGTGCACAACGCTGCGACCGCAGGCATGGGCAAGATCGGCGTATTGGTTGCCATGAACGGCGGCGACGAAGCGATCGGCAAGCAGATTGCGATGCACATCGCAGCTGTGAACCCCGCCGCGCTGAGCGAAGCGGAGCTGGACGCCTCTGTTGTTGAGAAAGAAAAGCAGGTCCAGATGGACATCGCCCGCGAATCCGGCAAGCCGGAGCAGGTGATCGAGAAGATGATCGTCGGCCGCATGAAGAAATTCGTGGCTGAATCGACCCTGCTGAACCAGCAGTTCGTTGTGAACCCTGACCTGACCGTTGAAGAAGCGGCCAAGGAAGCAGGCGCCACCATCACCGGTTTCGTGCGTCTGGAAGTCGGCGAAGGCATCGAAGTCGAAAAAGAAGACTTCGCAGCTGAGGTTGCTAAGGCAGCCCAGGGCTAAGCCCGACGCGGGCTAACGCCCGATCGTAAGACAATTAAAGGCCGACGAACGCGTTTCGTCGGCCTTTTCCTTTGTGACAACGCAATGTGAAAGGCGCGGCGATCAGGGGCAGGGCGCGTCAGCAGCGCCCAGATGGCAAAGCCCATGGCGCATATCATATTGGCAGTCATACCGTCGGAAGAGGGTGAGGGGCCTGTCGCGCGCCCATGTCAGGAAAGACATCGAATGGCCGCAACAAGCCCCTCAGAATATCCCGGCGCTGGCGCGGAACAATACGCGCAGCTACCGGACAGGTTAGAGAGCCTTGCAATCCCAAGGGTCATGCCCTGCGCCGTCCCAGGCCAAAGCCCCACTCACGGAACATGGTAAGTGTGCCTGTAGTTCTCCTATTAGGGAAGTAATGAATTCCATACCCAATTTCAGATAGATTGCGAAAATTGGAAGAAACTCTCTGAATATCAGCTGTAATATCCAATATATATTATAGGGATTATCAGTTCTCCATAATATACATCTGATTGTGAAGTGCCGCTTTGAGTACCGCATGGGCTGTTGTCTCAACGGCCAGTGCCTCGCGTGCCAGGCGCAGGTGTTTTTCAACGGTCGCAGGCGTCAGCCCCATAAGAACCGCTATATCCTGAGTGGTCTTGCCGTCACCAACCCATTCCAACGCTTCTCTCTGGCGTTTTGTCAGGCTGCGGTTTGGGGGGTCATAAGGCATCGTGAGGATCTTCAGATGCGCGACATTGTTCATCAGAACGATATCATGCCCATGCGTTGCCCAGATCTCATCGACCTCATCCTGGCTGAGGGTTTCCTCCGCCGCCAAAGATATCGCGCCCTTGAACCGTTGAGAAGCCGAATAGAAGCTGACGGTGTAGCCCGCCTTTACCCCCATAGCCGTATTGAAATCGATCACTTTCTGCGCCTGTGGTGTCAGGCATTGATTTGCCATCTGCTCCTGCACCATGCGCCAGCTGCCGGCCCCTTCGTTGTTCAGCGCCCATTGCAACATCGGCGCGTCGAAATAGAGGCCGGAGTTTACGAAGCCTTTCACATATTCGGTGCAGTGATTGGACAGGATCACGAAATCTTCGGGGTCACCGAGCGAGGTTTTGGTCTTGTGACGCGTATAGCCGTAGATCAGCCGGTCAAAACGAAAGGCCTGCATCTGTTTGACGTGTTCCAGCCAAAGCTCCTCAAGCGTCCGCGCCCCGCATAGAAAGTCTATGTAGGCACGCAGCTTCATCCCGGTTTTTCCTGATTCAAATGGCTGTTGAGCGCATCAAGTGCAATCAGATAGCCCTGTGACCCAAATCCGCAGATCTGTCCAAGCGCGGCGCGCGCGATATAGGAGCGATGGCGAAATTCCTCGCGTGCATGGATGTTTGACAGGTGAACTTCAACCACCGGCAGGGCGATGGAAAAAATCGCATCCATCAGCGCGATGGAGGTATGGGTATAGGCGCCTGCATTGAGGATGATCCCGGCGTAGCTGCCGCGGGCCCCGTGCAGCGCATCAAGCAGCGCGCCTTCGTGATTGGACTGCTCGCACGTCACCGAAAGCCCAAGTGACGCGCCATGGTCGATGCAGCGTTGTTCAACCATCGCCAGCGTTTCATGCCCGTAAACCTCAGGCTGGCGCGTTCCCAACAGGTTCAGGTTGGGGCCGTTCAAAACCAGGATGTTGTGCATGTCGATATCCAATAACTCTGTGATGCCCCGATTGCCCGTCTTCCGCCCAATAGAGGACATTTGCCGAGGAGCGGGCTCGCCGGGATGGTCGCCAGTCTCCAGCCCTGCCGGCGGGTCGTTGGCTG
Source organism: Phaeobacter sp. JH20_34 (assembly GCF_048056095.1). Classification (NCBI taxonomy): domain Bacteria; kingdom Pseudomonadati; phylum Pseudomonadota; class Alphaproteobacteria; order Rhodobacterales; family Roseobacteraceae; genus Phaeobacter; species Phaeobacter sp. JH20_34. The sequence goes on along the minus strand of NZ_JAYMWT010000004.1, from coordinate 885,145 downwards.
GCCCAAGTGACAGGCGCAGGATCGGTTGGCCAGCCCATCAGCGCTGCGGCCGCTCCGCCGTAATTCGCTCATATTGATATATATTTTAGAATAATATGCAAGCGAGCTATCGCTAACGTTGTCCTCTAGACGAGCAGTGTCAATCTGGCGTGTTTGTCAGGATGATCTTGCCCAGAACGCTTCTGTTTTGCATTTCTGTCAGGGCAGCAGCGGCTTCGGTCATCGGATACTGCGCGTGGATGCGTGGTCGAATGTCACCTTTGCAATAAAGCTCAAACAGCTCACCGACATTGGTGCGATGCTGCTCTGGCGCCCGCTGAACGGCGGCGCCCCAGAATACGCCGACGATCTGGCATCCTTTCAGGAGTGGCAGGTTCATCGGCATTTTTGCGATGCCGGCGGCAAAACCGACAACCAGATAGCGGCCCTGCCAAGCCATCGCGCGAAGCGCCGGTTCGGCATAGGGGCCGCCGACCGCATCATAGACCACATCGATCCCGGTTTTCCCCGCCATCGCCTTGAGGTTCTTTCCAAAGGCAATCTGGTCCTCCTTGTCGGGCGCATGGCCGTAGATCACCGTCGCATCCGCGCCGATCTCCTCGCAGAAGGCCGCCTTCTCGGCGGAGGACACCGCAGCGATGACACGCGCCCCTGCGGCCTTGGCGAGTTCGATTGCGGCAGAGCCAACCCCGCCAGCGGCGCCCAGCACCAGCACGGTCTCTCCCGGTTGCAGCTGTGCCCGTTCCTTCAGCGCGTGATGAGATGTGCCGTAGGTAAAGACAAAACCAGCCGCATCGAGATAGGGCATCTGATCGGGAATCTTGATGGCGCTGGCGGCAGGGACGCAGATATGGGTGGCAAACCCGCCATATCCCGTCAGCGCCAGAACCCGGTCGCCGATGTTCAGATTATCGACGTCCTTGCCAAGGGCGATAACCTCGCCCGCGATTTCACCGCCCGGTGCAAAGGGACGCGGTGGTTTGATCTGATAGAGATCCTGTATCATCAGAGTATCAGGATAGTTCACACTGGCGGCATGGATCGCCACAAGCACATCCCTGGGGCCGGGGACGGGATCGTCCTGTGCGCTCCACTGCAGGGTTTCGGGGCCGCCTGGAGCGGTGGAGAGCATCGCATGCATGAGTGATTATCCTGTCATGGTGGCCGAACCCTGGCCGGTGTGACGTCAAGTCTTCTGTGCAGATCTTGCGTTGTCAATGAATTTGCGAAATGCAATTCTGCTCTGCAAACGATCTGTTTTCCAACCGGAAAGCGGCCTGAATTCTGCTGGATAAGGGGCTGGAAATGAAGAAAAATCACCTCACCCAGGGTGGGCAGCCTATGCCCAAAGCCCTGCAGGGGCTTGGGCTGCCGTTGATTGGCGCGCCGCTGTTCATCATATCCGTGCCCGACCTCGTCATTGCCCAATGCAAGGCCGGAATCGTTGGATCCTTCCCGGCGCTGAACGCGCGTGAGGCTGAGGGCGAGCCGCCGCTTCTGGAAGCCTGGTTGAAACAGATCACCGAGGCACTGGACCGCCATAACCAGGACAACCCGGATCATCCGGCGGCACCCTTTGCGGTCAATCAGATTGTTCACCGGTCAAATACCAGGCTGGAGCGTGATCTTGAGATCTGTCATCGCTGGAAGGTGCCGCTGTGGATCACATCACTGGGGGCGCGACCAGAGGTGAATGAGGTGGCTCACGATTGCGGCGGCATCGTGCTGCATGATGTGATCAACAATCGCTTTGCCCATAAGGCCATCGAGAAGGGCGCAGATGGTCTGATCGCGGTTGCCGCCGGGGCAGGCGGCCATGCCGGGCAGCTGTCGCCGCTGGCGCTGATCAGCGAAATCCGCAGCTGGTTTCACGGCCCCCTTGCGCTGTCGGGAGCAATCGCCAATGGCCGCTCTCTGCTGGCGGCCCGGGCGCTGGGGGCCGATTTCGGCTATGCCGGGTCACCTTTTATCGCCACTGAGGAAGCCAATGCGCAGCAGGCGTACAAGCAGATGATCGTCGACAGCAGTGCCGATGATATCGTCTATTCCTCATTGTTTACAGGTGTTTCTGGTAACTACCTGCGTGGTTCCATTCAGAAGGCGGGGCTTGATCCCGACAATCTGGCCAGCGCTGATGCGACGGCGATGAATTTCGCCGGTGGGTCATCCAAGCCCAAGGCCTGGAAGGAGATCTGGGGATCCGGTCAAGGTATCGGGGCGGTCACAGAGGTGCAGCCGGTCGCCACATTGGTTGCGGAGATCGCCGCCGATTACGAGGCCGCGGGCAGAGCGCTGGCGGCAGAGTTTACCACAATCGGAGACGTATAATGGTACGCGGCAGTTCAAACGGCAAAGACCGCAGCGGCTCTGATCGTGAACAAGGCGCAGCGGCGCTGGATTTGCGCGCTATCGAGCATTACATGCGCGGACGGCTGCCGGGCTTTGACGGGCCGATCACAGCCCGCAAATTCCAGAACGGCCAGTCCAATCCCACCTATCTGTTGTCGACCGATGCGGGGCAGTATGTGCTGCGACGTAAACCACCCGGTGTGCTGCTGAAATCCGCCCATGCGGTCGAGCGTGAGTTTCGTGTTCAGACCGCGTTGCGCAACACCGATGTGCCGGTCGCCATGATGCATCATCTCTGCGAGGATGATAGCGTCATCGGATCGTCTTTTTACCTGATGGAACATGTGGTTGGGCGGAATTTCTCAGACCCGTCACTGCCGGATCTGTCGCCAACCGAGCGTGGCGCGGTGATGGATGAAATGAGCCGCGTGCTGGCGGCGCTACACGGGGTTGATGTCACCGCTGTCGGTCTGTCCGACTACGGGCCCGAGGGCAATTACTTCACGCGTCAGCTGGCGCGGTGGAGCAAGCAGTATCGCGCCAGCGAGGTTGAAACCATTACCGAAATGGATGATCTGATCGCCGCGCTGGATGCGCAGATGCCTGCGGATGATGGGCAGCGCGGATTGGTGCACGGTGATTACCGCATCGACAATATGATCTTTGCTGCAGAGGGAACCAACTGTCGTGCGGTGCTCGACTGGGAGCTGTCGACGATCGGCCACCCCTATGCAGATCTCGCCGGGGTCATCATGCAGTGGCAGATGCCACCCGGCCGCGAGGGGCGCGGACTGGCCGGGCTTGACCGGCGCGAGCTTGGCCTGCCATCAGATAAAGCCTTTATTGCAAGCTATTGTAAACGCAGGGATTTGCCCGGAGTTGATAACTTTGGCTATTATCTCTCCTTCAGCTTCTTTCGGATGGCTGCGATCCTGCAGGGTGTGCGCAAAAGAGGGCTTGATGGCAATGCGTCAAACCCCGAACATGCAGCGCGACTGGGCGCATTTGTGCCGGAGTTTGCGCGCGCCGGGCTCGCCGCGTTGACGCGTAGTTTTGACTAGGCCAAGCGGCCAAGGGGACAGGGCATGGACAGCAACCACACAGCGTCAGCGGATGCGGAGAAAGACCGCAATTTTGTCACCGCCTTGGCGCGGGGGCTGGATGTGCTGCGCGCGTTTCGGCGCAATGAGCTGGAGCTGACCAACACTGATCTGGCCGACCGCACAGGCCTGCCAAAGCCGACCGTATCGCGGCTGACCTATACCCTGTGCCAATTGGGCTACCTCGTGCAGGATCCGCAGTCGGGGACGTATCGGTTGGGGGCAGGGGTTCTGCGTCTGGGCTATGGCGTGCTGGCAGGAATGGATATCAGCGACCGTGCCTCGCAAATCCTGCGGGATCTGAGGAATGGAGAAAATTCCTATATTACCAGCGCATTAGGCGAAGCACATCATGCTGACGTCATCTATATCGCGGTGCATCGCTCGCGCGAGGATGTCTCGCTTGCGGCACATGTCGGGATGCGTCTGCCGTTGTTTTTCTCGGCCGTTGGCCGCGCCATTCTGGCCGGCATGTCACCCGATCAGCGGACGGAGAGCCTGAAGATCGCCGACGCGCTTGACCCTGAGGGAAAACAGGCGCGGCAGGATTGTCTGGGTCGCGCGCAGGAGGAATATGCGGCACGGGGCTTTTGCACCGGCTATGGCGATTGGCGCGAGGATGTGAACGGTATCGCGGTGCCGGTTGTCTCGCTGAACGGGACACGGGTCTACGGGCTGAATGTCGGTGGACCGTCCTTTCACGTAAGCCGTGCCGTTCTGGAACAGCGCTACGCCGATCAGCTGATTTCTGCTGCCGAAACCTTAAGTATGCGCCCCTAGCGGTAACCCTTTGCCAAAGCGGGGGCGATATAGCTTTATGCGTGGTTCTACGTAGGTCAAAATACTCGACCTCAGTCAGCAAACCACGCATGATATCGCAAACAGCTGGCAGCAGATCGCCAGCCCAAAGGGAAGAGGCAGAGATGACACAGAGCGACTGGTTGTTCCGGCAGTCACATGGGGACGGGGTTGTCGAACTCAAACTATCACGGGCCCCGGTCAATGCGTTGTCGCCCGAATTTCTGATGGATTTTGCCAATGTAATCAAAGAATTCGGAGAGGACCCTTCCGTCCGTGCGATCCTGTTGACCAGCGCGTTCAAGGTGTTCTCGGCAGGCCTCGATCTGAAAGCCGCGAAGGATTTCGATCTGGCAGGTCAGCGGGCTGCCGTGGATGGGCTGAACGAGGCGTTCCTCGCGCTTTACGCCTGTCCCAAGCCGGTGGTTGCGGCTGTTAATGGTGCGGCGATTGCCGGTGGATTGTTCTTTGTCCTTTGCAGTGATGTACGGGTAGCCCTGGTTAAATCCAAGTTTGGTCTTGCAGAAGTGCAGGCCGGGGTGGATTTTCCCGTGGCGCCGCTGGAGATTGCCCGGGCAACCCTCAGCCCCAATATTCAGCGGCGTTTGATGCTGACCGGGCAGACCATTGGGCCAATCGCAGCCCGCAACTTTGATATCGTTGATATCATTGCCGATGATGCCGAAGATCTGCTCGGATACGCGCTGAAGGAAGCACGGACACTGGCGGACTTGCCCGCCGGAACCTACGGCGCGATCAAGCAGCAGCTCCGAGGCGAGACGATCGCCAGGATCAAGGCGGCGATGGCAGCGGAATCGGATGATACGCCCTGGTTTACCAGTGAAACCGTGCCAGCGATGACCAGGCTCATCGGCTGAGCCTTACCGATATCTGACGACAGGAGCCCCCATGGATGCCGCGCGGCTAGAAAACATCAGAAGATGGCAGCATCGCTATGTCGATCACCGCAGATATGCCGGCAGTTCGCTGCTGATCAACCGCGGCGGCGAAGAATGCTATTTCTACGCGGTTGGTCATCGCAATATCGCCGAAGATCTACCATTCACCCGCGATACGGTGACACGGATCTATTCCATGACGAAACCGGTCACCTCGCTTGCATTGATGCTGCTGCTGGAACGCGGTCTGTTACATCTGGATGCGCCGGTGTCGGAATTTCTTCCTGAATTCATTGATATGCACTGTCTTATTGATGGCGCGACCGATATTGACCAGACACAGCCCTGCCGCGCGCCCACGCTGCATGAGCTGCTGACCCATACCAGCGGATTGAGCTACCCGTTCAATCCGGGCCTGCTGGCAGAAGAAATGTCGAAAACAGATCTGATGTTCAAACCGGATCAGGGGCTTCTTGCGACGAAGGTCACGGAGCTGGCCTCGCTTCCGCTTGCTTTTGAACCGGGAAAACGTTGGGAATACTCGGTTGGCATTGACGTGATTGGCCGGGTGATTGAGGTTGTAACCGGTGACAGCCTTGCGGCGTTCCTCAAGCGTGAGATATTTGACCCGCTTGGCATGGATCAAACCGCATTTCACACCTTAGCGGAAACCGGTAACCATCTGGCTTCATTATATTCTCCGCTGAGTGGCGACGCCATGGATTTGAATGGTGCAGAGCAGGGAGACGAAAGTCTGCGGCTAATTGACTGCTACGTCGATACGCCGTTTAGCCGGGCCGAGATGGACTCGGGCGGCGGCGGCCTGCTCAGTACGATTGACGACTATATGCGCTTTGCGGAGTTGATCCGGCTGCGTGGGCGGTTGGGGGAACACCATCTGATCAGTCCACAAATCATTGATTTCATGTGCCAAAACCACCTTCCAGGCGATATTGCGTCGATGGGACCGCAGAGCTTTGCGGAACAGCCGATGGAGGGGATGGGCTTTGGTCTCGGCGGCGCTGTTGTGCTTGATCCGGCGCGGGCGCGATGTCCGGGATCGGTGGGCGATTTCAGCTGGGGCGGTATGGCGTCGACGTTTTTCTGGGTTGACCCGCTGCTGGATCTGAGTGTCGTGTTTTTTACACAGCTGGCACCATCCAGCTCCTATCCGGCACGCGCGGAGCTAAAGGCGCTGGTTCACGGAGCGATAACGGGCTAATCCTGCCTGTCGGCCACGCCACGAGGGCAGGGTGGGCGCACAGCCGATGACCCGCGCAAAGATCAACAGGACGTAACAAATGCCTGACGCAGCTGAAATTTTGCTCAATCTCCTCGATCTTGAGGAACTGGACCGCAACCTCTATCGCGGAATTGGATCCGGTGGTGAGACGCCGACCCGGATTTACGGTGGTCAGGTTATCGCTCAGGCTCTGATGGCCGCTTATGCGACAGTGCCGGATCGTCTGTGCCATTCGCTGCACGCATATTTCATCCGTCCGGGAGATCCGTCAAAGCCGGTGATTTACGCGGTGGATCCGGCGCGGGATGGCGGCAGCTTTACCACCCGGCGGGTCACCGCCTTGCAGAATGGCAAGCAGATCCTGAATCTCGCGGCGTCCTTTCACATTGATGAACCGGGCTGGGAACATCAGCATGAGATCCCGGAGGTAAAGGCCCCCGATGCGCTGGTATCTCGTGACGTGTTGCTACGTGAGCTTGCCGAAACGCTGGATGGCCGACTGCGCGTAGAATTTTCCCGAGAACGCCCGTTCGAAATCCGCGATGTTGAGCCGCGCGATCCGATCAATCCCGGTAAATGTAGTGATATCAACCATATGTGGGTCAGGATGAAAGCCGCCAAGGACGCCAGCCCGCAGCTGCAACATGTGCTGATGGCCTATGTCTCTGACTATGGCTTGCTGGGCTCGGCGCTGCGTCCGCATGGTCTGAGTTTTGTAAAGGGACAGGCGATGACGGCCAGTCTCGATCACGCGATGTGGTTCCATGGACCGGTGAAATTCGACGACTGGCATCTCTATACGATGGATTCACCCTTTGCCGGAGGCGGCCGCGGCTTCAATCGTGGATCTATCTTCACGCAGGATGGCCGTTTGGTGGCGAGCGTCGCTCAGGAAGGTCTGATGCGGCCCATCGCCAAATCCTGATGCAGCCATTATTCTGAGTTCGGGGCGTCGAACTTGTCGCGCAACCGCTGCATACCGGTGATCCAGCGTCCAGTATCGGCGGCCTTGGCCTGGATGTAGCTTGCCACCGTTGGGTGTGGAAGCACGAGAAATGTTTCGTTCTCAATGGCTTCTACGCAGATCTTTGCGACGTCCTCGGCGGTGATCATACCGTCTACAGCCGCAGCGCTATGTTCCAATCCTTCGGTCATGGCAGTTTTCACCGCTTGCGGACAAACGACGGAAACACCGATCCCTTGGTCGCCATGGGTGATCGCCAGCCATTCTGAAAACCCCACGGCGGCATGTTTGGTAACCCCGTAGCTGGCGGCGCCGATCTGGTTCAGCAAGCCGGCCGCCGAGGCGACATTCAGGAAATAACCGCCGCCACGTTCGAGCATACGTGGCACGAGATGCCGGGCGGCGGAAACATGTGCCATTACGTTTACATCCCAGCTGCGCTGCCAATCCGCAAGGGTGGTCTCCAGGCCGCCGATCCTGAGAATTCCGGCGTTCGAACAGAAAACATCAATCGGTCCGATATCACGCTCGATCGCCTCGATCATCTGCGCCATGGCCTGGTCTGATCCGACGTCCACGGCAAAGGCGCTGCCACCAACATCATCGGCGGTATGCTGGGCACTGGCGCCATCAATATCGGCACAGATGATGTGCCGTGGGCCGTGCTTGGCGATCGTCAGCGCCAAAGCCCGCCCGATACCTGTGGCGGCGCCTGTGATAACAATCGTTTTGCCTTGCAAATCCATTTGGGCCTCAGCTGTCGTTGGAACATATGCTGTGCAACTGTTCGATGTTGCGGCCAAGCCTGCAACAGTGACGCTGCATCATATAAATTATACATAATACTGATTATCGGACTTTATCAACTGGCGGGATAATAGCGGCCCCTTAGAGGGATAAGTCGTTATGTACGAATACCTTGCATCTGAGTTCATTCAACCGCTTCTTCGGCGTGTTGGTACTGCCTTTGGAACGTACCTCGTTACCATCGGTGTAACTCAGGAAACAAGCAATATGATCGTTGCCGGTATCATCGCCCTTGGCGGTGTTCTGGTCGATCTCGCGCTTAGTCATTCGGCGCGTATCCGCAACAGCACACCAAAGCACCTTCGCTGATGGGTCTGTTCTCCACAATTATTGGCGCCGTTGCTGGCCCCCTTATCGGTGGCGGTTTCAGTCGTCGTGGGCAGAAAAAGCAAGACGCCCGCAATGACACTCAACTCCAACGCCTCGTCGCAGATGCTACTGCGGCGGGCATCAACCCTCTAACCGCAGTTCGATCTGGTGGTGCGCCTAGCTATACGTCGCAAGGCCCTGCCTTGTCGTCGTCCAGCTTCTTCGCAGAAGCCCTTGGAAAAGGGATCGAAACTGCATTCAACCACAAGCAAGCCAAGCGCGATGAGGAGCGCGATAAGCTTGAATTGGACATTATGCGGGAAGAATTGAAGGAAATCCGCAAAACGGGTTCCGTTGCTTTCCGCGAAAACTTCGGCTACTCAATCCCTAGTGCAAACACGTACACGGGTGTAACTGATGCAGGTACTCAAGGTCCTCGGCTGGATAATTCTGGCACTGTTCCTGCTCGGGATGGGTCTCGGGGATCTGGTAACCGCGTTGCGGGGATAACTATTTCAGAGGATGACCGTTGGTCTGACGCTGAGGATATCGAACAACGCTATGGCGATGTAGCTTCATCGGCATACGGCGTATCTGTCGCCGGTGCTGACGCACTCGAAACGGCCAAGCTTTCCCCCATGGGGCGAAAGTGGTCTGACCGTCGCAAGCAAGCCCTATCCAACATTGAAGAGCGAAACCGCATTCGGCCTAAGTCTCGGCCAGTGATGCGGCCTACTCTATCGGCTCCGCCTATGTCGGGACCGACAATGTCGGGTGCGCGCTGGTTTATGGATGATCCATATGCGCGTCAGGTCTTCTAAGCGCCGTCGCCCTCCCCTCCCCCGCCGAAAGAAATGCGCGAAATGCGCAAAGATACGTAACAGCCTCAAGCGGTTGTTGCGCAAAGCTCAACTAAAAGGAAACTGAGTATGCGTTTGACAGAAACAATCCCTTCACAGCCTATCGAAGTGCAAAAAAGCGTCCGGCCTGACCGGGTTCGCGCTCTCACCTCTGGCCATGCTGGCAAGATTTTGCCTTTGGCCTATGTGCCTATGTTCCGCGAAGATCGCGTTTCACGCGGTCAATATCGTGTCCGTCTCGAAATGATGGAAACGGCGGAAATGCTTATGAATGCTGTCAATGTGACAGTACATGCGCACTTTATCCCGTTCCTCGCCTTTGATCGTTTCAACGGCATGGATGCCCTCAACCGTTCTTACAAGGGTATTCCTGAAACTGAGGGCGGCGACCCTATCCCCTTCTTCGAAGAAGAAGATTGGAAAACCGACTCTGAAATCTATCAGACTATGGGCCTTCATCAGGGCGTCGGCGGCGGGCGCACCGGCAAGGTCAACACTATGATTGTTGAGAGCTATAACGTTCTCGTCAATTACATGCGCAAGGCGCGTTCTTCATCGCTCCCGACGCGGGATAAGCTGGATCACACTCTTGCCGCCGCGTTCTGGAAGCATACCAACAGCAACTTCATTGTTCCTGACTTCGATCAGGCGTCTATTGACGGTGAGGTTCCTATCAACATTGTCCAGCAAAGGCTTCCCGTCACTGGTATCGGCATTACTCATGCTGTGAACCCGGATCATTATGGTTCGGGCGTCCGTCAAACTGATGGTGCATCACAAGATAATGTTTGGTGGCAAAGCACGAATGCAGGTGTTGCAATTCAGACCGACCATTCCTTCGGGTCGGATGTCTCGCAGTCCTTGCCGTTGATCTACGCTGAGTTGGGTTCTGAGGGGGTTTCTCTCTCCCTCTCGAATATCGAGCTTGCCAAGAAAACCGCCGCATTCGCTAAGCTTCGCCAGAAATATGATGGCCTTGATGATGAACACATCATTGACCTGTTGATGGATGGTATCCGGGTGCCTGAGCAAGCGCTTTCTCAGCCGATACTCCTGGACAAAAAGCAAACCATCATGGGCTATAGCCGCCGGTATGCCACTGACGGCGACAATCTCGCCAAGTCAGCAACCAATGGCGAAACCTATGTGGATATACGCTTCCGCACTCCGCCCATGAATACTGGCGGTATTATCCTTATCACTGCTCAAATCGTCCCTGAGCAACTTTGGGAACGTCAAAAGGACCATTTTCTTAACATGAAGGCAATCGGGCGTATTCCCGATTTCACACGTGATTTCCTTGATCCTGAGAAGGTCGCAATTGTTACCAAGTCACACTTTGATGTTGAGCATAGCGATCCCGGCGGAACCTTTGGTTATGCCCCTCTCAACTATCAATGGAGGCGTGATCTGTCTCGGATCGGTGGGAAATACTACCGGCCTACTGTTGATCAGTCCTTTGACGAAAACCGTCAAAAAATCTGGGCAATCGAAACCGTCGATCCTGAGTTGAACGAGGATTTCTACCTGACCAATGATCTGCATCACAACGTGTTCGCGGATCAGGTCAATGATCCGTTCGAAATCACCACCATTGGTGGCTCGGATATCGTCGGCAACACTGTCTTTGGCAAAGGTCTGCATGAGGCCGTGGGCGACTATGACGCCCTCATTTCAGAGGCCGATATCAGCCGCATCGATAAGACTAAAACCAAGGCTGAAAACGACGTCACCGATTGATCGTTACAGCCGCAAAGGGGCGCGTTAACCGCGCCCCGTAACTCCCGATAAAAAAAGGAAAGAACATGAAACAATTTATCATCCGCGCCCTCTATGACTGGCAGTCTATTGCACCCTCTGAGGTGCTTGAACTGCCGGTCAACCGCAAGCGCCACGTCAAGCTTGAATTCAACGTGACCGATAAAGTACAGGTCTGGATTGCCAGCGATGTTGATATGGCAACGGCAAAACTGCTGGCTGCCTCTGATGGTCACTTCGGCGTAGAATTTTCTGCTGATGAAACAATGTACTTGCAGGTTCTTCCTGCCGTTGAAATCAGCGATGCGCCGGTCTCCATCTATATCAAAACGCACGTGCGTTCTCATGTCGTCCACCATGTGGAAAAAGAGGCCTACACAAACGTAGCGCCAACCACTCGGCGCAACAGTGATTTTGATCGCATGATGATGTGGGCCAAGCTCAATGAGCAAAGCCGACAAACGCATTTTGATCGTGAGATCAAGCGTTTGAACGAAAAGTTTGAACAACAATCAGCGCAGCATAAAGCCGCCACAGAGCCGCAGCCAACCACTGAGAAAACTCCGCAGGTGATCGAAGATGAAACACAAAAGCAAGGCGATACAGCGACTGATACAGAGGCTGACAAGCAAAGCGAAACGGCAGAATAGCCCGCGCGTGCTTGCTGATAAAATGATCCGGCGCTTGCCGTCGGATCATCACAAGGCCGCTAAGGCTCTTGTTGATCATCAGCAAATCAACAGCCTCAAGTATCGAAAGATGGCGCATAGAACCTCATGGGATAACGCACACCCGGATATCATCGACTTTCACCGGGCTTTGCATAAAGAGCTACGCGCTCGTTCCTATCCCTTTTATGCGTTCTTCTTCTTTCGCACCCATGCCCAGCAAAACGCCCTTTATTCAAGGGGCGTTACCAAGGCCAAAGGCGGGCAAAGCCCTCACAACTACGGCTGTGCTGTGGATGAAATTCATTGCAGCCGACTTTGGAACCTTACACGCAAGGAGTGGGCTGTTATCGGCGCTATCGGCAAGGAAGTTGCCCGGCGGCGAAATATCAAAATGGATTGGGGCGGGGATTGGAATTTCTATGATCCCGCACATTGGCAGTTGTCCGATTGGAAGCGGTACAAGGCGGACATTGATCGCCTCGGTATCGAAGTAACGACTGTCAATCTTGCCGCGCTACAGCGGCATTTCAAAGAATGCGATAGGGCTAAGCGTGAAAAGCGCGATAGCCCGCCACATCCATTCGAATAACCCCAATCACAATTAAACAAGCTGGACGCGCAATTCTGCGCGTCCAAAAGGCATGCCTCCTGCTTGCCCCGTCATTAGCTGACCCTCTCCCCCGCTCTCATCAAAAAGGGCCGTAGGGGGAGAGGGTCAGCGGGCGATATCTCAGAACCTTGTAGGGATATGCATTTAGTGACAGGGGCGCAAAAAACCGCAGGTTGGCGCGCTCCGTCACTAAATGAAAAAAAATGGAAACATGTGTATTACTCCATCCTTTGTCCTTGATGCCGGAATGGTCGCCTGTCGCCATTGCTGGCTATGCAGGAAAAACCGCGTCAATGATTACGTTGGCCGGTGCTTGGCTGAACAGGCCACCTCTACAAAAACAGTCGCCATAACCCTCACCTATGCCGATGACACGCCTAATGCGACCACCTTGATTTACAAAGACTTTCAAGACTTTATGAAACGGCTTCGCTATCACGGATACAGTGTTCGCTACATCGTCGCTGGTGAATACGGCTCTAAGAAGGGCCGCAGTCATTGGCATGCCGTTCTGTTCTTCGACGGCAAAGTGCCTGTTGAGGTAGACCATTGGGATATCGCAACTAGCCTCAACCGCAATACGCCAGATTGGCGTGCCGCTCACTTCACTGAAAAATACTGCCTAGAGGAACGGTTCTTTTGGAAATACTGGCCGCATGGCTTCGTCTACTTTCAGCGGCCGGAATATGCCGGCTATTATTATTTGCTGAAATACGCACTAAAAGAACAAGAGGGCGACGTTTCTCTCAATCACGTTTCCATGTCTAAGAAGCCGCCTCTAGGCTTCAAGTGGTTTGAGGACTACGCGCAAAGATATGTTGATCAGGGCCTTGCACCTCAGGATCTTAAGTACTCTTTCCCTCACGTTTTCGACGCAAAGCGCCGTAGGCGCGAATTTATGCTCCAGGGCAGAATGCGCGAAATCTTCATTGATACTTATCTCGCCAAGTGGCGTGATCAGAGGTCCGATGAGCCACCCATCTCTGAGATTGTAGAGCTGAGAGAGGACGAAATCGTCCGTAATTCAAGGGAGTACACCATTGAAGAAATCGAAGCGATGATATCAGAGTGGAAATTCCTCATTCCCAAGCCACATACGCCCCCGGCTGATGCCTTTTGGAGTGATGAGGATAAAGAGTTCGTGTTTCAGGATATCGAGTTGTATCTCGTCATACCCGGAACCGAACATTTGATCGTTCGCTATGAGGGCGGACGTGTTGCAATCGTACAAATGGAGGGTGACGAATGGCCCGTAAGAAACCCACAAGAGCTAGAAAGAATACTATCAGCGTTCGGCGTAGACCCCCTACTGTCTCGCGACGCAGTGTCAAAATCGTTTCCCGATTGGAACGACTGCGCAAGCTAAGGGCAAAATATACCAAAGCCCGCCCTGCCCTAACCAAAGCTAAGGCCACCCCTCGGGCTGTGCAGCGTCCTGCGCTTGCAATGCCCCAAAATACAAAGGCCCCTAAGAAAGTGCATGACGCACCGCGACATTCAGACCTAAAACGGATGCGCACTTGCAAAGATAGGCCGTCGTCAAGGGTGGCCGCTAAGGGGAAAGGCGGTTCTCGCCCGTTCGTTCCTTGGTGCCTCTAAAAACACAACCAATAGATGAGTTAAAAAATCGTTGTTGCCTACTTGCTATCCTAACGCAAGATGTAGTAGCAAAACACAAGCGCAGATATTGCGCGTTTAACCGGTCGCTATATCAAGCCTAAAAAAGTCTAAAGAAATCAGATACATACTACTGATTACAGGCAATATGTGTCGGTCCTACCACCCGTCGTACACCACGGGTATTCTGATTTTACCGCTTGTTCATGGAAGTTGATCCATCTGGCAGATTTGCGCCTGCCAACATGCGGAACTTCATGGACGCTTTGTAGGATTGGCCTGGCCATCTGAGGTTACGCTGGCCCGGGTTTGCATGCCAGCAATGGGATTAACCCGCCGCCAGACGGGTTTGCCCCGATCTGGCATTGGTGTTTTGCAGCGGCGCAGGTCGATGACGGTTATTACCCATAGCAACACCCCTGTGCAAAAATCTCGGTGCGCGCAGCCGCCTGGTCGCTCTGGACTGCACCGCTTCATGAACGCGTTAACCCACTCGCGCGCGGAGCCGTGTGTTTTGCAACGAAAGACCGGATTTATCACGTCTTGCCCTTTAACCTTTCGGCGTGCGACAGAGGGATGCTCGTCCAGCAAAGAGCGGTCAGAATCTTTGCGCGGATAAAGCGATGCCCATGATTTGCGTTTTTGCAAACCTGCCTTGCAGAAATATCAGTGTCTGGGCGTTGATTAACGCGTGCCTCCAGTCATCTCTGATTTACGATGTTAACGAAAAAGCGCACCGTTGTCAGACAACGATGCGCTTTTTAAACGTTTTGTTATGCGATCTGTTTAGAAAAACGCCTGCAGACCGGTTTGGGCGCGGCCCAGGATCAGGGCGTGGACGTCATGTGTGCCCTCATAGGTATTCACCGTTTCGAGGTTCACCATATGTCGGATGACGCCGAACTCGAGGCTGATGCCATTGCCGCCGTGCATGTCGCGGGCGTTGCGGGCGATCTCAAGCGCCTTGCCGCAGTTGTTGCGCTTGACGATGGAAATCATCTCAGGCGCTGCATTGGCTTCGTCCATCAGGCGGCCAACCCGCAATGAGGCCTGGAGCCCAAGGGTGATTTCGGTCTGCATATTGGCGAGTTTCAGCTGGAACAACTGGGTGTTGGCCAGCGGGCGGCCAAACTGCTTGCGATCCAGACCGTATTGACGGGCGGCGTGCCAGCAGGCCTCTGCCGCACCCATCGCCCCCCAGCTGATGCCGTAGCGCGCGCGGTTCAGACAACCGAACGGACCTTTCAGCCCCTCGACATGCGGCAGCAGCGCGTCGTCGCCGACCTCGACGCCATCCATGACGATTTCGCCGGTGATCGACGCGCGCAGCGACGCCTTGTTGGCGATCTTGGGAGCCGAAAGCCCCTTCATGCCTTTTTCCAGAACAAATCCGCGGATCTTGCCGCCGTGGGCCTCGGACTTGGCCCAGACCACAAAGACATCGGCGATGGGCGCGTTGGAAATCCACATCTTGGACCCGGTCAAACGATACCCGCCATCGGTTTTCTCGGCCCGGGTTTTCATGCCGGCGGGATCCGAGCCCGCATCGGGTTCGGTCAGGCCAAAGCAACCGATCCACTCACCGGAGGAGAGTTTGGGCAGGTATTTCTGGCGCTGTTCTTCGCTGCCATATGCGTAAATGGGATACATCACCAGCGAGCTTTGCACCGACATCATCGAGCGGTAACCGCTGTCAACGCGCTCGACCTCGCGTGCAACCAGACCGTAGGAGACATAGCCTGCACCAAGGCCGCCGTATTGTTCCGGAATGGTGGTGCCGAGCAGACCCATCTCGCCCATCTCGCGGAAGATCTCGGGATCGGTTTCCTCGTTTTCATAGGCACTTAGAACCCGAGGCTGAAGTTTTTCCTGAGCATACGACCGCGCGGAAGCTGCGATCATGCGTTCATCTTCGCCCAGCTGATCATCCAGACGCAGCGGGTCTTCCCAGTTGAACTGGCCGAGATCCGGGGCATCTTTGGCGCGCAATTCGGGTTTTTCGGTCATTTGTCATCACCTTCCTGATCCAAAACTTGCCGCCGACCTTAACCTTGCGGTAAGAGGAATGACAGCGACAGAACCACAAGCAAACATTACAAAAGCTCATACATGGCCACGCCGAGACGCTTTCTCCCCTCAATTGCCGCGCTGCGCGCGCTGGAAGCGCTGGACCGTCTGGGCAGCGCCTCTGCCGCGGCGGATGAATTGGCTCTGACGCAAGGCGCTGTCAGCCGCCAACTGCAGGCGCTGGAACGACAATTGGGCGTGGATCTGGTGCGGCGGGACCAGAAGCGGCTCATGCTCTCGGCAGAAGCGCAGACTTACGCCGCCGAAATACGTCAGGCGCTTAATCAGATCGCGCAATCGACGTTGCGGGTTCAGGCCGCGCCGTTGGCCGGCACGCTCAACCTGGCCATTCTGCCGGCCTTTGGGATGCGCTGGCTGATGCCGCGCCTGCCGGAATTCGCGCGGCTGCACCCGGATGTGACCATCAATATGTCGACCCGGCTTGAACCGTTTAATTTTGTCAGCGAAGGCTTTGATGCGGCGATACATTTTGGCACTGCTGACTGGCCCGGAACTGACGCGCTGCTGCTGAAGCACGAACAGATGTTGCCAGTCTGCGCGCCGGAGCTTCTGAACGGTCGGCAGATCGAGACCGCGGGAGATATCACTGCCCTGCCCCTGCTGCATATCCAGACCCGTCCGAAGGCCTGGCAGCAATGGTTTGAGACCCATGATATCGCGTTGAAGGATGGATTATCCGGTACCATGTATGACCAATTCGCAACCATTACCCAGGCTGCACTGCATGGGCTTGGGGTGGCTTTGATGCCGGATTATCTGGTGGAGCAGGATCTCGCAACGGGGCGTCTGGTGGCGCTCTACCCGACAGCAACCGAGAGCAAGGGCGCCTATTATCTGGTCTGGCCAGAGGCCCGGTCAAAGGATCCCGCCCTGATCAAGTTCCGCAACTGGCTGGCTGGTCAGGCGCAGCCGGAAGACCCGTTGCCGCGATAGATCGGCTGATCAATTCAGCGAAGCGCGGCCCCGGGAAATCCCGTAAGCCGCATATTTTCAAGTAGTTAGATTGCTACCCTAACGCGTAGCCCGCGCCACGGACCGTCCGCACCGGGTCAGATCCGCCGTGTTGGGTCAGCGCCTTGCGCAGCCGGCCGATATGGACATCGACGGTGCGTGTATCGACATAGATATCGCGCCCCCAGACCCGGTCCAAGAGCTGCTCGCGGCTCCAGACCCGGCCCGGTTTCTCCATGAAGGTGGAGAGCAGGCGAAACTCGGTCGGGCCAAGTTTGAGCGGCGCCTCGGCCCGGCTGACCTTATGAGTTTCGGCGTCCAGCACGATATCGTCAAATTCCAGCCGCACCCCGACGGTCGAGGGGCGTACCCGCCGCAACTGCGTGCGCACGCGGGCCATCAGTTCGATCACCGAATAGGGCTTCACCACGTAATCATCGGCGCCGGTTTCCAGCCCGCGCACCTTGTCGACCTCTTCCGAACGGGCCGACAGCATGATGATCGGAATGTTCCGGGTTTCGGGGCGCGACTTCAGCCGACGGCAGACTTCGATGCCGCTGAGATTGGGCATCATCCAATCGAGCACGATGATATCGGGCATGTCCTCTTCGACAACCAGCAACGCCTCTTCGCCATGTTCGGCGCGCAGCACACGAAACCCGTCGGCCTCAAGATTATAGGAAAGAACCTCGCGTTGGGCCAATTCGTCCTCGACCACCAGAACGGTGGGTTGGTCGGCAGCCATGGTCAGACCTCCTGCGGCACAGAGGATGTCGTGTCGGCTTTCTGCCGGTCATCCTCAGGCTTGTCGCCGGTCACCAGATAGACCACCTGTTCGGCAATCGAGGTGACATGATCGCCCATGCGCTCGACGTTCTTGGCGATAAAATGCAGGTGCATACAGGGGGTGATGTTGCGCGGGTCTTCCATCATGAAAGTGAGGAATTCGCGGAACAGCGCGTTGTACATCTGATCGACGTCTTTGTCGCGGGCGATCACGTCCTGCGCCAGTTCCACGTCGCGCTGGATGTAGGAATCCAGCGCGTCCTTCAGCATCAGCTCGACCTCGCGCGCCATACGGCGCATGGCGGCGGCGCTCTCAGAGACGCTGGGCCCCTGCGCCAGAACGGCGGTGCGTTTGGCAATGTTCTTGGCATAATCGCCGATACGTTCGAGATTGCCGGAGATTTTCATCACCGACAGCACCAGCCGCAGATCGACCGCAGCAGGCGCGCGGATGGCGATGACGCGGGCGGCTTCTTCGTTGATCAGCTCTTCCAGCCCGTCGATGGCCTTGTCGCCGTTGCGCACCTGCTGGGCGAGCTCTTCGTCGCGGGTTTCAAGTGCACGAGCGGCGTCCATGATGGCGGCCTCGACAAGGCCCCCCATTTTCATGATCTGCGCCTGAATGGCTTCCAGATCCCGGTCGAAGGCGGATGCGATATGTTGCTCTGGCATGTCTTTGGTCCTCACGATCAGCCGATGCGGCCGGTGATATAGCTTTCGGTGCGGGGATCTTCGGGATTGGTAAAGATCTGGCCGGTCGCGCCAAACTCCACCAGGTTGCCGAGGTGGAAGAAGGCGGTTTTCTGGCTGACGCGCGCGGCCTGCTGCATCGAGTGGGTGACGATCACCACCGAATAGCTGTTGCGCAGCTCGTCGATCAGCTCTTCGATCTGGGCGGTTGCAATCGGGTCCAGCGCCGAACATGGCTCATCCATCAAGAGCACTTCCGGCTCCGTCGCGACGGCGCGCGCAATGCACAGGCGCTGCTGTTGGCCACCGGACAGACCGGTGCCGGGCGCGTCCAGGCGATCCTTCACCTCATCCCAGATGGCGCCACGGCGCAGGGATTTCTCGACGATCTCGTCCAGCTCGGCCTTATTGGCGGCCAGGCCGTGAATGCGCGGGCCATAGGCAACATTGTCGTAGATCGACTTGGGGAACGGGTTCGGCTTCTGGAACACCATGCCAACCTTGGCGCGCAGCTGCACAGGGTCGACGCGATTGTCGTAGATATCCTCGCCGTCGATCGAGATATCACCGGTCACGCGGCAGATGTCGATGGTGTCGTTCATCCGGTTCAGGCAGCGCAGGAACGTGGATTTGCCGCAGCCCGACGGACCGATAAAGGCGGTGACGGTGTTGTCTTCGATCTCGACGTTCACGTCCTTGATCGCGTGGGCCTCGCCGTAATAGACATTCACATTCTTGGCGGCGATCTTGGTTTTTTCTGTGTGCACGTCTTTGTCCAATGCAGTCATCTGGTTCATTTCGGCTGCCCCTCTTACCAGCGGCGTTCAAAGCGGCGGCGCAGGATAACGGCCACTGTGTTCATGGTCACGAGGAAGATCAACAGGATGATGATACCGCCCCAGGCGCGTTCGTAAAATGCCGGATCGGCACGTTTTGCCCATTCGTAGATCTGCGCGGGCATGGCGGAATTCGGCGCCAGCAGGCCGTCGGCAATGGTTTCCGGCGCGTTGGAGGCGATGAAGCCCACCATGCCGATCAGCAGCAGCGGTGCGGTCTCGCCAAGGGCCTGCGCCAGCCCGATGATGGTGCCGGTGAGGATCCCCGGTGCCGCCAGCGGCAGCACATGGTGGAACACCGCCTGCATCCGCGAGGCCCCCACTCCCAGCGCCGCGTCGCGGATCGACGGTGGAACAGCCTTCAATGCGGCGCGGGTTGAGATGATCACCGTCGGCAGGGTCATCAGCGTCAGCACCAGACCGCCGACCAGCGGTGCCGACATCGGCAGGTGCATGTAGTTGATGAACACCGCAAGGCCGAGGATACCGAACACGATGGACGGCACCGCCGCGAGGTTGGAGATATTCACCTCGATCACGTCGGTGAGCCAGTTCTTCGGTGCAAATTCTTCAAGATAGATCGACGCGGCGACGCCAATCGGCAGCGCCAGCGCGAGCACCACCAGCATCATGAACAGCGACCCCATCATCGCAACCCCCATGCCCGCGGCTTCGGGGCGCGCGTCAGACGCATCCGCACCGGTGATGAAATCCAGGTTGAAGGTCTTGGCCACGATCCCCGCCGCAACCAAGGCATCGACCAGATCCAGCTGTTCGGAGGAAATGCTCTTGTCATTGGCGATGCTGTCGCGGCTGACCCGGCCCTTGAGGTAGCCGTCGACACGGCTGGAGGCGAGGAAGCGGAACGCAACCCTTTCGCCAATCTGGTCGGGGTTGGCCAGCACAAAGCTGCGCAGCTGCGCGGCGGCGTCCTTGGACAGGAGGCCCGCCAGTTCCTTGGGCTTGAGACCGGTTTGGATGCCAAGCTCGGCCACCTTGGTTTCCATCGCGTTCTTGATCAGCGGCGCGTAGCCAAAGGTGGTCACCTTCTTGATGGCCTCCAGATCACGGGTGCCGGATTTGTCGAGCTTGCTTTCCAGCAGCTCCACCTCAAGCGTGATGAAAGTCTGTTGAAAGGCACCGGTGCCCCGGCTGACGATGGTGAACACCAGCACAGCGAGCATCAGCAGGCCAACCGCGATTGCGGCCATGCCATAGCCGCGAAAGCGGCGCTCGGCGGCGTTGCGCTTTCGGGTGCGATCCGATTGCTGCAACAGCGAGCCTGCATGGCGCCGTTCGGCACAAGCGTTTGGCCCAGGAGTGTTTCCCGGAGTGTTTTGGCTGATATCGGTCATTAGTCGTACTGCTCCCGGTATTTGCGCACGATATAGAGCGCCAGGACATTCAGGCCGAGGGTCAGCACGAACAGCGTGAGCCCCAGAGCAAAGGCAACCAGCGTTTCGGGGCTGGCAAAATCCGTATCACCCGTCAGCTGGCTGACAATACGGGTGGTGATCGTGGTCATTGATTCCAGCGGGTTGAGCGAGAACTTGGCAATCGCCCCTGCCCCCATCACGACGATCATCGTCTCGCCAATGGCGCGTGAGGCCGCCAGCAGCACCGCGCCGACGATGCCCGGCAGCGCCGCCGGCAGGACCACCTGGCGGATGGTTTCCGATTTGGTGGCGCCAAGCCCGAGCGAGCCATCACGCATCGCCTGCGGCACTGCGTTGATAATGTCGTCAGAGAGCGAAGAGACAAAGGGGATCAGCATGATGCCCATCACCAGTCCAGCGGTCAGCACCGAGGTCGCACCACTCATCCATTCGACGCCGAGCAGACCATCCTCACCCTGGCCAAAGACCTTGACCAGCAGCGGACCAACCGTCAGCAGCGCAAACAGGCCGTAAACGATGGTCGGAATACCTGCGAGGATTTCCAGCAGCGGTTTGGCAAATGCGCGCGTGGTGCTGCCGGCGTATTCTGAGAGGTAGATGGCGGCAAACAGGCCCACAGGCACCGCGACAGCAAGGGCGATTGCAGAGATATAAAGCGTACCCCACAGCAGCGGCAGGATCGACAGATCGCTGTCGCCGCGGAAATTCGGCGCCCATGTGGTGCCAAAGAAGAAATCTGACCAGGCGTGAAGGCCAAAGAAGTTGATGCTCTCAAACAGCATCGAGAAAACGATACCGACCGTGGTCAGGATCGCAAGGCTGGCCGCCAGAACCAGCAGTGCCATGATCCCCTGTTCCACCACATTGCGGGCGCGGAAATCCTTATGCGTGCGGCCATAGGCCCAGGCAAAGCCGACAATCGCCAGAAGACCGACGATCACCGACATGATGATCTGGCCTTTGTTTGACTGGCTGCGATAGCTCTGGGCCGCGCTCAGAACCTCCGGGCGGACTTCAGACCCGAGGGCGACGCCGATGTCGCCGAGGCGGGCACGAATATCCGTTTCACCGCTGTCGAGGCTGCGCGCCTCATCCGGCGAGAGCAGCCCCTGCGCCACCGCCTGATCCAGCCCGTCGGCAAGACGGCGCACGTCGCTCATCACCAGACCCAGAGTGGAGTTCTCCGGCACCATCTCGGCGGGGATCATCGCCGAGACGCGATTCTCGATCACCATGGGCTGGGCCAATGTCCAGATCGCCAACACGGCAAGGGCAGGCACCAGCGCGCTGAAGGCCACGTTGTGACCATAGTAGGCCGGCAGGGAATGCAACGCCTTGGCGTCGCCCCCGGCCGAAGCAAGCGCACGCTTGCGCCCAAGCACAAAGCCCAGCCCCGAAAGGGCGATCAGGGCAATAACGAGCCAGACTGTCGGCATCAGCTACTCCGTTTGAGTGGGGCGGAAACTCCGCTCCTGCGGCGCCGGACGCGCCGACATGCAGGGGTATTTCATTTGGTGGTCGTGAAATAGGCCGGGGCAACCCTAGATGCCCCGGCCCGTTGTCTCATTCTGGCCGAGCGATCAGGAATTGCCGCCCATGACCTCTTCTTCGGAAACCACGGCTTGTGTCTTGCTCAGCTCGGGGTCGGCAACCAGACCGTATTCCGCCAGCGGGCCATCGGGACCGGCCACTTCATCGGCGACGAAGAATTCAGCATATTCCTTCAGGCCGGGGATCACGCCGATATGAGCTTTCTTCACGTAGAAGAACAGCGGACGCGATACCGGGTATTCCCCTTCGGCAATGCTCTCGGTGGTGGGAACCACGCCGGACATGGTGGCAACCTGCAGCTTGTCGGTGTTGTTCTCGTAGAACGCCAGACCAAAGACCCCGATACCGTCCTTGTTGGATTCAATCCGCGCCAGGGTCTCGGTGTAGTCGCCGTCGATGTCCACCGACACACCATCGGTGCGCAGCGAGATGCAGGCTTTCTCGGCGGCTTTCTTCTTGGCCTTGTCGCTGTCGCCTTCGGCGTGGGCCAGCAGGTGTTCGAATGCGCCGGTGGCTTCACAGCCCGCCAGGATCACCTTGTCTTCGAAGACTTCACGGGTGCCGTGCTTGGTGCCGGGGATGAAGGCCTGGATGTTCTGTGCCGGGAAGGCGCTGTTGACGTCGGCCCAGGTCTTGTTCGGGTTGGCGACCATTTTGCCATCAACCAGGATTTCGTCGGAGAGCGCCAGGAACCAGTCGGTCGGCGTGTATTCAAAGGCGTTGCCCTTGATGTCATTGGCAAACACGATGCCGTCATAGCCGATCTGAACTTCGATGATATCGGTCACGCCGTTTTCGGCGCAGGCCTTGATTTCCTTGTCCTTGATGCGGCGCGATGCGTTGGCCACGTCGATGGTGTTTTCACCAACACCTTCGCAGAACCGCTTGAGGCCAGCCGAGGACCCACCGGATTCGACAACCGGTGTCGGGAAGTCGAAGTTCTCGCCGAAGGCTTCGGCCACGATGGAGGCATAGGGCAGAACGGTCGAAGAACCGGCAACCTGAACCTGATCGCGCGCTGCCGCAGCAGTGGCAGAAACAGCCGAAATGGCCAGGGCGGATGCGGTGAGTTTCACAAAGGACATCTGTGTCTCCTTGGGTGTCAATTTTCAGGATCATCCCGTGATGATCTTGCGCCCTCACCTAAGGGCGGCGCGTGAGCCTTTTGTGACAGCTATGTAACAGCTGTATGACAAACCCGGATTTCTGGCTGATTTTTGTAACAAAACGCTCCGGGTGCCCCGGTTTTTGTTAATCGCTGGCGGCTGTTGGCGCGGCTTAGGCCACATCGGCGCCCCGGTGGCCGGCTCAGCGCGGCAGGATGACGGTAAAGACGGTGCCAGTGGCGGCGCTGCTTTCAACCCGCAGGCGGCCGCGATGGCGGTTGACGATATGTTTGACAATCGCCAGCCCCAGACCGGTGCCGCCCTGCTCTCGGGATCGGTGGGTATCCACCCTGTAGAACCGTTCGGTCAGGCGCGGCAGATGCACGGGGTCGATCCCGCTGCCGTTGTCGATTACCTCGACCCTGACAGCAGCGGCGCGGACCGCTGGATCACGATCACGGGTCCGCAACCGCAGCGTGACGTGATCGCCGCCATATTTGATCGCGTTCTCAACCAGATTGGTGAAGACCTGCTGCAACTGGTCTGGATCGCCGGTAACGGCGGTTGGCGTCTCCGGTATGTCGAGCGTCAGCTGCACCTCGGCGGCCTCTGCAACCGGCTCCAGCGATTTCAGGGTCGAGGCCAGATGAGCGCCGAGATCCAGTTGTTCGCGCGGGCGCACCCGCTCCTCGCTTTCGACCCGGTTCAGCGACAGAAGATCACCAACCAGCCGGTTCATCCGATTGGCTTCATCCTGCATGATCTGCAAAAACCGATCCCGTGCCGCAGCATCATCGCGTGCAGGGCCGCGCAGCGTTTCGATAAACCCCATAAGCGCAGTGAGCGGCGTACGCAGTTCATGGCTGACATTGGCGACAAAATCACGCCGCATCTGGCTCGCCTGCTCGCGCTCGGTGATATCCGTGAGGCTGATCAGCGCCGCGCCGCCATTCACGGCGCCGATGCCCGGCACATAGCGCAGGGCCACCTCAAACGTGGTGTCCTGTGCGCCATCATTGGACAGGTGACGCGCGGTTTTGGCGCTGCGGTCGTAAAGGCAGCTTTCGATCGCCGTGGCCACATTGGGCTGGCGCAGGATGGTGGCGAAATGGCGCCCGACCAGATTGGCGCCCAGCAGCGTGGTCGCCGCCGCATTTGCGGCGATGAACCTTTCGCTTTGATCGACCAGCACAGCTGGCAAGGGGATGGCCTCCATGAAACCGTTAATCAGATCGTCAGTCATGTGCCCCTCGCGTTTTAGCTGTGCCGGCCGTGTTACAAATCAATTGTAACTATGACATGGCAGCCGCGACCGCTTCGGTGAAGACAGCGCAGAGCGTTGCCGGATCCTCAAGCCCGACCGAGACGCGGAAGAACCCTTCGCTCAGCCCCAGTTTGGCGCGATCCTCCGCGCTGAGGGCGCGGTGCGAGGAAGAGGCCGGATGCGACAGCGTTGTGCCCACATCGCCAAGGGTCGGGGCAAAGTTCAGCCCATCTGCCGCTCGGGTAAAGGCATTGGCGGCAGCGCGCCCGCCCTCAAGCTCGAAGCTGACCATATTGCAGCCCCTGCCCTCCAACAGCGCCATTGCGCGCTCGTGATCGGGATGATCCTTGCGGGTCGGGTAGATCACCCGCTTCACCCCCGGCAGCCCCGCCAGATGGTCCGCCAGCGTCACCGCAGTGGCCTGGGCGCGTTCAAACCGCAGCTCGAACGAGAGCATACCGCGTTCGGCGAGCCAGCAGTCGAACGGGCTGGGCGTCATGCCGGTGGTCACCACATAGACGCTGAGACGGGTGTTGATCTCAGGATCCTTGGCCACGACATAACCGAGCATCACATCGGAATGGCCGGCCAGCAGCTTGGTGATTGAATGGATGACGATATCGGCGCCGTGGTCAAAGGGACGAAAGCCCCGCGGCGTGGTAAAGGTATTGTCCACCACCAAGAGAATATCGCGATCCTTGCAGAGCTGGGCCAGCCCGTCGATATCGGCGACGGCAAGCGTCGGGTTTGATACCGCCTCGACCAGGATCATCTTGGTTTCGGGGCGGATCGCGGCCTCCACTGCGGCCACATCACCGGGATTGGCCAAAGTGGTTTCAATGCCCAGACGCGGCAGATCCTCGGCCATCAGGCGCATCGACCGCCCATAGAGCTGATTGCCGCCAATCACGTGATCGCCGGTTTTCAGCAGGCCCAGCAGAACGGCCGAAACCGCCGCCATGCCGGAGCCGGTCACGACACCGCCGGGCATACCTTCCATCGCATCCAGCCGTTTGGCGACCACATCGGCATTGGGATGGCCTTCGCGGGAGTAGGTATAGCCGTGCACCCGCCCTTCGTACTGGTCATCAAGCGCATCTGGCGTTTCGCTGGCATAGACCACCGACGGGCTGAGCGGTGTCACAACCGGATGGCTCGCGCTGAAGGGCAAGGGATCTGGCCGCATCAGCGACCCTTTGGAATTTCTCACGTGTCAGACCTCTGTCAGTTCGTTGCGAAAACGACGCATGTTTTCCTGGTAGTGCTCAGCGCTCTGGCGCAGCGACTGCACCAGAGCCTCGTCAACATCCCGGACAATCTTGCCGGGTGCGCCCATGACCAGAGAGTTATCTGGGATTTCTTTATTCTCTGTGATCAGGGCGCCCGCACCGATCAGGCAGTTCTTGCCGATCCTGGCACCGTTCAGAATGGTCGCACCCATTCCGATCAGGGAGTTGTCGCCGATGGTGCAGCCATGCAGCATCACCTTGTGGCCGATGGTGCAGTTTTCACCAATGGTCAGCGGGTAACCTGCGTCAATGTGCATGACGCAGTTTTCCTGCACGTTGGAGCCGCGACCGATACGGATCTCTTCGTGATCGGCCCGGATGGTGGAGCCAAACCAGACCGAGGCCCCCTCCTCCAGCACCACAAGGCCAATCAGGTTGGCGTCGGGCGCGACCCAGGTGTCGGCGTGGATGTTCGGGGTCTTGTCGCCCAGGGCATAGATGGTCATGACAGCTCCTCAAATTCGCTTTGCAGGCCGCGCACGTGGTCCATCAGATGCGGCTGCTGGATCCGGCGCAGGCGGGTGGCGGTGATAATTGTCTTCAGCTGTGTCTCGGTCGCGTCGAGGTCATCGTTGATCAGCACGTGGTCATAGCTGCCCCAGTGGCTGATCTCGTCCCAGCTTTTCTCCATCCGGCGGGTGATCGTAGCGGCATCGTCCTGCGCCCGGCTTTCCAGACGACGGCGCAACTCCAAGATCGAGGGGGGCAGCAGAAAGATCGACAGCGTGTGCTGGCCCAGATCTGAGTTGCGGATCTGCTGGGCGCCCTGCCAGTCGATATCAAAAAGCACGTCGCGCCCGCTATCAATCGCCGCCTTTACCGGCCCCTTGGGCGAGCCGTAGAAATTGCCGAACACATGAGCGTGTTCCAGCATGTCGCCTTCGCTCACCGCAGTTTTGAAGGCATCGGTGGTGATAAAATGATAGTCCTGCCCATCCACCTCGCCCGGGCGCGGGTTGCGCGTGGTGGCGGAGACGGAGAATTCGATGCTGGGATCCCAGGACCGCAGTCGTTTTGCCAATGTGGATTTCCCGGCCCCCGAGGGCGAAGAAAGGATGATCAACAGGCCGCGCCGATCTGCCATGGCGTGCTCTCCTTATGTCTTATGACGTTGTTGTTATTCTGTGTCGTTATTCGATGTTCTGGACCTGCTCGCGCATCTGGTCGATCACCGCCTTCAGCTCAAGCCCGACCGCCGTCAGATCGCTGTTCTGCGCTTTTGCGCAGAGTGTGTTGGCCTCGCGGTTGAATTCCTGCATCAGGAAATCCAGTTTGCGCCCGACCGCCCCGCCCTTGGCCAGAAGGTCACGCGCTGCCGCAACATGGGCGGTGAGCCGGTCCAATTCTTCGGTGACGTCGGATTTTACCGCCAGAAGCGCCAGTTCCTGCGCCAGACGGGTTTCATCGACGCCGTCGCTGTTGTCCAGAACCCGCGCAAGATTGGTCCGCAGGTTTGCGGCAACCTCATCCTTGCGCGCCTCGGCGCGGCGTGCGGCCTCATCGCGCAGCGTGCTGATCTGGTCCAGTTGGTCCATCAGCACGGTCTTCAGCGCGGCGCCCTCGCTGGCGCGCATGTTAACAAAGTCGGACAGGATTGCGGCGAAATCTGCGCTCAGTGCCGCCACGATCGGGGCGGGATCATCGGCACTGCTGGCCTGCTCCAACACGCCGCGCTGCGCCAGAAGATCGGCCGCCGTGGTCTGTGCCAGCACGATGCCCGCCGCATCGGCCTGACGCTCCACTTCGGCAATTGCCTGCAACAGCGATGCCAGCGCCGGCTGGTTGATCTCAAGCGCGCTTGCGGCGGCTTCGCTGCGGCTGATGCGCAGGGTCATGGAGACGTTGCCGCGCGACAGCGCCGTGCTCAATTGGCCACGCAGGTTGGTCTCAAGCCCCTCCAGCCAGTCCGGAATGCGCAGCCGCAGATCCAGCCCCTTGGCGTTGACCGAGCGCAATTCGCACGACCAGCTATGGGCGCCGATGCTGCCCTGTCCCGCTGCAAAGCTCGTCATTGAATGGATGGTCATGTCCTGCTGCCCTCCGAGGCGCCCAAGGCGCAGTTTTGCGTGGTCAAAGGTTTACAAACGGGCAGCCGACAAGTCCATAAGCGCGCGGTCCTATCCTAAAGTGTTAACCATTGATTAAAGAAGTAGTCCAAAATTGAATAAGATTGTGGCATGTTAACTTCAGGATAACCAATTCGGCATTAATCGTTAGGCAACCAACTTTAGCTTGGCGCATGACCCAGCCGGATCCAGCGAGGATGACAGCGATGTTTTTTGGCGGCCGCAAAGATAACGATCAGACCGATGGTCAAACTAAGGTTGTGGCAATGGACCGGTTCCGTGCAGCGGGATCGCTGTCGCCCATGCGTCAGGCGGAGGCCTATTGGACTGCCCTGCGCCGGGGTGATGACATTCCCAGCCGGTCGCAGATTGACCCGCGCGGGCTGGAGAACATCCTGCCCCAGACCTTTATTCTGGAACGGATCGCGCCCGGTATCGCCCGGTTCCGTCTGGCCGGACAGCGGGTGAATGAAATGGCTGGCATGGAAGTGCGCGGCATGCCGATCACCGCTTTCTTCACACCGGAGGCGCGCAAACAGATGAGCGCGGCAATGGAAACCATGTTCGACACGCCCGCCATCATCGAACTGACGCTTCAGACCGAAAACAACCGTCTGCGCGGCGCACGTGAGGCGCGTATGCTGCTGCTGCCGCTGCGCAGCGATCTGGGCGACATCAGCCGTGCGCTGGGTGTTTTCATCTCCGAAGGCAACCCGACCGGTACGTCACAGCGGTTCTCCATCACCGAAACAAAGATCCGTCAGGTCAGCCATAAGGGCGACACCCCCTTTAAGGCCAAGCCACGCGCCGCTGATCCGATCGCACCCCAGCGTAAACCGCAGGACGTCAACACACCCAATCCGGGGTTTGCCGAGACGCAGGCGCGGTTTGAGCCAGAGCCGAGCGTGATGACCGAAGCGCGTTCGCTGATTGAGCGCAGCCGCCAGATGTCGAGCGCGAAGGACGTGGCACCAAAGGCCGAAAAACAGCCCACCAAGAAGCGCGGCAGCCACCTGCGACTGGTGGTCAGCAAAGACTGAGGCCTGAGACGGCACAGCATATTCCCGAGATACTTTCGCGCTACTGGACATAGCTAGAAAGCAGACGCCCCGCGACAGAAGGTCCGGGGCGTTTCCCTTTTGTCAGATGCGCAAACGACCCTGTCGCCATGTCCAAGGTGCTGCGCCCACGGGGCTGGTGGCGTCTTGCGGATCGCTGCCGAAACTCTGGCTAAGGTGCATCAGCAACTTCTCCCAACCCTTTGAATAAAAAGACCCTCACCCGGATGGGGTGAGGGTCCATTGCTAGGTGCCATCCTGATGATCAGGGTGGATCTGTGGGTGATCAGCCGGCTTGACGCTCCGCGGTGCGGGCGCGCAGCTGCGAGACTTCTTCCGCAACGAGGAAGGCCAGCTCCAGCGACTGGCTGGCGTTCAGGCGCGGGTCGCAGGCCGTGTGATAACGGTCGCTGAGATCCTCATCGGTGACTGCGCGCACGCCGCCGGTGCATTCGGTGACGTCCTGACCGGTCATCTCGAAATGCACGCCGCCCGGGATGGTGCCCTCTGCGGTGTGGATCGCAAAGAAGTCGCGAACCTCGCGCAGGACGCTCTCAAACGGGCGGGTCTTGTAGCCGGTGGAGGATTTGATGGTGTTGCCGTGCATCGGGTCGCAGACCCAGGTCACCTTGGCGCCCTCTTCCTGAACCGCCTTGATCAGGCGTGGCAGGTGTTCGCCGGCTTTGCCTGCGCCAAAGCGTGCGATCAGGGTCAGACGACCTTCCTCATTCTCCGGGTTCAGCTTGGCCATCAGAACCTTCAGATCCTCGGCCGTTGTGGTCGGACCACATTTCAGACCAATCGGGTTCAGCACGCCGCTGCAGAATTCCACGTGTGCGCCATCCGGTTGACGGGTCCGGTCGCCGATCCACAGCATGTGGCCGGAGCCAGCCAGCCATTTGCCGGAGGTCGAATCCAGACGGGTCAGCGCCTCTTCATACTCCAGCAGCAAACCTTCGTGGCTGGTGTAGAAGTCAACCGACTGCAAGGTGTGCGCGGTATCATTGTTGATGCCGGCCGCCTTCATGAAGTCGAGCGTATCGGTGATGCGATTCGCCATTTCACGATAGCTTTCGGCCTTCTCGCCCTCGGTAAAGCCCAGCGTCCAGGCGTGGACCTGGTTCACATCGGCATAACCGCCGGTTGAGAACGCCCGGATCAGGTTCAGCGTCGCGGCGGCCTGAGTATAGGCCTGTAGCATCCGCTGCGGGTCCGGCACGCGGGAGGCCTCGGTGAAGGCCAGATCGTTGATGATGTCACCGCGGTAGCTGGGCAGCTCGACGCCATTCACGGTCTCTGTCGGTGCGCTGCGGGGTTTGGCGAACTGGCCCGCCATGCGCCCGACCTTGATCACCGGAACCTTGGCGCCGTATGTTAGCACCATCGCCATCTGCAACATCACCTTGAAGGTATCGCGGATCGCATCGGCGCTGAACTGGTCGAAGCTTTCGGCGCAGTCGCCGCCCTGAAGCAGGAATGCCTCGCCCCGGCCGGCCGCGCCGAGGTGTTGTTTCAGCCGTCGCGCCTCACCGGCAAATACCAGCGGCGGATATTTTGACAGCTGAGCCTCAACAGCCGACAGCGCGTCGGCGTTGGTATATTCTGGCATTTGCACCCGCGGTTTTTGGCGCCAGGTCGATTTTTGCCACTCACTCATAGCTGTGTCTCCGCATAAGAGGTCTCAAAGTTAACGAACGCCATCTATACGAAATCACACTCCGGCTGACCAGTTTAGATTTGCAAAGTCTTGACGACACCGCGAAGCTATGAACACGGTGCCCGAATTTCGCAAAATCCGCCCTTGCGAAAAACAGAAATATTGAATGAGGACGCTGGCCATGCAGACGCAGAGCAAGCCAACACCAAGCCCGAACAAAGGGCCCCAATCCCGGCGTTATGCCTTTGTTTTGCTTGACCGTTTTACGATGCTGTCTTTTGCCTCGGCGCTGGAATGTCTGCGAATTGCCAACCGGATGATTGGCCGCGAGGTCTACACCTGGATGCTCTTGGCCGAAGGCGGCGGCACGGTCAGCTGTTCGGCCGGAACATCCTTTCAGGTGGATGACGACCTGATCGAACTCCAGCGCGATGACACAATTCTGTTGTGCTCCGGTATTTCGGTGCAGGAAGCCACCACAAAAAAACTGCTGTCCTGGCTGCGTCGCGAAGCGCGCAAGGGGTTGAAGGTTGGCGGGCTGTGCACGGCGTCATATGCGCTGGCGCGCGCGGGCCTGCTGGATGGCAGACGTGCCACGATTCACTGGGAGAATGCCGACAGTTTCAACGAGGAGTTTGACGAGGTCGAGCTGACCAAATCGGTCTTTGTCATCGACGGCAACCGGATGTCGACAGCCGGCGGCACCTCCTCCATCGACCTGATGCTGAAGCTGATTGCCAATGATCACGGCGAGGATATCGCCAATTCGGTGGCCGATCAGCTCATCTATTCATCGATTCGGACCGATCAGGACACGCAGCGCCTGTCGATCCCGACCCGGATCGGGGTGCGCCACCCCAAATTGTCGATGGTGATCCAGATGATGGAAGCCAATATCGAGGAGCCGATCAGCCCCTCGATTCTGGCGCAGAATGTCGGCATGTCGACCCGCCAGCTGGAGCGGCTGTTCCGTCGCTATCTCAACCGATCTCCCAAACGCTATTATATGGAACTGCGGTTGCAGAAGGCGCGCAACCTGTTGATGCAGACCGATATGAGTGTGATCAATGTGGCGCTTGCCTGCGGGTTTGCATCACCTTCGCATTTCTCGAAATGCTACCGGGCGCATTACGACACGACGCCTTATCGCGAACGCGGCAGCAAATCGGCCCCGCCGACGTTGTGACCCGCGCCCCTACCGGATCAGGCCTATGCCGGATCGACACAGGATCAACAATGGATCGGCCCGGGGCACGGTTCGCGCCGGTTCAGCGCGACAGGCGGTAGAGCGCGCCATTGGTCTCGGACAGGAACCAGATGCTACCGTCCGGGGCCTCGCGCAGGTCCCGGATGCGTCCTGTCTCATCGCCCCTGATCTGCTCAACCTCCGCCAGTGGTTGCCCGGAGAGCCGCGCGATATAGCCGAACTTGAGCGAGCCGACAAAGATATCACCGCGCCAGTCCGGCCACATGCTGCCGGAATACACCAGCAGGTTTGAGGGCGCCATCGAGGGGTCCCAATAGTGGGCCGGCTGCTTCAGGCCCGGCTTTGTGGTCCCTTCGCCGATTTTCAGCCCTGAATAATGCCGGCCGTAGGCGATGACCGGCCAGCCGTAATTTGCGCCTTTCTCGATCAGATTGACCTCATCCCCGCCACGGGCGCCATGTTCAACAGACCAGAGCTGGCCATCGGCGGCAAAGGTCAGTCCCTGGGGGTTGCGATGCCCGTAAGACCAGATTTCCGGCTGCGCCCCTTTCTGTTTGGTAAAGGGGTTGTCGCGCGGGACGGATCCGTCGGGATTCAGACGCAGAATGCTGCCCTGATGTGAGGTGAGGGATTGGGCAGATGGCCGGTCGCCGCGATCACCCAGAGTGACATAGAGAGTTCCGTCAGGCCCTTCTGCCAGCCGCGATCCGAAATGGCGCCCACTGTCGGCGGGTGGCGCGGCGACGAAGATGTCCCGCAGCCCCTCAAGCTGGGTGTTGCGCCGGGCGAGCTGCCCGGTGGCCACCGCTGTGGCAGAGCCTCTTCCAAGCCGTTTCGAATAAGAAAGATATATCCGCCGGGTTCTGTCAAAATTGCGCGGAATCAATACGTCCAGCAGCCCGCCCTGCCCCTGATCGAGCACTTTCGGAGTGCCTTTGACGCGGGTCAGACGGCCGGCCGCCAGGTGCAACAGGTCACCGTCTTTTTCAGTGATCAGCACCGAGCCATCAGGCAGGAAATCAAAAGCCCATGGGATATCCAGCCCGTGGGCCATCCGCTCTACCTTCAACACTCCGTGATCGCTGCTCAGCGTCTGTGCCGAGACCGCGGTGCCAACGGTGGCCAGCAGGGTTAATGCGATAAAGCGCTGTGCCAGGGATGCCAGCATCGGCCGGATCTGTCGCGTCTGGCCGGTCGGTCTTTCCGGCTGACAAGCCGACGATTGCCGTCGCCGGGGTCGCATCGCCTGACACGATGGGTTGACTTGGAGCACTCTAATAACAGACCTCCCCATATGCATGACGCCTCCTGCGCAATTCCGTGATCAGACCCTGGGGGGAGCGGTCCAATGGCTCATATTCATGCTATTCGACCGAATTTAGCGCGAATTTTCTATTTGGCCAGCTTTTGTGCCGCCCGGCATGAAATGCGACGCGGATCTGGCGACTTGCGACGAGCGCTGCGGTGAGCTGATCCCCGATGCCCAAGGGGCGAGCGGCCGTTGGGTCATCTACCCCATTGGGAACATTCCATTCTCCGTAACCGGGGCGAAAAAACCTGCGACATGTTGGCGCTAGAGGACTTCCCTTTTTTACCACGCTTGCCTAGGGTCCGATTTGAACAAATATGTTCCAACAAATGGGAGTTCACAAAAATGAAAAAAATGATGATGGCGACAGCCGCCGCTGCCCTGACTGCTGGCACTGCGTTTGCGGGTGGCCACGCCAAGGAAGTGAAGCTGGGTGTGCTTCTCGGCTTTACCGGGCCGATCGAATCCCTCGCCCCGGCCATGGGTTCCGGCGCTGAGCTGGCGATGGAGGAAGTGACCAAATCCGGCAAGCTGCTTGATGCGGCGACTGTCATTCCGGTGCGCGCAGACACCGGCTGTATCGACAATGGTCTGGCGACGGCAAACGGCGAGAAGCTGGTTGCTGACGGTGTCAACGGCATCATCGGCGGTGACTGCTCCGGCGTGACCGGCGCGATCCTGCAGAACGTCGCGATCCCGAACGGCATGGTGATGATCTCGCCGTCGGCCACCTCGCCCGGCCTGTCGACCATGGAAGACAACGACCTGTTCTTCCGCACCTCGCCCTCCGATGCCCGCGAAGGCCAGGTGATGGCCGAAGTGCTGAAAGAGCGCGGCGTCAACTCCATCGCCCTGACCTATACCAACAACGACTACGGCAAAGGTCTGGCCGACGCGATCAAAACCTCCTTTGAGGAAGTCGGCGGCGAAGTTACCATCGTGACCGCGCATGAAGACGGCAAGGGCGACTATTCCGCAGAAGTCGCCGCACTGGCGTCCGCTGGCGGCGATATTCTGGTTGTTGCCGGCTACCTGGATCAGGGCGGCCTGGGCATCATTCAGGCCTCGCTCGACTCCGGTGCCTATGACACCTTCGGTCTGCCCGGTGGCATGATCGGTGACACCCTGCCCAAGAACATCGGCCCGGATCTTGATGGCTCCTTTGGCCAGATTGCCGGTTCCGATAGCGAAGGTGCGGCGATCTATGCTGAGCTGGCCAAAGCCGCAGGTTTCGACGGCACCTCCGCCTATTCCCCGGAGAGCTATGACGCTGCCGCGCTGTTCATGCTGGCAATGCAGGCCGCAAACTCCAAGGATCCGGCCGACTATGGCTCCAAGATCCTTGAAGTAGCCAATGCGCCCGGTGAGAAGATCAACCCCGGCGAGCTGGGCAAGGCCCTGGAAATCCTCGCGAATGGCGGCGACATCGACTATGAGGGTGCGACTGGCGTAGAACTGATCGGCCCCGGTGAGAGCGCAGGCTCCTACCGCGAGATCGAAGTCAAGGACGGCGCCAACGCCACCGTGAAATTCCGCTGATCCCGTAAAATCGGATCGAACCAAGATGATCAGCCCGGGTTTTGCCCGGGCTGTTCCAAATTCAAAAGCCGTCAAAAAGACGGTGGGGGATGAAATGACATGATCGTCGTCGAGGACTTGCACAAGCACTTCGGCGGGTTCCATGCGGTTGATGGCGCGTCGCTGGAAATCGCTAAGGGCTCCATAACCGGTTTGATCGGGCCAAACGGCGCCGGAAAAACCACTCTTTTCAACGTGATTGCAGGCGTGCTTGAACCGACCTCTGGCCGGGTCACCATGGACGGTGAGGACATCACCGGCCTGCCGCCGCATGAGCTGTTCCACAAGGGGCTGCTGCGGACGTTCCAGATCGCGCATGAATTTGCGTCGATGACCTGCCGCGAGAACCTGATGATGGTGCCAAGTGCGCAGTCGGGTGAGACGCTGTGGAACACCTGGTTCGGCCGCAAGCGCATCGCGGATGAGGAACGCGCGCTGCGGGCCAAGGCAGATGAGGTTCTGGAATTCCTGACCATCAGCCATATCGCCGATCTGAAGGCCGGTCAGGTCTCGGGCGGGCAGAAGAAACTGCTTGAGCTGGGCCGCACCATGATGGTGGACGCCAAGATCGTCTTCCTCGATGAGGTGGGCGCAGGTGTGAACCGGACCCTGCTCTATACCATTGCCGATGCCATCAAGCGCCTCAACGAGGAGCGCGGCTATACCTTCGTCGTGATTGAGCACGACATGGAGTTCATCGGGCGCCTCTGCGACCCGGTTATCTGCATGGCCGAGGGCAAGAAACTGGCTGAAGGCACGCTGGATCAGATCAAGGCCAACGAGCAGGTGATCGAAGCCTATCTCGGCACCGGCCTGAAAAACAAAGATAAACTGGAGGCTGGAGCATGAGCGACAATCCCTACCAGAACGATCACGGCAATCGTGATGCCTCGATCACCAATCCGCATGGTGTCGGAACGATGCAGCCTGCCCACAGCAAAAGCGGCCCCACACGCAAGGTGGACGGTGGTCCCTTTCTGATCGGTGACACGATGACCGGCGGCTACGGCAAAGGGCCGGATATCCTGCACGACTGCACCATTGCCGTCGATAAGGGCGAGATCGCCGTTATCGTTGGCCCCAATGGTGCCGGGAAATCCACCGCGATGAAAGCGGTGTTCGGGATGCTCGATGTCCGCGCAGGTGCCGTGCGTCTGGACGGCGAGGATATCACCCTGCTGACCCCCCAGGACCGGGTGATCAAGGGCATGGGGTTTGTGCCCCAGACCAGCAATATCTTCACCTCGATGACGGTTGAGGAAAACCTGGAAATGGGTGCTTTCATCCGCACCGATGATTTCCGCGATACCATGGAGCAGGTCTATGAGCTGTTTCCGATCCTGCGTGAAAAACGTAACCAGCCGGCGGGCGAACTCTCCGGGGGTCAGCGCCAGCAGGTGGCCGTTGGCCGCGCGCTGATGACCAAGCCAAAGGTTCTGATGCTGGACGAGCCGACAGCAGGTGTGTCGCCCATCGTCATGGACGAGCTGTTCGACCGTATCATCGAGGTGGCCCGCACCGGCCTGCCGATCCTGATGGTCGAACAAAACGCCAAACAAGCGCTTGAGATCGCGGACAAAGGTTACGTTCTGGTACAGGGCCGCAATGCCTACACCGGCACCGGCCAAGAGCTGCTCGCCGATCCCGAAGTGCGCAAATCTTTCTTGGGGGGGTGACCGAGTATGCCTCTACTAAGAAAATCGGCTGTAATAAACCACAGTCGAGCTCTCGTTATCTGTACGGCACTTAGCCCTGCTGCTGCTCTTGCTGACCAAGCTGGGACTAACCTCAGCTGCTACTTGGAACCTAAGTGCACTTCTGTTCTGGAATGCACCACCAACGATGCTGCGGACTGCAAGACGGTTCAAAGGTGTCCGGCCGATCCCATCGAAATGAAGATCACCCTTGCGGTGCTTTCAG
The DNA here is from genome assembly GCF_048056095.1 of Phaeobacter sp. JH20_34. Taxonomy (NCBI): domain Bacteria; kingdom Pseudomonadati; phylum Pseudomonadota; class Alphaproteobacteria; order Rhodobacterales; family Roseobacteraceae; genus Phaeobacter; species Phaeobacter sp. JH20_34. The sequence continues at coordinate 848,407 of NZ_JAYMWT010000004.1, read as the reverse complement.
AAGATAGGGGTGCCGGTGGCGGTCTGGCTCGTTTCGCTTGGACACAAGGAGACTCGGAAGAGTTTGTTTCACTTGCCCCGTTTCTGGAGCTTGGTTCGTCCATAAGGTTCGCAGAGGTCCCTCCAGCCGACACATCCGTAGACAGCTGGATGATACTCATGAGCGGCGACAATGTCTCACTCGATGAAAAAAGTGCCAGAAGGTATCCCTCCCAAGTGACATATACCGGCACCTGCCAAGAGGATAAATAATGGACTTCCTCAACGCCCTTGTGGCGCTTACAAATTTTGTCGGGGTTCCGGCAATCGCTTACGGCAGTCAACTGGCGCTTGGTGCGCTGGGTGTGACGCTGATTTATTCGGTGCTGCGGTTTTCGAATTTTGCCCATGGCGACACTATGGCCTTCGGCACGATGGTGACCATCATCGTGACCTGGTGGTTGCAGTCGATGGGCATCAGCTTTGGCCCGCTGCCAACTGCGCTGCTGGCGCTGCCGCTTGGCATCGTGAGCTGTATGCTTCTGATGCTGGTCACCGATCGCACCGTTTATCGGTTCTACCGGACACAGAAAGCCAAGCCGGTGATTTTTGTCATGGTGTCGCTGGGCGTCATGTTCATGATGAATGGCCTTGTGCGATTTGTCATCGGGCCGGGCGATCAGCGGTTTGCTGACGGCGAACGCTTTCTGATTTCCGCGCGGGATTTCAAGGCGATGACCGGCCTGAGTGAGGGGCTGGCGATCAAGACCACGCAAGGCATCACCGTGATCACCGCAGTGGTGGTTGTCGCGCTGCTGTTCTGGTTCCTGAACAAGACCCGCACCGGTAAATCCATGCGCGCCTATTCCGACAACGAAGATCTGGCGCTGCTTTCGGGCATCAACCCGGAGCGGGTGGTGATGTATACATGGCTGATCGTTGCGACCCTCGCGACCATTGCCGGCGTGCTTTATGGTTTGGACAAGTCTTTCAAACCCTTCACCTATTTCCAGCTGCTGCTGCCGATCTTTGCCGCCGCTATCGTTGGTGGTTTGGGCAGCCCGGTCGGGGCCATCGCTGGTGGGTTCATCATCGCGTTCTCCGAGGTGACCATCACCTATGCCTGGAAGAAAGTGCTGACCTACGTCGTTCCGGAGTCGTTCGAGCCTGATGGCCTCGTCCAGCTTCTGAGCACGGATTACAAATTCGCCGTGTCCTTTGCGATCCTTGTGGTCGTGCTTCTGTTCAAGCCCACGGGCCTTTTCAAAGGAAAAGTGGTATGAGCGAGACAGTCAAAACCTCCCTGCTGTTTCTGTTTGTTGGCATTCTGATCCTGCTTGAGGGCAGCACAAGCTTTCTGTTTTTCTCCGGATCCTGGAACTCGGCTCTGGTGATCCTCAACATGGGGTTGGTCTCTGCGATCATGGCGATTGGCGTCAATCTTCAGTGGGGCTTTGCCGGTTTGTTTAATGTCGGCATCATGGGCTTCGTGGCGCTTGGTGGTCTGGCCGTTGTGCTGGTTTCTACCGCTCCGACACCGGGCGCGTGGAGCCAGGGCGGTGTCGGGATCATCATGGCACTGGCCATGGGGGCGATGACGCTGGTCGCGGCCGTTGCAACCATGCGGATGGTGCCTGCCGGTAAGCTGCGTATTGCGGTGCTGCTGGCGGTGCTGATCCTCGGCTTTGTGGTGTATCGCGCAATCTTCGATCCGGCGGTTGCCGGGGTCGAGGCGATCAACCCGGCGCTGGAGGGCAACCTAGGCGGGCTGGGTCTGCCGGTGCTTCTGGCCTGGCCTGCGGGGGGTCTGCTGGCGGCCGGCGTTGCCTGGCTGATCGGCAAGACGGCCCTCGGTCTGCGGTCTGATTATCTGGCGATTGCGACGCTTGGCATTGCCGAGATCATCATCTCGGTGCTGAAGAACGAGGACTGGCTGTCGCGCGGCGTGAAAAACGTCGTCGGACTGCCCCGGCCCCTGCCCTATGAGGTCGATCTGCAGAATGATGCGGAGTTTGTCGCCAAGGCGGCGGACTATGGTCTGGATCCGGTTCTGGCCTCCACGCTCTATGTCAAGCTGGGCTACTCGCTGCTGTTCACCGTCGTGCTGCTGGTGCTGCTGTGGATGGCGCAGATGGCATTGAAGAGCCCCTGGGGCCGGATGATGCGCGCCATTCGCGACAATGAGGTGGCAGCCGAGGCGATGGGCAAGGATGTGACCCGCCGCCATCTGCAAATCTTCATCCTTGGCTCTGCGATCTGTGGCATTGCCGGGGCTATGATGACCACGCTCGACAGCCAGCTGACGCCGGGCACGTATAATCCCTTGCGCTTCACCTTCCTGATCTGGGTGATGGTAATTGTCGGTGGCTCAGGCAATAACTTTGGCGCGGTGCTGGGAGGTCTGCTGATCTGGTTCCTGTGGATCAAGGTTGAGCCGATGGGCATCCTGCTGATCGAGACCCTGACCGCAGGCATGGCCGACACCAATGCGCTGAAGGTTCATCTGCTGGAAAGCGCGTCGCATATGCGTCTGCTGACCATGGGGCTGATCCTGCTGCTGGTGCTGCGCTTCAGCCCCCGTGGCCTGATCCCCGAGCGCTGAGGTCGCAGATCCGCGACCGGTCTGACAATCGGACCTATGGAAACGCGAAACGCCGCCCGTGGATATGCTCCCCGGGCGGCGTTTTGTTTTGCTCTGACAGGTCGGGCCGGCTCACCGCCCCTTGAACAGACCGCCGAGGATGCCGCGCACAAGCCGTCGACCGGTGGTGCCTTTCAATTCCTTGATGACCGCCTCGGACATGGCTGAGGCAAAACTGTCGCGTGGTTTTACCCGCCGCGCGGAGGACCGGCTGACCCGGCTGCCAGAATAGCGCCGCCCGGCGTTATATTCGCGTGCCATCGGTTCGGGTGCCGCTTCGGCGTAATCTTCTGCGGCCTCAGCCTCGGCGGCGGCTTTTGCGGCGCGTTCCGCCAGGATTTCATAGGCGGACCGCCGGTCGGTGGTCTGGTCATATTTCCCGGCCATGTCCGAGCTCTGCAAGATTGCCCTGCGGTCCTCAGCGGTGATCGGGCCGAGTTGAGAACTGGGCGGGCGGATCAGCGTGCGCTCAACAACGCCGGGGACACCTTTTTTCTGCAACATCGAGGTGACCGCCTCACCGACGCCGACCTCGCGGATCGCCTCCTCGGTGGAGAACCGTGGATTCTCACGGTAGGTTTCGGCCGCCATGCGCAGGTTTTTCCGGTCGCGCGCGGTAAATGCCCGCAGCGCGTGCTGGATGCGATTGCCAAGCTGGCCGAGAATGTCCTCCGGCACATCCGCGGGGTTCTGCGTGATGAAATAGATCCCCACCCCCTTGGAGCGGATAAGGCGCGCCACCTGTTCCACCTTGTCGATGAGCGCCTTGGGAGCATCGTCGAACAGCAGATGCGCCTCGTCGAAGAAAAACACCAGCCGGGGCTTTTCAGGATCGCCAACCTCTGGCAGCTCCTCGAACAGCTCGCTCAGCAGCCAGAGCAGGAATGTTGCGTATAGTCCCGGCGCCGCCATCAGTTTGTCAGCGGCGAGGATATTGACCATGCCACGCCCGTCAGCGGTGCCGCGCATCAGGTCGCTCAGCGCCAGGGCCGGCTCGCCAAAGAGCTGCGCCCCGCCCTGGTTCTCCAGCACCAGCAGCCGCCGCTGGATTGCCCCGATTGAGGCTGTGGAGACATTGCCGTAGCGCAGCGATAGCTGCGCGCGGTTTTCACCCACCCAGACCAGCAGCGCCTGTAGATCCTTCAGGTCCAGCAGCGCCAGACCTTCCTCATCCGCGAGACGGAAGGCGATGTTCAGGATGCCCTCCTGTGCCTCGCTCAGTTCCAACAGCCGCGCCAGCAGCAATGGCCCCATCTCTGCCACGGTCGTCCTGACCGGATGCCCCTGCTCACCGTAGAGGTCCCAGAAGGTGACCGGACAGGAATGGTAGCGGTAGTCGTCAAAGCCGATCTTGGTCGCCCGGCTGGTAAAGGCATCATGTAGCTTATGGTCGGCGCTGCCGGATTTCGCCAGGCCGGACAGATCGCCCTTCACATCCGACAGGATTACCGGCACGCCGGCATTGGAGAAACTCTCGGCGAGGATCTGTAGCGTGACCGTCTTGCCCGTGCCGGTTGCTCCGGCGATCAACCCGTGACGATTGGCATATTTCAACGCCAGCGCCTGTGGATCGGCATAGGCTTCGCCACCGCCGCCGATAAAGAGTTTGTCCTGCATGATCTGCCCCTGACTGTTGTGATCCCGCGAAAAATGCGATCGGTCTCAAATGAAAATACAAAATTAACCTTTGAATGCGAGAGTGATAATTGCCCGTCGACCATCATGCGGTTGTGTCGGCGGACATTTCCTCCCTGTCAGACTGGGCCGTGCTTCGGGCACGGCCTTTTTTTTGCGCTCGCGGCCGGCCCGTGGCGATCAGCTGCGCCTTGCGGGCAGGTGTTTTGTGCATATTGCGCGCGCTATGGGCGTAGGCGTCAATTATTCCACCAACTGCGACATTTTTTTCTCTTTCCATGTTGACCGATGGCCGACCCTTTCGTAACGTCCTCCCAATAACTAAGTCGGCCAGTCCGACGGGGAGAAAAAATACGAAAAAGGGGGCAGTTCTGCTCCCTTTTTTGTTTTGTTCCAAGCGCTTCCAGTCGTGACGCGCGATCCGGTCAATTCCCCGCCAGTGAAGCGGGCAAACATGGTTATTGGCCTGACACCGGGGTTCGGCCATGCTACATCGAATCCGACACCACAGGATAGATGAGGCAATCATGATCAAGTCCCTGACCCCGATGACCCTGGCCGCGCTGATGGCGCTGCCGCTGCCGCTGATGGCGCAGGAGACCGCCGGGGCGGCCGAGACCGAAGAGAGCCAGCCCGCCGCAGATGCCACAGCAACGGAGGCACCAAAAGCCGACGAGGTTCTGGATCTTGGCCAGCCCGTACAGGATGGCCCCAAGCTGGGGCAGCGCTATTCCAAAGAAACCCATGGCGATTGGGATCTGGCCTGCGTCAAGACCGAGGAAGAAACCGATCCCTGTTCGCTGTTGCAGATCATGTCCGACGACAGCGGCAATCCGATGGCGGAGTTTTCGCTGTTCCGGATTGATCAGGAAGGCAGCCAGGCTGTCGCCGGTGCGACGGTGATCGTGCCGCTTGAAACCTTGCTGCCGGCCGCGCTGACCATTTCCATCGATGGCGCCCCCGGCAAGCGGTATAATTATTCCTTCTGTAGCCCAATGGGCTGCGTCGCCCAGATCGGGCTGACCGAGACCGATATCGCCGCGTTCAAAAAGGGCAAGATCGCCACGCTGAGCCTGCGCCCCGCACCAGCGCCGGATCAGGTGATCAATATGGAGCTGTCGCTCAGCGGATTTACCGCCGGTTACAATGTCGTGGACGTTGTGAAGCAATAAACATCCGGTGCGGCAAACAGAAAGCCGCTGTCCAGAAAACGATCACCGCCGCACCCTCAATCAGGATGCGGCGTTTTTTTTTTCGGCTCTGCGGCTGGCGATCGCTCAGATCTTGCGCAGGACAAGCACCGCGTTCAGCCCGCCAAAGGCAAAGGCATTGCTGAGGGCGACGGTCACATTGGCCTGCCGTGCCTCATTCGGAACCACGTCCAGCGCGCATTCCGGATCAGGTTCCTCATAACCGATGGTTGGCGCAACGATACCGTCACGCAGCGCCATGATGCAGGCCAGCAGTTCGACCGCTCCGGTGCCGCCGATCAGATGGCCGTGCATGGATTTGGTCGAGGACATCATCAGATTATCCGCATGGGGCCCAAAGACATCCGCCACGGCCGCGCATTCCGTTTTGTCGTTGGCGGCGGTTCCGGTGCCATGGGCGTTGACGTAGCCGACGTCCTCGGGGTTGACCTTTGCGTCCTGCAGCGCGCCGGCAATGGCGCGCGCGGCGCCCTGTTTGCTGGGCATGACGATATCTGCCGCATCCGAGGACATGGCAAAGCCGATGACCTCGCAGATGATATCGGCGCCGCGGGCGCGGGCGTGATCATAGTTTTCAAAAACGAAGATCCCGGCCCCCTCGCCCTGCACCATGCCGTTGCGGTTGGCACTGAATGGGCGGCAGGCATCACGTGACATGACCCGCAGCCCTTCCCAGGCTTTGACCCCGCCAAAGCAGAGCATCGATTCAGATCCACCGGTGATCATCACCGGCGCCATCCCGGAGCGGACCATCTGAAACGCCTGGGCCATGGCATGATTTGAAGAGGCGCAGGCTGTCGAGACGGTAAAGCTCGGCCCCTTCAGATTATGTTCCATCGAGACATGGCTGGCTGCGGCATTGTTCATCAGCTTGGGCACGACAAAGGGGTGGACCCGGTTTTTGCCGTCCTCGTAAACCGAGCGATAATTGTCGTCCCATGTCGAGACCCCGCCGCCAGCCGTCCCAAGCACCACGCCGGATTTCTGCGACAGCTCGCCGTGAAACTCCAGCCCCGACTGTTCTATTGCCTCTTTTGCGGCGGTCAGCGTGAATTGGGTGAAACGATCATAAAGGCTCATCTGTTGCCGATTGAACCGGCCCTCGGCCTCAAACCCGCGCACCTGTCCGCCGATGCGGATCGACAGGCGGTCAACGTCGCGAAAATCGAGTTCTCCGATGCCACAGCGACCTTCGGCCATTGAGGCCAGCGTGTCGGCCACCGTATGGCCAAGGGCGTTGATTGTCCCCATGCCAGTGATGACAACCCGGTTCATCTTGTGCCTCCAACCCCGCTGAACATCGTTATTTTTCGGCGATCAGCTTATCAATGCCGACGATGATCGCAGCGACATTGGAGATGTCGAAATCGCTCTTGTCCGGTTCATTTGCGTTGAAGGGGATGGTGATGTCGAACTCTTCCTCAATGGCAAAGATACTCTCGACAAGGCCAAGGCTATCGATACCGAGGTCTTCCAATGTGCTGTCGAGTGTCACATCCGATGGTTCCAGCACAGCCTGTTCGGCGATGATGGCGATGACCTTGTCCTGCGTGCTCATGAGGGATCCCTGATCAGTGGTATTTTGCGTCATGTAAGTGGTGCGCCGTTATTTGAAAACCGCCTTCTTCAGCGCCTCGATGTCGCGCATCAGACGGCCCAGACGCCGCTGCCCCTTATACATCTCGGTATGTGTCTCCATTTTGACAGCGGGATAGCCCATCACCACACGGCCTGCGGGCACGTTTGACAGGATCTTGGTTCCGCCCCCGGCAATCACCCCGTCACCGATAAAGATATTGTCGGCAACCCCGGTCTGACCGCCCAGAACCACGTTGTTGCCAATATCGACGGAGCCTGAAATCCCGGTCTGACCACAAAGCAGACAGTCCCGACCGACGCGGGTGTTATGGCCAATATGAACGAGGTTATCGAGCTTGCTGCCGCTGCCGATCACGGTGTTGCGGATGGTGCCATTATCAATGGTGCAATTGGTGCCGAGTTCGACGTCATCGCCAATCTCGACTGCGCCGAGCGAATGGATCCGCAGCCAGCTCTGCGCCTTGCTATCGCCTTGATCGCCCATGGTTTTGCGCGCGGTTTCCACGCCGGAGACCTCCGGTGTCACATAGGAAAACCCGTCGCCGCCAATCCGTGCGCCGGGCTGGGCGCGAAAGCGATCACCGATGGTGGCACGGGCGCCAATGCTGACAGCTTCGCGCAGCTGCGCCTCGGTGCCGATGGTGACATCCGCCCCGATGTAGCACTGCGGGCCAATCACTGACCCTGCGCCGATCCGCGCACCCGCGGCGATCACCGCCAGAGGGCCGACGGAGACATTCTCGCCCAGTTCTGCGGAGGGGTCGATCACAGCGCTGGGGTGAATTCCATCGCCAAATCCCTGTCCCCGGTCCAGCAGCCGGGTCACACCGCCCATCGCGAGGCGCGGGCGCGGGGCAAAGATGGCGGCCTTCAGCCCCATCGCCTGCCAGTCGGCGCCCTCCCAGACCAATCCGACGCGGGCGCTGCCTTCGTTCAGGGTTTCGGCGTATTTCGGAGCCATGGCCATGGCCAGATCATCGGGGCCTGCATCCTGCGGTTCAGCGGCGCGCTGCACCACCAGTTCCAGATCTCCTGCGGCCTCTGCCTGAAGAGAGGCGGCGATTTCGCGGACTGTAAACATGTCGGGCCCTTCCGGTCTGTTGCCTTTGGGCCCGAGGATTACCCTTGTACGCCCGGCAACACCACCCCTGCCCGTTCCAACGCGGCCCATACCTTGGCGTCACGACCGTAGATGTCGCGACGGTATTCGGGCTGCCCTTTTGAGGACACAAAGGCGGTCCGATAGATGATATGCACCGGAACCTTCTGATCAAGGACCACCTTGGTCTCCTTGCCGCTGTTCAGAATACGGTGAAAGAAATCCTTTGGGTTTTCAGTCTGGCGAGCCAGCAAAGCGTAAGCGAATTCAAATGGTTGCGCGAGCCGGATGCAGCCATGCGAGAAGGCGCGGACCTCACGCTGGAACAGGCTCTTCTGCGGTGTGTCATGCAGATAGATATTGTATTTGTTCGGGAACATGAACTTCACCAGCCCCAGCGCGTTCTTGCTGCTGGGTGGCTGGCGCATGGCAAAGGGGAAGGTGCGCGCGGTATATTTGGAGAAATCAGCGGTTGCGCGATTCACCTTGCGGCCCCGGCTGTCGGTGATTTCGATATGGCTCACCGCGTTGGGGTTGCTGCGCAGCTTGGGCAGATATTCCTTGGTCACGATGGACCGGGGCACGTACCAGCTGGGATTGATCACCATATGCTCCATCTCGTCAGAGAATTCCGGCGAGCGTCGGTCGGCATTGTCCTTGCCGATGACAGAGCGGGTCACAAAGGTCACTTCGCCATTGTCGATGATCTTTGCGGTGAAATCGGTCTGATTGACCAGAATATGACGGTTGCCGCGATCCGGGGTCAGCCAGCGTTCGCGCTCCATCGCTACCAGAACGGATTTGAGCCGGTCCGAAACCGGTTTGTTGATTTCCGCGATTGTCCCGCCACCGGCGACCCCATCGGCGGTCAGCCCGTGATCGGATTGGAACGCCTGCACGGCCTGCTCCAGCGCGCCATCGTAGCTGCGCGCTGCGCTGCGTGGCAGATACCCCATCGCAATAAGACGATTGCGCAGGGCAATCACCGCCGGGCCATTGTCGCCACGTTCCAGTTTCTGTGCCGCAACCCGTGGGCCCCAGCCGCCGGCCGCCTGCAGCTTTTCCAGTCGCATCTTCTCACGCAGCAGCGCCTGATACTGGGCGCTTTGCGGCGCCAGGCTGCGCAGATAGGCCACAGGAGACTGATCACGGATCCCGATCAGATAGGCGGCGAAATCCGGTTGGTGTTTCTCGCGGACGATACCGTCGTCGATCCGGCGCGGTTCAAGCAGACCTGTTTGCAGGTCGCTGGCATAGCCCACCAGCGCGCGGCTCATCGCGACTTCGGCACGACCGAGGTCACGGGTGGTCCGAACCTGGCTCAGCAGCTCCATCAGCGCATCTATTTCGGCGCTGCGATCCGGAAGCCCGTGAACCGGGGCCTCCTGCAGGGCGCGAAACAGAGCTGCGCGCCGGATGCGCGCGGCATCATCGCTGCCGGTCCAGATCGCAGCATAGCCCGTTTCGCGGTAAAACGCGGCAACCGGGTCGCTCGCTGAGGCCGCTTCGGCAACCGCCTGTTTGAACGCCGTCACCTCTGCCCTGGCACCGGAGGGCATGGCAAGGGCAGCCCCGCCCAGTGCAAGTGCAAAAACTCCCGCCTTCAGCGTCGGGCCAACGGTCGAAATGGCACGGGTCATCAACACAGGCGACATATGGGTACGGTCCTCAAATGAATTGCTTTTCACAGTCTGCAGTTGCCTACATGAAATACTGGTGAACGCCAGCCCCCGCTGTCCATTCACATTTTAAACAGCGCAAACAGGCAACAGGCACCTGCGTCCTATCGGTCTCAATTACCGCCACTCGGGCCGTGATCGCCACGACACATTGAGGGGAAATTAACCATTTATTTCCCTTTTGCGCAAAAAATTGCCGAAAATCACAGTTCATGTCGAGCTGCAACATTCAAAACTTGGCGCGCGATTCTGTATGTGCAATACAGTTCTCGCGTGGAAACAGGACCACACCCTGTCCGTAACATCGGGCACAGGCAGAGACATCAGGCGTACGGGACAGCGCAGTGACAATGGCTAAAACTGAAAAATCGGGTTTCTCCCGTCGTGCTCTATTGGGTGCGTTCGCGGCAACAACCATGGTCGCCGCTCCGACCTTCTCCAATGCAGCGGGCTTCCTGCGCGGCGCAGGCGATATCCGGCGGATCCGGATGTACTCAGGCCGCACCGGTGAGCGGATCGACATGGTGTATTGGATCGACGGCAAATACATCAAGGATGCGATCAAGGAAGTGAACCACTTCATGCGCGACTGGCGCAACGATCAGGTCAAGGAAATCGACCTGCGCACGATCGACATCATGGCCGCCTCCCACAATCTTCTTGATGTGAATGAACCCTATATGATGCTGTCGGGCTACCGCAGCCCGAAAACCAACGCGATGCTGCGCAGCCGCTCGCGTGGGGTTGCAAAGAACTCGCTTCACATGCGCGGTCAGGCCGCTGACCTGCGGCTCTCCTCGCGCTCCGTATCGCAGATGGCGAAAGCCGCGATGGCCTGCCGTGCCGGTGGCGTTGGCAAATACAGTGGCTCGAATTTCGTTCATATGGACTGCGGTGTTGTCCGCAGCTGGAACGGCTAAACAGCCTGCCCCGCCTGTTCTCGTGTCCCGAGCCTTTGCAAGCCCATGTTGCCCGACAACATGGGTTTTTTGCTGTGCTCTGACGTCTGAATTCAGCGAGTTTCCCGCGCGCACCATAGTCTGTCCAATGTCCATACTCTGCATAATCATACAGATCACAAACGCCTGAATTGAATTATGGTTCCCATGTTTTTTGCCATTGCAGAGCCACCGCGCGGCAGCTATACGACGCATATAGGCACCTGTAGCTCAGCTGGATAGAGCGCTGCCCTCCGAAGGCAGAGGCCAGAGGTTCGAATCCTCTCAGGTGCGCCATCTCTCACACCATATTTCGCATATGCAACGATGCCGCTGGCGCCTGTGTGCTGTGCTTGTGTTGCGCGGGCTGTGTGGCAAGGGCTTGCCGGTCCAAGGGCCATAAGTGGACGCTGTTGCGCCCTCGCACTATTATTGGTTAATCCCGACAAATCCGGGGCGGGAGAGAGCGGCCTGCGTCCATTCAGGAATGGTTTTACCCGTGGGTCGCTCGTTTTAGCGCCAATCGGGACGCCGCAGCCCCGCGCCAGACAGCTTGCGAAACAGCTGGATTGCCAGGCAAAAAAAAGAGGCCAGACCAGTGGTCTGACCTCTTATAGCTTGTATGGGCGGCGTGTCAGGCGCGACGGCGACGGCTGCCGGCGCGACCACCGCGACCACGGCTTTCCTCGCCCTCTTTTGCGGGCTCTTTGTTGGCCTTGATCCATTCACCACCGTGAGGATCGTTGTTGGTCAACAGGTTGGCGGCGCGGATCGCTTCCATCTCCTTGCCCGGACGTGGCTTGGTGGATCCAAGACCGAACATCTGAACAAAGGCCTCGTCTTCCATGCCCTCGGGCAGGATGATCCCGGCGGCCTCCACTTCGGCTCTCTTTTCGGCAATCTTCTTCTGGGTTACCGGCAGTGCCACCGGGTTCATGATCGCAGAGGTCATCCCCGCGCCCATCGCCATCGGCAGGAAGGCATTGTTGATGCCGTGACGGTTCGGCAGGCCAAAGGAGACGTTCGAGGCACCACAGGTGGTGTTCACGCCCAGTTCTTCACGCAGACGGCGAACCAGTGCAAAGACCTGCTGGCCTGCGGTCGCCATCGCGCCAATCGGCATCACCAGCGGGTCAACCACGATGTCATGGGCAGGAATGCCGAAATCTGCGGCGCGCTCGACGATCTTCTTGGCGACGGCAAAGCGGACGTCGGGATCTTCGGAGATGCCGGTGTCGTCGTTGGAAATGGCCACGACCGGCACGTTGTACTTTTTGACCAGGGGAAGCACGTGCTCCAGGCGCTCTTCTTCGCCGGTGACCGAGTTCAGCAGCGGACGGCCCTCGGCGGCCTGCAGACCGGCTTCAAGCGCGCCGGGCACCGAGGAGTCGATGCAGAGCGGCGTGTCGGTCAGACCTTGCACCAGCTGGACGATCTTGGTCATCAGCGGCGGTTCGGTCTCGTTCGGGTTCGGGTTGGAGTTGTAGACAACGCCCGCGTTGATATCGAGGATGTTGGCGCCGGCCATCACCTGCGCAATCGCGTCTTGTTCAACGGTGGAGAAATCGCCGGCTTCCAACTCGGCCGCGAGTTTCTTGCGGCCTGTGGGGTTGATCCGTTCGCCGATGACACAGAACGGCTCATCAAATCCCAGGATTGCGGTTTTTGTCTTAGATTCTACGACGGTACGGGTCATTTTTTATCCTTGGGAATTGACCGGCTGCGCTGCTGCGCCGCCGTTGTTGATGGCCCAGGTGGCGTTGGTCTTAATGCCACCCAGCGGGAAGAAATGCACATTGGTGATGTTGAAATCGGGGTTGGCGGCCTTGTGGGCGGCCAGCTCGGCAATCACATCTGTCGGCTCATAGGGCAGCAGCAGCTTGGAGACATCCATCGCGCGCTTTTGCAGCACCTTGAGGGACGGTCCAACACCGCAGGCGATGGCGAATTTGATCAGCGTCTGCAGTTTGGCCGGGCCGGCAATGCCGATATGGATCGGCAGATCTACGCCTGCGGCCTTGATACTGTCGGCCCATTCGATGATCGGCTTCGCCTCAAAGGCGAACTGGGTTGCCAGCGCCATCTTCGCATCGGTGCGTTCGGAGAATTTCTGTTTCCACAGAAGCGCATCCGAGACGTTCTTCATGCTGCCGTCAGGATCGATATCCTTGTTGCCTTCGGGGTGGCCCGCAACATGCAGGTTGGTGAACCCGGCCTTGTCGAACAATCCGGTTTCCAAGAGCTGCATGGAGCTGTCAAAGGCACCATGAGGTTTGGCAACACCACCGGCCAGCAACAGCGCCTGCTTGACATCGGCCTCCCCCTGATAGCGGGCGATCCAGTCGGCCAGCGTGGTTTCGTCCTGGATGATCCGCGCGGGAAAATGCGGCATCACCGGGTAGCCTTCGGCATTGAGCCGCTTGGCGGTTTCCACCATTTCCTCGATCGGCGTACCTTCGATATGGGCGATGTAGACGCGGGTGCCTGCGGGCAGCAGATCGCGGAAGCTCTCGACCTTGGCAGCGGTACGGGGCATCACCTCGATCGAGTAGTTTTCCAGAAAGGCCTCGACCTCGGGGCTGCTGGGCTGCGCTACGCCAGCATCGCGTTTCTTGAAGTTCAACAAAGCCATCGTGGCCTCCCAAAAAGATGTCAGGCTCATGCCCATCCGTCGTTAGCGATCAGTGTCTTGAGCCGGTCCTGATCATAATCCGCTTCCAGACGCTTGGCCTCGGCCTCGGCGATATCGGCCGGTTCACCATCCATGGCGTAGGGCGCAGCCTTGCGCCATTCCGCGAGATAGGCGTCGGCGTCCTTCGCGTTCACCTTCATTGCCGCACGGTCGATGGCTTGTTCAAACCGCTCTTCCAATTGACGTTTGGCCCCGCGACGGCCTTTGCCGACGATGATCTGTGCTGGGATGTCGCGCCAATATACGATGGTGACGTCGGGCATTGCCTGAGCTTCCTTTGCGTCTGTGTAGTTGCGTTTCTAGTGTGGCATCGCCGGGCGCGTTCGTCGGATTTCGACCTGACATTGGTTCTGAGCGACCTTTTCCGGGTCGCTTCTGGATAGCAATGGCGGGCCGGGCTGGCTACCGGGCAGCGCCCTCATAATATTCAACAGCTTTATGAATTTGATCGGCAAAGCGCTCAAAACCGTTCAAGAAACGTCAATTCGTCAATCGGCAAATCGTCATCGGGGCATTCGGGCCACCTTGCACGTGGCGGTCAGCCCACATATGCTTGGATCAACACGATTATCGGAGGGCGTGAATCATGGCGCCCAGGCGTTCCAAAGGTGCGGGCGCATTTCCCCGAGTGGTAGAGAGCCCTGCACCGGCCCGCCCAGATCCTGATGCGCTCTATGCGGCGCTCGATCTGGGGACAAATAGCTGCCGGATGCTGATTGCCCAACCCAAGGGCAGCGGCTTCCATGTGGTGGACAGCTTTTCAAAATCGGTGCAGCTTGGCGCCGGTTTGGAGCGGACCGGGCGCTTGTCGCGCGCGTCGATGGCGCGCACCATCCAGGCTCTGCGTATATGCCAGCAAAAGCTCAAACGTAACCGGGTGAAACGGATGCGGCTGGTCGCGACCGAGGCCTGTCGTCGGGCGAAGAACGCGCGAGAGTTCATTCGTCAGGTGCGCCGCGAGACCGGTCTGACGCTGGAGATCATTCAACCCGAGGAAGAAGCGCGTCTGGCAGTGATTTCCTGCGCGCCGTTGGTGTCGACGAAGACGGATCAGCTGCTGGTGGTCGATATTGGCGGCGGCTCCACCGAACTGGTCTGGATCGACATCTCCTCGATCCCGCGCCGCGACCGGCCATCCGCCATCATGCGGCTGCACGCAGGGTTTCATCCCGTTGAAAGCCCCTTTCCCGCGGCCAAGGTTGTTGACTGGATCTCAGTACCACTTGGGGTCGCGACGCTGCGCGATCAGTTCCACGACGTCGAGGATGACGCGGCCCGTTTTGCCCTGATGAGCTGGTTCTTTGAAGAGAACCTCGCCGATTTTGCGCCCTATAAGGACGAGCAGACCCGACAGGGCTTTCAGATCGTTGGCACCTCTGGCACCGTCACCACCGTTGCCGCCTCGCATCTGGGGCTGAAACGCTATGACCGGACCAAGGTGGACGGGCTGCGCATGACCAGCGATCAGATTGACAAGGTTATCCGCTCTTATTTAGAACTCGGCCCTCAGGGGCGCCGCAGCGACCCGCGTATTGGCGAAGACCGTCAGGCGCTGATCATGTCGGGGGCGGCAATTCTACAGGCGCTCTTGCGGTGCTGGCCGACGGACAGGTTGTCCGTTGCGGACCGGGGCCTGCGCGAAGGCCTGCTTTATGCACAGATGAGCGCCGATGGCGTTCTGGAAGACGGGCCGTTCTGACGGCCACACACAGGATTTGAGCGTCCGACAGTTGGCCCCGATGCGGCCACGGACGACAGGGAACAGCAAATATGGCAAAGACACCCACGGGAAAAACACCCACTGGCAAGAACACCTCCGGGCGCGGACAGCGTGACCTGAAGGTCAAGGTCAAGACTGCCCGTGGGCGTAAACTCAGCTCCACCCGCTGGTTGCAGCGGCAGTTGAACGACCCTTATGTGAAACGCGCCCAGGCCGAAGGCTACCGTGGGCGCGCGGCCTATAAGATCATGGAAGTCGACGATAAATTCCGCTTCCTTGTGAATGGCGCGCGGGTGGTCGACCTGGGCTGCGCCCCGGGCGGCTGGGCGCAGGTAGCGGTGAAGCGGATCAATGCGCTGGGGGAAAAGCCGGGTAAGGCGGTAGGCCGCATCATCGGCGTTGATCTGCAGGAGGTCGAGCCGCTGGCGGGTGCCGAGTTCCACCAGCTGGATTTCATGGACGAAGGGGCCGACGACAAGGTCAAGGAATGGCTTGGTGGCAAGGCAGATGTGGTGATGTCGGATATGGCAGCTGCCAGTTCCGGTCACAAGCAGACCGACCATTTGCGGATTATCTCGCTTTGTGAAACCGCGGCCTATTTTGCCTTCGACGTTCTGGAAGAGGGCGGTACCTTCGTGGCCAAGGTATTGGCCGGCGGGGCCGAGGGTGATCTGCAAAAGCTGCTGAAGCAGAAATTCACCAAGGTTTTCCACGTCAAACCGCCATCGTCACGTTCGGACAGTTCGGAAAAATTCGTGGTTGCAACCGGGTTTCGCGGTGAGCCTTCGGATGCGTCTGACGATTGATCTCTAACCGGGCTGTGGCCGGGCGCATGGCAACCGCCGCCCTGCCCCGGCTTTCAGGTCTGGGCGATCAGCTGCCGCGCTGAGCGGTGCTGGAAAACGACCGCAGCGCCAGCGCCTGCAAGGCGATGGTTTCCAGTGAGGTGCCTTCAGCGCGCAGCGTCACGCGCGGGCTGTCCTTCTCGATGCGATGAGGCGCTGCGACAGGCTGTTTCAGCAGGCGTTGCACCAATTGGCGGGGCGGAAGTTTGCTTTGCAAAAGACGCATCAGTTCCTCGTACCATATGAGCGTTCAGGCTGTTCTCATCGAAGAATAGACCGGCCACTGGGCCAGAATCGTGGCTCAATTGTGGCAGAACTGCCTTATTGTTGCTATTTTCGAAACAATTACACTTCAGGCACGGCCCGGTGCACTCGGACTGTTGCAAACGCCTGCGACAGGTCAGGAGGTTGGATGCAGCAGCACCCCGTTGAGTTCCGCGCCAAGGATCAGAATGGCTGAGTTCAGATAGAGAAAGATCAGAGCCGCCATAGCCCCCGCCAGCCCTGCATAGGTGGCCGAATAGGCCGCAAAACTGCTGATGTAGATGGCAAAGGCGAGGCCGGCCGCCCACCACAGCACCACTGTCAGCAGCACCCCCGGCAGCACCTGGGAGAGCCGGTGACGCTTCGCCGGCAGCAGCATGTGGAAGGCAAACACAGCAACGAGCGGGATCACCGCAACCAGAACCCCGTTCAGACCGCCCTCCCAGTTGCCTCTCAGCGGGACTTGCGGGAAGAAACTGGCCAGATGTCGCGCATAAAGCGGTAGGATCAGCTCAAATACCGCCGCCGCCATAATGCCCGCGCCCCCCAGGATCACCAGACCAATGCACAGGCCCCGGGTCTTCCAGAACGGCCTGGTATCGCGTTCATGATAGGCCTGCACCATTGCCAGACGCACCGCATCCACTCCATTGGAGGCAAAGTAGATAGCGATGACACCACCCAGCGTGACCACCCCGGTGGAAGATGTGGCAAGCACCGAATAGACCTCCCGCACGATGGGATCCGAGACGCTTTCCGGCCAGGAGCCAAAGACCAGTTCGACCAGGTTTTCCAGATCAACCCCGCCCGACAGTGACCCCGCCACCGCACCGGTGAGCGCCACGGTAAAAAGGATAAAGGGAAACAAGGCGAGCATCAGCGACATGGCGATATGGCTGCTCAGCACCCAGCCGTTCTTGTCGTTGAACCGCTTGGCGGCCAGATACAACGCATAGGCGCCGGGTTTCACATAGGGTCGCATGCTCATGGCCTGACGGTCTCATAGCTCGCTTCGAAAAACCAGCCCTTTCAGGGAGATATAGCCAAGCCCATCCGCCGGATGTAGGTTTGGCCAGAAGATATGCGACAGGGAGCGCGGCGATGGCCTGGATTGCGATAAGCACATCGGCTGTACTGATGATGTGGGTGCTTGCGGGTCTGGCCTCTCTGAAGGCGGCCCGCACCGCCCGCACGCCGCAAGGGGCTATCGGCTGGGTGGTATTTTTGCTGTCCGCTCCGCTGGTGGCGCTGCCGCTCTATCTGTTTTTCGGGCAACGCCGGTTTTCGAGGTATCGCGCCACCCGGCGCGAGGCGGAGCGGGTCCTGAACGCGCTGCGCGTCTACTCAGATCTTCACACACAGGACCGCGATCAACTGGCCGCGAACCAGGCCCCCTTCGAACGGCTGGCCGGTTATCCGGTTTGCCGGGGCAACGGGTTTGAGCTGCTCAAAAACGGCGCTGAAATCGCCGATGCGATTATCGAGGCCATTGATGCGGCAGAGGATTACGTTCTGGTCCATTTCTACATCGTGCGCAATGACAAGATCGGACAGCGGTTCAAGACCGCCTTGCTTGACGCACGCGCGCGCGGCGTTGCTGTCTGGTTCATGACGGATGCGGTAGGCAGTCACGGGCTGTCAAACCGATACCGCGAGGCGTTGGAGGCGGCAGGTGTCAATCAGGTTGACCCCAGCACCCGCCCCGGCCCGAAACATCGGTTTCACCTGAACTTCAGGAACCATCGCAAGACGGTCATCGTCGACGGGCGTGTCGGCTTTACGGGCGGAATGAATATCGGCGATGAATACATGGGGCGCGACCCGGCCTTTGGCGCTTGGCGCGATACGCAGGTGCGGTTGACCGGTCCGGTCGTGCAGCAGCTACAGCTGGGCTATGCGGAGGATTGGTTCTGGTTGACCGAGGATCCGATCCTTGACCTGCTGACCTGGGACTGCGCCCCGGTTGAGGGCACAGGCAAACCCGCGCTGGTGGTCGAAACCGGGCCGGGAGACAGTACGATCAACGGCTCGATGCTTTATTTCTCTGCCATCTCCGCAGCGCATTCCCGGATCTGGCTTGCCTCGCCTTATTTCGTGCCGGATCAGGATGTTGTGGCTGCGTTGAAGAACGCCGCCATGCGCGGGGTCGATGTGCGCATCCTGTTGCCCGAGACTGCGGATCATTACGCACCCTGGCTGGCTGCCTACGCTTATTTTGACGACCTGCGCGAGGTTGGTGTCAAAATCTATCGGTATCAGGCCGGATTTGTGCACCAGAAGGTTTTTGTCGTGGATGATACCATTGCGGCGGTGGGCACGATGAACCTCGACAACCGTTCTTTCCGGCTGAATTTTGAGAGTATGGCGCTGTGCTTTGATGCGGAAACGGCAGAACAGGTGGCGCAGATGCTGGATGAGGACATGGCATCGTCAACGCTGCTGGAGACGGATCTGGACGCGCAACCGATGACCATCCGCTTTGGTGCGCCTGTCGCGCGCCTGCTGGCGCCAATCCTGTAGGGCACCACGCCCGAGGTGACGGGTCAGCGTACTCTCACCGGCGCGGTATCTTCCAGCAGAAACACCTCTCGCAATGCAGCCACCAGAAACGCCGTGCTGATGCCAAAGGCAAAGAGCCCGGTAACTGCGCCGAAGGCCGCAAAGATCCGCATCCCCTCGCCAAGGACGATATCGCCGTAGCCGAGCGTGGTATAGGTCGCGAGCGAGAAATAAATCGCAGTATTCCAGTCGCCTATGGCACCAGAGAAAATCAGCGCCGTGGCCCAGATCCAGACCTGCAGCGTATGGGCAAAGACGATCAGCCCGATGGCAACCGCCAGCACTGCGCTCATCTGCACAAAGCGCCGCCCACGTTGCAGCACGCCAAGCCGTCTGCGCAGAACATGGATGCAGAACACCAGCAACCCAGCCTCCACGACAAGGCAGATCCCGAGGTACAGGCTGCCGAGCAGCAGCTGCTGGATGAGTGTCATGTCCCTGCCCTCATTCGTTGGCCTTGCGCCGATAGATCTGTCGATCAGCCGCGATCGGCTCGGCTCACGGCTCCGATTTTGGCGCAGTCTACGAAATCAGCGCTGCGACATGCAATCGCGATAGTACTGTTTGACCAGCCGCTTGCGCTGCGCCTCGGGCGTGTTGAAGTAATCATCGCGGTCCTCGGCTTCGGAACCGCTGCGTGATCTCGCGCGGCGCAGCTTGCCCTCCTGCACACTGATCCCGATCCGAACTGTCCCGGAGAAAGTGATCCCGGCGCGATCATTGCCCAGCCGCAGACCGTCATGGGCATCACTGCGCGGCGCGCCGACGTAGGCCTCCGCCCGGCTGCGGCAGAGCGCTTCGCGGCTGCCGGACGCCGTTTGCGCCACGGCGACCTCCGTCAGCGGGACCGCTGCCAGAGCGGCCAGAATGGCAGGTGCCAGACCTCGCGATGACCAGCGGAATGGCAGTGAGAACAGCGACATGGCGTAGCCTTTGTTGAGCCCAACCCCATTATTGCATGGGCAAGCTTCAAATGGGGCCTACATCAGGGCGCGTCAATGTTATCTGTTGTCTTGGGCCGGGATCCCCGGAAAGGTCAGCCTGCAAGATCAGCCTGTCTGGTCGCCGGATGTATCGCGGCGCAGTCGGACAAACCATAACAGCCGTAAGGGGTTATACGTCGATGCTAATCATTGAGGAGGTCAGCAAGTCCTATTCGGGGCCGTCCGGCGCTGTTCCGGTTTTGGACCGTGTCTCGCTGGATCTGGCGGCCGGGTGCAGCCTCGCACTCACCGGAGACAGCGGATCCGGCAAAAGCACGTTGCTGCATCTGGCGGCCGCGCTGGATCAGTTCGACCGCGGCCGCATAGTGGTGGATGATATGTCCCTCGCCGAGCTGGATGACACCGGGCGCGCGGCGCTGCGGCGACGGCATGTGTCCCTGGTGTTTCAGCAGTTCAACCTGATCCCGGCCCTGACCGTTGGTCAGAACATCAGCCTGCATGCCCGGCTGGCCGACACGGTTGATGCCCGTTGGATCGAGGCATTGACCCGTCGGCTGGGGCTGGGCGAACTAGAGGGGCGCTACCCCGAACAGCTGTCTGGCGGACAGCAGCAGCGGGTCGCTATTGCCCGCGCGCTGGCGCTGCGCCCAAAGCTGCTGCTGGCGGATGAGCCGACCGGTAATCTGGACGAAACGTCAAGTGCTTCGGTCATGGAGCTGATGCTGGAACTGGTGCGGGAAACTGGCGCGGCGCTGCTGCTCGTGACCCATTCGCAGGCCATTGCGGGCTTGCTAGACAGGCAAATCCACCTCAGCAATGGCCGCCTGCGTGAGGCCGGGACATGAGAGCGGCTGCATTCTCCGCGATTCAGTCTCACTGGCGCCAGCACCCGCTACAATTGGCCATGCTGATCACCGGTCTCGCGCTGGCCACCGCGCTCTGGTCTGCGGTGCAGGCGATCAATGCCGAGGCGCGTGCAAGCTATGCCGAAGCCGCAGAGAGCATCTCCCCGTCCGGACAAAGCTATCTCGTAAACCCAGAGGGAGATATTAATATTTCCCAATATGTTGCGCTGCGACGTGAAGGTTGGCAGCTCTCGCCGATACTGATCGGTGACCTCACAAACCAACAAACAGGCTCCGGCCGAAGGCGTCTTCAGATGGTGGGCATTGATATCCTCTCGCATCCGATGATGGAACGGCTGAGCGAAGCCGGAACTGCGACGGAATCCGACGGCAACACATCTGTGGCGCTTTCCCCGGCGGATCTGCTGCTGGCACCTGGTCACCTGTTCTTGCACCCCGAGACGGATGTGATCGACCTCGATCTTGATCTGCCTCCGACAACGCGCAGCACAGCGGTTCCCCGAGACGTTTTGATCAGTGACATAGCGACTGCGGCGCGACTGCTCGCGCGACCGGATGCGATCAGCCGCCTGATGGTGCTGGATGCGCAACCCAGCGGGCTCAGATCGCTGGGCGAACTGGTGCCTGACCTGCGTTTGCAGAGCGCATCAACCGGCGCGGATACGGCGCAGCTCACCCGCAGTTTTCACCTCAACCTCACCGCCTTTGGGCTGCTGTCCTTTGCGGTGGGCCTGTTCATCGTGCAGGGCACCATCGCATTGGGGATTGAGCAGAGACGCGGCATGTTCCGCAGCCTGCGCAGTTTAGGGTTACCGCTCAACACTCTGGTCTGGCTTGTTTTTGCTGAACTATTGGCAATCACGCTTGTGGCGGCGTTGCTTGGCCTGATCCTTGGCTATCTGATCGCGGCGGCTCTCCTTCCCGGTGTCAGCGCAACCCTTTCGGGGCTGTATGGCGCCTCGGTCGATGGCAGTCTGAACCTGCGTCCGGGTTGGGTGCTTTCTGGCCTTGCGATGGCCTTGGCGGGCATGATGCTGGCCGGTGGTCAAAGCTGGTACAGCCTGTCACGATTGCCCATTCTCGCAGCGCCAGCGGCAACCGCCCGCGGTCAGCAGGCGCTGCGTGGCCATCGGCTCTCTGCTGCGACCGGTGCGCTGATGGTGCTGGCGGCGGCAGCAATACCGGTGCTGTTCGACGGGCTGCTGGCTGGCTTTGTCTTTCTCGGCTGCCTGATGCTGGGGGCCGCGCTGCTGCTGCCGCTGGGGCTATCGCGGCTGGCCTTGGTCGGAACCCGAATGGCGCGTGGCCCGGTGACGCTCTGGTTATGGGCGGACATGCGCGCGCAGCTGCCGGGTCTGTCGCTGGCGCTGATGGCACTCCTTCTGGCGCTGGCGACAAATATCGGTGTTGGCACAATGGTTTCCAGCTTTCGCCTCACCTTCCTTGGCTGGTTGGATCAACGGCTGGCCTCGGAGCTCTATATGACGCTTCCGCGCGACGAGATGGCCGATGAGGTGCTGCCCTGGCTGACGGAGAGGGGCATCCGCGCCCTGCCCATCCGCCACAGTGATGAGCGCTACAGCGGCGCCCCGATGGACGTTTACGGTGTGGTCGATGATGCCACCTATCGCGACAACTGGCCGCTGTTGCAGGCCGACGCAACCGTCTGGCAGCAGGTGGCCGACGGCAGCGGTGCGCTGATCAACGAACAGCTGGCGCGCCGTGGCGACCTGGAAACCGGAGATCTGCTGCAGATTGCACCGGAATGGCACATGCGGATAGCAGGCGTCTATTCCGACTATGGCAACCCCAACCCGCAGGCGATTGTCGGTCTCGCCACCCTGCTGGAGCATCGCCCGCTGATCGAGAACCGCCGTTTTGGCCTGCGTCTGCCGGTTGAGGACGTGGCGCGCCTGCGCCGTCAGCTGCAACAGGATTTCGATCTGCCGTCCAGTGCCTTCATCGACCAGAGCGCGCTTAAACGGCAGTCGCTGGCGATTTTTGACCGTACTTTTGTCGTGACCGGAGCGCTGAACCTGCTGACTTTCGGCGTCGCTGGCTTTGCAATGCTGACCAGCCTGCTGACGCTCTGGAGCCAACGTCTGCCGCAGCTGGCGCCGATCTGGGCGATGGGGCTGACACGCCGTCAACTGGCCAGATATGAACTTCTACGCAGCGTGATCCTGGCGGGGCTGACGGCCCTGCTTGCCCTGCCTCTCGGCCTGCTGCTGGGCTGGGCATTGCTCGCGGTTGTCAATGTCGAAGCCTTCGGCTGGCGCCTGCCGATGTTTCTGTTTCCGCTGGACTGGCTAAGGCTGTTCCTGATGGCGCTGGCGGCGGCCGCGCTGGCGGCGGCCCTGCCGGCACGGCGGCTGTCAAAGCTGAAACCCGCCGATCTGCTGAGGGTCTTTGCCAATGAACGTTAAGCCTGCTCTCCAAGCGATTTTCTGCGGCCTTGTCGCGGTGCTGGTGCTGGTCATCCGGCTTGCCGGTCCGGCTACGGCGCAGGGGTATGCCGGGCTCGGAACCGAGGTGGACGGGTTTGCAGTACCTGCACGCGGCACCCAGCTGATTTTTCCGCGTGATCACGGCGCCCACCCCGAGTTCCGCATCGAGTGGTGGTATCTGACCGCCAATCTGACCGGAGATGACGGGCGTGACTACGGGGTTCAGTGGACGCTGTTCCGGTCTGCCCTGCAACCGGGTGATGCCCGTTCGATGCCGACCGCATCCGCCTGGGAAGACCCCCAGATCTGGATGGGGCACGCCGGTCTGACGACGCCCGACGCCCATTTTCACGCCGAACGGCTGGCGCGGGGTGGCATTGGGCAGGCCGGTGTCACCACCGCTCCGTTTGAGGCCTATATCGACGATTGGTTCATGCGCGGCCGCGATGCCGGTCTGGACGCGCTGAGCCTGCGCGCGACCGGGCAGGATTTTCGCTATGATCTCTCTCTCACAGCCAATGGTCCCTTGGTCTTGCAGGGGGATGGCGGCTATTCGGTGAAATCAGCGGATGGACAGGCCAGCTACTATTATTCCCAGCCGCACTATCAGCTGAGCGGCACATTGCAGCTGCCCGGCGGCCCGGTGCAGGTGACCGGAGAAGGCTGGCTGGACCGTGAATGGTCAAGCCAGCCCCTGTCTGAGGATCAGAGCGGCTGGGACTGGTTTTCGCTGCGCTTTGATAGTGGCGAAAAGCTGATGGGGTTTCAGTTGCGGGGAAGCAGCCTGTTCACCTCAGGCACATGGATCGCAGCCGATGGCACGCCCTCTCCGCTGGAGCCAGGGCATCTTCAGGCAACGCCGCGCGGGCTGACACAGGTTGCCGGTCGCGCGGTCCCAACGGAGTGGAACCTGCGCCTGCCCGAACGCGGCCTCGATATCGAAGTCACCGCGCTGAATCCGCAGGCCTGGATGGCGATGTCCTTTCCCTATTGGGAGGGACCGGTGCGGATCACCGGCAGCCACAGCGGTAAGGGATATCTGGAGATGACAGGTTACGCGCCGCCTCCCGACTAAAGGCAGACCGGGCGCATGGGCGACGGAAAAAGGGGCGCCCGATCGGGCGCCCCTTAAATACGGAGATATGCGGTTAGAATGCCTGCGGATCAGCGCACCACATAGACCGAACAGGTGGAATGGCGGATCACCCGCGCCGCATTGGGTCCCAGCAGATAATCCGACAGCTCCGGCTTATGCGCGCCGATCACGATCAGATCGGTTCCCGCCTTGTCCGCGACCTTCAGGATTTCCTGATAGGCTTTGCCGGTGGCCACCAGATGCCGCACCTTGGCGTTGCGTTCGGCGCCGAGGACCTCCTCGCAGAGCTTGCCCAGATGATCTGCAGTTTCCTTTACCGCGCGTTCATGGTGGTGCTCTTCGAAGAACCCCGATACCCAGCTTTCGCCAAAATCGGGCAGCACATTGACGACATCCAGCTGCGCGCCATCCAGATCGGCCAGTCGGGCCGCCTCTGCCAGCACCTTGCGGTCCGTCGTGTCGCCGTTCAGTTCCAGCGCGCAGAGAACAGATTTACTCATGCCATTGCCTCCTCTTTGCGGGCACGGCCCGTCTGCATCAGGGCAACAAGCCCCAGCAGCAGCAGCGCCGGGATAAAGATCAGCTCCTTGGGCAGCTGATCCGACGGCACCTGCACCGAGGTCAAGGATACCGGGTCATCCAGATAGAAATCAAACCCGTCCAGCATCGGCTGCGCCGGGGTACCGAACATCGGCTCTTCCAGTTTGACAATGCCGTCTTCTTCCAGCGGCAGCAGTCCGAACTGATCGAGGCTTGTCTGCCCGCCCTCTGCGCCGACTGTCAGAACCAAAGTGGTTTCGGTCATCTCGCCAGTGTCGAAATCGGGACCCGCCACTTTCACGCGCACTTCGGTGCCTTCGGGGACAACGTCGAGCGCGGTGACCAGCTCGGCCGGCTCCACCTGCGTGAACGGCGGCTGGATGTAATCCATGAAGAAGCCGGGACGGAAGATTGCAAAGGCAATCGCCACCAGCGCCACGCTTTCATAGATCCGGCTGCGGGTCAGGAAATATCCCATGGTGCCGGCAGTAAAGACAAGGATTGCAATGGTGGCGGTCACCGCAACCAGTATCCCCTCGGCCCAGGTGACATCAATCAGCAGAAGATCGGTGTTGAAGATGAACACAAACGGCAGCGCCACGGTGCGCAGGCTGTAGAAGAAGGCGATGAAGCCGGTACGGATCGCATCGCCCCCGGAGACAGCCGCCGCGGCAAAGCTCGCAAGGCCCACAGGCGGTGTCACATCCGCCATGATGCCGAAGTAGAACACAAATAGATGCACCGCGATCAGCGGCACGATCAGACCGGATTGCGCCCCCAGTTCTACCACAACGCCCGCCATCAGCGAGCTGACAACGATGTAGTTCGCCGTCGTGGGCAGACCCATGCCGAGGATCAGGGACAACAGCCCTACCATCACCAGCATCAGGATCAGGTTGCCGCCCGACAGGAACTCAACCAGATCGGCCATGACCTGACCAACACCGGTGAGGGTCACCGTGCCTACGATCACGCCGGCTGTTGCTGTTGCCAGCGCGATGCCGATCATGTTGCGCGCACCATCCACCATGCCGTGCCACAGGTCGTTGAGCCCATCCATGAAGTTGTGCAGCAGGTTGCTCTGCCCGCGGAACAGCGCCTTAAGCGGTTTCTGGGTGAGCAGGATCACGAATAGCAAGGCGGTCGCCCAGAAAGCCGACAGGCCCGGCGATTTCTGTTCGATCATCAGGAAGTAGACCAGCACGATGATCGGCAGCAGGTAATGCAGACCGGCCTTGTAGATCTCGCCAACCTCGGGCAGTTCGATGTCCTTGGCGTTGGGATCATCGGGTTCAAGGTCGGGAACCTGCGCTGCCATATAGACCAGCGCGACATAGACCAATGCAACCAGACAGGTGATGATCAGGCCGGCTGCGCTTGGTGCGACGGCTTCGATCGCATCAACCGGGAATTGGGTGCCATAGCACAGCCCCGCAAACACCAGGAAGAAGCTCAGCATACCCAGCGCCGTGCGCATCAGGTTTACTTCGCGGTTGCCCAGGGTCGGCATCTTCCGCTTTACGGCTTCCAGATGCACGATGTAGATCAGCGCGATATAGGAGATCGTCGCCGGCAGGAACGCATGGGTGATCACCTCGACATAAGAAATACCGACATATTCCACCATGAGAAACGCAGCCGCGCCCATAACCGGCGGCATGATCTGGCCATTGACAGAGGAGGCAACCTCTACCGAACCGGCCTGCTCCGAGGTGAAGCCAACCCGCTTCATCAGCGGAATGGTAAAGGTGCCGGTGGTCACGACATTGGCAATCGAGGAGCCGGAGATCAGACCGGTTGCGGCCGAGCCGACCACCGCCGCCTTTGCCGGGCCACCGCGCAGGTGACCAAGCGCGCCAAAGGCCATCTTGATAAAGTAATTGCCGGCACCCGCCTTATCCAGAAGTGCACCGAACAGCACGAAGAGAAACACGAATTTCGTCGACACCCCCAGCGCGATGCCAAACACACCTTCCGAGGTGATCCACATCTGCTCCATCGCGCGGTCCAGCGATGCGCCTTTCCAGCGGATCACATCGGGGACCAGCTCGGATGAGCCGAAGAAAACATACAGCAGGAACACAGAAGCCACGATTGCCATCGCCGGGCCAAGGGCGCGGCGCGCGCCCTCAAACAGCAGCACAAGACCGATCGCAGCAAAGACCGTGTCGATGTCATCACCCTTGCCACCGGCATTCACGATCTTCTCGTAGAAGATATAGCCATAAAGTGCGGTAAATGTGCCCATCAGCGCCAGGATCCAGTCCTGAACCGGGATCCGGTCCGTCGGGCTGCTCTTCAGCGCGGGATAGGCCGCATAGGCGAGAAAAATGGCAAAGGCCAGATGGATCTGGCGCGCATTGTTTACGACGCTGCCCGGTAGCACGAGATTGGCAACCGGAGAGGCCAGCAGCACCTGAAAGACCGACCAGATGCAGGCCACAATGGCCAGGAACAGCCCTACGCTGCCAATCGGGTTGCGGGCGCCGGAGTCTGATGAGGCAACAAGAGCCTGAAGCTCTTCCTCCGACAGCGGACCTTTGCCCTGTGTTTCACTTGTCATGATGGTTCCCCTCGAAAGCTCGTACCGCTTGGGTGCAGGTACTGCTCCACTTGTTCTTGACACCCCGGTCAGCGGACGTGGAGACCGCAGGTGCAAAACGGGGCGCCATGGCGCCCCGTTCGATCAATCGGTCTGGTTATTCAACCCAGCCCTGTTCTTTGTAGTACTTCGCCGCGCCGGGATGCAGCGGTGCGGACAGGCCCGCAGTCGCCATTTCCTCAGGCTTCAGGTTGGCGAAGGCCGGGTGCAGTTTTTTGAAGTCTTCGAAGTTTTCAAAGACCGCTTTTACCACGGTGTAGACCGCCTCGTCCGAGACCTGATCAGAGGTCACGAAGGTCGCGCCAACGCCGAATGTGCTCACATCCGCGTCGGAGCCACGGTACATGCCGCCGGGAATGGTTGCAGTCCGGTAGAAGGAGTTGTCAGCGATCAGCTTTTCAACCGCTTCGCCATCCACGGTCACCAGGACGGAGTCGCAGGCGGTGGTGGCTTCCTGGATCGAGCCGGAGGGGTGGCCAACGGTGTAGACCATGGCGTCGATCTGGTTGTCGCAGAGCGCTGCGGACTGTTCGGCGGCCTTCAGCTCGGTTGCCAGCGCAAAGCTGTCCATGCCCCAGCCTTTGGCTTCCAGCAGCACTTCCATGGTGCCGCGCTGACCGGAACCGGGGTTGCCGATGTTGACGCGCTTGCCCTGGAGGTCGTCGAAATTGGTGATGCCGGCATCGGCACGCGCCACAACGGTAAAGGGCTCCGGGTGAACGGAGAACACGGCACGCAGACCTTCAAAGGCGCCCTGCTCTTCGAATTTGGAGGTGCCGTTATAGGCGTGGTACTGCCAGTCGGACTGCGCCACACCGAATTCCAGCTCACCATCAC
This sequence comes from Phaeobacter sp. JH20_34, assembly GCF_048056095.1. NCBI lineage: Bacteria > Pseudomonadati > Pseudomonadota > Alphaproteobacteria > Rhodobacterales > Roseobacteraceae > Phaeobacter > Phaeobacter sp. JH20_34. The sequence goes on along the minus strand of NZ_JAYMWT010000004.1, from coordinate 820,215 downwards.
GGATGGTGTTGATGTTGTAGACGGAGCCACCGGTGGATTCCACGGAGCAGCGGATACCGTGCTCTTTGCGGGTCTTGTTGACCAGACGGCAGATCGCGCCACCGGTCGGGTAGTACACGCCGGTCACACCGCCGGTACCGATTGTGATGAATTCTTCTGCCATCGCGGCAGGTGCCATGAAGGCGGTAGCCACAAGGGCGCTAACGGCCAGCTTGGTGTTGGTCATATGTAGTGTTCTCCCACGTTTTTGTCTTCGAAACCGTAGAGCCGCACACGGCGCGGCTGGGGTCGTTGAACCCTTGGGGACATGTAGACGCCAGGTGTGTTTTGTCGCGCGTTCTGGCAACAATTTCCGGCAGGTCCAGCGGTTAAAGCGTTTCAGGCGCATCAGACCAAGTCAAGGCTTACGATCTGCCCGTGGCCCCGCAGGCACGAGGTTTCAGCGTATCTGATACCAATCCCGGAATATTCCCCCGCATCCACATCCATTGGATTCGGCGCACTGTGGCAGATTGTCACACCCATGCGCAACCCAACTTCGCCATTCAAACCCCTTTGATGGCGATATTTTCTAGAATATTTCTGGAATTGCCGCCGCCATAAAAGACTGGATCCGACACCGCAAGGGGCAAAAGCGTAATACCCTCCCCGTTTATGGGCCCCTGCCACCTGAGCGCGCCCTCGGTCGTTGCCCGGTGCGGTATGTGAACATCACTGCCGATTGTGCTTTGCGAGCGTGAGATTTCACGCCTATGTCCGAAACCGGCTGCGATGGCGGCTTGCCGAAGACTGCGCAAGGACGCAAGATACCGAAAAGCGCACCGCCTTGGCCCGCGGCCAGGCATATGCGTCGAGACAGCCCGCAGCGCATTCCATGCCCCGGACATCCGGACCCACCCATCAGCCACCTGCAGCAGGCCAGCAAAAGGACAGTCCCAATGAACTATCACCGACCAATCAGCTTTGCCGAAGCGGCGGAGCTGGCGGCTTCAGCATCGGGGGTTACCCGTGTTCTGGCCGGCGGCACCGATGTGCTGGTGCAGATGCGCGCCGATATCGTCACGCCGGATACGTTGATCGACATCAAGGCGATTGATGGCGTCCGCGACATCCGCAAGGAAAGCGATGGCAGCTGGACCATCGGCGCCGCGGTGGCCGGAGCCGAAATGTCCGAACATGATGACCTGTCGGCCGCATGGCCGGGCGTGGTCGAGGCGATGGACCTGATCGGATCCACCCAGGTGCAGGGCCGGGCCACGCTTGTCGGTAACCTCTGCAATGCCTCCCCTGCCGCCGACAGCGTGCCGGCTATGGTTGCGGCAGGTGCATCGGTCAGCATCACCGGACCTGACGGCAATCGCCGCGCCGCGGTCGTGGATATTCCGGCAGCTCCCGGCAAGACCACGCTGAAGCCCGGCGAGTTGATCACGGCGGTGCATCTGCCGCCCGCCGTGCCCGGTCAGGGCGACGCCTATCTGCGGTTTATCCCGCGAACCGAGATGGACATCGCCGTGGTCGGCTGTGGTGTCTGGCTTCGGCTGGAGGGCGACACCGTCGCGGATGCCCGCGTTGCCCTCGGAGCTGTCGCACCCACGGTACTGCTGGTGCAGGCCTGTGCCGATGCCCTGATCGGCTCCAGGCTGGACGACGCGGCCTTGGGGCGACTGGCCACCGCTGCCTCTGATGCCTGCTCACCGATCACCGACAAACGCGGCACCATTGCCTTTCGCACGCAGGTGGCGGGCGTGATGGCCCGCCGCGCCGCAGAAACCGCCTATGCCCGCGCCAAGGGAGACAAAGCATGAGCACGAAGATCCACGTCTCGGCCACCGTCAACGGCGATGCCGTCGATTACCTCTGCGATCCGCGCGAAACGCTGCTTGATGTGCTGCGCGACCGTTTGAACCTCACCGGTGCCAAGGAAGGCTGCGGCACCGGCGACTGTGGCGCCTGTTCGATCACTCTCAACGGGCGGCTGGTCTGTTCCTGTCTGGTGCTCGGCGTCGAAGCCGCAGGCCAGGAAATCGCCACCGTCGAAGGCATCGCTGCTGGCGAAACACTGCATCCGCTGCAACAGAAGTTCATCGACCACGCCGCGCTGCAATGCGGTATCTGCACGCCGGGCATTCTGGTCGCGGCCAAGGCGCTGCTGGAGAAGAACCCGGCCCCCAGCGAGACCGAAGTGCGCTATTGGCTGGCGGGCAATCTGTGCCGCTGTACCGGCTATGACAAGATCATTCGCGCCGTCATGGACGCGGCGGCAGAGATGCGGGAGGCATCATAATGGCTCTGGATCAACGCAAGACCGATTTCACCCAGGTGGGCACCCGTCCCAACCGCCCCGATGGTCTGGACAAGGTCACGGGCAAGGCGCGCTTTGGCGCCGATATCACGGCACCGGGAATGCTCTTCGGGGCCATCCTGCGCAGCCCTCACGCCCATGCCCGGATCAAACATATCAACACCAGCAAGGCCGAGGCGCTGAGCGATGTGAAGGCGATCGTCACCCGTGCCGATTTCTCGGACGCCATCAAACCGGCGCCGGGGCTGGAAGGCGAACAATGGAATGTGCTGGAAAACGTGATGGCGGGCGATACCGCGCTCTATGATGGCCATGCCATCGCGGCTGTGGCGGCCACCTCGGCCCTCGCCGCACGTGATGCGCTGAAGCTGATCGAGGTCGAGTATGAGGTGCTGCCCCATGTGACCGATGTCGATAAGGCAATGGCCAAGGATGCACCGGTGATCCGCGAGGGCGCTGCCGATTACTCTGTGCCGGAGGGGATGCACCCAAACGTGGTGCGCTACCACGAAAGCGGCCATGGCGATGTCGAGGCGGGCTTTGCCAAGGCCGATCTGGTGGTCGAGGAGCATTTCGTCACCGAGGCCACGCATCAGGGCTATATCGAACCCCATGCCTGCCTTGCCCAGCTGGGACAGGACGGCAAGGGTGAACTGTGGTGCTGTACGCAGGGCCACTGGTATGTGCAGAAGAACTGCGCGGCGCTGTTGGGGATTGAGACATCGCAGCTGCGCGTCACCGCCTCGGAAATCGGCGGCGGTTTTGGCGGCAAGACCACGGTGTTCATCGAACCTGTCGCACTGGCCCTGTCGCGCAAGTCCAATCGCCCGGTCAAACTGGTGATGAGCCGCCCCGAGGTGTTCCGCGCCACCGGCCCCACCGCCTCGACCTCAATGGATATCAAGATCGGCATGACCGCAGACGGTATCATCACCGCAGCACAGGGCACCTTCCGCCTACAGGGCGGTGCCTTTCCGGGTGCGCCTGCGGATATGACCGCAATGTGTGCCTTTGCGCCCTATGATCTGAAGAACGTCCAGCAGATTGGCTATGACGTCATGAGCAACCGCCCCAAACAGGCGGCCTATCGCGCGCCCGGCTCGCCGATGGCGGCCTACGCGGTGGAATCCGTGATTGACGAGCTCTGCCGCAAACTGGATCTCGACCCGATCGAAGTGCGCCTGAAAAATGCCGCGCGCGAGGGCACCAAAGCCTCCTACGGGCCAAAGTTCGAACGCATTGGTCTGGTGGAAACGCTCGAGGCTGCCAAGGCGCATCCCCACTACAGTGCCCCGCTGAAACCCGGTCAGGGGCGCGGGATCTCCTGCGGCTTCTGGTTCAACCATGGTGGCGAAACCTCGGTGTCATTGTCGCTGTCAGAGGATGGCACCTGTCAGATTTCTGTTGGCACGCCCGATATCGGCGGCTCCCGCGCCTCCATGGCACTGATGGCGGCAGAGGTTCTGGGCATTCCCTATGAGAGCATCCGCGTCACCATCGCCGATACTGCCACGCTTGGTTATAACGACGTCTCCCACGGCAGCCGGGTGACCTATGCCAGCGGCCTTGCCACGATCAAGGCGGCAGAGGATGCCGTGGCCAAGCTCAGCAAACGTGCCGCTGCCAAATGGGGTATCCCCGAGGATGCTGTGAAATGGGAGGACGGCCATGCCGTGCCCTCCGGTCCCAATGCGGGCAACTTCGACCCGATGCCGCTGGCGGAGATTACCCGCGACATGGGCAAGACCGGTGGACCGATCTCGGGCCATTTCGAGGCGACGCCCGAAGGGGCCGGCGTCTCCTTTGCCACCCATATCGTCGATGCGGAGGTGGATCCCGAAACCGGCAAGACCGCTGTGACGCGCTATACGGTCATTCAGGATGCGGGCAAGGCGATCCATCCCACCTATGTCGAAGGTCAGTTTCAGGGCGGTGCCGCACAGGGCATCGGCTGGGCGCTGAATGAGGAATATATCTACGGCGAGGACGGGCGGTTGCAGAATGCAGTATTCCTCGACTATCGGATCCCCGTCGCCTCGGACCTGCCAATGATCGACACGGTGATTGTCGAGGTGCCGAACCCCGGTCATCCCTTTGGCGTGCGCGGTGTCGGCGAAACCTCGATCTGTCCGCCTCTCGCGGCCATCGCCAATGCAGTCTCTGCGGCGGCGGGGGTGCGGTTGTATGCGCTGCCGATGTCGCCACCGCGCATTCTGGCCGCCCTGGATCAGCAGCGCGCCAAGACGGGCTGAGGCGCCGCAATGGCACCTGAGTACAGCACCACAGGTCAGGGCGCGGGCACACCGCGCCTGACCGTACACCTCTGGTCGGGCCTGCGACGGTTTGCAGATGGGCAGGACGCAGTGGAGGTTCAGGCCGCCACAATCGGCGGGATGATCGCAGCGCTCAAATCTGCCTATCCCGCACTTGCACCGGCTCTCGACGCAGGCGTATCCGTTGCTGTGGACGGCCGGATCATTGCTGCCAGTCTTGATGAACCGCTCCGGCCCCAGAATGAAATCTACCTCATGCAGAGGTTGCGCGGCGGCTAGCTGCGCAAGAGGATTGCACTTTACCGCCAATGCGCTAGGACGGCATCAGCCGCGGCGCTGGGCCAGCCATCAACGGAGGACACCGCAGTGAAGGTCAACGGCACACATTATCGCTCGCTCTGGTGGGACGAGGATCAATCGGTTCTGATGATTATCGACCAGCGTTGGCTGCCCCATGAGTTTCGCATTCAGCCGGTTGCAACACTGGATGATTTCGCGACCGCCATCGTCGAGATGCGGGTGCGTGGCGCGCCGCTGATCGGAGCCACCGCCGCCTATGGCATGGCGCTGGCGGCCGAGCTTGATCCTTCGGACGGTGCGCTGGAGGCCGCTTGGGAGCAGCTCAATGCGACCCGCCCCACTGCGATCAACCTGCGCTGGGCGCTAAACCGCTGCATGGAGGTCCTGCGTCCCCTGCCCGAGGATGAGCGTGCTGACGCCGCACTGAAACTGGCCCATGCAATCGCCGATGAGGATGTTGAAATCAACCGGCGCATCGGCACTTACGGGCTGACCCTGATCCGTGAGATCGCACAGAAGAAACCCGCAGGTGAGCCGGTGCGGCTGCTCACCCATTGCAATGCAGGCTGGATCGCCACGGTTGACTGGGGCACCGCCACCAGCCCGATGTATCAGGCCCATGATGCCGGAATTCCGATCCATGTCTGGGTCGATGAGACCCGCCCGCGCAATCAGGGCGCGCTGACCGCCTGGGAACTGGGCAGCCATGGTATTAGCCACAGCTACATCACCGACAATGCCGGCGGTCATCTGATGCAGCACGGACAGGTCGACCTGGTGATCACCGGCACCGACCGCACCACGCGTCAGGGTGATGTCTGCAACAAGATCGGCACCTATCTGAAGGCACTGGCAGCCCATGACAACGGGGTGCCCTTCTATGTCGCCCTGCCCTCGCCGACCATCGACTGGACGGTGACCGATGGCGTTGCCGAGATCCCGATCGAGGACCGCGACAGCCGCGAGGTAAGCCATGTTCAGGGCGTGCTTGATAGCGGCGATATCGGGCTTGCGCGTGTGACACCGGACGGCACGGTCTGCGGCAACCCGGCCTTTGACGTGACCCCCAATCGGCTGGTCACCGGGCTGATCACAGAGCGCGGCATCTGCGATGCCTCTGCCGACGGGCTGGCGGCGCTGTTCCCTGATCTTGTCCGCAAGGCCGGGTGACCGCGCCATGATCAGACCCGCCCCGGATGACAGCCGCGCCCTGCGTCAGTCCATCATTGATGCCTGCCTGGAGATGAACCGGACCGGCATCAATCAGGGCACCTCCGGCAATATCTCCCTGCGGATCGCCGGGGGTGACATGCTGATCACCCCGTCCGGCATCCCTTATGAGGCGATGAGCCCGGAGATGATCGTCCGAATGCCGCTTGCGGGCGGGCCTGATCCCGAGGATGCACAGCCGGCCCCGTCGTCGGAGTGGCAGTTTCATCAGGCGCTGCTTGCGGCGAAGCCGGAGGCGATGGCGGTCGTCCATGCCCATCCGGCGCATTGCTGCGCTCTCGCCGTGAACCACATGACGATCCCGGCCTGCCACTATATGGTCGCGGCCTTTGGCGGAGATGACGTGCCGCTGGCGGATTACGCGCTGTTCGGTACGGCTGAATTGTCGGATCATGTCGTCCACGCCATGGCCGACCGCCACGCCTGCCTGATGGCAAACCATGGGGCCCTCGTGACCGGTGATACGCTGGCGCGGGCGATGTGGCGCATGGTGGAGCTGGAGAGTCTGGCGCGGACGTACATACTGGCCCGCAGCATCGGCACACCAAAACTGCTAAGCACGGCGCAGATGGAGGAGGCGCTTGCTGCCTTCGCCACCTACGGGCTGAAACAGGCCTGACCAGCCGAGTCGCCATTGCGCGATAATCGAACATCTTCCCGGCCCGGTCGAACGACCAGCGGGCAAGATGACCGCTGTCACGCCATTCCTCCCAGTTAGATGGCAGTTTTTGGGCCGTCGTCCGTCTTATCCGGGAAACGGGCGTAAATTCCCTTGCGTTAGCGCAAAAGATACGACCTCATATCAGGGAATTAGGAAGAAATATGACTGACCCTCTGATTTTCGACGGCCACAACGATGTTTTGCTGCGATTGCACAATCGCGATATTTCATCCGGCGTGGACGGGTTCCAAGGCAACGGCGGGCGCCAGATTGATCTGGCCAAAGCGCGCACGGGCGGCTTTGGCGGCGGCTTCTTTGCGATCTATATTCCGGATGGCCACAGTCTGGATAGCGAAGACGAGATGATGGCAGACAGCTATGATATGCCGCTGTCGGCGGCGATCAGCTGGCCCGATGCCGCCCCTGTCGCGCTGTCGCAGGCGTCCCTGCTGTTTCAGCTGGAAAGCGACGGCGCGCTGAAGGTCTGCCGCACAACCGAAGATATTCGCGACTGCCTCTCGACCGGGATGATGGCGGCGGTGCTGCATATGGAGGGCGCGGAGGCAATTGATCCGGATTTCCACATGCTCGACCTGCTTTATCAGGCCGGGCTTCGCTCAATCGGTCCGGTGTGGAGCCGCCCGACAAGGTTCGGCCATGGCGTGCCCTTCCGGTTTCCGGGATCACCCGATACCGGTCCGGGGCTGACGGAGGATGGCAAACGGCTGATCCGGCGCTGCAATGATCTGGGTGTTATGATCGACCTGTCGCATCTGAACGAGGCCGGTTTCTGGGATGTGGCCAGGCTGAGCGCAGCGCCGCTGGTGGCCACCCATTCCAATGCCCATGCGCTGACGCCGCACAGCCGTAACCTCACCGACCGCCAGCTGCACGCGATCCGCGACAGTGACGGGATGGTCGGCCTGAACTTTGCGGTCGCCTTTCTGCGCGAAGATGGTCGGATGGACGAAAACACCCCAATTGACCGGATGCTGCGCCATATCGACCACCTGATCAGCCAGCTCGGCGAGGATCGGGTTGGTTTCGGCTCGGATTTCGACGGGGCCACCGTGCCGCGGGAGATCAGGACCGTTGCAGGCCTGCCCGCGCTTCGCGCCGCTCTGCGTCACCACGGTGTGAATGAGACGTTGATGAAAAAACTATGTCACGACAACTGGCTGCGGGTTCTGGATGCCACCTGGCGCAGCCCGAAAACGGAGGCGCGCAGCTGACCGGCGTGCGCTCCGGTTCAGACCCACACAACAACAAGACGCTGACAACAGCGCGATATTCCAAGATCAAAAACACAATAGGGAGTTAAAGATGAAAACCATTCATACCCTTCTTGGCACCGCCGCGCTGGGGCTGGCGATTGGCCTCACTCCGATGGCGACCATGGCTGAGACGCCCGCCAATATGCTGGTTATCGCCAACCGCATTGACGATATCACCACGCTGGATCCGGCGCAGAGCTTTGAATTTGCGGGTGCCGATGTGATCCGCAACATCTATGGTAAGCTGGTCAACTTTGACCCCTCCGATCTGGACGCAGGCTATCAGCCCGATCTGGCCGAAAGCTGGACCGTCTCCGAGGATGGCCGCACCATCACCTTTACCATGCGCGAAGGCGTGACCTTCCAGTCCGGCAACCCGGTCCGGGCCGAGGATGCGGCGTTTTCGCTGAAGCGCGCGGTCATTCTGAACAAGACGCCGTCCTTCATCATCACGCAGTTTGGCTTTACGCCCGAAAACGTCGATGAAACCATCAAGGTTGACGGCAATACGCTGTCTATCACCACCGACAAACGCTATGCGACCTCCTTTGTTCTGAACTGCCTTACGGCGACCATCGGCGCCATCGTCGACAAGGAACTGGTCATGGCCAATGAGGTCGATGGCGATATGGGCAACAATTGGCTGACCACCAATTCGGCAGGCTCCGGCCCCTACAGCCTGGCCAGCTGGAAGCCGAAGGAAAGTGTCACCCTGAGCGCAAACCCCTCGTATTATGGCGGTGAGCCAGAAATGAAGCGCGTCATTGTGCGCCACGTTCAGGAAAGCGCAACCCAGCGCCTGATGCTGGAACGCGGTGATATCGACGTGGCCCGCGATCTGACGCCCTCGGATGTGGACGGTCTGGCCGGTGTTGAGGGTGTCGAGGTGCTGCGCGAAATGCGCGGCCGCCTGATGTATGTCTCCTTCAACCAGAAACACCCGGAACTGTCGAAGCCGCAGGTCCGTCAGGCGCTGAAATATCTCATCGACTATGACGGTATGGAAAACAGCTTCCTGAAGAACTGGTATGTCGGTCACCAGAACTTCCTGCCGAAGACCTATCTGGGCGCTGTGGACGAAAACCCCTTCTCGCTCGATGTCGAAAAGGCCAAGGCGCTGCTGGCAGAGGCCGGTGTCGAGAATCTGGAGCTGACGGTCGGTGTGCGCGAGGCGCAGGAACGGCTGGAAATTGCACAGTCGCTGCAAAACACCTTTGCACAGGCCGGGATCACGCTGAACCTTGAGGTTGGCACTGGCAAACAGATCTTGGGCAAATACCGCGCGCGGGAACTGGATATCTATCTGGGCGCATGGGGCCCGGACTATCCTGATCCGCATACCAATGCGGGGACCTTTGCCTATAACCCGGATAACTCGGACGAAGCCAATGCAACCGGTCTTCTGGCCTGGCGCAACGGCTGGGACACCGGCGGGCTGACGGAAAAGGTTGCCGCCGCCGTGGTCGAGGGCGACACCGACAAGCGCGCCGAGATGTACCACGAAATTCAGGCAGAGTTCCGCGACACAGCCCCCTTTGCCATCATGTTCCAGCTGATCGAACAGGCTGGCATGGCCGACAATGTCGAAGGGCTGAGCCTCGGTGGGGCGATCACCTCCGTCGCCTACTGGGACGTGACCAAGTAAAATGGCGAATTTCGCAACAGAAACGGAGCGGCGGCCCTGGCTGCCCCTCCCCCCTTGGGCGCGCGGCACACTGGTGACGCTGTCGTCCATCGCCGTCACCATGCTGGGCCTCTTGTTCGTGACCTTCCTGATCGGTCGCGTGATGCCCATCGATCCGGTGCTGGCCATCGTGGGCGAACGCGCCACCGAGGAGCAGTATAATGCCGCCTATCGTGAGCTGGGTCTGGACCGGTCGCTGGCTATTCAGTTTTTCTACTATGTCACCGATGTGCTGCGCGGTGATTTCGGAACCTCGCTGCTGACCGCGCGGGATGTCTCCTCCGATATCGCGCGCGTGTTTCCGGCGACCTTTGAACTTGCCACTATTGGCATTCTCTTCGGCTGCATTCTGGGCGTGCCGCTGGGGGTCATCGCCGCCGTACGCCGGGGCAGCTGGATCGACCAGATTGCCCGCGTGATTGCACTTGTGGGCTATTCCATGCCGATCTTCTGGCTCGGCCTGATGGGGCTCTTGCTGTTCTACGGCATTCTGGGCTGGGTCGGAGGCCCCGGACGTCAGGGTATTTTCTACGAGGATATGATCCCGTCGGTCACAGGCATGATCCTGGTGGACTCGCTGATTGCAGGTGACTGGGGCGCGTTTCGCGACGCGTTTTCTCATATCGTGCTGCCCGCCGCGCTGCTCGGCTATTACAGCCTTGCCTATATCAGCCGCATGACGCGCTCGTTCATGCTAGAACAGCTCTCGGCGGAATATATCACCACCGCCCGCGTCAAAGGCATGAGTGAATGGGCCGTGGTCTGGACGCACGCATTTCGCAATATCCGCGTGCAGCTGATCACCGTGATCGCCCTCAGCTATGCCAATCTGCTTGAGGGATCGGTTCTGACCGAAATCATCTTTTCCTGGCCGGGGATCGGCAGCTATATCACCACCGCACTTTTGTCGGCTGACATGAATGCGGTACTGGGCGGTACAGTTGTTGTGGGGCTCGTGTTCATCTGCCTCAATATCTTCTCCGATCTTCTCTACAAAGTCTTTGATCCGAGGTCGAAATGAGCCTGTCATCGCAAACCCCGGCCCCTCAGCAGGGCCTGCGCGCCTGGCTGCTGACCGACACGCCGAGATCGCGGCGTCAGGCCCGGCTAGCGGCACTCTATCAGGGCTGGCTGTCGCTGAAGCAGAACCATATGGCGATGGTCGGGCTGGCCATCCTGATTTTGTTGATCTCCATCGCGCTGCTGGCGCCGGTGATCGCGCCCCATGACCCATATGTGCAGAATCTCGCCAATCGGTTGCAACCGTTGGGCAGCGAGGGGCATATTCTGGGCACGGATTCCCTTGGTCGTGATATCCTCAGCCGGTTGATCCATGGTGCCCGCATCACCCTCTATATCGTGGCGCTGGTGGCGCTGATTGCACCGGTTGCGGGCCTTCTGGTTGGCACCGTCTCCGGCTACGTCGGCGGCTGGGCCGATATTATTCTGATGCGGATCACCGATATTTTCCTGGCGTTTCCACGGCTGGTGCTGGCGCTGGCCTTTGTCGCTGCTCTTGGCGCCGGGATCGAAAACGCGGTGCTGGCGATCTCGCTCACTGCCTGGCCGCCCTATGCACGGATGGCGCGGGCCGAGACACTGACGATCCGCTCCTCCGACTATATCAGCGCGATCCGCCTGCAAGGCGCAGGCCCGCTCAGGATCATCATCAAACATATCTGGCCACTCTGCATCTCCTCGCTGATCGTTCGGGTGACGCTCGATATGGCAGGCATCATTCTGGCCGCCGCCGGTCTGGGATTCCTCGGCCTTGGCGCCCAGCCACCAAGCCCGGAATGGGGCGCGATGATCTCCGAAGGGCGCCGGTTCATCCTCGATCATTGGTGGGTGGCCACCATGCCCGGTCTTGCCATTTTTGCCGTTTCGCTGGCGTTCAACCTGCTCGGAGATGGCCTGCGCGACGTATTGGACCCAAAGGACAGCGCCTCATGAGCCCGCTTCTGGATATCGAAAACCTCTGGGTGCGGTTTCCCACCCGCAATGGCATCTTTGACGCAGTGCGCGGTGTGTCCTTCTCGCTCGGCCGTGAACGGCTCGGCATCGTTGGGGAAAGCGGCTCTGGCAAGTCAATGACCGGTCGCGCCATCCTACGACTGATCCGGCCACCCGGCATCGTCGAGGCGGATCACATCAATCTGCACGGCGAGAACCTGCTGGCAAAATCGGAGCGCGAGATGCGCAAGGTTCGCGGCGAACAGATCTCCATGGTGATGCAGGATCCCAAATTCTCGCTCAACCCGGTGATGACCATCGGCGATCAACTGATCGAAGCCCACCGCCTGCACAGCAAATCCACCAAGACCGAGGCCTATGCCAAGGCCTTGGAAATGCTGGAGGCCGTGTCGATCCGCGACCCGGAGCGCGTGATGACCGCCTACCCGCATGAGATGTCGGGTGGCATGGGGCAACGGATCATGATTGCCATGATGCTGATCCCAAACCCGGAAATCCTGATCGCGGATGAGCCGACCTCGGCGCTGGATGTCTCGGTGCAGGGACAGGTGCTGTCGATCATGGATCGGCTGGTGAAGGAACGCGGCATGGGGCTGATCCTTATCAGCCACGATCTCAATCTGGTGTCGCAGTTCTGTGATCGGGTGCTGATCATGTATGCAGGCCGCATCGTCGAGGTCTGCGACGCCGATCAGCTGCACGAGGCGCAGCACCCTTATACACGAGGTCTACTCGGCAGCCTGCCCCGATTTGATGCTCCGCGTCCTCGGCTTGAGGTGCTGCAACGTGATCCCGCCTGGCGGGATGCGCCTAGCGTGGAGGGTCGCAGATGACAATGGCGCTGGAAATCAATAACTTAAACGTCTATTTCGGCGACCGTGGCGCATTGGTCCATGCCGTGAAATCGGCGTCTCTGGCGGTCGAGACCGGCGCCAGTTTCGGCCTCGTCGGCGAAAGCGGCTCAGGAAAATCCACTATCCTGAAAGCCATCACCGGTCTCGCGCCGCAGTGGAATGGTGAGATATCGGTTGAGGGCAAACGGCTTGGACCGACCCGTGACCGCGCATTCTACAAGACCGTTCAGATGGTGTTTCAGGATCCCTATGCCTCGCTGCACCCGCGTCAATCCGTGGATCAGGTGCTGTCGGAGACACTGCATCTGCACGGGTTCCGCGACATCGATGCACGGGTGGAACAGCTGCTGCAGGATGTCGGCCTTGGGCCGTCGTTCCGCTTTCGCTATCCGCACCAGCTGTCCGGTGGTCAGCGGCAGCGCGTCGCCATCGCCCGCGCGCTGGCCCCACGGCCGGATATCCTGCTGCTGGACGAGCCGACCTCGGCGCTGGATGTCTCGGTACAAGCGGAGATCCTGAACCTTCTCAGCGATTTACGTGCCGCGCATGGGCTGACCTTTGTGATGGTGTCTCATGACCTCGCGGTCGTTGCGCATATGTGTGATGCGGCGGCGGTGATGCAGCATGGCGAGCTTGTAGAGGTGCTCAGCATTGATGCCATGCGCGCCGGGCAGACACAGCACCCCTATACGCAAACGCTGCTACGGGCCTCGGCCAATCGGGTGGCCTGAAATGGGGCTGTCAGGGGTCTGACAGAGAGCTGCCAAGCGGGCGACGCCCCTCGGAATGCGCCGCGCACGGGACGGTAACCTGAGATTAAGGCCAAGATAGTAGGCTTGACGCGCGTTTGAACAAGGATGCGTGTCATGGTGGCCACGCCGACCCCCTATTCGCTGTCCGGACCGACTCCGGGGATGACGGTTGCGACCGTCTCCTCTGGTGTCCTGCATGGCGTGACCTACCCAAAGGTTGGCGGCCAGACCGTCCAGCTGGGCGAACTCCTCGGCGCGCTCAGCCACGCGCTTGATCTTACAGAAGGCCAGCCAGAGGGTCATTGCGTAAGATGCTGCTGGATCGGCATGCAGGTCGCCGATTACCTCGATCTGTCGCAGGAGGATCGCGCTGATCTCTACTTTACCCTGCTTCTGAAGGATCTTGGCTGTAGCTCAAACGCCGCCCGCATCTGCGCGCTCTACCGCACGGATGATCTGACCTTCAAACGCAATTTCAAATTCGTAGACGGAACCACCCGACAGAAGCTCGAATTTGTCCTGCGCCATACCGGCCAGGGCGACAGCCGGTTGAAGCGGTTGAAAACAGTGACCGGCGTGATTGGCCGCAGCGGCAGTCTGGCGACTGAGCTGATCCAGACCCGCTGCGATCGTGGCGCGGAGATCGCCCGACTGATGCGGTTCTCCGAACAGGTCGCAGAAGGGATCGCAGGGCTGGACGAGCATTGGAACGGCGGCGGCCACCCGGCCGGCATCAGCGGTGACGAGATTCCGCTGTTCTCACGCATTGCGCTGATGGCTCAGGTCACCGATGTGTTCACGCTGCAGATGGGCTCAAAAGCCGCCGCTACCGAGCTGGAGGAGCGTGCCGGAAGCTGGTTCGATCCCGATCTCGTTCCGGTGTTTACCCGGGTGATCCGATCCCCCGGTTTCTATGACGCATTGACCAGCAGTCGACTGGAAGCGAGCGTGTTCTCGGATCGCTCCGCCCGGGCGACCCTCACGGTTGATGAAACCTATCTCGATGAAATTTCCTACGCTTTTTCAAAGGTTATCGACGCAAAAAGCCCCTTTACCTACGGCCATTCCGAACGGGTCGCCCATTACACGGACATGATCTGTGAACAGTTGGGCCATGATCTGGTGCATCGTCGCTGGATGGTGCGGGCCGGACTTCTGCATGATCTGGGAAAGCTGGGGGTATCCAATGCGATCCTCGACAAACCGGGCAAGCTTACGGAGGAAGAGTTCGCCTGCATGAAGCTGCATCCCGTGCTGGGACACGACGTTCTGCGGCGGATTTCAGTCTTTGAAGACGTGGCGGAGGTGGCAGCGGCCCATCATGAACGGCTCGATGGGAAAGGCTACCCGTATGGGCTTGCAGCCGCCGATCTCACCACCGACATGCGCGTGCTGACGGTTGCTGACATCTTTGACGCGCTGACCGCGGACCGGCCCTATCGCTCGGCACTGCCGCTGGAAAAGGCCTTTGAGATAATGGATGATATGCAGGGAACGGCCATAGATCCGGCGATATATCAGGCCCTGAAGGATGCCATTGCCGCCAGCCCCTGGCCTGCCCGCGAAGAGCGCCCATTCTCACCAAAACTCTAGCGCCCCAGATGCTTATCTGGGGTTTGTCAGCAGTCCACCGGATGCAGGCAAAACGGCGCTGGAGACAACAAAAAAGCAGAGAGGCAGCAATCGCGCTCTCTGCTTTTCATGGTACCCAAGGCCGGACTCGAACCGGCACGCCCGCAAAGGCGGGGGATTTTGAATCCCCTGCGTCTACCATTCCGCCACTTGGGCCTCTGCCCCGTTCCTACCCAAGCCAAAGGCCGAGGTCCATAGGCAAATCGCGCGGCTGGCGGCAAAAAAACATCTGCCTGCCGACTGCTGTGTAGCGGGCAACCATCGTGGTTGACCTGCTCATCCCGACGTGGCACCGCTCAGGGCGGATTGCCAGGGAGAGCTTCACAGGATGCTGCGTGCGCTATATCACCGAACGATGGCCTTGGCCGACCACCCAAAGGCGCTGTGGTGGCTGGCCGGCGTTGCCTTCATCGAAAGCTCGGTCTTTCCCATCCCGCCGGATGTTCTGATGATCCCGATGATCCTCGCGCGCCCATCACGTGCCTGGCTGGTTGCGCTGGTGGCTCTGATCGCCTCCGTGGCTGGCGGATTGCTCGGCTACGCCATTGGCGCATTTTTCTACGACAGCATCGGCCAGCCGGTGCTGGCCGCGATGGGCAAGGCAGATGCCATGGCTGAATTCAACAGCCGCTTCAATGATTTTGGGTTCTGGGCGGTGCTGATCGCCGGGATCACGCCTTTTCCGTATAAAGTCATCACAATCATGTCAGGCTGGACCGGGATGCCAATCGCAACCTTCGTTGTGACCTCCATTCTGGCCCGTGCGCTGCGGTTTTTTGTGGTTGCGGGCTTGCTGTGGCAGTTTGGCGCGCCGACCCGCGATTTCATCGAACGTCGGCTGGGGCTTGTCTTTACGGTCTTTGTGGTGTTGTTGTTCGGCGGGTTTCTTGCAGTGAAGGTATTGTAAACATGAGCCGAATTCTCATCCTGATTGCCAGCGCCGGATCTGCTGCACTGCTGCTTGGTGCCTTTGGATTTCAATACATCGGCGAGATGGCCCCCTGCAAACTGTGCATCTGGCAGCGCTATCCGCATGGCGCAGCTGTCGTCATCGGTGCTCTGGCGCTGGCGGCACCGCTGCTGATCCTGCCCTACCTTGGCGCGCTGGCCGCGCTGGCGACTGCCGCCATCGGTGCCTATCATACCGGGGTTGAGCGTGGCTGGTGGGAAGGTCCGAACTCCTGCACCTCCGGCCCGATCGGCAATCTGAGCTCCGAAGATCTGATGCAGCAGATCATGTCGGCACCGCTCGTGCGCTGCGACGAGGTCCCGTGGGAGCTGTTCAGCCTGTCGATGGCCAGCTGGAATGCGATTGCCTCGCTGCTGCTGGCGGTGATCTGGATTGCCGCAGCCAACCACATGCGCAAAAACCGGATCTGATCCCGGTGCAGCCAGTCACCGGGAGCCGACGCACAGGGCCCCGGCCGCAGCTCTCCACGCGGCGATCTATCCTTTTTAGCTGTCTTTCTTTGTGGCGAGCAGAAGATTGGTCTCGCTGCTGACCACACCTTCAAAGGTACGGATCTTTGCCAGCGCGGCATCCAGCGTTTCCAGCGTTTCGGTGCCCAGCTCGACGATCAGGTCCCAGCGTCCGTTGGTGGTATGGATCGCCCGCACCTCGGGCAGCCCCTGAAGCTGGCGGGTGATGCGGCTGGTGCCGCGTCCCTCGATACCGATCATCATAAGACCGCGAACCGGGTCGCGCAGCACATCCTCTTTCAGCACTACGGAAAAGCCAAGGATATCGCCCTTGGTCTGCAGCCGCTCGATCCGTGCCCGGACGGTGGTCCGCGACAGGTTCAGCTGCAAGGCAAGATCGGAGAGTGAGGCGCGTGCGTTATGGCGCAGGGCGGCAATCAGCCGTTCATCCGTTTTGTCCAATCTGATCTCCATCTTGACGATTTGCCCTACTATATGAGCGAAATGATTGCTGGATTCCACCTCAAATCGGAGCTTTCTAAGAGTATTCACTTTTCGCAGAGGAGATATGCGCGTGACATCCAAGACCTGTATTCTGATCGGCGCTCCCGTAGACAGTGGCAAGCGGCGCGCAGGGTGCCTGATGGGGCCGGATGCCTATCGCACCGCCGGTCTGGGACGTGCCATCGAAAGCCTGGGTCACAAGGTGATTGATCAGGGCAACCTGCGTCCGGCCAGCCATGAGGCCGACCACAATGACGGTCTTGTCTTTGCCCGCAATGAAACCATTGGCTGGACCAACCGCCTGATCCGCGCTGCGGAAGAAGCGATGAAGGACGGCCTGCCGATTTTCCTGGGCGGAGACCATTCCCTGTCGCTCGGATCCGTTGTCGGTGTTGCCAACCACGCCGCCAAGGAAGGCCGTCCGCAATTCGTGCTGTGGCTCGACGCCCATACAGATTTCCACACGCCGGCCACCTCCGACAGTGGCAACCTGCATGGCACGCCGGTGGGGTATTTCACCGGCCGTCCGGATTTTGCGGGCTTTCCGAAGGTGCAGAACCCGGTGCCGCAGGAAAACGTCTGTATGATCGGTCTGCGGTCGGTCGACACCCCGGAGCGGCTGGCGCTGGAGGCGAGCAACATTCATCGTCACGACATGCGCGAGATTGACGAGAACGGCATTGCAGGTCCGCTCTCGGCCTTTCTCAACCGCGTGGCCGAGGCCAACGGCATGTTGCATGTCTCGCTGGATGTCGATTTCCTCGACCCCTCCGTGGCGCCGGCTGTCGGCACCACCGTCCCCGGCGGCGCCACTGTCCGTGAGGGGCATCTGGTCTGCGAGATGCTGCATGATTCCGGGTTGATGACCTCGCTCGATCTGGTCGAGCTGAACCCGTTTCTGGACGAACGCGGGCGCACGGCCCATCTGATGGTCGATCTCTGTGCCTCGGCCCTGGGTCGGCGCGTGTTTGATCGCCCGACGCGAAGCTATCAATGAGCCAGCATCAGGCTGCGCCCGCTGAGTACGGCACGCCCCTGCGGCGCGCCATTCCAACAACTGAAACCGCTGGCGGGTCAATGCGCTGCATGCTGGCAGGCATCCACCTTAGCCCCCGTGAAAGGATCCGGTCATGACCCAACCTTCGGATAAGGCGCTTGTGCCTTTTGTAAGCGTCGACAACATGATGCGCCTCATTCACTCGATCGGTATCGACACCGTGATGAGGGACCTCGCCGATTACATCGAAGAGGACTTCAAACGCTGGGAGCTGTTTGACAAGACGCCGCGGGTTGCCAGCCATTCCGACGTCGGCGTGATCGAGCTGATGCCGACCTCTGATGGCGAAGCCTATGGCTTCAAATACGTCAACGGCCATCCGAAGAACACCTCAGAGGGGTTGCAGACGGTGACCGCCTTTGGCCTGCTCGCCGATGTCTACACAGGCTATCCGGTGCTGCTGACCGAGATGACCATCCTGACCGCGCTGCGTACTGCCGCGACCTCTGCGATGGTTGCAAAACATCTGGCCCCGAAGGGCGCCACAACAATGGCGATGATTGGCAATGGCGCGCAGTCGGAGTTCCAGTCGCTCGCCATGCAGGCAATCTGCGGGCTGAAATCGGTTCGCCTCTACGATATCGACCCGGCGGCGACCGCGAAATGTGCCGCCAACCTTGCTGGCAGCGGCCTCACCGTGGTGTCCTGCGCAACCCCCGAAGAAGCGATTGAAGGCGCGCAGATCCTGACCACCTGCACCGCTGACAAGCAATATGCCACCATCCTCACTGACAACATGGTCGGCAGCGGCGTCCATATCAACGCCATCGGCGGTGATTGCCCCGGCAAAACCGAATTGGCACCGGGTATCCTGACCCGCTCCGATGTCTTTGTGGAATTCCCGCCGCAAACCCGCGTCGAGGGCGAGATCCAGCAGATGCCGGAGGATTTTGAGGTGACGGAACTCTGGCAGGTGATCCTTGGCCAGAAACCCGGTCGCCGGGATGACAAGCAGATCACCCTGTTTGACAGTGTCGGCTTTGCAATCGAGGATTTCTCGGCCCTGCGCTACATCCGCGACCGGATCAAGGACACGGATTTCTTTTTGGAGCTAGACATGCTCGCCGACCCGGACGACCCGCGCGATCTCTTCGGCATGGTGCAGCGCGCCAAGGGCTGAAATCGGGATCTTCTCTCGCAGCTATTCTAAGGAAAAAGGCCCCGCCTGTCCGGTCGGGGCCTTAGTTTATTTTTGAACGACTGATGAGATTCAGCTGTCCAGTTCGCTATCCCAATAGAGAAAATCCATCCAGGTTTGATGCAATTCAGGCTTCGGACGGGGCAGACGGCGGGCGATGGCATCCAGCTCATGCGGACTGGGAGCAAAGGGTTTGCGGCGCAGTTTCAGTCCGACCTGCTGCGGTTTCAGATTGCCCTTGCGCAGATTATCGGCGCTGCAACAGGCCACGATATTGGTCCAGGACGAGGCCCCGCCCTTGCTGCGAGGGATCACGTGATCAAACGTCAGATCCTTCGCCGCAAAGCGCTTGCCACAATATTGACAGCAAAATTCGTCACGCAGAAAGACATTATAGCGGGTAAAGGCCACTTTCTTGCGCTTGCGATACCGCTTGAGGGCGACCACGGCGGGAACTTCAAAGGAGGCAGAGGCCGAATGAACCGCCACATCTTCGTAGGTTTTGACCTGTATGACCCGCTCCTGATGGACGGCGACAAAAGCATCCTGCCAATTGCAGACGGATAGCGGCGCCCAGCTGAGTGGCTGCATATCCGCGTTCAGAATCAATGTTCTGAGATTACCAACGGCGACGGTCATACTGCACCTCCTCGTTTCAACAGCGGTGGCCTGCGCCCGGACCAACGCCGTTGCCCAGGGCGGCGCAGCAGTCTGTTTCCAGCCTGCCGGATCGTCCCGGTATTGAAAAAAACAAAAGCGCGTGGAGCCCACGCGCTTGTCATCAAATCAGGTTTCTTGCTGCCAGTGCTCCGCAGGGATACCGACAGATGGCACGGGTAAGGCCAGACAGGTATTCGCAGCCCGGTCTGCGGCCGCGTCCTCACCCCGGTGTCATTCTGCGGCGCAACAGGACCACGGATTGCAGTCCACGCCGGAGGCGCGACATATGCTGTCATCTCTTGCTGATGGATCTGCATGTTCTGCAACGGCTCAACCGCCCTGTCTGCCTGCGTTTCGACACCAGAGCGGGGAGCCCGCCCCTGCTTTGATTTAACTATATATCGTGTCAGTCAGCTGGCAAGCCCCCATTATCAATGATCGCAACGGGGCACTGACCTCGCTTCGCCTCAAGCGGTAGGATGATTCCGTGACAGCAGCATGACAGCTGCTGGCGGGTCGGCGGGCGCGAAACCCCCTATGCGAAAACACTGTCGGCAACGCCGCTGCCCTTGCCAGCCTGCCGGGGGCTGCCTATTGCAGACTGATGACCAGATTGATCCGTTTCAACAAACCCTTCGATGTTTTGCCCCAGTTCACCGACCGCGGCAGCGAGGGCAGCCCGCGCGCCACGCTGAGCGACTGGATTGACCTGCCCGGTGTCTATCCCGCCGGGCGACTGGATCGCGACAGCGAGGGGTTGATGCTGCTGACCGACCAGGGCCGCTTGCAGGCGTGGATCTCGGATCCGCAGCACAAGATGCCGAAAACCTATTGGGTGCAGGTCGAGGGGACACCGGATGCGGCCGCCATTCAGGCGCTTGCAGAGGGTGTTGAGCTGAGAGATGGGCTGACCCGACCTGCCAAGGCCGCATTGATCGACGAACCGGAGAGAATCTGGGCGCGGACCCCACCAATCCGGGTGCGTAAATCCGTACCCGACAGCTGGATCGCCCTCACCCTTCGCGAAGGCCGCAACCGGCAGGTACGGCGGATGACAGCGGCAGTGGGCCATCCGACACTACGCCTGATCCGGGCGGCCATCGGCATCTGGACTCTTGACGGGCTCAGCCCCGGCACCTGGGAAGATCTGGAGGTGCCCAGCATCCCCGGTCCGCCAAAACCCAAACCCGCCCCGAACCGGCAGGCGATTGCCCGGCGCAAGGCGGCAGGCGCAAAAACAACCCCGTCAGACCCGCAAAAGCCGCCCCGCAAACCACGAAAGCCGCGCAAGCGCTAGGTTGCACGGCTTTCGACGGCGTTTTGTCTGGCAAACCGCTCTGGCGGATCAGAGGCTCAGCTTGTCGCGCATGAAGGCCAGCGCCACGCTCAGACCGTCGGGCGCGATGCCGTGGCCTGTGCCCTTCATGATATGGGCAAAGACGTCCTGAAATCCGGCCTCCCCCAGAGCTTCAGCTGCCTCTGGCAGAGATTGCGGCGGCACCACGTCATCGGCGTCGCCATGCACCAGCAATACCGGCATCTTCGAGACAACTTCGTCCTTCAGCGTTTCGGGCGACAGCAGCCGGCCGGAGAAGGCAACGATTCCAGCCACCGCATCTTCGCGACGCGGGGCCACATGCAGGCTCATCATGGTGCCCTGGGAGAATCCAAACAGCACCACCTGTTCCGGCAGCACATCCTCATCCACCATCAGCGCATCCAGAAAGGCATTCAGATCTTCGATGGAGGCCATCATGCCGCGCATCGATTCCTCTTCGGAGGAGCCGTCGATCCAAGGGATCGGGAACCACTGGAAACCAAAGGGCGTGCCTGCGCAGCGCTCCGGGGCGTCCGGGGCCACAAACAGCGTATCCGGCAGATGTTCCCCCAACGGGTCCGCCAGCCCCAGCAGATCGGCCCCATTGGCGCCATAGCCATGCAGAAACACCACCACAGATCGTGTCTGCCCCGACAGGGGCGCCTTGCGTTCAGCTGTCAATACTCGTGTCATCGGATCCCTTCCCTGTCCTTTGCCACACGGTAATAGGCCCAGAGCACGCGCGCCGCAACCGACCGCCAGGGTGACCAGGCTTCAGCTATGCGGCGCATCTCGGCGGGTTTTGGCCGCTGCGGCAGAACGAGCAGGATCCGCGCCCCCTCTTGCAGGGCCAGATCACCATGGGCAAAGACATCCGCCCGACCAAGCGAAAACATCGCATAGATCTCTGCGGTCCATGTGCCAATACCGGACACTTGCGTCAGGATTTTGATCACCTCGGCATCGGGGAGCTGGCGCAGCGCGTCAAAATCAAGTCCCGCTGCCGCAAGAGCATGGGCATAGCGGATCTTCTGACGGCTGAGGCCAACCGCGCGCAGGTCGTCCTCGCTGGCAGCGGAAACAGCAGGCGCAGTGTCCAACCCGGCTCCGACCATCCGGCCCCAGATCGCATTGGCGGAGGCAACGCTCACCTGCTGACTGACAATCGCGCTGAGCAGTTCGGCAAAACCCTCCGGTTTGCGGCGCAGCGGCAGGGGCCCGCAGAGGTCGATCGCGCGGGCAAAGCGCGGGTCGCTTGCGGCCAGCCATTGGGCGCCCTCACGCACACAGGCATCGCTGGTGATGATCCGTCCGATTGCGGCCGACCGGGCGTCACCCCCAAACTGACCGACCGGAGTTTGCGATCCTGTCATTTTACCGCTCCTTTGCGTCTTTTTCGCGCGCATAGCGCACCGATGCAGCATCAATCTTGCCCTGTCGGATTTTCGGGGATACGCATCTGCCATGACAGACAGCCTCCCCCTCCCCGACGACCGCATCGCCAAGCGCAATGTTGTCATTCTCGTGCTCGCGCAGGCCTTTCTGGGTGCGCAGATGCCGATGATCTTCACCATTGGTGGTCTCGCAGGTCAATCGCTTGCCAGCAATGCCTGTTTCGCAACGCTGCCGATTTCGCTGATTGTGGCCGGTTCCATGCTGGCGGCAACGCCGATTTCAGCGATCATGCAGCGCTACGGACGTAAGGCGGGGTTCTTTGTTGGCGCCGCTGGTGGCACATTGGGTGGGGTCATCGGGGCTTATGGGCTCTACCTCGGCTCGTTTCCGATCTTTCTCCTCGGCAGTTTCCTCACCGGCATCTACATGAGTGCACAGGGATTTTACCGTTTTGCCGCCACCGATACCGCCTCTGATGCGTTCCGGCCCAAGGCAATTTCCTATGTGATGGCTGGCGGTCTGCTCTCCGCGATCATCGGCCCGCAGATCGTGAAGGCGACAAGCCAGGCCTTTGTGATCCCTTTCCTTGGCACCTATATGGCCGTGGTCGCCGTCAATGTGCTGGGCGCAGTCCTGTTCCTGTTCCTGAAGATCCCGAAACCGCCGGTGCCCAGCGAAGATGCGCCCCGGGGGCGCAGCCGGATGGAGATGTTGCGCAACCCCACCATCGCGGTTGCAGTGATCTGCGCCATGGTGTCCTACGCGCTGATGAACCTGGTGATGACCTCGACACCGCTGGCCGTTGTTGGCTGCGGCTTCAGCGAAGGCAGCGCGGCGGATGTCGTCACCGCCCATGTGCTGGCGATGTATGTACCGTCCTTCTTTACCGGGCATCTGATCGCGCGTTTCGGTGTCGAAAAAATCGTCGGCGCGGGCCTTGTGATCCTGGGCGGAGCTGGCGCTGTTGCCCTGCAAGGCGTTGATCTGGAAAACTTCTTTGTCGCGCTTGTCCTGCTGGGTATCGGTTGGAACTTTGGCTTCATCGGCGCAACCACGATGCTGGCGGGTGCTCATGAAAGCTATGAGCGCGGCCGGATGCAGGGGCTCAACGATCTGCTGGTCTTTGGCGGTGTCACCTTTGCCTCGCTGGCTTCGGGCGGGTTGATGAATTGCTCCGGCGGCAGCCCGGTCGAAGGCTGGACCGCAGTCAATATGGCGATGGCACCCTTCTTGGTGCTGGCGGGCGGCGCGCTGTTGTGGTTGGTGCTGAAACCGCGTCCTGTTCACGGTCACTGATCTCCGGCGAGCCGAGACCGCACGACATGAAAAGACGCCTGACGGGGAGCCGCAGGCGTCTTTCTTATCTGGTCCTATCCGGCGTCTGATGCCTTACCAGCGCCCGGTGGAGACCCGGTAGATCAGGCTGGCACGGCGGCGGAACTCACTGGTGCCCAGGGTCCCGTCGGCCACCCGCCGAGGCTCCGCCACCGCCTGTTGCAGGATCGCGCTGGCCTGCCAGCCCGGCAGCAGTGCGGGCAAGGCGGATTTTGCGATTGCGGCACGATTGGAGCGAGCGTCCTTCAGCGCTGCAAGACCGCTCTCCGCCAGCGCGCGCACCCCCTCCGGCGTGCCATCCAGCAGCGGGACGCGTTTCTCGGCAACCAGCTTCGGAATTGCCCGCAGCCAGTTGGCGACGCCCACGCCATAGGCGAAGCGGCGCACAAGCGTCTCATCCCGCGCGCCCAGTGTCGCCGCTGCCATCCACATGAGCGCGCCCGTCGTCTTGTCGATGTGATCCGCCAGCGCAGCCTCATCCTCGAAGGGGTCGCGGTAGATGTCCCAGCGCCGCGCCTCTGCCATGGCATCAATATGCACCGCAAGGTCAGGCCGCAGCACCGCCCCCAGTGGCGTTGCGACGTAATGCCGTCGCACCGGCCCACCGGCCGCAATCTCTGTCCCGACATCGCGCCACCACTGCACGCGCATCTCGGCAATCATCGACTCCGCCGAGGCCCAGGGCGCCCGCGCCAGTTCAAGGTTGAAGGCGTAGAGCGTAAACAGCGCCGCCCGCGCTTCTACCGGCGCAGCCATCACCGTGGCAAAGCGATCCGGGTCGCCCTTCTGCACCAGATCGGCGCAGGCGGTCACATCATCGTCAAATGCAAGCATCAAGCCGCGCCGCCCGCCGTGTCGGTGTCCCGCAGCAGCTTCCAGCGGATCGCATCCAGCAGCGCTTCAAAGGAGGCGTCGATTATGTTGGCACTGACGCCGACCGTCGACCAGCGCCGCCCCTTGCTGTCTTCGCTGTCGATAATGACCCGCGTGACAGCCTCGGTGCCGCCCTGGGTGATCCGCACCTTGAAATCGACCAGCCGCATGTCATCCAGCGCCTTGGAATACTGGCCGAGATCCTTGGTCAGCGCTTTTGCCAGCGCGTTGACCGGCCCGCGGTCGCTGCCGGTCTCATCGAGGGATTCACTGACCGACAACAGCTTCTGGCCGTCCACTTTCACAACAACAACCGCCTCCGAGAGCGACACCATGCGGTTGTATTTGTTCTTGCGCCGCTCGACCGTCACCTTGTACCGCTTCACCTCAAAGAAACTGGGCAATTGCCCCAGTTCCTCGCGCGCCAGGATCTCAAACGAGGCCTGCGCGGTATCATAGGAATAGCCCTCGGCCTCACGGGTTTTGATCCGCTCCAGAATACGCGCGAGGGCCGGGTTGCCGGTCTCGACGCTCAGGCCCGCCTCGGACATGCGCCGGCGCAGGTTCGACTGACCTGCCTGATTGGACATCGGGATGATGCGCGTATTGCCGACCAGCGCCGGGTCGATATGCTCATAGGTGCTTGGATCTTTCAGGATCGCGCTGGCATGCAGCCCCGCCTTATGCGCAAAGGCCGACGCCCCGACATAGGCGGCCTGTTTCGTCGGCACCCGGTTCAGGATCTCGTCCAGCATCCGGCTGAGCGCCGTCAGAGTGCTCAGGGCCTCCCGGCTGACACCGATGTCATAGCGATCGGCATAGGGCTGCTTCAACAACAGCGTCGGGATCAGCGTTGTCAGATTGGCATTGCCGCAGCGCTCGCCCAGACCGTTGAGCGTGCCCTGAATCTGCCGCGCCCCGGCGTCGACTGCCGCCAGCGAACAGGCCACCGCATTTTCGGTGTCATTATGGGTGTGGATCCCCAGACGCTCCCCCGGCAACCCTGCCGCGATCACCTCCTTGACGATGCGGCCCACATCCGCCGGAAGGGTGCCGCCGTTGGTGTCACAGAGCACAACCCAACGCGCGCCGGCCTCAAGCGCTGTGCGACAGGCCGCAAGCGCATAGTCCGGATTGTCCCGGTATCCGTCAAAGAAATGTTCGGCATCAAACAGCGCCTCGCGCCCCTCGGCCACCAGATGGGCGACGGAGGCGCGGATATTGTCGAGGTTTTCCTCAAGATCGATCCCCAGCGCATGGGTCACGTGGTAATCATGGCTCTTGCCGACCAGACAGACCGCGGCGGTGCCGGCGTTCAGCACCGCCGCCAGCACATCATCATTTGCCGCCGAACGCCCGGACCGTTTGGTCATGCCAAAAGCGGTCATGGTTGCCCGCGTTCTGGGGGCGGTTTCAAAGAAGCCGCTGTCCGTCGGATTGGCCCCCGGCCAGCCGCCTTCGATGTAATCCACCCCAAGCCCATCCAGTGCGGTTGCGATCCGAACTTTCTCAGCGGTGGAAAACTGCACGCCCTGCGTCTGCTGCCCGTCCCGCAAGGTGGTGTCATAAAGGTAAAGACGGTCTTTGGTCATGGCTGGCCTCATGGCTTGGCAAAGTATGGTCGTTGCCCCGTCATGAGGGCCTCTGCTGTCTGTTGGATCTGGCGCAGGCGGGCCCGGCGCCCACCTGCGAGGATCCGTATCGGGGGGCTAGATCGCGCCGAGTTTTTCGGGGTCGAAATCCGGCCCCGGCACCAGCTGGACCCCCTCCTTGGACATCCGCACCTCGACGCCTGCGGTAAGATAGGCGGTCTTCAACCGGTCGACCTCAGCGAAATCCTTGGTTTTCATTGCGATCTCTCGCGCCTCGAAAAGCGCTTTTTCATAGGCGCTTAAATCAATATCTTCACCTGCCGCCCAGGCCCCCATCTCATCACTCAGCAAGCCCATCAGTTTGGCCGATGCAAGTAGATCCGCCGCGGCACCAGCCGAGGCCAGCCTGTGCAACTCCGCAAGCGCACCCGCTGTATTCAGATCGTCCGACAGCGCCTCCAGAACCGCGGCAGCAGCGGTGGGTGCGGGCTCGATGCCCGCGGTCAGCGCCCGCCATTTGCGCAGCGTTGCCTCCGCTTCCTTTGCCTTCTTGTCGGTCCAATCCATCGGTTTTCGATAATGGGTTTGCAGGAATACAAGGCGGATCACCTCGCCCGGATAGCCCTGATCCAACAGGTCGCGCACGGTGAAGAAGTTGCCCAGTGATTTGGACATCTTCTTGCCCTCGACCTGCAACATCTCATTGTGCAGCCAGATTTTTGCAAAATCACCCTCGGGATGGGCGCAGCAGCTTTGCGCAATTTCATTCTCATGATGCGGGAACATCAGATCATTGCCGCCACCGTGAATGTCGAAACTCGCGCCAAACAGCTCGTGGCTCATGGCGGAGCATTCGATATGCCAACCCGGGCGCCCCCGCCCCCAGGGGCTGTCCCAACCCGGCAACTCATCGGTGGAGGGCTTCCACAGTACGAAATCCATCGGATCGCGCTTGTTATCCGCCACTTCAACCCGCGCGCCTGCGATCATGTCATCCACTGAGCGACCGGAGAGCGCGCCGTAGTCCTTGTAGCTCTTGACCGAGAACAACACATGGCCTGCCCCGTCGGCATAGGCATGGCCCTTGGCAATCAGCGCTTCGATCATGTCAATCATCTGCGGGATATAGGCGGTTGCCCGCGGCATGTGATCCGGTTCAAGCGCCCCGAGTTCAGCCATATCGGCCAGATACCAGCTGATGGTTTCCTCGGTCCGCTGCTGCACCAGCTCCTCAAGCGTGCCGGGGGCGCCAGCCTCCTTGCGCGCCAGAGCGGTTGCGTTGATCTTGTCGTCCACATCAGTGAAGTTGCGCGCGTAACTCACGTGGTTTGCGCCATAGACATGACGCAACAGACGATAGAGCACATCGAACACCACGACAGGGCGCGCATTGCCCAGGTGGGCGCGATCATAGACCGTCGGCCCGCAGAGATAGAGGCGTACATCGTCGGGATTGATCGGGTTCAGCACCTCTTTGCCGCGGGTGCGTGTGTTGTGCAGCTTGATCGTCGTCATCACAAATCCTTCGTCTGACCGGAACGCAAGGGCGCCTCAGGCCAATCTCCCAACGGGTGCCGCAGATCAGCGGCGCGCAGCGCGGGCTTAGCAACTTGTTCAAAAGAAGGGAACGACAGAAACCAGCCCGCTGAGTTTTTCAGCAGGTAATGCAGCAGGTAATAATGTTGCACAGCCGGTTCATGGGATTTGCATAACACAAGGCAGTAGCTCCGCCAAGCCTGCAAATCGACCACAGGAGGACACCGCGGGTATGGGTGGCTCCGGGCGGGGTATCTGCACATGAAAACGGCGCGCCCACCGAAATGGACGCGCCGCTATCATCCCCGGGGGGATAACATTAGAACTGGTAAGAGGCGCGCAGCGACACGGTGGTCGCATCGGCGCTGATGCCGGTGCTGCCCAGGTTGTCGAAGTCATGCTCCAGAACTTCACCGCCGACGGTCCATTGATCGGTGACACGATAGGCCACGCCAATGCCGTAGAATTCACCGGTTTCATCACCGACGGAGGTATCAA
Organism: Phaeobacter sp. JH20_34; assembly: GCF_048056095.1. NCBI lineage: Bacteria > Pseudomonadati > Pseudomonadota > Alphaproteobacteria > Rhodobacterales > Roseobacteraceae > Phaeobacter > Phaeobacter sp. JH20_34. Next base: position 791,954 of record NZ_JAYMWT010000004.1, on the reverse strand, counting down.
CCTGCGCCACACCGCCGGTCACATAGGCCAGCACCGGGCCGAAATCATAGCCGGCCTTGACCTTGCCGCGCATCACCGAGTCCACAGTGGCAGCGCCGCCGCCCAGATCCACATCGGTGGCGTCATAGTCGATTTCGCCACCCAGTACGAAGCGGCCGAAGTCATAGTTGTAACCGGCATGAACACCGTAAGAGACGTCATCTCCCGACAGGCCATTGCTGGTGTCTGCGTCCAGCTGCCCAATTTGGCCACCGATATAGGCACCGGTCCAGTCACCACCGTCATTGGCAACCACGACGGGCGGTGCGGCAGGTGCTGGTGCCACGACGGGCTCTTCCAGATTGCCGGCAAAGGCCGGAGTGCTCAGTGCGGCGGCGATAGCGGCCATGGATACGATACGAGTCATCTCGACTTCTCCTTGTCTGTCTTTCGACATCTGTCTTTGCTTGGACGCGCTACTCTCGCGTCTGCCTCACCTAAAGAAGATTGCCGGCCGCTTTGTTCCAGCCCCCTGCGGATTTTTTGGAGATCTTGCGCGCCTATTGGCCCAAAATCAGGGCTCAGGGCAGGTTCCTGCCGATAGGATTGAGGCGCGGATCTGCCGACTGGCAAGACTGCGCCCGCCCAACCGCCAACGGGCCAATTGCCGCTCATGCCCGAAAAGGCGTCATCCTGATCGACAAGGGTGGATTTTGCCGCGCCGAACCTGACGAGATCAGGAACCGCCGCGGCGCGGAAACACGTTGGGCGTGGTGCGGCGAGTGTCAGCCGCTAGAATTGAAATGACGCGCGGATCGACAGGATATCACGCGCTGGTGCCTGAAGCGCCGCGCCGTCATTGGCGTCCTGATGCAGGTATTCGCCGCTCAACCGCAGCGCCCGGTTGAGAGAATAGCTGACGCCGAGCCCGTAGACCGCGCCATTGTCGCTGTCTGTCGCTGTTTCGCGACGTGCCGATCCGATGGTGACATAGCCCAGTGTTTCGCCCATGTCATATCCGGCCCGCAGCTTGATCCGGTGTGTCTGATCCTCTGCCTGGCTGTCGCCTGCCCCGCCGCTGCGATCAACCTCGACCTCTCCCCCCAGGATGACGCGGCCGAAATCGTGATCATACCCCAGATGCAGACCGGGCGCGCTGGCGGTGCCGCCGTCAGACGCGGCACCGGTCACCCGAGCCATGGAGGCACCCAGAAAGAACCCGCTCCAATCGCCAGCGCCAACCGGCCCCGCCATGCCGATGCTTAGCACCAGACCAGCGGCTGCCCCACGCCACAGATGGCCAGAACCATCCGACCGGCGTGCCGGACCCGCTGACAGGCGGTTCTTCAACGTGGTGCGTAATATGGCCGGTATCATCGGCGCTGCCCTTTTCTGGCTGCGCGCTGCTTCAGCGCGCGTGACGACCCATCTGCGACCAGTATCCTCCAGAATGTTTAACACTCGGTTCAGTATGATCCTGTCCTGAGATTGCCCGAAATCGCGCCTTTGGTGCAGATGAAAACCGCATCGCAATCTCATTGATTAATTAGATTTTTTCCCAACTCGCCCGCAGCTGCCAGCGGTCGGGAATTCCGGACCTGCGTGAAATTTCTGTCGCAAATTTCACATTGGTCGCAAATGGAACAGAATCGCCCCCCTTCTGTGCAACGATGTCCAGAGTGAAGCGGAGTGTCGACATGACAGGCATCCAGATGGAACCACAGTCAGGCGAGCGATGGATCATCAGCCTGATCGGCCGCACGATCGGGGCGGCTCGCGGACGTGCGGCACGGGGGCGGCCACAGCGGATCTGAACCCATCAGATCCGACCCCAAAACCTGAGAGACCCCAATGACAGATCAATCGAACTCCCCTCGTGCGGCCCGTAGCGGCGGACGCGCTGCCCGTCGTGCCGCCCGTGCCGCGCCGCTTGCCGATCACCTGCGCCCGGTCCGCCCCGGACTGGAAGGCGGGCAGTACCGCCCCCTCAGCGATGCCGGCGTCGAACGCATTCATCAGGCGGCCCTGGACGCGCTGGAACAGATCGGGCTGGCAGATGCACCACCAACCGGTGTGGCCTATCTGACTGCCGCAGGATGTATCCAGGGCGAGGACGGCCGCATCCGGTTTCCGCGCGCTCTGGTGGAAGATACAATTCGCAACGCCAATCGCAGCGTGACCCTCTATGGTCGCGACCCGAAGAACGACCTGCATCTCTCTGGCAACAAAGTACATTATGGCACTGCGGGTGCGGCGGTCCATCTGGTCGAGATCGACGGGCGAAACTACCGCGAATGCACCGTTCAGGATCTGCACGATGCCGCCCGTATCTGCGACAGGATGGACAATATCCACTTCCTGCAACGGCCCATGGTGGCGCGCGATATCACCGATAACCTCGAGATGGATCTGAACACCATCTACGCCTGCTGCTCCGGCACGACCAAACATGTGGGGACGTCGTTCTCGGATCCCGCCTTTGTTGCGCCGGCGATGGAGATGCTGCACATGATCGCGGGCGGAGAGGCGGCCTGGCGCGAACGGCCTTTTGTCTCCAATTCCAACTGCTTTGTTGTGCCGCCAATGAAATTCGCCACCGAAAGCTGTCAGGCGATGGAGGCCGTGATCCTTGCAGGTATGCCGGTTCTGCTGCTGTCTGCCGGACAGGCCGGCGCCACCGCGCCTGCGCCGATAGCCGGCGCCATTGTTCAGGCGGTTGCCGAATGCCTCGCCGGGCTGGTTTACGTCAACGCGGTAAAGCCCGGCGCGCCCGCGATTTTCGGAACCTGGCCCTTTGTCTCCGACCTGCGCACCGGCGCGATGTCCGGCGGCTCCGGCGAACAGGCACTGCTGTCGGCGGGCTGTGCACAGATGCACGCCTTCTACGGGCTGCCCGGTGGCGCAGCAGCGGGTATTGCCGATGCCAAGATGCCGGACATGCAGGCCGGCTGGGAGCAGATGTGCTCCAACGTTCTGGCCGGATTGTCAGGACTGAACATGGTTTACGAGGCCGCCGGAATGCACGCCTCTCTGCTCGGCTTCTGTCTGGAGTCGCTGATCCTCGGGGATGATCTGATCGGGCAGGCCCTGCGCTGCGTCCGCGGCATCGAGGTTGACGAAGATTCGGTCAGCCTGGAGACAATCCGCGCCACCTGTATCGGCGGGCCGGGGCATTATCTGGGGTCGGACCAGACATTGGGACGTATGCAGACCGACTATATCTACCCAGCTCTGGCCGATCGCACATCGCCAAAGGAATGGGTGGAGATCGACAAACCTGATCTCGTGGCCAAGGCCATTGCGCGCAAGCTGCAGATCCTCGCGGAGCCATCGCAGGCACAGTTCGATCCGGTTCTGGACAAGGCGATACGTGAGCAGTTCAACATTCACCTTCCCCGCTAAGTCATTGAGATAATTGACGGGCAAAGGCCGATTTGCCCGTCACCCAATGCCTTGGATTACAGCGCCTTCAGACGCTGCCGCAGATACTCAAGCCAGCCGCGCAGCGTGGTGCTGCGGGCAAATTTCCGGGCGACGTAGCGCAGTTCCTTCTGTCGCAGCGCCTTGCTGACAGAGGCACTGACCTGCCCGTCGTGCATGCGATTGGCAATGATGGTCCCCTGCACAATGAACGGGTCACCGTAGGTGTCCCACAACCGTTTATACAGGTCGACATCCATCAGCCAGATCAGCTGTTCGTCAAACTCCAGCGCCGAAGCGCGGCGCATTGCGAGCACCGAGGGGCTTGAGACGGTATTCTTGCCAAAATGCAAACGCGCGCTCAGACGGGGCACCATCGGGCGCAGGATGCTGCTGCCATCCCGCGTCACACCAGAGCCGCAAAGACACCAGTCAGCGCCCTGCCCCATTGCATCATGAATATGGGACAATCCATTGGGATCAATAATCAAATCATCCTGAAACAACACTTTGATCACCTCACCCGTGGCATGGGCCATAGCGTTGTTCACATTGGCGGAGGCCTGCCGCAGCCCCTCGCGGTTCCACAGATGCGTGATCGACAGACGATCCTCGTAGGATCGACAAACATCCTCTACCGCGGTGTCATCGGATTGATCTGAGACGACGATATCAAAGTCGGTAAAACTCTGATTGCAAAGGTGCTCAAAGGAGTCCTGAAGGTAGCGCGCACCGTCGCCGCCCATTGCGTAGGCCGGAATGCAGAGGGTGATGGCGGGCATGTCAGGCTCCTTGGCCGGGGATTTTGCCCTGCCTAGCAAAGCCAGATCACAAGTCCAAGCCGCGGCAGCGCCTAGACGCCCAGATAGCGGTCTTTCAAGTCGGGCGTCAGCGCGGCCATGCCGCCGGTCCAGACCGTCACCCCCTTGTTCAGGATCACCGCGCGATCCGCCACGGCCGCCAGTTCGCGCAGGGTCTTGTCCACCACCAGGATTGCAAGGCCGCTATCGCGTTTCAGTCGGGCAATGGCGGCCCAGATCTCATGACGGACCACCGGGGCCAGACCTTCGGTTGCCTCATCCAGTATCAATAGTCTTGGGTTGATCATCAGCGCGCGTCCGATGGCCAGCATCTGCTGCTCTCCGCCCGACAGGGAGGACGCCGTCTGATCGCGACGCTCCGCCAAACGGGGGAAAAGATCCGCAACCATGGAAAAATCCCATGGGCCCGGACGCGCCGCGGCGGTCAGGTTCTCCTCCACTGTCAGCGGTGCAAAGCATCGCCGCCCCTCCGGCACCAGACCAACGCCGAGCCTTGCAATTTTGTGCGACGGCAGTTTGCGCAGGTTCTGTCCGGCGAAGGACAGCGTCCCGTCGCTTGCGGGCAACATTCCACAGATGGTCTTGATCGTGGTTGATTTGCCCATCCCATTGCGCCCCATCAGCGCGACAACCTCACCTTCGCCGATCTCCAGATCGACCCCAAACAAAGCCTGAGACGGACCATAAGAGGCCGTGACGTTCTTAAGCGATAACAGCGTCATACCGCCTCCTCCTCACCCAGATATGCGCGGCGGACTTCGGGGTGGTTGCGGATCTCATCGGTGGTGCCGGTTGCGATCACCTCCCCGTAGACCAGGACGCTGATCCGATCAGCAAGCGCAAAAACCGCATCCATATCGTGTTCCACCAACAGGATTGGCGCCTCCTGTCGCAGCTGGTCGAGAAACCCGGTAAGCGCCTGTGATCCGCCAGCCCCAAGCCCGGCCATGGGTTCATCCATCAAAAACAGCTTAGGCGCCATGGTGAGCGCAACGGCCACCTCCAGCTGGCGGCGTTGCCCATGTGAGAGATCTGCCGTGCGCCGCGCCGCCTCATTGCTCAGTCCGACACGATCCAATGCGTGCTCTGCCTGTGCCACCAGCGCCTTGTCCTTCATGACATTGCCCAAGAACCGGAACACGCCGCCCCGCGCGCCCAATGCGCCAAGCACCGCGTTTTGCAGCACCGTGAACTCCATCGCGAGGGCCGAAATCTGAAAGGTCCGGCCCAGCCCCATCCGCGCCCGCGCCACGCGATCCAGTTCGTCAACCGGCTGGCCTAGCAGGGAGATTGATCCGCTATCCGGTCGAAGTTCACCGGATATCTGTTTGATAAGTGTGGATTTCCCTGCTCCATTTGGACCGATCAGCGCATGAATTTCCCCCGCCCGAAGATCAAGCGATATGTTCTTGCTCGCCTGCAATGCGCCGAAGGATTTGCTGAGATTGCTGACCTTCAGAACCTGCTCTGACCTCTGCACCTCAGTCATGGGCGACCTCCCGTCCGCTGATTGCGCCGATCACGCCGCCGCGGGCATATAGCACGATGATGAGCAACAGACCGCCAAGGTAGATCTGCCAATAATCGCTGATCCCGCCGAGGAAGTGTTCAAGCAGGATGAACAGCGCCGCGCCGATGACCGGACCAAACAGGCGGCCAACTCCGCCGATGATGACAAAGATCATGATCTCGCCGCTGGTGTGCCAGCTGAGCATGGTCGGGCTGACAAAGCGGTTCAGATCCGCAAATAGCGCCCCCGCCAGACCGGTGATCGCGCCAGAGATGACAAAAGCCGTCAGCCGCAGTTTGTAGGGCGTAATCCCGACCGTCTCCACCCGCGCCTCGCATTGCCGCGCAGCTGCCAGCGCCAGACCAAAAGGCGCCCGCGCCAGACGCGACGCAAACCACAGCGCAGCACATAAGATCACATAGCAGACCAGAAAGAACTGCAAGGGAACCAATGTGTTGAGGCCGGGGAATTCATTGCGCACCCAGATCGACAGACCATCCTCGCCACCATAGGCGGTCCAGCTGATGGCGAAGTAATACAGCATCTGACCAAAGGCCAAGGTGATCATGATGAAATAGACACCCGATGTGCGCAGGCTAAGCGCACCAATGACCAATGCAGCAAAGGCACTGACAAGAACCGCGACCAGCCAAATGACCGGCATCTGGTTGGTGCCTTCTATCAGCATCGGCCACTGTGCCAGCGGCTCGTAGTTCTGCGCATGGGCGGCAAGGATCCCCATCGCATAGCCGCCAATTCCAAAGAACGCCGCGTGGCCCAGGCTGACCAGCCCGCCGATGCCAAGTGCGATGTTCAACCCGACGCCTGCCAGCGCCAGGATTGCCACCTTGGTGGCGAGCGTGATCACAAAGGGGTCGCCGGCGAAATGCGCCCAGAGCGGAATTCCCAACAGCAGCAGGATCACCGCCGCGTTCAACAGTTTTTCGTGCGCCATCAATGCTGTCCCCCATATAGACCGGATGGGCGCACCAACAGGATTGCGGCCATCAGGATGTAGATCAGCATCGACGCAAGCGATGCTCCGATGGATGTCGCGCTTGCAGGTTCCATGAACAGGCCAAAGAACTGCGGCAGGAACACCCCGCCAAGTGTATCCGTCAGCCCGACGAGAAGCGCGCCGACCAGCGCCCCCTTGATCGAGCCGATGCCGCCAATGACAATCACCACAAAGGCCAGGATCAGAACGGGCTCTCCCATGCCGACCTGGACCGACTGGATGGCCCCGACCAATGCGCCGGCGAGGCCCGCAAGCGCCGCCCCAAGCGCGAAGACCAGCGTGTAGAGCTTTGAAATATCGACACCAAGTGCGGCGATCATCTCGCGATCATTCTCACCTGCACGGATCTGAATGCCGATGCGCGTGCGCGCGATCAGCCAGAACAGACCAGCCGCCACCACCAGCCCGATCAGGATGATCGTCAGCCGGTAGAGTGGATATTGAATACCGCCCGGCAGGGTGACGGGCCCCGACAGGTAGCTCGGCACATCGAGGAACAGTGGAAAGGAGCCAAAGACCCAGCGTGTGCCTTCGGAAAATATGAGGATCAGCGCAAAGGTCGCCAGCACCTGATCCAGATGATCCCGATCATAAAGCTTGCGGATCACCAGAAGTTCGACCAGCGCGCCGGCGGCTGCGGCGGCAGCGAGACTGGCCACCAGCGCAAGCACAAAGGAACCGGTCCAGCCCGCGACAATGGCAGCGGCAAAGGCGCCAACCATATAAAGCGCACCATGCGCCAGATTGATCAGCCCCATGACGCCGAAGACCAGCGTCAGGCCAGCCGCCATGAGGAAGAGCATCACCCCGAACTGCAATCCGTTCAGGATCTGCTCCAATATTAGAATGAGGGACATGTGACAGTTCCACCAAGGCAGAGGCAGCGTGCCTCCGCAACAACTGGGTTTGTGATATGCGGGCCGGTGTCCTCCACTGGCCCGCATCACTCAGATGGTTTTACATCTTGCAGTCTGCCGCATAGGCGTCGGCGTGATTTTCCAGACCTGTTGCGATGATCTTGTTGGTGTAGACATCGCCTTCCTGAATGACTTCACGAACATAAATGTTCTGGATCGGGTGATGGTTGTCGCCGAATTTGAAATCTCCCCGGACGGAATCGAACTCTGCCGCCTTCAGCGCGGCGCGGAATGCGTCTTTGTCATCGACACTTGCCTTGTCCAGCGCGCTCAGGATGAGGTTGGCAGTGTCATAGCCCTGGCTTGCATAGAGCGACGGCAGACGCTCGTATTTCTGCTGAAAGGCCGCAACAAAGGCCGTGTTGGCTGGGTTGTCGAGATCCTTGTTCCACTGCGAGGTGTTCTTGATCCCAAGCGCGGCGCCGCCGACTGCCTGCAGGATCCCCTGATCAAAGCTGAAGGCCGGACCTACAACGGGCAGATCGACACCGCTGTCGGCGTATTGCTTGAGGAATGAAATCCCCATGCCACCGGGCAGGAAGAAATAGACGCTGTCGGCACCGGATGCGCGGATCTGGGCAATCTCTGCGGCATAGTCGGTCTGGCCAAGCTTGGTGTAGGTCTCGCCCGCCAATTCGCCTTTATACATGCGCTTGTAGCCGGTCAGCGCGTCCTGACCTGCGGGGTAATTCGGGGCGAGGATGTAGCTGTTTTTCAGGCCCGCGTCATTGGCATAGGCACCTGCTGCCTCGTGCAGGTTGTCATTCTGCCAGGCGACGTTGAAATAATTCTCATGGCAGCGCTTGCCCGCCAATGCGGAGGGGCCTGCATTGGGCGACAGGTAGAACACGCCCTGAGCCGTCGCCGCGGGCACCACTGCCATTGCGAGGTTGGACCAGATGATCCCGGTCATGATGTCAACCTTTTCGGACTGGATCATGCGGTCGGCGATCTGTACGGCGCTTTCTGGTTTGCGCTGATCATCCTCGATGACCACCTCGATGTCGTCGCGGCCGGCCTGTTCCATTGCCAGCATGAAGCCGTCGCGCACGTCGACACCCAGTCCTGCACCACCGCCGGATAGCGTTGTGATCATGCCAATCTTTGTCTCGGCGCCGGCGGCCAAGGCCAGCGTCGAAACCGCTGCGGCAAGCGCCATGGTCTTAAGTGTCGTCATTGGTCCATCTCCCTGATCTATCTGAGCAATGAAGGTCACTTCTGTGGTGACTCTTCGCTGCTTACTCTTTCCGATTGGACCGCGCGGCGCCAGCATTTTGCGGGGATGTATGGAATTGTCACGATGACAGCGGTCAGCATATGGCTGCCGTCCAGTTCCCTCACACCCATCGGGCTGCGCTCCGTCCATCGGCCGTTGCACCGGCCGCTTTGGCAAGCCTAGGCCGAAGTGGATATTTATTTCAAGATTAAAATATCTAACCTTAAAACTTATCGAAGCTGACGCGCCTCCTGACGAGACACGTCCATGCAAGCGAGGCATTCGCTCCGCCCTTGGGGAGAAGGCCTGTGGTCAACGCAGGCGCCCCGCCCCCGCATTGCCATGAAAACAGGCTGTTGAACCGCCCGATAAGAACGGCTGAATACAACCCTGTCAGGCAATTCACTCAACCGGCCTTTCGTCTCCGCTCGTTTGGTAAGGCATTATATTCAGCGGTGGAATCCATTGCACCTAGATCCGCAAGCAGAGCAGCCACCATGACGATTGACGCCAGGTATCAGAAGATGTGGGGCCATCATTTGCAGCGACATTGCGGGATTAACGCCCCTTGCGGTGCAAGTGTCAGCCGGAGCTGAGCTGACGCAGTTGCTTTGGCGCGGGTTCTGGGGCGGTGCAGCTGTTGCGCTGCCGTTCCAACCCGTCTGTATAGCGCTTCACCAGTTCGATCTGGAAGCGAATCTCATGGACACGATCCGCAAGCTGCCGACTGAGCGAGCCGATTGCGGTTTCGGCATCGACCAGACCAGCCTCGGTCGCCGAAAGGACATTCAGCAATGGCAGCGCAAGATCGGTGAGCACCTGTGCGCTCACCTCACGCGTCAGATCTTCAAGCCCGGCACCAAAGCCCACGTCGGGACGGAACGCATAGCCAATACCGCCAAGGCTGATCCGGAACCTGATAATAATGGACTGACTGCCGTCATCGTCGACCGTTGCCAGGATATGCGCCCCGGCAAGGACGAGTCCCGGAACTTCAAGTATCAGCGAGGGCAGCGAAATAACCTGTGTCTCGCCCGACAGCATCTTAACGCAGTCGTTCAACCCCTCGGCGATCGAGTCGCAAAACACGTCCTCCAGCGCCAGTGATTTGACGAAGGATGTGCGATTGCGGAATGTCGGGCTGACCACTTCGCAAGAGCGGACAAAGGGCAGCTGCCCCTTCTGAGCCATAAGGTTCACGATGAACCTGCGCTGATCCTCTCCAGCATCCATATTGTCAGTCATGGCAACAACGTTCATTACACCCAACCTGTATAACTGGAGATGTCTTTAATATGTAGTTAGGAGTAGTTTACAAACCGTTTAAGCAGCGTAGTTTGGAGTAACATTCCACGTCAAGCTTTATACAACCATTAATTGCATTATGTTGCCTCCTCGATTGCTCATCCGTGACGGTAGACGCATCGTCCGGTCAAAACCTCAGTCCGATCGGGATTTGCCATGGACCTGACATCGATCTAGAGGATAAGAGGTTTACATATGGTAGACGATAGGCACGCATATGACAACGCAAACGAAGAATGACCTGACAATCATCGGAATCGGGTCGTCCGCTGGTGGACTGGAAGCCATCCGAGAGCTCGTCGCGACTCTCCCGGTGGATGCGCCTGCCGCCTATGTTGTTGTGCAACACATGTCACCACACCATAAAAGCCTGATGACCGAGCTGGTCGCGCGGCAGACCCAGCTGAAAGTTGGCACCATCGAAAACGGCACCGTGCCGGAAGCGAATGTCGTGTATATCACGCCGCCCAAAAGCGATGTCATCTTCTCCGAAGGCCGTCTGCATCTCTTGCAGGATCCGAATGCCGAACCCGGCACCCCGCGCCCGTCGGTCGACCGCTTTCTGGTCAGCCTGGCGGAGCAGAACGGCGACAACTCTATGGCGATCATCCTGTCCGGCACCGGCAGCGATGGGGCCTATGGTGTGCAGGCCATCCGCGAGGCTGGCGGCATCACCATTGCACAGGACGCCGAAAGCGCGAAATACGACGGCATGCCGGTAGCAGCGGTGCAGACCGGCTGCGTTGATCTGGTGCTGCGGCCGCAGGATATTGGCACCAATCTACAGAAGATCCTTTCCTCGCCGCGTGACTTTTCCTCGTTTCGCCACGAAAACAGTCTGAGAGATTCACCGGTTTCGGATCTGTTGCAGATCCTTCTTGCGCGCACCCGTGTCGATTTCCGCGACTACAAGCAGACAACAATCAGCCGTCGTATCGAGCGGCGGATGATCGCCCTGGGGATCGAAACCCAGGAGGAATACACGCAGTTCTGCCGCAACAACCCCCATGCGGTGGATGCGCTGTTCAAGGATCTTCTGATCTCCGTCACCCGGTTCTTTCGTGATCGCGAGGAATTCGAGCTTCTGAAGACTCTGCTGCCGCAGTTGATCAAGGATCGCGGCCCCGGCCCCCTGCGGATCTGGGTTGCGGGTTGCGCCACCGGCGAGGAAGCCTATTCCATCGCCATGGTCGTGTCAGAGGCGCTCGGCAATCCGACCAACCAGCTGAAGTCACGGGTCCAGATCTTTGCCACGGATATCGACAAGGACGCGCTGAAGACGGCCCGTAAGGGAGTCTATAGCCTCGCCGCACTCAACGACATCCCCTCGGAGCTGGCTGACAAATACCTTATCCGGCAGACCGATGGTGTCCGGGTGGTCGACAATCTGCGCAATGCGGTTCTGTTTTCGGACCACAACGTCTGCCAGGACCCGCCATTTCAGAAGGTGGACCTGATCTGCTGTCGTAACCTACTGATCTATTTTGGCAATCCGCTTCAGCAAAAGGTCATGTCGCGCTTCCACTACGCTATGTCACCGCATGGTCTGCTGTTCCTCGGCACCGCAGAAAGCGTCGCCGGATCGGATGAGCTGTTTGTGCAGGACCGCTCAGCCAGTCATGTCTATCGCAAACGCTCCCTGCGTGCCCATCAGTCGCAGCAGCCCTATAACATGCCGTCGATCCCGATGATGGCGCAGCGTCCAACCATCAAGCCGCCATCGCAGCAGGCGCCATCAACCGATCGCCAGCTGTTCGAGGCGCTGGCGCAGTCGCTGGGCAAGAATTCCCTGCTGGTGACAGAAGATTTCTCGATCGCGCGTGTCTATGGCTCGGTCAGCCAGTTCATTGAGGTGAATGAGACCAGTTCGCTGCGGATGCACCTTGATCTGCTGCGCAGCCCGCTGCGCGAAGAAGCCCGCAGCCTGATCACCATCGCGTTGAAGAACGGCTCCCATAAGGGCGGTGTCCGCCACCTTCTTGCCGAGACTGACGATGAGGAAATCCGGCTCGACGTCTACCCGATCGTGGCCAAGGAGATCAGCGAACGTGCGGCGCTGGTGGTGTTCACCCCGGTGACCGTAGACCGGTCCAAGATCGATCAGGCTCCGTTCGTCGGCGAGGAAGGTGACGCGACATTTGAGCGGATCCGCAATCTGGAGAATGAGGTTGCAACCACCCGCGAAGCACTGCAGCAGACCATCGAGGAGCTTGAAACCTCGAATGAGGAGCTGCAATCGCTGAACGAAGAACTGCAATCCACCAATGAAGAGTTGCAGGCCACCAACGAAGAGTTGGAAACCTCCAACGAGGAGCTCCAGTCCACCAACGAGGAGCTGATCACCGTCAACGAGGAATTGCAGGTGACGGCGTCCGAGCTGAGCGGACGCACCGGCGAGCTGATTTCTGTGCTCGAAAGCACGCCCTTGGCGATCGTTGTGGCCGACAGTGCGCTTCAGATCACTCAGGCGACTTTGGCGGCGACCCGGATGTTCAACATCCGGCGGCCCATCTCCAGCCCGCACATCAGCCAATGCGCCCTCCCCGAAGGATTCCCGATCCTGGCACCGATCTGTAGCGAGGCGCTGCGCCTTGGCCAGACCGTCACCGAGGAATTCACTTCGCGCGGCACCCGTATCCGGCTGACCTGCTCGCCCTACTTCGATGTCAACGGGCAGATCCTTGGCGTCACCATGGTGGTGTCGGAATTCCCCGGCATGGCGCATGAGATGGAGATGATCCTCGACAATTCGAAACTGCTGCTGCTGAACCGGACCCGCAGCGGTGAAATCCTGCGCATCAGTGAGGCCTATGCTGAGCTGCTGGGCCTCAGCCGTGACAAGGCATTGTCAAAAAATGTGTTTTCACTCATCAAAGACAATGACGCGGGCAAGGAGATGTTCGAGCAGGACGACGCGGTCCTGGACGAGCCCGAAGGCTTTGCCAGTGAATTGCGTCAGGTGACACTGGCCGATGGCGGCGAAGAGCGCTGGATCAACATGGACCGGCATCGCTTCCCGCACCATATCACCGGAGAGCCGACGGTTTTCACCATCGGCACCGATGTCACCGAAACCGTCGAGGCCCGCCAGCGCGCCGAGGCGCTGCTGGCACAGGCCGAACTGGTACAGGAGATGGTCGGGATCGGCTTCTGGTCCATTGATTCCGGTTCTCAGGCCCCTTATTGGTCACCGAAAGTCTATGAGATCCACGGTGTGACGCCAGAGAACTATGTGCCGGATATCGACAGCGCGATTGCCTTCTTCCATCCCGATGATCGCGAGGACGTCAAACGCAATGTCGCCGAAGCCATCGAAAGCGGTGAAGGCTTCCGCTTTGTCAAACGCCTGATCCGCAAGGACGGCGTCGAGATCCGCGTCGAAAGCAAAGGCATGGCGATCCGCGATGACAACGGGGACGTCACCAAACTGGTCGGCATCTTTCGCGAGGTCGATGCCGACGCCAGCTGACGGCAGTTCATGACACGCCCGCAGAGCCAATCACCGGCTCTTGGCGTCGTGACCACACCATCTGCGACGAAAAGATCAAAAGCCCGGAGCGCATCTTGCGGTCCGGGCTTTGTGTTATCCAAATCAACACCGGCTTTTCGAGAAGGATGCTGCGTATTCCTCAGCGGCGGTTGTGGGCCCGTTTGACCGTTTCTGCGCTCCGTCCCAAAGCCCGTTATCCGGCAGAACCCTGTCGTTCATCAGGCAGCCGGTGTAAAGTCCATCGTCCAGTTGGTTTCCCATGTGGTTCCATCGTCGGTTGAAAACGCCTGCTCCCATCGCGGCACCGGCCCTTTGTTCCAAAGAAATCGGACTATTATAGGCTGCCCATTCAACACGTCATTCGCGCGAAATTCGCCGATATCTCCTGTGAATGCACCTTTTACCGGCGTATCAAGCATGTGGGGTGATCTACCGTCGAGCCACCAGATTGCCCACACCCCTGAACCAGGATCGAAGCTTCGCAACGCAATCGCGCGATAAGGCTGCCCAGGAAACCCGACAAAGTTGTCTTCAATATTTCCATTGCCTGCAAGAATTGGCTGAGTTTGCGAAAGGCCATCGAAAACCTCCCAATCATCGCAGCCGCTTAGCCGCTCCTTCAAGCGTCTGTGCTTTACAGTCCAAGACCCGAACATGAAGTCAAAATCATTCTGAACAGCGGTTGTCGCCGTGGGGTCGCGATCGGTGTGCATGGTGTCTCCCTTATCTTTCGTGACAAGAGTGCTTATCAACGACATAACATGACACTTCGTGTCATGTTTTTGAGAGAGCAGATGAAATCTTCTCGTTTACTGTCAATTTTGTTGCTTCTCCAAACCCGCGGCCTGATGACGGCACAGCAATTGGCCGATGAGTTTGAGGTCAGCTTGCGCACGATCCACAGGGACATCGATCAGCTGAGCTATGCAGGTGTCCCGGTTTTCGCCGAGCGGGGACGAGGCGGCGGGTATCGGTTGATGGATGGATACCAGACCCGTTTGACAGGCCTTGATGCGGATGAAGCACGCAGCCTGCTGCTGGCTGGGCTTGGTTCTGCATTGGATGATCTGGGTTTGCTGAAAGCTGCGAGCCAAACAGAGCTAAAAGTCATGGCCTCGCTCTCTGGTCCAGCGCGCGATCAGGCCATTGTTGTTTCCGAGCGGTTTTTGTTGGATCCGCAGGGTTGGTATCGAAAGAAGGACACTGCTCCATTTGTGTCGGAGGTTGCCTCTGCGGTGTGGAATGAACGGCGACTGTCGATAGAATACGAGAGCTGGAAAGGCGTCGTGGATCGCGTTGTATCGCCTCTGGCGATTGTCCTGAAAGCCGGTAACTGGTATCTCGTTGCGCTCGTCGAAACCCCACGTGTCTACAAGATTGCAAATATCCGGAGCATCAAGGTTCTTGACGACACGTTCTCACGCCCGACGACTTTTGATGTCAGCGCCTTTTGGAACAGCTGGATCGCAGATTTCGAGCACCGGCTGAAGTCTCAATCCGTTGCACTTCATGTCAGTTCAACAGGCCTGCGCATGTTGAACGAAATGGGTTTTGCACCGCAGTCCCCTGTTCGGATCCCGAAACGAAACGGATGGTTCTGCGTAAACGTACAAATGGAGGTTGGCGTAAAGGCCATCCGTGACGTTCTATCTCTCGGTGCTGAGGCCGAGGTACATGGGCCAGCCGCATTTCGCGAAGAGGTGATCGCTGAGGCCCGCAAAGTTATCGATCTATACGTATCGTGATTTCGCCGAGGCCCACGTAGTGCAGATAGGGGGCACCCTATGCGACGGCAACGAACTCCCGCTTTGGCCCGCCTGCCGACCTTCAGCACATACGGCTCCCGAAGATCACTTCGGGAGCCGTTATTATATTGGCCTCTCAATCCCAGCGGGCGGTGGCGGGGCCTGCGCGACGGGATGCGCGGGGGCGCACGGATGCCTGCCGCTTTCCTACCTTTGCCAATCGGTCAGGGCTGGCGCTGCATTGGGTCGAGGTTGCTATACGACCTTTAGCCGTCTGCCTGCGGTCAGCCCATCGGCCGCTTCGGTGATCGCCTGTGCATCAATGCCGAAGTGGCGATAGAGATCGGCGATGGTGCCGGTCTGACCGAAATGCTCGACCCCCAGCGGAATGCTCTGATGGCCCTGCACACTGCCCAGCCAGCTCAGCGTCGCCGGGTGGCCGTCGATCACCGTGATCAGTTTGCAATGACGCGGCAGCTCCGCCAGCAATGCCTCGATATGGCTTTGTGCCTGCGGCACACCGCGCGCCCGGGCCCGCTGCGCAGCAGTCCAGCCGGCGTTCAGCCGGTCGGCCGAGGTCACCGCCAGAACGCCGACATCGCGGCGTCCCTCGCCGATGGCGGCAGCGGCCTTGATCGCCTCCGGCGCAACCGCCCCCTGATAGGCAATCACCACATCGCAGTTCGGCCCCGGCTGCTTCAGCCAATAGGCGCCATCAATCGCGCCCTGACGGAAGGCGTCATCAACCCGCTTGCCCGGCTGTTCAATCGGGTTGGTGGTCAGGCGCAGATAGACGGAACCGCCGGTCTCATCCCGGAGCCAGGTGCGTTCATCCGGATCGCCCTCGCCGTCGCGCTGAAGATAATCAAAGGCCCATTCCATGATCACCGCCAGCTCATCCACAAAAGCCGGCTCAAAGGCGGCCAGCCCGTCCTGGCTCATCCCGATGAGGGGTGAGCCGATGGATTGATGCGCACCGCCCTCCGGCGCCAGGGTCACGCCGGAAGGCGTGCCCACGATCATGAAGCGGGCGTCCTGATAACAGGCGTAGTTCAGCGCATCGAGGCCACGCGCCACAAAGGGATCATAGACCGTGCCGATAGGGATCAGCCGCTTGCCAAACAGCGATTGCGACAGGCCGGCAGCCCCCAGCAGCAGGAACAGGTTCATTTCGGCGATGCCCAGCTCGATATGCTGGCCTTCTGGCGTGAACTCCCACTTCGCGGTTGAGGGGATCTTGTGTTCGATAAAGGCATCCGCCTGCGCCTTACGTGCAAAGAGCTTGCGCCGGTTCACCCAGGGGCCAAGGTTCGTGGTCCCCGTCACATCCGGCGACATGGTGACAATGCGCGCGGCAAGGTCGCTGTCACCTTTGGAGAGATCATCGAGGATCTTGCCAAAGCCCATCTGGGTCGACATCTCGCGGTCGGTTTTCACCTCGACTGTCGGCACCGGCAGGCGGGCATCGTGATAACGCCGCGCCCCTTTTGCAAAAAACGGCACCTGATCCAGAAAACTCTGCAATGCAGCGGGGTTCTGCACGGTCGCAAAGGGCTCCCACTCCTGCCCCTCGGCAACCCCCATATAGCGCTGCCATTCGGTCATCTGGGTCTTGTTCATCAGCCCGCCGTGATTGTCCTTGTGGCCGGCAATGGGTGTGCCCCAGCCCTTGACCGTATAGGCGAGGAAACAGACCGGGCGGTCATGGTCGATGGCCGCAAATGTCTCGGCCATGGTCGCAACGCAGTTGCCGCCGAGGTTCTCCATCAAGGCTGCCAGCTCTGCATCGGAGCGGCGCTCGATCAGCGCGCTGACGTCGCCCTGATCGCCCAGATCATCCAGCAGATGCTGACGCCAGACAGCACCACCCATGAAGGTCAGCGCCGAATAGGTCTGATTGGGACAGTCATCAATCCACTGGCGCAGCTTGTCACCGCCCGGCTCCTCAAAGGCAGCGCGCTGCAAGGCGCCGTATTTCACCTTCACCACATCCCAGCCGAAGGCGTCGAAGATCTTCTCGATCCGCTGAAACAGCCCTTCGCGCACGATCCCATCCAGCGACTGGCGATTATAGTCGATGATCCACCAGGTGTTGCGCAGGTCGTTCTTCCATCCCTCCTGAAGGCATTCGTAAACATTGCCCTCGTCCAGTTCGGCATCGCCGACAAGCGCGACCATCCGCCCCTTTGGCGCATCGGATCCCCAGGATTTCGCGGTAACATAATCCTGGACCATCGACGCAAAGGAAGTGATCGCCACCCCAAGCCCCACGGAGCCGGTCGAGAAATCCACGTCATCAATATCCTTCGTGCGGCTCGGATAGCTCTGCACGCCACCAAAGCCCCGGAAGTTTTCCATCTTCTCGCGGGTCTGGTTGCCCATCAGATACTGGATCGCATGAAAGATCGGCGAGGCATGGGGTTTCACCGCCACCCGGTCCTCTGGCCGCAGCGCGCTGAAGTAGAGCGCGGTCATGATCGACACCATCGAAGCCGAGCTGGCCTGATGACCGCCAACCTTGATGCCGTCCTCCTTGGGGCGCAGGTGGTTGGCGTTGTGGATCATCCAGTGGGACAGCCACAATAGCCGCTGCTCGATCGTCTTGAGCGTTTCGGAGGAAGGTATCGGCGCGGCCACTGAAGAGGTCATGGGTCAACTCATTGATTAGGTGAAGATACTCTCCCTCCCGCACGAATGCGGAGGGGACCTGTCAAATCTGGCGGAATGAAACACCCCACCAGGGGCCGCCATACTCAGGCGGCGGCGTAAGCGTTATGCGAGGACAGCGCCTGCATCAGATCGTCGATGATATCATCGACACCTTCAAGCCCAACTGACATCCGCAGCAGCCCCTCGGCAATGCCATGTTCTGCACGCTCTTCGGGGGTATAGGTCGAATGGGTCATGCTGGCCGGGTGCTGGATCAGCGTTTCGGCGTCGCCCAGCGACACCGCGCGCTGGACCAGTTCCAGCCGGTTCATCATGGCGATACCGCCAGCCTTGCCACCAACAACCTCAAAGGGGATCATGCCGCCAAAGCCCGACATCTGCCGCGCGGCCAGTTCATTCTGTGCAAAGCCGTCAAGGCCCGGGTAATAGACCCGCTCCACCGCCGGGTGGGATTGCAGCGCCTCAGCCACCTTGCGGGCGGATTTGCAGTGACGCTCCATCCGCAGTTCAAGCGTCTTCAAACCGCGCATCAACAGCATCGCACTAAAGGGTGACATCACCGCACCGGTCATATCCTTCAGCCCGACAAGGCGGATCTGGGTGACGTCCTCCTTTGAGCCGACAACCAGACCGGCGATCACATCGCCATGGCCGCTGATGAATTTCGTTGCCGAATGCACCACGATATCGGCGCCCAGTTCGATCGGGCGTGTGATCACCGGCGTGGCAAAGGTGTTGTCGACAACCACCTTTGCGCCAGCTTTATGCGCGATCTCGGAAATCGCCGAGATGTCGATTAGGCGATTGTTGGGGTTTGCCGGGGTTTCGAAATAGACCAGTTTGGTTTTCGGGCTGATCGCCTCTGCCAGATTGGAGGGATCTGTCATATCGACCAGACGCACATTGACGCCAAATCGTGGCAGCCCGTGGGTCATGAAGGAAAACGTGCAGCCATATAGTGTCTTGTCTAGGATGATTTCATCCCCGGCCGCTAGAAACGACCATAGGGTCGAGGTGATTGCGCCCATGCCGGAAGCGGTCGCAAGCCCGGCTTCGCCGCCCTCAAGATTGGCGATGCGCTGCTCCAGATGGTCCAGTGTCGGGTTGGAAATGCGGCTGTAGAAATGCCCCTCGCGCTCACCGGTGAACATCTCGCCGCCCGCCTCGGCGGAGTCGAAGGTAAAGGTCGAGGTCAGATAAAGCGGCGGGTTCAACGCCCCCTGCTGCGACTGCGAGTCATAGCCATGGTGGATTGCACGTGTCGAAAAGCTGGAGTCGGTCTTTTTCATGAAAATCACCCTAATGTGTTTCCAGCATCTTAGGATGGTCAGCTGGGCGATTAGTTGCTAATTTACCTTCAGACAGCATAAGGATTGGCATATTATGCCAGAGAAGCCAAAATTGGACGCGACGGACAGACGCATCATACGGGCCTTGCAACGCAATGGGCGGATGACGAATCTCGATCTCGCGGCGGAGGTCAACCTCTCGCCCTCTCCCTGCCTGCGCCGGCTGC
The DNA here is from genome assembly GCF_048056095.1 of Phaeobacter sp. JH20_34. Classification (NCBI taxonomy): domain Bacteria; kingdom Pseudomonadati; phylum Pseudomonadota; class Alphaproteobacteria; order Rhodobacterales; family Roseobacteraceae; genus Phaeobacter; species Phaeobacter sp. JH20_34. The sequence continues at coordinate 772,347 of NZ_JAYMWT010000004.1, read as the reverse complement.
GCATTCTTGAAAGCAGCAATGTCATTCAGGGCTATAGCATCGACGTTGATGCCAAGGTCTATGGCCTGCCGGTCACGGTCTTTGTGCGGGTCAGCCTGGAGAACCATACCGAAAGCGTGGTGGCCAACTTTGAACGCCAGGTCCGTGGCACGCCTGAGGTTCTGGAATGTTTCGTGATGACTGGCCTTGCCGATTATCTGCTGCGTGTGGTGGTGGCCGATCTGGAAGATTACGAACGCTTCGTACGCGCGCGCCTGCATCCCATCGGCGGCATCAGTTCGATTGACACCAGTTTCGTCTACGGTGTGGTGAAAAAGACCGCCGTCTACCCTGAGGTTGATAGCTCTCAAAGCTGATCATCCGGCAGGGTGCCCATTTCGCAGATAGCTGGCAAAGATGCGCAAACCGCCGGTCTACATTCTTTAAAAATCGCGACCGTTCGATATACTGCCCCCCTACTGGCGGCAGGACATCATCCATGCAAAGGCCCATCCCAACAACGTTTCCAAAGATCTCGACGCGACTGACAGCTTTCGCCTTTGCCGATGTGGCAGACTACACACGGCATATGGAGATCAGCACAACTGAGACTGTCCGTCGCTGGTGCGAGCTGCGCGACACCGTGCTGCTGGATGAGCTGAAACGCTATGGCGGCGTGCGTCGGTCGGATGCCGGGGATGCGCTGCTGGTCGAATTCACCAGCGCCACGGATGCCGTGCTCTGGGCGATGGCTGTTCAGGATCGGTTGCGCCAGCAGGTCGCCGAAGAGAACCCGATGGAAATCCGTATCGGTGTCAATATCGACGATGTGATCGACGATGAAGGGACCGTGCAGTCCGACGGTGTTGTCATCGCCTCGCGCATTCATCAGCTCGCCAATCCGGGCACCGTGGTGGTCACCAAAATGGTCCGCGATATCGTCCGCGGGAAGCTGTCGCTCAGGTTTCACGACCTCGGCGCGCCGCTGTTGAAGAATATTGACCGGCCCGTCCACGTCTATCAGGTCCTCAGCAGCAGCGGCGACAGTGTTCTGCTACATCCTCATGCTGACTGGAAAAACCGCCCGACGCTGGCGGTCCTGCCGTTTCAGGATCGCGGTGCGCAGGCCGAGGAACAGTATTTCGGCGATGGCATCACCGAGGAGATCATCTCCGGCGTCTCCCGCAGCCGCACCATGTTCGTCATGGCGCGCACCTCGACGCTGCAATTCCGCAGTAGCAAGGAAAACCCTGCCAAGATCGGCCGCAATCTAGGCGTCGCCTATCTGCTGACCGGCTCCGTCGACCAGCATGGCGACCAGCTCCGCATCTTTGTCGAATTGATGGATGTTCTGCGCAACCGGGCGATCTGGGCCCAGACCTATCGCGGTGACCTACAGGATCTTTTTGCCTTTCAGGATGAAATCGCCTCCAGCATTCTGGCCATGCTGGAACCCAAGGTGCTGTCGACCGAGGCGGAGCATATCAGCGCACGCAGCACAGAGAGCCTGGACGCCTATAAATGTGTCCTGCGGGCGCTGGCGCGGCTCTATCAGCTGGATGACTACAGCTATGAAGAGGCCATCGCTCTGTTGAAGCGTGCCGTGTCTCTCGACCCTAATTACCCCCAGGCTCACGCCTATCTGGCCTGGTGCATGAATTTCTTTCTGGCAGAAGGGTATTCCCACAACCCGCGCGACGATATTCTGACCATGATCAACCATTCCCGCCGCGCGGTCGAGCTGGACCCCGATGACGCGCTGACCCTGTCGATCCGCGCCCATGTGCTCAGCCTGCATGAGAACAGTCCCGAGGATGCGCTGGAACTCTTCGAGGATGCGCTGGCCCATAACATGAACCTGCCGCTGGCCTGGGGGCTGAGTGCGACGACATATGCCTATCTTGGCGACGGCGCCGAGGCCCGTGAACGGTTGCTCAATGTCTGGCGACTGGCGCCCTATGATCCGTTGAGCTTCTTCTTCCTGACTGCTGCGGGCCTTGCTGAATTTGTCGATGGCAACATGCCTGAAGCGATCCGGTTCCTGAAGAACGCCCGCCGCAACAAACCGCGGTTCATGGCCAGCCTCCGGCTGCTCGCCGCCGCCTTTGCGCTCAGCGGGCAGACCGAGAGCGCCCGCAAGGTGGGCCGGGAAATAATCGAACTGGATCCGGGATTTTCGGTATCGAAATTTGCGACCTGGTATCCGCTGAAATCAAAGGAAGCCCTGGGTCGTCTGACCGATGGTCTGACACGCGCAGGGCTGCCTGATTAGGATTTGGAACAACAATGATCGGGGCAACCCGACAAGCAGGAAGGACATCAAGAGGCAGACCGGCAGAGCACCGACACGCGCAGTCACACAGTTTGTTTTTAACACGTATTCAACGGTTTAAGGGGGATTACTGATGGCTGGACATGGCAACTCGCAAGCGTCGTCGAACGGGCTTGGTCTGGGACTTGGGCTCGGTCTTGGTTTGGGCAATGGTCTTGGGCTTGGCAACGGCCTCGGCTTGGGCAATGGTCTGGGGCTGGGTAACGGCCTGGGATTAGGACTTGGCAACGGGCTGGGTTTGGGCGCAGGTCAAGGACTTGGCCTGGGTCTCGGCAATGGTCTGGGCCTCGGCAACGGTCTGGGGCTGGGTAACGGCCTGGGATTAGGGATTGAGGATAACGGCTATCTTCTGGGCAATGGCGCAGACGCCGGCATCGGCATTCTGCGCAGCTACTACGCAACGCCCAAAGAGCTGGGACTTCTGCCCTGGACGCTGGATTTCAGCCCGGACAACAACGGTGGCGATCCCTTCCCGCTGTCGATGATCATCACACCCTATCAGATCCCAAAGGCCAAAGGCACACCGCCGCAACCGCAATACCCTATCGCGCTGGAATGGATCACCGAGGACTGGGATCCTGCTCTGCGGTTCTGGGCGCTGCCATTTGACCCCAACCTTGGGGAATGGCTGCGTGCGGCGGACAGGTCCGAACCCGGCACCATGGCAGCACTGGAATTCGCATCGCAATACCAGAACTGGCATCCCGCCCATGTCGGCGACCGCTGGCTGGAACAAAACGATCTGCGTTGGCGCTATGTCCAAACCGGAACCCCAACGGACTCTCAGGACGCCGCCAAGGAGGCCTTTGAGATCATCGTCGCCGAGCTGGAAGTGCTCAAGATGTATATGGAGGATGATCGTCAGCAATATATGGTCGAATGCGACATTCAGGCCGATGGCCTGCCGGCCTATCTGATCCATTTTTTGGGGGCCAACAGCTTTGATCACCCCTTCACGCTGAAGCTTATTGATCTGGGACTGGCGGTCGGCAATGTCGCCTATATGAGCTACAAAGCCCATTACAAGCGGGTCCGCCCCTCAATTCTGCGTCCGGGGCTAACCGTGCCATTTGGTCCGCCTGCCCATCCTGCCTTTCCCAGCGGCCACGCCTTTCTCGCCCATTTCCTGTCGCTGCTACTGCTGGAGGTTCCGGGCATCGCACAGCGATTTGGCGTGGTGAGGGGCTATGAGTCCGATGGCACGGGAACCAATATCCAGATCCCGGCAGGCACTCTGATGCGCAAGCCGACCTATGACGATCTGCTTGGCACCAACGTTATCGCCTCGCCGCTGCTGACCATGGCCAACCGGATCGCGGTGAACCGCGAGCGGATCGGCGTGCACTACCCGTCGGATTCAACCGCGGGCCGCCATATCGCGGCGGGGATCTGGTATTGCATGATGGACCGCGCGCCGGTTGATCCGAACGCCGGGCCAGTCCCCTGGGCACATCTCAATGTTCCGACGCTGCACCGTATCCTTGACAAGGCCAAGACAGAATGGCCGACACCGTGGATTTCGAGCGAAATCGCCTGAGCTCCGGGACCTCTTGGCTCCCGACTCTAGCCGATCATGTGCAGGCCCAAATTGTTGTCACAGGCGACCAGATCGACAAGGGCCTGCACCGTCTGTGGCGGGGTTTCGCCTGCGCCGATCTGCGGCGCCAGTCCCGCTGCGGGGTCGGTATTGGCGCGGTCATTCACATGGGTCAGCTCATAGAAAAACACCAGCTGCAGCCCTGCGGGTGCTGCATTGCGCGTATCTTTACAGAGCTGCGTGATCTGCTGCGCGTCATTCTGCGTCAGATCCGATGCCGCCTGCTGATCCGGGCCGATGTCACAAGGCCCCAGCGCAAGCGGATGCGGACTCCAGAGGATGCTTCGGTCCATAATCTGCAAGATCGGTTTATCGTTCAGGACCCAGCCGCCCCAGACGCGCAGCCCTGCACCCTGCGCCGCGACCGTTCCCCGGTTACCGAGATCCGGCACCAGTCCCGGCATTACCCAATCAGCATCCTGCGCCCAGTGCAGAGAGACCGGCAGATAGCTGCCGCGCCCCACTGTCAGCGGACCATCACCGGTTGGAAAAACATCGGCGCGGCGATCGCGGATGTAGATATCCACCACCGGGGCCGCTCCTGCCTTGCTGCTGATCTTCTCCGGGTTCGCCGGAAACATGCCCATGGTTTCAAAGGCCCATCGTGTCACCTTGTGCGAGGTTGCCGGCTGCCACTCCGCCCCGCCTCTGGGCAGCGGAACCAACGCCGGGGCACCCCAGCCTGCGGCTTCCATCCCAACCTCCAGCATTTCAGCGCGCGACGGCGATTGCGCCAGACCTGCCATTGCCTGCAGCAGCAGATACAGCGTCATATCGGAGGCGCGGGTGCGTTGCCCCCAATCGGCGTCGCTCCCTGCCAGCGTATCGCCGCCAAGCGCGCGGTAAAGCAGGAAACATGACGACGACAGGATCTGCTCCGTCAGATAGGCCTTATGCTCGGTGCCGGACTTGGGCGGATCCTCAACAACCGAGCGGTTCAGCAGACCGTACCAGCCCCAGCCCATGGCCGGGGTGCGATCATGCCGCCGTGGCGCAAAGACAAACGGGAAGGTCCAGCCCCGCATCCGTGCATCGCCCGGATAGGCCGGGCTGGACAGATCCGACAACGGGTCAAAGAAAACCGCCGCCATGGAATCGCCGGCGCTATGGGCGAAATCGAACTCAAGCTGCCCGATCCGCGCCGCCAGCAGGTAATGACCGAATTCATGCAGCATCCAGCGCCCGCTGCTGGCGATGCCCAGCGGCTCCAGCTGGCTATCTGGCGTCCCCGGCTTGACCCTGGCCCAGCGGTTGAGATTGGCCAGCGCCAGATGCATGTCGATGCTCGGTTTGCTCTGCTGGGCGGCATCCGGCGCCACGTCGTAACGCACCTGCGCGTTGATTGTCCGACCGCTTCTGCCGGGTCCGGGCACGACGCCCGAGCGGTAATGCACGGCCAGCGGTCCGTCCGCCGTCGCAACATAGGCATCCGGTGCCAAACCCAGCCCGCTCATGCTGTCAAAGAACACCGTGCTATGCCAATAGGCGCTGATTGCGGTGGACAGGTTGCGGCGTGGCGGCACATCTGACACATCCATCGGCGGCAGCGGCTTGGGCAGATCGCCGTGACCATCACCCGGCACAAAACGCGGGCAATTGCGCACCACATAGGCCGGTCGCTGCATCTTCATCCCCAGATCCAGCTTAATCGCGCGATTTTCGCGGAACAGGTCAAGGATCTTGTCCGGCCGCGTGGGGCGGCGCCAGGACAAGGGCGGCGCCGGGTGCCCGCGCCAATCCGGTGGCGGCACCGGGAACACCCGCACAAATGGCTCCAGCTCGGGCACCCGGGGGCCACCACCTGCCACTGCATGGCTCACCAGCGGCACCCGCGTCACCGACACGACTTCGACGCTGTTCTGAGCGAGGTCCTGCAACCGCAGACGCACCGTCAGCCGATAGCTGAGCGGCGCGCCGCGCGTTGTCTCCTGCCCGCGCGCCAGCAGGACCAGCGTCATCTCCCAGGCCCCCGCAGCGACATTGTCCTGTTCCGCCGAAAACTGGATATCCTGCAACAACAGCGACCGCGCCTCCACCCCGGCCTGTTTGGCGATAGTTTCCTCAAGCATCGACATCATGCGCGGCGCTGATACGACCGGGGGCGCCTCGCCGCCCGTGTCGCTGTCCGCAGCATCATCGGTGGTCGACGCCGTCGGCAAATCGCCGGTATCCGTGGCGGCCTGCGGTTCGGCCGTTGCAGGATCATCTGCCGCCTGAAACCCGATCGGAACGCTTGACAACGGCTGCGCCAACCGGCTCAGAATGGACTGTTTTTCGTCAGCACTGCTGTTGGCCAGGATCGCCGACAGCGCGCGATTTGCACCGCCCGGGAATTCAGCTGTCAGACCACGGATGATCAGATCAAAGCCGCGTGTTGTCTGGCGCACCTCAACCGGCACCCGAAATCCTGCTGAGGGAAACCGCATCAGGAACGACGAGAGCAATGGGTTCTCGATCCCCTCGGTCGCGACCAGGATCACGGTGCCCGGCATCGCACCCTTCGGATTGCGTGACATGTTCCAACTGGCAATCTGCCCTTTCAACCTGGTCGACGGCCCATCAATTTCCGGCCAGATATCGCACCAGTGAAGCAGGCTTCCAGCGGAGGCGACACCTGCAATCAGGTCCAGCATCGGGTCCGCCGCGCCCAGAGGCGGAGTTGTCGCGTTCACATAGGCTCTCAGGTGTTTCAGGTAATCGGCCGCCGCGCCGGTCAGCGCAGCCCGATTGATCGGCCCGTCAGCTGCCCCGACGGTGGCCTCTGCGACATAGGGGGCCGTCGGATGTGAAATCAGCCGCGACGGGCGGCGCGAACCCGGATACTGCCGCTCGTACCGCAGCCAGGCCTTCACCGTGCTGCTGGCAAGATTTGCCGACGGCGGCCAACGTCCCGGAAATGTCACTTTCGCCATATCGTCCCCCTTCGAGCACACGCCCTTGGCGATACTCTGTCTGTGTCAAAATTATCGCTCGACACCCTCGGGGATGGCCCATTTGCGGGGGAACACCGCCGCACTCAGCCGCGCGGTCCCGCCTCTTTGGCTCTGGTATTTTCGATCTCGTCTCTCCTGCAGAGATTGGCTTGTCCAGCCGCGTCTCCCGACACCCGCAGCGCCGGTCGCTTTGCAAGATCAAAAGATCCCCATCCGGTAAGCCTACCACAGTTTCGATGCAGAAAGTAGCCGCGCGGCAGCACGCCCCGTATCGCCGGACGACGGAATATTGATGGCCATCACGCGGCGCAGACCGCCAATCGCCCCAGCCCTGCCACGGCCCAAAACCCTGCGCGATCGAGCTGTCAAAAAAATGCAGCCGAGGGCATTTTTTCTCTGGACGGGCCAGAATGCACGCCATATATCAGCCTCACATTCCGGCGTAGCTCAGCGGTAGAGCAGTTGACTGTTAATCAATTGGTCGTAGGTTCGATCCCTACCGCCGGAGCCAAAGTTTCCAAGGGCTTAGCGTTCATTCGCTAAGCCCTTATTTGGTTGATGTCGGGATTTTTTACGGTGTCATCGCGTCGATATTTCGCGATAATGTCGGCCGCCCTGCGACGCCCGGCGCAGGTACCGTCCGGGCCGAGCGGGGCTCACCAATGTCCGGGCCAAAGCACCGCCTTAGCGGCACACGGATGGGTGATCGGACCGGTTTTTTTCAGGTGCGCACTGTGCTCAGGACAACAGCGGTGTCGGCAATTGTTTCAACCCTGACACATGGCCCAACTGCAAGGCGCCCATGGGCAACAGACAGGCCTGAAGCGCGTGGTAGATATCCGGCTTGCCGGTAAAAATCGTCTGCGTCACCTGCCCCGCCTGGTCAATCTCGGGATACCAGCCACCGCGCTCTTCATCAATGAAATGGGCCTGTGCAAAGCTCCAGAGGCGGCGATACCACAGCTCGTCCTCGGCCCGGGCGTCCAGCCTGATCAAAGCGGCAACCGCGCCAATGGCCTCGGTTACCGGCCACCAGAAGCGGTTGGTCATCGCAACCTTACCCTCAAAGTCAAGCGTATAGGCAAACCCGCCATCCGGCAGCCAGGCGTCCGCCAGGGCCCGCTCGATCAGCTTCCGGGCGCGGCATGGAACGCCTGGATCCTGCCGTCCGGCCAGATCCCAGTGCTGCAACAGCAGCCGTCCCATCTCAAAGGAATGGCCCGGCGTGGTGCCCGCAGGCCGAAACATCGGATCACCGGCATAGGCGCGATCAATCTGCCACTCGTCGGTATAATGCTCTGGCAGTCTCCAGCCGTCTTGCCCGGCGATATCACCGACAAAAAAAGCCAGAATATGCCCCGCTCGCTCCAGGAACATCGACTCGCCGGTGGCTTCGTAGGCTGTCAGCAGCGCCTCGACCCCGTGCATATTGGCGTTCATGCCGCGATAGGATGAAAACGGCGTCCAGTCCCGGTTCCATTCATCAGCAAAGCGCTGCGCCTGCGGTTCCCAGAATCTGTGGTCCAGCACCTCGGCGACATCCGACAGCAACGCATCCGCACCTGGATGCCCGGCTAGCTTGGCAGTGGAGGCCGCCAGCAGCACGAAGACATGCCCATAGGCCAGTTTGCGATCATCAGCGACCGTGTCGCCCTTCATCGCCCAAAGATACCCACCATGGACGCGATCGCGATGATGACTGTTGAGATAGGCGATGCCATGGTCAATGATCCGGTCGGCACCGGCATAGCCGCAGATATGCGCCAGCCCGTAGGAATGCACCATACGCGTGGTTGTGTGCAGCTCCTGTGTGTTGTCCGGCAATGGCTGACCGGCGGCATCAAGGGTATGGAAGCCCGGTCCCTTGCCGAGACTCGCAGAAAAGAAACCCAGTTGCCGACGAGCATCCGCTATCAGAAAAGCGCGGTGATCCGGGTCGTCCAGCCAGAAACCGGCTGCATCCAGCGCTCCGGCAGGGTTCGGCGTGACCATGGCTACTCTCCTTTGTGTCGCACGTCAGGCGGCGGGCCGGATGGCCCTGCCATTTGCGTTGAAGATATGAGCATTCTGCCGCTGCACCCGCAATCCCAGCCGATCCCCGTTTCGGACCGGAATATTGCCATGTTTGCGCACGAGAAGCGGCCCCAGCCCATCGACATTGGCATAGATGTTTGTGTCCGATCCCAGACGTTCAACCACATCTGCAACCGCAGTCAGATCCCCCTCACCCGGTGCCACCACATCCAGATGCTCCGGTCGGATTCCCAGATCCACAGCTGCGGCGGTGTCGCGCAGATGATCCAGCGTCAGCATCATGCCATTGCGGGCCATCACCCCGCTATCGGCCCCGGATACCGGCAATATGTTCATCGTGGGAGAGCCGATGAACTGCGCCACGAACTTATTGGCGGGCCGCTCATAGAGATCGAGCGGCGATCCGACCTGCTGAATATCGCCTCCATTCAACACCACAATGCGGTCCGCCAGCGTCAGCGCCTCGACCTGATCATGAGTCACATAGATCATCGTGGCGCCCAGTTGCTTGTGCAGCCGAGCAATCTCCAGCCGCATCTCCACACGCAGCGCCGCGTCCAGATTGGACAGCGGCTCATCAAACAGGAACGCGCGCGGATCGCGGATGATGGCGCGCCCCATGGCAACGCGCTGGCGCTGCCCGCCCGATAGCGCCTTGGGCAAGCGATCCACCAGTTTCGACAGGCCTAGGGTTTCGGCGGCCTTGGCGACGCGCGATCTGCGCTCCTCTGCCGGTTCCTTGCGGATCTCCATGGAAAACCCCATGTTCCGCGCCACATCCATATGCGGATAAAGCGCGTAGGACTGGAACACCATGGCAATGTCGCGATCCCGTGGCCGCACGTCATTCATGCGCTGCCCGTCGATCTCGAAATCGCCAGACGTGATCGGCTCCAACCCTGCGATCATCCGCAGAAGGGTAGATTTGCCGCAGCCTGATGGCCCGACCAGAACGATGAATTCACCGTCCTGAATATCAAGATTGATATCGCGCAGCACCTCAACAGCGCCATAGCGTTTCGCAACATCTCTGAGTTCGATCCGTGCCATGATCCGGCCCCCTATCCTTTGACCGCGCCGGACGTGAGGCCCTGCACCAGGTAGCGTTGTATGAAAATGAAGAACAGGCAGCTTGGCACCAGCGCCAGCACGCCAGCCGCCATCATCTGCCCCCAGTCCACCGAGAATTTCGACACGAAGGTCAGCAGCCCGACCGGGAAGGTCATCGCGTCATTTTTTGAGATCAGCATCAGCGCAAACAGCAGCTCGGACCAGGCGGCGGTAAAGACAAAACCAAGCGTCGCCCCCAGCCCCGGCAGGGTTAGCGGAAACACCACCGTGCGCAGCGCCTGAAACCGGGTGCAGCCATCCATCATCGCGGCCTCTTCCAGATCCTTTGGGATCCCGTCAAAGAAGGATTGCATGAGGAAGGTCGCAAATGGGATGTTGAAGGCGGTGTAGACCACGATCAGCGAGGTGAGCGAGTTCAGCAGGCCCAGATCAGCCACGATCTTGTAGATCGGCGCGATGATCATCAGCAGCGGGAACATCTGGGTGATCAGCATCACGCCGATGATGATCCGCTTGCCCGCAAAGACAAATCGCGAGAAGGCATAGCCCGCCCCGGCCGCAATCAGCGTGGTGAAGAACGCCGTGCCGAGCGAGACTGTCAGAGAGTTGCGGAAATAGGCCAGGAACTCGGTCTCAAACAGCACGGTGGCGAAATTCTCGAACGTCACTGCACTGGGCAGCATCCGCGTGCCCTCGGAGAAGATCAGCGCATCGGGCGTAACGGCGATTTTCATCAGCCAGTAGAGCGGAAACAGCGCAAAGCCGAGATAGAATGCGATGGCGGCATATTTCCCAAGCGCAAGCGCTGGATGACGTCTGGATGAACGCGCGATATTAGCCATGGTGATCCTCAGATCTTGACCAGCCGTCTGCGCATCCACAGCAGGATGACAGCATAGGCCAGAAGGATGATCAGCAGCGCCACCGCAATGGTCGAGGCATAGCCGAAGTCCAGTTTGCGGAACGCGGTGGTAAAGATGTAGGTGGACAGGATCTGCGTTGAATTGGCCGGACCACCCCCGGTCATCACAAAGATCAGATCGGCAAAATTGGCGATCCAGATGGTGCGCAGCATCACCGTGATGGCAATCATTGGCGCCAGGAACGGCAGGGTAATCTTGGTAAAGCTCTGCCACGCGCTGGCGCCGTCGATTTCGGCAGCCTCGTACAGCTCACCCGGAATGGACTGCAGCGCAGCCAGCAGCGTGATGGCGAAAAACGGCACACCAAACCAGATATTGGCGGTGATCGGCCCCCAGATCGCCAGATCAGGATCACCCAGGATATTGTAGGGCTCCGACAGCACCCCAAGCGCGGCCAGCCAGTGCGGGATCGGTCCGATCACCGGGTTGAACAGCCAGGCCCATGTCAGGGCTGACAGAAAGGTCGGCACCGCCCAGGGCAGAAACACCAGCGCTTGAAACAGCTTCTTGCCAAAGAACTGCGTGTTCAGCAGCATCGCCAGCCCCAGCCCGAGAAAGAACTGAAAGAAGATCGACCAGAACGTCCAGAAGAAGGTGTTCTCAAGCGCGATCCAGAATTTGCGATCCGTCCAGAGCTTTTGATAGTTTTCAAACCCGACCCAGCCAGTGTCGAAAGGATTCAGCAGTTCAATGGCCTGAAACGAGTAGGACACCCCAATCACCAGCGGCATCAGCATGACGCTGCCGATCAACAGGATCATCGGCGACAGGTAGAGAAACGGCTCAACCATATAGTGCCAGTAGAGCGAGCGCCGTGCCCCGGTTCCCCCGGGCACGACGTTTTTTTGGGCGCGCGCAATCACTGCTTTGCCTGCCATTTCGCATATTCGCCGGTCAGGAAATCCGCCCATTCATCGGCCAGATCCTGTGCGCTGCGCTGACCAAGAAGCGCTTCCTGGCTGGTTTCCAGAACCACCGTGCTTGCAAAATAGCCCCATTTCTCCAGAAAGGTCGGCATGGTGGTCGGCTCATACTGCTCACCGTTCAACTCCTTGAACCAGCCTGCAAATTGCTCGGTCTGGAAATAGGGATCCTGATCGGCGCCCTTATGGACCGGGATCACACCAACTCGCTTGGCCCAGGTGCCATTGGCCTCAGGTGCAGACAGCGCCGCCACCAGATCAAAGGCCTCGTCCTCATGCTTGGTCGCATTGAAGATCGACCAGCCTGCAAAACCGATGGTCGGGAATGCCTTGCCGGAGGGGCCGACAGGCATCGGGATCACCGCAAAATCCTCGGCTGGCATCCGCTCCGAAATCGCGATCAGCGCGTCAGGATCCTGATCGAGGAAAGCGCAGGTGCCAGAATAGAAACCGGCGACGATCTCATTGAAGCCCCAGCTGACCGCATCCTTCGGGGCATAGCCCTTCTGGTAGAGATCAAGCATGAACTGGATGCCCTCGACCGAGCCTGGCTCATTCATGCGGCTCTTGCCATCATCGGTGAAGAAGTCATTGGTGCCGTTCATCGCAGCCGCCATCATCACCCAGCCGTTGGTGCCACCCGGACCACCGCGCAGGCAGTAGCCTGACTTGCCGTCCAGTTCCGATACCGCAGCCGATGCCGCCATGAAGTCTTCCATGGTTTCGGGCGGTTCGACACCGGCTTCGGCCAGCAGTTTCTTGTTGTAGAACATCGCGCGCAGGTAGAACCCGTAGGGGATCATGTAGAGATCACCCGCCTGGCTGCCCATTGCGATCGTCTTGTCTGTCAGCGTTGCGCCATGCTCCCAGTCGGCGACATGATCGGCGAGGCTTGCCAGCTGGCCGGAGCCTGCATAAAGCGCCTGCCAGGTGTCGGGCATTTCGACAACATCGGGGATATCGCCGCCGGCAACCATGGTCGCCAGCTTCTCAAACGCCTGCCCCCACGGCAGGCTGATGATTTCGACGGAAACATCGGGATGGGCGGCCTCGTAGCCGTCAACGATGCTCTGCAGCACCTTGGTGCGTTCCGGGCTGGTGATCACCTCAACCAGCTTGAGCGTCGTCTCCGCGTAGGCGGCGCTGCCCATCAGCATGGCCGCCGTCGTGATCCCTGTCAGAATTTTTTTCATGTTGTCCTTCCCCTTGTCGTGTGACGGTGCACACGGCCCTGTCAGACCGTGCTAGTCGCGAGGGCGGATGTGATATCCGCCCACAGGTCCTCGGCCTCCTCCAGCCCGAGGTTCAGCCGAACGAGGTTCGGCGAAACTCCAAAACGTTGCATCGAGTTCTCTTCGCCGATCTGCGCAAGCCCGACGCGGGCCGGCAGGATCAGGCTTTCAAATCCACCCCAGCTGACGCCCAGCCGGAAATGGGTCAGCGCGTTGGCAAATGCCGGGATATCCACGCTGTCATCAAATTCGACCGACATCAGACCGGACCGCCCGGTGAGACCCGGCACGTCGTTTGGGCCCGGAGAATGCACCCGGCGCACCTGCGGCAAGGCCGAAAGACGGTCGATAAAGAGCGTCGCCGTGGCCTCGTGCTGGCGCATCCGCACCGCCAGCGTGCGCAGACCTCGGGTCAGCAGAAACGCCTCGAACGGCGCCAGCTTGCCACCCAGCAACGGCAACGTGAGATCACGGATCCGGTCGATATTCGCCTGCGAAGACACCACCACCCCCGCCACGGTATCGGAATGGCCGGAGATATATTTCGATGCTGAATGCAAAACGATATCAATGCCTTGGGTCAGGGGTTTTTGAAACACAGGGCTGGCCCAGGAATTGTCGATCATCGTCAGCACGCCATGCCGTTTTGCATGGGCTGCAACCTTCATGAGGTTCAGAGGCTGGAACACCACCGAGCTGGGGCTTTCCAGATAGGCCAGCCGCACGCCCTTGAGCAGGTCCGGCTCCTCTTCCAGCTGCCTCGGCGCGTAATAGTCGATTTCAACCCCAAAGGGCCGCAACAGCCGTTCCATGAAACGATAGCTGTCGGGGTAGACATGTTCGACGCAGGCAATCCTGTCACCCGGTTTCACAAAGGCAAGAAGCGTCGAAGAAATCGCCGCCATCCCGGAGGCAAATCCGCAGGCCGCCTCGCCCTGCTCGGCCTTTGCCATCAACCCCTCAAAAGCCGCCACCGTCGGGTTCTGGACCCTTGTGTATATCGCCGTATCGCTGCGCCCGGCCATGCGATCTTCAAACGCTTCGTAGCTGTCAAAACTGAACAGCGATGTCTGTACGATCGGCGGGGTGATCGCGCCGTTGCGATCCTCCAGAACAGCCGCCATCAACGTGGCCAGGCCCAGGTCCTCAGTCATCATGTCCCTCCACCATCGCCTGCATCGACTCGCGGATCTCCGCTTCGACCATGTCGAGAATGCGCTCCATCACTTTCATCGCCTCCTCCTCATTGCCCGCGACCACCGCTTCGGCCAGCGGCAGGTGCAGCGGGATCGAGGATTCCCCCAGATGCGGCTTGCCGAATGGCGCCTCGTAGACCTCGTTGAATCCATGCTGGATCTGCTGGATCAGCTGACCGAACAACGGGTTGCCGCAGGCCTCCTGCAGGGCTTCGTGAAACCGGTAATCGGAGGCGCGCCAGTCCTCTCCGGCACCGTGAATCGCGATCAACTCGGTCACACGGCCCATGATGATACGGGCGCTTTGCGGGGTGATGTTGCGGGTTGCCAGGCGGACGGTTTCCAGTTCCAGCGGGCGCCGAACCGCATGGGTTCGCATAAGGCTCTCAGCCTCCAGCTTGACCATCACCGGCAGATGGATGGCATTTGACACCACCTCCGTCGCCAGTCGCGTCCCGGCCTTCTTGTTGCGGGTCACGATGCCCATGTTCTGCCAAGCGGTCAGCGCCTCGCGCACCTTGGACCGGCCTACGCCCAGCTGACGGGCGATCTCCACTTCTGGCGGCAGGCGATCGCCCACACCCAGCCCGTCAGCCTCAATCATGCGGATCAGCGCTTCAAGGACATCCCGGCTAGTGCTGCGCGCCGGAAGCGGCGCCATGTGATGGGATGTCTGGTTCGGATCACGCGCTGCCATGCTGTGCCTTTCATGCGATCTGGCGCTGGCCAGACCCGGTTCCTGTCACAGCATGGCAATAATGTCGGACATTATCAACAGTATTGTCGGACATTATATAAGAGAGCAAATTCAATGCGTTATAAATACATGTTAAGGCACCACGCAGAGATCGAAGCCGGATCGGAACAGACGCTCTTGCCAATCAACAGGCCCCTGCTGACGTCGATTCGATCCATCTGCCGCGCCGAATACGGCCCGAATAAACCACCCGGGCCCCTGCCGCACATTGGGCCAAAACCGCTTGCACCGGAAATGAGTTCCAATCACTCTGCGAAAATCCTGGCGAGGATTTGTCTGCGCCAAGTGGTCCCGTCAGATGTCCCAAGCCGGTATGGGCCTGCCAGATTTGAGACCTCAGTTTCTACCGTAAAAGGATTTCCCGTGCCCGTAACCAGCCCTCACCCGACCCGCCCATCTTCCCGGTTCCGGCTGCGCACGCCATGGCGCGCGGTTGCGGCGATGTTTGTGCTGAACGGCGCCCTGTTTGGGATCTGGGCGTCGCGCATCCCCGCCGTCGCCGACAGCCACGGGCTGACGCCCGGCGCGCTGGGGTTGCTGCTGTTGCTAATGGCTGCAGGCGCGATCCTCTCCTTCCCGCTTGCCGGACGGGCGGCAGATCGGATGGGGGCCGCCCATGTCACCCGCCGGGTGGCGCTGGCCTATGTCCTCGGGCTGGTGCTGCTGGCGCTAGCGCCGAGCCTGCCGCTGCTGGCGGCCGCGCTCTTTGTCTTTGGTGCCGCCCATGGCAGCATGGACGTAGCGATGAACGCATGGGCAAGCGAGGTGGAGAAACGTGCCGGACGGCCGATGATGTCGTCCTTTCACGCGATGTTCAGCCTTGGGGCCGGGCTTGGTGCGCTGTCTGGCTACGGTGCGGCCTCCGTCGGGGCAGAAATCCCGCTGCATTTCCTGCTCGCCGGGGGGATCGCAGCGCTTCTGACGCTCTCTGTGGCACAGATCCCCTGGACTGCCGACCCCGCCCCCAAGAATCCGATGACAAAACCATCGCTTCTGCCCCGTGGACCGCTGGTTGCGGTGGGATTTGTCGCCTTTTGCGGGGCCGTTGGCGAAGGCGCGATGGCCGACTGGAGCGCGATCTTTCTGGTGCTGACGACGGGCGCCAGCGAAGCGGATGCCGCGCTTGGATTTGCCGTTTTCTCGGTCGCTATGGTGGCAATGCGGCTGATCGGCGATCTTGTGGTTGCGCGGCTCGGGGCCGTCAGCGCCGCTCGCATGGCCGGTGCGAGCGCCTGTCTTGGCGCATTGATCGCGGTGGTGTTTGGCAACTACGCTGCTGCCATGATTGGCTTTGCCCTGATGGGTATCGGCTATGCGCTGGTCATGCCGCTCGCCTTCAGCCGCGCGGCCAGTGATCCCGAACTGCCCGCAGGCGCTGCCATCGCCAGTGTCGCGACATTCGGCTACGGCGGCATTCTGATCGGCCCACCCATGATCGGCATTACCGCCGAGTTGCTGTCGCTGCCTGCCGCCTTTGTGATCCTTGCAGCGCTTTCAGCGTTTATCGTTATATTTTCAAGGGTTCTAAAACGCAGCTAAACCAAGCTCCGGACCCAAAAAGAAGAAGGGAGGCGCTGTGGCCTCCCCCTCCCAGGTGCACGGATCAGGTGGTTCTTGTTACCGCCCGAGGTTGTTGCCTGTGTCCCGATCCGTGTCGGGGTGAGCGCACCCACCCCGGGTTTCCGACCAGCGCGACAGCATCGCCGCGACGGTCACAGTCCAATTCCATCAGCACTCAGCTACAGCCAGAGGTGCCGCCGCAGGTGTTGCATTTCATGCAGGTGCCATTGCGCACCAGCGTGTAATTTCCGCAATCGCCGCAGGCCTCGCCCTCGTAGCCCTGCATCTTGGCCTTGGTGCGGGCGTCCATGCCGCCGGACGCGGCAGGCGCAACGGCTGATGTCTCAGGCACCAGCGACTGCAAGGCAGCGACCGGATCGCCCCCGATGTTGGCCAGCAGCTCGGTCTGCCCGCCCTGCAATACGACCAGTTCCTGCGGCAGACGCTTACGCAGATAGCCGGTGGAGGAAATCTGTTTCAGCACCTCCAGCGACCGCGTCGCAGCGGTTTCGCTCAGTTCCGAGAGATTGGAGACACCCTCTTCCTCGCCCCGGCCCAGATCGTCAAAGCTGGCGCCTTCCGGTTTGACATGAGCCAGATCGGTCCGATCGAGATAGCTGACCGCCAGCTCACGGAACACATAGTCCAGAATGGAGGTCGCATTCTTGATCGAGTCATTACCCTGCACCATGCCCGCGGGCTCAAACTTGGTGAAGGTGAAGGCGTCGACAAACTCCTCCAGCGGCACGCCATATTGCAGGCCAACCGATACCGCGATGGCGAAATTGTTCATCATCGCCCGGAAACCGGCACCTTCCTTGTGCATGTCGATGAAGATCTCGCCAAGGTTGCCATCCTCATATTCGCCGGTGCGCAGGTACACTTTATGGCCGCCAACCACCGCCTTCTGGGTATAGCCCTTGCGGCGCTGCGGCATCTTGGTGCGATGCGATTTCACGATTTCCTTGATGACCACCTTCTCGACGATCTTCTCGGCAAGGGTGATGGCCTTTTCCTGCTGCGACCCGCTTTCGAGAATTTCGGCCGCCTCATCGTCGTCCTCAACCAGTGCCGCCGCCAGCGGCTGGCTCAGCTTGGAGCCGTCACGGTACAGCGCATTGGCCTTCACCCCCAGCGACCAGCTGAGTTCATAGGCCTTCTGGCAATCCTCAATGGTGGCGTCATTGGGCATATTGATGGTCTTGGAGATCGCACCGGAGATAAAGCTCTGGGCTGCGGCCATCATCAGGATATGGCTATCAACCCCTAGATAACGCTTGCCTTTCTTGCCACAAGGATTGGCGCAATCAAAGATGTGATAGTGCTCTTCCTTCAGATGCGGCGCACCTTCCAGCGTCATGGATCCGCAGACATGGTCATTCGCCGCCTCGATATCGCGCTTGCTGAAGCCCAGATGGCGCAGCAGGTCAAAGGTCGGATCGTTCAGCTTAGTCGTCGGGATGCCCAGAACACCGGTGCAGAAATCCTCGCCCAGCGTCCACTGATTGAACACAAAGCGGATATCAAAGGCCGACTCCAGCGCCGCATCGACCTTCGCAAGCTCATTGGGGCCAAAGCCGTGACCGGCCAGCGAGGTGTGATTGATTCCCGGCGCATTGCCGATGGTGCCATGGCCCACGGCATAGGAGACGATCTCTTCGATCTGGGCCGGGGAATAGCCCAGCCCCTCCAGCGCGGCGGGGACCGAGCGGTTGATGATCTTGAAATAACCGCCGCCGGCCAGCTTCTTGAACTTCACCAGCGCAAAGTCCGGCTCGATCCCGGTGGTGTCGCAATCCATGACCAGGCCAATGGTGCCGGTTGGGGCCACCACGGTGGCCTGCGCATTGCGGAACCCGTGACGTTCGCCCAGCTCCAGCGCCTCGTCCCAGCTGCTCATCGCCAGTTCCGCCAGACGCGGGTCCGGGCAGTTGGCACTGTCAAGCGGCACCGGCTTCACGGCCAAGCCTTCGTAGCCGTCGACCGCGCCGTGCGCGGCTGCGCGATGGTTGCGGATCACCCGCAGCATGTCGCTTGCGTTTTGCTCGTAGCGGGCAAACGGCCCCAGCTCGGAGGCCATCTCGGCGGAGGTGGCATAGGACACGCCGGTCATGATCGCGGTCAGCGCACCGCAAAGCGCGCGCCCTTCGGCGCTGTCATAGCCGTAGCCCATGTTCATCAGCAGGCCGCCGATATTGGCATAGCCAAGACCCAGCGTGCGGAAATCATAGGAACGCTGCGCGATTTCCTTGGACGGGAACTGCGCCATCATCACCGAGATTTCCAGCGTCACCGTCCACAGACGGCAGGCGTGCATGTAATCCTCGGCCTGGAACACCCCGTCCTTGAGGAAGGTCAGCAGGTTCAGCGACGCGAGATTACAGGCGGTATCGTCCAGGAACATATATTCCGAACAAGGGTTTGAGCCGCGAATCTCACCGTCGGAGGGGCATGTGTGCCACTCGTTCACTGTGTCGTGGAACTGGATGCCCGGATCGGCGCAGGCCCAGGCCGCATGACCGACCTTTTCCCACAGATCCCGTGCCTTCACGGTTTTGGCAACCTTGCCATCGACCCGGTTGATCAGCTGCCAGTCGGCGTCCTTCTTCACCGCATGAAGGAAGGCGTTGGTGACCCGGATCGAGTTGTTGGAGTTCTGACCGGAAACCGAATTATAGGCGTCGCTGTCCCAGTCGGTGTCATAGGTCGGGAATTCAATCGAGGTATGCCCCTGCTTGGCATAGTCCAGAACGCGCTTCACATAGGTCTCGGGGATGGCGACCTTCTTGGCTTCGCGGATTGCCTTTTTCAGCCCATCGTTGACGGCCGGATCATAGGCGTCAGCCTCGGCCCCGTCCCAGCTGCGAATGGCCTCGAAGAGACCGTTCAGCATCTTCTCGTGCATCTTGGAGCCTGCGACGATGGAGGCCACCTTCTGCTCTTCGATCACTTTCCAGTCGATGAACTGTTCGATATCCGGGTGATCTGCATCGACGATCACCATCTTGGCGGCGCGACGGGTGGTGCCACCGGATTTGATCGCGCCGGCTGCCCGGTCACCGATCTTGAGGAAGCCCATCAGGCCAGAGGATTTGCCACCGCCGGACAGCGGTTCGCCTTCGCCGCGCAGATGGCTGAAATTGGTGCCGGTGCCGGAGCCATATTTGAACAACCGCGCCTCACGAACCCAAAGATCCATGATGCCGCCGTCCTGCACCAGATCGTCAGAGACCGACTGGATAAAGCAGGCATGGGGCTGCGGGTGCTCATAGGCGCTGTCAGATTTGGTCAGCTGGCCGGTTTTGTAATCGACATAATGGTGACCCTGTGCCGGGCCGTCGATGCCATAGGCCCAATGCAGACCGGTGTTGAACCACTGCGGGCTGTTCGGCGCGGCGCGTTGGGTCGCCAGCATATAGCGCATCTCGTCGAAATAGGCGCGCGCGTCTTCCTCGGTTGAGAAATAGCCGCCTTTCCAGCCCCAGTAGCACCAGGCGCCGGCCAGACGGTCGATCACCTGTTTGGAGGAGGTCTCGCCGCCAAATTCCACATCATCACCGGCCGGAACCGAGCGCCATAGGAACTCGGGCACGCCTTTTTCACGGAGCTTTTTCAGTTTGCTCGGGACGCCGGCTTTACGGAAATATTTCTGCGCAATCACATCGCTGGCGACCTGGCTCCAGCCCGCCGGAACCTCGACGCCCTCAAGACGGAACACAATGGTGCCGTCTGGATTGCGGATCTCCGACGTTGCAGGGACAAAGTCCAGATCGGCATATGCGTCCTGCCCAGATTTTGTAAATTTCCGTTCAATCTTCATGCCATCTGCCTCTTTTTTGCAGTCCCACTGTCACAAATCACGCCTTTTGGCCGACGCGTCTCTTCTCGTTCTTCGCCGCAAAACACCCTGCTGCGCACCTCACATAAGATGCGTGCCAGGGCCGAGGCCCCATATCCGCCAGCGCTAAATGCTTTGCTTGGTCTGGTGTAGCACCGGGTGAAATCCACCATATTTTGTGCTGCATCATCCGACGTACACAATTTGACGTATTCAGGCATATGGGGTCAACGGCATTTTTAGGCTTTCGTAACCATCTTTTTCGTTGACGATAGCTTAATGGTCTGCGGTCGATCACGAAGCTGCGATTCAGAGTTGATCACTTTACCTGGCACGGTCCCAAGAGCCCCATCCATCCGACGCGATAAATCCCCTTGCGGAGAGGGGCTTGCCGCATGTCACGCCGCATCAACGGCAGCAGCGAACTCTTCTGAAACAGAAATCACTCAACCAGACCGAGGGTTGAAAAAATGAAATACACGCCCTCCAGATAGAAGGCGTGCCCAGGTGTTTTTTTTCCCTGTTGGCACGAAGCGTAAAAAGAAATCGACGCCAAGGCGCGTCAGTTGGTTAAGCAACCCTTAACAGACATAGCGAGACGCCTGATTTGGTCATAATTTGGAAACCAGTCCGAATCTCCTCAGCGAGCCCTCAGGGACTGAACAGCGCCCCTGCCCGTCCGCGGATGACGGATCTGCGCCCCCATCGTATCGGTCAGCTGGAACGCGAAACGCCGACAGCCCTGTGACAGGCATGTCGGCGTCTACGTCACATCCAGATGGATGAAATGGTCGGGGCGGCGAGATTCGAACTCACGACCCCCTGTACCCAAAACAGGTGCGCTACCAGACTGCGCCACGCCCCGGACCGTGCGCCTTCCTAGCGTTGCCGATCTGATTTGAAAAGCCCTAACAGGGCCAAATTGCGCCTGTCGTTGAAAAAACTTCATGGCGCAGCTGGGTGCCGACTGAAATCCCATAAAGCGCGGCAAGACCGCCGTTGATTTCCAGCACGGCATAGACGTTGTCACCACCCGGAATCGGCGTCAGGTCCCCGGGAATGGCGCGATGGTGAATATGGCGCACCGTGCCGCTGCTGTCGACAAACAGCATGTCCAGCGGGATGAGCGTATTCTTCATCCAGAAGCTAGCGCGCTGCGGCGCCTCATAGACAAACAACATGCCATTGCCACGCGCCATATGGGGCCGGTGCATCAACCCCTGCGCGCGTGTTTCTATGGTATCGGCGATTTCTACCGTGAACTGCGCCTGCCCCCAGGGGCCGCGCAGGCTGACCAGATCAGGGCGGCAGGCCTCTTCGGCCTGCACCGCCCCGGCCGCCACAATCGCAGCGACCGACATAATAGAGAGAGCGGTGGCTCTGGCTCCTGTTGTCATCCTGTCTGACAATCGGGTCCAGGCGTGCCGCATCACCTTAGTCCTGCTTTTCCAGAAGCGCCGCTTCCCAGGCCAGCACCTCGACCGCCATGCGGCCGCGTTTGCCGTCGATCACCCGCATCCCAAGCGCCTCGCCCGGTTGCAGTTCCGACAGACCCGACTGGCGCAGAACCTCGACATGAAGAAACACGTCTTCGTCGCGGCCAAACACATTGGCAAAACCAAAGCCCTTGCCTTTGTCGAACCATTTCACCCGCGCAGGTACCAGTGGCTCGGCGCTCAGCGTCTCGGCATCAATCTCCGCGAAATCGCTCAGAACCGGGCTGTCGTCGCGAACCGGCGGCGTGATCGACAGGACTTCCACCGCCTGAACACCACGCTCGGTGCGATGCGTCACCAGTTCAACCTCGGCCCCGTCCGCGATGGAACTCTGGCCGAAGTTACGCAGCACGTTCACATGCAGCAGGATATCTGGTCCGCCCTCATCAGAGACGACAAATCCGAACCCTTTGGTCGGATCGAACCATTTCACCAGCCCGCGTATTTGCTGCAAACTGCTCAAGTCTTCTGCCACTGCTGTAGTCCACCGTGTTCTTCAGTTTTTAACCAGTAGGTGATGCTCTATTCTCGGTTCTGAGTTCAAGCCAAAAACGGACACCAATATCACAATTCTGCTATTTTCCGATAGTGACCTAAGGGCACAACCGCTCCACCGTCCAAAGCGCTTCGGGTGTTTCGCGCCGCCAGACAAAGCGATCATGCAGACGAAACGCGCCATCGGCCCAGAACTCGATCTCAAGCGGCGTCAGACGGTAACCGCCCCAGAATGGCGGGCGCTCGGGATTTGACCCTTTGGTGGCTGTGACCTTGGCCACCTCCGCCATCAGCGCACCCCGGCTCGACAAGGGGCGCGACTGCGCCGAGGCCCAGGCCCCCAGTCGGCTCTTGAGGGACCGGGATTTGTAATAGGCATCGGCCTGCGGGCCGTTCTCGCGACTGATGATCCCGCGCGCGCGCACCTGGCGTCGCAGCGATTTCCAATGCATGACAAACGCCGCCTTGCCAGCGCCATCCAGCTCCTGCGCCTTGGCGCTTTCGTAATTGGTATAAAAGACAAAGGCTGCGTCCTCGATCTCTTTCAGCAGGACCATCCGGCAATTGGGCAACCCATCGGCATCCACCGTCGACAATGCAATCGCATTGGGATCGTTGATCTCGCTCTCTTCCGCCTCGCTCAGCCAGCTGCGCGCGATGGCAAAGGGATCCTCCCCCGCAAAGATACCGCTGCGATCGGACATGGCGCACCTCTTGGACTGTTATTATATGGGTCTGGCTGGCGCGATAATGCGCATGGCTGACAGCAACCTAGGCCGAGACAGGACAAACGACAAGAGACAGCGCTCTTGAAGCGCCTCGCCTGACAGACTAAACGTCGTCTAATTCGAATATCACAGGCGGAGAACCTGCATGTCTAGTCAACTGATGGCCGGCAAACGTGGCCTCATCATGGGCCTTGCCAATGATAAATCCATCGCGTGGGGCATTGCCAAAGCCTGCGCCGACGCCGGCGCCGAGCTTGCGTTTTCCTACCAGGGCGATGCCCTGAAGAAACGCGTCGACCCGCTGGCGGCGCAGCTTGGCAGCGATATCGTCCTGCCCTGCGATGTGGCCGATGAGGGCTCCGTTGATGCGCTGTTTGCAGCGCTGGAAGAAAAATGGGGCAAACTGGACTTTCTGGTGCACGCCATCGGCTTTTCCGACAAGAACGAGCTGCGCGGTCGCTATGTCGACACCACCCGTGGCAACTTTCAGATGACCATGGATATCTCGGTCTACTCCTTCACATCGGTGATGCAGCGCGCCGAGAAGATGATGTCCGAGGGCGGCAGCGCGGTCACACTGACCTATTACGGCGCCGAACAGGTGATGCCACATTATAATGTCATGGGTGTCGCCAAGGCCGCGCTCGAAGCATCGGTCAAATACCTTGCCGAAGATCTGGGCAAGGACGGCATCCGTGTCAATGCGATCTCTGCCGGACCGATCAAGACGCTGGCCGCCTCGGGCATTGGTGATTTCCGCTACATCATGAAATGGAACGAATATAATTCGCCGCTGCGCCGCAACGTGACCATTGATGACGTGGGCAAATCCGCGCTTTATCTGCTGTCGGATCTGTCCTCCGGCGTGACCGGCGAGAATCTGCACGTGGATGCCGGCTATCACGTCGTCGGGATGAAGGCGGTTGACGCCCCTGACATCGATGCGGCAACCGGGCGCAAATAAACACGGGTCCAGCAGATGCTACGCGCATCTGCACCACAGAGAATGACACAGCAGGCGCGCGGCCCACGCGCGCCTCTTCCAATGACAGGGACCCACCATGACACTCGCCGCTTTTACCGCTTCCGTCCTCCTGTGCCTGATGGCCGCCATCAGCCCCGGCCCCGCCGTTCTGATGGCTGCGCGCGTCGGCCTGGCCCATGGCTGGCGCAGTGGTCTGGCGCTGGCGATTGGCATCGGTGCGGGTGCGGTGTTCTGGGCCTCCGCCGCGCTCTTCGGGCTGAACCTGCTGTTTGACTATGCCCCCTTCCTGCTGACCCTGCTGAAAATCGGCGGCGCCATGTTCCTGATCTACATGGCCTGGAACATGTGGCGCCATGCCAGCGAACCGATGTCGCAGGACAGTGACACACAATTGCCGCAGACTGCTTTTGCGGCCTTCCGTCTTGGGATCTTCACCCAGCTGGCCAACCCCAAGCCGGCCGCCTTTTTCGGCGCCGTTTTTGTCGGCACCGTTCCCGAAGGCAGCAGCAGCCTGGCCCTTGCCGCGCTGCTCACCTGCATCTTTCTGGGTGAAGTCACTTGGAACACCCTCGTGGCCCGTATCTTCTCCTTTGAGAAAACGCGCCGCGGGTATATCAATCTGAAACATGTGATCGACCGGGTCTTTGGTGGTCTGCTGGCCGCCCTCGGCGTCAAGATCGCCGCCCTCTGAGGGCAGATGCACGATCCCGGACGCCAGACCCTAACAGGAGCATCAAAAACATGACCGATCGTCTGCCTCATGAAAAAGGCTTTCATATTTCCTGGGACCAGCTGCACCGCGACAGCCGCGCACTGGCGTGGCGTCTGGACGGGCAAGGCCCCGACGAAGGCGCCTGGCGTGCCGTTGTCGCCATCACCCGTGGCGGCATGGCTCCGGCCATGATCGTCAGCCGCGAACTGGATATCCGCATCGTCGACACGATCGGGGTGAAATCCTATCATCATCAGGATCAGGGACAGGCCGAGGTGCTGAAAGCCCCCGACGCCGAACTGATGGGCAACGGTGAAGGCGTGCTGATCATCGACGATCTGGTCGACAGCGGCAAAACTCTGGAACTGGTGCGCCAGATGTATCCCAAGGCGCATTTTGCCACCGTCTATGCCAAACCCAAAGGTCGGCCGATGGTCGATACCTTCATCACCGAGGTGAGCCAGGACACCTGGATCTTCTTCCCCTGGGATATGGCGCTGCAATATGTCGAACCCTACCGCGGGACCGACTGATCATCGACTGACGGACCACCAACCGTCACACGACGCATGGAAAGACGCACCTTCGGGGGCGTCTTTTTTCGTTTCCGCGCCGGGGATCTGCTGGGATTTTTCCGGCGCAGGTCAAACCCCCTTGCAAAACCGGCGCAGTTGCGGCGGAGTGGCCAAAGCGCGCCATCGCTCTGGCCGGTGACGCGCCGACGCAAGACAGGACACCCGATGCCACAGGCCCGATTTCCCCACGCCCGCACCAAAGACACCTTTGTCTCGCCCATCGTCGATTCCCGGCGCTGGTTGGAGGGGCTGAACCTGCCTGCTGACATGCCGCTCCTCAATCTCAGTCAGGCGGCGCCTGCGGACCCGCCGCCCGAGGGGCTGCGCCGCGCCATCGCAGAGGCCGCCCTTGGCGACGACAGCAGCCACCTTTACGGGGCGGTACTGGGCCGGGACAGCCTGCGCGCCGCGCTCGCCGCAAAAATGGGCCGCCACTATGCGGCCGACCTCAAGGCGGGTGATGTCGCCATCACCTCCGGCTGCAATCAGGCCTTTGCCGCGACCATCGCGGCGCTTTGTGGTGAGGGTGATCAGGTCATTCTTCCGACCCCCTGGTATTTCAATCACAAAATGTGGCTCGACATGCAGGGGGTCGAAACCTGCCCGCTGCCAGTCGGCGCAGCCATGCTGCCCTGCCCGGATGCCGCTGCAAAGCTGATCACCGACCGGACCCGCGCCATCGTTCTGGTCACACCCAACAATCCCTGCGGGGTCGAATATCCCGGTGGTCTGGTACAGCGGTTCTATGATCTTGCCCGTGCCCACGGTCTTGCCCTGATCGTGGATGAGACCTACCGCGACTTTGACAGTCGGGATGGCCCACCCCATGGGCTGTTTCAGGATCCCGGCTGGTCCGACACGCTGATCCACCTCTATTCTTTCTCCAAGGCCTATCGGCTCACCGGGCACCGGCTGGGTGCCGTGGCCGCGCATCGCGATCACCTGCAGGAGATGGAGAAGTTCCTCGACACGGTCACCATCTGCCCGGCGCAACTTGGTCAGGTCGGCGCGCTCTGGGGGCTGGAAAACCTCGACGACTGGCTCGCCGCAGAGCGTCAGGAACTGCTGCGCCGCCGCGCTGCCATCGAGTCCGGGTTTGCGCCGCTGGCGGCGCGTGGCTGGCAGCTGCTCGGTTGTGGCGCCTATTTCGCCTATGTGGCCCACCCGTTTGACCAGCACAGCGACCCGCTGGCCCGGCGTCTGGTAAAAGAGGCAGGTATCCTGATGCTACCCGGCAGCATGTTCACGCCCAAGGGTGATCCATCGGGCGCCCAGCAATTCCGCATCGCCTTTGCCAATGTCGACACATCCGGCATCCGGACCCTGTTCGACCGGCTGGCAAACTGGGCCCCGTGAGCTGAGGCCTCCGCAATCTCACCCTCTCACCCGCTCTGAACGCAGGCACAGATCAGTCGTCCCTTGCCCCTTTCAAGGTGGCAGCGTATTCAGAGCCTCGACATTTCAGCATTCCCGGCTGCCCCGTGCAGTCCGGCGACCGGCAATACGAGGACATCATGGCTGCAGGCATGAAAAAACTATCAAATACATTTGTCTGGATCCTGATGGGGATGCTGATCATCGGCCTCGCCGGCTTTGGTGCGGTCAATTTCACCGGATCGGTGAACTCGGTTGCGGTGGTCGGAGATCAGGAGGTCTCGGTCGATGACTACGCCCGCGAATTGCAGCGCGAACAGCGCGCGCTGGAGGCCCAGACCGGCCAGCGCATTCCTATCGCGCAGATGACAGCGCTTGGTCTTGATCGCGTGGTACTGGGACGGTTGATCGCCATCGCCGCACTCGATCAGGAAAGCAGCAATCTGGGCCTGTCCATCGGCGATCAGAACCTGTTCGACGAAATCAGCCGGATCCCGGCGTTCCAGGACGGCAGCGGCGCCTTCAATCGCGACACCTATCAATATGCGCTGGACAATATCGGCCTGAGCGAAGCCGCCTTCGAGGCCGACCTGCGTCGCGAATCCGCCCGCACCCTGGTGCAGGGTGCCATCATGGCAGGCACCGAAATGCCCGACACGCTGCGCGACACGCTCACCAGCTATGTCGGCGCCCGTCGCAGCTTTGACTGGCTGCCGGTCAGCCCCGACAGCCTCGCCCTGACGGCCGTCGACCCCAGCGAAGAAGAGCTGCGCAGCTTCTACGAGGCGCATATCGATCGCTTCACCCTGCCCCGCACCAAGGTCATCACCTACGCCGCCCTGCGCCCCGATGCGCTGGTTGACGAAATCGAGATCGACACCGCCGCGCTGGAACAGCTGTTCAACGAGCGCAGCAATGAATATCAGGTGCCCGAGCGCCGTCTGGTGGAACGTCTGGTCTTTGCCAACACCGAAGCGGCCGCCAGCGCCAAGGCGCAGCTCGACATCAATGGCAGCACGTTTGAAGCACTGGTCGCCGATCGTGGTCTCAGCCTGCAGGACGTGGATCTGGGCGATGTGACCATGGGCGACCTCGGCGGCGCCGGACAGGACGTCTTTGCCGCGCAGGTCGGCGATGTGGTTGGCCCGCTCGACAGCGATCTCGGCCCGGCCCTGTTCCGCGTCAATGGCCGTCTTGAGGCACGCCTGACCAGCCTTGATGATGTCAAGGACGAGCTGCGCGCCGAGCTGGCAACCGACCGCGCCCGCCGCCTGATCGAAACCCGCGCCGAGGACATCAACGACATGCTCGCCGGTGGTGCCACGCTGGAAGAGCTGGTCAACGAACCCGGCATGGAGCTGGGCAAGATCGACTGGCACAACGGCAGCACCGATGGCATCGCCGCCTATGACGGGTTCCGCACCGCCGCTGCCGCTGTCAGCACCGAAGATTTCCCCGAGGTCGACTTCCTCGAAGATGGCAGCCTCTTTGCCATTCGCCTGGATGAACAGCTTGAGCCACGCCCCGAACCCTT
Organism: Phaeobacter sp. JH20_34; assembly: GCF_048056095.1. Lineage (NCBI taxonomy): Bacteria > Pseudomonadati > Pseudomonadota > Alphaproteobacteria > Rhodobacterales > Roseobacteraceae > Phaeobacter > Phaeobacter sp. JH20_34. The sequence goes on along the minus strand of NZ_JAYMWT010000004.1, from coordinate 744,073 downwards.
TGCAGAAGCTCAGGACAAACTGCGCGCCGCGTGGCAGGAGCAGCGCCTTCAGGATGCCACCGTCACCGAAGCCGAGCGTCTGGCAGACCTGCTGAAGAGCGGCGATGCGCTGCCCGAGGGCGTTGAGCTTACATCCGAAACCGGCCTCACCCGCGCCGCCTATATCGACGCAGCCCCGCAGTCGCTGATGGCCCGAGTCTTTGATCTGGCCGAAGGCGAGGTCGCCGTGGTCAGCGACGAAAGCGCCACTGTTGTTGTGCGCCTCACCGAAACCCTGCCGGTGGCCGACACGCCGGAGATGACAGCGCTGGCCGAGGCGATGGGCACCCAGCTGGATCAGGCGCTAGCTCAGGCCCTGTTCGAAGCCTTCGTGCAGGACGCCCAGACCCGCGCCGCGCCGCGCATCGACCCGCAGGCGCTCAATGCCGTGCAGGCCAACTTCCAGTAATCAAGGCAGATCCAGATGGCCCTGACCCCCGATTTCGAGACCTTTGCCAAAGCCTATGAGGCCGGTGAAAACCAGGTTGTCTACACCCGGCTTGCCGCCGACCTCGACACGCCGGTGTCGCTGATGCTGAAGCTGACAGGCGCCCAGAAAGACGCCTTCATGCTGGAATCCGTCACCGGCGGTGAGGTGCGTGGGCGCTATTCGATCATCGGCATGAAACCGGATCTGGTCTGGCGTTGCCACGGGGAGCGCTCGGCCCTGAACCGCTCGGCGCGGTTTGATGCAGATGATTTCACTGCTCAGGACGGCAACCCGATGGATAATCTGCGGGCGCTGATTGCCGAAAGCAAAATCGCCCTGCCCGACGATCTGCCGCAGGCGGCGGCCGGCCTTTTTGGCTATCTCGGCTATGACATGATCCGGCTGGTCGAACATCTGCCGAACGTGAACCCTGATCCGCTTGGCCTACCCGATGCGCTGATGCTGCGCCCCTCGGTGATCGCCGTGCTCGACGGGGTCAAGGGCGAGGTCACAGTGGTCTCCCCCGCATGGGCCAGCGAAGGCCAGTCTGCCAAGGCCGCTTATGCCCAGGCTGCCGAGCGGGTGATGGACGCGGTGCGCGATCTGGAACGTGCCATGCCCGCCGAAAGCCGCGACCTTGGCGACGCCGACGAGGTTGCGCCCCCGGTGAGTAATTTCACCAAAGAAGGCTATATGGCCGCGGTGGAGAAGGCCAAGGACTACATCCGCGCCGGTGACATCTTCCAGGTGGTGCCGGCACAGCGCTGGACACAGGCCTTCCCGCAGCCGCCTTTCGCGCTTTACCGCTCCCTGCGCCGCACTAACCCCTCGCCCTTCATGTTCTACTTCAACTTCGGCGGTTTCCAGGTGGTCGGTGCCAGCCCCGAAATCCTGGTCCGCGTCTTCGGGCAGGAGGTCACCATCCGGCCGATCGCAGGCACCCGCCCGCGCGGCGCCACGCCCGAGGAAGACAAGGCGCTGGAACTGGATCTGCTGGCCGACAAGAAAGAGCTGGCCGAACACCTGATGCTTTTGGATCTGGGCCGCAACGACACCGGCCGGGTGGCGAAGATCGGCACTGTACGCCCCACCGAAAAATTCATCATCGAACGCTACAGCCACGTGATGCACATCGTCTCCAACGTCGTGGGCGAGCTGGCGGAGGACAAGGACGCGCTGGATGCCTTCTTTGCCGGCATGCCCGCAGGCACCGTCTCCGGCGCGCCAAAGGTGCGCGCGATGGAAATCATCGACGAGCTGGAGCCGGAAAAACGCGGCATCTACGGCGGCGGTGTTGGCTATTTCTCGGCCGGCGGCGACATGGACATGTGCATCGCGCTGCGTACCGCCATCGTCAAGGATCAGACCCTCTATATCCAGGCCGGCGGCGGCGTTGTCTATGACAGCGACCCGGAGGCGGAATATATGGAGACCGTCCATAAATCCAACGCGATCCGCCGTGCCGCCGCAGATGCGGCCCGCTTTACCGGCAATGGCAACGGCTAGGCGCGGACAGAACCGCAGCCCCCGAGTGTCTGCGCGCGCGGCATCTCATGCGCGCGGCATCTCGACCGCCTGTCATCTTTCCCAAAATACTCTCGCCGAAGGCAAAAAAGGCGTCCCTCGTTCAGAGGGGCGCCTTTTTCACGCGGGCTCAGCCCGGCGCGCCGATCACTCGGCCTGCACCTGCGCCCGCAGAGAGGCCGACACCGGCGCCAGCGCCACCCGGTTGGCACGATCCTGAAGCCCCCAGATCAACAGTGCCGAAATCGTATCCGGCTGTACCCGACCCAGCATGATCACCGCACCTTCCTGCCCGGCGCGGAAGGCAGCCTGATCCAGGAACCGGCGAATGGCCCGGGGATCCTGTCCGGCGCCATCGAAATCACGGAAGACCACACCGGCCGGCACCCCCTCACGCAGCGCCAGTTTCTGCACGGTATTCAGACCGGCATCCTGCGTCACCATCCCGTAGCCCATCGCGCCAAGCGCCGTGGCCATCTGATCGGCCAGCGGGCGGTTGCCCTGAAACCCGGTCTCGACCCCTTCCAGCACGGCGACAGCCTCCGGCAGGGTCTCCAGCCAGACCTGCAAGGCTGTTTCGGCATCCTGTGGCCCCGCATCGCGCGGCAAATCCGCCACCACCATGACCTCGAAACCAGCCGCGCGATGGCGGGCCATCTTGGCTGCGGCCTCGGGATCTTCGGGATCCAGCGCAAAGGTCAGCGGATAGGGGAAATCCTGCAAGGCTTCGGCGCCAATGGCCTTCGCATCGTCAATCAGGACGATCGACATCAGCGCGCGCCCGTCCTCCGGGGTAAAGGGCTGGGCATTCTGCTCAAACGGCACCCCGGCGGATGGCGTCGCAATCTGGCTGCCAGCGGCAGGGGCCTTGGCGTCATCGCGTTCGGTCAGCGGGCGCACCGGCGTGCCGATCTGCGGACGGCCAGCACTCTCAGAGGCTGAAGCGGATGGTTCTGGCGTGGAATTCGTGGTCGGCAGATCCGCAATCCGCCGCGTCGCTGGCGCCGTCGATGCTGCTGACCCGGTTCCGGCACTTTCTGGCGGGCCGACGCTTTCTGGCTGCGAAGGCTTGGCCTGGGCATCACTGGCCGCTGGCTGCGTGCCCACCTGCGCTGGTCCGGCGCGGCCGGGCGCCGGCAGCACAGGTGTCGGTGTGGGCCCGGGGGCTGCCCCAAGCGCCGGACCTGACGCCCCGCGCGTGGCTGGGCTGCTCAGCACCGGATCACCGGTTGCAATATTCGGCACCGGCAGACGGCTGGCGGCTGCGCTGCCGCTTGGCTCCTCGTCGCTGGGTGCAGCTGTTGCCGCAGTGCGGCTGTCGCCACCCGGATTGGCCTCAGTGCCCTGATCCGGGGTGGAGGCCAGCCGGGCTGGGGCTTCGCTTGCTGCCGCAGGCACCGGCGGCTGCGCCGGATCCGACACCACGACAAGCCTCTGCTCCTGACTGGGCGCATTGGGGGCCGGCAAGGCCTCAACTGGGGTAACAGGCGCATCGCGCCCGACATCAATGGCAGGCGCACCGACACCGCCCGGAGCAGCACGGGTGCCGCTCCCCAGTTCGGTGCCAACCTCAGGACGTTCCGCCGGACCCGTATCGGCATCGGCCAGCGCCGCCAGATCATCGCCCACGACCTGCGGATCCAATGCAGCGGGCGGCGCCTCCACCAGATCTGGATCGGTGCCGCCACCGTCAACCGGCGTTTCCGCCGCCGGAGCCTGCACGACGCTGCGCGCCGGTTCAGCCACGCTGACCTCGACCGATTTGGGCAACGGCACCGACAGCGACCACACTACGGCGCCGCCTGCGGCCACCAAGGCCCCGAAACTCACGCCTCCAAGAAACCCTCGCATCTCTGTCCTGCCTCTCGTTGCCTTCTGGAACCGGTCGCATTCTGTCGGTCAAGCCGCCCCAACACCCCGTGGCCCGATTGGCCTGGCCGCTGCTGGTGATGTGCACTTGACGCTGCCGCGCAACCCTGAACATGTATGTCGCGACCACTATACTGCGGCGCGGCCCCGGCCCGCCAGCCCTTAAACGAGCCCCGCGACTATGCTGCTGCTGATCGACAACTACGACTCCTTTACCTACAACCTCGTGCATTATCTGGGCGAATTGGGCGCTGATGTGCAGGTCCATCGCAATGATGCGCTGAACGTACAGGATGCGATGGCGATGAACCCCGCCGGCATCCTGTTGTCGCCGGGGCCCTGCGACCCCGATCAGGCCGGCATCTGCCTGGCCCTTACCGAAGCCGCCGCCGAAACCCGGACCCCGCTGATGGGCGTCTGCCTTGGCCACCAGACCATCGGTCAGGCCTTTGGCGGCAAGGTCGTGCGCTGCAAGGACATCGTTCACGGCAAGATGGGCACCATGCACCACAACAACACCGGACTATTTGCCGGTCTGCCCTCCCCCTTTGAGGCGACACGCTATCATTCGCTGGTGGTGGAGCGCGACAGCCTGCCGGACAGTCTGGAGATCACTGCAGAGCTGGAAGATGGCACCATCATGGGGCTACAGCACAAGACTCTGCCGATCCACGGCGTCCAGTTCCACCCGGAATCCATCGCCTCCGAACACGGCCATGCGCTGCTCAAGAATTTCCTCGACGTGATGAAGGTGCCGGCATGAGCAATCAGATGAAGCCGCTGATCGACGCCGCTGCGGATCGCCCTCTCAGCCGGGCCGAAGCAGAGGCCGCCTTTACCCATCTGTTCGAAGGCAATGCCACGCCCAGCCAGATGGGCGGCCTGCTGATGGCCTTGCGCACCCGTGGCGAGACGGTCGATGAATACGCCGCCGCCGCCGCCGTCATGCGTGCCAAATGCAATCCCGTGGTGGCACCTGCGGGCGCGATGGACATCGTCGGCACCGGCGGTGACGGCAAGGGAACGCTCAATATCTCCACCGCCACCGCCTTTGTCGTGGCCGGTGCCGGAACCGTTGTCGCGAAACATGGCAATCGCAACCTGTCGTCAAAATCCGGCGCTGCGGATGCGCTTGGCCAGATGGGCATCAATGTCATGGTCGGCCCGAAAGTGGCCGAACAGGCGCTGCGCGAAGCAGGCATCTGCTTCATGATGGCGCCGATGCATCATCCGGCCATCGCCCATGTCATGCCCACCCGGCAGGAACTGGGCACGCGCACGATCTTCAACATTCTCGGCCCGCTTACCAACCCGGCCGGTGTCAAACGCCAGCTCACCGGCGCCTTCAGCCGCGATCTGATCCGTCCGATGGCCGAAACCCTCGGGCAGCTGGGATCCGAACAGGCCTGGCTGGTCCATGGCTCCGACGGCACCGATGAGCTGACCATCACCGGCGTCAGCTGGGTTGCGGCACTAAACCCAGGTGGCAATGTCACCGAAATGGAGATCCACCCCGAGGACGCAGGCCTGCCGGTTCATCCGTTTGAGGCAATCGTCGGCGGCACACCCGAAGACAACGCAAAGGCGTTTGAGGCGCTGTTGTCAGGCGAAGCATCCGCCTACCGGGACGCGGTGTTGTTGAACTCTGCCGCCGCCCTGCTGGTGGCAGGCGCCGCGGATGATCTCAGAACCGGCGTCGAGATGGCGCGCAGCAGCATCGACAGCGGCGCCGCACGGGGCAAGATTGAAGCCGTCGCGCGGATCACCACAGCAGCTGCTGACAGCAAATGACCCCAGACCTCCCCGTTCCGGGTGGCTGGGGTGACCTGCCGTTTTTTGCCAATGATTATGCAACCATCGCCAAGGCGGTGGCGGATGACCCACGTCAGATCCTGCCGCCCGTGGCGCAGCGGCTGGCGGCGCTGGACCTGACGCCGCCCGACCGCACCCGCGTTGTCATCCTCGGTCAGGATCCCTATCCGACGCCGGGTCATGCTCATGGTCTGGCCTTCTCGGTGGAGCCGGATGTCCGCCCCTTACCGCGCTCCTTGAACAATATTTTCAAGGAGTTAAGTGCTGACCTTGGTGTCGAGAAACCCAATGGCGACCTGCGCGGATGGGCCCGTCAGGGTGTCTTGCTGCTCAATACCGTGCTCAGCGTGCCCGCAGGTGAGGCCAACGGCCACAAGCATCTGGGCTGGCAGGCGCTGGCCGATCAGGTGCTGGCCCGGAGCAGTCAGCGCCCGACGGCCTACATATTATGGGGTAAACAGGCCCAAGGGCTTGAAAAACATATTCAACCGGGCGATCACCTTATTCTGAGGACGGCCCATCCTTCACCCCTCTCGGCGCGCCGCGGCTTTTTCGGATCGTGCCCGTTTTCGGCGGTGAACAGCTGGCTGGCCCAACGCGGGCAGCCGCAGATTGATTGGAACGCGTGACCGGAGGCGTCAAGATGACTGAAACTGTGCTGGACAAGATCAAGGCCTATAAGCTGGAAGAGGTCGCCGCCGACAAGGCCGCCAAACCGCTTGAGACCGTCGAGGCCGAGGCCCGTGAAGCCGATCCGGTGCGCGGCTTTGCCAAGGCGTTGATGGCGGCCGGCCGTCAGGGTTACGGGCTGATCGCCGAGATCAAAAAAGCCAGCCCCTCCAAAGGCTTGATCCGCGAAGACTTCGATCCCGCAACCCTCGCCAAAGCCTATGAGGACGGCGGCGCAACTTGCCTGTCCGTGCTGACTGACACACCCAGTTTTCAGGGGGCAAAGCCGTTTTTGCCAGCGGCCCGCAATGCCTGCGCCCTGCCGGTGCTGCGCAAGGACTTCATGTATGATACCTATCAGGTGGCCGAGGCCCGTGCCCTTGGCGCCGATTGCATCCTGATCATCCTCGCTTCCGTCTCCGACATGCAGGCCGCCGAACTGGAGGCCGCTGCCTTTGAATGGGATATGGATGTGCTGCTTGAGGTTCATGACGAGGAAGAGCTGGACCGCGCCTGCAAGCTGAAATCGCCCCTCCTCGGCATCAACAACCGCAATCTCAAGACCTTCGACACCACGCTCGACACCACGCGCACCCTGTCGCGGCTGGTGCCTGCGGATCGTACCATCGTCTGTGAAAGTGGTCTTGCGACGCCCCAGGATCTCTCCGACATGGCGCGGTACGGCGCCCGCAGTTTTCTGATTGGCGAAAGCCTGATGCGCCAGGCGGATGTGACCGCCGCAACCCGTGATATCCTCGCAAACCCGCTGATGCCGGGGGCCATGTGATGGCGCTTACACATTTCGACGGCAAGGGCGATGCCCATATGGTCGACGTCTCCGACAAGGCGGTGACGGCGCGGATCGCCACCGCCGAAGGCCACATAAGCATGGCGCGTGAAACCTTTGATATCATTTCGGAAGGTCGGGCAAAGAAAGGCGACGTTCTGAGCGTTGCCCGGCTGGCAGGCATCATGGGTGCCAAGAAAACGCCCGATCTGATCCCGCTCTGCCACCCGCTTCCGGTGACCAAAGTTGCCGTCGAACTGTCGCTCGATCCGGACCTGCCGGGGGTGCGCGTGGAAGCCACCGTAAAAACCACGGGCCAAACCGGCGTCGAGATGGAGGCGCTTACGGCTGTCTCCACCGCCGCGCTCACCGTCTACGACATGGCCAAGGCGGTGGATAAGGCGATGCAGATCGGCGGCATTCGCATAACATTGAAAGACGGCGGAAAATCAGGCCGTTACGAGGCGTAGATGATCTCAGTATCCGAGGCCCTCGACACAGTTCTGAAACTGGTGGCCCCGATGCGGGTCGAAACGGTGCCGCTGCGCGCCGCAGCCGGTCGCGTTCTTGCGGCGCCGGTCTCGGCCAATCGCGACCAGCCGCCCTTCGCTGCCTCCGCGATGGACGGCTACGCGGTAAAGGCAGCCGAGGTTGAGCGTGACGCCATGTTCAAGGTGATCGGAGAAAGCGCCGCCGGTCATGGCTTCAAGGGCCGCGTCGGCCCCGGTCAGGCGGTCCGTATCTTTACCGGAGCGCCAGTGCCCGAAGGCGCTGATTTTGTGGTTATCCAAGAGGATACAAGCCGCACCGGATCCCTGATCACGATCTCGGATCATCCGGGGCCCGGCAACAATATCCGTCCCAAGGGTGGCGATTTTCAGCTCGGCAGCACGATCACGGCGCCGCGTCTGCTGTCGTCTGCCGATATCGCGCTGCTGGCCGCGATGAACATCGCCGAGGTGCCGGTGCATGTACGTCCGACCGTTGCCCTGATCTCGACCGGCGATGAACTGGTGCTCCCCGGCGATACGCCCGGCCCCGACCAGATCATCGCGTCCAACACCTTTGGTCTCGATGCGCTGCTCACGGCGGCTGGCGCCCGCGTCCGCATTCTGCCAATCGCCCGCGATACCGAAGGCAGCCTGCGCATGGCCCTGGATCTGGCCCGCGAGGCGGATCTGATCGTGACCATTGGCGGTGCCTCGGTGGGCGATCATGATCTGGTTGCCGGGGTGACCGAAAGCCTGGGTATGGCGCGCGCCTTCTACAAGGTTGCGATGCGCCCGGGAAAGCCGCTGATGGCCGGGACACTAGGCCGGTCCGCCATGGTCGGCCTGCCGGGAAACCCTGTGTCTGCAATGGTTTGCGGCCATGTCTTCCTGTTACCGATGCTGCGCGCCATGCAGGGGCTCCCGCCCCATGGTCCGCAACCGGCCGAGGCCCCCCTGGCGCAGGACCTGCCGGCCAACGGCCCGCGTACCCATTACATGCGGGCGCGGCTCAGCGCGGCCGAGCTGCATGTGTTTGACGATCAGGACAGCGCCCGGCTGACATTGCTTGCCGAGGCCAACGCGCTTGCCATCCGTCCCGCCAATGATCCGCCCCGCGCCAAGGGCACGATGCTTGCCTACCTTCCGATCTGATCGGATACGGCGATGCACGTCGGCGGATTTCACTTTGCCAACAATTCAGCATCAATTCGGCTGCGTTTGACAGGTTTCATGCGACATGCCGTTGACACAAAACGGGAACATGCGTAGAACAAAGCGAAACATCGAGCGGCTGAGAGGGATGTCATGCTGACGAAGAAGCAACTGGACTTGCTGGATTTCATCAACACACGTCTGCAAAAGGATGGCGTCCCCCCAAGTTTTGACGAGATGAAGGTGGCGCTTGACCTGCGCTCAAAATCGGGCATCCACCGGCTGATCACCGCTTTGGAAGAACGCGGATTTATCCGCCGCCTCGCACATCGTGCCCGCGCGATCGAGATCATCCGCCTGCCGGACAGCCTCGGCAGCGCCCAGCAGATGACAGAGGCAGCGCCATCCGAACCGGCCAATCAGGTCTCCGCCCCGGCAATGATCGCCGCGATGGAGCTGCCCGTGATGGGTCGCATCGCCGCCGGTGTCCCGATTGAGGCGATTAACCAGGTCTCCCATCAGGTCGCGGTCCCGGCCTCCATGCTGTCAGCCCAGGGGCAGCATTTCGCGCTGGAGGTCCGTGGTGATTCAATGATCGAAGCCGGCATCAATGATGGCGATATCGTTGTCATCCGCGAAACCTCCGTGGCTGACAATGGCGATGTGGTGGTTGCGCTGGTCGATGGACAGGAAGCCACGCTGAAACGCATCTACCGCAAAGGCAGCACCATTGCGCTGGAGGCGGCAAACCCGGCCTATGAGACCCGCCAGTATCCGCAGGATCAGGTAAAGGTGCAGGGCCGCCTTGTCGGACTTATCCGCACCTATTGACCAGAGGGTCGCCCTCGAAGGTTACCCGCCCCAAGAAACACGCCTTTGAAAGAGGCTGTCGAGGATTATCACCTGTCGCGCTGTGGAGTATGGCTCCACAGTCGGTCACCAGCCACGTCGCTCGCCGAGATCCAGCGCCCGTCCGGTTGCAGTTGCACACTGCCAAGGGTGCGCAGGCTATCAGCATCAAACACCCTGCAGCCCCCCACCGGTGACAGTGGGATCGCGCTGACCAGCACCGTGTCTGCCGAGCAATCGCTCAGCGCTTCTGCGGCCGCCTTGCCAATCACATGGATCAGCGGCTGATCAGAGAGCGCGAGATACGCCGACACCGATTTGCCCGCAACGCTGGGCGCCGCCACCGCGATCCGCTGCCACAGCAGCGCACGCTCGGCCTGGGTTAGCAGGCTGCCGTCGTTCTCCGCCCATCGCTCGGCCGCATAGCCATGCCCCTTTGCGCGGGACAAGGCGCGGCCCTGCGCTGTCATCACGCCAACCAGCCCACCATTTGGCGCGATCAGGACCACGGGTCGGGGATGTCCGTACCAGAGCCCCGCTGCCGCCAGCAGAACCGGCAGACCAACCCAGCGCAGCCGCCCGCGCCAGAGGGCAAGCAGCAGCGCGCCGAGGGCAACCAGCGGCAACACCACGGCGGGCGGCATCTGGACCGCACCCTGCGCGCCCTCCAGTCCGGCCACCCAATTGGCAACCGACAGGATCCAGCGGATGCCGAGGTCCATCAGCGCCAGCCCGACACCGGATGCCCCGACCGGTGCGAGGCAGAGCGCCAGCACCGCCGCAGGAACCACCAGCAACCCCATAACCGGCACCGCCAGAACATTGGCCAGCAACCCGTAGTGAGACAGCATATTGAAATGCGCCGCCCCAAAGGGGGCCGTGGCAACGCCCGCAACCAGGGACGACAGCACCACCCCACCCACCATCCGCAGCCAGCGCGCGCCACCCGGCGCAACGTGATCCCGCAGCGCGCCGAAGACGACCACCAGCGCCGTTGTCGCCGCAAAACTCATCTGAAACCCGGGGCCAAGCAGGCTTTCCGGGCGGATCGCCAGGATCACCAGTGCCGCAAGCGCCACCGCCCGCAGCGACAGGGCGCGCCGATCCAGCAGCACCGCACCCAGCATCATCGCCACCATGACATAAGCACGGGTACTGGCGACCTGCATGCCTGACAGCATCAGGTAGGCGCTCGCCGCAAGAAGCGCACCAACCGCGGCCAATTTCTTGGCGTTTACCCGCTGCGCATAGGCCGGAACCAGCGCCATCAGCAGCCGCAGGCCGCCAAAGACGACGCCCGCCAGAAGCCCCATGTGCAGCCCTGAAATTGCCAGCAGATGTGCAAGGTTGCTGGCTCTAAGCGCCTCCAGTTCCGCCTGCGGGATGGCCGAGCGATCCCCGGTGGTGATGGCCGCGGCAAAGCCACCTGTGGCTTTCGGCATCTGGTCACGGATACGGTCGGAAATCCGCTGTCTCAGCTGCTGTACGGGCAGATCAGACCGGCTCGGCTGAACGCGCAGAACCGGCACCCGAGTATAGCCAACAGCCCCCAGGCACTGAAACCAGGCGTGCCTGCGAAAATCAAAGCCATGGGGCTCCACCGGTCCCTGCGGCGGCATCAGATGTGCGGTGGTCATGACCCGGTCGCCGATACCCGGCAGCGCGGCCCCGACCGGCAGCGACAGCCGCACCCGCGCCGGAGTGGCCCCAGCCGCCAGACGGTCCAGCACAGGCTGATCGAGGGTGATGCGCAGCCGGTCCCGGGCGGAGCGATCTATCGCGATTACCCGCCCTTCGACCGGGCCGTAGTAGCGAAAACTCAGCACCGGGGCGGCAACAGAATGGGCGCGCATCCCGGCGGCCGCAAAGCCGAGCGCAATCGTCACAATCGCCCAGCCCAGAAACACCAGCCCGTCCTGCCGGTCACCACGTCGCAACAGCAGCGCCCCACCCAGCGCAACGCCGCCCAGGCCGAAATAGTGAACCGCCACAGGTTCAAACCGCAGAGAAAAGAAAAAACCGATCCCGGTGCCGAACAGGACCGGCACCCAGGGAAACAGCTCCCCGCGCTGGGATTGCAGCAGACTGTCAAGAATGCCCAGGGCGCGCATGCTTGCTCCTTGCCTTCTGGCTCGGTAGACAGGCGACAAAACTACCCTTTCCATGGTTTCCAAAAGGTAAATCACCCCCATGTCCAAACCGGTCGTCACCCGTTTCGCCCCCTCTCCCACCGGCTATCTGCATATCGGTGGTGCGCGCACCGCGCTGTTCAACTGGCTTTATGCCCGTGGGCGCGGCGGCAAATTCCTGCTGCGTATCGAGGACACCGACCGCGAGCGCTCCAACCCCGAGGCGACCGCCGCCATTCTGCAGGGCATGGCCTGGCTGGGTCTGGATCACGATGGCGAGGTGGTCAGCCAGTTCGAAGGCGCCGAACGTCATGCCGCCGTTGCGCGTGAACTGCTTGAGGCGGGCAAGGCCTATAAGTGCTTTGCAACGCAGGACGAAATTGCCGCCTTCCGCGACCAGGCCAAGGCCGAGGGCAAATCGACGCTCTATCGCTCGCCCTGGCGTGACGCCGATGCCAGCAGCCATCCCGATGCGCCCTATGTGATCCGCATCAAGGCGCCGCAGCAGGGCAGCACCGTCATCCGAGACGAGGTTCAGGGCGATGTCACCATCAAGAACGAGCAGCTTGACGATATGATCCTGCTGCGCTCGGATGGGACGCCCGTCTACATGCTGGCCGTGGTGGTGGATGATCACGATATGGGCGTCACCCATGTCATCCGGGGCGATGACCACCTCAACAATGCCGCGCGCCAGATGATGATCTACGAAGCCATGGGCTGGGATGTTCCGGTCTGGGCCCATATCCCGCTGATCCATGGCCCTGATGGCAAGAAACTGTCCAAACGCCACGGCGCCCTCGGCGCGCAGGAATACCAGGCGATGGGCTATCCGGCTGCGGGCATGCGCAACTATCTGGCGCGTCTCGGCTGGAGCCATGGCGATGACGAATTTTTTACGGATGAGCAGGCCCGTGACTGGTTCGACCTTGACGGTATCGGCAAAAGCCCGGCACGATTTGACACCAAGAAGCTCGAAAACCTCTGTGGTCAGCACATTGCGATCAGCGATGATGCTGCGCTGCGGAATGAGCTGCAGGCCTATCTTGCCGCTGCTGGCAAGCCACAGTTAAATGACGTTCAGTCAAACGATCTTGAACGTGCGATGTATTGCCTCAAGGACCGGGCCAAGACTTTTCCGGAGCTGCTTGAAAAGGCTCATTTTATTCTGGCTTCACGCCCGCTCGATCTCGACGAGAAGGCGGCAAAGGCCCTGGCATCTGTATCCGACGGTATACTGAGTGAATTGACGCCGCAGCTGCAAAATGCTAGCTGGTCTCGAGACGATCTGGAGGCGCTTCTGAATACATTTGCAGAAGCACGGGATACCAAGTTCGGCAAACTGGCAGGCCCGTTGCGGGCAGCGCTGGCAGGCCGTGCGGTAACACCTTCAGTTTTCGATATGATGCTGATTCTGGGCCGGGACGAAACACTGGCCCGACTCGCCGACGTTGCCGACTGACCCCATCGTTAACCGCTGGGTAAGCCGGTACAGCTATGACCTCACCTGCGCGGTTGCCGTGCAGGTGCTGCCTGCACAAGGCGGGGGCCTCCCCCGCTTTCGCGCCTGTATCAGGAAGGGACATCTATGACCGATACAAAGAAAACCGCCCAGCTCAGCCTGAATGGCGAAACTTACGAGCTTCCCATTTTTTCGCCGACGACCGGGCCCGATGTTCTTGATATCCGCAAGCTCTACAGCCAGGCCGGTGTGTTCACCTATGATCCCGGTTTCACCTCGACCGCAAGCTGCGACAGCACGATCACCTATATCGACGGCGGCAAGGGTGAGCTGCTGCACCGCGGCTATCCGATCGACCAGCTGGCATCCAAATCGCACCACCTCGAAGTCTGCTACCTGCTGCTTTATGGTGAACTGCCGACCGCAGCCCAGCTGGAAGATTTCGAGACCCGCGTGACCCGTCACACCATGGTGCATGAACAGATGCACAACTTCTTCCGTGGCTTCCGCCGCGACGCGCATCCGATGGCAACCCTGGTGGGTGTTGTGGGTGCGATGTCGGCTTTCTATCACGACTCCACCGACATCAATGACCCCTGGCAGCGTGAAGTGGCCGCGATCCGCCTGATCGCCAAACTGCCCACCATTGCTGCGATGGCCTATAAATATTCCATCGGCCAGCCGTTTGTGTATCCGCGCAACGATCTGGATTACGCGGCCAACTTCCTGCACATGTGTTTCTCGGTACCGGCAGAGGAATATCACGTCGACCCGATCCTCGCCCGCGCGATGGACCGGATCTTCATTCTGCACGCCGATCACGAGCAGAACGCCTCGACCTCGACCGTGCGTCTGGCGTCCTCGTCCGGCGCGAACCCCTTTGCCTGTATCGCTGCGGGCATCGCCTGCCTCTGGGGTCCGGCCCACGGCGGCGCCAACCAGGCCTGCCTGGAAATGCTGAAGGAAATCGGCTCCGTTGACCGGATCCCCGAATTCATCGAACGCGCCAAGGACAAGAACGATCCGTTCCGTCTGATGGGCTTTGGCCATCGGGTCTACAAGAACACCGATCCGCGCGCCAAGGTGCTGAAACAGTCCGCCGATGAGGTTCTGGAGTTGCTCGGCGTTGAAAACAACCCGCTGCTGCAGGTCGCCAAGGAACTGGAGCGCACTGCGCTCAACGATGAGTATTTCATCGAGAAGAAACTGTTCCCGAACGTCGATTTCTACTCCGGCATCATCCTTGAGGCGATGGGCTTCCCGACCTCGATGTTCACCCCGATCTTCGCGCTGTCGCGCACCGTCGGCTGGATCTCGCAGTGGAAAGAAATGATCGCGGATCCGCAGAACAAGATCGGTCGCCCGCGCCAGCTCTACCTCGGCGAAACCGCCCGCGATTACGTCGACATCGAAAAGCGCTGACCGGCAGCCGGTCTGCCCAGACCTCGCTGACCATCACAGATATGAGCCCTGCCTCCTAGGAGGCAGGGCTTTTTCATGGCCCCGACCTCGCAACCCCCAAGCCGCGCGCCCGCGCCGCAGCGCAACACATCTTTAGATTGCAGGTCCGCGCCTTTCGGATAGGTCAACAATCAAAAGGTTAGGTCCGGGATGTTTCCAATGCAGAAACCTGGTTAACCCTTTTCATCGCATTTTACTCAACTACGAAGGGTTTCGATTGACGAATTTTGACCTCGGCAATAGGCATAATCGCAATTGCTAATTAAACCTTAACGGGAGACGCACCGTGCTAATGCTTATGACAATGTTGGGGGTCGGCCTGCTGGCGGGTGTGATCATCAACGATTCCGACGATTCCGACAGCAATGACTCCAACGCAGATGAAAGCGGTAACGAGGAAAACACGACCGTGATCGAGGGCAGCGAGGGTGCCGACCTGCTGTTCGGCACCACCGGCAGCGAAAACCTGCTTGGCGGTGAGGGTGACGACAATATCGATGCACGCGGCGGTCCCGATACGATCGAAGGCGGCGCAGGCGACGACCGGCTGGACGGTGGCTCGGCAAATGACAACGTCTTTGGTGGCGATGGTGATGACACTCTCATCGGTGGCAATGGCGATGATTTCATGCGCGGCAATGCCGGTGACGACACGCTGATTGACACCCGCGGCGCGGATCATCTGGTCGGCGGTCAGGGCAATGACCTGATCATCGCCGCAGGCATTCTGGACGAAGGCGCCTATGAAGACATCGTTCAGGGCCGCGAGACGCCGACCTCCGCAGCCGAGGTCAACGCCCTGCTGAACTTTGACTACACGGTCGATCAGGACGCTGCTGGCGATACCATCAATGCCGGTGCCGGTGACGACTCCGTGCTCTTTGGTCTCAACGATACGGTGACCGGTGGCAGCGGCAACGACAGCTTCGAAACCGGAGCCTGGCTGACCGAGGATGAACAGGCGACCATTACCGATTTCACGGCGGATGATGACCGGGTGGTCTATTACTACGACGAAACCGAAGACGAGCCGGAGCTGGAGGTGATCACCCGCGCAAATGAGGACGGCGGCACCGATGCCTATCTCGTTGCAGACGGCGAGGAGGTCGTGCGCCTGATCAATGCCGGTGCCAGCTTCAACCTGGCCGAACATGTCGCCCTGGTGGCCCGCAGCAGCTGACCAGGTGATCTGCCGGGCCGGGTCAATTGATCCGGCCCGGTCCGGCAGGACCCTTGGCGCAAAAAGAAACCCGCCCCCGCGCAGTCGATGCGCATCAGGGGCGGGTTTTGCATTTCAGGAACGGCATCAGCCGATCACGGATTGCACCGTCTTAGCGGCCTTCGAACTTCGCGGGGCGTTTTTCCATAAAAGCGGTGACCCCTTCCATGAAGTCCCGGGTCTTGCCGCATTGGCCTTGCAGATGGGCCTCCTCAGACAGCTGTTCCGGCAGGCTGTTGCCATAGCCATCGCGGATCGCGCTCTTGATCGCGCCGAACGCACGGGTCGGGCCATTCGCCAGATAGGCCGCACGGGCGCGCCAATGGGCGTCAAATTCAGCGTCGGGAATGGCTTCCCAGATCATGCCCCAGTCGCTCGCCTGTTTGGCGGAGATCTTATCAGCAAACAGCGCGGCCCCCATCGCCTTGGCCATGCCCATCTGGCGCGGCATGAACCAGGTGCCGCCGGCATCCGGCATCAGGCCAATACGGGCAAAGGCCTGCATGAAATAAGCGCTCTCGGTGGCGATCACCACATCGGCGGCCAGCGCCAGATTGGCACCCGCGCCCGCAGCCGGGCCGTTTACCGCGGCAATGGTGGGCACCGGGCAGTTATAGATCGCCTCCAGCATCGGGGTGTATTCATCCCGCAGCGTCCGCTCCAGATCCAGCTTGCCCTGGCTTGCGGCGTCGGACAGATCCTGCCCCGAACAGAATGACACGCCGGAACCGGTCAGGACCACCGCGCGGGCCTCTTTGCCCGCGCGCTGCATCGCATGGGTGATCTCCGCCCGCGTCAGACCGGTCAGCGCGTTCATCTTTGCGGGTCGGTTCAGCGTCACAACGGCCAAGCCGTCTTCCAGCGAGAACAGAATTTCCTTGTAATCCATCAAAGGGCCTCGTGGTTAAAGGTTTTTCGCAGACTTGCCTATGCAAGCCCGCAGGAAAAGGCAAACGCCGCGTAACCTCTTGCTGCAAAACCACCCGCGGAGGGGCGCTGGTCGGCGCTGTGCCGCTGCGGTTGTATGGGCGGTCCAATCGCCCCCCCCGCGCGGCACGTCTTGGAGGCTCAGTCTTTCAGGATGCGATCGAGCTGCGCACGTTCCTGCGCGCTAAGGCTGTCGGCGCCGGGGTCCTCCGCCTCCGGCGTGCGGCTGCGGGCGCGGATATAGCCCCCGGCCAGCAGCAGCGCCATCACCAGCATCAGCGGACCGGCGGCATAAAGCAGCCAGTTGGCACCGTTTGCACGCGGGCTGAGCAACACATATTCGCCGTAGCGCTCCACGATGAAGGCCATCGCCTCGGCGTCGCTGTCACCGGCCACCAGCCGCTCGCGCACCAGCAGGCGCAGATCACGGGCCAGATCGGCATTGCTTTCGTCGATATTCTCGTTGCGGCAGACCAGACAGCGCAGATCCTTCGACAGCTCACGCGCGCGACCTTCCAGAACCGGATCATCAAGAATTTCGTCAGGTTCAACCGCCAGCGCCGGGGTGCCGGTGGCAACCATCGGAGCCAGCAGGGTCAACGCCACCAACAGCCGAGCAAGAAACAGCCGTGTCATTCGGCGGGCACTCCTTCACGCGGGGCGCGGCGCGCCCCTGCCGCAACGCGGAAACGACGGTCACTCAGGCTCAGCAGACCACCCAAGGCCATCAACAGGCAGCCACCCCAGATCCAGTTCGCCAGCGGTTTGATATAGGTCCGTACCGTCCAGCCACCATTGGCCTGCTGGTCGCCGATCACCACGTAGAGATCGCGCAGGAACCGGTAGTCTATCGCCGCCTCGGTGGTCGGCATCCGCGACACCGGATACTCACGCTTCTCCGGGTTCAGCAGCGCCACGAACCGCCCTGCCCGGGTCACTTCGATATCCGCCATGGTGCTGAAATAATTCGGCCCCTGCACCCGGCGCACGGCCTGCAGCTCCAGCGTATAGGCGCCGACGTCGAAGGGCCGGTTCACCTCGGCCACGCGAATGTCTTCGTCCTGCCAGGCGGTCAGCCCGGCGATGGCAAAGATCGTGACCCCCAGACCGGCATGGGCCAGCGCCTTGCCCCAATCCGCACGCGGCAGGCGCAACAGACGCTGCCAGCGCCCGGTCGCGCTGCCGCGCAGCCAGAGGTCAGCAAAGGCGCCAACCACGATCCACACCCCGAGGAACAGCCCGATCGGACCCAGACCGGACCGGCCGGTCTGCATCGCCCAGGCCAGCACGCCAAACGCCACCGCCAGCCCAAAGACAAAACGCAGCCGCCAGGCCGTGCGCGCCAGAAGGCCGCGTTTCCACGGCAGCATCGCTCCCACCGGCAGGATCGCGCCGAGCACCACCATGAAGGGGGTGAAGGCTGCGTTGAAGAACGGCGGACCCACACTCAGCTTGCGATCAAAGGCCATCTCCGCCACCACCGGCCAGAGCGTGCCGAAGAAGACGACAAAACAGCTCACCGCCAGCAGGATGTTATTGGCCACCAGCGCGGTCTCGCGGCTGACGAGGCCAAAGACCCCCTTGGCCTGCATCGCCTGCGCACGCAGCGCAAACAGCAGCAGCGCGCCACCGGTGAAAATCGCCAGAATATAGAGGATGAACACCCCGCGCTCCGGGTCGCTGGCAAAGGCATGGACCGAGGTCAGCAGGCCGGATCGCACGATAAACGTGCCAATCAGAGAAAAGCCAAAGGCAAGAATGGCCAGCAGGATGGTCCAGCTTTTCAGGGCTTCGCGCTTTTCCACCACGATGGCGGAATGCAGCAGCGCTGCCGCCAGCAGCCAGGGCATGAAGGAGGCATTTTCCACCGGATCCCAGAACCAGAAGCCGCCCCAGCCCAGCTCGTAATAGGCCCACCAGGACCCCAGCGCGATACCGATGGTGAGAAAGATCCAGGCCGCCAAGGTCCAGGGCCTGACCCAGCGCCCCCACGCGGCGTCAATCCGCCCCTCGATCAGCGCCGCCACGGCAAAGGAAAACGCCATGCTCAGGCCGACATAGCCGAGGTAGAGGAACGGCGGATGAAAGGCGAGACCGGGGTCCTGCAACAAGGGGTTCAGCCCCTGCCCGTCAAACGGCGGCACCGCAAGGCGCAGGAACGGGTTTGAGGTAAACAGGATGAAGGCAAAGAACGCCACGCCAATCGCCGCCTGTACTGACAGCACCCGGGCCTTCAGCGTTGGCGGCAGGCCATTGCCAAAGACCGAGGCCACGGCGCCAAACAGGCTGACAATCAGCACCCAGAGCAGCATCGACCCTTCGTGATTGCCCCAGGTGCCGGAGATTTTGTAAAGCATCGGCTTGGCGGAATGGCTGTTCAGTGCCACCAGCCGCAGCGAGAAATCTGACGTGATAAAGGCCCACATCAACGCCCCAAAGGAAAAGGCGGTAAAGAAGAACTGCGCCTGCGCCGCAGGCTCGGCCACCGACATCCAGCCGGGCCAGCGGAAATGGGCGCCAACCAAGGGCACCACCATCTGCACGGTGGCAATCACAAAGGCAAGGATGAGGGCGAAGTGACCGAGTTCTGTAATCATAGCCTATCTATAGGGCGATCCGGCAAGGTCGCCAATCGCAATCGGCGCGTCCTCACGCCGCAGTGTGCGCTGTTCTGAGGGCACAGGCATCGCGTACACCACCCCTGTCACCTGGCTGCTCGCGAGAGGGCCATCCAGTCCTCCAGCGCTGGATTTTCAACGAGATCATAATCACTTGCGTCGACATCACCATGCAGCACCGGTGAGTTTGCCGATGCCGGGGCCTGAGGGTCAGCGCGGCGCAGCGCGTCGATCCGGGCGACATTCGCCGCGACCGCTGGAACCTGCGCGAGGCTTTCGGCGATCTCGCGCTGGAACCCCTGGCTCTTGAGCTGCTGGCGTGCCCCGAAATAGAAGGAGACGATCACGCCCAGCAACCACCACAGCGGCTCCGGGACCAGCGCCAGCCCCTGCATTCGGGCCGCAAACCACACGGGATCCACCATCGCCGAGCCGAGCAGCGCCAGCGTCGACAGCGCCAGCAAGGGCCGCGGCAGCCGGTTCAGCCCGTCCATCCAGCGGTCGAACCAGCCTCTGGGCGCGCTGCCGCCGCCACGGGCAAATTCCGCCGCCAGCTGGGCCAGCGCATCGGCGCGGCGCGCCTGATCCCGCTCCGCACCGGCTTCGGCGTTCTCGCGAAACACCTCCAGCGTTTCGACAACGACATTCCGCTCCCGGCCAAACAGGCCCCGCAGCACATCCGCAATCAGCCCCATGTTCCCACCCGTGCCTGAAATTCTGCCGGGCTGAGGTGATATTGCGGCGAGATGAAGCTTTCGGCCCGCAGGATCCAGCCACCCTTGCCGCCCTTGCGGGTTCGGGCATATTTGCGGCTGGCCGGACGCCGGTCGGCAATGCGAAAGTAATAGTTCCGCCGGGCCACGCCATAGGCGTCCCGCAGCGCAACGCGGCCGATCTTGGCCGCCGCGCGGGCCGCCGTGGCGGTCTGCGGGCCGATCCGACCATCCACGGCCAGCTCATAGCCCATCTGCACCAGCAGGCGCTGCAAAATCCGCACCGCATTGGCTCCGGCATTTACATACATGTCAAAGACCGAGGGCTGAAGCACCTCCGGCAGCGCCGCGATCCGGGGCCGGTCGAAGTAATGCCGGATGTAGAGATCCACCGCCTGCGCCTCGCTGACAGCCGCAACATCCGCCCTGTCGATGTCCCCATCGCCGGTCAGATCCATGCCGAGGCGCTGGAGCGTGCCAAGGGTCACACCGTGTTTGGTGGCGCCGCCGGGATCATCCGGGTCGTCCACATAGCCGCCTTCGCGGGCAATGATTTCCTGAGCGATGGCTTTGATGTCCTGCATGGGTCAGTCCCTTTGATTGGTTCGGGACACCAGCATGACAATGAAAAATGAGCGCACCCGGACCTCGGCGCGCGCTCGGATCGCAACACCCGATCCGAGCGCGTGATCGGGTGTCAAGACAACTGGAGGATCAGCTCTCCGGGGCCTGATACACGCCTTGTTCCTTTAGCGCGTCCATGACCTCTTTCGGCATATAGGTCTCATCATGTTTGGCAAGTATTTCAGAGGCTTCAAACACGCCATTGATGTAGCGTCCGGTGCCGACCATACCCTGGTTCTCAGAGAACAGATCCGGCAGCACACCGGTATAGGTGACCGGGACCGAGGCGCCGCCATCCGTCACCACAAAGCGCAGGGTCTCGCCCTGACCACGCACGATGCTGCCCTCCTCGACCAGCCCGCCGATGCGAAAGACCTCGCTTGCCTCCGGTGGCGCCGCAATCACCTGGCTGGGCGAGCGGAAGAAATTGATGCCGTCGCGCATGGCGTAGCCAATCAACGCCGTCGCCACCACCAGCGCCACAGTTGTGAGCGCGATGATCTGGATACGGCGTTGTTTCTTCAGTGACTTCATCGGAGCCTCTTGGGTGCGGTCCGGCGCCGGAGGGCGCCAGACAATCGGGTATCAGGGGAACAGCGGCGCCATCATCAGCCCCGTGGTTTCCTCTTCACCTAACATCAGGTTGGCGTTCTGCAAGGCTTGCCCGCTGCTACCTTTTGTCAGGTTATCAAGTGCCGCAACGATGATGGCGCGGCCTTCGATGCGGTCTGCAGCGACCCCGATGTGGCAGAAGTTGGAGCCACGGACATGCCGCGTGGAGGGCGCCTCACCAAAGGGCAGCAGCTCGATGAAGGGCTCATCCGCATAAGCGCTGGCAAAGGTCTGATGGATCGTCTGCGCGTCTCCTTTGACATAGACGGTGGCCAGAATGCCGCGGTTGGCCGGCACCAGATGCGGGGTGAACTGCACCTTGACCGGGCGGCCTGCGATCTTGGAAAACTCCTGGTCAAACTCGCCCAGATGGCGGTGCGTGCCACCGATGGCATAGCCGTGGTACCCTTCGCTCAGCTCGGCGTGCAGCAGGTTTTCCTTCAGGCTGCGGCCAGCGCCGGAAACGGCGCATTTCAGGTCCAGAATGATGTCATCGAGATCAATCACCCCGGCCGCGATCAGCGGGCGCAGCGCGAACTGGCCAGTGGCCGCATTACAGCCAGTGCCGGCCACCAGCCGCGCGGATCTGATTCCCTCGCGGTAGAATTCGGTCAGGCCATAGACCGCCTCTTTCTGCTGCGCCAGCGCGGCATGGGGGTTGCCGTACCATTTTTCATATTCCGCAGGATCGCGCAGCCGGAAATCCGCCGACAGATCCACGATCTTCAGATCCTGCGGCAGGGCGGCAATCACGTCCTGGCTGGTCTTATGCGGCAGCGCGCAGAAACACAGGTCGATGCCCGCAAAGTCGATTTCGTCAATCTTGCAGAGCACCGGCAGATCCATATGGCGCAGATGCGGGAACACCTCGGCCATGGTCATGCCTGCCTTGCGGTCGGCAGAGAGGGCGACAATTTCGATCATGGGGTGCTGATCAATCAGCCGCACCAGTTCAGCGCCGGTGTAACCGGAGGCGCCCAGAATAGCTACTTTATGGGTCATCATGGACCTCTTTGAAACGAGGGAAGAACGAGATGCCGCGTCGAGATTGCGGCAGTGATAGCAAAGACGGTGGTGACCAGAGTTGCGGCAGATCAAACAATCGCCGAAATCCGCTCACCGGCGCGGCTCAGGCCGCCTGAAAGATCATCTCTCGTCGCAAGAACTGCGTGGCGCGATCGCTGACGCGGCTCGGCACACCGGTGGTGTAGAACCCGCCCTGCCCCGAGCCCATCATATGGGGATGACGCTCCAGATAGTCGGCAAGGCTCTCGGCCACCAGTTTGCCCTGGCTGAACACCTGAACCCCGTCGCCCAGAGCCGCCTGAAAGATATCTTCCATCAGCGGGTAATGGGTGCAGCCAAGGATCGCCGCCTGCGGCTGTGGCATCTTGCGCTTCAGCGCATCGACATGGCTGCGCACCAGCGCCTCGGCAAGGATCATGTCGCCGTCTTCGATGGCATCCACAACACCACCGCAGGCCTGCGCCTCGACATCGACGCCGATGGCGCGGAACGCTAGTTCACGCTGGAACGCGCGGCTGGAGACGGTGGCGGGCGTTGCAAACAGCGCGACATGTTTCACCGCAACTTCGCGCGGCGGCGAATTGTCGCCCCACTGCCGCTCGGTCAGCGCTTCGATGAGAGGGACAAACACACCCAGCACGCGCTTGCCCTCGGGCAGCCCGCCTTCCTGCATCCGGCGCAGCGCCGCCGCCGAGGCGGTGTTGCAGGCCAGAATGACCAGATCGCAGCCCTTCGACCACATGTCTTCAACTGCGGCCTTGGTCAGCTGGTAAATGTCTTCGGCATCGCGCACGCCATAGGGCGCATGGGCGCTGTCCGCGTAGTAGAGGAAGTCCACATCCGGCAGCCGCTCCTGCGCGGCATTCAGAACCGTCAGCCCGCCAAGGCCGGAATCAAAGATACCTACAGCCATCTGTCTCTCTCGCTCACCGCTCAGGCGCGGTGTTTCTCCTCAAACTCATACCCATAGTCATAGGATTTGAGTGGTTTCGGAGACAGCTCATACGTGGCTTTGCGCAGGAAATCCATCATTGCTTTTGCGTCACCTGCCAGCGGATCGAGGATCTCGCGCCCGATCGGGCTGCCGATGGCGACCCGGACCGGCGTATCCACCCGTTTGCGAAACTCCTTGATCAACAGGCCCATACGCAGAGTCGGGTGGACATGGCTGGCGATCTGGAACAGCCGGGAGGTATGCCCGTCGAAGTAGATCGGCACCACAACCGCGCGAGATTTGGCGATCATCCGCGCAGTAAAGCCACGCCAGACCGGATCCATCGGCGGCACCATCGGCCGCAGAAAGGGCCGCGCGGCGGTGGACACTGTGCCGCCCGGAAAGATGCCGATCGCGCCGCCCTGACCCAGATAGTCCAGTGCGGTCTTGCGGGTCTCCAGATTGGTCTTCAGTGCCGCCTTGGTTTCGGCAAAATCAATCGGCAGGATAACGCGGGACAGATCGTCGGCCTTGCGAAACACCTGATGCGCCAGAATGCGGAAATCGCCCCGCGCCTCGGACAGGATATGCCCCAGCATCAGACCATCCAGAATACCGTAGGGATGATTGGCGATCACCACCACCGGCTGATCCTTCGGGATATTGGCAAGCGTGCCTCCCAGCAGCTCCAGCTGCAGCCCGTAGCGGTCGCGCATGACAGTCCAGAAGCTCTGCCCGGCGGCGACATCCGCCTCATAGCCTTCGGCACGTTTGATCAGCTGTAGCCGCCCGGTGGCATTCTCCATCACCCGGATCATCGCCCGTCCCGGCCGGGTCTGGGCGGAATGCGCATAAGAGAGATCTCGTGCGCTGCGCATCGCCTCACGTCGTGATCCAGTGTCTCTGGCATAGCTGTTCATGTTGCCGGGCGTGCTGCGGATGGACGACATAGCGAGCCTCGTGGTCTCAGTCTCTGGTTTACGCAGGGGCAACCAGCCCCCCGCTCAGGCTATAGGGCCTGCGCCCCGGTCTACACAACCAGGGTAACGGCGATGCGACAGCGGGTTGGCAATCTGTGTCTTTCCGGTTCCAGACCCCCCGGATCAACGACAAAGGGCGCCCCCGATCCGACCGGTGACGCCCTTCCGAAGTGGTCTGGCCCAAGTGGCTCGGCCAGATCGACCGCCAGCAACGGCCCGCGTTATTCCGCGGCCGTCTTCAACTCGCTGCCGCCCTGACGCAATGCGGCCAGCAGTTCCTCGCGGCGTTTGGCGGCCTTGGTCTCGTTGGCCTGTTTCACCGGACCAAAGCCGCGGATTTCCAGCGGCAATTCCGCCAGCGCAATCAGCGGCGCCATGATCTCAGGCGATGCCTTGGGCAGCCATTCCTTCATGTCGGCCTCATACTGGCTGATCAGCGCCCGCTCCATCTTGCGCTCGGCGGTATAGCCGAACACATCCAGCGGCGTGCCACGCAGGCCTTTGAACTTTGCCAACAGCCGCAGCCAGCGTTCCAGACCCGGACCAAACTTGCGCTTTTTCGGGCGCCCGTTGGGATCGGTGCCAGTCAGCATTGGCGGCGCGAGGTTGTAGGAGATCTTCAGATCGCCCTCGAACTCGGCCTCGGCTTTCTCACGGCTCGACAGCAACAGCCGCGCCACCTCATATTCGTCCTTGTAGGACAACAGTTTGTGGTAGCCCTTGGTCACAGCTTCCTTCAGCGCTTTGTCAGAAATGCCGTCCAGCATCTTGCCATAGCGCTTGGCCAGACGCGGCCCCTGATAATCGACCAGCTGCGCACTGCGGAAAGCGACTTGATCCTCCAATGTCTTGGGCAGTTCGACCACATTGGGGGCAATCAGCTTCTGCACCTCCTGCGGATATAGCACCGCCCAGCGACCGATATCAAAGGCGCGCAGATTGCGCTCAACCGCAGCCCCATTGAGGGTGATCGCCTCGCGAATGGCCTCCAGGCTGATCGGCAGCAGACCGCGCTGCCAGGCGGCGCCAAAGATCATCATGTTGGAGAAGATCGAGTCGCCCATGCTGGCGCGCGCCAGTTCGGAGGCGTCAAAAAGATCCAGACGATCCCGCAGACGGGCCTCAAGCGCGACCTGAAGCCGATCACTCGGGATCTGGAAATCCGTGTCGCGGGTGAAATCACCGGTGATGATCTCATGGCTGTTCACCACCGCACCGCTCTTGCCGGTTTTCATCAACCCGATGGTTTTTGCCCCGGCAGACACAACCAGATCGCCGCCGATCAGCGCATCACATTCGCCAGTGGCCACGCGGATGGCGCTGATGTCTTCGGGTCTGTTGGCAATGCGGCAGTGGATATGCACCGCGCCGCCTTTCTGGGCGAGACCGGCCATCTCCATCATGCCAGCGCCCTTGCCATCAATCTGCGCGGCCTGCGCCAGCACGGCACCGATGGTGACAACGCCGGTGCCACCGACGCCGGTGATCACCACGTTGTGGGTGCCATTGATGCTCGGCAGCTCAGGCGTCGGCAGGTCCGGCAGGTCCAGTGCGGCGGTCGGCTCCTTGCGGATCTTTGCCCCTTCGATGGTCAGGAATGACGGGCAGAAGCCTTTGACGCAGCTGAAATCCTTGTTGCAGGACGATTGATCAATGGCGCGTTTGCGGCCCAGTTCGGTTTCCTTCGGCACGATGGAGACGCAGTTCGATTGCACCCCGCAGTCACCGCAGCCCTCGCAGACGTCCGAGTTGATGAACACGCGCATGTCGGGATCGGGGAACAGGCCCTTCTTGCGACGGCGGCGCTTTTCGGCGGCGCAGGTCTGAATGTAGATGATGGCAGAGACGCCTTCGACCTTCTCAAACTCCTTCTGTACCACCATCAGCTCCGCACGCTCATGCATCCGCATACCTGCCGGGAACAGCTTGGCGTCAACGTCTTCCTTTTCGTCATAGACCACCGCGATGGTTTTCACGCCCATCGCCGTCAGCTCATGCGCGATCTGCTGGGCGGTCAGCCCGCCCTCGGCCTCTTGTCCGCCGGTCATGGCGACCGCGTCATTATAGAGGATCTTGAAGGTGATATTGGTGCCTTCGGCCAGCGCCGCGCGAATGGCCTGCACGCCGGAGTGGTTGTAGGTGCCGTCGCCAAGGTTCTGGAACACGTGCTTGCGGTTGGAGAACGGCGCCTCGCCGACCCAGTTCACACCTTCGCCGCCCATATGGGTGAAGCCGGTGGTCTCGCGGTCCATCCACTGCACCATGAAATGGCAGCCAATCCCGGCATAGGCGCGGGAGCCATCCGGCAGCTTGGTCGAGGAGTTATGCGGACAGCCCGAGCAGAAATAGGGCAGACGGGCAGCGATTTCCTCGGCATTGTCGGCACGCTTCGCCTCATCCAGCGCCGAGAGACCAGCACGGATCGCCTCGGTCTCGCGGCCCTCTTCGATCAGGATCTGGCCGAGCTTTTCGGCAATCATGATCGGGTCGAGCGCATATTTCGTCGGGAACAGCTCGTCGCGGTGCATCCCGCCTGCGCCGCCCTTGTACCAGCCATAGACGCGGCGGCCCTTGCGCTCGTCAAACAGGGCTTCCTTGATCTGGATCTCGATCAGCTTGCGCTTTTCCTCGACCACCACGATCAGGTCCAGATCTTCGGCCCAGGCGTTGAACCCCTTCATGTCCAGAGGCCAGGTCTGGCCAACCTTATAGGTTGTAATCCCCAGCCGTTCGGCCATGGTCTCGTCGATGTTGAGCAGCGACATCGCGTGGACCAGATCCAGCCAGTTCTTGCCCGCCGCGACAAAGCCGATCTTGGCGCCCGGCTTGCCCCAGACGCGCTTGTCCATCTTGTTGGCGTGGCTGAAAGCCTCCGCCGCAAAGCGCTTGTAGTCGATGATCCGGTTTTCCTGACGGAAACGATCATCATCCAGACGAATGTTCAGGCCATCGGCCGGCATGTCGAACTCCGGCGTGACCAGCTGCATACGGTCCGGGTTGCCATCGACGACCGATGTCACCTCGATCGTGTCCTTCATGGTTTTCAGACCAACCCACAGCCCCGAAAAGCGGCTGAGCGCAATGCCGTAGATCCCGTAATCAAGGATTTCCTGAACGCCAGCCGGGCTGACGATGGGCAGGTAACAATCCATCAGCGACCATTCCGACTGATGCAGCACGGTGGAGCTTTCGCCGGTGTGGTCATCGCCCATCGCCATCAACACGCCGCCATATTTCGACGAGCCGGCCATATTGGCATGGCGGATGGCATCGCCAGAGCGATCAACCCCCGGCCCCTTGCCGTACCACAGGCCAAAGACGCCGTCATATTTGCCCTCGCCGCGCACCTCGGCCTGCTGGGCACCCCAAAGGGCGGTCACGGCGAGATCCTCGTTCAGACCGAATTGAAAGGTGACATCGCTTGCGGTCAGATGTTTTTCCGCCCGCTTCATCTGCATGTCGACAGCGCCAAGCGGCGAGCCGCGATAGCCTGTCACCAGACCAGCCGTGTTCAGCCCCGCCGCCTTATCCCGGTGCTTCTGCATCAGCATCAGACGCACCAGCGCCTGGGTGCCATTCAGCATCACCGGTGATTTTGTCAGATCGAATTTGTCGTTCAGAGAAATCTTCTGCGTGCTCATCCTGGGCCTCCCCAACCTCGATTAGCTTGCACTTCTTGGCGATATATTAGGTCATAATTGCTGACCTGTATACTGTTTTCTGCCGGAATATGTTTCTGACCGCCCTATCAAATTGAAAGTTTCGATACATTTCATATAGGCTACATCAGAGGCATCGAAAGTGACGGGTATGGATTGGGATAAGCTTAGAATATTTCACGCGGTGGCGGACGCAGGCAGCCTCACCCATGCAGGCGACAAGCTGAACCTGTCGCAATCGGCAGTCAGCCGACAGATTCGCGCATTGGAAGAGAGTCTGAGCTCGACGCTGTTTCACCGCCACGCGCGGGGGTTGATTCTCACCGAACAGGGGGAGCTGCTGTTTGACGCGACGAAATCGATGTCAAAACGGCTGGAAGCCGCCTCTGCCCGCATTCGCGACAGCGAGGAAGAGGTGTTTGGCGAATTGCGCGTTACCACCACCTTTGGCTTCGGCACTCTGTGGCTGGCGCCGCGCCTGACCAAGCTTTATGAACATTACCCCGATCTCAAGATCGACCTGATGCTGGAGGAGCGGGTTCTTGACCTACCCATGCGCGAGGCCGATGTGGCGATCCGCATGAAGGAGCCGAGCCAGGCCGACCTGATCCGCAAGCGGCTGATGACGGTGCAGATGAAGCTGTATGCTTCCCGTGCATATGTCGAACGCAACGGCGCGCCGGAACAGGCGGAGGATATCGCAGATCACCGGCTGATCTGCCAGAACCCGCGCTCGGCGCAGGTTGGCTCCGCGGCTGTCCTGGTACAGAAACTGATGACCTATAACCCCTCTTCGCTGCTCACCGTGAACAATTACTTCGGTGTCTTGCAGGGCGTTATCCACGATCTGGGCATTGGCGTTCTGCCCGATTACGTGACCGAGGACTTCCCGGATCTGGTGCCGGTGCTTCAGGAAGAGGATACCAGCGACGTGCCGGTCTACCTCGCCTACCCGGAAGAATTGCGCCACTCCCGGCGGATTTCCGCATTCCGCGATTTCGTCCAGAATGAGATTATTGCACATCGCAAGCACATGAAAGAACTGGGCAAAATCTAGCCAGACCCGAGCCATGCGCACAGCGCATAGCGGCCTTGCCATTTTCCGGGTCTGTTAACTCTTGATCGAGGCGCGCTGCCCCCCTAAATCACATCTCGAAGGCAGCGACGCTGTCGCCCTTCATACCTCCCTGTTGGACTTCGGCCGAGCTTAGTGCTCGGCCTTTTTTTTGGTTCAAACGTCGACGGCGTGATCCGTAGGACTGGCCGCCGGATCAAGGCATCGCTCGGCGTTATCCTTACGTTCGGCACTCACAGGCCGGCTGGCAATGACTGGTCTGCATGTAGCGTCGCCAGCGCCCCGCCTGCCGTCAACGGGCCTACCGCCGCGCGCGATATTCAGGCAGCATATTTCCCCGGAACGCCGCAATTTTCACCGCAGCTGCTGGAAATCCGATCAGCCTGTGCAGATCACCGCCGATCTGCCGATCACCCCCATCATCGCGCGAAAAAACTCAGGAACCTTTTGCCGGTCTCCTCCGTTGAGCAGCCAGAACGCAAGACAAATGCAACTGACTTGAAGGAGAGCCACTATGCTCCGCATGACCTCTATCGCCGCCCTGATCGCAATGACCGGCGCCGCCAGCGCCGAGGTGCTGACCGAAAACGCCACCCCGAACGATGCGGGCGAGACCTTTCTTGAGGAAAACATGGAATTCATGGGTGCCCCCGTAGTTGACGTCAACGGTGTCTTCTTGGGCAAAGTTGTCGAGGTCGGCACCGAGCCGGGCCCTGACCGCAAGATCCTGGTGGAGTTCCGCGACAGCTTCTCCGACAAGCTGAGCGGCATGCGCTTCACGCTGGACGGCATGTGGGAAACCGATGGCGTGCTACGCATGGGCCAGACCACGGGCGAGTTGCGCACCATGCTGGAAACCTTTGCCAGCGAAAACCCTGAGAAACTGACCGACGGTTCCGTTCTGAACTGATCGCCACCGTCTGAAGGTCACGCCCCGCCGCAGCGCGGGACCGGGGACCATCATAAGGTCAGAGCCGTCGTGGCTCTGGCCTTTTTTCATGGGATCTGGCGCATCGACCGCACCGTGATGCGCGCCCCGACGTGCCGAAATCCGCAGCATCGGCACGGCGAGGCCGGCCGCCGCCTGCAAGTCTGCGCTTTTTCCTTCCCCCTTGGCCCTGCTTGCCCTAAAAGGCGCGCAATCGCAGCCATTGGGGACGTTTACGGATGCAAGAACCCGCCATCACGCCTGAACTGATTGCCAACCACGGGCTGAAGCCCGAGGAATATGATCTGATCCTCGACATCATCGGGCGGGAGCCAACCTTCACGGAGCTGGGGATTTTCTCCGCGATGTGGAACGAGCACTGTTCTTATAAGTCCTCCAAGAAATGGCTGCGCACCCTGCCGACCGAAGGCCCCCAGGTGATCTGCGGCCCCGGCGAGAACGCAGGCATCGTGGACATTGGCGACGGCGATGCCGTTGTTTTCAAAATGGAAAGCCACAACCACCCCTCTTACATCGAGCCCTACCAGGGCGCGGCGACCGGGGTTGGCGGCATTCTGCGCGACGTCTTTACCATGGGTGCACGCCCCATCGCGTCAATGAACGCGCTGTCCTTTGGCGAACCCTCCCACCACAAGACCCGGCGACTGGTCAACGGCGTGGTTGAGGGCATCGGGGGCTATGGCAACTGCTTTGGCGTGCCATGCGTCGGTGGTGAAGTGCGCTTCCACCCCGCCTATAACGGCAACTGCCTTGTGAACGCCTTTGCCGCCGGTCTGGCCAAGACCGACGCGATTTTCTACTCCGCCGCCTCGGGTGTTGGTATGCCGGTGGTCTATCTAGGTGCCAAGACCGGTCGCGACGGCGTTGGCGGTGCCACCATGGCCTCGGCGGAATTTGACGACACTATCGAAGAAAAACGCCCCACCGTGCAGGTCGGCGACCCCTTCACCGAAAAACGCCTGATGGAAGCCACGCTGGAGCTGATGCAGACCGGCGCGGTGATCTCCATTCAGGACATGGGCGCCGCGGGCCTCACCTGCTCTGCCGTGGAAATGGGCGACAAGGGCAAACTGGGCGTCCGTCTGGATCTCGAAAACGTGCCGCAGCGCGAAGAGAACATGACCGCCTACGAGATGATGCTGTCGGAATCCCAAGAGCGGATGCTGATGGTGCTGAAGCCGGAGCTGGAAGCCGAGGCGCGTGCAGTGTTCGAAAAATGGGATCTCGATTTTGCCATCGTCGGCGAAACCATCGCCGAGGACCGGTTCCTGATCATGCACAACGGCGAAGTGAAGGCCGATCTGGTGCTGTCGAAACTGTCCTCTACCGCGCCGGAATACGACCGCCCCTGGGTGGAAACTCCCGCGCCCGAGGCGCTGAGTGATGCCGATGTGCCGACCATTGATCCGATCGACGGGCTAAAGGCGCTGATCTCCAGCCCGAACTATGCCGGCAAGCAGTGGGTCTATGAACAATACGACACCACGGTGATGGGCGACACCGCCCGCCGCCCGGGCGCAGGTTCCGGCATCGTGCGGGTCCATGGCACCGACAAACAGCTGGCCTTCACCTCCGACGTGACGCCGCGCTACGTCAAGGCAAACCCCTATGAGGGCGGCAAGCAGGCGGTGGCCGAGGCCTACCGCAACCTGACCGCTGTCGGCGCCAAACCCTTGGCAACCACCGACAACCTGAACTTCGGCAACCCCGAAAAGCCCGAGATCATGGGCCAGTTCGTCGGCGCGATCAAAGGCATCGGCGAGGCTGTGGCTGCGCTGGACATGCCGATCGTCTCCGGCAACGTGTCGCTCTATAATGAAACCGACGGTCAGGGC
Source organism: Phaeobacter sp. JH20_34 (assembly GCF_048056095.1). NCBI lineage: Bacteria > Pseudomonadati > Pseudomonadota > Alphaproteobacteria > Rhodobacterales > Roseobacteraceae > Phaeobacter > Phaeobacter sp. JH20_34. Next base: position 712,228 of record NZ_JAYMWT010000004.1, on the reverse strand, counting down.
ATCCTGCCCACCCCGACGATTGGCGCCGTTGGCCTGATCGCGGCAGGCGAAGAGGCCATCACCGGCGAAGTTCGCGACGGACATATCGCGCTGTTGATCGGCGAAACCATCGGCCATCTGGGCCAGTCGGCGCTGCTGGCGGAGGTTTTCAACCGCGAGGACGGCGACGCACCGGCAGTGGATCTGGAAGCAGAGAAGCGCAATGGCGAATTCATCCGCGCCAACCGCGATCTGATCAAGGCCTGCACCGATCTGGGCGACGGCGGTCTGGCGCTGGCGGCGTTTGAGCTGGCCGAAGCGGCCAATGTCGGCGTGCAGCTTGACGCAGGCGACACCCCGACGGTTTTTGGCGAGGATCAGGCGCGCTACCTCGTGGCCTGCAACTTCGATCAGGCCGAGGCCCTGATGATGGCCGCAGGTCAGGCCGGTGTCACCATCACCACCGTCGGCAAATTCGGCGGCGACATGGTGAAAATCGGCGGCTCCGAAGCGCCACTGGCCGAGCTGGCGGAAATCTTCCGCAGCAGCTTCGCTGCTGCCGTTGCCTGAGCGCAGGCCGCGTTGGGGCATGGTCCTCGACACGATGATACCGGGTGGGATGGCATCGCCGTCCCACCCATTTTTTTGATGTCTCGCAGGTGACCCCATGCCCCTGTCCGGCCAAACTCCTGATATCGACCTCCCCGAACTGACAGCAGATTGCAGCCGCTGCGCCGCGCTCTGCTGTGTGGCCTACCCGTTTGAGGAGGACGAGGATTTCGCGATCCTGAAGGAGACCGACACCCCCTGCCCCAACCTCTCGCAATCCTGTTTCAGCTGCACCATCCACGCCAATCTGAATACCCGTGGCTTTGGCGGCTGTATTGCCTATTCCTGCGCGGGCGCCGGGCAGCGGGTGACTGAGGTGCTGTTTCAGGGCGAGACATGGCGCGACGATGCTGACCTTCTGCCGCATATGACCCACGCCCTGCGTGTCCTGCGCCCCATCCATGAGGCGCTGTTGATCCTGCGCGAGGCAGCCGGCCTGCCGCTGCCGGACGCGCTGCGGGCCGATCTGAATGTTCTGATGGCGACGCTGGCGGTCAGTGACGGGCGCACCATCTGGGACTTTGAGGAGCCGCAGGTCCAGGAGGCCCTGGCCGAGGTGCCCGCCTTCATCCCGCGCCTTGCTCCCTATGTGACGCTGCGGGGCTAATCCGCCTTGCAGAGGCCCCCGCCGCACCCTACATTTTTGATAAGCTAGAAATAAGGACACCCCCCAATGCCGATGCAAGCCCAAGAAATCGAAGACCTGCTGCGCGAGACATTTCCCGATGCGGAAATCCAGGTTGGTGGCCATGACGGTGTGCATATGTCCGCGATGGTCATCGACGAAAGCTTTCGCGGCAAGAACCGTGTCCAGCAGCAGCGCGCCGTCTATGCAGCCCTGAAGGGCAAGATGGACGGCGCCAACGGCGAGCTGCACGCGCTGGCGCTGACCACCAAGGCGCCCGAGTAACCGGATGACGCCGGGCTGGTGGTTTCTGTCGGGCCTATTCTGCCTTGCTGTGAGTGTTTACGCCATTGACACTCAGTTGAGAAAACGAAGCCGCCCACGCCCACTTTCGCAAAGCCAGCCCCGCACCGAACGCCAGACCCAAACACCAGTTCGCGACATCGGTTTGGAAGCTGTGGATTTGGACGAGGTGGACGAGACTAACCGTAAGAACAGTGAACTGGAGCGCAGAAACCAGAGCTGGACGAACTCTCAGGATAGCGGCCGCCGGCCAAAGTGAGGATTTTCGCGACTTTGGAAACTCTTGCGGCAATCCCCGTGTTTGCTTCGCCCGCGGGGCTTACTTTCCTGAAGCTTCTCCCCTATATCCGAACAAACCGCGACCGGTGGCAACGCCAAAAGGAAATGGATAAATGACCGACGTAAAAACCCGTATTGATGAAACCGTCAAAGCCAGCGACGTGGTGCTCTTCATGAAAGGCACCAAGGACATGCCGCAATGTGGCTTCTCTTCCCGCGTGGCTGGCGTGCTGAACTACATCGGCGTCGAATACACCGATGTAAACGTGCTGGCGGATGAGGAAATCCGCGCGGGCATCAAGGAATATTCCGACTGGCCGACCATTCCCCAGCTCTATGTCAAAGGCGAGTTTGTCGGCGGCTGCGATATCATCACCGAGATGACCCTCTCCGGCGAACTGGACGGCATGTTTGCTGAAAACGGTGTCGCCTTTGACAAGGATGCCGCAGACAAGATCCGCGAAGCCAACGGCTAAGCCTGTCCCCGCTGGCCTCTTGTTGTGGCTGTCGACCAGACGATCCGCACCCTCGGCGTTGGCCGGGGGTGTTTTTTTATGCACCGTTTGGTTCCAATATCATAGAAAACCGCCGCAATGGGGCTGACCCATGCGGCGGTTTCAAATCTGAGCGTCGCGGTTCGCGGCCTGTCAGCCAGCGGCCCCCTGCTCTTCCAGTTCCTGCGCCAGCGCCTCGCTGCGGGCGGCCAGCTCGGCGAGGGTCTCGGTCACCAGCGGCGGCACCACCGGCACCTCGATCCGCTCAGGCTCCGGTGCAGGGGCGGCGCGCAGCTCGGCCAGCTCGGCGGTGCGCTCTGCCAGTTCGGCCTCAACCTCCTTGATGCGATCCTCGACCGCTGCGGTTTTATCCGCCAGCATCAGCCCCGCCATCAGCAGCATCCGCGCCTCGGGCATACGGCCAATCTGGTCCGACAGCACCTGGGCCTCATCGTCCAGCATCTTGGCCGCCGAATGCAGATAGCTTTCTTCGCCTTCCTGGCAGGAGACTTCGAAACCGCGCCCCCCGATATGAATCGTAACCTCGGGCATCATACATCCTCCCCTTCGGGCATGGGCTGGGCGGTTCGCGGCTGCGTGATCGGCGCCTGGGGCACCTGGGGCGCTGCGGATGCAGGCATCACATCGACGGGCGCCGCCGTCTGGGCAATCGGCGCCGCCTCAGCCGGGGCTGCGGGGGCCGCGCCCTGCGCAGGCTCAGCCGCCAGCAGGGGTTCCAGTTTGGCCAGCACCGCATCGACCTCGGCCTGATCGCTGGCGCGCGCTGCGGTCAGCGCGTCGATATCGGCCTGAAGCGCTGCATTGATCAGCGTCGCATCACCAACACCAGCGGCATTTGCGTCTCGCAGCGCCGCATTGGAGGCCCGCAGCTGATCATTGCTGTGGCGCAGCTCCTGCAGCGTGGCATCCAGACGCAAGAGCGTCTCATTCTGCTGCGCAATCTCTTCGGCACTGGGACCTGCGGGCCGCGCCGCAAGGGTGGCCGTCGCCTGGGCCAGCTCGTCCTGAGCCCGGGCCAGCTGACCGCGCAGCGCCTCCGCTTCGGCCTCAAGCGCGGCTGTATCCACCGCCGCCCCCAGATCATCGGGCTGCTCGGCCAGCTCTTCCTGTAGCCGCGCCAGCGAGGCCTGCGCCTCATCCAGCTGATCCTGCAGGGTTTCGCGGGCGGTGGCCGCCTCGTTGCCCTGCACTTCCAATTCCTGTTTCAGCCGCGCCACTTCGGACTTCAGCGCGTCTTTCTCGGCGGTATTGCCCACCTCGTTGCGCAGCAGCTCGACCTCGGCCTGCAACGCCGCCAGCTCACCGATATCGGCGCCCTGCGCGGGGGCAGCATTGGCCTCAGCCTCCTCCAGCTTGGCGCGCAGAACCTTCAGCCGTTCTTCCAGCTGGGCATTGGCGATCTTTTCCTCTTCCAGCGCGCGGCTGAGGTCGCTCTGCGCAGCAGCCGTCCGTGACTGCGCCTCCGCCTGGGCCTGCGCATGCGCCTCTGCCGAAGCCTGTGCGCCGGCCTGCAATGCTGCTGCACCTGCGCCAATCCGGTCCATTGCCGCCAGGATCCGACCCTGCAATTCTTCGATCTGCTCCATGCCTGCCCCTTTACGACCCCGTGAGTATCTGCCGGTCTTTTCCGCCGGACCCTGCGCCGCGCCATCGCCCCGTTTTTCCGCTCGTCTCCGCAAACGGAGGGCGAATCAAGAGGGATCCGGCGCTGCACATCCAGCTTAGTTCATGCAGGGATAAATTACCCCCTGTTTGCTTTCAACCACTTGCAGCGTCAACTTCGCGCAGGAAGCCGCGCAAACGCTTGATCTTTGCCATATCACTGCTATTGAGCGCTCAGTCTGCCGAAAACCCAGAGGAAAAATCCAGTGGATCTGACAGCCCTGCGCAACGCAAACCCCGAACATTGGACCAAGGCTGCGGCCATCCGTGCCCTGACCCTTGATGCCGTTGCCGCGGCAAATTCCGGCCATTCCGGCATGCCGATTGGCATGGCCGATGTCGCCACCGTCCTGTTTGAAAAACACATGAAGTTCGATGTGGCGAACCCCCAGTGGCCAGACCGCGACCGGTTCATCCTGTCCGCCGGTCACGGCTCCATGCTGATCTATTCGCTGCTCTATCTCATGGGCGATGCACAGGTGACGCTGGATCAGGTCAAGAATTTCCGCCAGATGGGCGCGCTGACAGCCGGTCACCCGGAAAACTTCCTGATTGATGCCGTCGAAACCACCACTGGCCCGCTGGGTCAGGGCATTGCCAATGCCGTTGGCTTTGCCATGGCCGAGGAAATGCAGCGCGCGCATTACGGCCGCAAGCTGGTCGATCACCACACCTATGTGATCGCAGGCGACGGCTGCCTGATGGAGGGCATCAGCCAGGAGGCCATCGGCCTTGCCGGTCGCCACTCGCTGGGCAAGCTGATCGTCCTCTGGGACAACAACAACATCACCATCGACGGCACGGTTGAACTCTCCGACCGCACCAATCAGGTGCAGCGCTTCAAGGCCTCCGGCTGGCAGGTCATCGAAATCGACGGTCACGATCCCAAGGCCATCGACGAGGCCCTGACCGCGGCGAAGAAATCGAAGAAACCCTCGATGATAGCCTGCAAGACCCACATCGCGCTGGGTCACGCTGCACAGGACACCTCCAAGGGTCACGGTGCGCTGACCGACGCCGAGCAGATGAAGGCCGCCAAGGCCGCCTACGGCTGGACCACCGGCCCGTTTGAGGTGCCCGCAGATGTGAAATCCCAGTGGGAAGCCATCGGCCAGCGCGGCGCAGCCGAGCGCGAAGCCTGGGAAGCCCGTTTTGCCGAAGCCTCGCAGCAGAAACAGGACCGCTTCAACCGCGCCTATGCGCTGGATGCGCCCAAGAAGCTGTCGGCCACCATCAAGGCGCTGAAAAAGCAGGTCTCCGAAACCCAGCCGAAGGTGGCCACCCGCAAATCCTCCGAGATGGCGCTGGAAGTGATCAACCCGATCATGCCGGAAACCGTCGGCGGCTCTGCTGACCTCACCGGCTCCAACAATACCAAGACCGGCGATCTGGGCGTCTTTGACACGGATAACCGCAAGGGCCGCTACGTCTACTGGGGCATCCGCGAGCACGGCATGGCCTCGGCGATGAACGGCATGGCGCTGCACGGCGGGATGCGCCCTTATGGCGGGACTTTCTTCTGCTTCACCGACTACGCGCGTCCGGCGATGCGTCTGGCGGCCCTGATGAAGATCCCGACCGTCTTTGTGATGACCCATGATTCCATCGGCGTTGGCGAAGATGGCCCGACCCACCAGCCGGTGGAGCATCTGGCAATCTGCCGCGCGACGCCGAACACCTATGTGTTCCGTCCCGCCGACACCGTGGAAACCGCAGAGGCCTGGGAAATCGCCCTGACCTCGAAGGACACCCCCTCGGTGATGACCCTGACCCGTCAGAACCTGCCCACCGTGCGGACCGAGCATAAGCTCAGCAATCTGACCGCCAAGGGCGGCTATGTTCTGGCCGAAGCCGAGGGCAAGCGTCAGGTGATCCTGATCGCCACCGGTTCTGAGGTCTCCGTCGCGCTGGAGGCGAAGGCCAAACTGGAGGCCGACGGCATCGGCACCCGCGTTGTCTCCATGCCCTGCATGGAACTGTTCGCCGAGCAGGACGAAGCCTACCGCCGCAAGGTCCTGCCCGCAGGCCCGGTCCGCGTGGGTATCGAAGCCGCCATGCGCGCCGGCGGCTGGGATCGCCTGCTGATGGGCGAACGCGGCCAGGAAAAGAAAACCGCATTCGTGGGTATGGACAGCTTCGGCGCCTCTGCTCCGGCAGGCGAGCTGTTCGAACGCTTCGGCATTACGGCTGAGGGCACAGTAGCGAAGGTGAAAGAGCTGCTGGGCTGAGGCCCGTCAAACAATAGAAACAGAATAGGGCTCCTGTCGGAGCCCTTTTTTTCGGTTTGAACCACCTATTGCGCGTTGTCAGTTTCGGCCATTTCCTTCAACGCGTCATAGGCTTTCTGTGCATAGTCCAAACGCAGCTCGTAGTTACCGCTGGCGACGATGAATTCTGGAGGTTCTATCCCCGCAGCAAGGAAAGCTTGCGTCATTTGAGTGCCGGAAAGCGGGATATAGTCCGAAGACTCGCCGCTGAATTTGTTGAACAACCGGCCTCCGAACCAGCCACTGCGAGCTTGTGCCTGTTTTGCGGTATGCAGGCGAAAATGGAGGAAACCGTACAACTGTTTCACGTCCATGGGGGCGAGGTCCGCTGCCTTGCTGATTGCCGAGAGCAAAGACGCCGTTCCGCCTGTTGCTATTTCACCCGCAGCAACTTGGTTTGGAGTTGGACCGGAAAGAATCTTGATAATCGGCTTCTTCAAAAGCGCCCCCTTAAATCCTAGTAACTGTGTGACTAATTTCTTTCAGTGGCTGGCAGACTTCCCCGAAACCGACGCAATAAACGGTCCCACAACCTTGGTCGCCAGAGGGATCAGCAGCAGCCCCCACATAACCCCAAACACGCCATCCATCGCCGCCTTGGCACTCCACTCAGCAAAGCCCATCCAGCCCGCAGGCACCGCGTGACCGACGGCGTACGCCCAGTCGTGGATCAGATGGCCCAGCCAGCCAAAGCCCAGCACCTCCAGCCCGTGGATGATGATGGATCCGCCGACCCAGAGCATTGCGGCGGTGCCGACCACCGACAGGATCCACATCAGCACCGGCATGAATTTTACCAGCCCACGGCCAAGACCGCGCCCGATGGGCGTTGGTGCGTTGCCCGCAAGATACAGCCCCACATCGTCCATCTTCACGATGACCGCAACCGATCCGTAGACCGCCAGCGTCACCCCAATGGCGACCACTGCCAGCGTTGCTGCCTGCATCCACACAGTTGGTGCCTCGATCGCGGCCAGCGCGATGGTCATGATTTCCGCGGACAGGATGAAGTCGGTCTTGATCGCGCCCTTGATCTTCTGCTCTTCCAGATGGCCGGGATCCTTGATGCTCATGTCTTCGTCAATGGCGTGGCTCGCATGGGGGAACAGCACGTGAAAGATCTTCTCGGCCCCCTCAAAACACAGATAGGAGCCGCCGAGCATCAGCAAGGGCGTGATCAGCCAGGGCGCGAAATTCGCCAGCAGCATGGCGACCGGCAGCAACAGGATCAGTTTGTTGAACAGCGACCCACGGGTGATGCGCCAGATGATCGGCAGTTCGCGCGCCGGGGCAAAGCCTTGCAGATACTTCGGCGTGACCGCCGCATCGTCGATGATCACGCCCGCCGTCTTGGCGCCCGCCTTGCCCGCCGCCGCCGCCACATCATCCACCGAGGCCGCAGCCACCTTTGCAATGCCTGCCACATCATCAAGCAAAGCCAACAAACCGCTCATACCCGGTCCCCTTTTCCATTCGCGCGCATTTTGGCCCACCCTATCCTATCGCCTATCAGGTACAAGCCGTTCAGCGCCCGCTTTGTTCCCGATGGCGTTCAATCCGAGGCGCCTCGCACATCCGCCGCAGGGCCGCGAAAACCGTTATCGCAATCAGTCAATTTTGTTACCGCAACCAGTCAAGTTTTGCGCTAACAGTCTGGAATAAAGCCATTTTTAAGCTTTTGACCCGAGGGAATGGCAGCTATAGCGGAGGCAATTCTTGCTCGCTTGGAGATACGCATATGACCATCAAAGTCGGGATCAACGGGTTTGGCCGCATCGGCCGCTGCACCTTGGCGCATATCGCAGCCTCGGGCCGGGACGATATCGAAGTGGTCAAGGTCAATGCCACCGGCCCGCTGGAAACCGCAGCGCATCTGCTGAAATACGACTCCGTGCATGGCCGTTTCCCCGGCGAGGTCACCTTGGGTGAAAACACCATGAACCTCGGCCGTGGCGATATGCAGATGTTCTCCACCTATAATATGGACGATCTGGACTGGTCCGGCTGTGACGTGGTGCTGGAATGCACCGGCAAATTCAACGACGGCGAAAAGGCCAAGGCGCATCTGGCGCGCGGCGCCAAGAAGGTTCTGCTGTCCGCCCCCGGCACCAATGTCGACAAGACCATCGTCTTTGGCGTCAATGACGACAAGCTGCGGGCGGGCGACCGCATGGTCTCCAACGGCTCCTGCACCACCAACTGCCTCGCCCCTCTGGCCAAGGTGCTGGATGAAACCGTCGGCATAGAAAGCGGGATCATGACCACGATCCACGCCTATACCGGCGATCAGCCGACACTGGACCGCCGCCACGACGATCTCTACCGCGCCCGCGCCGCTGCCATGGCGATGATCCCGACCACCACCGGTGCCGCCAAGGCGCTGGGTGAGGTGCTGCCAAACCTGAAGGGCCGTCTGGATGGCTCTGCGATCCGCGTGCCGACACCGAATGTCTCTGCTGTGGATCTGACCTTCCGCTCCAGCAAGCAGACCAGCGTCACCGAAATCAACGCCATCATGAGCGAAGCCGCCAAGGGCCATATGTCCCGCGTGATCGGCTATGAACCCGCGCCGCTGGTCTCGATTGATTTCAACCACACGGAGCAAAGCTCGATCTTCGCGCCGGATCAGACCCGCGTCGTGGAAAACAGCCTGGTGCGCGTTCTGGCCTGGTATGACAACGAATGGGCCTTCTCGGTGCGTATGGCGGACGTCGCTGTCGCGATGGGTCGTCTGGGCTGAGCCCCGGCACCACGGCCTCTGTGTGCAGCACTTGGCCCGCATGGCTTGTAAGACACCGCCCGGTCAGGCATATCTGGCCGGGCGTATCTTGTTTACCCCGGCCCCAGACCCATCATGACCAATAGAATTGCCCTGTTCCTTGCGCTGCTGATCCTGGCTGGTCTGGCCGTGGATCTCTGGCTGTTTGGCACCGGGCATATGGTGTTTCTGGGCAAGCGCCTGTTTGAACTGATCGACTGGATTGCCTTCTGGCGCTGATCCGGCGGCGCCGCGCAGATCAGGAACAGGTCACAACACAGTGTTTACAGACATAAAAAAGCGGCCCCGAACCGGGCCGCTCCCAATGTCGCATCTCTATCGCCGCAGGCTGACTATTTCGCCAGCTGGCGGCTCAGCTCGCTCTTGACCATCGGCGTGACGAACTTCGAAACATCGCCCCCCAGCCGGGCGATTTCCTTCACCAGCTTGGAGGCAATTGCCTGATGGCGTGCCTCGGCCATCAGGAACACCGTCTCGACCGAGCTGTCGAGCGCCCGGTTCATGCCAACCATCTGGAATTCATACTCGAAATCCGCCACCGCGCGCAGCCCGCGCACGATGATCTGCGCGCCCACGTCGCGGGCGCAGTCGATCAACAGGTTTTCAAACGGATGGGCAACAATCTCGGTGCCGGTCTGCTCGCTGAGCTTGGCGCATTCCGCCTCGATCATGGCGACACGCTCTTCCAGCGAAAACAGCGGCCCCTTGTCCCGGTTGATCGCAACGCCGATCACCAGCTTGTCCACCAGCGCGCTGGCCCGGCGGATAATATCTATATGCCCCAATGTGATGGGATCGAATGTGCCGGGATACAAGCCAATACGCATGGGGCCTCTCCTGCCTGCTGGTTGGTTGCGCGCAAGCAAACATTTTTGTCATCAGGGCGCAAGAGCGTGGAAATACCGACCTGCTCCTGCGCCGTGACGTCAGCCGTCCGATGCGGGAGGACACCGCATCAGACGCGGGGCCACAGCCCCGGGTGTCAGGATCCTGAGGTCAGTGCCCCATGATCATGCCTGCAAGGGCGTCTTTCTCCATCGCGACCTCGGCCAGCTGCGCCTTCACGACATCGCCCAGCGACACCAGCCCGATCAGCTTGCCATCTTCGACCACCGGCATGTGGCGAAAGCGGCCTTCGGTCATCTGCTGTAGCACGTCCTCGACGTTGGACTGGCTGGTGCAGGTGACCAGCTTGCGGGTCATATATTCGCTGGTGGCCTTGCTCAGGCAGCCGGAGCCGCTGCGGGCCAGCTCGCGCACGATATCGCGCTCGGACAGGATACCCTCGGCGGTTTCGCCATCACTGGAGACAACAACAGTACCGATCTTGTGCTCGCCCAGCAATTTGGCGGCCTCGGATATCGTTGCCTCGGGAGCAATGGTGACCACCCCAGAGCTTGCCTTGGACTTCAGAATCAATTGAACCAACATAGGCGCTCCTTTTTGTAATTTTATTACGTACCACCAAGGGTTGCCCTAACCCGGCATCAAGTCAAGCCTTCCAGCCGGACCACTTCGTCGCGTATGCCTTTTGACAACGCCTGGGCAAACCGGTTCAGCCGGTCGCTGCGCTGATCCCCCTGGTGGCGCACCAGATAAAAACTGCGCGTCAGGCTGATCTTGTCGGTCAGAACCTTGCGCAGGGAGCGGTGCGACGGCAGCGTGAAATCATGCGCGACGCACAGCGCCGTACCCTCAGCCGCCAGTTTTATCTGCACCGACACCGAATTGGAGGCCAGCGCCACCCGGTCCACCCCAAGATCATTGAGATAATCCAGCTCCCGGTCAAAGATCATGTCAGGAATATAGCCGATCATCTTGTGATCCTTCAGATCCTCCAGCTTTTCGATCGGCGGATGGGCGCGCAGATAATGGCGCGATCCCACCAGATGCAGTTTGTAATCGGTGATTTTCTGCACCAGCAGCTGGCCTGCGGTGGGCGCGCTGACGGTCACCGCCATATCGGCCTCCCGGCGGCTGAGGTTGATGACCCGTGGCAGCGCCACGATCTGGATATCCAGATCCGGGTTCTCGGCCCCGATTCTGGCACAGACCTGCGGCAGCAGATAATTGGCGCTGCCATCCGGCGCACCGATGCGGATCTGGCCCGACAGCGTGTCACTGGGGCCGACCAGCGCCTCCTGCCCGGCCCGCATCGCCTGTTCGGCAGCCTCGGCATGGCCCAGCAAACGGTCCCCCGCAGCACTCAGCGCATAGCCCTGCGGGGATTTCACGAACAGCGGCGTGTCCAGCGCCTCCTCAAAGCGCGAGATCCGCCGACCCACGGTGGCCGGATCCATCTTCAGGATCCGCCCCGCCCCCGACAGGCTGCTTTCGCGCGCCACTGCCAGGAACACCCGCATGTCATCCCATTGTGGATCCATGAGCTTTTCCCTCTCCTGCCGTCAACATTCTGTTAACCTTTGCGTTCCTGCAAAGCCTCTTTGAGATCTTTCCTCTTTTCCAGTGTTTTTTGCAAGCCTACGATACCGGCAACTGGAATGTAGGAGGATCCGATGAAAGAACTCGGCCATTTTATCAACGGCAAGCTGGTGTCCGGCACCTCGGGCCGTTTTGACGATGTCTTCAACCCGGCAACCGGCGAAGTGCAGTACAAATGCCCGATGGCCAGCGCGTCGGAGACCACCGATGCAATCGAAAAGGCCGCCGCGGCACAGCCCGCATGGGGCGCCACCAACCCGCAGAAGCGCGCCCGCGTGATGATGGCGATGGTTGGCCTGATGAACCGCGACATGGACAAGCTGGCCGAGGCGCTCTCGCGCGAGCACGGCAAGACCATCCCGGACGCCAAGGGCGACCTGCAGCGCGGTCTGGAAGTGATCGAATACTGCATCGGCGCGCCGCAGATGCTGAAGGGGGAATTCACCGACAGCGCCGGCCCCGGCATCGACATGTACTCCATGCGCCAGCCTCTGGGCGTTGTCGGCTCCATCATGCCGTTCAACTTCCCCGCCATGATGCCGCTGTGGCACGTCGGCCCGGCTCTGGCCTGCGGCAACGCCGTGGTGCTGAAACCGTCCGAGCGCGATCCCTCCGTGCCGCTGATGCTGGCCGAACTGTTCGTCGAGGCAGGCCTGCCCGAAGGCGTGTTCCAGGTGGTGAACGGCGACCGCGAGGCGGTTGACACCATTCTGGACAGCGAAATCATTCAGGGCGTGTCCTTCGTCGGCTCCACCCCGATTGCCCAGTACATCTATTCCCGCGCCACCGCCAACGGCAAGCGCGCGCAGTGCTTCGGCGGCGCCAAGAACCACATGATCGTGATGCCCGATGCCGATCTGGATCAGGCCGCTGACGCGCTGGTTGGCGCGGGCTTCGGCGCGGCCGGCGAACGCTGCATGGCAATCTCGGTTGCGGTTCCGGTCGGTGAGGAAACCGCCGACAAGCTGATCGAGAAGCTGATCCCGCGCATCGAGAAACTGAAGGTCGGCCCCTACACCGCCGGCGACGACGTGGATCTGGGTCCGGTTGTGACCGCGGCGGCCAAGGACCGCATCCTGGGCCTGATCCAGTCCGGTGTCGATCAGGGCGCCACGCTGGTGGTCGATAACCGCGACTTCAAACTGCAGGGTTACGAGGACGGCTTCTTTGTCGGCGCCCACCTGTTCGACCACGTCACCCCCGACATGGACATCTACAAGCAGGAGATCTTCGGCCCGGTACTTTCCACTGTGCGCGCAAGCACTTACGAGGAAGCATTGAAGCTGGCGATGGATCACGAGTATGGCAATGGCACCGCGATCTTTACCCGTGACGGCGACACCGCGCGCGACTTTGCCTCCCGCGTGAACATCGGCATGGTGGGTATCAACGTGCCGATCCCGGTGCCGCTGGCCTATCACACCTTCGGCGGCTGGAAGAAGTCGATGTTCGGTGACCTGAACCAGCACGGGCCCGACAGCTTCAAATTCTACACCCGCACCAAGACGGTGACCTCCCGCTGGCCTTCGGGCATCAAGGAAGGTGGCGAATTCAACTTCAAGGCGATGGACTGAGCTGTCGCCCCAAAACGAGAAAAGGCCCCGGACATTCCGGGGCCTTTTTCCATGGCGCCGCGCGCTCCCGCCCAGATAGAGCGGCAGGCGGGCGTTATTCGCGGCACAGGGCCAGAAAAATAAGGGCTTCGACCAATTTATGCTTGTTCCGCCGCGTAACTCGTCTATCCGGTCATGGATGGACAGAAAAACGGCAGGCGCATGAGCACGACAGACGAATCCAACCAGCCGCAGGCGGCTGCGAAATCCGCCCGCGACTGGGTCAAGATCCTGGCCCAATACCGCGACCCAAGCCCCCTGCGCAGCAGCTTTGAGCTGGCAGTGACGGTCGTGCCCTTCCTGCTGCTCTGGGCCCTGGCCTGGTGGTCGCTGTCGATCAGTTACTGGCTGACGCTGGCCATCTCCGTTCTGATCGCCGCCTTCCTGCTGCGGCTGTTCACCATTCAGCACGATTGCGGCCATGGCTCCTTTTTCAGCAACCGTCGGCTCAGCGACTGGACCGGTCGCATCATTGGGGTGCTGACCCTCACGCCATATGATGTCTGGCGCCGCACCCATTCGATCCATCACAGCACCCATGGCAATCTGGGCAAACGCGGCATGGGCGATATCCACACCATGACCGTGGCCGAATACCACGCCGAAAGCCGCTGGGGCCGACTGATGTATCGGCTCTATCGCCATCCGGTGACGCTTTTTGCCATCGGTCCCGGCTATCTGTTCTTCCTGCAAAACCGTATCCCCTACGGTCTGATGGGCCAGGCCCGCTACTGGATCAGCGCCATGGGCACCAATCTGACCATTATTCTGGCGCTGGCGGTGATCTGGTATTTCGGCGGGCTGATGCCGCTGCTGCTGATTTTTGTGCCCGCCACGCTGCTGGCTGCCACCGCCGGGCTGTGGCTGTTCTACGTCCAGCATCAGTTCGAGACGACACAGTGGGAACAGGAAGAGGACTGGCACCTGCATGACGCCGCCCTTCATGGCAGCTCCCATTATGTTCTGCCGCCGGTGCTGCAATGGATCAGCGCCAATATCGGCATCCACCACGTTCATCACCTTTATAGCCGCATTCCCTTCTACCGGCTTCCCCAGGTGCTGCGCGACCATGCCGAACTGGCCGAGGGCAACCGGATGACCATCCGCGAAAGCCTCGCCAATGCGCGGCTGCACCTCTGGGACGAGAAGACCAAGCGCCTGCTGTCCTTTGCCCAGGCGCGCAAGCTCTACGGCTGACCCTCACCGGCGCCCAGGCGCTGAAAGAACGGCAGACTTCCGCCACTCACGGTCTCACCGGGCTACACAACCCTGTGAGACCGGCTTAATTTGGCGACCTGCCCCTAGGAAATTCCGCAGCACTACCTAGTTTGCCAACTAATGCCCGAGCAGACTGTCGAAGGATACCATGAGCAACTTTCGTATGACCCGCCGCGCTGCCCTCACCGGGATTGGCGCCACATTGGCCACCCCGGCGCTGCTGCGCGCCCAGTCGAGCGACGCCTTTCCGGTGGAAGAGCCAAAGATCGAAACCGAAATCCCGGTGAAACGCAATATTTCCTCCTTCCAGCAGCAGGCCTGGCAGGATCACTTCGATGATCTGGGCGTGGGCTGCATGTTGGCCGATATTTCCTCGCGCGCGCTGCATTACTGGGGGCCGGATGGCGAGACCTACCGGCTGTTCCCCTCCTCGGTGCCGATGACCGAGGAGCTGACCCGACGCGGCTATACCGAAATCGTGCGCAAGGCGGAGAACCCCAGCTGGACTCCAACCGCCTCCATGCGCGAGCGTGACCCGACACTGCCGGTCCGCATCGACGGCGGCGACCCGGGCAACCCGCTGGGCACACGTGCGATGTATCTCGACTGGCCGGCCTATCTGGTGCATGGCACCCATGACACCCGCAAGATCGGACGGCAAAGCTCCTCCGGCTGCATCGGCCTTTACAATCAGCACGTCGAATCGCTCTACGAGATGGTGAAGATCGGCACAAAGGTGCGCCTGCTCTGATCCATCCGCCCGCAGGCGGCTGCCGGTCAAATATCCGTCGGCCTGAGCGCCGGTCGGCCACCATGGCAGATCCCCGCGCGACGCGGATGTCATAACAAAAACGCGCCTCCGGCAGACCGGGGCGCGTTTTTTTTCCTCTTTGGCGGGTCGCTTTGCCGGGTCGCTTTTTCGACGGCAGGCTTTGCGCCGGAAGCACCGCCCGGCTCAGCAAATGCGGATCCCGGTCAGCGACGCCACGGATGGCGGGTTAGACCTTGCCCTCCGCCAGGCTTAAATGATCCGGCTTCAGCCCATCGTCATAGCGCTGGATCGCCTTTGTTAGAAGCGCCTCGAAATCGCGGACATATTGCTCGGTATCATACAGCGGCGTGGTGGCGATATTCGCCTTCAGCTTCTCGCGCAGCGCCTGTCGTTCCTCGGCGTTCCGGGCCAGCCGCAGCGCCAGCGCGCGATACTCCTCCTCCGTCTCGGCAATCAGCTCAGGACAACCCACGGCGGTGACGACGCTCGCCGCGACCCGCGCCGCAAACTGCTGCCCCGGTTTGGTCACGACCGGCACGCCCGACCACAGCGTTTCACTCGCCGTGGTGTGGGCATTACAGGCAAAGGTATCAAGAAAGATATCCGCCAGCGGCAGACGCGCAATGTGATGGGGAGTAGGACAACGCCCGGCAAAGACGATCCGATCCGCCGGCACGCCACGAGCCTCCGCCTCCTTGCGGATGTTATCACGGATCACACCAGGCACCGCAAGGAACCACAGGACACTGCCATCGACCTCCTTGAGCAGGTCCATCCAGATGTCGAACTCCGCCGGGGAAACCTTGTTATGGTTGTTGAACGAACAGAAAACCACCGCATCCTCGGGCAGCCCCATATCAGCGCGGGTCGGTCCGGTCTCGGGATGGGGACGACTGTTGTCATTTACCTGATAGCAATTCGGCATATACAGGATTTTTTCTGAGAAATGGCGCCGCCCCTCTTTTGGTACGGTGACAGCGTCAGCGACGAAATAGTCCATCGCGGGCATTCCCGTGGTGCCTGGGTAGCCGAGATAGGAGATCTGCACCGGTGCCGCGCGAAAGCCGAATATCGTTGGCCTTGCGTCTTTGGTGTAGCCTTTCAGATCGATCGCGATGTCCAGACTGTCCCCCCGGGCCAGCTCCGCGACATCCTCGTCTTTCAGGTTATGGATCGGCCGGTAGCAGTCGGCAGCGTCGAGCACGCGCTGACGCATGACATCGCTTGGTTCGCGGCTGTAGTCATAGATGTAGATTTCGTAGTTATCACGGTCATGCAATTCGAAGTGGCGCGCCATCAGGAACATGGTCGCGTGATTGAAGAAATCGCAGGAGAAATAGCCAATCCGGATCTTGCGACCAGCCACCGGAGTCCTGTTGAACTTACGGGCCACTTTCCGTTCGGAAATCGTCACCTTGTTCTTCGTCTTGCTCACCACGCGTTTCTTCTGCAACGCGGCGTCATCGACATAGAGCAGCGTGGTGAACGGATCGCCGTTGGCCGGGTCGTTATCGAGGATCCTCAGCTTGTTCTTCTGATCCTTGTAGACAGTCCAGTCGCAAAGGTTCATCTGCGACTGCACCAGCCGGGAGACATTCATCGCATTTTCCGGGTCGATCTGATAAACCGCCTCAAAGAAGCCAACGGCATCCGTCAGCTTGTCCATCAGAAACAGAATGGTCCCGATCGCGCTGAGCCATTTCGGATTGGTCGGCTCAAGTTTAAGCGCGCCCATAAGATGCTTCAGCGCCAGTTCGTATTTTTTCTCCTGCATGAAGCTGGAGGCAATCTCCGCATGCAGCGTCGCGTTGTCCGGCTCAAAGGCAAGCGCGCGGGTCGCAAAGTCGCGCGCGCGTGGATAGTCAGCCTCGATAAAGGCACGCCCCGCCTCTGCTTTCAGCGCCAGTGCCGGCGATGGCGCCGGAGTTTCCAGCCTGCGACGCGCTGATTTCGGAAGATGTTTGGTGCGCAATGGCTTGTTCATCGAAAGTCTGCCCTCAGCTGATCATCCATGGCGGGCGATGCACCACGGTTTTTGACAAATTTCGGTCAGTTTGGAAGAAAATGCCTAAGAAACGGTTCACTTACAGCCAGACGGCGCCCCTTGCGTCAATGCCACGGTCAACCATCGGCAAACGCCGCCGGACCGACATTTCTGCACAGCAGCTTTGCACCGCTGCGGCTTGCCCTGCTGCCCTTGGGTCGCTAGAAAATAAACAACCGTTCAATTCATGACGACCCCGGCGGGTCAGATCCGGGCCGGGCCGCGTTCACATCAGGGAGGATATGCTGTGGATTTCGCATTGACCGAGGAACAGACCGCCATTTTCGATATGGCTTTCGCCTTTGGACAGGAGCATATCGCCCCCTTCGCCCGCCAGTGGGAGGCCGAAGGCACCATTCCGAAATCGCTCTGGCCGCAGATCGGCGAGCTGGGGTTCGGCGCGCTTTATGTCTCCGAGGAAACCGGCGGCGCGGGGCTGTCCCGGCTGGATGCCACATTGGTCTTTGAGGCGCTGTCGATGGCCTGCCCGTCTGTTGCCGCCTTCCTGTCGATCCACAATATGTGCGCCAAGATGCTCGACAGCTTTGCCAGCGACGAGATGAAGGCCCGGATCATGCCCGACATCCTGTCGATGCAGACCGTGCTCAGCTACTGTCTGACCGAGCCCGGCTCCGGCTCCGATGCCGCCGCCCTCAAAACCCGCGCCACCAAGACCAACGAGGGCTACACCCTCAACGGCACCAAGGCGTTCATCTCCGGTGGCGGCTACTCTGACGCCTATGTCTGCATGGTGCGCACCGGCGAAGACGGCCCCAAGGGGATCTCCACCGTCTATGTCGAAGATGGCACGGCGGGCCTCAGCTTTGGCGGGCTTGAGGAAAAAATGGGCTGGAAGAGCCAGCCCACCGCGCAGGTCCAGTTCGACGACTGCACGATCCCGGCCAATAACCTGGTCGGCGAAGAAGGCAGCGGCTTCAAATACGCGATGAAGGGTCTCGACGGCGGGCGCCTGAATATCGCCTCCTGCTCGCTCGGGGCTGCGCAGCAGGCGCTGACCATGACCCTGAAATACATGTCCGAACGCAAGGCCTTTGGCAAATCTATCGACCAGTTTCAGGGGCTGCAATTCCGCCTCGCCGATATGGAAATCGAATTGCAGGCGGCCCGTGTATTCCTGCGTCAGGCGGCCTGGAAGCTGGATCAGGGCGCGCCGGATGCCTCCAAACACTGCGCGATGGCAAAGAAATTTGTCACCGAAGCAGGCTCCAAAGTGGTGGATCAGTGTTTGCAGCTGCATGGCGGCTATGGCTATCTTGCCGATTACGGCATCGAAAAACTGGTGCGTGATCTGCGCGTCCACCAGATCCTGGAAGGCACCAATGAAATCATGCGGGTGATTACCGCGCGCCATATGCTGGCGGAAAACCACTGAGGCCGACATGAGCGATATTGATATCCGCATCACCGGCCGCGCCGGGCGGATCACCCTGACCCGTGGCAAGGCGCTGAATGCGCTGAGTTATGACATGTGTCTGGCGGTCGATGCCGCCCTCAGGGCCTGGGCAACGGATGACGCTGTCGATCTGGTGGTCATGGACGCCGAGGGCGAAAAAGCCTTCTGCGCCGGCGGTGACATTGCCGAACTCTACCAGACCGGCACCAGTGGCGATTACGACTATGGTCGCCGGTTCTGGCGCGATGAATACCGTATGAACGCCCGGATCTTCGAATATCCCAAACCGGTGGTCAGCTTCCTTCAGGGGTTTGTCATGGGTGGCGGCGTCGGTCTTGGCTGCCACGGCACCCATCGCATCGTCGGCGACAGCACACGTATTGCCATGCCCGAGGTCGGCATCGGCCTCATCCCCGATGTGGGCGGCAGCCTGATGCTGGCTCTGGCGCCCGGTCGGCTTGGTGAATATCTGGGCCTCACCGGTGCGCGCATGACGGCGGCGGACGCGATCTACGCAGGCTTTGCCGACCATTACATTCCCGAGGCCAGCTGGCCTGCGCTGATTTCGGAGCTTGAGCAGACCGGCCGTGCCGAGAGTCTGGAAAGCAGCGCAGAGACCGCCCCCGAAGGGCAGCTGGCCGCGCTGCGTGCCGACATTGACCGCAGCTTTGGCGGCGAGGCGCTTGGCGATATCCTGACGGCGCTCAATCATGACGCCAGCAGCTTTGCCGAGGACACGCTGAAAACCCTCCGCCGCAATTCGCCGCTATCAATGGCCTGCACCGTCGAGCTCCTGCACCGGCTGCGCCTTGGCAGCATGAGTATTCGCAAAGCGCTGGAACTGGAGTATCGCTTTACTCACCGCGCAATGGAAAAGGGCGATTTTCTGGAGGGCATCCGCGCCCAGATCATTGACAAGGACCGCCAGCCCAAATGGCAATATGCAGATCGTGAAGTGCCTGCTACCGCTGTCAGCCAGATGCTGATGCCGCTGGCCCGCGACACGCTGCAGTTCGAGGAGGAGTAAGACATGAACATCGGATTTATCGGTCTCGGCAATATGGGAGGCCCAATGGCCGCCAATCTGGCCAAGGCAGGCCACACCGTCACCGGCTTTGACATGGCGGATGTCTCGATCGTGGGCGTCACCATGGCGGCCTCCGCCGCTGAGGCCGCGACCGGCGCAGAGGTGGTGATCACGATGCTGCCCAACGGCGAGATCCTGCGCTCGGTTGCCGATGACGTGATCCCCGCAATGGCGACCGGTGCTACATTGGTTGACTGCTCTACCGTCGACGTCGACAGCGCCCGCGCGGTCGCCGATCGTGCCGGGTCGGCCAATCTGATGTTTGTCGACGCCCCGGTTTCCGGCGGTATTGGTGGCGCATCGGCCGGCACGCTGACCTTCATGGCCGGTGGCAGCCAGGCCGCCTTCGACGCCGCCAAGCCGCTGTTTGACGTGATGGGACAAAAGGCTGTGCACTGCGGCGATGCCGGCGCCGGTCAGGCCGCCAAGATCTGTAACAACATGATCCTCGGCATCACCATGATCGGCACCTGCGAGGCCTTTGCCCTTGCCGACAAACTGGGTCTCGACCGTCAGAAGATGTTCGATGTGGTCTCCACCTCCTCTGGCTACAGCTGGTCGATGAACGCCTATTGCCCGGCGCCGGGGGTTGGCCCGCAGTCGCCTGCCGATAATGACTACAAACCCGGGTTTGCCGCCGAGCTGATGCTGAAAGACCTGCGTCTGGCCCAGCAGGCCGCCCATAGCGCCGATGCCGACACGCCGATGGGGGCGCTGGCGCAGGCGCTTTATTCCATGTTTGTTGAGGAAGAAGGCGGCGCAGGCAAGGATTTCAGCGCCATGCTGCCGCGCTTCGCGGCCCGCAGCCGCCACGATTGAACCGACAGCTGAGCCTTTTGTCTCCGCCAGATCCGGCCCCCCGTGACCTGACGCCTGCCTCAGGGTTCGTAAAAAACATCCAGACGCCGCACCCATTCCGGGCTGCGGCGTTTTTCTCTGATTTGGCGTTATTCGCGCATTTTGATGCTGCCGCCCTCAGGCGCTTCACAAGCGGGGGAATTAAATAAAATGATCAACAGTTTTTCGGGAAAACTTCGTTAACAGACAATTAATTAACAGATCTTCACATTAGGAAATGTAAAATTATTATTTTTACGCAAGCCGACGCGTTAACTTTTTCCTAGACGCATGAATATTCATATGTCAACCTACGAATAGATCAGCCAAATATCTGATCCCCCCTGACGATGCGGCTAAAAACGGCCACTCTCTCTGGAAGCAATCCGGGCCCTATTTCGTTAATTGGCAGTAGGCCGATGGCGTATAGACATTAATACGGCAATTATCAGGAAAGGACCGACCTATATATAAGCGACACTTTGCGAATACGTAAGAAACGACACTGAACCCCCACCGGTATCGTCTATTTCGTCGCATTTACACAGGTTCGCTTGGCTTCTGAGAAGAAGACTTCCACGCCAATTGGATTAAACGATTTTGGTTTGCGGCATCTGCTGCCTGCGCCCCTCGTCCGCAGGCTCTCCCCCACCCCCCCGAAGGGTGCCGCGCCGTCCCAATCCAGCTCTGTGGAAAGCGCCGCTGACAGAATGTCGGCGGCGCTTCGTCTTTTTAGGCTTCGTCGTTTCAGGATACCGTTTCGCAGGACACTGGCAGGATCGGCTCAGCGCGACAGGGACTATGTCCCGCCACAGACTGACGGCCGCGCCTGGCGGATCACTCCGCCGCCAGGCTGCGCGCCTTCAGGATATCCTTCAGGTAGTGGCCGGTATGGCTGCCTTCGGTGGCGGCAACCTCCTCGGGTGTGCCTGCGGCCACGATCTGACCGCCGCCGTCACCACCTTCAGGACCAATATCAATGATCCAGTCGGCGGTTTTGATCACATCGAGGTTATGCTCGATCACCACGACGGAATTGCCCTGATCGACCAGCTCATGCAGCACTTCCAGCAGCTTGCGCACATCCTCGAAATGCAGACCGGTGGTCGGCTCGTCCAGAATATAGAGCGTCCGCCCGGTTGAGCGTTTGGCCAGTTCCTTTGACAGCTTGACCCGCTGCGCCTCGCCGCCGGACAGGGTGGTCGCCTGCTGGCCCACCTTGATGTAGCCAAGGCCCACCCGCATCAGCGCATCCATCTTGTCACGGATGGACGGCACCGCCTGGAAGAACTGCTGCGCATCCTCCACCGTCATATCCAGCACATCGGCAATCGACTTGCCCTTGAACTGGATCTCCAGCGTCTCACGGTTATAGCGTGCGCCCTTGCAGGTTTCGCATTCGACATAGACATCCGGCAGGAAGTGCATCTCGATCTTGATCACCCCGTCACCCTGACAGGCCTCGCAGCGACCGCCCTTCACGTTGAAGGAAAACCGACCCGGTTTGTAGCCGCGCGTCTTTGACTCCGGCAGCCCTGCAAACCATTCGCGGATCGGGGTAAAAGCACCGGTGTAGGTCGCCGGATTTGACCGTGGCGTCCGGCCAATCGGGCGCTGGTCGATGTCGATCACCTTGTCCAGATGCTCCAGCCCCTTGATCGTCTCGCAGGGCGCCGGTGTCTGACGCGCGCCGTTCAATCGCATGGAGGCGGTCTTGAACAGCGTCTCAATCGTCAGCGTGGATTTGCCGCCGCCAGAGACGCCGGACACACAGAGGAATTTGCCCAGCGGAAACTCCGCCGTCACCTCTTTCAGGTTGTTGCCGGTGGCCTTCACCACTTTCACCGATTTGCCATTACCCTTGCGCCGCTCGGCGGGGACCGCGATCTCACGCTTGCCGGACAGATATTGCCCGGTGATCGAGGCTTCATCGGCCGCGATCATCTCCGGCGTGCCATGGCTGACCACCTGGCCGCCATGCACCCCGGCACCCGGACCGATGTCAAAAACATAATCCGCCTCGCGGATCGCATCCTCGTCATGTTCGACAACAATCACCGTATTGCCCTGATCGCGCAGGTTTTTCAGCGTCTCCAGCAGCCGGTCATTGTCGCGCTGATGCAGCCCGATAGAAGGTTCATCCAGCACATAGAGAACGCCCGTCAGACCAGAGCCGATCTGCGACGCCAGACGGATCCGCTGGCTTTCGCCACCGGAGAGCGTGCCGGCATTGCGGCTGAGCGTCAGATATTCCAGACCAACATTGTTGAGGAACCCCAGACGTTCGCGGATCTCCTTCACGATGGCGCGGGCGATTTCCTGTTTCTGCGTCGACAGGTGGTTGGGCACATCCTCGATCCAGGCCAGCGCCTCGCGGATCGACATCTGCACCACCTGCCCCACATGCAGCCCGGCGATCTTGACCGCCAGCGCCTCTTCGCGCAGTCGGTAGCCTTCGCAGGTGCCACAGGGGCGGTTGTTCTGATAGCGTTCGAACTCCTCGCGGATCCAGCTGGAGTCGGTCTCGCGGTAGCGACGTTCCATATTGGGGATCACCCCCTCAAAAACCCGCGTCACCTCATAGACACGACCGCCCTCATCGTAGCGGAACTTGATTTCCTCATCGCCAGAACCGTGCAGAAACACCTGCTGCACCTTATTGGGCAGGTCCTTCCACTTGGTGTTCTTGTCGAACTGATAGTGCTTGGCGATGGCTTCGATGGTCTGTAGAAAATAGGGCGATTTGCCCTTGCGCCAGGGCGCCAGCGCGCCGTCATAGATCTTCAGGTTCTGATCCGGCACCACCAGCCGCTCGTCAAAGAACAGCTCAACCCCCAGACCGTCACATTCCGGGCAGGCCCCAAACGGCGCGTTAAAGGAAAACAGCCGTGGTTCGATCTCGGGAATGGTAAAACCGCTGACCGGGCAGGCAAAATTCTCGGAAAAAGTAATCCGCTCCGGCGTCGGCGCTTCTTCGCCCTCGGCCGCACGCGGGGCAGTTTCCAGAATGGCGATGCCATCAGCCAGATCCAGCGCTGTGCGCAGGCTGTCGGCCAGCCGGGTTTCCAACCCCTCACGAACCACCAGACGATCAACCACCACATCAATGTCATGGCGGAACTTCTTGTCCAATGTCGGCGGTTCATCCAGCTCGTAGAATTCGCCATCCACCTTCACGCGCTGGAAGCCCTGTTTGCGCAGCTCAAGGAACTCCTTGCGGTACTCCCCCTTGCGGTCCCGCACGATGGGCGCCAGCAGGAAACCACGGGTGCCCTCCTCCAGCGTCATGATGCGATCGACCATATCCTGCACCTGCTGCGCCTCGATCGGCATTCCGGTGGCGGGCGAATAGGGCGTGCCCGCGCGGGCAAACAGCAGACGCAGATAATCGTAGATCTCGGTCACGGTCCCCACAGTCGAACGCGGGTTCTTCGAGGTGGTCTTCTGCTCAATGGAGATCGCAGGCGACAGGCCGCTGATGTGATCCACATCCGGCTTTTCCATCATGTCGAGGAACTGGCGTGCATAGGCCGACAGGCTCTCGACATAGCGGCGCTGGCCTTCGGCATAGATGGTATCAAACGCGAGGCTGGACTTGCCCGAGCCGGACAGGCCGGTGATCACCACCAGCTGATCGCGCGGGATATCCACGTCGATGTTTTTCAGGTTGTGCTCGCGCGCGCCGCGCACTTCGATCGATTTCAACTCAGCCATACTGCCCCCAGATTCAACGCCAGCCGCCCTTGCGACCGGTGTCCGACCCTACAGATAGGGACTGCGCGCCGAGTCTCCAATAGAAAAAAGAGAACAGAGGGCGAACGCCTTCAGATAGCTGCCCTTTGCGCCCGCCGTCGGGCCAGCATCACATGCACGGCCAAGCCGCCAAGGAACAGCAGCAGCGCCATCCCCATCATCCCGTGGTATCCGCCAAGCGCAACAGCCGCCACCATCAGCGGCGTGCCAATGGCATTGCCCATATTGCCGGCCTGGCTCATCGCGCCATTGGACTGCGCCTGCTCTGCCGCCTCAGCATTCAGCTGCGGCACGGAGGCAAAGCTGGCCCCCTGCACCAGACCAAAGGCCACCGCCAGCGCCATGCAGGCCAGCGGCAGCCCCGGCATCAGCAGCAGCCAGACCGCGCCACCAGCGGCCAGCAGGAACCCCGCCTGCACCACCCGCACCGCCGCCACCCGGCGCAGCAACCAGACCCCGAGTGTCATCGAGGTGGCAATGCTGACCAGCGGCATGGCGCTGACCACGCCGACCCGTACGTCCGCATCCAGATGCGGCGGCAGGACCGTCAGCAGCGCCACGAAACAGGTGGTATAGAACAGCCAGCCCGCCGCCGGGGCCACTTTGGCCGGAGAGCGGTAGATCTCAAGATGCAGGCCCGGCAGCTCCGCCAGCTTGGGCAGCGGCAGACGCGGCGGCACCTGCACCGATTTGAGCACCCGCCCCAGCACCAGCGCCAGCACCGCCATCACCAGCGCATGGGCGCCAAACAGCGACAACAGGCCGAACCCGGCAACCAGCGGCAGGCCGAACCAGACCAGCAGTGCAAAGGACACGCCAAAGAAGGTACTCCAGATCGACAGCGCCGTGCCACGGTGGCGCGGGCTACAGATCTGCGGGATCAGTGTTGGGGCTGCCACCACGATCCCCAGATGCGACAGACCTTCGATCAGCCGTGTTGCCAGAAACAGACCATAAGGCAGATGCAGCGCCTGAAGCGCCGACATCGCCGCCCCGATCCACAGCGCCCAGACAAGGCTGCGGCGATAGCCGAAGGAGGCGACAAACCCGCCCGCAACCACGCCCAGCAGAATGCCCAGCACCCCGACCATGGTCACCGTCAGGCTCAGCGATGACCCCGCCCCCGGATACAGCAGCCCCAGCTGATCAAAAATGATCGCGATCTTGCCGTATTGCGCCGCTGCCCCCAGACCGGCGACCCAGATGATCATCACCACGCCCCAGCGGGTCTGCGGTTCCTGGAGGTGGGGGGTGTTCATGGGGCTGCCCTCATTGCAATTGCGCCTGGCGCTTGGAATCCGCCAAAACCGGTCGAAGCGCATGGCATAGCGCGCCCCACTGCAAAGTACCAGCCGAGCGATACATCAAACACGACCCCCCGGACGCAGAAACGCCCGAAGCATGGCCTCGGGCGTTTCTGTCATCTCAATCAATCAGGCCCAAAGACCAGATTACATATGGATCACCCGATCAAAGGCATCGAGCACGCTCTCATGCATCATCTCGCTCAGCGTCGGATGCGGGAAGACGGTGTTCATCAGGTCTTCTTCGGTGGTCTCCAGCTGGCGACCCACCACATAGCCCTGGATCATCTCGGTCACCTCGGCGCCAACCATATGGGCCCCCAGCAACTCGCCAGTCTTGGCGTCAAAGATGGTCTTCACCATGCCCTCGGCCTCACCCAGCGCAATCGCCTTGCCATTGCCGATGAAGGGGAAGCGGCCGACCTTGATGTCATAGCCCAACTCCTTGGCTTTCGCTTCGGTATAGCCAACTGAGGCGACCTGCGGCTGGCAATAGGTGCAGCCCGCAATGCTTTCCGGCTTCACCGGATGCGCGTGCTTGCCCGCGATCAGCTCGGCCACCATGACGCCCTCATGCGACGCCTTATGCGCCAGCCAGGGCGCCCCTGCGATATCGCCGATGGCATAAAGCCCGTCGACACCGGTGCGGCAGTATTCATCGGTCACGACATGGGTCCGGTCGACCTTGACGCCCAGACCTTCCAGCCCCAGCCCCTCGACATTGCCAACGATGCCCACGGCGGAAATCACGGTGTCAAACTCCTGCTTCTCCACCTTGCCGCCGACCTCAATATGGGCGGTGACTTTGCCCTTGCCGCGGTCAAGCTGCTTGACCATGGCTTTCTCCATGATCTTCATGCCCTGTTTGACAAAGGCCTTCTTGGCAAAGGCGGAGATTTCCGCGTCCTCGACCGGCAGCACCCGGTCCATCACCTCAACAACCGTGGTGTCAGCGCCCAGCGTGTTGTAGAAGCTGGCAAATTCAATGCCGATGGCGCCGGAGCCGATGACCAGCAGCTTCTTCGGCATCCGCACCGGTTGCAGCGCGTGTTTGTAGGTCCAGACCAGATCGCCGTCCGCTTCCAGCCCCGGCAGCTCGCGCGCACGGGCGCCAGTCGCCAGCACGATATTCTTCGCCGCCAGTTCCTGCGTGCCCTTTTCGGTTTTCACCGACACTTTGCCCTTGGCCGGGATCGTCGCCTCGCCCATGACCACGGCAATCTTGTTCTTCTTCATCAGATGGCCAATGCCGCTGGACAGCTGCTTGGCCACCCCGCGCGAACGTTTCACCACGGCATCGAGGTCATAGCCGATGTTGTCTGCCTTCAGGCCGAAATCCTTGGCCCGCTCCATCAGGTGGAACACTTCCGACGAGCGCAGCAGCGCCTTGGTCGGGATGCAGCCCCAGTTCAGGCAGATGCCACCCATATGTTCACGTTCGACAATGCAGGTCTTCAACCCCAGCTGGGCGGCACGGATGGCGGCAACATAGCCCCCCGGCCCTGCGCCGATTACGATCACGTCATAGGTTTCTGCGGCCATGGTGGTTCCTCGCCATACTGGATCAAAAACTAGTTCACCGTTAAACTATTTCTCGCGACACTGCAATCACACTATGCAACCGCATAGGAGCCATGCAAGAAACAGCAACGCCGCACCCCGTTCCTTGGGGCGCGGCGCAAAAACAGTGTCAGGGCAGGATGCGTTTCAGGCAAGCCCGAAAGGCAGCCGCCTCAGCCTGCGGCCTGAAGACTGCGCATGGTGCTGCCATAGCCACCGGCCATGACGTAATCCATTTCCGGCGCGGTGCTGCTGCGCGCCAGCGCCTCGTTGCGATAGGGGAAACGGCCGAACTGGCGGATCACCTCGCGGTGGGCGCGCGCATGCAGCAGATTGGACGCGCCATTCTTGGGCATCCGCTCCAGCATCAGCCGCACGCAGCGTTCCTGATCGCACAGGTTCTCCGAATGCATCAGCGGCAGGTAGAAAAACTGCCGCTGCGGTTCGTCGATCTTCATGTCCCAGGACTTGCTGATCGCACATTTCGCCGCCGCCAGTGCCAATGTATCCGACGAGAAGGCCTGCGCCTGCCCCCGGAACATGTTGCGCGGAAACTGATCGGTCAGGATGATATAGGCCAGAACCCCCTGCGGGCTGCTGCGCCAATGGTCGCATTTGCCGGCACAGGCCGCCTCCCATGTTGGCTGAAACCGGCGCCGGATCTCCTCATCCAGCGCGTCATCCTGCATGTACCACCCCTTCTCTCCCGTGCTTACAAGCCAGAAGTCCAGGATCTCCTCGGGACCTGTCATAGGTCTGCCTCCACATAGATACCGTTCTGAAATTCAGACTTTTTTGCAGAGATTTTACAAGGGCAAGCCCGTCACGATTTGCGTCATACACGACAGTTTCGTGAAAAACTTGCCACAGTTCCCGTGAGTTAGCGCAATCAGCTCGCTTCGGCGGCGGCTTCTTGCTCCTCGATGTCCGCCTCGATGGCATATTCCTGGGCGAACTCAACCGCAACAGGAGAGGCCGTCGGCGACATCGCAGACATGATCCCGGTCTCTTCGGTGGGAATCGCCGGGCGCTGGGTTGTGCGATAGGCAGCATAGACCGCCAGCATAAGCAGCAGCAGCGCGGTAAACAGGAAGAACCCCGGCGCACCAAAGACCTCATCCCCCATCAGCCAGCCGGTGATCAGCGGCCCGGCGACAGCGCCCAGCCCGTTGATGAACACCAGCCCGCCCGAGGCCGCCGCCATGTCGTCATAGTCGAGATAATCGTTGGTATGGGCAATCAGCAGCGAATAAAGCGGGTTGGTCATGCCCCCGATCAGGAAGGCCGCAATCAGCAGGAAACGGAAATCAGCCCCCAGTATCATCGCCCCGATCGCAGCACCGCCGGCAACCGCCGCGCCAAACAGGATCAGGATCCGCCGGTCCATCCGGTCCGACATCCACCCCAGCGGGTATTGCATTAGCACAGCCCCCACATAGAAGGTCGCAACGAAGATCGAAATCTGCGTCAGACTCAGCCCGGCCGCAGCGCCATAGACCGCGCTCATGCCAAATTGCGCCGAGAACACGCCCCCCAGCAGGAACATGCCCACACAGCCCAGCGGCGAGGCATCCATCAGCTGGCGCAGGGTCATCGGCTTGGTCCGGTCAAAGGCCGGGGTTGGCGAGATCGACAGCAGAATGGGGGCAAAGGAGACCGAAACCACCACCGAGGCGATGACAAAGGTCTCATATCCCGAGGGATCGCCGACCAGCAACAGCGCCTGCGCGCTGACGATGCCGATCATCTGCACGATCATATAGAGCGACAGCGCCTTGCCCCGGTTGGCATTGTCAGAGGCATTGTTGAGCCAGCTTTCGGCGGTGACATACACGCCGGAGAAACAGAAACCGATCAGCACCCGGCCCAGCATCCAGGCCACCGGGTTGGTGATTGCCGGATAAAGGATCATCACCGCCGAGATGAACGAGGCCAGCGCCGCAAAGACCCGCACATGGCCGACCCGCCGGATCATCTCCGGCGCCAGACGCGATCCGCCCAGAAAGCCGACAAAATAAGCCGACATGACAAAGGACATCTCGAGGGTAGAAAACCCCTCGATCTCACCCCGAACGCCCAGCAGGGTCCCCTGAAGACCGTTGCCGACCATCAGCATACCCATACCCAAAAGCAGCGCCCATGCGCTCGACAGCACCTGCCACATTGCCCGTCTCTCCTACTTCGCTTGTCCGTACCAGAGCGCGCCGAACGGGCTCTGGGCCCGCTCCGGGGTCCTGGTGAATTGGTCACGGGCATCGCAATCGCCCGGCGCCGTTATGAACAGGGTCTTATGGCAGCTTCATGACCAAGAGACCCCAAAAACCGGGTGTGCCCATCGCAAACCCGGTGACAATTGGATCCGGCAGGACCATAGCCCAGACCAGTTAAAAATGCTTCTCGCTGAAATTATCCCTCAGGTCTGCGACATCTCCGCCACCGGCGGTATCAAAAGCGACGCATCGCCATAGGAAAAGAAGCGGTAGTTTTCTGCCAGCGCATGGTCATAAATCGCCCGGATCCGGTCCTGCCCCATCAGCGCCGAGACCAGCATCAACAGCGTCGATTTCGGCAGGTGGAAATTGGTCATCAGCGCATCCGCCACATGGAAGGTGAAACCGGGATAGATGAAGATGTCGGTATCGCCTTCCCAGGGCTCGATTGCACCGCTCTGCCCGGCGCTTTCGATCAGCCGCAGCGCCGTGGTGCCAACCGGGATCACCCGGCCACCTGCGGCCTTGGTTGCGGCAATCTCGGCGGCGGCCTCGGCGCTGACGCGGCCCCATTCGGCGTGCATCCGGTGGGTGGTCACATCCTCGACCTTGACCGGCAGGAAGGTGCCTGCCCCCACATGCAGGGTCACATAGCTGATCTCGACCCCCATGGCCTTCAGCTCTGCCAGCAGCGCCTCGTCGAAATGCAACGAGGCTGTCGGCGCCGCCACCGCGCCGGAATTGCGCGCCCAGACGGTCTGGTAATCGGTCTTGTCCTGCTCATCCGCTGGCCGCTTGGCCGCGATATAAGGCGGCAGCGGCATCGCCCCCGCCTCGGCCAGAGCCGCATCGAAATCGGTGCCACTCAGATTGAACGTCAGGTAGCCCTGCCCGTCCTCGACCCGCTCCAATGTCGCGCTCAGCGCCTCGGAGAACACGATCTCCTCGCCCGGTTTGACCTTTTTCAACGGCTTCAGCAGCGCCGCCCAGCTGCCATCGGCGCCGGGATCCAGCAGCGTGACCTCCACCTTGGCGGCCATCGGCCCCTGTGCGGTGTCGCGGTGGCGCAGCCCGCTCAGCCGCGCGGGAATCACCTTGGTGTCATTCAGCACCAGCCGGTCACCGGGGCGCAGCCACTGGCCCAGATTGGCAACACGCGCGTCGCTGATGCTATCGCCCTCGGCCACCAGCAGCCGCGCGGAACTGCGCGGCACTGCCGGACGGGTGGCAATGCGGTCATCGGGGAGATCGAAGTCAAAATCACTGAGTTTCATAGGCTGCGATATAGGCTGTTGCGCGGCCCTTGGCCAATAGGTTTTGCACCTTTGTCCTCGATCGGCACACCGCCCATGGATCGCCTTAGAATGGCCCATGGATGGCCCGATGGCAGCGGGTCGCCCTAGCGGTCTTCGCCCGGCGAAACCGAATAGCTCGGCCTGTCGCGTTCGGCGCGTGGCACGGCGGGGGCTGGCGGCTCCTCCCCCGGCAGCCGCGGCGCCGGTCCGCGAAACAGCTCGCGGAACATCCCCGGCGCCAGCCCCGACAGCGGGTTCACCTGCACCTGAGGATCATCCGCCGTGCCCTTCAGCGTAAAGGCAAAGCCGATCAGCCCCTCACCCTTGCGGGTAAAGACGCGGCCGATGGCGTTGAGCAGATAAATCGGCGAGACCACCCCGCGCATGTTCAGCACGCTGCGCTCCAGATCGTAATTGCCGTCCATCGACAGGCCGATCGACGGCCCCACCGCGCTGCTTTCATGGACAATCAGATGGGTCGCCCCCAGCCTGAACCTCGCCTCCACCGTGGTGAACAGAATGCCCTGCCCGGCCAGCGCGTCGATCAGCCCGACAACGCTGACCGCATTCAGCAGCGCCGCCATTGCGGGGGCGTCCTTGATCCGGGTGTTCTTGACCTCGATCTGGCCGTCATATTCGCCGGGGGCGCCGGGGGCCGGCACCAGCGACATGTCGAATGTCCCGCCAGAGCCATGGCGCAGCACCCCCGCCGCGCGGAACACCCCACCGGCATCCTGAGACTGGATCCGGGTGGCAAAGCCACCATCTTTGGGCACCACCACGCCGCTGACCCCGGTCTGCCCGTTCAGCGCCGCGGTGAAGTTGCCGTTGAGACCCCCAGTGGTGGAAAACCGCCCGGCAAAACCGGTGAGCGCGATACTGTCGGTGACCTGCATCCGGTCCAGTTGCAGGCTGATCGGCCCGGTGCCGCCAGAGGCACCACCGCTGCTGCCACTGCCGCCGGAACCATCGGGCATCTGCCGCAGATCCAGCACCCCGTTCAGCACATTAATGGCCGGCGACCGCGCGCCGCGCCCCACCAGATCGACAGCGCCCCGGAACCAGCCCTGCAAGTCGACGCGGTCAAACCGCGCCCGGCGCAGACCACCGCCCGGCTCCAGCGTGATGGCACCGGCCGCCCGCAGCCCCGCCGCCTCCAGCGACAGCGCCTGCACATCCGGCGTCTCCCCAAGGGTCGCGCTGAGTTTCAGCTGGCCGGTGCCTGCCTCGCTCAGCCGCCAACTCAGCGCCGGAATGCGCAGCCCCAGCCCCGCAAGATCGCTTTCCAGGGTCAGCCGCGGCGCCTGCCCCTTGTCGATCACCACCTCATAACGGCCTTCGCCGCGTCCGAATACCGATCCCGCAGGCAGGCCGATATCAAACGTATCAATCGTGTTCTGCGACAGTTCGATGGTGCCGCTGACCCGCACCGGCGCGGCCCCGCCCGCAGCCGCAACCGCCCGCTCCGCCGCCGGTCCCACCGCCTGCCGCCAGATCAGGCTGCCCGGCACCCCGGAAAGCGCGCCGCCGCCCTCGATCTGCACATGGTCCTGATTGCCGCTCAGGCTCAGGGCCTTCGCCGCCACGCGCTGACCCGGCACCAGCACATCGCTGCTGACATCACGCAGGCGCCCCCGGTAGTGATAGGTGATCTCCTCGGGCGTGACGCCCTTGCGCAGGGGCACCGCCAGCGTGCCGCTGATCGCAACCTGCCCCGTCGCCAGATCCACCGGCAACCCGGCCTTGTCCATCACCGAAAGCGGCGGACGGTTGAGCAGCGACAGCGCCGCCGTCACCGGGCCTGTGGCCTCGATCCGGGCAATCCCCGGCGCGCCGTCCTTCACCGAAGTGTCAGGAATGATGAACGACGTACCCGCCGCATCCACGCGCCCGCCCTGATCCGCTGTCACCCAGCCCTTTGTCGCCATCACCACCAGACGGTTGCCATAAAGGCTGAACTGCCCGGCCGCATCGCGCAGCGGCGGCAGCGTTTTCTGAAACCGGACCGCCGCCTCCTCGAATGCCAGATCCAGATAGACAAACGGCTTTGCCGTGCCCTGGCCACGCAGCGCGAAATTCACATCGCGCGCATAGCCTGCCAGCAGGTTCTCGCGCACCCATTCGCGCGGCTTTGGCGGGGCTGCGGCAGGCCAGACCTCTTTCAGCCGCTCGGCGGTCATCCGGTTGGCGCGTCCGTTCAGCGCGTAATCCCAGCCGGTCTGCCCCGCCGAAATCTCGCCATCCAGCAGGATCCGCGTCTCACCGTCACGCACCAGCATCTCGCCCAGACGCAGCCGAAACGGCGCCATCTCAAGCTTGAAATCCGCCGTCACCCCGGCCAGATCCAGCGGCGCCTCATAGAGTTTCGCCGGATTGAGGCTCAGGTCCTGAAACCGCAGCTGCCCCACCAGATCGGTGAGCTGGCCGTTCTCCACCCCGATCAGCCGCGCCCGCCCCTCCATCGAGCCGGAGCCCCAGCCGCTGTTCACCGACAGCTCGTTGAACTGCAGCTCCTGCCGCGCGGGCAGATAGGTGAAATAGCTCTGCGCGCCGGTGATCGGCACCGGGCGGGTGGCGGCGGTGGGCTGGATCACCCCCTCGCCAATCTGCAAGCTGGCAGAGACCGGCAGCAGGGCACCCTCGCTGCTGATCGCGCCGCGCAGGGATCCAGAAATCGGCGCGTCGAGAATATCCAGCCAGCCGAGCGCGGCGCTCTGGGCGGCGATATCCTTGCTCGCCACCGAATTGACCAGGACACCGAAATCCGCCGCCTTGTCGCCAATGGCTGACCTGTAATTCGCCTCGACCGTGCCGACATAATCGCGCCCGCTCAACAGCGAGAACCCGGCGGCCAGCTCAATCTCCTGTCCGCTGCGGCCCATGCGGATGCTGCCGCCATCCAGCGTCCAGACCCGACCCAGCCGCGCGTCCTCATAGCGTAGGGTCAGCGCCTCGGTCTCCACCGCAACCAGCGCCGACAGCACCGGCAGTTCCAGCTGCCGGTCCCATTGTTCGATCAGCGCAGGCAGGGTGGCGGCCTGCCGCAGCGGCGCCTCCCCCTCGGCCAAACTCAGCGCCAGGCCGCCACTGTTGTCGCGCCGCAGCGTGCCGTAAAGACCGCTCAGCATGATCGTCTTGGGTCGGATCTGCCCGCGCAGCAGCGGCCGCATCGCCAGCGAGGCCTGCGCGTCCGCCAGCCGCGCCACCCGCGCGCCGGTCTCATCGCGCAGGGTCACATCGCGCAGGCTGACACGGGGCCGCCAGCCCCGGTTCACCACCAGATGAATAGCACCGAATTCAATGCTCAGACCGCCGAGGTGCTGCTCGATCCGCCGCTCCACCCGGTCGCGCAGCCAGTCCGGCGCATCTATGCGCGTGCCCAGCCCGAGAAAGACAACCCCGCTTGCCAGCAGCGCTAGCAGCACAGCGGTGATGGTCGCACTGCGCAGCATCCGCCGCAGCAGTCGCCGTTCGGGCCGCGCGCGCTCCGTCGCCGCGGGCGGCAGATCAGCCCCTGCCGCCGCAGGAATGCCCAGATCCCCGGCCGAAATCCCGTCCGACGCACGAGGCCCCGGCACCGGCACCGCCTGTTCCACCGGTTCTGCCGGTGGCGCCTCATCGGGGCCCAGATAGACAACCCCCTCCGGCGGCGGCACGGCGCGCGCAACAGCCACATCCTCATCCGCCGCAGCCCCATCGGGTGCAGCCTCCTGCGTGGCCTGCGCCGACACAGAGGAAGATGGCTCCCGCTCGGGATCCACCGCTATGGGTGAGACCGGTTTAATCCTTGCTTTCCCTTTGCCCGTGATGGCCTAACTATGGCACGCAAACCCTGCGAAACCGTTTTGGAGACCTTAACTTATGCTCGCCCCCTCAGACCCAGCGCCCTCCTTTAACCTGCCCCGCGACGGCGGTGGCACCGTGACGTTGGAGGAGCTGCGCGGCAAGGCCGTTGTCCTGTTTTTCTACCCCCGCGATGATACCCCGGGCTGCACCAAGGAATCCATCGGATTTTCCGAGCACCTGCAGGCCTTTGCCGATGCCGGAACCGTGGTCTATGGCATCTCCAAGGATCCGGTTGCCAAACACGACAAATTTGTCGCCAAACACGGGCTGACCACGCCGCTTCTGTCCGACGCCGACGGCACCACCTGCGAGGATTATGGCGTCTGGAAAGAAAAGAACATGTACGGCAAGAAACACTGGGGGATCGAACGCTCGACCTTCCTCATCGATGCCGAGGGCAATATCGCCCGGATCTGGCGCAAGGTGAAGGTTGACGGCCATGTCGCCGAGGTGCTGGAGGCGGCGCAGGCGCTCTGAACGCGGCCCCATCCCGCCAGCCATTCCGCCCACCGTGCCGGCCGCCCCGCTGATCCAGATCGGCCTGACGCGGGGCCGCCTATCGGGTTGCGCGCCACAGCCGCCGGTGGCAGGGAGGGACAAGAGCAGCCCACCGCCAGTAACGGACCCGCCCAGATGACCAGCGACGCCCCGCAGACCGCAGCCGAGACCACCGCCCCGCTCACCCTTGCGCAGATGGCGCAGCAGGTGCTGACCACCGCCGACGGGCGCGAGAAAAGCGCGCTGTCGCGTCGCCACGCCGCGCACTGGTTTGCCTCGCGCGCCGGTGATGCGGATAAGATCGAGATCGGCACCGCCAACCCGCCGCTGCACCCGGCCCGCCCCGAGCGCCCGGAGCTGCTGAACCCCCGCGATGTGCCGCGCCGCCGCCCCGGATCAGAGGCCGGCCGCAAGGCGCTGCTACATGCGGTAGCCCATATCGAACTGAATGCGGTGGATCTGCACTGGGACATCATCGCCCGCTTTTCTCATGTGCCGATGCCGCTTGGCTTCTTTGACGACTGGGTCAAGGCGGCAGATGAAGAATCCAAACATTTCAATCTGATGTGTGATTGCCTTGAGGCACTGGGCAGCCATTACGGAGATCTTCCGGCCCATGCCGGCATGTGGCGCGCCGCCGAGGACACCGCCGAGGATCTGATGGGCCGGCTCGCCGTTGTGCCGATGGTGCTTGAGGCGCGCGGCCTGGATGTGACCCCCGGCATGATCGAGATTTTCCGCAAGGCCAAGCTCACCCAGGCGGTAGACGCACTGGAGGTGATCTACGCCGAAGAGGTCAGCCATGTGGCCTATGGATCGAAATGGTTCCATTTCCTCTGCGGGCGCGACAATCTGGACCCGAAAGAGGTCTTTCACGATCTCGTCGGTCGATATTTCCATGGCCATCTGAAACCGCCCTTCAACGAGGAAAAACGTGCCGAGGCCGGCATTCCGCCCGATTTCTACTGGCCGCTCACCGAAGATATCCCGATGAAGCCCCCGGCCCTGCGCTAGGCCACCCACAGCCGCAACAGGCGCGGGGCGCGGCGCCATCGGCTCCGCGAAGTGGCCAATAGCGCGCGCTCCCAGCGGCCGGCGCAGGACGCCGCAGACGGTCCAGCAACCTGACCTGAACACCCCTCCGATCCGGTAAGCCTGCCCCGTGTCGGCAGACCGACCGCCGCAGCCCCATTACCGGCCTCACACCAAGGATCGGGCGGCTATCGGCGATTTTTCGCTCATTCGCCCGCTGATCTTCGCCCTGCCGCGCGGTTTCCGCGCCCTCCCGCCGAACACCGGGCCAACAGGCTTGCCCAAATTCCTCCGGCTGGCTATTCCCTTTCGCCATGGCGCGTATCTGCGCGTCCAGGCACTGCGACAGGGGCGCTCCGAGGGGGACCGGAACCGACCGTCACACCGGCAGGAGGAGCGCCGGTACAGGCAGTGCGACAACTGGGGCAGGACAAGGACCAAAGCGTGCGAACACGTCTGGCAATCAAAATTCACGCATTTCTTGAACGTCGTTTCCCGGAGCGACGTGTGTTCCTTAAATCCGACACGGATACCCGTTTCATCCGGCTGCGCTCCGAAACCCAGCTCATCGCCTTTGCCGGCATGGCGCTGCTGGTGGCCTGGTCCATCGTCGCCACCGCCATCGTGCTGATGGACAGCATCGGCTCCGGCAATTTCCGCGAACAGGCCAAGCGCGACCAGATGACCTATCGTGCGCGGCTCAATGCGCTGTCGAGCGAGCGCAACGACCGCGCCGCCGAGGCGCTGGCCGCCCAGGAACGGTTCAACGCCGCTCTGACGCAGATTTCCTCCATGCAATCCGAGCTGCTGGCCTCCGAGACCCGCCGCCGTGAGCTGGAAACCGGCATCGAGGTGATCCAGACCACTCTGCGCCAGACCATGAAGGATCGCGAAGCCGCTCGCGACGCCCTCGCCGCGCTGAAACAGGAAACCGCCGCCGACAGCCCGGCCCAGCTGATGGCCGTCAGCGCGCCCGTGCAGATGGAATTCATGGCCGAGGCGCTGGCCGAAACCGCCGCGGAGCGTGACCAGATCGAAGCCAATGCCCAATCCGCGCTTGAACAGCGCGACGCGCTGGAGCTGGAACTGCGGCTGATGGATGAGCGCAACGATCAGATCTTCCGCCAGCTGGAAGAGGCGATGGAAGTCTCCGTCGCCCCCCTCGACAAGATGTTCCGCAGCGCCGGAATGCCCACCGACCGTATCCTTGAACAGGTCCGGCGCGGTTACAGCGGTCAGGGCGGTCCGCTCAGCCCTTTAGCCCTGTCCACGCGCGGTGAGGAACCCACCCGCGAAGAGCGCAGAGCCAACGACCTGCTGCACCAGATGAACCAGCTGAACCTTTATCGGCTGGCCGCGCAGAAAGCGCCTTTCGCCTCGCCGGTGAACCTCAACCTGGTGCGCCGCAGCTCCGGCTTTGGTTATCGTCGCGACCCCAAAACCGGCGGCCGCCGCCTGCACAAAGGCTCCGATTTCGCCGGACAGACCGGCACCGATATCTTTGCCACCGCCGATGGCGTGGTGACTCATGCCGGCTGGCAATCCGGCTACGGAAAACTTGTGACAATTCAACATGCCTTTGGCATTGAGACGAAATATGCCCATAATTCGAAACTCCGCGTGAAGGTCGGTCAAAGGGTCTCGCGCGGGGATCACATTGCTGATATGGGTAACACCGGACGGTCCACCGGGACCCACCTCCACTACGAGGTTCGGGTCAATGGCAACCCCGTAAACCCGATGATCTATATCAAGGCTGCGAGAAATGTTTTCTAAAAGCAAAATCAACGAGCCCGGCCAGAAAGCGGCCGAAGCAACCCCTGCGGCACCTGCGCCGTCTTCCGCTCCGGTTCCGCCCGCCAGCGATTTCAAGGCCACCGCGCCCAAGGCCAAGCCACCGGCCTCCGTGCTCAGCTCGGATCTGCACATCACCGGCAACCTCAAGACCACCGGCGATATCCAGGTCGAAGGCACCGTCGAAGGCGATATTCGCGCCCATCTGCTGACCATTGGCGAAAGCGCCACCATCAAGGGCGAAGTGACCGCCGATGACGTGGTGATCAATGGTCGCATCGTCGGTCGTGTGCGCGGCCTGAAGGTACGCCTGACCTCGACCGCCCGCGTCGAAGGCGACATCATCCACAAGACCATCGCAATCGAAAGCGGCGCCCATTTCGAAGGCTCCGTGCAGCGTCAGGACGACCCGCTGAACCCCGGCAAAGCCGCAGCGCCCCGCGCCGCAGCCCCGGCACCGGCCCCCTCCGCCGCCGTCTCCGCAGCCACCGCCGCGCATAAAGCCGAGGGCTGATCCGAGCCTTCCATTGGCCGTATCGACAAAAAATCAACGCCGCAGGTTCCGCCTGCGGCGTTTTTGCTGCGCCATGGTCATCTGCCCGTCTGACCCGACTATCCCAGCATGCGGACGCGACGTCGCCCGGTGAATGCAGCGCGATTCTTAGGCGCGGATCTTGCAGGCATAGGTTGCTCACTGTACGAGACCGTTAAAGTTGCAGGCATTTGGTCTGCTGCATCTCTCATCAGGATCTCTTTCTGTTATGGCAATTTTTACTGTAAATGATCCCACCGGAACGCTGACCCTGGATGGCATCAACGATCTTGGGTTTGCAGGTCTCAGCCTGAGTAGCCGAACCAGCAACCGGCTGTACTTTACCTCCCCCAGCGATACCTCGGTCACCCTGACCGGAACCTTCACCTCATCCTCTCCCTACCTGTGGACCGTGAACTCCATGTCCGTGGCGACCGGCAGGACAACGGTCTATTCCTTCAGCGAATTTTCGATGAACTTCTATCGGTTCGCCTCGTCCAGCGGCAGCGCTCTCGAAGCTGCGCTGCTGACCGGTGATGATACCATCACCTCCAACATGACCGAGGGCAACCGCTGGCTGGCCTATGGCGGCGACGATGTCATCAGCCTTGGCACCGGCAATGACTATGTAAATGGCGGCACTGGCACCGATCGTTTGATCATCAACGACAATTTTGGCCGCGCTTC
Organism: Phaeobacter sp. JH20_34; assembly: GCF_048056095.1. Classification (NCBI taxonomy): domain Bacteria; kingdom Pseudomonadati; phylum Pseudomonadota; class Alphaproteobacteria; order Rhodobacterales; family Roseobacteraceae; genus Phaeobacter; species Phaeobacter sp. JH20_34. The sequence goes on along the minus strand of NZ_JAYMWT010000004.1, from coordinate 673,272 downwards.
CGCGTCGTCCTTCTATGGAACCATCACGCTGGAGTCCGCCGATGGCCGCGACACGCTGGTGTCGATCGAACAGCTGCAATTTGCCAATCGCAGCTTCGCGCTGCGCACCGGCAGCAGTTTCGACAACACGCTGAGCGGCGATCAGGATGCCCAGCTGACCAGCGACATGATGCTTGGTGGACGTGGCGCCGATACGCTCTCTGGCCTCTCCGGGCGCGACATGCTGCTGGGCGAAGAAGGCAACGATCGCCTGCTCGGCGGCACGGGCCATGACACGCTGAAAGGCGGCGATGGGGATGATCTCCTGCTTGGCGGCACCGGGCGTGACTGGCTGGCTGGCGATCTTGGCAACGATATTATCGTCGGCGGGTCCCACGGTGACAAACTCATCGGCGGCGGCGGTAATGACCAGCTGCGCGGTCAGTCAGGTCACGACCTCCTGCGCGGCAACTCCGGCCAGGATACACTCCTGGGCGGCCAGGGAGACGACCGCCTCTATGGTGATGGCGGCAGCGACCGGCTGATCGGTCAGGAGGGTGACGATACGCTGACCGGCGGCGCTCACGCCGATACCTTTGTCTTCCATCGTGGCTATGGCAGCGATGTCATCACCGATTTCACCCTTGGCGAGGATCTTATTCAGATCGGGCGTGGCGCGGATGGGGTCGAGGATCTCACCTTCACCCAGCTGGGCGCCGATGTTCAGATTGCCTTCGCCGATGTCACCATTCTGGTCGAGAACAGCACGCTTGAGCAGATCGAGGCGGCGGACAATTTCCTCTTCTGAGCGATATCGCAGATCTGCACTGACCAAGGGCGCCCCCAATCGGGGCGCCTTTTTCAATACCACAGGCGACATGTCCGCCGTGCACACGGTGCAGAGTTTTCGCAACAGAATTAACAAAGGTTAATTATTCGTTAACCCGAGACTTCCCCGATCCAGACCCGCCCCCTAGGTTTCCGACAAAAGCATCAAAAAGATGCAACGGACATTCAGGCAGCAGGTCAGACCATGGCAGAGCTTTTTGTAGCGGCCGCGTCAAATATGGCGCCGCCGTTTGATTTCAATGACTTCGACTTTACCAAAGTGGCTGTTCTCAGCACATCCGAGACCCAGATCGCCGTGCAATACCGCGACTTTGTGCTGGTGTTTCAGGGCAGGTTCACCTTTGACGAGACCGGCAATCTGACTGCGGACAGCCCGCTCAACAGCTTTGCCCTGTTCCACCACCAGACCCTGATCCTGTCAGTCAGCGGCTTCAGCCTGCCCTCGCAGATGATTGCCACCAGTGACCTTTATTCGCTGCTGGCACTGGCGCTGGCGGGGGATGACACCATCACCTCGGCCTGGAACGGTGGCGAGCGGATCCAGGGGTTTGGCGGCAACGACACCATTCAGGCAGGCGGCGGCAATGATACCATCATCGGCGGCCCCGGCGAGGATGAGCTGCGACTGGCGGAGGGGATCACCAGCTACAGCTTTGCCTTTGACGACATCGCAGGCGCGCAGCTCACGACGCGGGCCGGACAGGACCTGCTGCTCAGCGTGGAGACGGTGCGCCTCGCCACCCAGACCCTGCATATTCAGGAAGGCGGCAGCGCCGACGATATCCTGACCACCCGCAACGCGGCGGAGAGCAACAGCTCCGACATGATCCATGGCCGGGGCGGCAATGACAGCATCACCGGCGGCGCGGGCAGGGATTTCCTGCTGGGCGGCACCGGCGCCGACACCCTGTCGGGCGGGCGCAACAATGATTTCCTCGACGGCGAGCTGGGGGACGATCACCTCTCCGGTGAGGCCGGTCACGACAACCTGCGTGGCAGCCTTGGCAATGACACGCTGATCGGCGGCGCTGGCAATGACACCCTGCGTGGCGACAACGAGATTGGCCCGGCCGAAAATGCCAATGACCTGCTGATCGGCGGCAGCGGCCACGACAGCCTTGACGGCAACGCAGGCCATGACACGCTGAGGGCCGGTAGTGGCGCCGACACGCTTGATGGCGGCGACGGCAATGACCGGCTTGACGGTGGCAACGGGCGCGATCTGATCACCGGCGGAACCGGCGACGACAGCCTGACCGGTGGGCGCGGCAATGACACGATGACCGCCGGTACCGGCAGCGACCGGCTCAGCGGCGGCGGTGGCCACGACGTGATGCGCGGCGATGCCGGCGATGATCTCCTGCTGGGCGGGCGCGGGCATGACACGCTGTTTGGCAGCGACGGCGCCGACCGGCTCATCGGACAGTCCGGCCATGACCGCCTGACCGGCGGCAGCGGTGCCGACAGTTTTGTCTTTGGCCGTGGTTCCGGTCAGGACATCATCACCGATTTCCGCCTTGGCGAGGATGTGATCGAGATCACCCGCGGTGCAACCCGCATCGATCACCTTGGATTTGCACAGCTCGGCGCGGATGTGCGCGTCACCTTCGCCAATGTCTCCCTGCTGGTCGAAGGCGTGACCGTCGATCAGCTGATGGATACCGATAACTTCCTGTTCTGATTAGGTACCGCTCTCAGAATATGGCTATGGGCGCGCCTTTGCCGGTGCGCCCTCTTTTTCGTGCAGAACTCGGTTGAGCACCGCCTCCTCACTCCAGCATCCAGCGCCCCTTGGGCCAGAAAGCATGATAGGCAAAGGCAAACATCACATCATGGGCCAGATCCGCACCGTTCTGTCCCCGCACCCGCACCGATCCGACGTCGCGCCCCTTGCCCAGCTGCCCGGCATCCAGCGCCGAGGCCTGCCCGGCCCGCCAGCTGAGGACCACCCCCGCCTCGCGGATTTCCCCGGCCTTAGCCAAGCGCGCCAGGGGCCAGGCCCGGTCCCCCACCCGCACCACACGCGCCAGCGGCGCGATACCATGGGGCGGCGGCGCGCCATCATAAAGAAAAGCGATGTCTGCACCGCGTGTTGGCTCAGTGTTGCGTGCACAGGGAGTTGTAGAGTTGATCCTTTGATTTTGCTTAATATAATCAACTTCTACTCAGGAGGGTCCTTTTGTGACAATGTCTGCGCGAATGGTTATCCACGATGACTTGAATGCCATCGTGAAGCTGCAGGATAATCCAGGAGTGGACACTCTTGGCCAACGAAGCGTTGCCTTTGTTCATCCGGAGCATTCGTGTGCCACTGTCAACGCATGCTTCGATAGATTTCCCCAAGGAGCTTTTGTGAGTGAAAATGGAGGGCGCATTATCGGGTATGCGAACGCCATACGTCTGCAGCCCCGCGTTGCTTTGACAACACACGATTGGATTACAGCTACCAGAGACGGATCTGGGATTTCACATGACCCGGCCGGCAGTTGGCTATACGTATGCCGCATGCTTCTTACGGCTGGAGCGGGCCACCAATCGTTGGGTCCAGAACTCTCTCCCCTACTGGTTTCCTTGAAAACTCTGGCCGAGAAAGCCGGTTTGGAGGGAGTGGCAATTGCTCTGCCATTTCCGGGAAAGCGTGAGCGATCTGGGACCACTACATTCCAGAAAAAGGCCTTGGAAGAAGGGGCCAAAGAATGGGGGCACCCCCATCTATTTGGAGCAATGGGCCCATCTGCAAGCATCAACGTTGCTCTGTCCGATGGATTCGATCATCGGGTCGCGCTTCCCAACTACGCTGGGAAATTTAAGCACTTTGCGCTTATGGTTTGGCGCAATCCAGCAAGCGGCTAAGTGCACAATCAACTTCCGTATTCTCACGAGCGAAATACCAATCCACATAGCCGCCGAGATATTTCTTGGCTGGTCCCTTAAAGGGGCGAAGGAAGGCCTTTAGGCGCGAATGTAGAGCGTTCACGTTTTGTATGTGAAAGCTCTGCTGGATCTTACGTGTGCCGGGCTTGGTGCCGAGCACGAAATGCGAAAGGCCAGTGGCCTTGGCAAACTTGGAATACGCAGGAAAACCATCTGAACAGAGCGCTGCATCTGGGCAGATGATCGGCAATAAGCTGTTATTGATTGTCTGTTCACGCCTGTCAGGCAAATGCTCTGCATAGCGGTTTCCGGCACGATCAACCGCAGTCAGAACTGGTAATTGCCACCGGCTCAGCCCGCGCTTTTGCAGCGCACCCGTCAGTTTGTATTCATACCAGCGCAGGCGGGGCGGTTTGGGGTTGTTGGCCGGATCGCGCTCGTGCCGCACCCATTCACGGCTGCCTTTCCGGCTTTCTTTAACGAAAGTCTCATCCACTTCGACGATTCCGGAGAGTGGCGTGATGGATTGCGATAGCACCCGCAGGATGATTTTTCGCCACCTCCAGGCTGTGTCTTTGCTGATGCCAAATCTCCGGGCCAATTGCCGGACAGAGCCGGGAGTGGCCGCAGTAAGCATGTCCTCCAGAACCCTGTAGAACAGATCAAGCCGTTGCAGGTGCGCGATTGAACTGCCGGTTCTACCGTTGAAGGTCGTGCCGCATTGGTTGCAACGATAGCGCTGTGCGCCAGTGCGCGTGCGACCCCATTTCTGCCTGTTCGGGGATCGGCAGTGCGGGCAGCAAGCCTCTCTGCCTTGGGTGTCAATCGCAGTCCTTGCATCGTTGTTCGCAGCCATTTCCTGGACCGACTGAAGGAGCGTAACCGCTTGATCAGGTGTTAGGCCGCGAAGCCCTTTCAGGATTCTGTCGAAGGATTTCTTTTTCATAATGCCTCTAATTTGTCGTTCAGAGGCGATATTGGCCTAATCCTTCAAATCGGAACCAACCAACACGTTATGCAGACATCGCTTAAAGAAACGGCCAGTTCGACCGGTCATAGCCCTGATAGGGATTGCGGCCATAGCTGCGGTTGTGGCGCGGCTCAGCCATCACCAGACCCTCTGGGTAGGCGGCGCGAAATGCCTGCCAGCTGTCCAGCCAGCTCGGCAGCTGCCGCAGCTCCCGGCCCGTCATTTCGCCCACCATGCCGGTGCCCGTGGCCTGCTGCCACCAGCTCTCGCTCTCGCGGTCATACATCACCATATCGGACTGGCGCAGCTTGCCGGTGACGCCAAAGCTCAGGGTGCGGCCAGCCACCCGCCGGTCAAAGCTCGTGGCGGAATTGCACAAGGGACAATAGGTGATCGCAACCGGCGTGCCACCCACCCGGTCATTGACGATTTCATGCCAGATCAGATAGCGCAGCGGATAGGCCCGCGCCGCCTGCCCCGGCAGATCCAGCACCACCACCGGTTCGGCGGGGCTCAGCCCCGTCACCTGCGCCGCCGGGTGAAACGCCGGATCGCTCAGCGCCGGAATGCCATCCTTTGGCGGACCACCGGATTTGATCTCATCCCAGCTGGCCACGGCGGAGCGGCTGAAATCGGTCTGCGGCCACTCCCGCGCCCATTGCGCCGGATCAGCCACCGCCTTAACAGCGCCCAGCATCACCAGCAAAGCCGCCAGCACAGCGCCGACCATCCCGGCGCGCAGCGGATCCCGTTTCCCTATCGCCAGCCGTGACATCTCTGCGCTCCCCCTTGACCTGCGACCAGCTTCGCAACTGATCTTGAGGCGCACAGCCTGCCGCAAAATCCCCTCACATGCACCGCACAAGCCCGTGACAGGCGCGCGTATCCCAAGCTGAAACAGCAAACGGCCCGCACCACGCAGGGTACGGGCCGTTGCAATATATATCAGGTCAATCCGGCAGGCCGGATCGCAGGATCACTCGGTTACTGTGACGGTCTTCATCACATCGGGCTGGCCGACAACGGCGCCGTTCTGACTGCTGCTGCCGCGCTTGATCGCGTCAACCACATCCATGCCCTCGGTCACCTTGCCCACAATGGTGTACTGACCATTGAGGAAATGCCCCGGCGCAAACATGATGAAGAACTGCGAATTGGCGCTGTCGGGATCCTGCGAGCGGGCCATGCCGACGACACCGCGATCGAACTCCAGATCGGAGAATTCGGCCGGCAGGTCCGAGCGCTCGGAACCGCCCATGCCTGCGCGGCGCATATCGCCACCCAGCTTGCCGAATTCCACATCACCGGTCTGCGCCATAAAGCCTTCGATCACGCGGTGAAACACCACGCCATCATATTTGCCCTCGGCTGCCAGCGCGGTGATCTGCTCGACATGTTTGGGGGCCACATCCTCGAAAAGGTCGATCTTGATGGTGCCATTGGCGCCCTCGCCCTCGACCGCGATCTCCAGACCGCTGGCCAGCGCAGGCCCCGCCATCAGCGCAAATACCGCTGCCAGCTTATACATCGGCTGCCACCTTGACGCTGATCATGCGGTCGGGGTTCGCAGGCGGCTCGCCACGGGTGATCGCATCGACATGTTCCATACCTTCGATCACGCGGCCATAGACCGTGTACTGACCGTTAAGGAAATGGTTGTCCTTGAAGTTGATGAAGAACTGCGAATTGGCCGAATCCGGGTTGGCGGAGCGCGCCGCGCCCAGCGTGCCACGGTCATGCGGCAGCTTGGAGAATTCCGCCGGCACATTCGGCAGGTCAGAGCCGCCGGTGCCTGCCATGCGCAGGTTGAACCCGTCTTCCATATCGCCGTGCTGCACGTCGCCGGTCTGCGCCATAAAGCCGTCGATCACCCGGTGAAACGCCACATTGTCATATTCACCGCCACGGGCCAGCTCTTTCATGCGTGCGCTGTGCTGGGGGGCCACATCGGGCAGCAGCTCGATCACCACCTTGCCGTCTTTCAGCTCCATGATGATGGTGTTTTCGGGATCCTTGATCTCGGCCATGTGGCCCTCCTGTGCTTTGCATTCGCCCGATAGTTAAGCCCCGCGCCGCCGATTGCCAAGGGAGCTTTGGTCACGGAGCATTGACTGGGCGGCAAAAAGCCCCGAAACATCGCGCCAACAGCGCCAGCCCGCCTCCGCGCGACTGGCCTCGCACAGCACGACCAACACACGCGACCAACAGAAGGATATGATCATGGGCTGGACCGCACTCGACAAGATGGACCTGGCAGGCAAGCGCGTTCTGGTGCGCGTCGATATCAATGTCCCGGTCGAGGATGGCCGCGTCACCGATGACACCCGCATTCAGCGCGTCGCCCCAACGGTCAAGGATATCCTCGCCAAGGGCGGCACCCCGATTCTGCTGGCCCATTTCGGCCGCCCCAAGGGCAAGGTTGTCGAAGAGATGTCGCTGCGCCCGCTGGTGCCGGCACTTGAGGCCGCCTTCGACGCGCCGGTGACCTTTGCCGCCGATTGTCGCGGCCCCGCTGCCGAGGCCGCGCTGGCGGGCCTGCCCGCAGGTGCCGTGCTGCTGCTGGAAAACACCCGCTTCCACGCGGGCGAGGAGAAGAATGACGCCGCTCTTGCGGCTGAGATGGCCCAGCTGGGCGATATCTATTGCAACGATGCGTTCTCCGCCGCCCACCGCGCCCATGCCTCGACCGAGGCGCTGGCCCGTCTGCTGCCCGCCTGCGCTGGTCGTCTGATGGAGGCTGAGCTGACAGCGCTTGACGCAGCCCTCGGCCAACCCCAGCGCCCGGTCACCGCCGTGGTTGGCGGTGCCAAGGTCTCCACCAAGCTGGAACTGCTGGGCAACCTCGTCGGCAAGGTCGACAATCTGGTGATCGGTGGCGGCATGGCCAATACCTTTCTCGCCGCACAGGGCATTGATGTGGGCAAATCGCTTTGCGAGCACGATATGGCCGACACCGCCCGCGAGATCCTGACCAAAGCCGAGGCCGCAGGCTGCAAGATCATCCTGCCCGTCGACGTCGTCGTCGCACGCGAATTCAAGTCCGAGGCCGACAATGAAACCGTCGCCGCCGACGCCTGCCCCGCCGATGCGATGATCCTCGACGCAGGCCCGCAGACTGTCGCTGCCGTCGCCGATACGCTCTCCGCCTCCAAAACGCTGATCTGGAACGGCCCCATGGGCGCCTTTGAAATCGCGCCCTTCGATGCTGCCACCAATGCCGCCGCACAACAGGCCGCCGCGCTGACCAGATCCGGTGCGCTGGTCAGCGTCGCGGGGGGCGGCGATACCGTTGCGGCCCTCAATCAGGCCGGGGCCGCGGCTGATTTCACCTATATCTCCACCGCGGGCGGTGCCTTCCTGGAATGGATGGAGGGCAAGACCCTGCCCGGCGTCGCCGCACTGGAGGGCTGACCCGAATCTGCGACCTGTCGCAGGCCAGAGGCCGGTATCGCCGCCAAAAGGTTAAGATCGCGGTGACCCGCAAGATCCGTTAACCACTTGTTAACACCTCGCACCCCTGCCATCCGGTTGGGGTGCGTTTTTGCGTCAGAATGTTCATAATTAACAATTTTCACCTTTCACAAACCATGATGCCTGTGGCAGTATTGTTGCAGACGCCGGGTAAACCGGCGCGAGACTTGAGCAGCAGATCATACAGGCCATCACCGTGACCCGAACCAATCGTCCCTCTCTGGGTGCATTCGTCTTTTCCACGATTGCATTCGCGCTGAGCGCATATTTCACCTTCGCTGCCGTGCAGGGGGATTTCGGGTTGTTCAGGCGGGTCGAGATCCAGGCCGAAGTGGAAGCGCTGCGTCAGGATCTCGACCAGCTGAAGCGTGAGACCGCGCAGATGGAGAACCTCACCCACCGGCTGTCCGATGATTACCTCGATCTGGACCTGCTTGATGAACAGGCCCGCTCCGTTCTGGGCCTGCTGCGCTCGGATGAAATCGTCATCCGCTAAACAGCCGCCCCGGCGCAGACCGCTCTAAAACATGTGATCGCCCGCAGCCTCGCTCGCGGGCGTTTTGCTGTCCGGCGGGCGCGAGGCTGCGCCGCGCAATGCCAGCCGATACCCCATGCTGCAGGCCAGCCCCCGATCAGCCCTCAGGTCAACGCCCCGGAACACCACTGAAACACTGGTGAAACACCATCGCCTTTACCCCTTGGTGACGGCACGTCATAATAACACTCGCATGACGTAACAAAATCCATTATGAACTAGTTTAGCATTAAACTATCTAGCCTTAAGGGGGAGCCCGCCACTATGGCTGCGAGAAAAAGTGTCAAGAAACCAAACGTTTCTGCCGAAGAGCTACTCGAGTACTACCGCGAGATGCTGCTGATCCGGCGATTCGAGGAAAAGGCCGGCCAGCTCTATGGCATGGGTCTGATTGGCGGCTTCTGCCATCTCTACATCGGACAGGAAGCGGTTGTTGTCGGCCTTGAGGCCGCCGCCGAAGAGGGCGACAAACGCGTCACCTCCTACCGCGACCACGGCCATATGCTGGCCTGTGGCATGGACCCCAACGGCGTCATGGCCGAGCTGACCGGCCGCGAAGGCGGCTACTCAAAGGGCAAAGGCGGCTCGATGCACATGTTCTCGAAAGAGAAACATTTCTACGGCGGCCACGGCATCGTCGGCGCGCAGGTGCCACTGGGCGCAGGCCTCGCCTTCTCCGACAAATACAAAGGCAACGACCGCGTGACATTCGCCTATTTCGGTGATGGCGCCGCCAACCAGGGTCAGGTCTACGAGACCTACAACATGGCCCAGCTCTGGGATCTGCCGGTCGTCTTCGTGATCGAGAACAACCAATACGCCATGGGCACCTCGGTGCAGCGCTCGACCAAATCCCCCGCCCTGTGGAAACGCGGCGAAGCCTACGGCATCAAGGGCGAGGAAGTGGACGGCATGGATGTGCTGGCCGTGAAAGAGGCTGGCGAACGCGCCGTCGCCCACTGCCGCGCAGGCAAAGGCCCCTATATCCTTGAGGTCAAGACCTACCGCTACCGTGGCCACTCCATGTCCGACCCCGCCAAGTACCGCACCCGCGAAGAGGTGCAGAAAATGCGCGAGGAACGCGATCCCATCGAACAGGTCCGCGACATGCTGCTCACCGGCAAACATGCAAGCGAGGACGACCTCAAGGTGATCGACAAAGAGATCAAGGACATCGTCAACAAATCCGCAGACTTCGCCAAGGAGAGCCCGGAACCGGCGCTCGATGAACTCTGGACCGATATTTATGCGGATGAGCTGCCGCAAGAAACCGCCTGAGGGGACGTAATACGATATGGCAACTGAAATCCTGATGCCCGCCCTGTCGCCGACCATGGAGGAAGGCACCCTGGCCAAATGGCTGGTCAAAGAGGGCGATACAGTAAATTCCGGCGATATTCTGGCCGAGATCGAAACCGACAAGGCGACGATGGAATTCGAAGCCGTTGACGAAGGCGTCATCGGCAAGATCCTGATCGGTGAAGGCACTGAGAACGTAAAGGTCAACAGCCCGATCGCCGTGCTGCTGGAAGACGGCGAAAGCTACGACCCCGATGCGGCCCCCGCAGCATCCGCGCCCTCCACAAGCGAAGCGGCGGCGGCAGAGGCACCTGCGGCGCCCGCAACCGCCGCCGCTGCTGCCGCAGCCCCCGCCGCACCCGAGGTGGACACCACCCCGGACTGGCCCGAGGGCACCGAAGTGGTGCAGACCACGGTCCGCGAAGCCCTGCGCGACGCCATGGCCGAGGAAATGCGCCGCGACGGCGATGTCTTCCTGATGGGCGAAGAAGTCGCCGAATATCAGGGCGCCTATAAGATCTCTCAGGGTCTGTTGGACGAATTCGGCTCCAAGCGCGTGATCGACACCCCGATCACCGAACATGGTTTTGCCGGCATCGCCACCGGTGCGGCCTTTGGCGGTCTGCGCCCGATTGTGGAGTTCATGACCTTCAACTTCGCCATGCAGGCGATTGACCACATCATCAACTCTGCCGCCAAGACGCTCTATATGTCCGGCGGTCAGATGGGGGCACCGATGGTGTTCCGTGGTCCCAACGGTGCCGCTGCCCGCGTGGGCGCGCAGCACAGCCAGGATTACGCCGCCTGGTACATGCAGATCCCCGGCCTGAAGGTGGCGATGCCCTACTCCGCCTCCGACGCCAAGGGTCTGATGAAAACCGCGATCCGCGACAACAACCCGGTGATCTTCCTCGAGAACGAGATCCTCTACGGCAAATCCTTTGAAGTGCCGAAGCTGGATGATTACACCGTTCCCTTTGGCAAGGCCCGGATCTGGCGGGAAGGCACTGACGTCACCATCGTCTCCTTTGGCATCGGCATGACCTATGCGCTGGAAGCGGCGGAGAAACTGGCCGAGGATGGCATCAGCGCCGAGGTCATCGACCTGCGCACCCTGCGCCCGATGGACACCGGCTCCATCATCAAATCGGTGATGAAGACCAACCGTCTGGTCACCGTCGAGGAAGGCTGGCCGCAGGGCTCTGTTGGCAGCTATATCTCCTCTGTGGTGATGCAGGAGGCCTTTGATTACCTCGATGCCCCGGTGATCACCTGCACCGGCAAGGACGTGCCCATGCCCTACGCCGCCAATCTCGAAAAACACGCGCTGGTCACCACCGATGAGGTGATCGAAGCGGTGAAACAAGTGACCTACCGGTAAGGAGAGACAGCGATGCCCACAGAAATCCTGATGCCCGCCCTCTCTCCTACCATGGAGGAAGGCACCCTTGCCAAATGGCTCGTGAAGGAAGGCGACACCGTCGCCTCCGGCGACCTGCTGGCAGAGATTGAAACCGACAAGGCGACGATGGAATTCGAAGCCGTCGACGAAGGGGTGATCGGCAAGATCCTGATCCCCGAAGGCAGCGAAGGCGTGAAGGTCAACAGCCCCATCGCCGTGCTGCTGGAAGAGGGCGAAAGCGCCGACGACATCGGCGCCACCCCGGCTGCCCCCGCAGCCGCGGCAGACGAGGCCGCCCCGGCGGCGTCCGAGGAAGCCGCCCCGGCCTCTTCCCCGGCGCCGGCAGAGGCCGCCGCTGCGGCAACACCCGCGCCCGCAGCCCCGCAGGGCGCCGATGGCAACCGCATCTTTGCATCGCCCCTGGCGCGCCGTATCGCGGCTGACAAAGGGCTGGATCTGGCCGCCATCTCCGGCTCCGGCCCCCGTGGCCGCATCGTGAAGGCCGATGTGGAAAACGCCAAACCACAGGCCGCCGCCGCCCCGGCAGCAGCCACTCCGGCAGCCGCCGCAGCCCCTGCCGCAGCCGCCGCCCCCACAGGCCCCTCCGCCGATCAGGTCGCCCGCATGTACGAAGGCCGCAGCTATGAGGAGGTCAAACTGGACGGCATGCGCAAAACCATCGCCGCCCGCCTCACCGAGGCCAAGCAGACGGTGCCGCATTTCTACCTGCGCCGCGACATCCAGCTGGATGCGCTGCTGAAGTTCCGCAGCGAGCTGAACAAACAGCTCGAGGGCCGTGGCGTCAAACTCTCGGTCAACGACTTCATCATCAAGGCCTGCGCCCTGGCGCTGCAGGCCGTGCCGGATGCCAATGCCGTCTGGGCCGGTGACCGCGTACTGAAGATGGAGGCCTCCGATGTGGCGGTTGCCGTCGCGATCGAAGGCGGCCTGTTCACACCCGTTCTGCAAAACAGCGAGACCAAATCACTCTCGACGCTGTCGACGGAGATGAAAGACCTCGCCAAACGCGCCCGCGACCGCAAGCTTGCGCCGCATGAATATCAGGGCGGCAGCTTTGCGATCTCCAACCTCGGCATGTTCGGCATCGACAATTTCGACGCCATCGTGAACCCGCCGCACGCAGGCATCCTTGCCGTCGGCGCAGGGGTGAAAAAACCGGTTGTCGGTGCGGATGGCGAACTGGCCGTGGCCACCGTCATGTCGGTGACCATGTCCGTCGACCACCGCGTCATCGACGGCGCACTTGGCGCCGAACTGCTGAACGCGATCAAGGACAACCTTGAAAACCCGATGATGATGCTGGCCTAAACCGCCACAGGTCAACGGACGAGCAAAAGGAAAGGACCGGCGCAGCGCTCCGGTCCTTTTTTGTGGAGCGGGTGTCTTGTTTTGTGGAACGGGTGCCTTGCTCAAAAGGCCACTTAAGCCTCCCCCACGCGGGCGCAGCTGGACGGCTGCCAGAGACAGCAGAGCGCAGATAGTGACCTTTGCAAACTCAGCCGTTTGACGCAACTGGCCGAGGGTTTCTGCTGCGGCGCAGCCCGCCGTTCCGGCCCTTCACCACGAGCGTGCAACGGTCCGGAGCGCGGGACTTTTCTACCATTCATTCTTTTTGCTCCAGTGGCTGCTTTTGGAGTGTCCGGTACTTCCCCGGCCTCATTTTATAACGCGCATTGAAGGCTTCTGAGAAATGGGGGGTGCTTCGGTAGCCGCTTGCTTCCGCGATATCCGGCAAGCTCTTGGAGGAAGACTTCAGCAGGCTGGCGGCGTGGTTCAGCCGGATCCGGGCTGACAGCTCGCCTGGGGTGCAGTCGAACACAGCGCGGGTCAGCCGTGAAAGCGTCCGGCTGGAGGTAGCGATTGCGGCGCAAATCTCGTCCAGGGGCCTTGGGGCTGAGAGGGTCTGCTCGACCAGCTGAATATAGCGGGCGAGCCGCGGGTCGAGACTTTCCAGCGAACCTTTTAGTCCAATGGATGCAGCAAAGGTTTCCGAACGCTCAGGTTTGAGCAGCACATGCCTGCGGACATTCTCGGCGATTGCAGGGTCGAAGGCCTGCGACAGCAGCTCAAGCATCAGGTCTGTCACCGCATCTCCGCCGACACAGGTTGCAATCCGCTGGTCGATCAGAAAGGGCCGGAATGTGAAAAAGGTTTCGGCAAACGCGGTTTCCAGCGCCGGAAGCTGCGCCGGATGTGCCGCAGCCCGCCTGCCCGCCAGCAATCCCGCCTGGCCCAAAGCAAAGATACTGGTGCCAAGGCCAATGACCCAGCCGCCATGACGGTGGCACGCCCGCAGGCCCGCGAGCAGGGCCGCGTGGGAGTCTTCTGGCAACAGATCACGGGACGAACAGACAAACACGTAGTCGGCCTGTGGAATGACCGGCCAGCCGTGATCTGCCAGGACCACCGCTCCGCAGGAGCTGCGCACCGGGCCTGGGGCGCCGGCGGCGGTGACCACCTCGACCTGTACGTTGCTGCCGGTGTCATTGGCCATGCGGATCAAGTCACGCGCGATTCCGTAGCCAAAAAGTGAAAACCCGGTGTGAACGGCAAAGACTGCGAGCTTCTTAGGAGGCATTGGCGGTATTCCATATCATTCTGGCAGGATACCGTACTATCGAAGCCTGCGGCCATGCAAATCTGCTGCCAGACGATGATTGGAGCGGGGGGAACCATGCTGAACATTCTGGGCTGGCAAGGGTATGATGCGGGGCTGAGCAAAGTGTTTGACAGCTTCACCAGCGACACCGGAATTGCGGTTACTTTCCGGGGAGTTCGCAATCAGGATGAGATGCACGCGTCGGCGCAAACCGAAGATTTCGATATCGCCTGCCCGACCACCGACAGGCTGGCCAGCTGGCTTGACAGCGGGCTGATCGCCGCGCTGGATGAGGACCGGGCCGGATACGGACGGATTGACCCGGCCTTTCATGCCGATGCCCATACGATCATCCGGGGCAAGCGCTATGGCTCACCCAATCTCTGGGGCGGGGCCGGCATCGGGCATCACACAGGTAAGGCGCCGCTTGACGGGGCTGAGGCCAGCCTTATGGCGCTGTTTGACCCTGTTTTTGCCGGGCGCCTGACCCTGCGCGAGGACACGGCCTTTGTCGCCGCCGGGCGGGCGCTGGAAAGTGCCGACAAGCTGCCGTTCCCGTTTGACGATTCCTATGCGTTTGAGGACCGGATGATTGCCAATTACGATGTCATCGGCGCGTTTCTTTCCGCACATGCCAGCCATATCGCCCGCTTCTGGTTCAGCGAGGAGGAGGGCATTGATGCCTTCCGCTCCGGCGGGTGCGTGATCGGCTACAGTTGGGACACGACAATGGCGGCCCTGACGCGGCAGGGAATGCCATTTGCCTTTGCCGCCCCAGCGGAGGGCGCAAGTTGCTACCTGCAGAATTTTGTCCTGAGCGCTAGGGCCGACCCGGGCCCCGCGCAGGACTGGATTTCCTGGGTCAACACTCCAAGCGGTTCTGCATTGTATGCCTCAGCCTTTGGGGCCAACCCGGCGGCAAAGGGGGCACGAGAAATGCTGCCGCCGGAGGATCAGGCGTTCTTTGCGGCCAGCTATCCGGACAGTGCCCTGGACAAGCTTTGGTGGCAGCCTGAGCAACCTTTGTGGTTTGTGAAAAACCGCGGCGATTACGCCCGGAAATTCCGCGCGGCTGTCGAAGGATGACAGGCTGGCCGGTGCAAAGGGTTGAGGTTGGGGCGCTGCGTATCACGGTCCTGCCCCTGGGTGAAATCTATGACGATCAGCGCCGCTGGTTTCCGACGGGCTCGCTGGCTGGTGCGGGCGGCGAAACACGGCTGCCGGTGAACTGCCTGCATGTCGGCGGGCCTGGCATTTCAGTTCTGATCGATGCCTGCGATCCCCGGTGCTACCCGGAAACCGGATCTGCAGGCGGCAGCATAGGGCAGCGCCTGGAGGAGGCCGGAATTTCCCCGGGGCGTATAACACATGTCCTTTTGACACATGGGCATCACGACCATTTCTGCGGTGTGGCCGGCCCCGGCAATGAACCTGCCTTCCCAACGGCGCGGCATGTTCTGCCGCCGCAAGACTGGGCCGGCGGCACGCTGACACCTGAAGCGCAACGGGCCGATGGCGATGCCGCCGACCCTGCGTCACTTGAAATGCTGTACCGGCGCGGATTGCTGGATCTGGGTGAAAGCGCCGTACCCTTGCCGGAGGAAATCCGCCTGCTCGACGCCCCGGGTGAAACCGCGGGCCATCGCGTGGTGCGTGTTTCCTCGGATGGCGAGGTCCTGTATTTTCTGGCAGATCTGTTTCATGTGGCGGCCGAAATTGCCGATCCGGGCCTGTGCCCCTGGTGGGCGGATGCGGCCGCGCTGAAGGCAAGCCGCAGCCGGATCATATCCGCCATGCGCCGCGGCAACGCGCGGTTTTTGTGCAGCCACATTTCGGGCGTTCTGTCCCCGGATCTCTTTCCCGATTTCTCAACCAGCCCCTGCGAGACCTCTGCATGACCAAGACAAAGCAACCGAACATCCTGCTGATCATGGCCGATCAGATGACGCCCTTCATGCTTGAGGCATGCGGCGGCACCGGCGCGAGGACGGCAAACATGACCGCGCTGGCCCGGCGTTCGGCCAATTTCACCAATGCCTATACGCCCAGCCCGATCTGCGTGCCCGCCCGCTCCTGTTTCATGACGGGGCTCTATACCTCGACCACCGGCTGCTATGACAATGGCGACCCCTATCACAGCTTCATTCCGACCTTTGCGCATTATCTGACCAATGCCGGGTATGAGACGGTTCTATCGGGGAAAATGCATTTCATCGGCGCCGATCAGCTGCACGGGTTCCAGCGCCGCCTGAATACGGACGTTTATCCGTCGGGGTTCATCTGGTCCTACCCGCTGCCTCCGGAAAACGATCCGAACTTCAAAGCCTTTGACTTCACCCCGCAATACCTGGCCGAAAACATCGGGCCGGGTTGGTCGAAGGAGCTTCAATATGACGAAGAGACCCATTTCAAGTCGCTGGAGTTTCTGCGCAACGCCCCGGATAATCCCTGGCTGCTGACAGTCTCTTTTACCAACCCCCATCCGCCCTACAAGGTCCCCAAGAAGTACTGGGAGAGGTACAAGGATGCAGATATCCCGCTGCCTGACTATCCTGATGACATGGATGCCAGGTATTCTGACTATGATCTCGCTTTGCGCCGCTGGCACGGGCTGCATATCCGGGGCGATGAGATCCGCGATCCGGCAAACCTGATTGCGATGCGCCGCGGCTTTGCCGCCTTGGCCCATTATGTAGACGACAAAATCGGCGAGCTTCTGGAGGTTCTCGAAGACAGCGGCCTGCGCGAAGAAACGATCGTCATCGTCACATCGGATCACGGTGAAATGCTGGGGGAAAAGGGCATGATCCAGAAAAGGGGCCTATATGAATGGTCCGCCCGGATCCCGATGTTCATAGACATTCCGGGGGCTGAGCCCCGGCAAATCGGCACGCCGGTTTCCTTGCTGGATCTGCCCGCAACCCTGATTGATATCGCCGGGCAGGAACCGGTGCGGCGGCTGGAAGGCCGATCCCTGCTGCCAGCTATTCACGGGGCCGGTCTTGATGTCATTCCAGTGATTTCCGAATACCACGGCGAAGGGATCATGCGCCCCAGCTTTATGGTGCGGCTGGGCGACTGGAAATATCATTACTGCCACGGCTCAGCGCCGCAGCTATACAACCTGGCGCAAGATCCCGGTGAATGGAACAACCTGGCAGGCGATCCCGGTTATACCGAAATCGAAGCTAGGCTGAACCGCGAAATCACCGGCGGCTATTTCGATCTGGAGAAAATCAAATCCGACGTCTGGGACCGGCTTGCCATGAAACAGGTGGTCAATGACGCGATGAAGGCAAACGGCACGGCCTGGGATTATTCAGCGGCCCAGGACGCGGCGTCACAATACGTCCGCACCTGAAACACGGGGCAACCGGCTTTCACGGTCGAAATTCGCAGCAAAATAGCGATGCGGCCATTCGAGCTGATTGCAGCACCGGTTAGATATGGGCTCACTACCGACTTGCGGCGATGCGGCGGCAGGGTTGCAGTAGATCTCGTACCACAAGCAAGCTACCAGATGACACCAGCCAGCCCAAAGCAGACGGCCGTGCCAGGCCCGGCGCTGGTATCGCCGCAGGTGCAAAGGTCTGCGGCCAAATTCCCGGAAGCGGACGCTCGGCAGGGCCAAGTTGCTTCATGGGATTCTGCGGGTTGCACCGGAGGCGGCGGAGCGCAGTTAGTGACCATTGCAAAATCTCGGGGGCTGGCAGTCGGACGGCGATCCCATGCTGCACGAGCAATGAAAGGAGCGGACCTTCGCCGCAGGTGCAGCCACCAACCATCATCGAACGGAAGGGATGCGGGACAAAGTGATCTTTCGCTGCATTTGTGCCAATTACTGCTTTTAAGTTTGCCACATAGCTCTGGATGTAATCTCGTGAGAGAGCCCACTAGGGGGCACAGCCTTGCTTAACCGCGTACAGTTGATCCTCTCCTATGACCAAGACCGAAGTCGGTTCAGGTAACAACCCAACAACACCGGTGACCCGTTGCTCGGACTCGAGCTTTGTGAAGCGTTCCATATCCTTTGAAACGTAGATCTCACCTGATCGTTTGTCGGTGACAAGATAGGTTTGCCAAGCTTCGACATAGTCAATTCTGACTTCATGTCGCCAAGGAGCTTCCACTGGGAAGTTCGCAACCCTATGGAGCGAAAGGTTGTCATTCAGGACAAATACTCCACGCTCAGACTGGATGAAGGTCACCCCCCCCAACGATTTAACGTCAGGGTGTTCACCAATCTTCTCATACGGCCACATCTGAATTTGAGACAACGAGGCGCCATCGAGAACCATGATGCCCTCACCTGCATTCACGAACACTCGAGTTTCTTCAGGAATGGATATCGGGCTAGGGTGATAAAAGATTCTTTTTCCAACCACGTCACTTTGTGAAGTGAGGCCTGGAATGAGGTGCGCCTCCGTTTCATCTGGGCCTAGCATGAGGAAGTGTGGCGGCAGCGTTTCAGGTGTTTTCTGCCACAACCCAAAGCTCGTCTTTCTCGAGTGAGACCATGGTCCAACCCTACCGATCCAATTTCCACTTGCCGCATGGTATTCCCAAGTTCCTGCGGGAAGGCTTGCAACAAGCTTTAGGTCGTCTCCGAAGACGCGAAAGATTAGGGGCTCAAAGGCGTTGTTGGAAGGAAAAATTCGAATAATTCCGTTGCCCACCTCAACTTTGGCATCCTGAAAGGTAGGAAGCAGACGTTGTCCTTCAGGTAGGTCTACTGAGATTCTGGTCCACTCCCCGGAAAGCGGTCGGAACCACAGCGAACTGCTTTCTCGCGGCGTTGAACTGAGTGGCCCCGTCAAAGCCAAAGCACCATTGATCTCACCAATAGTCCGGATGGAGACTGTTTGGTCGCCGTTGAAAACCGGCAGATCAACTTCCTCACTGGCACCGCTGGCTTTGATCCACTTCATTGGGTCTGACGAAGTTGCCTGCCAGTAAACGTCACCGACACTTTGGTCAAAAAACGCGCGCTCATAGCCTTGAGTGGTTTCTATAGGTTCCCAACTCGATTCATTAGAACCAAGTCGAAAAATCACTCGCGGACGAGAGCCAAACCCGAAAGCCTCTCCATCCGGCCCGACGTGGATACCGTGCTCGAACGCGAATCCCCAGACATGCGGAAAATCTTCCTCCACTAGGGACAGGCTTAAGCCATTGAACTCATAAAGCTCATGGCGATTCAATGCCTTCACGATCATCCCATCAAAACCAGGAACGGTACGTGGAGACGTTGCAATCCGGTATGGCTGTTCAAATTCCACTGGTAGCTTGGGCTCGCTTCCCGCTACGGGTACAACACAGAACTCCTCTGCATTGGCCAAAGTCGCCCCCAGAGAAATCATCAGTATGGAAAGCTGTTTATGCACCTGTTCTCACCGCTGAATATCCGGCCAATCAAGATTTGCAAATCAATTACGACACCCATTCAAAATGGTTGGCTCGATCGCTTGCATTTCTGATAGCAGACATTTGCAAGATGTGCAGCATCGGTCAATCTGGGCTCACTACCGACTTGCTGCGTTGCGGCGGCAGGGTTGCAGCGAAACTTCACCAGGACGCTTCTACCAGACGACGCCAGGCAGCCCGGAGCGGTCATTGGCGGGGGCGTCATGTAAAAGATGCTGCCGCTGCAAAATATCCTGGCCGGCTTCCGAAAAGCGGCCGTTGAACCGCCTTGGCGCGCTGCCTTCAGTGCTGCAGTCAGCACCAGGGGTAGAGGTGCGCAGAAACGGGCTTTGCAAAGTCGGAGCTTCTTTCTTGCCCGGTCGCCACTTTGCTGCATTGCAGCGAAGCAAAGCAGACCTTTTCGCACTATTACCCTCTAACGCAGAATACTTTGAAGTCTTTCGACCTACGGATGGACTTCAAATGCTATCCATAGACCGTTGGCGAAATGACAAGGATGTGGAGGGTTGCGGTGGTCGGAGGACCAACTATGTCAATTCCTAACCTTCCCGCAGTTCGTATGCGTCACGCTCCCTGGAACAAAGGGCGTATCATAGGCCAAAAACGTCCTTTGCGTCCCAAGCATGTCTGGGCAATTCGCGTTCGCCTTGAACTCTCCGATAGGGTGCGTGATCTGGCACTCTTCAACTTGGCAATAGACAGCAAACTCAGAGGATGTGATCTCGTCCGTTTGCGTGTTGTTGACGTTTACGCAGCAGGCCACGTGAAAGAGCGCGCGTCCATAACCCAAAGCGAAACCAGTCAACCGGTTCGGTTCGAAATTACCGAAGGAACGCGATCTTCGCTTCAGGCCTGGCTGAATATGCCAATAATGAAGAAATCGGAGTTTCTTTGGCCTGGAAGACTGCACGATCGGCCGCACATAGGTACACGCCAATACGCGCGACTGGTTCGGGATTGGGTGAAATCCATTGGCTTGGAGCCAAGCGCCTATGGAACCCATTCGATGCGGCGTACCAAGGTTGCCCAGATTTATCGCAAAACCGGGAACCTTCGAGCGGTTCAGCTCCTTCTCGGGCATACCAAGATGGATAGCACAGTCCGCTACTTAGGGGTTGACCTGGAAGATGCCTTGTCAATTTCCGAGAGCGTCGAGATCTAGGAAGCCAAGACGTTAAAAAACATACCCAAAGCCTTGCCTCTGACTTGTCGAGCCATAGGCAAGGCTCCAGCGGGAGGAGAGGATACTGGCTCTCAAAGGCGATTTAAGCGGCTGGTGGTCCCGCCGGATCACTGCTGAACACAGGTTTGTATATCGCGTCAGCGGCAAAGGTAATGGACAGAGCCTGGAGATCGCCCAGCTGCGTCATAACTACTGTTCGATCAGGCTCTTCGCGACAATGCTCATAATCAAGAAAGTATATGCTCCAAGGCTTTTGCCGCAGCTATTTGTCTGGCTTCAGCCGAGGGTCTGTGGAAACTCGCCTGGTTTCTCGACGATGAGGATGTTTCAGTCGATTTTGGGGAGGCAGCCGGATCCAGGAACACTTTAGCGTCTTATACGCCGGAGAGGGCTGAATCCGCGCTTTTGTGGCGTTTTCTGCGGTGCAGCTTGAGTTGAGCACCGCCCATCAGGCCGGAATGGCAGTCAGAAGCCCGCGTACCCCGATCGGGGCTATCATTCGCTTGATCTTATCGGCGAGGACATGGAAGGCCATCTCGGTACGGACGTTCTTGGGCGTTCGCATACGGAAGTGCGTCGCCTCGTCTCCACTCAATGATGGTTACGATGAGCCGGAAACCCGCTCTTATCAAATCGCGCTACACTGTCCCATTGGCGCTGACGTCAGACAATGTCAGATTGGACGTTACCGTCTTTGCGGCCCGTGCCACCCGGCATGTCCTACTGACCTGGCTGTCGGCCCCGTGCATTGTACGAGTTGGACGAAAGCGGCATAGGCGAAGTCTATCACGCTGCGATTGAGTATATCATCCCGGCGGCCTCCGAACGGAATTACCGCCAGCAATGATCCGGTTGATGAGACCCGCTACGGCTCGATGCGCCTCTATCTCGCCATCAGTAACAGCTGCGTTTTCATGCGTCTTTGCAGCGTCCCGCAGGATACCCACGATCTCGCGCTCGGGCAGGAGCTTGTGATCGTTCATCGCCAGCAGCAGTGCTTCGCAGATCGAGAGGGCAGCCATTCCCGAGAAGTCTTTCTCGCTGAGCATTTTATTGTATCCTTCCGGTGACGGTAAAACATCGCGCAGCAGACTGGCCTCGCTTGTCCCAAGCATCTTCGCAGAAAAATGGTATGCTGGGCTAACCGAAAGCAGTCTGTGCGCGATTGCGTCTGGAGTTTCTTTCCAGCTTGAGAGGCCCCGTTGACAGATATCTTAGAAAGCCCGCTTACACGGAAGCTGCAAGTCTTCGTCGCATTGTCTGAAGATGAATTGGGCGTCTTGAAGCGTTTGCATCTGCGCCGCCGGTCCTTTTTGGCGGGGCGTGATCTCGTGCATCAGGGGCAGTCGGATCAGGCCGCTTATATTCTGGCCGCCGGCTGGGTATGTTCCTACAAGCTTCAGCCGGACGGAACCCGCCAGATCGTGGATTTCCAGATACCGGGGGACTTTATTGGATTGCGCAGCGTGCTGCTGCGCACGTCCGACCATAGCTTCGAGCCGGTCACGGAGATTCAGGCGGCAGAGGTCTTTGCGGACGACCTTCTGGAAGCCTTCGAGAAGACGCCTCGCCTCGCGGCAGCAATTCTCTGGGCGGCATCACGGGACGAAGCCATGGTGGTCGAGCATCTCGTAGGAGTTGGCCGCCGCGCTGCGGATGCACGCATGGCGCATTTTCTGCTGGAATTGGGGGCAAGGCTGAAGCTGGTCGGAATGGGGAGCAAGAAAGGCTACGTCTGCCCTTTGACACAGTATCATCTTGCTGACGCGCTCGGCCTAAGCGCCGTCCATGTGAACCGCGTCTTGCGGCAGCTTCGCGAACGCGGCCTGCTGACATTTCGGGACGGCCGTGTAACGTTCGGCAATTATGACGGGCTGGTAGAGTTTTCGGGGTTCGATCCGGCGTATCTGGATCAGACCGGCCCGCTCTTGAAATGAAAAAGGCCGCCCCTCCCCCCGGAACAACCTGGGGCGGCCCGATCTTCATTTAAAGCAAAGGAGTATCACGAAAGCGCTTTTTTAGCCGCGTCCAGTTCCTTGTTCGTTTCTGCGTGGTTCTTCGCCGCGTGTGCCTTCTCGGCCGCCTGGTAGTGCTTCACAGCCCGGTCTTTTTTGGGGCCGGCGATTGCCTTGTCACAGGCTGCTTTGACCGAGGTCATCTTCTCGGCGGCATTGGTCTGTTCGGGTGTCATTGGATTGTCCTTTCTTGGACATTCCGAGAATAGGGCACGCAGTGCAATGCAGTCCATTTGAGGAACCGCACGCATCCCGTGCTTCTCTGCTGCTCGGAAATGAGTGCCGCCGGAGATTCGGCAGGCACGCAGCCATGTACCCATCTTCTCTGCTCCGCAGCACTGATGCAGGTTAGCTTGGGGCGGGTCCGCATCTTCTGGCTGATGATCTTTGAACGAAGAGCTCAGGAGCCGTTTCACATGCCGAGAAGTGCGTTAAAGATATCGCCCCGAGGTGAGGGTTCATCCCGCTAGCGTCAGGTGGTGGGGGTTTGCTGATGTGACAGCCGCAGCCACCGGCCGTTGTCCAGCAGATATGTGGACGCGCAGAGCGCCTCATAGATTGGCAAGCCTGACTTCTCGGCGAATACGCGGTAGGCGAGCACAGCAACGGCCCCTTGCCTGATTTGGCTGCGGTCTTTCATTTCCACGGTTCGCCAGCCCGTGTTTTTCTTCACATGCTCCAGGATCTGCCCGCCCTGAAGAATGCCTGGCGGATAGGGAAGTATCATCACTGCATTTTTTGCAGTCACGGTGCGGGCGCTGTCCGCGCCGCTGGTCCAGCACCGCTCCTCCAGATCCCATAGCACCGCATAGTCCTTACCATCACTGCGGTCGCCGTCCCGTGTTTTGCCTGACATCATTGGCCCGTCCCCGGAGTGCCTGTGAGTATTAACTGCAAAATCAGAAAGAGGATCGTCAGTACCGCCCAGATCAACCCAGACAAATTCGTCGGCCCGTTTTCTGCGGCGCCAGAAACAGCCATCAAGCGCTTGCGTTTGGGGAGAAGGAGGGTCAGTTTCCGCGCGAGCGTTCCGCTATCCTGCTTGAGTGCGGGCACGTCGCGGCATTGCGACAGCAGCATCTCCAGTCGCGAGCCTGCGACCTCTTTCTCCAACGCGGCAAGCGCGGCTGCCTCCTCCCAAGGTTCGAGTTCAAGCCGCGCGAGGGCCGATAGAACCGTAACAGCATTGCCATTCCGGTCCTCGCCAACGAAGGCTTGCAATAAGCGGTCAAACTCAGGGCTGTGGGGTTGAAGAATGCCAGCGGCTGGCATCGGCATATCCTCCCTTTTTCGGTGTTCGGATCGGGAAGCGGCTGTTCCCGAAGAACCGGGCTGCCGCCTGCCGGGTAACAAGCTTCGGATAACTCCGATCATACCCGCATTGCCCGACGCACGCGCTGACGCAGATCAGCCGGTCTCCAGTCCTCTGAAGTCTAGCCGAAGGTTTGGTCCGCGTATGCCAGAGCGGTCAGGACCCCAGCGGCGCTAACATGGGTCAGCACGCACCGCCCGGTTCCGGGGTAATGTAGGAGGGCCGCAAAGTTTGGCTGCCTCTCGGCAACCGGGATGCTGCAGCCAAGGCAGCGCGGCAGACATGCACATATCGCGGAGACCGGTGATGGCCTTGCGATCAATCAGATCCACCGTGACTTTCCCGCAGCCTTTTACCTTGCCCGGATATCCGGACGAACTGCCTTCCGGCGAATACGAAGTGCTGGTCGAGGAGGAGCTTATCGAAGGGCTGAGTTTCACGGCTTACCGCAGAACGGCGATTTACCTGACCATCCACGGCAAGGGGCGTTTGCCGGGCCGCACAGAGTTGCGGCCAATTACCTGGACCGACCTGGAAGCAGCGCTAGGCCAAGACCCGAAACGCAACACTTGAAGATAGCGAGGCGGCGCTTTCCCCGCTGGAGGATTCACAATGTACACTCCCGAATGGCTTAAACCCGGCCTCTACGGCGCCGTGATAGGTGGCGCATTATTAGGCATCGGCGGATTTACCTGGGGCGGCTGGGTGACCGGCGGAACGTCACACGGCATGGCCGTGACCATGTCCCGCAACAATGTAGTCACGGCTTTGGTCCCGGTCTGTCTGGACATGGCCCGAACCGATGCGGAACGCGACGCAAAGCTGGCAGCGATCAGGGCCGTTGCTACCTACCGGCAGCGGGATGCCCTCATGAAAGCCGGTTGGGCGACGGTCCCGGGAACCGAGTTTCCGGACCGGGACATTGCGCAGGCCTGTCTTGCAGCCCTTGACGTCGAAAAGTCGTCGGAGCGCCCGGAAAACACGATCAATGAAGGATGAACAGTGCCATGTTACCATCTCTGCCTGAAATGACAGATCTTGAACGGCGCGTTCTGGCCCATGAACGGATTCTCCAGTCGCTCATTGCTTACATGTCCCGCACGGAACCGCGTTTCCTTGAACACCTTAAGAAGCGTTTTGTTGAGCCAATGGCCATGGTGAGGCATGAGCATGACCACCGAAACGCGGATGATTATGCAGAGGAATTCATTCGCACCGTAATGGCTCTTGGAGAACCGCATTTGCCAAAGGCCGCAAGCTCCAGCGTGCTCGATAAGCCACTGCACAAACCGGAAGATATCCAAATTTCGACACACCCCTATCGTCCAACTGCGAAGGCGGAGCGCGTTCGTGCCCGGAAGAGGAATGGAATCTGGGAGGTCAAGGTGGACGGTGTTTTCCACGGGGACTACCACGACAAGGGCACTGCGTCAGTAGCCGCAGCCTTGGCCCGCTTGTCGCTTCGATGAGAGGACGCCACCCATGAACGAGGCAGTTAGAAAATCCATTGCGGTCTTTGCCCGGCCTTTCAACGTTCCGGGCTTCAGCGAAACGCTCCCTGCCGGAGAATATGACATTGAAACGGAACTGTGTTCACCTCCCGACAGCCTGCAGCCTGAGACTTGGAGAGCTTCTGTCGCCGTGAAGTTGCATCCCAGGGAATTCCACCCCGGGCTGGCGAGAACCTTGACCGTTTCGCTGGCCGACCTCGATGACGCCCTGGCAAAGGACAAGCTCACCGGAAAAGAACTGGCCGAATATTTCCTGGAAGAAATGCTTTCTGACCCGATGGTCCGGCTGGTGATGGTGGCCGACGGGGTCTCCGAAACTCAGCTGCGGAACCTTTACTCGGGCGGGGGCGCATCTCAGGCGCACAAAGAGGCGCCGGATGCGGCTATAGCGGGTGAATTGCCAACGGAAAATTCACCAATCCAGGCCGCGGAGAACGAAGGAATGCCGACACAGAGGGAATAAGCCGCGCGCAGGCGCCTTGGCGTCAAAGGTCTGTATCGGATGCCGGTTTGAGAGACCAGGAGAGGAAACGATATGCCTGACCAGAACGGCGGCCCGGAAGACCGTGGGCCATGGCAAAGCAGACAGAAGCGCAATCCGCCCGATATCGACGAAATTCTTCGTCAAGGCCGCGACCGGCTGGGCGGATTGCTCCCTGATGGGCGGCCCCCTGTGAAGGGCATACTGGTCGCAGGAGCGATAGTCTTGGCAGCGGTTGCGGCCTGGTCTTCATATTACACAGTCCCGAGCGACTCTGTCGCCGTTGTCCAGCGTTTTGGCAGATACACTGCTGAGGTTCCGCCTGGCCTGCATTTCAAATTCCCGCTTGGCATCGACGTTGCCACGCTGGTGCCCGTGAAACGGCAGCTGAAGCAGGAATTCGGGTTCACAACTCCGGGCCGGAGTGATCCCTTCCAGAGCCCGTCAGACGGCCGGCGCGAAACCGAAATGGTCACGGGAGATCTGAATGCTGCGCTCGTGGAATGGGTGGTTCAGTACCGGATCTCTGACCCCCTGAAATTCCTGTTCGAGGTACGCGAGCCAAGCGCGACTTTGCGCTACGTCTCTGAGTCCGTGATGCGAGAGGTTGTTGGCGACCGCACCGTTGACGAGGTCATCACCATCGGCCGTCAGGAGATCGAAAGCGAGGCGCTTCTCAAGATGCAGGCTCTGTCCACGAAATACGCCATGGGTATCAGCATCGACCAGGTGCAGCTGAAGAACATCAACCCGCCGGGACCGGTTCAGGCGTCGTTCAATGAGGTCAACCAGGCACAGCAGGAAAAGGAGCGCCTGATCAATGAGGCGCGCCGCGAATACAACAAAGTCATTCCGCTGGCCGAAGGCGAGAAAGATCAGCGGATCCGCGAGGCTGACGGTTATCGCCTGAAACGCATCAACGAGGCGGAAGGCGACGCAGCGCGGTTCACCGCGCTTTTGGCCGAATACGTAAAGGCGCCTGAAGTCACGAGGCGGCGGATATACATAGAAACCCTCCAGGATGTTCTGCCCAGCATCCTGTCAAAAATCATTGTCGACGGATCGACTGCGAGCATCCTGCCGCTTTTGAACCTCGACAGGCTTCAGGAGGATCCGTCATGAACATCAGATTGGGGCTCTTCGCAGGGATTGCGGTTGCTGCCGGCGTGATTGCCTCCGGTTCCCTCTACACAGTTGGCGAAGTCGAGCAGGCTATTATCACCCAATTCGGTAAACCTGTGGGCGAACCAGTCATAACGGCTGGTTTAAAGCTGAAGCTGCCTATCGTTCAGGACGTCAACCGGATCGACCGCCGGGTTCTTGAGTGGGACGGCAATCCTTCTGACATGCCCACCAAGGACAAGCTCTACATATCCGTCGATCTGTTCGCCCGCTGGAAAATAACCGACCCGTTGCAGTATTTTCTGCGGCTGCGCGATGAGCGCAGCGCGCAATCCCGTCTAGACGATATTCTCGGCAGCGAAACCCGCAATGCCGTCGCCAAACACGAGCTAATAGAGATTATCCGGACCACGAAGGGCCGGACCCCGCTGCGGGACACGCTTTTGACCGATGAGGAGCGCGCGCAGGACATAGGTTCTCTGGTTCCTATCCAGAAAGGCCGTGCACTTGTTGAACAGGAGATTTTCGCAGCCGCCTCAGAAAAGGTTCGCGTTTTTGGGATCGAGCTTCTCGATATCCGTTTCAAAAGGATCAATTACAACGAGAGTGTGCGTCCGAAGATTTACGACCGCATGATCTCAGAGCGCCGCCAGATCGCTGAACGTTTCCTTTCCGAAGGTAACGGCGAAGCCGCGCGGATCCGCGGCAACCGGGTGCGCGACCTGAACAAGATACAGTCCGAAGCGTATCGCGCCGTCGAGGAAATCCGCGGCGTGGCTGACGCCTCGGCGGCTGCGATCTACGCAAAAGCCTACAACACCGACGCCCAAGCAGCCGAATTCTATGCGTTCACCCGGACAATGCAGGCCTACAAGGACATGATTTCAGGGGGAACGACGCTGGTTCTGACAACGGACAGCGAACTTTTCAGGTTTCTGAGAGGAATGGAGGCCGGAGAGTCGGCTGGGAGCACGCCTCCTCCCGCCCCCGGCCTGACGGCCGCGGCCGAACGCTGATGTATTAGAGGACAAAGAGATGACGGAAGAACCGGTGGATTTAGACGCAAGGCGAAGCGCCGAAGGCCAGATTGCGACCGATATCCGGCGGCATGCCCTGAAGGATTTCGAAGCCGATCAGAGAAAACTCCGCCTGCGGCAGGAAGAACTTGAAGTGCAGCTTCTCGCCGAACCGGCCTCTAGCTGACATGAGGCGGCCATACCTACGTTGGGCAGCTTAACGTCGTCTGGCAGAAGCGCCCCGATAAAGTTTCGCGGCAGCCCTGCCGCCGCATCGCCGCAAGTCCGCTTCGGGCTGTGACAGCGACTTACCCGACTGGCAACCATTCGCACCACCCACACCCCACCAAAAAAGGGGCCGCCAGCGCTGCCGCTCTCCATCGTCATTTTTCCAAAAATACTCACAAATGCACCGATGGCGGCACGCGCACCGCCCGCCATGCCCAGACCTGTAAAGCGGCGCGGGCTACTGCGGCTTGTCGCCGCCCAGCACCTGGTTCATGCTGACCGACGGCTGGTCGCAGCCGGCCTCACCGACAATCTTGGCCGGCACGCCCGCAACGGTCTTGCAGGGCGGCACCTCGGCCAGCACCACCGATCCTGCCGCGATACGGCTGCAATGGCCCACCTTGATATTGCCCAGCACCTTGGCGCCAGCACCGATCAGCACGCCATTGCCGATCTTCGGGTGCCGGTCTTCCTCTTCCTTGCCGGTGCCGCCCAGGGTCACCGAATGCAGCATGGAGACGTTGTCGCCAACCACCGCCGTCTCGCCGATGACGATGGAATGCGCGTGGTCGATCATGATGCCCCGGCCAATTCTGGCCGCCGGATGGATATCAACGCCAAAGATCTCCGAAATCCGCATCTGGAAGAAATAGGACAGATCGTAATCGCCCTGCTGCCACAGCCAATGCGCCACCCGATAGGCCTGAACCGCCTGATACCCCTTGAAATAGAGGATCGGCTGCAACAGCCGGTGGCAGGCGGGATCGCGTTCATAGACCGCCATCAGATCGGCGCGCCCGGCGGCAATCAGATCCGGGTTTTCGTCATAGGCCCGGTCGACGATCTCGCGCAGGATCACCATCGACATCTCATTGGAGCAGAGCTTCGCCGCGATGCGATAGGACAGCGCCTTCTCAAGCGAGGTATGATGCAGGATGCAGGCATGGATCAGCCCGCCCATCAGCGGCTGGCGGCGCACGGCGTCCTGCGCCTCGGTGGTGATCTGATCCCAGACGGGATCAACGGAACTGACGGCCTGGCGCGTCTCAAGCATAGCTCTGCCTCCTGTGTTGCAACCAGAGTACCTCCACCAGCGCAAAAAGGCCAACCGCAAATCCGTGATGAGAGCCATCGGATCTGCTGATCTTTTGCCCCGGCTGCGCAGTCATACACCGACAGCCCATTGTTTTTATTGGTGATCACCCGCCGCACCAGTTCCCGTGCCCCGATGCACAGGGGCTGTGCAGGCCCGATATTGACAGTGCCACAGGCTGTCAAATGGCCGCCCGGCACAGACGCTGCCAGCGTCGTTGAGGCGCCGCAACAGCCGCATGACAAGGCATCCGGTGGCGCAGCTTGGCAGCCGCTAGCCCGGATTATGCCTGATATGACGCGCCAGCTCAGCCAGCACCAGCCGGGTACAGGTCAGATAGTCCGGCGCGTCATAAAACGGCTCATCCGCCAGCGGGAATTTCCGCGCCGCAGCACTCAGGGAGCCATCGCCCCAGCGCGGGCAGAGCCGCCGGTGGCGGCGCAGATGGCGCACCGCCTGCGCCGCCCCGGCAAAGATCCGCTGGCACAGCGCGCGCCGCTGCGCCGGGGCCACCGCCAGCAGGGCGCGGGCGGTGCTGGTGATATCACCGGACAGGATAGGCCGTCGCATCCCCGCCCCGCCTCAGACCAGCCGCAGGGCGGTCACCGCACCAGCCCCGTAGCGGGCCGAGACCTGCGCCACCTCGATGCGATCTCCCGGCACCACCGCATCCGCTGTCTGGGCCGCCAGCGGATAGCTCCAGCCGGGAGCGTCCAGCAATTCTTCGCGCAGAATCTCGCCGCCGCGCAGGATCCGCAGGCGGTAGCGCTCCAGATCCTCGCCCAGCGGGATCTCCGCCAGATCCCAGCGGTCGCCGTCGATGCGGCTGCGGCGGATCCAGTCCAGCCCGACCGCGCCGCTGCCCAACACGCCTTTCTGGCGCAGATGCACCGGCGCATAGGGGCGCAGCCCTTCACCCGCAAAGGCCGCCTCCAGATGCACATAGCTCGGATCATCATAGGGGCGCCGGGCGGTGCCGATACGGTAGTGACGGCTGAGGCCGCGCTGATTGGCAGCCAGTGTGATCTGCTGCGGCGTGCCATCCAGCGCCACCACATAAGAGCCCTTCGGCCAGGCCACCGGCATCCGCGCATCGCTGCCCTGCTGTCCACGCAGCCGGTCGCGCAGCAGATAGCGCCCCGGTGCGATCAGCTCGGCCTCGCCAAATTGCATCAGCTCCCAATTGCCGGGGCTGCCATCGCCGATGGCCACCAGATTGGCGCCATTCAGCACCGCCAGCCGGTCCCGGCTCTGCAATTGGCCAGAGATCATATCAACTTCCAGATCGTCGCCCCGCTCCCAGCGCCCTGGCGCGCCCGCAGGCAGCACCGTATTGGTGATGGCAATGGTTGAAGCGGCGGCCAGCACCTCCTCCAGTGCATAATCCGCATCACTCTGTGCGCCGTATACGGCAACGCTCCCCGGCCAGGGCTGCGCCGTCACTGCCAGATGCGGCGCATGGGGCACCTCATCGCCGCCAATCAGCGGCAGGTCCATGAACAGCGGCAGCACCGGCACCGGTGCCGCAAAGGCGGTGACACCGGGCAGTTCCTCCGGCACTGGTGCCGGGTGGTAGTTCTCCGGCTCGATCCGCACCGCCTCGATCAGCTGCGCCGCGCCCTGTTCGACCCGGTCGATCCGGTAACGGGCCTGCGCACCGCTGCCGACCTCCGCACCCGCCTCTGAGCCTACCTCCGGGCCTGCCTCTGCCCCGGCAAGCGGCAGGCGGATCACATCGCCCGCGCCCAGCGCCATGGCGGAGGGCGGCAGCTCCAGCCGCAGGGTATCGCGGGCCATGCGGGCCTCGCTCAGCCAGCGCTCGACCACCTGCCGCCCCTCGGCGCGGGTCAGCGCCATCGGCAGCTCATTGTCGCTGACCGCATGGGTCGCCTCATCGGGCAGCACCGCCTCCTCGCCGCGCAGATCATGGCGCCCGCCCCATTCGACAAAGCGCAGCCGCATCCGTCCGGCCAGCTCAGCCTCCGGCGCGCGGGTCTGTTCCAGCACCCCGTCCAGCTCCTGCCCCTCAACCAGTTGCGCCAGATCAAGCGCTGCGTCCTGTCGCCCATTGCGCAGGCGAAACCGCAGCAGACCATCGCGTTCGATGGCATCCACCCCGTGGCGCAGCAACAGCGGTTGCAGCGCGGCGCGGGCCTCACCGACATCGCTGATCGCATAGCCGCGCACCAGCGCAGGCAGGTCACTGACATCAATCGCCGCAACACCCGAGGCGGCACAGATCTCCTCCAGCACCGAGGCCAGCGTGCGCTGCCCCACCCGCCCGTTCAGCCAATGGCCGCGCAGGTAATTCTCGCCGTCGCTCCAGACCTCCACCGCATTGGGAAACACCGGAAAGGGGCGCGCGTCCCAGGCCCAGACATAGGCGTTCGACATATCCAGCATCGGGCCGCCATAGACCTCGGAGACGGGGTTTTTCCCCTCCTCCTGCCAATAGCCCAGCAACGCGCGCAGATAGGCCAGCTGCATCATGTCATCGCGCTGCCCGTTGGAGAATTTCGGCAGTTTGGATTCCGAGCTTTTGGGATCCAGAAACTTGTTCGGCTGGTTGGTGCCCTTGTCGATGGCGGCACAGCCCAGTTCGGTGAACCAGATCGGTTTGCTCTGCGGCTCCCATGCGGTGGGCAGCGCGGCACGTTGCCCGTTGATCCGGTCATGATGCGGTTTGGACCACCAGCTGCGCAGATCCTTGTAGCGCCAGATCCACGGCTCATCATAGGCGCCATCGGTGATCGGGGTGCGGATCTGGGCCGCCTCGGCCTCGGGCGAGTGGTAATACCAGTCATAGCCCTCGCCGCCCTCGATATTGGCGCGCAGATACTCCAGATCATGAATGCCCGGCGCCCCGGCCCGGGCGTCCAGATGATCCTCCCCCTCGCGCCAGTCGGACAGCGGCATGTAATTGTCGATGCCGATGAAATCGATCTGCTCATCCGCCCAGAGCGGATCGAGGTGGAAATAGCGATCCCCCTCCGGGCTCTGGTAGCCCCAATACTCCGACCAGTCGGCGGCATAGCCGATCTTGGTATCCGGCCCGAGGATCTGGCGCACCTCCTGCGTCAGCGCCCGCAGCTCTGCCACCGCAGGAAAGCCTGCCTCATCGCGGATCTGGGTCAGCCCGCGCATCTCCGAGCTGATGCAGAACGCCTCAACCCCGCCCGCCGCGGCACAAAGCGCGGCATTATGCAGGATAAAGCGCCGCAGCCCCCAATCCTCCAACGGGCCGCTATAGGTGACGCTCCCGTCAGCCACAGTGAAATCCGCCGCCGTTGCCGTGCCAAAGAACTGCTGCACCTCAGCCCGCGCCATAGCCGTGCCATCGGGGCTGCCGGGCTGGCCCGGTGCCAGCGACAGGGTGATCCGCCCGCGCCAGGGCAGATGCGCCTGACCCGGCTCACCGCTCCAGGGATCTGGCAGATCATTGCCCGCCATCTGATCCATCAGGATAAACGGATAGAACATCACCCGCTTGCCCTGCGCCTGCATTGCGCGAATGGCCTCGATCACCGAGGCATCGGTGGGGGTGCCGCCGTATATGGGTCTGTCATCCTGCCGCGCGATCAGCTCGGCCTCCGTCCGGGTCAGCCCGGCCACCGACCAGGGCATATTCGCCCCCTCGATATGCTGGCGCTCCACCTTCGGTTTGACGCTACACACGCCGCAGCGCAGATCATTGCCAAACCACGACACAATCAGCGAGGCCGCGCCACAGGCGGGCAGCTCCTCGCCAAGGGTCGTCAGCGAGGTGACCAGATCGGTCTCCCCCGAGGGGCTGTGCGAATTGGCGGGTCTGGCCTGTCCCGGCCCATGGTCGTAATGCACCGGCGTGCTGGCCAGCGCGTATTCCCCGGTCCCCGGCATCAGGGCAACCCCCTGCACCAGCTGCGGCAGATCCAGATCATAGGTGCTGGAGGCCGGTTGCTCGGCACGCAGCACCTCGAACGAGAATTGCGGCACCCGGTTGCCAAAACGCTCCAGCGCCAGGTTCTCCATCAGCACATAGGCGGTGCCACGATAGGCGGGCACCTCGCCTGTGCCCTCTACCGCCTCGATCACCGGATCGGGCAGCTGGTCCATGGTGCCGCGATAGACGGTCATGTTCAGATCTTTGGGCGCGACCTCCTCGCCATCGGCCCAGACCCGCCCGATAGAGGCCACCTCTCCGGCGCAGACCGCTACGGCAAGTGACACATCATAGCTGTAGCTGGTGACCTTGGGCTGGCGCCGACCGCCGCCCTTGCCGCCGCCGCCACTGGTGGTGGAGGTCTCGCGGAACTGAGACGCCCAGATCACCTGCCCGCCCACCCGCATCCGGCCATAAACCTGCGCAATCGGCTGGCCATCGCTGGCATGGGTCAGGCGAAAGCGTTCCACCCGGCCGGTCTCCACCGGCTCACTGCCCGCGCCCAGCAGGCGGCTGTCGATGGCGCGTCCGACGGTGGCGCCAAGTGCGCGGCCAATCGCTACCGAGGAGAGACCCGCCACAGCCCCCCCAACCGAGCCGCCAAGGGCCGCCCCCGCCGCAGAAAGAAGAATGGTCGCCATCACGTCACCTCATCAGCATCAACATCAGGAAAGGAAAACCGCGCCACGATCCGCCGTTGCCACGGCTGGCTCAATGCGCTCTCGACCACACCGTGGCCGCAATAGGCATGGATGAACCGCGGCATGGCGCCGGTTTCAGTTTGCAGCGCGATATGTTTGGCCACCGCCCCCCGGCGCATCCGAAACAGGATCACGTCACCGGCGCGCGCCTCTTGCAGCGGTCGGGGGCTGAGATGGCGCAGCGCCGCCTGCCAC
This sequence comes from Phaeobacter sp. JH20_34, assembly GCF_048056095.1. NCBI lineage: Bacteria > Pseudomonadati > Pseudomonadota > Alphaproteobacteria > Rhodobacterales > Roseobacteraceae > Phaeobacter > Phaeobacter sp. JH20_34. The sequence goes on along the minus strand of NZ_JAYMWT010000004.1, from coordinate 639,070 downwards.
AGCGCCTCCTCGCCCTGGGGTTCGGACCAGTCCATCGTATAGCCCGGCACCGCCTCCGGCTCCTGGCCGTAGACCTCACGCCAGACCCCCCGGATCAGGCCGAGACAATCGCAGCCCGCACCGCGCCGGGCGGCCTGATGCACATAGGGCGTGCCCAACCAACCCCGCGCCGCCGCAACCAGCTCGGCGCGCGATATCCCTCTCGCGCCGCTCATCTGCGGCTGCCGCCGGTGTTATTGCCGCTCTGGCGCGGCACGCTCATCACCCAGTCTTCGCCGGGGATATCGGGAAAGCCCTGAAAATTGACGCCATTGTTGAACTTCAGCCGGCAGGTCTTCAGCCGCTTGTCGCAGCCCGCTGCCAGATGCAGCAGATCGCCGGGTCGGATCTGCGCCCGCAGCGGCTCCCAAAGGGTCAGCTGGCGGTGCTCTGCGTTCGGATCCGGCGCGGTGGCGTCCTGTCCCAGCCGCCCGACCTGCTGGCGGTCCTGCTTGATCCAGCCCCACAGCCCCTCAGCTGCACCGCTCATCACCGTGAGACGGCCAGAGGTGAACCAGTTCGGCTCAAACCCCGGCAGGGCGGCAAATCCGAAATACTGCCCCTCGCGGATCTCTTCGGCGGCCAGCTCCAGCGTGTAACCCGGCGTGGTCATGTCAAAGCGGCAGGCGCCATCGCCCAGAACCGCCGTGCAGGGTTTCTGGTAGATCCGCCCCATCGGCTGGTTGAGCGCCTCCGTCAGGCCGCGCAGCTCCGCCTCAAAGGCACCACCAGCACGGCGGATCTGGCCAAAGCTGCCGCGAAACTGCAACCAGCGCACCGAGACATCGGCCCAGTTCACCAGCCAGCAGCGCACCTCGGCGCCGTCAAAACGCCCGGCCTCGATCTCGTCTTCGCGGATGGCGGCATCACTCAGCGCACCCAGCGCCTCGGTATTGTCGACCGCCAGCCCGGTGGCTTGTTGCAGGCTGCGCGCGGTCAGCCCGGTGCCTGCGCGAAACAGCAGACCGGCCTCGCCCTCGGCAGCACTTTCGAACCGCAGGTCGCGGTCATGATCGGTAAAGCCGAACCGCACGCCATCGCTGCGCGTCACCAGCCAGCAGCGGCACAGCGTGGTCAGACCGCTGGCCACATGAGATTGAAACGCCTCGCTTACCCCCGCCATCAGACCCGCACCTCCACCACTGGGACATTGGGCACGTCGCCCGCCTGAAAGGACGCCACGCTGGTCTGAATGCGATCGGTGTCAAAGCGCACCGGCACATCGAACTCAAACCCCGCCTTCACCGACAGGCCCGCCTCTGGCGGATGCGCCAGCGTGATGGTGCCAAGGGTGCTGTCGAGCGTGTAGTCTACCGTCTCCTGCAAAGCGTCCTGCTCAATCCCGATGCGCACGCTGCCCGCCACCGGTTTGGTAATTGGACGCTGATAGGCAAAGCTGCCGGAACGATAGGTCTTGCTCAGCTGGAACACCTGCTGCACCCCGTCGCCGATACCGATCACCTGATCCCCAAACGCCACCTCCTGCGTGGCGCGGGCGGATTTGTAGTCGGACCAATCCTTCCAGCGGAAACCGTACATCTGGCCCTGCCGCGCCTCGAAAAAGGCAATCAGCGCCTCGATATCCTCAAGCCCCCTGAGGCCCAGCCCCGCATCATAGCGGCGACGCGAATGCGCCCAGGGGGTGTTGCGTTCCTCGTGCCCGTTGGCAAGCGTCACCACATCGGTGCGCCGCTCCGGTCCGCCGATTGAGCCGAAGCTCAGCGATGCGGGAAATCTGACCTCGTGAAAATTCATCTGCTGTCCTCCGGCTCAGCGGTTGCGATTGCCACGCGACAGGGCGCGGCTCAGCTGGGCGGCAATCTGGCCCTGACTGCGTTGGAACCCCTGCACATCGGGGGTCTGGATATTCATCACCACCGAGGTGGCCCGCCCGCCCTGGCTGCGCACACCAAGCGCACCATCGGCACCACGGGTCAGCGGCAGGATCGCCTCTGGGCCTGCCTCGCCCATCAGCCCGGTGCCGCCGCGCATGGGAAAGCTCACCGGGCCGCTGACGATCCCCCCCTTGGCAAAGGGCATCACCCGGCCTTGTGAAAACGCCGCCCCATCGGCAAAGGGGAGAATGCCGCTCATCAGCTTGCCCACCCCATCCGACAGCAGCCCGCCAATATGGGAAGTGACCGGTTTCATGGCCGCCGAATAGGTGGTCTGGATCATCGACTGCGCCATGGTATCCAGCGCATCCGAGAGCTTCATGCCGTCAAAGACAACACCGTCAAAGGCGCGGCGCAGCCCCTTCGACATACCGCGTTCCAGGGTCTCGGCATCCTTGCCGGTGGCGGCAAAGGCGGCGCGCACCCGGCGCAGTTCGGCATCGAATGTGGCCGCCATGCCCGCCGCATCGCCAAGGCTGTCGCTCAGCGCCTCGCCCTGCTGTTCCAGCTGGTTCAATCCTGTGTCACTCATCGCTTACGGCTCCTGTTTCTGGGGATCTCGGCGCGGCGGGATCGGGAAATGCGCGCATCAGCTGGTCCAGCCCGGCCCGACCCAGCGGCGCAACGGCGCTGTCCTGCCCCAGCATCAGCCGCAGCTCCGCCGGGGTGAGGCGCCAGAACTGATCCGGCGTGAGCCGCAGCCCCGCCAGCCCAGCCCGCATCAGCGCCGGCCAGTCAAGGCCGGTGCTCTGTCTGTCTGTGGAGTGCTGCCGGGGCGTCATGGGGCCACCGATCCGGGCGGCGGCGCGCCCGCCTCTCCCGGCAGCGCAAAACTGCGCGCCAGGAGCTGTGCGGCGACCCGTGCGGCCTGCATCGGACCGCCGTCGATATCGGCAACGGCCAGATCCGCCTCGCTGAGCCGGTGGCCGCCGCCCTGCACCCCCGCTGCCAGCAGCGCCAGCACATCCGCCGCCGAGAACCCGCCGCTTTCGAACCGGGTCACCAGATCAATCAGCGATCCCGTCCCAAGCCGCGTTTCCAGCGCCGCCAGCGCCCCGAGGGTGAGCTTTAACGCCAGCACATCGCCGTTTACCGCCAGCAGCACCTCGCCGGCATAGGGATTGGCCGCACAGGCGTTAACTGCCGGGGCTGGCTGTTCCGAGGGGGTCATGGTCACCCCCCTCAGACGGCGGTGAAGACCAGCGCGCCGGCGCTGGCGAGCGCAAGCTCATAGGTGGCCTCGCCATTGTGGCTGCCGGCATATTCCAGGGCGGTGACCTGAAACGGGCCTTCGACGATGCCAAAATCGGGGATAATCACCTGAAACGCGGGGGTCAGCCCCTCAAAGAACAGCTGCCGTGCCCGCTCATCCGTCCCGGCATCGCGAAAGATACCGGAGCCGGAGATATTGGCCGAGCGCACCCCTGCGCCGGACAGCAGCTCGCGCCAGCCGCCCTGGCTTTCCAGACTGGTGACATCGACGCTTTCGGCGTTGAAGCTGATGCGCGTTGCGCGCAGCCCCGCGATGGTTTCGAACTGACCGTCGCCGGTCATGTCGATCTTGACCAATAGATCCTTGCCGTTTTGAACACTCATAGCGGTGATCTCCTGTTGCTGAGTGATGGGACGTCGCGCCAATTCAGATCAGCCTTGCCGCGCAACGCATTGTAATTAATGTTGGATTTTCGCCAAACCGACCGGGTGTCAGCTGTCCTCCAGCCGCGCGGTGAAGCGCAGGCGGATCTCGCGGCCGCCGGAGGGTTTGCGGCTGGCGCTGGCGCGGTCGAACCACAGGCCCACCAGTCGCCCGCGCGTCAGGCTGAGCGAGGCGCTGGCGAGGCTGTCGCAGATGCTGGCCGCAATGGCCTTCGCACCGGCAAAGCCCGCAATATCGGTATGGACGGTGATCTCCACCCGGTGGCGCGCGCCGGCACCACTGCGGTCGGAGCGGTCCTGCACCTCCTCGGGGCCAAGGGTCACATAGGTCTGCGGCAGGCTGCCTGCTGGGAGCGCGTCATAGATGGCGCCGCTCAGCGCGGTGGTCAGCGCCGGGTCATTGGTCAGGTGCTGAAACAGCGCCTCCTGCAGCGGCAGGGCCAGGGCATAGGTCATGCGGTGGTCTCCTCGGTGGCAAAACAGGTCAGGTAGCGGCCGTCAGGGTCGCCTTCGGCCACCGCATCAATGCGAAAGATCCGGGCACCATCGCGCAGCCGCTGGTCCGGCCGGGGCCGCGCCGGGCTACCGGTGGGATGGGCCCTAAGGGTGATGCGGTAGCGTTGCAGTGACAGGCTGGTGCCGGAGTGATCGGTGCTGCGGCCACTGAGGGCACGCATATCGCACCAATGGTGGCCAAGCAGCTGCCATGCCTCAAGAAACCCGCCAGCCCCATCCGAGGTGCGGCGCGGATCCTCCAGCGCCAGACAGCGGTTGAGACGTGGTGTGGAGCGGGCAGCGGGGCGGGATGTGGTGCGGCGGCTCATGCGCCTGCCCCCGGTCCAAAGCTGCGGCCAAACCCGATCCCATGCCCGCCGCCGACGCCCAGGCTCACCCGTAGCGCACGATAGCGTTCGATCAGGCTGGTGACGCCAAAGGGCATACAGCCGCCCTGCAACCTCGTGTCATCGCGAAACTCATAGTAATGCGCCGCCAGCATCAGCACCGCCTGCGCCAGATCGCCGGGCAATGCCGACCAGCTGTTGGCCATGCCCGCCCGCATCAGGATCCGCGCCGCACCACCGCTGGCAATTGTGGGCAGCACCCCGCCAACCGGACGCAGCCGGGGCTGCTGGCTGTCGGGTTCCAGCCGGTAACGACCGGGTGGCAGCACGGTCTCGACCCCGGCGGCATCGCTCAGCGTCACCGAGTGGATCTGCTGCACCGGTGCAAGCGGCAGCGCCTGTAGCTGGGGATCCCGCCAGGCGGCGAGCGTCAGCAGGAAATCCCGCGCCAGAAGCACCCGGCCGGTGCGTGCCTCGATCGCCGCGATGGCAGCGCGCAGGAAGCTGATCAGCACGGCCTCCTGCACCCCCGCCTCGTCAAAGCCGGTGCCCAGACGCAGATGCGCCTTGAACGCCTCTTGCGGCAGAACCGCCTCTGGCACCGGTGTCACTTCATTCAACATCATCTCTTCACTCCAACGGCTGTTCGTTCGGGGGCTGCTCGGGCTGGCTGTTGCCGGATGGGTCGGGGCGGATGCGCGCCGGGCTGCTGCCGCTGGACGGAAGGGGAGCAGCTGGACGACAGCGGCCTTAAGGCGCGCATCCGCAGACGGAACCGGGCTGCCGGGTCCGCCATCGGTCCAAGCGTCAGCTCAGACCGAATTTCAGCAGTTTGATGGCAGCAAAATCGCTGACATCGCCGCCGACACGTTTGGTGGCATAGAACAGCACATGCGGCTTGGCGCTGAAGGGGTCGCGCAGCACCCGCAGGTCGGGGCGTTCGGCGATGGTGTAGCCGGCCGCGAAATCGCCAAAGGCCACGGCATAGCCGTTCACACCGGCGTCGGGCATGTCCTCGGCAATGACCACCGGATAGCCCATCAGCCGCGCCGGTTCCGCCGCTGCCAGCCCGTCGGACCACAGGAAGCGGCCATCGGCATCCTTCAGCTTGCGCAGGAGGCCTGCGGTTTTGGAGTTCATCACAAAGCTGGCGTTGGCCCGGTACTGCGCGCCAAGCGCATAGACCAGATCAATGATTGCATCGCCATCGCCGATATCGCCCTCCACGCCGGTGGTGACATAGCCAAGGTTGCCCCAGCTCCAGCTGTCATTGGCAACAACCGGGTGGTAGAGGATGCCGGTCGGTTTGTCGTTGCCATCGCCATTGATGAAGGAAGCCGCCTCCGCGCGGGAAAACTTGTCGGCGATCCGGCCAGCCAGCCAGCCCTCGATGTCAAAGGCGCTGTCGTCCAGCAGCCGCTGCGAGGCCTTGGGCAAGGCGCTCAGCTCATGCAGCGGGATGGTGATGCGGTCGATCACCGGGGTTGCGGTTTCGGTTACCGCCGCCGTCTCATTCGCCCAGCCGTGACCGACATCGCCATGGTCGATCAGCACATCGTAGGAGGTTGCCTCCACCGTCACCACCGAGGCGACGGCGCGGATCGAGGCGGTGCTGTTCAACACGGATTTGACCGTATCGGAGGTCTGCGGATCCACCAGGTAGCCGCCATCGCCATTGACGGCGGTGGCCATCGCCTTGGCATCAAGATCAAGGCCACGCAGCGCGGCGTCATCGCCGGACCGCAGATAGGCATCAAAGGCTTTCTGATGAGGCGCGCCGCCTGCATCGGCAGCGGCCAGAGGGGGACGATTGGCAAAGTGGGATTTGCGATCCAGCATGGTCATACGCTCTTCTGTCTGTTTCAGTTTCAGGGCAATGTCGTCTTTGAACCCGTTGAAATCATGCACGAAGTCGGCAACGGCCTGTTTGACCTCCTGCGGGGCCGCATGGGAGTGGGCCGTTGGTTCCGGGTGGGATTGGGGATGGCTCATCTGTCTGTCCTTTTGGGTCGATTGAGGAAGGCAAAAGCGGGGCGCGACCGCAGCGGCGGCCGGGGCCTGCATTCAGCCGAGCGGCGTCAGGCTGGCACCGCTTCGCAGCAGGTCGATCACCTCCCGCCAGATCTGCGGGGTATCGTCCGGGGCGATGGCGCCGCGCTCTGCGGTCTGCGATTTGGCGGCGGCCCCGGCTGGGCTGACGCGGGCTGAGGACAACATCGGGAAGGTCACCAGCGAGACCTCCCAGAGGTCCAGCTCACACAGGGAGCGCCCGCCGCCTTTGCGCGCCGTGGCGCGGCGGGTCCGGTAGCCGATCGACAGCCCGTCCAATGCGCCGACAGCGATCAGCGCCGCAGCCTCGGCGCCCTTTTGGGTGCGGGTCAGGATACGGCCCCGGACATGCAGGCCGCGGGCATCCTCGCGGACCTCATCCCAGACGCCGATGGGCTGTGCGGGATCGTGCTGCCACAGCATCTTGACCGCGATCCCGGCCTGCGCCAGACGGTCGAGCGACGCCTGATAGGCCCCCGGCTGCACCATGTCACCGCCAGCGTCGACGCAGCCAAACAGGCTGGCATATCCGCTGATCATGACCATATCGTCGGCCTCGTCGCCAATGGTCAGATCCTCGCCGAAGCGCGCGAACTTATGCTCCAGATGCGCATGAGATGGCATCAGCTTCTCCTTTTATCTCTTTGAATTAATGGCAATTACTGAACCACAAGAAAGGACTGGAAGGCCTGCGCCAGGATCACGGCGGCAACGCCGTAGACGGTGAGCCAGAGGCGTTTTTCCATCCGCTCCATCATCATCTCCAGCCGGTCGAGACGCCGGTTCATCGCCTCCTGCTGGATCTCGGCGATGCGCTCATGGGCGGTGAGCCGCAGACCCGGTGAGCATTCAAACGGCGGGATCGGGATCTCAGTCATCCGCCATCGCCTCCTCTTGCGGCGGCAGGCCCAGAAGGCTGCGTTTTTCGGCCACGCTGAGGAACTCCGCGGCGGCCACGCGGCGCCACTGCGCCTCGCGTTCGGAGGCCAGCGCAGGCACCTGATCAAGGTCCGGTTTCAGGGTGACCGCAGCCCCCTGATAGCGCGCCAGCCAGTCCGACAGCGTCGCGGTGACACGGGTCACAAGCGGCAGCACGGTGAGCCGGTAAAAGGCGCGGTTGGCCTCCTGATAATTGGCATATGTGGCATCGCCCGGCAGGCCCAGCAGCATTGGCGGCACCCCAAGCGCGAGAGCAATTTCGCGCGCGGCGGCGTCCTTGGTCTGGTGAAATTCCATATCCGATGGCGAGAACCCCATTGGTTTCCAATCCAACCCGCCTTCCAGCACCATTGGACGGCCGGCATTGCGCGCGCCCTGAAAATTCATTTCGATTTCCTCACTTAGACGGCGAAACTGATCCTCAGCCATCAGCCCCTGACCATCGCTTCCGGTCCAGACCAGAGCGCCGGAGGGGCGGGCTGCATTGTCCAGAAGCGCCTTGGACCAGCGCGAGGCCGAGGTATGCACATCCACCGCCATGGCTGCGGCCTGCATCGGCGACAAACCGTAGTGATCGTCCTGCGGATGAAAGCTGCGCAGATGGCAGATCGGGGCGCAGGGCATGGTCACATCAAAGCGGTGTTTGCGCCCCGACACGCTGTAGTCATAGGCCACCGGCCAGCCATCGCTGCCGGGCACCACGGTCATGCGGTCAGGGCGCAGCACATGCAGCTCGACCGGCAATACGTCGCGACCGTCGGGATCGCAGACCGCCTCGATATAGGCGTTGCCGGACAGCAGCAGGTGGCCGAACAGCGCTTCCAGCAGCTCGGCGCGGCCCTGCGCGGCATTGGGCCGGGCCAGCAGCGTCAGCAGCGGGTGGCTGTCGTAGCGCTGTGTGCCGTCCTGCAACACCAGCGGCAGCGCGGCAGCGGCCTCGGTGATCATCTTGACGGCACGGTAGCCCACGGGATTGCCGACAAAGCCGCTGCGGGTCAGCGAACTGCTGTCGCGCGGGCTCCAGCCGGTGCTGCCAGTGCCACCGTGCCAGGCCACCACACGGGCGGCGGCGCTTGCCTTGGTTTCGACGGGCTGTTGCTTGCGCCGCAGAAGGTCAAAGACCATGGGGCCACTCCTTTGCTTGAAGGGGGCGAAGCATGCCCCTGTTTGCTGCGATCCTTTATGACGGCGGGGGTTGAAGAAGATTTGAGCAAGGCGCGCGCAGGGCACGCAACACCTGCGCTAAACCTTTGACCCAACTAAAAAACGCCCGCATGACTGCGGGCGTTTTGCGTCTGATTTGATGGCCGGTGGCCCGCCTATAACATGCGCGCGCGGGGCAGCCTGTGGCGGGTCGCCGGGGTCAGGATCAGCTCCTGCACCGCCCAGACCAGGGCATCCAGCCGGTCCGGTGAGCCCTGCCCCAGATAGCCACGCGGGGTCATCTGGCAGAGCTGATCCTCCAGCGCGCCAAGCCCCGGCAGGTGGCGCACCCGGCCCTGTTCGTAAAGGGCGGCGACCGGTTCGGCCCGTGCCCCCTTGCCCCGGCTGGCGTGCAGCGCGGTAAAGGGCACCAGCGGGTCGATCTGGCGCAGCAGGCTTTCGACCAGGGCACCGCCCTGATTGACCTCCGCCACCACCCGGTCGGCGCTGTAGCGGTCGCGCGCATCAATGGCGGCCTGCGCCCAGGTCAGCGGTCCGACGCCCTGCACAGTGCAATCCGCGAGCACATAGGCGCACCAGTCCTGCGGCGGGCCTGTGAGCGTGGCACCCACCACGAGGATGCCGCAGGCGTCGGAGTGTTTGCCGGCGCTCACCGCCGGGTCGACCGCCACCACCACCCGGTCCAGTGCCGGGGCCTTTGCGATCTGCGCCGCAACCAGCCCGGCATTGGTCCAGAGCGCGCCATCGACATCCTGCAACAGGATGCCGTCCAGCTCTTGTCGGCCTAGCCGTGACCCGGCATAGCGGCTGCGCACCTCCGCGATGAAGGAGGCGGCGAGATTGGCACGGTTGGCCTCGGTCGCCGCATGGGTTTGCACGGTGGAGGGGCTGGCCAGAAGGTCGCGCAGCACGCCCACATTGCGCGGTGTGGTGGTGACGCAGACGCGCGGATCCCGCCCCAGCCGGAGCGCAAATTGCAGCATGTCCCAGCTGTCCTGCCCGCGTTTCCATTTGGCCAGCTCATCAGCCCAGGCGGCATCGAACTGCGGGCCACGCAGCGCCTCAGGGTCATGGGCCGAAAACGCCTGGGCGGTGGCGCCATTGGGCCAGATCAGCCGCCGTTCGGTGGCTTTCCACGTCGGGCGGCGGTCGCGGGGTGTGCAGGCGAGGATGCCGCTGTCGCCCTGGACCATGACGTCGCGCACCTGATCGTAGGTTTCCCCGAGGAGGGCGATGCGGCGGGCGCGACCAGCGGACAACGGTGTTGCCCCTTCGGCCAGCGTACGCACCCATTCGGCGCCGGCGCGGGTCTTGCCTGCCCCGCGTCCGCCGAGGATGACCCAGCTGCGCCAGTCCCCCGTCGGCGGCAGCTGGTGCGGCAGCGCCCAGAGATCAAAGACATAGGGCATCGCACAGAGGTCATGATCACTGAGCCGGTCCAGAAACATCTTCTGCGTCGAAACTGGCGCGCAGGCGAGCCAGCCGCTCTTCGATTTCACTGCGGGCGGCGTCGATGTCGAGCCCGGCTGCGGCCTGATGCTGTTCACTTTGTTCGACAAGGGTTTTCTCCACTTTCTGGCTGTCACGGATCAGGCTTTCCAATTTGGCGATACGCGGCGCGCTGCCGGCGTCGTCTGCATCGCAGGCAAGCCGTTCGAGCATCTGCTCGGCCTCCTGCCGGAGCCGTTCGATGGAGTTATGGAGGGAGAAAAGAAGATCGGCGGTCTTTGCCAGCCGATTTTCCGGGGTATAGGTGCTCATGGTTGGGGCCTCATAGTCATGGGACCTCCGTTCGGAAAATCGCAAGGCCGCCCCACAAGCGCGATCCATGATCGGGCGTCCTGCGGGCGGATCTGCCAATTTCCCAGCTGCCTGTGAACCCTGCCACAAACCAGCGCAAAAGTCAAAGTTGGCAACCTGAAGTATCGGACGCAAGCTGCCGGATTTGTTAAGTAAATTTCAGATTAACCTACCATAAGGTTAACGGTGCCGCACAAAAAAGAGGACGCCGAAGCGTCCCCTTTCAGATCTGATCCATGATTGGATTGCGCCTAGTTGCTGTTGCCCTGCGCTTCAATCTCGCGCCATTTGGCGACATTGCGATTGTGCTCCTCGAGCGTGACGGCAAAGGCGTGGCCACCGGTGCCATCAGCGACGAAGAACAGGTAGTCGCCCTGATCGGGGTTCACCGCCGCCTCAAGGCTGGCCATGCCGGGGTTGGCGATTGGCGTCGGCGGCAGCCCTTCGATCACATAGGTGTTCCAGGGGGTTGCCCGGCGCAGCTCGCTCTGGCGCAGACCACGCCCGAGGACACCCTCGCCCCGAGTAACACCATAGATCACCGTCGGGTCCGTTTGCAGCCGCATCCCGCGGTTCAGCCGGTTGGTGAAGACCGAGGCGACCTGCCCACGCTCCTCTGCCACGCCGGTCTCTTTTTCGATGATCGACGCGAGGATCAGCATCTCTTCGGGGCTGGTAACCGCTGCGCGGTCCGAGCGGCCCTCCCAGGCGGCGTTGATGCGCAGCTCCTGGCGCTCCTGCATCTCGGCCAGGATCTCGGCGCGGTCATCACCGGGGGAGACCTCATAGCTGTCGGGTGCCAGCATCCCCTCCGCCGGGCGCGTGCCCGGATCGCCGTCGAGGATATCCATGGCTTTCAGCGATTCGACCACCTGCCAGCTGGTCACGCCTTCGGCCAGCGCGATGCGGTAACGGGTGTCGGCATCGGCTTTCTTCTCTTCGTAGACAGCGGGCACCTCATCGACGCCGGGCACAAATTCCGCACGCTCGACAAAGCGGTTGGTGGCCGGGTCCAGCTCGCGCACCTCGGCCAGCACGCGGGTCACGCCCACGCGGTAGACGATTTCGGTGCCACAGCTGCTGGCGCCGCCGCGGGTGATCTGATCGACGATCTCGGCCATCGAGGCCCCTGCGGGCACCAGATAGCTGCCGGCCTTCAGCGCATCGGTTTTCTCGGCGTAGCGCACACCAACCCGGAACAGCGGGCCGGAGTTGATCGCGCCCTGGCTCTCCAGATCACGGCTGACCCGAGACATCGTGCTGCCGGACGGCACCCGCAGGCAGATCGCGCTGTCCAGCGGACCTTCGGAGGTATATTGCGACTGCCCCCAGAGGATGACGCCGCCCAGAAGGAACAGCATCACCACCAGGACCGTCAGCATGTTTGAGGCGAGGTTGCGCCACATCACTCAGGCTTTCCGAACAGGACCGACGCATTGGTGCCGCCAAAGCCAAAGGAATTGGACAGCGCCACCTTGATCTCGCGCTCGCGTTTCTGGTTCGGGGCCAGATCGACAGCGGTTTCAACGGCCGGGTTGTCCAGGTTGATGGTGGGCGGTGCCACCTGATCGCGGATCGCCAGGATCGAGAAGATCGCCTCAATCGCGCCAGCCGCACCCAGGAGGTGGCCGGTGGCGGATTTGGTCGAGGACATGGTGACCTTGCCCGCCGCATCCCCCATCATCCGCTCAACCGCGCCCAGTTCGATGGTATCGGCCATGGTCGAGGTGCCATGGGCATTGATATAGTCGATGTCCTTCGGCTCAAGCCCCGCATTGGCCAGCGCCGCGCGCATCGAGCGTTCGCCGCCTTCGCCGTCCTCGGAGGGAGCGGTGATGTGGTAGGCATCGCCGGAGAGACCATACCCCAGCACCTCGGCATAGATCTTGGCGCCACGGGCCTTGGCGTGGTCGTAATCTTCCAGCACCACGATGCCGGCGCCCTCACCCATCACGAAACCGTCGCGGTCGGCGTCATAGGGGCGCGAGGCGGCCTTTGGGTCATCGGCGCGTTTGGTGGACAGCGCCTTGCAGGCGTTGAAGCCGGCAATGCCGATTTCGCAGATCGCCGCCTCGGCGCCGCCTGCGATCATCACGTCGGCGTCGCCGGATTTGATCAGACGGGCCGCATCGCCGATGGCATGGGCACCGGTCGAACAGGCGGTCACAACAGAGTGGTTCGGCCCCTTGAAGCCAAAACGGATCGAGACCTGACCGGAGATCAGGTTGATCAGCGCGCCGGGGATAAAGAAGGGCGACACCCGGCGGGGGCCTTTTTCCTTGATCATCACGGCGGTGTCGGCGATCGAGCTGAGGCCACCGATGCCGGAGCCGATCATCACGCCGGTGCGCAGGCGGCTCTGCTCGTCCTCGGGTGTCCAGCCGGCGTCACGCACGGCCATATCAGCCGCGGCAATGCCATAGAGGATGAAATCATCAATCTTCTTCTGGTCTTTTTTGACAACCCAATCATCGGGGTTGAAGGTCCCATCGCTGCCGTCGCCACGCGGAACTTCGCAGGCGTAGGTGGTGGCGACACCGCTTTCTACCGCATCAAAATGCGTGATCGGACCCGCCCCGGACTGACCGTCCAGCAACCGCGACCAGGTCTCTTCGACGCCGCTTGCCAGCGGTGTGACCAGGCCCAGTCCGGTAACTACTACTCGACGCATTTCTTGCACTCCTCTGCCTCGGCAATTTGACTCCAAATAGCTTGGATTGGCGCAGAGGTGCAAGAGCCGGTGGTCTCCGGTTGTTTTGCGATAATTTAATGACAGCCTTAGATTGCGGTTAACTTGGATAATGTACCTTTTGGTTGTTCTTTGGTTTCGTAGTCGCGACAGTACCGATATGGCGCGCCTGCGAACCACTATGCGGCGCCCAACAGACGGGGCGCAGGATCCAAGGTCAGCGGCTGTGGGGCAAGATGTGAATGGTGCACATAGAGTTCTTGTTTGGACGCCCTGCGTCACCTGATCCTGATCTACGAAGGGTTCGGCGGATGGCACACCGCCGCCCTTCGCGCATGTGGGGGCTGGGCGTATTTGCGCTGCTGTTGCTGGTCAGCCTGCTGCTTGGCGCTGAACCGCTGGCCGCCCGCGAATGCCGTGTCTTCAACAAACTGATGACGCTGACGCTCGCCGGTGAAGATTTTCTCGACTACCTGCGCACCGGCAGCAATTCGCCCGCCGTGCAGGAGATGGAACGGTTGCTGGCAAAGACATCGAAGACCGAGCTGCATCTCGCGATGCAGAGAGAAAAGATGGACGATCTGCTGAAGGCGACCCATAACCTGATTGCCCAGCACCGCAGCCTGCTGCGGGTCCTGGCGCTGAAGGACCGGCGCCATGCGGAACGGGCCTCTGTCAAACTCTTTGCCAGTGAAACTCTGGCGGCCTATCGCCGGGAGCTGGCGCGTATGCCCTGCTCTCGTGCAGGCAGTAGCGGGCAGGATGGCGGCGGCCTTGGCGCCTTGCCCGCGCTGGGACAGATTTCCAGCACCACCGCGGCGGCCGGTTCACTGGGTCTGGTGGCGCTTGGAGCGCTGTGTTTTGTGCTGTTTGAACGGCGCATGACAACGCTGAGGCGGCGCCGCAAGCGCCATACCTGCAACCTGGACTGCACCCTTGTGCACAACAATGATAACGGGGTTGCGGCGACCCTGCTGGACATCAGTCAGGAGGGGGCGAAGGTCAAATCCGCAGCGCGCCTCGGCGCCGGGGATATCATCGTGCTGGACCTGCCCGGCGATGCGCCGCAGATAAATCTTCACGGTCGGGTGCAATGGTGCAATGCCAACTATTTTGGCCTGCAGTTCAAGGAGCGTCTCTCACGCGATATGGTGAAGGCTCTGGCGGGTTTTCGCAGGGCGCCCAGAAAATCCAAACGGGAGTTCGGGCGCGACGGGACGCCTGCCGAGCTTGAACCACATGGCGCGGTGTCTGGCTGACGGATCGGCGTGGCCGGAGCGACACTCTGCGGCGTGGTCCTTCGTCGTGATGATGTCACAAGGGGGTCGGCCTGTCTTGGGCTCGGCTGCTATCACGGGTCCCCGGTCGCGGCGGACCAGCAAAGATCGCGCGGCAAAGATCGCGCGGGCGGGCGGCGGACGGGCGTCCGGCTGGCGTCTGGCTGGCGTCTGGCTGGCGTCTGGCTGGCGTCTGGCTGGCGTCTGGCGGGCCATGATCGCGGCCATGATCGCGAATATGCAGACAGATCCCACCTGCGATGCCTTGCGGAGCCGACCTCGCGAACCGGTGGCACCCCTGTGGTAGTGGGATGGTGGCGGTTGGTGCCGGATGGTGGCAGATGCGGACCATTGGGGCAGGACGTGCTTCGCTCCGCAATCAGTCGGCGAAGCAGTCAGAGCTTTCGCCGGTATAGATCATGCAGGAAGCGCGCGCGCCGGTTTGGTCAATTTCAGGCAGAGACCACAGCTCCGGCCCGCTTATGTCGCGATCAGCGGTGCATCGGCGGCGTCGAGAGGTCGGTTCGACAATTCCGGTCCATTGGCAGCGATTTCGACCGGATCCTGTATAGACAGCGCCGCACCAGCTCAGCCGCGCCGGTCATGCGCCCGGTGCTGCAAACCCACGTCGGCCTGCCCGCTCCCCAAGGCAGCCAACACACGCAGGCTGCGCTGAAATAACAGGGCTGCGCAGTCCTGACGACACCGCAGCCCATTGGTTGATGCGGCAGCAGTGCCGCCCGAGACGTGCCGCCGACCTAGCGGAATTCGGCAACCGGCTCACGCGTGGGGCGGGCCGCCTCCAGCGCCTCCGCCACGGTCAGGGTCTTGCGGAACAGCGCCCGCCCGACCAATGCGCCGGAGATCGAACCAATGTATTTCAGCCGCGCCACGTCATCGGCGGTGCGGACCACACCGCTGGCGATCACCGGCGTACGCGCTTTCTCCGCCAGCCCTGCGATCAGCCCCAGCTGCGCCTCGACATCGGTCATATCGCTTTCGATATCGGTGATGATGATGCCCGCAAAGGGACAATCGGCAAAGGCGTCGATAAAGGCTTCGGGCGTGAACGAGCCGGCCTGACGCCAGCCGTCGGTCATCACCTGCCCCTGCCAGACATCCACCGCCAGCACGATCTGATCGGGGTGAAGACGGGTCAGCGTGCGCACCAGTTCGGGGTCGCGGGCGGCAAGCGTGCCGACCACCACACGGCCGGCGCCCTTGTCGATCCAATGCTCAATATGCTCGCGCGAGCGCATACCGCCGCCCAGCTGAACCGGGATACCGGCGGTGCGGATGATTTCCTCCACCAGCTCGGCATTGCGGTTGTCGCCTTCGATGGCATCAAAATCGGTCAGATGCATCCATTCGGCACCATCGGCGGCAAAGCCGCAGGCGGTGGCAACCGGGTCTACGTGCCAGATCATGGCGGTGTCGAGCCGCCCCTTGTCCAGCGTCACGCAGCGGCCGTCCTTCAGTTCCATCGTGGGGTAGATCATCATCGCAATGCCCTCCTGTCGTCGGCAGTTTCGCCAAGGCTAGCACGGAGACCGATCACCCCTAAGGAGAAAACCCGACCTCGCGGAGGTCGGAAACGTCCAGAAACGAAAAACGGCGCCTTCCTGCCCGGAAAGCGCCGTCTGTGATCGTCACCGATTGGGTGGGATCAGGAAGCTTCGCTGATGAACTTCACCGCATCGCCAAAGGTCTGGATGGTCTCGGCCGCGTCATCGGGGATCTCGATGCCGAACTCTTCTTCGAAGGCCATAACCAGCTCAACGGTGTCCAGGCTGTCTGCGCCCAGATCATCGATGAACGACGCGTTCTCGGTCACTTTGTCTTCTTCAACACCCAGGTGTTCCACAACGATCTTTTTTACGCGGTCTGCGACGTCGCTCATGTCAATTCCTCATCTTTTCAGGCATTCGCCCGGTTGTCAGGCATTCGCCCGGTTCTGCCCTTGCCCGCTCGGGGCGGCGTGGTTGTGCCCGATGCGGGCGGTCGTGTCCCGCATAGCGGAACCGCCCCTGCCGGTCCGGCATGGACCCGCAGATGGCGAATATGCGCCGCCTATAACACAGACCGACGCAGAGGCAAACGGTTTCGCAGCATCACTGCACCCGCCTGCCCGGAGCCTGTCGCCTGAGGCTCAGGCAACAGGGTGAGCATTTGGCCACAGCCGCAGCCACATGCAAGGCTTGTGGTGCATATTTTTACGCAACCCATCACCGCCGCAGGTCATTTTCCGTTATTTTGCAGCGACTTTCAGCTGGTCATCCATCCTGAGGATGGCCGTATTTCGCCCCGGATAACCGGGCCAGCTGCGGGGCGGGATCGCAAAACCCCGCGACCAATCTTGTGCGATGCCGCGCTGGCGGCACCGAAAATCCCCCCCGGCCTGAGGCATAGAGGCCACATCTGACGCGGCGGCCGGAACGCAGAACCCGCCACCGGAAGGACCGGCGGCGGGACCAGGTGACTCGGCGTCACCGCAAAGCTTAACCGGGGTCTCAGCGGCCCCGGTTGCAGCCCGGATCGCGCCCCGGGATCACAGCATGGCCATGCCGCCGTTCACATGCAGGGTGGTGCCGGTGACATAGCCTGCCTCGGCGCTGGCCAGATACAAAACGGCGGAGGCGATTTCCTCCGGGGTGCCCATCCGACCGCTGGGGATCTGGGTCAGGATCGTGTCTTTCTGGGCGTCGTTCAGCTTGTCTGTCATGGCCGTGGCGATAAAGCCGGGAGCCACGGCATTGACCGTAATGCCGCGGTTGGCGACCTCATAGGCCAGCGATTTGGACATGCCGACCATACCGGCCTTAGCGGCGGCGTAATTGCCCTGACCGGGGTTGCCGGTGGCCCCCACGATGGACGAGATATTGATGATCCGGCCCCAGCGCGCCTTCATCATGCCGCGCAGAACACCCCGGCACAGGCGCATGGTCGAGGTAAGGTTCACCTCCAGCACGCTGGCCCATTCCTCATCCTTCATCCGCATGAACAGATTGTCGCGGGTGATGCCGGCGTTGTTGACCAGAATATCCACCGAGCCCATCGCCGCGATCGCCTGTTTCGGCAGCGCCTCGACCGCCTCTGCATCGGAGAGGTTGCAGGGCAGCACATGGGCGCGCTCGCCAAGTTCCGCCGCCAGTTCCTGCAGCGGGGCCTCGCGGGTGCCGGAGAGGCCCACGGTGGCGCCAGCGGCGTGCAGGGCGCGGGCGATATCGCCGCCAATGCCACCAGATGCCCCGGTGATGAGGGCGGTTTTTCCAGTCAGATCAAACATATGATTTCCTTTGTCTCATCCCCGGCCCGCGGTCCGCCGTTTTCTTTGGAAGACAACGGGCCGGAATATTAATGAAATTTCCGCGTTCAGCCCGCGGTGATGGCTGCCACGTCCTCGGCGGTGCCGATCTGACGGCAGGCCAGGTTGCGGTCGATTTTGCGGATCATGCCGGAGAGCGCCTTGCCCGCGCCGATTTCCCAGAATTCGGTCACGCCTTTGGCGGCCATGGTCTGCACGCTTTCGCGCCAGCGCACAGAGCCGGTCACCTGCTCGACCAGAAGCTGGCGGATTTCAGCCGGATCGGTGACCGCATCGGCGCGGACGTTGGCGATCAGCGGAACCGCAGGAGAGGTGATCTCGACCCCGGCCAGTGCCTCGGCCATGACATCGGCGGCAGGCTGCATCAGGGCGCAGTGGAAGGGCGCGCTGACCGGCAGCATCACGGCGCGTTTGGCGCCTTTTTCCTTGGCGATTTCAGCGGCGCGTTCAACGGCGGCCTTGGCGCCGGAGACCACGACCTGAGTGGGGTCGTTGTCATTGGCGGCCTGACAGACCTCGCCTTGTGCGGCGGCGTCTGCAACGGCGCGCACCGCCTCGAGGTCGAGCCCCAGAATGGCGGCCATCGCGCCCTCGCCGACCGGCACGGCGCTTTGCATCGCCTTGCCGCGAATGCGCAGCAGGCGCGCGGTGTCGGCGACGGAAATCGCCCCGGCTGCGGCCAGTGCGGAATATTCGCCAAGGCTGTGACCGGCGACAAACGCCGCCTTGTCGATGCTGACACCCTCAGCCTCCAGCGCACGCATGGCGGCGAGCGAGGTCGCCATCAGCGCCGGCTGGGCGTTCTGCGTGAGGGTCAGGGTTTCGATGTCGCCCTCCCAGATCAGCTGGCTCAGCGCCTCTCCCAGTGCGGCGTCCACCTCGTCAAAGACCGCTTTGGCTGCCGGATAGGCCTCGGCCAGGGCTTTGCCCATACCGATCGTCTGCGCGCCCTGCCCTGGAAACACGAATGCAATTGTCATCTGAGACCTCATCTTGTCTGCATATCTGCGTTGCATCGGGTTTAGACGCAGGTGACGCTGCGTACAAGCATAGCCTTCGCGCGGGCGCACCGGTGCTGTGCATCAGCTGACAGAGATGCGTGTTGTGTCAAACCGCTGAAGGGATAGGGTATTCCTGTCGCCCCCTATGAGAAGGTCTCATCGCCCGTGTCCTCCCCTGCCCGCGCCCCCGCGTTTCGCCAGAATACCGCCCGCCACTATGGCAGCGTTGCCAAAGGTTTTCACTGGCTGACAGCCCTATTGATGCTGGCGGTGTTCCCGCTTGGTTATTTTGCCAATGATCTGGCGCACCATATTCAAAGCCCGGAGTTTGACGGCGCACAGGCCACGCTGACCCGCGCGGCGCTGCTGTTTTCACTGCACAAGACCCTGGGGTTGGCGTTGTTCCTGACCGCGCTGCTGCGCATTCTCTGGGCGCTGAGCCAGCCCAAGCCGGTGCCGCTGCACCCGGAGCGGCGGGCCGAGACGCTGCTGGCGGAGGTGGTGCACTGGCTGCTTTACGGGGCGCTGGTGGCGGCCCCCCTGACCGGCTGGATCCATCACGCCGCAA
This sequence comes from Phaeobacter sp. JH20_34, assembly GCF_048056095.1. Taxonomy (NCBI): domain Bacteria; kingdom Pseudomonadati; phylum Pseudomonadota; class Alphaproteobacteria; order Rhodobacterales; family Roseobacteraceae; genus Phaeobacter; species Phaeobacter sp. JH20_34. The sequence goes on along the minus strand of NZ_JAYMWT010000004.1, from coordinate 619,826 downwards.
CCACGGGATTTGCGCCGATCTGGTGGCCCTTTGGTCAGAACCTGCCGTTTGTGGCGAAATCGGAGGCGGTGGCGGCGGTGTTTGGCGGGCTGCACTGGCTGTTTGTCTGGACCCTTGCGGTGGCTTTGGGGCTGCATATTGCCGGGGCCCTGAAACATGAGGTGATCGACCGCGACGCCACCCTGCGCCGGATGCTGCCAGGACGCGCGCCGGAGGTGACGGTGCCAGAGCAGATCCCCCATGGGGCGGCGCCGGTGCTGGTGGCGCTGGCGATCTGGCTACTGGTGCTGGCCGGCGGCGGCGCCTTCGGCCTTTATGCGCCGCACAGCCATGGCGCGCCGGGCGCCACCGCACATGAGGCTGGATCCGAGGCCACAGATGGCGGCGATCCTGCCGCAACGATGGCGTCTGACACGGCCGGCAACTGGCGGGTCGAGGATGGCACATTGGCGCTCACCATCGTGCAGATGGGCAGCGAGGTGCGCGGCCAGTTCGACCGCTGGCAGGCAGTGATTGATTTCGAGGACCCTGCCGCCCCCGGCCCCGCCGGCGCGGTCACCGTCACCGTGGCGATCCCCTCGCTGAAGCTCGGATCTGTCACCGATCAGGCGATGGGGCCGGATTACTTTGACAGTTCCACCTATCCCACCGCAGAGTTCCGCGCCGAGATCGAGAAGCTGGCAGATGGATATATCGCTGAGGGCACCCTGCGGATCCGCGATCAGGAGGTGCCGCTGCGCCTGCCCTTCACGCTGGATCTGAACGGTGACACCGCCACAATGTCCGGCAGTGCCGAAGTGAACCGGCTGGATTTCAACATCGGCCAGGGCGTGCAGGACGAAAGCTCGCTTGCCTATGCGGTGACCATCGCTGTCGACCTGACCGCCAGTCGCGCCGCCCCCTGACGGATGTGGGCACAGATCAGGGGGGGGGGTGGCCGCCGCGTGCCCCCATGGGGACATATAGTCCCGCAGGTTCTGGCCCACTTAAGGTATTGTGCCGCGCGGCAGCACCGGTGATGCTGCGAAGATGGCCACCGAAATCGAGTTCTCTTTTGCGGCACTGAACCCGTCAGCACGACGGCACATTCGCGTGTTTCAGATACACCAGTTCCTTGACCGTTTTGCGATGGGGCTGACGGTTGCCGTGGTTGCTCTGGCCTTGACCGACCGGGGCATGGACCTGTTGCAGATCTCGTTTCTCTTCGGGGTCTACGCGCTCAAGACGATGGCGATGGAGCTGCCGTTTGGTGGCCTTGCCGACAGCATCGGGCGCAGGCCGGTCTTCTTGACGGCGGTTGTCGCCAGCCTGATCTCGCTCGTGCTTTTTCTCTCTACGAGCGATTTTTATGTTCTGGCGCTGTCGTTTGCATTCATCGGCTTTGGCCGCGCGCTTCGGTCGGGCACGCTGGATGCCTGGTTTGTTGAAACCTTCAAAGCCGCAGCCCCCAATGTCGATGTCCAGCCCGCACTGGCCAAAGCGCAATGGGCCAATGCCGTAGGTTTGGCGATTGGCGCCATTCTGGGAGGTCTTCTGCCCGATCTCTGCGGCGAGGTCGCAAAACGCCTTGGGTTCAGCATTTATGATGTGTCCTACCTTGCGAGCGTCGTCGTGATGTCGGGCGTGTTTGTTTTCACGGTACTGGCCATTGTCGAAACACCGCGCCCGATGAGCGCCACGGCTCTCAAGCACGGCTTTGCGAATGTACCGATGGTGATCGGGGACGCGAGCCGTCTGGCCCTCAGACATCCGGCTCTGTCGATCCTTCTGGCAGCGCTGGCGTTCTTTTTGATGGCGACCAACCCTGTTGAGGTGATCTGGCCGACCCATGCAAAGCCGATGCTGGACGAGCGCTATGCAAACACCGTCATCGGTATCGTCACTGCCAGCTATTTCTTCGCCATCGCTTTCGGCGCGTCCCTGTCCGTGCCCATCAGCCGGATTTTCAAACGGCGGCACGCCATGACGCTGGCGGCGGGTTTTGCCTGTCTGGCAGGGGTTCAGATCGCATTGGCGCTGCAAGGCAGCATCGTCGGCTTTGTGACGGTGTTTGTCCTCTATTCCGTGTTTCTGGGGGTCTGCGAAACCCCGGCCAGCAGCATCCTGCATCGCTGCGTTGGCGACGGTCAACGCTCGACCATGCTGTCTTTGCGGTCGCTGATCCAACAGTTGGGGGCCGCATCGGGCCTGATTCTGGCCGGAGCTGTCGCCGATATCTACTCGACACCGGTCGCCTGGATCGTCGGTGCGGTGTTTCTGGTGATTGCGATGATGCTGATCTTGGTGTTGGTCAGACGGCTGGCGGCAATCGCCGAATAGCTGACGGGTGCGCGCTCACTCGTACAGGGACGCACTTACAGGGACAAAAAAACCGCCACCCGGCAAGGGGCGGCGGTTCTGGATCGGTGGGTGGCGGGGGTGACCCCTCCGCCGTGCGGTCTGGTTATTCGGCCTTCATCGCCTCGACCGAGATCTTCACCTCGACCTCGTCGCTGACGAAGGGGGCGAATTTGCCCAGCTCGTAGTCCGAGCGCAGCAGGGTTGTGGTCGCGTCGAAACCGGCCCAAGGCTTGCCCGCCATCGGGTGTTCGCCGACCTGGTTCAGCTTGGCATCCAGAACCACGGATTTGGTGACGCCGTTCAGGGTCAGGTCGCCGGTGATTTCTGCGGTATTCTCGCCGGTGACCTTGATGCCGGTGGATTTGAAGCTGATCATCTCCGCATCATCGGCGCCAAAGAAATCCTTTGACATGAAATGGTCAAAGCGCGCTTCCCAGCCAGTCAGCATGGATTGCGCAGGCATCGACACCGAGACGCTGGAGGCTTCGGGATTTTCCTGATCAAAGGCGATTTCACCCTCAAACCCCGAGAACATGCCGTAGGTGGTCGAGAAACCAAGGTGATTGTAGCTGAACACCACCTGGCTGTGGCTCGAATCCAGCTTGTAGGCTTCAGGGGCGGCAAAGGCGGTGGTGGCGGCGGCCCCCATCAGGGCGGCGGCAAAGAGAGTGGTTTTCATAATCTTGGCTCCGTTGGACCGTGTGACTTCGTTTCCCAGTTGAAGACTTTGTCATCAGAAAGGAAAGCCCGCAAAAGCCAACACTATCTGTGTTCAGATGAACAACCCAAGCCGCATTGACGCACAGAGGCCGGTTCTCGCGCAGTTGTGATGTCGGCAGGCGGTGGCGGCGGGCCAAGGCGTTCGGCCAGAGATCTGGAGCGCCTAGCTGAAGATCGGCAGGGCGCCGCTCAGCTGATCGCGCAGCCGCAGGCGGGTTTCGGTGCTGTCGATCGGCAGCTCCATCAGCACTGCGCCGTCGATATCCAGAACCGAGATGGCATGGGCGGAGAGGCGCACGCCGCCAAGGCTGCCATAGCTGCGCCGCAGGACAATCCGCGGTGCGCCGCGCCGTGTCTTGCGCAGGATCCTCAGCTCGCGCCGGATCGGGTCGAAACAGGCCTCCGGCTGGCTGTCGGGGTGGTGCGAGGTCAGCAGGATCAGGCCGACAAACAGAAAGGCCACGGAAATCCCGATCCGGATCAGCGACATCTGCGGATCGAAGCCTGCGTCAGGCAGCAGCCAGAGGCCGGTGGCACCCATCACCATACCGCCCCCAAGAATGCGCAGCAGCAGCGAGCGGACCGGCCAGTTGGCCTGCATCTGAAGGTTCATTGGTGCCGACCGGGCCAGATGGGCCAGCCGTCTGGCGGCAGGAGACTGAGAGGACGCGCGCCGCATGACCTTGCCAAATCGACCCGGCTGCATGGGCTGAAAACCGATCTCGGATGGTTCGAGGAGGCTCATCTCTGGTCCCTTTCACTCTTAACGCGGTCTGTCTGTCCTGCCTTGCCTGTGACGCCTGCTGCGCCTGTTGGTCTGTGACTGGCGGGATGGTTAACATTTGATTAACCAAGGTTGACGCCAGCATTGGGGCTGAAATGGGGCGGAGTTGCGGTAAATACGGGCCGTGCTCCGCCGTGATTGGCAGCCCCTTCGTCAACGGGCCTCAATAGGGCATATGCAGATGCAGCCGCCCTGCCCCCGGTTCCGTCTTGACCCCTCCGGGCTAGCGCGCGGGGTCTGATCGGGCCGCTGGCGAAAGAGGTTCGCCCTGTCGGATCCGTGGCCCATTCTCAGCTTTGCATAATTTTGCTAAAATTTGGTTCACAGGCTATGGATCAAACCCCAGCGACCACAGGCAACGTGGGTGCAGAGGGGCATCTGGAGGAGCACAGGGGCACGCGGCGGGAAACGGGCCTTGCCCTTTTGGTCTGAGCCTGTATATGGGGGCTTCCTTCCGCGACATTTTCGATCCGCGCAGACTCTCGTGACAGGGCAGCGGAAGGGACAACCGCCCCGTCTATGAAATGCGCCTAGACAAAAACTGGAGTTCACATGCCACTCTACGAGCATGTCATGATTGCGCGTCAGGACCTGTCCAACTCGCAAGCTGAAGGCCTCATCGAACATTTCGGTGCTGTTCTGTCCGACAACGGCGGTAAGCTGGTCGACAGCGAGTACTGGGGCGTCAAGACGATGGCCTATAAGATCAACAAAAATCGTAAGGGCCACTACTCCTTCCTGAAGACCGATGCTTCGGCAGCGGCGATCCAGGAAATGGAGCGTCTGATGCGCCTGCATGATGACGTGATGCGCGTTCTGACCATCAAGGTTGACGCACATGAAGACGGCCCCTCGGTTCAGATGCAGAAGCGCGATGAGCGCGACACGCGTCGTGAGCGCCGCTGATCAACGCTTGAGAAAAGGACGCTAAACCATGGCAGCCAAACCGTTTTTCCGTCGTCGTAAAGTATGCCCGTTCTCGGGCGACAATGCGCCGAAAATCGACTACAAAGACACCCGTCTTCTGCAGCGCTACATTTCCGAACGTGGTAAGATCGTGCCGTCGCGCATCACCGCCGTTTCGGCAAAGAAGCAGCGTGAACTGGCCCGTGCTATCAAGCGCGCCCGCTTCCTCGCCCTGCTGCCCTACGCCGTGAAGTAAGGAGATAAGCACATGCAAGTTATCCTTCTGGAACGTGTGGCCAAACTGGGCCAAATGGGCGAAGTCGTGGACGTAAAGCCCGGCTATGCTCGCAACTTCCTGCTGCCGCAAGGCAAGGCGCTGACCGCGTCGCAGAACAACATCGCTCGTTTTGAGGAACAGAAAGCGCAGTTCGAAGCGCGCAATCTGGAAACCAAGAAAGAAGCGGAAGCTCTGGCAGAGAAGCTGGACGGTCAGCAGTTCATCGTGATTCGCTCCGCGTCTGACGCTGGCGCCCTCTACGGCTCCGTCACCCCCCGTGACGCCGCAGAAGCCGCCACCGCAGAAGGTTTCTCGGTCGACAAGAAGCAGGTTGCCCTGCTTTCGCCGATCAAGGAACTGGGTCTGCACAGCGTTGTTGTGAAGCTGCACCCTGAAGTCGAAGTTCAGATCAAACTGAACGTTGCGCGTTCGGTCGAAGAAGCTGAGCTGCAAGCCTCGGGCAAATCGATTCAAGAGCTGGCCGCTGAAGAAGAAGCCGCTGCTGAATTCGAAATCTCCGAACTGTTCGACGATATCGGCTCTGCCGCATCCGACGACGACGATGCAGCCCCGGCCGCAGACGACGAAGAGACCAACGCCTGATCGGCATTGGATCTATCCGAGATCGAGAGAGGCCGCCCCGGATCGGGGCGGCCTTTTTCATATCTGCGGCGGCCGCAGCTGGATTGCGCTGCTGACAGATCAAAATCGCCTCAAACTCTCCGCAGAAACTGCGGCGCGGGTAACCTCGTCTTTGCCGGTTTCTGCAAGCCTAGATCCCGCCCTGAGCGATCGCTCCGGGAGCGCGTGTTTGTGCGCACGTGTGGTTGTGACTGTCGTGCCAGGCCTGCGTCTGGCGTCTGGGGGTAAGCATGGAAGAGGATCTGATCCGGGAAGAAACGGCGCTGCGGCGACGCCTGCTGCTGCGGCTCTTGCGCAACTTCAGCTTTGAAAACCCGAAATACAGGGGCGAACCGATCAGCAATCTGGTGCCGCCGGAGCTGATCACCGCCGAGCTGACCCGGCACAACCCTGACCGGGTGATCCAACCCTGAACCATGCGGGCGTTGCAGACGGGGCCACGAAGGCTCGGCCCCCGCAGCCCCTTTGCATGGGCGTCCCAATCGGGCCGCAGGCACGGGAGCCGTGTTGGGACAGGGCAAGGCCCGGTTCATGCGCGCGTGGATCATGCGGCAGTCGATCAGCGCCGACAAATTCTTAGCCGTTAAAATTTGATCCATCAGCGCCCGCCCTGGCCGGCGCACCCTGACCGGTCATGCGGATCGCCGCGCCGGGGGTCCAATCCCGGCTGATGGCCCGGGATTGCGGGCGATCATCGGACAGCCTGCCACGGTCGGGGGATATCCGCCGATGGGTTCCCGCGCCATTTGCCCAAGCCGCAGGCGCGCCCTAATCTGCCGCCGATCCGGCGTATTCGGGGTTTAGACAGGCAGTATCCATGATTGATCGCAGAACGGCTCTGGCCATTATTCTCAGCCCGCTGGCCCTTGCCGCCTGTGGCGAGGCACCCGCCGCAACCGAGCGCGCCGCAACGCCGCCGCTCTATCCCAACGAGACGCCGGAGCTTCGCCGCAAGATCAATTTCTGGGCCGACCACTATGAGGTGCCGCGCCCGCTGGTCCACCGCCTTGCCATCCGCGAGAGCACCCATCGGCCCTGGGCGGTCAACCGGCCCTACTACGGGCTGTTGCAGATCCTGCCGGCCACTGCCCGCTCCATGGGGTTTCGCGGCAAGCCGAAGGATCTGCTGGATGCCGATACCAACCTGAAATATGCGGTGAAATATCTGCGCGGGGCCTGGCTCCTCTCCGATGGCAGCTACGATCAGGCGGTAAAACACTATTCGCGCGGCTACTACTATGCCGCAAAACGGCGGGGCATGTTGCGCGAAACCGGGCTGCGCCCCTGATCAGACCGCTTGAAAACCACGATATCACAAAGAGTTATGATATCTTACGCGGCAGCTTGCCACTCTGATTGTTAGCGCAAAACTGTCACGTGACCGAAGGCGTTTTTCTGCTAGCATGGATGTCTGTAATAAAAAGACGTCGGAGTGAAAAATGCCTATTCAACTAGATCGCCGGTCCTTTCTGGCCGGCAGTGCCGGTCTGATCGCGCTGCATCCGTTTTCGGTTCAGGCGGCCTCCAATCAGGTGCATCTGCGCCTGATGGAGACCACCGACCTGCATGTGCATGTGTTTCCCTATGATTATTACGCCGACAAGCCGCGCGACACTGTCGGGCTGGCGCGCACGGCCTCGCTGATCGGCGATATTCGCGCCGAGGCGACCAATTCGCTGCTGCTGGACAATGGCGACTTCCTGCAGGGCAATCCGATGGGCGATTACATCGCCTATGAGCGCGGCATGAAGGAAGGCGACACCCATCCGGTCATCCAAGCAATGAACGCCGTGGGCTTTGACGGCTCGACGCTGGGCAATCATGAGTTCAACTACGGGCTGGATTTCCTGATGAAATCCCTTGCCGGGGCCGAGTTCCCGGTGGTCTGCGCCAATGTCGCCACATCCACCGGTGCCGGCCCGCGTGACGACAAGACCCTGCTGCCGCCCTATGTGATCCTGGAGCGCGAGCTGACCGATGGCGCGGGCAATCGTCATCCCATCAAGATCGGGCTGATCGGCTTCGTGCCGCCGCAGGTGATGAACTGGGACCGTCGCCATCTGGAAGGCAATGTGCAGGCCCGCGACATTCTGCAATCCGCCCGCGCCTATGTGCCGGAGATGAAGGAAAAAGGCGCCGACATCATTATCGCCCTGTCACATTCCGGGATCGGCAGCGCCGATGAGACCGACGGGATGGAGAATGCCTCGGTGCCGCTGGCGGCCGTCGAGGGCATCGACGCCATCATGACCGGCCATTCGCATCTGGTCTTCCCCTCCTCCACCTATGCGGATTTTGCCGGGGTGGATGTCGACAAGGGCACCATCCACGGAACCCCCGCCACAATGGGCGGTTTCTGGGGCAGCCATATGGGTCTGATCGACCTGATGCTGGAGCGGGACGGCAGCGGCTGGCGCGTGGTGGGCCATGCCTCGGAGGCGCGCCCGATTTCGCGGCGCGAAGAGGACCGGTCGATCACCGCCCTGGTCGAAAGTGCCCCTGCGGTGCTGGCAGCTGCGCAGAAAGAACATGATGAGACGCTGCAATATGTCCGCCGCGCGGTCGGCAAGACCGATGCACCGCTGCACAGCTATTTTGCACTGGTCGCCGATGATCCCTCGGTGCAGATCGTGTCGATTGCGCAGACCTGGTATATCGAACAGATGCTGAAGGGCACCGAGCATGAAGGACTGCCGATCCTGTCAGCTGCGGCCCCGTTCAAGGCCGGCGGTCGCGGTGGTGCGGAGTATTACACTGATGTGCCAAAAGGCGATGTGGCGATCAAGAATGTCGCCGACCTCTACCTCTACCCCAACACCGCCCGTGCGGTGCGGGTGACCGGCGCGCAGGTTAAGGACTGGCTGGAACGCTCTGCCGGCATGTTCAACCAGATTACCCCCGGCGAGGCCGATCAGGTGCTGCTCAATCCCGCCTTCCCGAGCTACAACTTTGACGTGATCGACGGGGTGACCTATCAGATCGACCTGTCGCAGCCCTCGAAGTTCGGACCGAAGGGGGAGCTGGAGAATCCCGACGCCAACCGCATCGTCAATCTGGAGTTCAACGGCGCGCCAATCGATCCCGCACAGGAGTTCATTATCGCCACCAACAACTATCGTGCTGGCGGTGGCGGAGCCTTCCCCGGCGCCATGGGGGATACCATCGTGTTCGAGGGACCGGACACCAACCGCGATGTGATCGTGCGCTATATCGTCGAGAAGGGCACCATCAGCCCGCGCGCCGATGCCAACTGGCGCTTTGCCCCGCTGGCGGACACCTCGGTGCTGTTTGACACCGGCCCCAAGGCGGCAGCCTATGTGGATAGTGTCGAAAGCATTGCAATTGAACCTGCGGGTGAAGGGCCGGATGGCTTTGCACGCTACAGAATTGCGCTGTGAACAAACTGTTTCCGATTTGTGCAAAATGAAATGATTCTCGCCGCCCGGCCAAACTTGGTCGGGCGGCATATTTAGGCGCACACGCCCCGCTTGCACACAAGTTATTGAGGGGCGCCCTAAAGGTTAATTTTTACAAATTTCGAGCAAATTTGCGCTCTCCTTACTGCTTTTTAGGCATTTGTTTGCCAAATTTCCGCCCCCTTCTTGCGGCAGAGTTTTCCGACATGCGAGGTGTCGATCAGCGCTGCACAACAGCGACCCGCATCAAGACGGTTGATGAGCAAGAGGAGCAGTTCCGATGCCAAACGGCAGTTTCAACGATTTTCGAAATGCGCTTCTGGCGTTTGAATCGGGCTGGGACCGGGACCGCTACAATGCGGGGCAGATCAGCGACGCGCAGCTGACGCAATGGGTCGGCGCGCCGGTCAGCAGCTTCTATCCCGGCCTCAGCAGCTGGGGCCAGCTGAGCGACACCCAATGGCGGGACATGGCCTATCACTCCACCAATTCGCTGGGCTTTGTCGGCTATCAGTTCGGCGAGGCGCTGCTGATTGACCTCGGTTATTATCAGGACGACGTTTACTACCTGGGCGGTGATACCATCAACCGCTGGGATGGCACCTGGACCGGGAAAAATGGCGTCAACAGCCTGGATGATTTCAAATCCCACGCCGCACAGGACACCGCCATCAATGAGGCGTTTGGCTATAACTTCGAGATGCTGAGCTACTATCTCGGTCGGCAGGGGCGCAGCATCAGCGATTTTGTCGGCGAAACCGTGACCTATCGCGATGTCAATGGCGCCATGGTGGATGTTACCCTCTCGCTGACCGGGCTGATGGCTGCGGCGCATCTGCGAGGTGCTTCGGGGCTGGCGACGCTCTTGCTGAGCGATACCGCCTCGACCGATGAATACGGCACCTCGATCCTGAAATACGTGAAAGATTTCGGCGGTTACGACAGCCCCACGGCCGACGCGCTGATTGCCTTCTGGCAGGATCGCAAGGCAGGCGGCACCGCACCGCTGGACATGGGCGAGCCGCAGCCAAGCGAGCCCGTCCTGGTTGGTGAGACCCTGCTGGGCACCGTCAGCCGGGACATTCTGGATGGAACCGATGCAAATGACCTGCTGTCAGGGCGCGGCGGCAACGACCGGCTTGCAGGCCGTGCGGGTGATGATGATCTACGCGGTGGCGGCGGGCGCGACCGGCTGATTGGCCAGGGCGGCGATGACAAACTCAACGGTTCGCACGGGGCCGACACGATCCGCGCCGGTGCGGGCAATGACACATTGATCGGCGGCAATGGCAATGACCTGCTGTTTGGTCAGGGTGGTAACGACCTGATGATCGGGGGCGATGGGGCCGACACATTTGCCTTCGGCAGCAACCACGGGCGCGCCCGTATCCGCGATTTTGAACTGGGCATGGACAAGATCGACATCCTCAGCGGCGCACAGAACATCAATCAGCTCGATTTTACGACCAGAGGTGATCACGTCGTGATGTCTTTTGACAATGTTGTGGTCACGGTTGAAAATATCACCGTCGAGGAACTCGCCAGTTCCGATAACTTTCTGTTCTGAGCGGGCACCACCGCAAGACCATCGGGTGATCTGGCAACCGAGAGGTCAAACAACCGAGTGATCAGACAACCGCCCTGGAGTTCGCCTCCACGGCGGTTTTCTTATGCCTTAGACCGCTCCTACTCCGCCCCGCGCTCACCGCCAAACAAAAAGGCCGCCCCCTTAAGGGACGGCCTTGCGCGTTGGCACACCTCGGATCCGCGCCGGGCGGGATCCGGGATCTGACTTATTCTTCTTCCAGAGCTTCGACTGCGGCCTGCAGGTCGTCCTTGGACACTTCTTTCTCGCTCACTTTGGCCTGCTCGGCGATGTGATCGATGACCTTGTCTTCGAAGATCGGTGCGCGCAGCTGCTGCTGCATCTGAGCGTTCTGCTGGATGAACTCAAAGAACTGGCGTTCCTGGCCCGGGTACTGGCGTGCCTGGCTCATGATGGCCTGGGTCATTTCCGCATCGGTCACTTCGACCTCGGCTTTCTGACCCAGCTCGGCCAGCAACAGGCCCAGACGGACGCGGCGCTCTGCCAGTTTGTTGTGCTCGTCAGTCGGCTCGATTTCACCGTGGTTGTGATCGTGAACCTCGGGGTTTTCCTCGTGCCACAGCTGATGTGCGATCTGCTTGGCTTCGGCTTCGACCAGCGAGGGCGGCAGGTCGAAGGAGACCAGATCGTCCAGCTTGTCCAAAAGGCCACGCTTCATCACCGCGCGGGCCGCACCGGCGTATTCTGCTTCCAGACGCTCGGAGATCTGACCTTTCAGCGCGGCGAGGTCCTCGGCGCCGAATTTCTTCGCCAGCTCGTCGTTGATCTCTGCTGCCTTGGCGGCTTTGACCTCTTTCACGGTGCAGGTGAATACGGCTTCCTTACCGGCCAGATGCTCGGCCTGGTACTGCTCGGGGAAAGTGACGGTGACGTCTTTTTCGTCGCCTGCCTTGGTGCCGACCAGCTGGTCTTCGAAACCGGGGATGAAGGAGTTGGAGCCCAGCACCAGCGGGTAGTCTTCGCCTGCGCCGCCGTCGAAGGCTTCGCCGTCTACCTTGCCGACGAAGTCGATCACAACCTGATCGCCATCTTCAGCGGCAGCACCCTCTTCGCGGGCTTCGAATTCCTTGGCGGTCTCGGCCAGGTTGGCCAGCGCCTCGTCAACTGCGGCGTCGTCTGCTTTGACCACCAGCTTTTCCAGCTCAACGCCGGAGAGATCAACTTCGGGGATTTCAGGCAGTGCCTCATAGGACATCTCGACGTTGACGTCGTCGCCCTCTTTCCAGTCTTCGTTGGTCATCTTGACGTCGGGCTGCATCGCCGGACGGTCACCGCTTTCCTCGAAGTGCTTGTTCATCGCACCGTCGATGGTTTCCTGCATGGCTTCGCCGATCAGACGCTGGCCGAACTGCTTCTTCAGCAGCGCCATGGGAACCTTGCCCTTGCGGAAGCCCTTCATCTCGACTTCGGGCTGTGCCTCGACGAGTTTTTCATTGACCTTCGCATCCAGCTCGGCGGCGGTAACGGTGATCGCGTAGCCGCGTTTCAGACCTTCGTTCAGCGTCTCGGTGACCTGCATCATATTCCCCATAGAGATTCGGGGCGCGCGCGCGGGCGCTCCCCCAGACAATTTGTGGCCTTCTATTTGCACAAGCGCGGCGGCGCAAGAGGGATTGCCCCCGCAGCCGCCCGGTCAGCGCCGGTTGCGGCGTTTTTTGGCCCCGAAAACAGAAAACACGCCCCAAAGGACGTGTTTTCCATAATCCGATTGCGCGGATGCCGTTCAGGGCGCAGCGGATGGCCCTGCCCTGGCGCTGGCGATCAGAACTTCCAGCGGGCGCCTGCCATGATGGAGGAACTGTCCTGATAGCTGGTCCCAGAGGTGTCCGCATAGGAATAGTCGCGGTAGGCCACATAGGTTTCCAGGTTCAGACCGTCGAAATTCTGCACCGCTGCGACGCCCCAGGATTCAGCGTTGTCGCCACTGGTGACCATATCCGAGCCGTCATAATAATCGATGGCAAAGGAGGTCGCGCCCACGGCCAGGAAATTCGCGGTATAGCCCAGCTTGGCAAAGGCATAATCGCCGCCGGTGTCGCGATCCCCTGCCGCAACCGCAAGCGAGACTCCGCTTGGTTCGTGCAGCGTGGCAAAGGAGGCCACGATATCGCGGGTTTTGGTGCCCGGCCCGTTTTCGTTCCAGACCGCCCCCAGCGCGCCCTGAATGGCGAAATCACCAAGATCGTCGTTATTGTACCTCACAGCGATATCATAGGCTTCACGGTCGGAATTTGAGCGCAGGATCTCTTCGCCATAAGAGGCCGAGACGGTAAAGCCGCTGAATTCCGGCGTATCATAGCGCACCCGGCCAAGCCGCCCGCCATCGAAGCTGCGGAAGGCCGAGCCGATGTTGACGCCTGACAGCGTACCGGTGGAGGTGCGGAACAGGAAGCCGCCAGCGGAATCCCCGATGGCAGACGTCTGAATGACACTGGTGCCGGAGAAATCGGATTCCGCCAGCCCGTCAGAGGCCATCGAACCCTGACCAAAGGAGAAGGTGCCGTAGCGCGGTGTTGCGTATTGAATATCGACCTTGCGGATCCGGGTACGGTCCCAGCTGATGTTCTGCGGACGGCCGTTCTGGTTCACCCCATCGGAGGAGCGCAGCCCAAGAGCGGTTTCGAAATTGAACCGCAGGGTGTTCTCGCCAAAGGGCTGTTCAAGCCAGAAGCCGATGCGCGAGTTGGAATTGGCGTTGTCCACCAGCGTGCTGAAATCGTCACTGCCATCGTCGAACGACTGGAACGAGGGGTTGAACTGACCATAGTAGCGGAAGCTGCCGCCGGAGCTGTTCTCGTAGGTGGGCCCGGCAAAGGCGGGAACCGCCAGCCCGGCAACAAGACCGGACATCAGGGCTGTCACCCCAAGGTGAGAGGCAATTTTGGTGTTCATGAGGAGATGCTCCAATATTGTTCAGGGCGGCTCCCTCTCCATCCCTGAGAGGCCGACCTGTCACAGGTGCTATCACGCGATTTTCTGGTGCTGCACTCTTGAAATAAGCCGCGCCGGTTCCGTTGCCAGCTGTGGGCGGAATTCTCGCTCGATTGTGATCACCCGCTGCGCGGCACCGCGCCGATCGGTCCGGAATTTCTGCGCCGCCCAGCTGTCTCAGGCTGACCAATCGGGCCGGAACATCGCTCCCCCCAGAAAACGTCGACATTTCGGTGGAATATTCAGTGAAACATGCCGTCAAACGGCGGATTTCCACAGTTTATTAAGGGGCACTCGTTAGCTGTGGCAGATCGACAAAGCAGGTACCCAGACTATGAGATTCAAAACTTCCATCAAGACGGCCATCTTTCTGATCGTCTTTCTGGCCAGCGCGGTCATGTTCGCGCTCATCGCCCTGTCGCGATACACCGATCAGCTGCGCACGGGGATCGAGACTGAAGTGGTCGCCGTGGAGGGGTTTGCAAAGACCCTCGCCGAGGCCAGCAGCGATTTTCAGAACGCCCGCATTGTTGAGATGGGGTTTCGCCTGAAGCCGAGCCAGGAGGTGATCGCCACCCAGGCTGAGACCATGGCGCATCTGCGCAACCGGCTGGAGACTGCAAGGATGCAGATCACCGAGTTGGATAACATGAGTGAGGCTGCACAGACGCTGAGCCTGCTGGCCAGTGAAATCGCCGCCTATGAAGCCGGGTTTGCCGACGTGGTCGCCAGCCAGGAGCGGTTGGGCTTTGACGAGACCGACGGGCTTCAGGGGGCGCTGCGCAGCTCTGTGCGGAGCATCGAAAAGGCATTGGAAGACACAGCAGAGCCCGAGATGAAGGTGAAGATGCTGATGATGCGGCGCCATGAGAAAGATTTCATCATGCGCCACGACACAAAATACATCGACCGGCTGAACGCCCGCGTGGATGAATTCCGTGCGTTCCCCGGCAGCTATTACAAGAACATCTCGCAGCGGGCCCGGATCGGCAGCCTGTTGACCGCCTATCAGAACTCCTTCAACGCCTATGCCGAGGAGACCAAGGTGATCGACGGCCACTATCAGGCCCTGAATGAAATCGAAACCGCTAGCGCGCCGATCCTGGCCAAGATGAACGACCTCACCTCGGCCCGGCTGGACAGGATCCATGCCAGCGCCGCCGAGGCCATCGCCACCGCCAATGCCAATGCTATGAAGGCAGGCTTTGGCGGGCTCGGGGTCTTTGTCGTGGTGGCATTTGCCCTTGCCATCGGGATCTCGCGTCCGCTGTCGCGGGTCAATCTGGTGCTGCAAAAGATCATGGCGGGCGATTTCTCCACTCCGGCGCCGCAGTCGCGCATCAAAGAGGTCTCGACCATTGCCGCCGCCGTGGAGGACCTGCGCGCCGACAATGAGATGAAGGACAAGCTGACCCGCGAAATTGCCGAGGTCATCAGCGCCTGCGCTGCCGGAGACTTTTCCAAACGGTTGCAGATCGGGGACGCCAGCGGCTCCTTTGCGGATCTGGGCCGCGGTGTGAATGCCATCGGCGACGCGGCAGAGGGCGGCCTCGGCGATATCCGGCAGGTGCTCGACACGCTGGCGGCAGGTGACCTCACGCAGCGCATGCCCGACGGTCAGAAGGGGATTTTCAAGGAAATCGCCGATGCGGTCGACAACCTCAGCGACAGCCTCACCAACATGGTGCGGCAACTCTCGCACAGCAGCGAGGTGCTGAATTCCACCGCCGCAGAAATTGCGGCCGCCGCCGAGGACGCCTCGCGCCGCGGAGAAACCTCCGCCGCCTCCCTGGAAGAAACCGCCGCTGCGCTGCAGACATTGGACGACACCGTGCGCGGCACCGCCGAAGGGTCGGATCAGGCCAAGGATATCGTGCGCGACGCCTTTGCCCAGGCGCGCTCCACCAGCGAACTGGCCAGCCAGACCATCAGCGCCATGCAGCGGATCGAGGATTCGTCTGGCGCCATCGCCAAGATCACCGACCTGATCGAAGATCTTGCCTTTCAGACCAATCTCTTGGCGTTGAACGCCGGGGTCGAGGCCGCCCGCGCGGGAGAAGCAGGCCGCGGCTTTGCCGTCGTCGCCTCCGAGGTGCGCGGCCTCGCGCAGCGTTCTGCTGACGCCGTGCAGGAGATCAACGCGCTGATTGAGGTCAGCACCCGCGAGGTTGCCCAGGGCGTGAAACTGGTCGATCAGACCGGCACCGCGCTGGCCTCGATCCAAAGCTCGGTCGAAGCGGTGGTCGGCAAGGTTGAGCAGATCGCCGCCACCACGGTCGAGCAGTCCAATGGTCTGTCAGAGGTCAACACCGCCGTCGTCTCCCTGGACCAGAATGCGCAGAAGAACTCCGCCATGCTGGAGCAGACCGCCGCCGCCGGTCAGATGCTGCGCGAGGAGGCGCAGACATTGGTCCGGGCGATCTCCGGCTTTACCATCAGCCCTTCCGGCACCGGACACCGCGATGCTGAACCCATCGCCGACAGCTGGGCGCAACCGGCCTATGACGATGAGGATATGGCCTACGCCCAATCCGCCTGATCAGACGGTCTGACCGCACTGCCCCAGCTGGCGCGGCGGTCGGACCTGAGGCTGGCCAAGGCGTCAACGACCGGTGTCGCAGTCTGATGAGCCCAGTTCCGCCCCCTGACCTGGTGCCCCCTGACCTGCCCCCTGAAACGCCCGCCAACCCGGGCGTTTCATCATATCCGCCAAAGATATCCTCCAATGGGTCGATCCGCGCCAGTCAGGCAGCGGCGCAGGTGCCGATCAAAGACGGGCCTGAGCTGATCAAGACGACGCAGATCAGCCAGAGCCCCACGCATGGCATCCACCGCCCCGCCGATGGCGACATTGTCCTCGGTACAGATGCCGCGAAGGGCAAAAGTCAAAGCTGGTGCCAAAGGGGTAGACCGGCCCCAATAGGCCGGGTCATCTCAGGGGATCTGTGAAAAATGGTGCGGGTGGAGGGACTTGAACCCCCACGCCTTGCGGCGCCAGAACCTAAATCTGGTGCGTCTACCAATTTCGCCACACCCGCATCCTGTCGGTGGTCACAGCCACCGTGAAGCGCTCAATAGCAAAGCTTTTTGACGGATGCAAAAGGGAAAGCGCGGTTCGGGCGCAACTTTTTCACCCGCGCCCTGCCCCGGCTATCCGGTTCGCCCCTCAAGCCTGCGCAACACGCAAGGGATCTGCTCGGGCAGATCCTCGGCAATCAGCCCGGGGCCGAATTCCAGCGCGCATTCGACGTGAATATAGGCGGCGGTCTCGGACGCCTGCATCGGGGAAAACCCGCGCGCCAGCAGCCCGGTGATGAAGCCTGCCAGCACATCGCCCGACCCGGCGGTGGCCAGCCAGGGCGCGGAGCGCTCGTAATGGGCGGAATTCACCGAGCAGCGCCCGTCCGGCGCGGCGATCACCGTATCGGGGCCCTTGAACAGCACCACGCAGCCCGCGCGTCTGGCCGCCTCACGGGTGGCGTCGACTTTGGAATAGGCGGGACCGGAGGTGGCGGGTGCTGCCAGTTTTTCTGCGATATCCGGGAACAGCCGGGCAAACTCGCCGCCATGGGGCGTGATCACACAGGTGTCGTGCAGGGCCTCAAACAGGACGTCGGGTTTCAGCTCGAACCGGGTCAGCGCATCAGCATCCAGAACGGTGGCGCGTTTTTCCTTCAGCACCGCCATGACCACCGCCTGGGTGTCGGCCCCGCGCCCCAATCCGGGGCCAAGGCAGACCGCATTGAACCGCTTGTCCTCCAAGAGTTCGCTGACCCCATGCGCGCCGTCGATCTGCCGCAGCATGATCGCCGTCAGCTGACTGGCATTTTCCATCATCGCCGATCGCGGCGAGCCGACGGTCACCAGCCCTGCCCCGATGCGAAGCGCTCCGCGGGCGGCAAGACGCGCGGCACCGGTCCGACCATGTCCGCCGGAGAGGATGAGGGCGTGGCCGTGGGTGTATTTGTGATGACCGCTTCGCTTCGACATTATCTGTGGCGCAACCGAGGTCACGACGCCGCCAGTTGCGGCACCTTGCCCTGTTTTCAGGCCGATGCTTTTGACCACAACCCTGCCTGACTGCTCGGGTCCATCTGCCAGGACATGCGCCAACTTCCGGCTGTGAAAGGTTACCGTGAGATCAGCGCGGATTGCCTCAAATTCCCGTGCCGGTTCCTTACTAAGCAGCAGTTTGCCAGAGTCCGTGCACGCCCCGCTGGGTAGGTCAATTGAGACCACGCGGGGCGCCGGGAAAGCACCCGTTCTGGAGTTTTCTGACAGACGCCACTCGGTTATCTCGGTTAGCCGACCAAACGAATTGAACGTCTCGACCGGCCGCGTAAGTCCAGTTCCAAACAGCGCATCAACAAGAAGAGTGTTTTCCCGGTGCTTTGCAGGATCCAGTGCAAATGCGCCACTCCCAGTGTCGACATATGGAACGACTGCTCCCAGCTCCCGCCACCGCTCATAATTCACCTTCGCATCCGTCGGCAGCTTGTCCGGGTCTCCAAAAAGGAACACCTCCACCTCCCAGCCGCGCTGCTTCAACAGTCGCGCCACAACAAAACCGTCGCCGCCATTGTTGCCCGGCCCGCAGTGTACCACGGCACCGTAGGGTCCTTCGGCACCGTTCTTCTGGCCAGAAATATCCCGGGGGGAGGCCGCAGGCCGGGGGGCAGCGCCCCCCATTTGGCTAGCCGCAGGCCCCGCCAGCTCCGGCCATTCCTCGAAAATGGCCTCGACCACGCCCCGCCCTGCCCGCTCCATCAGCTCCAGACCGGTGACCTCGCCAGAGCCGATGGCGGCCTGTTCAATGGCGCGCATCTGGGCAGCGGTCAGCAATTCGCTCATTCCTTTGACCTCTCGATTGGGGCAGCAAACGGCGGCGCGGATTCAGAACTGCGCATAAAACGGGCGCACTGCCTAATTTTTAGGCACATCCGATGAAATCCTGCGCAGTTTCGCCGCAGCGCTTGCAGCTCTTGTTGTCGCGGCTCAGTAGAAGTGATCTGACCTCTCTCGACAAGGTTGCGAGGAGTCACCCCGATGAAAAAGATCGAAGCCATCATCAAGCCGTTCAAACTCGACGAGGTGAAAGAAGCCTTGCAGGACGTGGGCGTACAGGGTCTTTCGGTGATCGAGGTCAAGGGGTTTGGCCGTCAGAAAGGTCATACCGAGCTCTACCGTGGCGCCGAATATGTCGTCGATTTCCTGCCGAAGGTGAAAATCGAGGTGGTTCTGGACGATGATCAGGTTGATGCCGCCATCGAGGCGATTGTGGCAGCAGCCAAGACCGACAAGATCGGCGACGGCAAAATCTTTGTCTCGCCCGTTGAGCAGGCAATCCGCATCCGCACCGGGGAAACCGGTTCGGACGCGCTCTGAGCCTGACCACATAATACTCGGCTGTCCCTGTCGCCGCGCGGCAGGCCAGCCCGGACACTCTCAAGACAAAAAGATCAGAAGGACCATTGGAAATGAGCGCAGACGCAGTTCTGAAGATGATCAAAGACGAAGATGCCGCCTATGTCGACATCCGTTTCACCGATGTGCGGGGCAAGCTCCAGCACGTGACCGTGGACGTCGACCTGGTGGATGAAGATTTCCTCGAAGAGGGCTTCATGTTCGATGGCTCCTCCATCGCCGGCTGGAAGTCGATCGAAAACTCCGACATGAAACTGATCCTCGACACCAGCTCGGCCTATGTCGATCCGTTCTATGCCGAAAAGACCATCTGCATCCATTGCTCCGTGGTTGAGCCCGATACCGGCGAAGCCTACCCCCGCGATCCGCGCGGCACCGCGCAGAAGGCAGAGGCCTATCTGAAATCCTCCGGCATCGGCGATGTGGCCTATATGGGCCCCGAGGCAGAATTCTTCCTGTTTGATGATGTGCGGTTCTCCAACACCATCAACAAAGTCTCCTTCGAGGTCGACGCCACCGACGCCTCATGGAACACCGATACCGAATATGAAATGGGCAACATGGGCCACCGTCCGGGTCTGAAGGGCGGCTATTTCCCGGTGAACCCGATCGACGAAGCCCAGGACCTGCGCTCCGAAATGCTATCGACCATGAAGCGTCTTGGCATGAAGGTGGACAAGCACCATCACGAGGTGGCCTCGTGCCAGCACGAGCTGGGCCTGATCTTTGACAGCCTGACCAAACAGGCCGACGAGCTGCAGAAATACAAATATGTGATCCACAACGTGGCACATGCCTACGGCAAATCCGCAACCTTCATGCCGAAGCCGATCTATGGCGACAACGGCACCGGCATGCATGTGAACATGTCGATCTGGAAGGACGGCAAGCCGCTGTTCGCGGGCGACAAATATGCCGATCTCAGCCAGGAAGCGCTGTATTTCATTGGTGGCATCCTGAAGCACGCCAAGACCCTGAACGCCTTCACCAACCCCTCGACCAACTCCTACAAGCGCCTGATCCCCGGCTTTGAGGCCCCGGTTCTGCGCGCCTATTCCGCCCGCAACCGCTCCGGCTGCGTGCGGATCCCATGGACCGAGAGCCCGAAAGCCAAGCGCGTCGAAGCCCGTTTCCCCGATCCGGCCGCAAACCCCTACCTGGCCTTCTCCGCCCTGCTGATGGCCGGCCTTGACGGGATCAAGAACAAGATTGATCCGGGCGAAGCCATGGACAAGAACCTCTACGACCTGCCCGCAGAAGAGCTGGCCGGCATCCCTACCGTCTGCGGCAGCCTGCGCGAAGCGCTGGAATCGCTGGCGGCCGACCATGACTTCCTGTTGCAGGGCGACGTGTTCACCAAGGACCAGATCGAAGGCTATATCGCCCTCAAGATGGAAGAGGTGGAAACCTACGAACACACCCCGCATCCGGTGGAATACGGCATGTACTACAGCTGCTGATCCCCGATCACGCAGGCTGACTGGGCGCTCCCTTCGGGGGGCGCCTTTTTCATATGCGCCGCAGCAGCTCAGCTCGCCGTCGTCCTCGTCAGATATGGGTGGCTGCGACATATGATCATGGCGCTCCGCCGACGCGATATTGCGTGCAGATCCAACGGGGCGACTTTTGATTTGACATCCCCCCGCCGCTCGGTCTCCATCGCCGCATGATCCTTGCTGTTCTACTGCCCATCGCCATGCCGATCGTGGCGCTCATCTGCCTTTTTGCGGCCTACCGGCCAAATCGCATCTCACGCGCGCTGCTGGCGGCGACGGGCTGGGCTTTGCTCGCGCTGACCGGGTGGTATGTTGCCCGTTTCATACTTGGCCTTGCCTAGCGGCGGCCCGCGTCATGCCGGATCCCGGCCCCCCTGCCGCTGACACGCTCCCCTTACGTCAACTGATCGGAAACACTGCGAGTGATTGGCGGCGATTGGCAATCGCTGCGGCATCAATGTGACCATTCCCCGCCCATGTTTCGCCCCATTCGTCGCGTGACAGCAGGTCGACTAGCAAGAAATATCAACATTTTCAAAATGATAGCTAGAGTCACCGACGCATTCAAATAACCTAAGGATTATTTTACCAATCGCCTGTCGCCGCCTCACTTTCCACCATTTCAAATTTTAACTTAATTGTTGAAACATCTGAGCGGAGGATCCCGACGGTGACACAGTCAGTTCAGTACAAAGGCAAGCTCGGCTTTGAGGCCCGACACCCGGAGGCCTTGTCCAGCAGCTCGGCCTCGGTGGTCGATACGCTGGAGGAATATGGTCACGCCGTGCGGCAGTTCCGATCCCGCAGCCCCAATCTGATCCTGCTTGAGTGCGATCATTATCGCATTGAACTGCGCTATCTGCGCCATCCGATCAAGCCGACGCGGGCCAACAGCGCCGATGCGGACTGCACCGAGACGCGGCTGCGCAGCGCGCTGAATGTGACGCTTATCCCGAACCATCCTGACCATTGCGACGCCGAGCTGAGCGAGCTGCTGCTGGCGGTGGTCCTGCGCCGCCTGACAGAAGAGCTTGAGGTGGCGACGGTGGATTGGCTGGACACCCCCGTCACGCTGACCCGGGCGGCCTTTCTTGGTGCGTTTTCGGACGCTTCAGAGGTCGAAACACCCTCCGAGGCGGCTATGCCCACCCCGCTAGACGGGTCAGCAGACGGGACTGCAACCGTACCGCCGGAGGTGTTGCTGACCGTATCACCAGTGACCGCGCCGACAGACGCCGCGGCTGACACCTCCGCCGTTATTGCGCCGCAGATCGCTGCGCCGGACGCGTCGCAATCCGCAGCCGATCCCAAACAACGACCCCAGGGACGGCTACGCGGCCGGGCCTGTTTCGAGCCGGTCGATGTCACCGCTGCACAGCTTGCCGAACATTGCGCGGCCATGCTCGACTCCTCGGAACTCCGCGCCACCGGTCGCCACGCCATCGAGGCGCGTAACAGGGCGCGGGCACGCACCAAGGCCATCCTGCAACATCCGCGGGCTACCCACTACGACATGGCCCGGATCGGTGGTCTGCTGGCGGCTGTGCCGCCGCGTATGCTCTCGGCGGTGGCCCATATTCTGCACAGCCCGCAGCTGCGCGGCCATCTGCATATCATCTGTGGCGCAACTGCGCTGCTGGCCCTGCAAAGCTCGGCTGCCATCGCCTTCTAGAGCCGCACCCGCTCTAGGCCGATGCAGCCGGTGCCCCCCATTGGGCCAAGACATCCGCACGGGCCAGCACGCTCGTGTGGATGCTGAAAACTACCGCGCGACTGCGCGGCAGCCGCAGAATCGTCTGCCGTTCGCTGCGCAGATACCCGGCGTCATCCGCCGCTGGACGTGGACGATCCCCGCTGACCCGGCGCGGCTGATGCAATGTGGCATCGGCGTACCACAGCGCATTGAACCGCCACATCGGGCGGCCCTGCTGGACCCCGTCAAACAGCCGCTGCACCCGCGCCGCAATGCCCGCATCATAGCTGTCGACAGGCGCATGGATGGCGATCAGCGGACGCAGGTATTTCTCCGCCAGGGTCCAGTTCGCCGGGAAGCACAGCACCGCCCCGGTCAGCACATGCTCATCCGCCCCCTGCGGTTTTTCCAGAATGCAGAAATCCTGCTGCGCGATCCGCCCCAGCGTGCCGAGGGGATCCTCCCAGTCCAGCTGCACCTGCGCCCCGTCAGGCCGGAGCACATGGCCTGGCCGAGACGGCGCAGCCTCCGGGTAGAGCTGCGCCAGAACCGCCTCTAGCAACTCGCAGGCAGCGGGCATCGCCCCCGGCCCGCATTGCAGAACCTCCGCCCGCTGAGTTGTCAGCAGCCGCTCACGCTCCGTCATCTGCGCGGCGAAGGCCGCGTCGAAATAGAGCCAGTCTTCTGGCGCCAGCGGCTGGATGCCGGGCAGCTTGCGCTCTTCCAGGGGATAATACGGCAGGCGGGTTTGCAGAATCTCATTCATGCCACCTTGTAGCAAGCAAAGCCTGCCATTTCATCCGCCAGCTTGCGCATCAGCCTGAAAACGACCGTCCGAACAGTCGTATTTGGCAGCGACACCGGCGCAAGCCCCGCGCCACTTTGGACAGATCTGTCCAGAGATGGAGCCGGAGATGAACGAGCACTACCGCGACACCCGCAAGATTGATCCCACGCGCGGCGCCACCCTTGGCGACAATACGCCTAACGATCAGGACCGGGTCGAGATCGGCCCCACCCAACTGGCCTATCGCGAATGGGCCGCCGCAGGGTTGCAGCTGCCTGATCTTCAGGCGATGCGCCGCTACCGCTGGGAGCGGCTGACCCGGTTCATCAACGATCGCGACTACGGCGGCCTCCTGGTGTTTGACCCGATGAACATCCGCTACGCCACCGACTCCACCAATATGCAGCTGTGGAACACCCATAACCCGTTTCGCGCACTCTTGATCTGCGCTGACGGCTACATGGTGATGTGGGACTACAAACAGGCGCCTTTCCTCAGCGAATTCAACCCGCTGGTGCGCGAACAGCGCGCCGGGGCGGATCTGTTCTACTTTGATCGCGGCGACAAGGTGGATGTGGCGGCGGATGTCTTTGCCAATGAGGTGCGTGAGCTGTTGCGCGCCCACAGCGGCGGCAACAGGCGGATCGCCGTGGACAAGATCATGCTGCACGGGTTGCGCGCGCTCGAAGCACAGGGGCTGGAGGTCTTCCCCGGCGAGGAGCTCACTGAGAAATGCCGCGCCGTGAAAGGCCCCGATGAGATCCGCGCCTTGCGCTGCGCCAATCACGCCTGTGAAACAGCTGTCGCCGCGATGGAGCGCTATGCCCGCAGCGCCATCCCCGGCGGTCAGATCAGCGAAGATGACGTATGGGCAGTGCTGCACACCGAAAACATCCGCCGGGGTGGCGAATGGATCGAAACCCGGTTGCTAACCTCTGGCCCGCGCACCAACCCGTGGTTTCAGGAATGCGGCGGGCGCATCATCCAGAACAACGAAATCATCAGCTTTGACACCGATCTGGTCGGCTCCTACGGGATCTGTATCGACATCTCGCGCAGCTGGTGGATCGGCGACCGCGCGCCGCCTGCCGATATGATCTATGCGATGCAGCACGGGGTTGAGCACATCCGCAGCAATATGGAGATGCTGAAACCGGGCGTGAATCTGCAGGAGCTGTCGCG
Organism: Phaeobacter sp. JH20_34; assembly: GCF_048056095.1. NCBI lineage: Bacteria > Pseudomonadati > Pseudomonadota > Alphaproteobacteria > Rhodobacterales > Roseobacteraceae > Phaeobacter > Phaeobacter sp. JH20_34. Next base: position 595,622 of record NZ_JAYMWT010000004.1, on the reverse strand, counting down.
CAGCTGCCATCTGCTGGATGCTCAGTTCCAGAAACAGAAATACGGCTGCATGATGCACGGTGTCGGGCTCTGTGATGAATGGCCGCTGGTCGCCTATCCCGATCAAATGGTCGAGGGCGCTTTCGACTATGAGCTGGAGCCGGGCATGGTGCTCTGTGTCGAGGCACTGGTCAGCCCCGAAGGCGGCGATTTCTCGATCAAGCTGGAGGATCAGGTGCTGATTACCGAAACCGGCTATGAGAACCTCACCACCTACCCGTTCGATCCGGCGTTGATGGGCACGGCGGGCGGGAAGTGACCCGCAGGGCGTCGCGCAAAGAGCCTGGGCAGAGCGCCCACTGGCGGGCGCTTCCCCGCTGGGGGAGAGACCGCTGAACCTGTGGCGCCGTCAGGCGCCTCCGCTTTGCCACCGGGCGAGTTTATCCCTCAGGATCAGCACACTGCGCGCGGAACTATATTGCGACAGCTCTGCCAGCGGCACCCAGGCCAGCGCCTTTGATTCCGCAGTGGCCCGGATTTCGCCTGCCTCGGCCCGAAACAGGTAGCGCACATCGTAGTGCAGATGCGCCGCCTCGCGGCCATTGGCCGGGATCTCGTGAATGTCTATGTCGAACACCTGCTCCCCAATACGGCTGATCCGGCTGAGCCCGCTTTCCTCATAGGCCTCTTTCCAGGCGGTGAACCCTGCATCGGCGATGCCGTCGCAATGTCCGCCCAACTGTAACCACCGGTCCAGTTTGGCATGATGGGTGAGCAGCACCGCAGAGAGATCCTGCGACAGCACAAAGGCGGATCCGGTCACATGGCCGATTGCCGGATCCCGTTCAAACGCCCTTGGCTCGCGCGCGCAAAAGGTGGTCAGGCGCTGCCACATCTGCCGGTCACGCGCATCCAGTGGGGTGAATGCGCCGATCCCCGCGCAGTGATCCAGGGTCGTATTTGTTGTCAATATCCCTCACCTTCCCGTGACGTCGGGGCCTGATGGCTTGTACCTGCCCGGCTGTCGCCGCACCTTAGGGCGACCCCCAGATAAAGGCCATTCCTATGCCCACCGAACGCATTTCCTTTTCCGGTCACTCCGGTGACCAGCTGGCTGCGCGACTGGATCTACCCGAAGGGCCGATCCTGTCAACGGCGCTGTTTGCGCATTGTTTCACCTGTTCCAAGGACATCCCGGCGGCGCGGCGCATCTCGGCCCGTCTGGCGGCGATGGGAATTGCCGTCCTGCGGTTTGATTTCACCGGTCTGGGTCATTCCGATGGCGAGTTTTCCAATACCAACTTCAGCTCAAATGTCGCCGATCTGGTGGCGGCGGGACAATATCTGGCGGGGCGCGGGCTGGCGCCTGCGCTGCTGATCGGTCATTCGCTGGGCGGCGCTGCGGTGCTGCGCGCCCGTGCAGGCCTGCCGTCGGTGCGCGGCGTGGTGACGCTTGGCGCGCCCTCCGATCCGGCCCATGTGGCGCATCAGTTTGGCGAGGCGCTGGAGCAGATTGAGACCGAAGGTGCGGCCGAGGTCTGCCTTGCCGACCGCCCGTTCCTGATCCGCAAGCAATTCCTCGACGACATCCGCAGCGAGGCGCTGACCAGCGCCGTTGCTGATCTGGATGCCGCGCTTCTGGTGATGCATGCGCCGCTGGATGCCACCGTCAGCATCGACAATGCAGCAGAGCTGTTCATGGCGGCCAGACACCCCAAGAGCTTTGTCACGCTGGACGATGCCGACCACCTGATTTCGCGTCCCCGTGATGCCGAATATGCCGCTGACCTCATCGCCGCCTGGGCCGGGCGCTATATCGACCTGTCGCCGCCTGCTCCGCCCCCCGGTGCCCCCGAAGGCGTACTGCGCGTCACCGAAGCGGATCCGAACGGCTTTTTGCAGGATATCCAGTCCGGCCCCCGTCATCACACCTACGCCGATGAACCGCTGGCCTATGGCGGCAGCAATCGTGGCATGACACCCTATGGGTTTATCGCCGCCGGTCTCGGCGCCTGTACCTCCATGACCATCCGCATGTATGCCCGGCGCAAGGGCTGGCCGCTGGAAGGCGTCAGCGTCGATGTCTGCCATGACAAGGTCCATGCGCAGGATGCCCTGCCCTCGGGTCCGGCGCAGATCGACCAGTTTACCCGCGTGATCTATCTGACCGGCCCCCTAAGCGCAGATCAACGCGCCAAGCTGATGGATATCGCCGACCGCTGTCCGGTGCATCGCACGCTGGAACATGGCGCCAAGGTGACGACGCGGCTGGATCAGGCGGAGGTTGAGGTGGATCCGGCACATCTGCCGTTCTGACCCTGCGCTGACGGCGGCATTTGTTGGGCGGGCGGATGTCGCCGCTGGCTGCCGGCCCCGTAACGGATGCCGTCTGCCTCCCTATCAGTGGCGCAGAACCCACCGATGCGCCGGATGCGAGACATAAGACAGCTGAAATCGGGCGCTTTCTGTCGCGGGCTGGCTCCGCGCCCTTGCCCTGTGAGGCGCGCTGCTCTAAGACGCGCGGCATCATCCGCTTCCCTTCTGCCCTGCTACAATAAGGTGCTGCTGCCCATGATCCCCCGCTATTCCCGTCCTGAAATGGTTGCCATCTGGTCGCCGGAAACCAAATTCAAGATCTGGTACGAAATCGAGGCACATGCCTGCGAAGCCATGGCGAACCTCGGCGTGATCCCGCGCGAGAACGCCGACGCGGTATGGAAAGCCAAGGACGTGGAATTCGACGTCGCCCGCATCGACGAGATCGAGGCCGTGACCAAACATGACGTCATCGCCTTTCTGACCCATCTGGCCGAACATGTCGGCTCCGAGGAAGCGCGCTTTGTGCATCAGGGCATGACATCGTCGGACGTGCTGGACACCTGCCTCAATGTGCAGCTGGTGCGTGCCGCCGACATCCTGCTCGAGGGCGTCGACAAGGTGCTCGCCGCGCTGAAGAAACGCGCGCTGGAGCACAAGGACACCGTGCGCGTCGGCCGCTCCCATGGCATCCACGCCGAGCCGACCACCATGGGTCTGACCTTTGCCCGTTTCTATGCCGAAATGGACCGCAACAAGCAGCGTCTGCAAAATGCCCGCGCCGAAGTCGCCACCGGTGCAATTTCCGGCGCGGTTGGCACCTTTGCCAATATCGACCCGCGCGTTGAAGAACATGTCTGCGAACAGCTCGGCCTCAGCCCTGAGCCGATTTCGACCCAGGTGATCCCGCGCGACCGTCACGCAATGTTCTTTGCCACGCTGGGCGTCATCGCGTCGTCGATCGAGAATATCGCAGTGGAAATCCGCCACATGCAGCGCACCGAGGTGCTGGAAGGCGCCGAATTCTTCTCGATGGGCCAGAAAGGCTCCTCGGCAATGCCGCACAAGAAGAACCCGGTTCTGACCGAAAACCTCACCGGCCTTGCGCGCTTGGTGCGGATGGCGGTGATCCCGGCGATGGAAAACGTGGCGCTGTGGCATGAGCGCGATATCTCGCACTCCTCGGTGGAGCGCGGCATCGGCCCGGATGCGACCGTGACCCTGGATTTTGCGCTCAACCGTCTGGCCGGCGTCATCGACAAGATGCTGGTCTTCCCTGAGAACATGCTGGACAACATGAACAAATTCCCCGGCCTCGTTATGTCGCAGCGGGTGCTGCTGGCGCTGACGCAGGCGGGTGTCAGCCGCGAGGACGCCTATTCCATGGTGCAGCGCAACGCCCTGAAGGTCTGGGAAGATCGTGTTGATTTCCGCGAGCTGCTGCTGGCGGATGCCGATGTGGTTGCCGCCCTTGGCGAAGAGGCGATCAACGAGAAATTCGACATGGGCTATCACACAAAACATGTCGACACGATTTTTGCCCGGGTGTTTGGCGACTAAGCCAACCTGTGATCTCTGTGATTGCACAGGCCGCTCTGCCATACGCAGGGCGGCCTTTTTCGTGCCGCTCCGCTCACTGTCTTGTTATCCCGCCCCGGTGGTCCACCCTCTAAGGTGAAGACACCTCAGGCCGCAGATCCGCGGCGCGCGCGACAAAAGGACAATCCCATGCCTGCCATCCCGACACGAACCGCCCTCCTCGCCCGCTCTCTGCCCGCATCGGTGCTGCGGGCCAGCTGTGCCGCGCTGCCTGCGCTGGCGCTCTCGGCCGCTTTTGCCACCGCCTTTGCAGGCCAGTCATTGGCGGCGGGGAGCGATGACAGCGCCGCGCCAAAGCCAACCAACACCACCAAGACCTGCAAGGGCGCCAAGGTCTGGGACGATCAGAAACAGCGCTGCGTCGCGCCCAAACACTCCTCGCTCGACCCGGATGAAATGTATGACGCCGTGCGCGAACTCGCCTATGCCGGGCGCTATGGCGACGCGCAGGCGGTGCTGGCGGCGATGCCTGACCAGATGGATAGCCGGGTGCTGACCTATTGGGGCTTTACCTATCGTAAGCAGGGCTATCGGGATCAGGCCATGTCCTATTACACTCGTGCCATTGCGCTGGATCCACAGAACCATCTGGCGCGGTCTTACATGGGGCAAGGGTTTGTAGCTGAAGGAAAATACGGTCTTGCGCTGGAGCAGTGGAAACTGATCCGCGCCGCTGGCGGCAGTGGCAGCTGGGCCGAGGTCTCGCTGCGCGAGGCGCTTTTGTCGGGGCAGACGCAAAGCTATTGATTTTCAGCATTTCTTTACGGCTTGCGCCCTAGATTGGAGACAACAGAAAGAGAATCTTTTTGGCTAGGGCTCATAAATGCAGAATGAAAATGCTTTGGCGCTTCCCATGGCGGCCTCCTCAGATGACTTTGGCGATTTCTCCGCCCCGGCTCCGCTTGGCGGGATGGATTTCGGCGGCGATTTCGGCGGCGGCGATATGGGGATGGGCGGCATGGGTGGCGGTGCGCTGGATATGCCCGCAATGGGCGGTGGTATGCCCGCCGCCAAATCCAAACTCAGCGGCAAGGCCAAAGCCGCCATTGTGGTCCGCCTGCTGCTGAACGAAGGGGCCGATATCCCGCTGGAATCGCTGCCGGACGATTTGCAGATCGAATTGACCCAGCAGATGGGCCGCATGGGGCTGATCGACCGCACCACCCTGCATGAGGTGGCCGGGGAATTTGCCGAAATGCTCGACAACGTCGGCCTTTCCTTTCCCAATGGTCTGGCTGGTGCGCTCTCCGCGATGGAGGGCAAGATCAGCCGCCAGACGGCCAGCCGCCTGCGCAAGGAGGCCGGCGTGCGCCAGTTTGGCGACCCGTGGGAGCGTCTGCGCGCCCTGCCGCCAGAGGAGCTGGCTGAGCTGGCTCAGGCCGAAAGCACCGAGGTCGCCGCTGTCCTTCTGTCCAAACTCGACACCACCAAGGCGGCGCAGATGCTGATCCACCTGCCCGGTCCCGTGGCCCGCCGCATCACCTATGCTGTCAGTCAGACCGCCGCCGTGACCCCGGATACAGTGGATCGCATTGGCCTGTCCCTCGCCGCGCAGATCGAGGCGCGGCCCGAGGTCGCCTTTGAAGAGACGCCGGGCCAGCGCATGGGGGCCATCCTGACCCAGGCGGCAGCGGGCAAACGTGACGAGGTGCTGACCGCGCTGGATGAGGAAGACGAGGAATTCGCCGGTGACGTCCGCAAATCGATCTTCACCTATGCTCTGATCTCACAGCGCGTCAGCCCCGTCGATGTGCCCAAGATCGCGCGCGTTCTGGCGCAGCAGGATCTGGTCACCGCCATCGCCTTTGCCACCGACGAGGACGATGTGGAATCCAGCGAATTCATGCTGGCCAATATGTCCAGCCGGATGGCCAACAACATCCGCGAGGAAGTGGCCGAACGGGGCAAGGTCAAGCGCAGCGTTGGAGAAGGTGCCATGGGCACGATCGTCAACGCATTGCGAGAGCTGGTGAATTCCGGCGAGATCGAGCTGCGCACCACTGACGAGGACGACGAGGACTGATCTCAGCGCCCGCAACGGCGGCGCGGCCCAGGGCCGCGTCCACCGGATCTGAGCGGACGTATGGCCAAGAGCTGCGTTGCCGATCACGGGGTCGGTTGCTTGTGCCTGTTGGCGCCGCCGTTTATGGTCGCGGCTGATTTTGCTTTCCTCAATTGCAGGCCGACCGGACATGCCCGTTGATCCCTCCACTCTGTCCCCAGGCCGCCGCGCCAGCTACTACGCCAGCAATCTGGCGCTGCGCGCGATCATCGGCGCGCTGGGTCTGATCCCCTATGACAAACGCATTCCGGCGATGGGCTGGGTGATGCGCAAGGCTGCACCGCTGGCGGGGTTTCACAAACGGGTGCGCGACAATCTCGCGCTGACCTGCCCCGAATTGCCGGAGGCGGAGGTGGCGCGTCTCTGCGATGAGGTCAGCGACAATGTCGGGCGCGTGGTGGCGGAACTCTACGCCGGGCAACCCTTTCTGGAGCGCGCCTGGGCGGCGCCGGTCTCCGGCCCCGGTCTGGCGGCGCTGGAACGCGCCCGCGCCGAAGGGCGTCCGGTCATTCTGGTCACTGGTCATTTCGGCAATTACGACGCCGCGCGCGCCAATCTGATCAAGCGCGGCTTTGCCATGGGGGCGCTCTATCGTCGGATGGCCAATCCCTATTTCAACGACCACTATGTGCGCGCCATTGAAAAGACCGGCAAACCGATGTTTGAACAGGGAAAACGCGGCATGATGGAGATGGTCCGCCACCTGAAACAGGGGGGCATCATTGCCATCGTGGCGGATCTGCACGCCCATGGCGGGGTCAATATCGACTTCTTTGGCGAACCTGCCGTGACCTCCATCGTGCCAGCCGAACTGGCGCTGAAATACAAGGCTGCGATGATCCCGGTCTACGCCATTCGCCAGCCCAACGGGCTGGATTTCGAGATCATCGTGCAGGAAGAAATCGCCCCATCGGATCCTGTCACCATGACCACCACCGTCTGCAAACGGCTGGAGGAACTGGTGCGGCAACATATGGGGCAATGGTTCTGGATCCACCGGCGGTGGAAACCCTATGTGCCGATCCCGAAACCCACACCGGCAGACCGGAAACCGGACGCGACCTGAGCCTGCCCGGGGTGCTGCGGTGTGCGGTCTTCGTCTGGCCTGGCTCAGGTTTGCCCGGCCCACTTCAGCCTGTCTCAGTTCAACCTGTCTCAGTTCAGCCTGGCTGCGGCCAGGATCGCACCATAGGGCGCCTGCTGTACCAGCAGCGCGGCCGGGCGGGCATCGGTCAGCGTCACAGTCAGCTCCAGCGCGCCCTGCCCGTCCCAATCCGCCACGCGGTCGATCTGTTCGACGACATTGGCGTAATCCAACCGACGGCCCGCCAGCTCCCCGCGTGAGATATCCACGGTTTTCAGCGGCGCATAACGCACCAGCTGCACCGAGATCGGCCCGGACAGAACCGGCGCGGTATCCGCCCGGCGCAACGCGACAGCGACGCCATCAGCGGCGCTGCCATCAATGCGGATCGACACCTGGCTGGGCCGGGTCTGATGGCGGGTGATCACCTCGGTCAGCTCCATCGCATTGGCGCCGACAACATCGTCCTGACCATTGACGATCATCTGCGGGGTATAGACCATCTGGCGCCCGCCGACGTGGGCGTATCCTTTCTGGCGGCGGGTGTGGGCGGGATCGGCGAACTGATCTTTCCAGCCGATATAATCCCAGTAATCCACGTGCAGCGCCAGCGGCAGCACATCAGGCCGCGCCGTCAGCTGCCGCAGCAGCGCATCAGCAGGCGGACAGGAGGAGCACCCCTGCGAGGTGAACAGCTCCACCACCACCAAATCGGTGGCCGCGCCAGCGCTCTGCGCGGCGGCCCCGGTTGGCAGCGTCATCCACACGGCCAGAAAAAGCGATGCGACCCATTTCATACAAGAAACCCTTTTTGCTCTGGCTTATGGATCTAGCGGGCTGAGCCTGAAATGACCAATCAATCATTCTTGAGACGGCCGTGCGCGGTGCTGTTTGGGGTGAAAATTCCACCTTGGCGCAAATTTTGTGTACTATTGCATACAAAAATGCTGCCTGCGGCGTTTCAGCTATTGAATGCACGCCCGACCTGTTGCAGATAGCCGGTAGCGAATTCCCTGTTTTCACATCCCAGAGGGAGGCCAAACATGCCTATCACCGTCGGACAGGACAATGCCAAGACGCGCCGCAAACTGAGCGCGGGTGGCAAGTCGATCTCCTATTACTCGATCCCCGCCGCAACCGAAGCCGGTCTTGGCGATTTTGCCAAGCTGCCTGCCGCGCTGAAAGTGGTGCTGGAAAACATGCTGCGGTTTGAGGACGGTGGCTTTTCCGTCTCCACTGACGATATCAAGGCTTTTGCCGAATGGGGCGCCAACGGCGGCAAGAACCCCCGCGAAATCGCCTATCGTCCGGCCCGCGTGCTGATGCAGGATTTCACCGGCGTTCCCGCCGTTGTGGACCTTGCCGCGATGCGCGACGGTATCAAGGCGCTGGGTGGCGACGCCCAGAAGATCAACCCGCTGAACCCGGTTGATCTGGTCATCGACCACTCGGTCATGATCGACGAGTTCGGCAACCCGCGCGCGTTCCAGATGAACGTCGACCGCGAATACGAACGCAACATGGAGCGTTACCAGTTCCTGAAATGGGGTCAGGGCGCGTTCAACAACTTCCGCGTTGTGCCCCCGGGCACCGGCATCTGCCACCAGGTGAACCTGGAATATCTCGCCCAGACCATCTGGTCCGATGAGGATCAGAACGGTGAGATGGTCGCCTACCCCGATACGCTGGTCGGTACCGACAGCCACACCACCATGGTCAACGGCGCGGCCGTTCTGGGCTGGGGTGTTGGCGGTATCGAGGCCGAAGCCGCGATGCTGGGTCAGCCGATCTCCATGTTGATCCCCGAGGTCATCGGCTTTGAGCTGACCGGCGCCATGGTCGAAGGCACCACCGGCACCGACCTCGTGCTGAAGGTTGTGGAAATGCTGCGCGCCAAGGGCGTGGTTGGCAAATTCGTGGAGTTCTACGGCACCGGTCTTGATACGCTGCCGCTGGCGGACCGCGCCACCATCGCGAATATGGCGCCGGAATATGGCGCCACCTGTGGCTTCTTCCCGATCGACGAAGAAACCATCCGCTACCTGCGCAACACCGGCCGCGACGAAGACCGTATCGCGCTGGTCGAAGCCTACGCCAAGGAAAACGGCTTCTGGCGTGATGCGGATTACGCCCCGATCTACACCGACACGCTGAGCCTCGACATGGGCACCATCGTGCCTGCGATCTCCGGCCCGAAACGCCCGCAGGACTATGTCGCCCTGACCGGCGCCAAGGCGGCGTTCCAGAAGGAAATGGAAGAGACCTTCAAGCGTCCCATGGGCAAGGAAGTCGCCGTCAAGGGCGAGGACTACACCATGGAAAGCGGCAAGGTCGTGATCGCCTCGATCACCTCCTGCACCAACACCTCGAACCCCTATGTGATGATCGGCGCGGGCCTCGTGGCGCGCAAGGCCGCTGCCCTCGGCCTGGATCGCAAGCCCTGGGTCAAGACTTCGCTGGCACCGGGTTCGCAGGTTGTGTCCGCCTATCTGGAGGCCGCAGGCCTGCAGGAAGATCTGGACAAGATCGGCTTTAACCTCGTGGGCTATGGCTGCACCACCTGTATCGGCAACTCCGGTCCGATCCAGCAGGAGCTGTCCGATGCCATCGCCGAAGGTGATCTGGTGGCGACCTCGGTTCTGTCCGGCAACCGCAACTTCGAAGGCCGTATCAGCCCCGATGTGCGCGCCAACTATCTGGCCTCGCCGCCGCTGGTTGTTGCCTATGCGCTGGCGGGCACCATGGATATTGATCTGGCGTCAGATCCGATTGCCCAGGACAAGGACGGCAAGGATGTCTACCTGAAGGACATCTGGCCGAGCCAGAAGGAAATCGCCGATCTGGTCGAAGCAACCGTGACCCGCGAAGCCTTCCTGTCGAAATACGCCGATGTGTTCAAAGGCGACGAGAAATGGCAGGCGGTGGACACCACCGACGCCGAGACCTACGACTGGCCGGCAAGCTCCACCTATATCCAGAACCCGCCCTACTTCCAGGGTATGGGCTCTGAGCCGGGTACCATCTCCAACATCAAGGACGCAAAAACGCTCTTGATCCTTGGCGATATGGTCACCACCGACCACATCTCCCCGGCGGGCTCTTTCGCGACCACCACCCCGGCAGGCCAGTATCTGCTGGACCGTCAGGTGCAGCCGCGTGAGTTCAACTCCTACGGCTCGCGTCGTGGCAACCACGAGATCATGATGCGCGGCACATTTGCCAACATCCGCATCAAGAACGAGATGCTCGACGGTGTCGAAGGTGGCTATACCAAAGGCCCCGATGGCGAACAGACCTCAGTCTACGAGGCCTCCATGGCCTATCAGGAACAGGGTACCCCGCTGGTTGTCTTCGGCGGCGAACAATACGGTGCGGGCTCTTCGCGCGACTGGGCGGCCAAGGGCACAGCCCTGCTGGGCGTCAAGGCGGTCATCGCCGAGAGCTTTGAACGTATCCACCGCTCCAACCTGGTTGGCATGGGCGTGATCCCGTTTGAGTTCACCGGCGGCGACACGCGCAAGACGCTGAAGCTCACCGGCGATGAGACGGTCTCGATCCACGGCCTGGACACCATCAAGCCGCAGCAGGAAGTTCCTTGCGACATCACTTACGGCGATGGCACCACCAAGACCATCACCCTGAAGTGCCGCATCGATACCGCGCCCGAGATCGAGTACATCGAACATGGCGGCGTGCTGCATTACGTGCTGCGCAACCTCGCCAAATCCTAAGGCAGGCGCAGGTCACTGCATCTGAGCGATCAACGCGGGTGCCCTTCGGGGCACCCGTTTTTGTTTTCAACACGATGAATTCAGGCATAAACTCGCGGGACCAATCGGAATCATCGCATCAAGATGCCGTAACGTAAACTTCGACTGGACGGCGGGCTGCCGGCCCGTCTAGGATTTATCAACAGATCTAGCAGCCGCGTAACGACGGCACTGCCAGATGCAACAGGTTGTGCTCAGCCGCCCCCAAGACGCACTAAACTCAGACGGATGCCCAGTGAACGACACTCCTGAAAAAGAAGCTATCATTGTCACCATCACGGCGATCCCCGACCTCTACGACGAGCTGGTCGCGGCGCTGCAAAAACTGATGCCGGAAACCCGTCGTTTTCAGGGCTGTATCCAGGCCCATCTCCTGCTGGCACCAGAGCGCGGCGAGGTGGTCATTTTCCAGATCTGGGAGAACAGCGAGGTCCAGAGCGCCTATCTCACCTGGCGGGCAGAACGCGGTGATTTTGATCGGCTGGCAGAGTTCATACAGGACGAACAGATCTTCCGCACCTATGAGCTCGGCTAGGATCGGATCCTGCTTGCCCCGCAAGGCCTGCGCCGCCCGCCGATGGCAGCCGCATCAGTTGGCTGCCGCACGCTCCAGTGCCGGGCGCAGGGTGCTGTCGATCACCCGCTGCGTGATGGGACCGGCAAAACGCAGGATGATAGTGCCCTTACCGTCGATGACATAGGTTTCCGGCACGCCATAGACACCCCAGTCCAGCGCCATCCGACCTGCCTCATCGCGACCGATGGCCGTATAGGGGTTGCCCAGCTCGTTCAGAAAGCCAACGGCATTGTCTTCCTGATCCTTGTAGTTCACCCCGTAAATCGCCAGCCCCTCCTTGGACAGCGCATCTAGGCTCGGGTGTTCCACCCGGCAGGGGCCACACCAGCTGGCCCAGAAATTCACCAGTTTCACGCTGCCGTCACGCAGCGTGGCATCGTCGAACCCGGGTTCACCGGGAAATTCGGTCAGCACAACCGGCGGCGCGCTCTGACCTTCGCGCGCTGAGGGCAGGCTTTCGGGATCATCGCGGAACATGCCAGCCAGAAACAGGGCCACCAGCCCGCCAAAAACCAGAACCGGCAGCGCCATCACGGGAGAAATCTTAGCCACGGCGCGCACCTCCACGGGTCGGCATCTGTTGTTCCATTGCCTGCATCTCCCGCCGTATCCGGCGACCACGGGCAAAGGTGATCACCAGCAGTCCGGCCAGCAGAACCAGCGAGGCGCCGTAGGAAGACAGCACTTCAACGGCATATTTTCCAAGATCGGGCATTATGCGTCCATCCTTTCACGCAGCATCAGCGCACGGATCCGGCGGGCGCGGATTTCCGTGCCGGTCCGGTAGAGCACCAGCGCCAGAAACATCAGGCCAAAGCCGATCATGCAGACATAGAGCGGGTTGGAGAACGCATCGGCCACATTCTCCTCCTTGTCGAGCGAGAGCGACGCGCCCTGATGCAGACCCTGGTTCCAGAAGTTCACCGCATAGCGGCTGAGCACCGCAAAGACGGAGCCGACAAGACACAGGATCGAGGTGAGATCCGCCGCTGTGTCCGGATCCTCGATCGCCTCCCACAGGGCGATATAGCCAAGGTAGAACAGGAACAGCACAAGGAATGAGGTCAGCCGCGGGTCCCAGACCCACCAGGTGCCCCACATCGGCTGGCCCCAGAGCGCGCCGGTCACCAGCGCGATCAGCGTCATCACCACCCCGACGGGCGCTGCGGCACGCGCGGCCAGGGCACTGACATGATGACGGCGCACCACCCAGATCAGTGAGGCCACCAACATCATGAACCAGGCGTTGATGGCGATCAGCGCCGAAGGCACATGCAGGAAGATGATCTTCACCGTGGACCCCTGCCGGTAGTCATCTGGTGTGAAGAAGAACCCCCAGACCAGCCCCGCACAGGTCAGCACGGCAGCCGTGACCCACAGCGCGGGCAAGACCCGCTCCGAGGTGGTCAGGAACTTCTTTGGATTGGCGTATTCCCAGATCGACATGGTGGCTATTTAGCTCTTGCTTGAAGGGATCTCAATTCATTCATCCTAGCGCAAATTGACGCGCAGCACGGCGGCACTGGCAAAGGGCAGCAGCGCCAGCGAGGCGGCCGAGATACCGGCCAGCATCAACAGCGGCGTCTCTACCGCCATGCCCTCGGCCCCCCGGCGCGCCGCCTCGGCTCCGAAGATCAGCGTCGGCACATAAAGCGGCAGCACCAGAAGCGACATCAGCAGACCGCCCCGCTTCAGCCCGACAGTGAGCGCCGCACCAAAGGTGCCGATCACCGACAGCGCGGGCGTGCCCAGCAGCAGCGAAACCACCAGCCAGAGAAACCCCTGCCCCGGCAGGTTGAGCAGAACCGCGAGCACCGGTGCTGCCAGAACCAGCGGCAGCGAGGTGGTGATCCAATGGGCCAGCGCCTTGATCGTCACTACCGCTTCCAGCGGCAGCGGCGCCGTGGCCATCAGATCCAGCGTGCCATCCTCCCAGTCCAGCGCCAGCAGACGGTCCAGCGACAACAGGCAGGCCAGGAGCGCGCCCAGCCAGAGGATGCCGGGCGCGATACGGCTGAGCAATTCGGACTGCGGCCCCACCGAGAATGGCACCAGCACGGTGACAATCAGGAAAAACGCCAGCCCCAGCCCAAAGCCGCCGCCGGCACGCAGCGCCAGCTTCAGATCCCGCAGCAACAGCGCCCTCACAGGAAGGCTCCGTCAAAATTGTCGAGATCCGGCAGCCTGGCCCGAAAACGGCCCACATCCAGCGTGTCGCCATCCAGACCGAGATCGATATGCGTGGCGATCAGCGCCGCGCCGCCACCGGCCAGATGCTGCTGCACCACCTGTGCAAACTGCTGCACCGAGGCCCGGTCCAGACTGACGGTCGGTTCATCCAAGATCCAGTAGCGCCGCCCCGTCACCATCAGCCGCGCCAGACCCAGGCGGCGTTTCTGTCCGGCCGACAGCGCCCCGGCCTGCCGGTCGCGCAGACCCCGGAGGTCAAAGGCATCCAGAGCGGCATCAATCGCGCCGGTGGCAAAAATCGCCGCCCAGAACCGCAGGTTCTCCGCTACCGTCAGCGTCAGCTTGATCCCGTCGGCGTGGCCGGCATAGGCAAAATCCTCGGCGCTGCCGTCGCCGTCAAAACTGATCTCACCCGCCAGCGGCGGTTGCAGCCCGGCGATGGTGCGCAGCAGCGTGGTCTTGCCGCTGCCGTTTGGCCCCCGCAGGATCAGCGCCCGGCCCGGTGTCAGCGCAAAGCTCACCCCCTCCAGCACCGGAACGCCGCCGCGCGCGATGCTCAGCCCTGCGATGGTCACTGTCATGAAATCCGCCTACCCATTGGTTCTGCTTCGAAAAAGCCGATCCGACGGCCGCTGTCCTTGCGCCAGATCAAGCCCAGGCCTGCACGTGCGACAGTCAGACCGCAAGCGCCGCAAGCGCGATGCGGCGGCCCTCGGACAACAGCACGTTATAGGTCCGGCAGGCGGCGGGGGAGTTCATCGCCTCAACCCCGATTCCGGACCCTTCAAGCTGCTGGCGCAGACCGGCGGGGATATGGGCCACCTCGGCGCCGGTGCCGACGAACAGCACATCCACATCCCCGGCAAGCGCCAGCAATGGCGCGCTGTCCTCATAGCCGCCCCAGTCCGTGGTCCCCGTGGCCCCGGTCAGGATATTGCCGTGATGCACCTCACCGCCAACCCGAAAGAACCCCGGCCCATAGCCATCAATTGGCAGGGCATCCGTATAGGCTACTTCGTTCAAACGCATGGCGTGCATCCTTTGTACGTGGTCGGGTGGTGGGCGGGCGACCCTGCCCTGCCCGGCTGCATAACATGTCCGCCACCGCGACAAAATACCAGCGCCGCATATGCCGATAAAAAGAGGCCGCAACCCATGGGGCTGCGGCCTTTGACCCGTCGCGCGGTCTGAACCCTCAGGCGTCGATATTGGCGAACTGGTTGCCTGCAGTGTTCGACGGCTTGGTCCAGTCGCGTTTCACACCCAGCCACAACAGGATCGTGGAGGCCACGAAGATCGACGAATAGGTGCCGATGATGACGCCCCAGATCATCGCAAAGACAAAGCCTCGGATCACATCTCCGCCCAGCACATAAAGCGAGATCAGCGCCAGCAATGTGGTCACCGAGGTCATCACCGTCCGGCTGAGGGTTTCGTTGATCGAGATGTTCAGAACCTCGGCCAGTGGCTTTTTCTTGTAGCGACGTAGGTTTTCACGCACCCGGTCAAAAACCACCACGGTATCGTTCAGCGAATAGCCGACGATGGTCAGCAGCGCCGCGATGATGGCCAGATCGAACTTGATCTGCAGTTCCGAGAACACGCCAATGGTCAGCACCACATCGTGGACAAGCGCGGCAACAGCGCCAAGCGCGAACTGCCACTCAAAGCGCAGCCAGATATAGATCAGAACCGCGCCAATCGCGAGGGCGACCGCCAGAACCGCCGTCTGTACCAGCTCACCCGAGACCTTGGGGCCTACAGATTCCACCGAGACGAATTTGATCCCCGGTGCCACCGTATCCAGTGCTGCATTCACATCCGCGATCACTGCGCCGGAAATCGACTCGCCATCGCCCTGCGCCTGAATGCGCACCATGGCCACATGCTGGTCCTCGTCAAAGGTCGGATCGAACACCTCGCTGATGGTGATGTCCCCCAGCTCCAGCGGTTCCAGCGCGCCGCGATAGGCGCCCACGTCGATCTCGGTCGTGCTTTCGGTCCGGATGGTGGTGCCGCCGCGGAAGTCGATGCCGAAATTCAGCCCCTGCAAGGCAAAGGAGGCAAAGCCGACAACGATCATCAGCGCAGAGATGCCCAGCCACAGTTTCCAGAGTCTGAAGAAATCAAACGAGGTATTTTCGGGAATTAGTTTCAGCCGCATCTCAGACCTCGATTGTTTTCGGACGACGCCGTTCAAACCACATCACGATGATCACCCGCGTCACGAAGATCGCGGTGAAGACCGATGTCAGAATCCCCAGCCCCAGCGTGATCGCAAAGCCGCGCACCGGGCCAGAGCCCATGGCGAACAGGATCACGGCGGTGATGAAGGTGGTGATATTGGCGTCAAGAATGGCGCTCAGCGCCTTGGAATAGCCTTCGTCAATGGCCCGTGCAGGACCTCGACCGGCCTTCAGCTCCTCGCGGATCCGTTCAAAGATCAGCACATTGGCATCCACCGCCATACCGACCGTCAGAACGATACCCGCAATCCCCGGCAGGGTCAGCGTCGCACCAATCAGGCTCAGCGCGCCAAAGATAAGCGCGATATTGAGGATCAGCGCGATATTGGCAAAGATCCCGAAGAGACCGTAGCTCAGCGCCATGAACACCAGCACCCCAACAAAGGCGACGATGGTCGCCACCTTGCCCGCGTCAATGCTGTCCTGACCCAGTTCCGGGCCAATCGTGCGTTCCTCAAGGAACTCCAGCCCCGCAGGCAGCGCACCTGCACGCAGCAGGATCGCCATATTGGTGCTTTCCTCGATGGTGAAGTTGCCGGTGATAATGCCAGAGCCACCCGGAATATGCGACTGGATCACCGGGGCGGAGACCACCTCCTCATCCAGCACGATGGCAAAGGGCGAACCGATGTTTTCGGCTGTATAGTCGCCGAACTTGCGCGCGCCGGTGGTGTTGAAACGGAAGCTGACCGCCGGGCGGCCGTTCTGATCAAACGACGGCTGCGCATCCACCAGCTCCTCACCGGTCACAACCGGTGCAGCCTCAACGGTGTAGAACACACCGTCTTCGTCCAGCGACGGCACGACTTTGTTGCCGACACCCGCATTGGCATCGGCGTCCGTGCCGCGCCCCACGACGGGGTTAAAGGTCAGCTGGGCGGTGGTGCCGATGATCGCCTTCAACTCAGACGCCGACCCGATGCCGGGCACCTGGATCAGGATCCGGTCGCTGCCCTGGCGCTGAATGGTCGGCTCTCGGGTGCCCACCTCGTCAATCCGGCGGCGGATGATTTCCAACGCCTGACGCACGGTGCGGTCATCAGAGGCCAGTTTCTCCTGCTCGCTCAGCTCTACGGTCAGAATGTCACCGGTCCCGGACACGGTGATATCCGTGGCCCCGGCGCCAGTCAGGCTGGTGATCGGATTGGCCAGACCACGCACAACCTCCAGCGCGCGGGCCATGCCCTCGGGCTGAGAGATCTTCAGACGAATCTGCCCTTCCGGTGCGGGCTGGCGACGGAAGGTGCCGACCTCACCGCGCTCAGGGCGCAAAGCGTCGCGCACTTCGGGCCAGAGCGCATCCATGCGCGCGCCGTAGACGTCGGCCACCTTCACCTCCGCCAGAAGATGCGCGCCACCGCGCAGGTCCAGACCAAGGTTGACCAGCGACGACGGCATGAACGACGGCCATTGGCCCGCCACGTCCAGCCGCGCGGGGCTTTCGCCCTTCGCGATTATTTCGGCGGCGGCGTCATTGGCCTGCTCGACGCGCGTGTAAAACGCATTTGGCAGGGCAAGCAAAAGGCCGGTCACACAGACCAGCCAGATGAGAACCCGCTTCCAGAGATCAATTTGCAGCATTGCCCTGCCTTTTCAGTTGGTTAAGCGGGGATACTTACGCTGCCGGCTCGGTCTTGTTCAGAACCTGCGCGATGGTGGATTTGATCACGCGGATTTTCACACCCTCGGCGATTTCCACTTCGATCTCGCCATCGTCCTTGACCTTGGCCACCTTGCCGATGATGCCACCCTGGGTCACCACCTGATCGCCCCGGCGCAGCGCCTCGACCATCGCCTGATGGGTCTTCAGTTTTTTCTGCTGCGGACGGATCAGCAGGAAATACATGATCGCAAAGATCAGAATGAGCGGGAGAAACTGGGCGAGTGCGCCACCTTCCATGGGATATTCCTTCTGTGTGACAGGCGCTTCAGACGCCCTTAATTTTGCAGGGGAACCTATGCGCTGGCCCGGGGCTTTGCAAGGCTAACGGGGCCAGTTGCGATACCGCAAACGCAGTTGACCCATGGCGGGAGCGATGAGAGGGTTTTTACAACCCATTTCAGATCCAGATTGCCCATATGACCACGATTATCCTGCCGATTGATCCCAAGTATTTCTGGGCGATTGTTGCCCTCGCTGGCTTTGTACTGGCGGTGGCTGTCGTCTATGCAGCCATGCCCCGCACGGAGGGCAAGCAAACCGATCCGCTAGACCGCCTCAAAGATATTCTGGGACTGGCACAGTTCGGCGACGGGCTGTTTCTGTTGCTTGCCCTGATGTGGTCCGGCCTGTTTCTGGCGCTGTTCACCGGTCTGCTGCTGATGCTGTGGGAGCTGATCTGGTTTGTGGTCCCACAAAATCCGTTGGCAGAGGCATCTGCCCGTTTCGCCCTGCTGCGACTGGCGGCGATGACTGCAACCCTTGGCGCGGTGGTGGCGCTGCCTTTCACCCTGATCCGGATCCGACTGACGCGCGAGGCCAACAAGACAGCTGATGAATCCCTGTTCAACGACAAGATCAACGCCGCCACCGAAGACCTGCACGCCATGCGCCAGCGCTGGGACGAAGAGCAGAAGCAAAATATCTGGGAAGACGACATAACCCGCCGCAACGCCGCCATTGATCGACTGGAAGGGCTGGTGAAGGAGCGCCCGGACACAGCTCCCCGAGTTTCGCGACTGCTCAGCGTTTATGTGCGCGAACTCTCTCGCGAAGTACCCGCGGAGATACCTCCAGAAGAACCGACACCTAACGAATTGCACCGCTGGCTATTTGGGCTAACTGTTAAACGCTCAGACATGGAAAATGCGGTTCAGGTTCTAGGCCGGATGAAACGGATCCGAGCAGTGAACTGCGTAAGCATCTCTATTGATCTGCGACACGCCAATCTTCAAAGGTTCGATCTGACAGGTCTAGACCTGTCAGGTGCGATATTGTCGGGGAGCCATATGCAAGGATCATTTCTAAGAGATACACAGTTACGGAATGCCAGTCTCCCATTTGCGAAGATGCAAGGTACAAATCTGGGCAATGCTAAGATGCTGATGGCTGACCTTAGCTGGGCGGATCTACGACAAGCATTTCTTGGATGCGCGATGTTACGGGGCGCGAGCCTTCGCCATGCCGACATGCAGGGTGCTGAAATCTACGATGCCGAGCTGCAAAAAGCAGACCTCACTTCGACGAATATGCGGGGTGCAAACCTCAGCAGAGCAAAGATGCAGGGAATACGACTCGGAGGCGCAAATATGCAGGGCGCAGATATTAGCGCAACAACCATCGATGGCGCCAGCGGTCTTAACAGAGCCGATCTTTCGGGCTCTTTGCTGAGCCAAGTGGATTTTTCTCGTACAAATATAGGCCTAGAACAGCTTAATAGCGGATTTGGCACAACAGATACTATTCTTCCGAACGGCAACGGACCGGACAGCTCGGATTGGCCCGCCCATTGGCCAAAACTTGCAATGGGCCATGGCCAAACATTCCGACAATGGAAGAAATGGCAAACGGACCCCGACAACTACATCCCGCCCACGGCACCGGACGAGTAGACCACCGCCCCCTAGCGTGCCATCCCACAACACCCCGGCGGCAAACGTGCGCGCCCTCTTCCCCTTCCCGCCCCCATCCGGCATATGCTGGCGGCACTGATTCAACGCTTTAGGAGCACCCCCATGCATGACATCCGCGCGATCCGCGAGAACCCTGCCGCTTTTGACGCCGCTTTGGCGCGGCGTGGGGATGCGGCGATGTCCTCTGACATCCTGGCGCTGGATGAAACCCGCCGGGCCAAAATCCAGGCGGCCGAAACCGCTCAGGCCGACCAGAACAAGGCGGCCAAGGCCATCGGCGCGGCCAAGGCCAAGGGGGACGATGCCGAATTCGAACGTCTGCGCGCGGAAGTGGCCGGCAAGAAAGCCGAAGTCGCCACCCTGCAGACCGAGGCCAAGGAACTGGACGCCAAGCTCACCGATGTGCTGGCCCGCATTCCCAACCTGCCCGCCGAGGACGTGCCCGAGGGCGCGGATGAGGACGACAATGTCGAGGTCAGCAAATGGGGGGCGATCCCCAATTTTGCCTTTGAACCGAAAGAACACTTTGAAATCAAGGGCGTCGCAGCTGCGATGGATTTCGAAACCGCCGCCAAAATCTCCGGCTCCCGCTTTGTTCTGCTGAAGGGCGCCGTGGCCCGTATCCACCGCGCGCTGGCGCAGTTCATGGTCGACACCCATGTCGATGAGAACGGCCTGACCGAGGTGAATTCCCCGGTTCTGGTGCGCGATGAGGCGATGTATGGCACCGATAAGCTGCCCAAGTTTGGCGATGACAGCTATCAGACCACCAATGGCTGGTGGCTGGTGCCCACCTCCGAGGTGCCGCTGACCTATTCCGTTGCGGGCGACACGCTTGATGAGGCCGCCCTGCCGATCCGCATGACCGCGCATACGCTGTGTTTCCGCTCCGAGGCGGGCAGCGCCGGCAAGGATACCTCCGGCATGCTGCGTCAGCACCAGTTCGAGAAGGTGGAGATGGTCTCTATCGTCCACCCCAGCCAGTCCGATGATGAGCAGAAGCGTATGCTGCGCTGCGCCGAAGGGATCCTTGAGAAACTGGGCATCCCCTACCGCACCGTCGTGCTGTGCACCGGCGACATGGGCTTTGGCGCGCGCCGTACCTTTGACATCGAGGCCTGGGTGCCGGGTCAGAACACCTACCGAGAGATTTCCTCGGTCTCCACCACCGGTGATTTTCAGGCCCGCCGCATGAACGCCCGGTTCAAACCTGCGGACGGTGGCAAGCCGGAATATCTGCACACGCTCAACGGCTCCGGTCTGGCGGTCGGGCGCTGCCTGATTGCGGTGCTGGAGAACGGCCAGCAGGAAGACGGCTCCGTCAAACTGCCCGAGGTGCTTGCCCCCTACCTGGGCGGTCGCCTGACCCTGACGGCGGCAGGTGATCTGGTTTAACAGCGCACTGCAACCTGTTAATAAAATATAAAAACCGGCGCACCCCAGCGCCGGTTTTCCTTTTCTCGCGAGACGCGCCTCCGGTGAGGCCTATTTCTTCCTGCCCTTTGCGGCAGCGGTAGAATCGTCCTGTTTCTTCGCACTGGCCTTCTTGCGGCCCGCCTCCTTCTTGCCGGTCTCTTTCCGGGCGGAGGCTTTTTTGGCAGGTTCCTTCTTGGCGTCTTTCTTGGCGCCGTCTTTTTTACCGCCGTCTTTCTTTGGATTGTTCTTGGCCTCAAGGATCGCCTTGGCCTTGGCCTTTTCCTTCTCGATGGCGCGTTTTGCCTTGGCCTTCACCCGCTTTGCCTTGGCTTTGGCCTTCACCTTTGCGGCGGCGAATTCCTCGGCCAGGGCTGCGGCCTGTTTGGCGGCCTTCTTGGCCTTGGTGACGGCCCTCTCCGCCTTGGCCTCCGCCGCGCGGCGGGCGGCCTCGGCCGCAGCAAGCGCCGAGCTGAGCTGCGCGGCATCGCCCGTCTGGGTATCCGCGCCATTGGGCGCCGCAGTCGCGGGCGCAGCGCCATTGGCACGGTGATCCGGTCCGGTCCCGGCGCCCTTAGCGACCCGCTGCGCCTTGCGCGCCTCGGCCACAAGCTTCTGCGCGCGCAGCCGGCCGATACGCGGGATCCGGCTCAGCTCCTCCGGCGTTTTTCCGGCAACCGCCTCAACCGTGGCGCAGCCGTTTTGTGCCAGAACCTGCGCCAAGGCAGGACCGACACCGGGAAGTGTTGCAATGGATGTCATGAGGTCTCCTGCCTGTTGGTCGCCTGCATCCCACCCGCCACGGCGACCGATCCTGCCGCCTGCTGCGGGAATGGCACCAGCCGCTGCTGCTCCTCATCCCAGAGTTTCAGCCCCATGGCGCGGACCGCCTCGCCAAATTTGATCCTGCGCGGGGCAATCTCCGGCGGCAGATTGTGGTGGCACCGACGCAGCCGGTAGCTGGGAATGCGGGCGTTGAAATGATGAATGTCATGAAGCGTGATATTGGCGACTGCAAAGTCAAAAAACCAGCCAAAATCGAGGCACGATGATCCCTGAAGGGCGGCCACCTGCGGATTGAGGTCCGGCCGACGATCCCAATAGGTGTCCTCAAAATTATGCTGGAGATAGACCAGAAACACCCCGATCATCCCACCAAGAAAGGAAAACCCCAGCCAGATCAGCACCCCGGTCATCCCCGCGATGGCATAGAGCAGCGCGAGCAGCAGCACGATCACCACGTTGTGCAGCACCACCCCCAGGACGCCAAAGCGCAGCGTGTTCTTCGGCCAGCGATAGCGGATGAAATAGGTGAACGCCGCCCCCAGCGGCACCAGCACAAACGGGTTTCGATACAGCCGATAGACCAGCCGCTGCGCCCAGCCCGCCGCCTGCCATTCGCGCAGCGTCATGGTGTGGATCTCACCGGACTCGCGGTGTTCCAGATTGCCGACATAGGCATGATGCTCATTGTGGTTCTGTTTCATCACCTCAAACGGCGCAAAGGTGAAGGGCGACAGCACATGGCCTGCGACTTCGTTCTGCCATCGGGTTTCGAACAGCGAATGATGCCCGGTGTCATGTTGCAGCACATAAAGCCGCACCGCCGCAAAGGCAAAAACCACCCCGGCAGGCGCCATCAGATACCAGATGTCGGCGTAGCGGATCGCCAGTGACAGCGACAGGAAATAGACCGCAAACGTCCCAAAATAGCTGAGCGCCGCCAGCCGGTTATCCTTCTCGCAATAAGTCCGCGTATATGCTCTCAGATCCATGAAATGTTCCTTAGAGACGCAGTGTGACGCTGAAATGACGATGGCCTGAGGCAAATTGCCCGTGGCCCGGCGACGCTCAGACCGCCACTGTGAATACCCCACAATACCCCGACGCGGCGCCCCGCATCTGAGGGTCCGGCCGCCCGACCGGCATCAGATTGCGCAGAGAAGCCACCCCGGCTTTCAATAATCTATGGTGAAGCCTAGCAAAGCCAATGGCTTGCGGTCAAATGGGGCCAAGGTCGCAGGCGTGAAGCCGCGCGCCCCATGAAAAAAGGCAGCCCTCGAAGGGGCTGCCCGAAATCTCATCCTGCGGTCAGCACGGCAACGCTCAGCTGCGGCGGCCTTCCAGATGTTTGCGCAGCTTCGACGGCGGCGCTTTTTTCTTGCCCTTGTAGGGGTTCTTGTCCGACTGCGAGCGCAGCGTCAGACGAATGGGCGTGCCCGGCATGTCGAAATCCTGCCGAAGCCCGTTGACCAGATAGCGATTATAGCTCTCGGGCATCTTGTCGGGATGCGAACACATCACCACAAAGCCCGGCGGACGGGTCTTGGCCTGGGTCATATAGCGCAGCTTGATCCGTTTGCCCTGCGGGGCTGGCGGCGGGTGCTGTTCCAGCATCCCCGTCAGCCAGCGGTTCAGCGCCGCCGTTGGCACCCGGCGGTTCCAGACGTCATAGGCGCGCATGATGGCGGCGTGCAGCCGGTCCAGACCCTTGCCGGTCTTGGCCGACACGGTGATCAGCGGCGCGCCGCGCAGCTGCGGCAGCAGCCGGTCAAAGGCCTCTTTCAGATTGCGCAGTTTTTCCTGCTTTTCGTCCTCGATGTCCCATTTGTTCACCGCAACCACAACCGCGCGGCCTTCACGCTCGGCCAGATCGGCAATGCGCAGATCCTGTTGCTCAAACGGGATTGCCGCATCCAGAAGGACCACCACAACCTCGGCAAATTTCACGGCCCGCAGACCGTCCGACACAGAAAGTTTCTCAAGCTTTTCCTGCACCTTGGCCTTCTTGCGCATACCTGCGGTGTCAAAGATCCGCATCGGCACATCCTGCCAGTCGATCTGTAGCGAGATCGCATCGCGGGTGATCCCGGCCTCGGGCCCGGTCAGCAGGCGATCCTCACCGAGGATCTTGTTGATCAGGGTGGATTTACCCGCATTCGGACGCCCGACAACCGCCACCTGCAACGGTTTGTTGCGGGTCGGCATCGGCACCGAGAGGTCATCCTCCTCGGCGTCCTCATCCAGCACGACGTCAATCTCCGGGCTGTCGTCCTTGGCGCGTTTTTCAAACTCATCCGCCAGCGGCATCAGCTGCGCATAAAGGTCGTTCAGACCCTCACCATGTTCACCGGACAGGCGGATCGGCTCTCCCAGCCCCAGCCCCCAGGCGTCCAGAACACCGGCGTCGGCGGCATTGCCCTCGGCCTTGTTGGCGGCCAGAATCACATGCGCGGATTTCTTGCGCAGGATTTCGGCAAACATCTGATCAACCGGAGTCACACCAACGCGGGCATCGACCATGAACAGACAGATATCGGCCATATCGACCGCCCGCTCGGTCAGGCGGCGCATCCGCCCTTCCAGCGAGTTGTCGGTGGCATCTTCCAGACCGGCGGTATCCACCACGGTAAAGCGCAGATCGCCAAGACGCGCTTCCCCTTCGCGCAGATCGCGCGTGACGCCGGGCTGGTCATCCACCAGCGCCAGCCGCTTGCCGACGAGACGATTGAACAGTGTGGATTTGCCCACATTCGGGCGGCCCACAATAGCGAGGGTAAAAGACATCAGACCAACTTTCTGCGATTCAGACGCGCCCCATAGCGCATCTGCGCGTGCCCTGCCAGAGCACATCGCTGTTTAACCCTCTCCTACCGCATCAAAGCGCTATCGGAAAGCGTGCAATTGTCCTTTGGTCGACACGACATAAAGCGTGCCGCCAGCCACCACCGGCGCGGTGCTGGCACCGCCCGGCACCGCAACCGTGCGCAGCAGTGCTCCGCTTTCGGGGCTGAAAAAGCGCAGCAGCCCATCGTTGGAGGCGACAACCACCTGCCCCCCGGCCACCACCGGGCCGTGATGCGCCACGATGGCGCCCCGCTTGCGGGGTTTGTCCTTCAGGTATCCGGGCAGATCGGCCGCCCAGATCGCCTCGCCGCTGTCCGCGTCCAGCCGCAGCAGCTGGCCCAGATCGCTGATCAGGAAAACACTGCCCGCAACCGCCCAGACCGGATCCACCGCGCCATGGGGGGCGGTCCACAGACGATCGCCAGCCGCCAGATCAAAGGCCGCAGTACGCCCGGACTGGTTGCCGACATACATGCGGTTGCCGGACACCACGGGCGAGCCGGTCACATCGCTGATCCGCGAAATCGTCCGCCCGATCCGCTTGCCCGCAACCGAGGCGTTCCAGCGGCGCAGGCCGCCCTTGCGGAAGGTCGCTGTAAGATCGCCGGATCCAAAGGCAAAAATCGCCAGATCGGAGGTCACCGCAGGCGCAGGCGCGCCCAGGATGTTCGACGGGCTCGGGGTGGCCTGGATCTGCCAGGCAATCCGGCCATCCTTGGCATGGACCGCCCAGCCGGTGTCATCGCCGGCCACAAGATAGATCAGCCCATCGTGCACGGTGGGCTGCCCCGAGCCGGTCGCCTCAAGCTCCTGCCGCCAGAGGGTCGCGCCGGTCGCCGCATCCAGCGCGGTCAGCACGCCATAGCCGGAGGAGACATAAACCACGCCATTGTCAAACGCCAAACCGCCGCCGGTGGCCTGACCGGAGCTGTCGGAGGCAGGCAGCAGCTCGCTCTGCCACTGCAAGGCCCCGTTTGTGGCAACGGCGGAAACTCTGGCGCCGCTGTCCAGCGTGTAGATGCGGCCATCGCCGACAACCGGCGTGGCGGTGATGCGCTGACGACGGCTGTCGCCCGCGCCGATGGAGGTAGACCAGATCGCGTTTGGAGCGGCGGCAAGCGCCGGGTGGACCGGCCGCAGCCCTTCGACACCGGGGCCCTGTGGCCAGCTGGTATTGCTGCGTGCCGCAGGCAGGGCAATGGCGCGGGTTTCATTGGTCACCACGGCGACGCTGTCATCGCGCAGATCCAGACGTTCACCGCGCAGGATGACCTCAGGCTCGGTGCAGGCGGACAGGACCAACGCCAATGCGGTTCCTGCCAGAATGCCCCTTGCTCCCCAAAAGCTTGTTACTGCCGTCATTACCCTGCCCCGTTACTGCACTTATACTGCACGTTTCTCGCTGCGCCCGTCAGCGCAGATATTGTCCTCAGCCTTCTGGTGCCGCGGCCGGCTCCAGCGCTCCCCCAAGCGCCACAATCACTTGCGAGGCACGGTCTTTCAAGTCCGAGGTGACCGCCGCCGACGCAATAATCTCGCGCAGACGGGTGATAGCGGCCTCGGCATTGCCGTCTTCGATGTCGATCAGGGCCAGCTGTTCCTGCGCCAGCAGCGCCAGCGGCGCACCGGGCTGGGCCAGCGCCTCGAACTGGATCCGGCGGTCGGCGATGGGCAGGCTGTCCTGCTGCAGGCCAAGCGCCTTGAAGGTCGCGATATGGCGATAGATCACTGGCATCTCGCCATTGCTGGCCACGGCATTCAGCCGCTCAACAGCGGCCGCGCGCTCGCCTGCGTCGGCCAGAGCACCGGCCTGCAACAGCTTCAGCACCGTATCGCCCCCGGCGGTTTCAGCGGTGATGGCATCCAGCGCATTGGCACGGGCCGCGCTGTCGTCGCTGTCCAGCGCGGCGATCATCTGGTCACCCAGCGCCTGCGCGGCGGCCTCGGTCTGGGCGCGGTTGTATTCGCGCAGCGCCGCCCCGCCCACGATCAGCACCACGGCCACGCCGCCAATCCAGCCATAACGTTTGAGTATCTTGAACAGGCGATCGCGACGGACCTCTTCTGTCACCTCATCGATAAAGCTGTCGGTGTCGCTCATGAAAATGTCCCTGGCAGATCCGGCAACCGCCCCCGCGCTTGCCGGAAAGTTTCCTGTGTTCTGCTTCTCTTACAGTGCAACCGGTGCCAAGCCAAGTGGCCCTGTTGTGCCCGATCCCGCACAAACCGCTCCAAAAAGGCAAAAAATGTGAACTGAACTACAGAGTTTAGTATGGACAATGCCTATATCGCCCATATCACTTAGCGCGAGTTCGCCTGAACATGCCGAATTAATGGTATGGTTGTTGAGTGGTTCTATATGTCCCGGATGGGATGACTATGAATTTAGGAAGGCCCAAGATGCGTGTAATTCCCCTGATAACTGCTGCTGTTGTAACGGCAGGCTTGTATTATGCCGTGATCGAGCGGGATGCGCTTCTTGCCTTCGCCCGGGGGGAGCAGAGCGACGTGGACGCGGTGGCTGCCCCATCTGATGCGGACGCTGCGGCCCCAGCCGCTGACGCCGCTGATCCAACCGGAGCCGTTGCAGCGGCTGCGGCATATACCAAGGAGACCGGCAAATCGCCGGTCGGGGTTGTCGCCATCCGCAGCAGCGCCCGGGGTATCGACAGCGCTGTCGTGCTGCGTGGTCAGACCCAGGCCATCCGCGAGGTTGAGGTCCGGTCTGAAACCACATCCACCGTCCTGTCCGAACCGCTGCGCAAGGGTGCGCAGGTGAAGGCTGGCGATCTGCTGTGCAAGCTGGATCCCGGCACCCGCCCCTCAGCCCTGCTGGAGGCGAAGGCCCGGCTGAGCGAAGCGAAAATCCGCGTCCCCGAGGCCAAAGCCCGGCTGGAAGAGGCCCGCGCGCGGCTGCGCGAGGCGCAGATCAATCTGACCGCTGCGGCGAAACTCTCCGAAGGTGGCTTTGCCTCTGAAACCCGGCTGGCTTCGGCGCAGGCTGCCGAGCGCTCTGCGGTGGCGGGCGTGGCAACGGCGGAAACCGGGCTGGAAACCACCAGCGCGGGCATCGAAGCCGCCTCGGCACAGGTTGCCGCCTCTGAAAAGGAACTGTCGCGTCTGGATATCCTCGCACCATTTGACGGGCTGCTGGAAAGCGACACCGCCGAACTGGGCAGCCTGATGCAGCCCGGCAGTCTTTGTGCAACCGTGATCCAGCTCGAAACCATCAAACTGGTCGGTTACGTGCCAGAAGCCGAAGTCAACCGCGTCACCATTGGCGCCATGGCCCGCGCCGAACTGGCAAACGGGCGTCTGGCTGCGGGCAAGGTGACCTTTATCAGCCGCTCAGCCGATCCCACCACCCGCACATTTGAGGTGGAAATCACCGTGCCGAACCCGGATCTGGCGATCCGCGACGGCCAGACTGCCGATATCGTGATCTCCGCCGAAGGTTCCAAGGCGCATTACCTGCCACAATCCTCGCTGACGCTGAACAATGACGGCCAGCTGGGCGTGCGCGTGGTCAAAGAGGATCGGACGGTCGGATTTTACCCCGTCAGCCTCCTGCGGGATGAGGCCAGCGGTGTCTGGGTTAGCGGCCTGCCTGAACAGGCGGATGTGATTGTTGTCGGGCAGGATTTTGTTGTTGCGGGCGTCGCTGTTGAGCCCACGTATAAAGAGGTTACCCAATGACCGGTATCGTCAGCTGGGCCGCAGAACGGGCCCGTATGATCCTGGCGTTCATCGCCATTTCGCTGCTGGTCGGCGGCTTTGCCTATGCCAGCCTACCCAAAGAGGGCGAGCCGGATATCGAAATCCCCGCGCTGTTCATCTCTGTCCCCTTCCCCGGCATCTCCGCCGAGGATGCCGAGACCCTGCTGGTCAAGGTGATGGAGACCGAGCTGGCCGATCTCGACGGGCTGGACAAGATGTCCTCAACCGCCGCCGAAGGCTACGCCGGTGTGGCGCTTGAGTTCGACTTTGGCTGGGACAAGACCGCGATCATGGCAGATGTCCGTGACGCGATGGATGCCGCCGAGGCCGATTTCCCCGAGGGGGCTGAAAAATACACCATCAACGAGATCAACTTCTCAGAATTCCCCATCGTCATCGTCAACCTGACCGGTGCCGTGCCCGAACGCACGATGGCCCGTATCGCCAAGGACTTGCAGGACGATCTTGAGGCGCTGGAACCGGTGCTCGAAGCCGGGATCGCCGGCAATCGCGACGAGATGGTCGAAGTACTGATCGACCCGCTGCGGCTGGAGGCCTATAACGTCACCGCGCTTGAACTGATCACCGTTGTGCAGAACAACAACCAGCTGATCGCCGCCGGTGAGGTGGAAACCAATCAGGGCACCTTCTCCGTGAAGATCCCGTCATCCTTTGATGATGTGCGCGACATCTACGAGCTGCCAGTGAAGACCAATGGCGACCGCGTGGTCACCCTGGGTGAGCTGGCCACGATCAATTTCACCTTCGAGGATCGTCGCGGCACCGCGCGGTTCAACGGCGAGGACACGGTGGCGTTGCAGGTGGTCAAGCGCAAGGGCTACAACCTGATCGACACGGTGGATCTGGTCAAGGTAACCTTGGCCGAGGCCAAGACCAAATGGCCGCCCGAGCTGAAGGCCGCCGTCTCCGTCGGC
Source organism: Phaeobacter sp. JH20_34 (assembly GCF_048056095.1). Classification (NCBI taxonomy): domain Bacteria; kingdom Pseudomonadati; phylum Pseudomonadota; class Alphaproteobacteria; order Rhodobacterales; family Roseobacteraceae; genus Phaeobacter; species Phaeobacter sp. JH20_34. The sequence goes on along the minus strand of NZ_JAYMWT010000004.1, from coordinate 566,534 downwards.
ACCTCCAACGACCAGAGCCGCGTCGTCGGCTCCATGGTGAGCCAGCTGGAAGGTTCGGTCCTGACCGCTGTTGCTCTGGTGATGATCGTGGTGCTGTCGGCGCTTGGCAGCCGTGCCGCCCTGCTGGTCGGCTTTGCAATCCCGACCTCCTTCCTTTTGTGTTTTGCCTTCCTTGCGGTGATGGGCGTGAGCATCTCCAATATCGTGATGTTCGGCCTGATCCTTGCAGTGGGTATGCTGGTGGATGGCGCCATCGTGGTGGTCGAATACGCCGACAAGCGGATCAAGGAAGGCACCGGCCCGATGCACGCCTATGTCGAGGCGGCGCAGCGGATGTTCTGGCCGGTGGTTTCCTCAACCGCGACCACGCTCTGTGCCTTTCTGCCGATGCTGTTCTGGCCCGGTGTCCCCGGTGAATTCATGGGAATGCTGCCGGTCACGCTGATCTTCGTGCTCTCGGCATCGCTGGTGGTGGCGCTGATCTATCTGCCCGTCATGGGCGGTGTCACCGGCCGCATGAGCCGCCTGTTTGAAAACCTCTCCGACGGGCTACGGGCGGTTGCACCCTGGTGGCTGCGGGCCGCTCTGGTGCCGGTGATGCTCTGGGGTATGTTTGCAGGGGCGATGCAGATGCTCAACGGGGGCTATCTGCTGCCCGCTCAGGTACCCGATACCGCCGCGCTGATCTTTGGTGCGCTGGTCTTTGTGCTGGCGGCCTTCGGGGCCTCGGTCACGCTGGGCGCGGCCAGTCTGCACCGGACCGAGAAATCAGTCGATGCCGGCTACAAACACACGCCCTTTGGCCATTTCATCAAATTCATCGTCGGCAATCCGGTCATGCCCATCGTCACCATCGGGGCGATCGCCTTTGCCATCATGACCGTCTTCACCATGTTCGGTCAGAACAACTACGGCGTTGAATTCTTCGTCGAATCCGAGCCGGAACAGGCCACCGCCTATGTGCGCGCCCGTGGCAATACCTCGCTGACCGAAGAGGATGAGATGGTGCGCCAGACCGAACAGGTGATCCTGTCGCATCCGGCGGTCGTGAATGTCTTCTCCTTTGCCGGTGAAGGCGGGCTGAACACCGATGCCTCAGGCGCCCAGACCCCGCCCGATACCATCGGTCAGGTCCAGTTCGAGATCATCCCATGGGAGGACCGGCCGACCCAGACCGAAAGCTGGTTCAACGGCTGGTTCACCCGCGAGGTGACGGCAACCGAGTTCGACGGCGATACGGTGATCGAGGAGATCAACGCCGAACTGGCCAAGCTGCCGGGCTTTGAAGCGGAAATCCGCGCGCTGGCGCAGGGGCCCGCCTCCGGCAAACCTGTGCACCTGCGTCTGAAAGGCGACAGCTGGGACACGCTGACCGCCGCCACCGAACAGGCCCGCGCCCAGTTCGAGGCAACCCCCGGTCTTGACCTGATCGAGGACAGCCTGCCGCTTCCCGGTATCGACTGGCAGATCGACGTCGATGTCGAAAAGGCCGGGCGGTACGGCGCCGATGTGGCGACCGTTGGCGCCATGGTGCAGCTGGTCACGCGCGGCATCCTTCTGGACACCATGCGCGTCGACAGTTCGGACGAAGAAATCGAAATCCGCGTTCGCCTGCCCGAAGAAGACCGCGTCCTCTCCACCCTTGATGCGCTGAAACTGCGCACCGAGGACGGGCTGGTGCCGCTGTCGAACTTCATCACCCGCCATCCTGTTCCCAAACTGGAAAAAATCAGCCGCGTCGAACAGCAGCGCTATTACGACGTGAAGGCGGATATCGAACCGGGCCTGTCAAAGGTCATCACCACCGAGACCGAGGACGGCAAGGAGCAGACGCTGGCCTATGTCAAATCTCTCCCCGAAGGAACCGCAACCGGCGAGTTGACCGGCCCGGATGGCACAGCGTTCAGGCTGCGCAGTCTTGAAGGCGCGGCCACACAAGAGGCCCTGCAATCGGCGCTGGAGGATGGCGCCCGTGTTGTGGCGCTCAACGCCAACGAGCGCATCGCCAAGCTGACCGAGTGGCTGGAGAGCGATCCGCTGCCCGCCGATATCACCTGGGAATGGACCGGCGATCAGGAAGAACAGGCCGAATCCGGCGCCTTCCTGATGAAGGCCTTTGCCGGGGCGCTGGGGCTGATGTTCGTGATCCTCCTGGCGCAGTTCAACAGCTTTTACAATTCCATCCTGGTTCTTCTGGCGGTGGTGCTGTCCACCACCGGCGTGCTGATTGGCATGATGGTCATGCAGCAGCCGTTCTCGATCATCATGACCGGCACCGGCATCGTGGCGCTGGCAGGCATCGTGGTGAACAACAATATCGTTCTGATCGACACCTATCAGGAATATGCCCAGAAGATGCCCCGGATCGAGGCGATCATCCGCACCGCCGAGGCGCGGATCCGTCCGGTTCTGCTGACCACCATCACCACGATGGCCGGCCTGGCACCGATGATGTTCGGGCTCAGCCTCGATTTCATCAATGGCGGCTATTCCATCGACAGCCCGACCTCGCTGTGGTGGAAACAGCTGGCGACCGCCGTGGTCTTTGGTCTGGGGATTGCCACCGTGCTGACGCTGCTGGTGACACCCTCGCTGCTGGCGATCCGGGTGTGGCTGTGGATCTATGTCGCCGCCCTTGGCCGCCTGCTTGCACGGCTTACCGGCGGGCGGTCCAGCCAGATCGCGCGCGACATGCGCCTCGCGACCAAGGCCCGCACCCTGCCCACCACCGAGATCCTGTGGGAGCGTGAAGGCAGGCTGGACAATGAACCAGACCCAGCGATGTCGGCGCCCGAAGCCGCACAGACCAGGCCGGACGAGGGCTGGGAGGAAGAGAAGGGCAAACCGCCCTCAACACCGCTGCGCGCCGCCGAATAACCAGCCAACGCCCCGCCTCCGCGGGGCGTTGTGCGTTTGTTGGGACCAAAGCGCAGCCATCGGCGGCCAGCGACCAATCCGCCGCATCTGCATATTTTGGTGGTAATGAGTGGCCAGCTGGGCCAGCCTGAAGACATTCCGCCGACCGCAGCACCAGCCGGGCGCCAGAAGACAGCCGCGCGGTTCCAGCCAGCCCCGCCAGCAGAGAGGACCCATCAGATGCCCGATTTCAACGATATGTTCGAACTCACCATTGCCGACGTCGATCTGATCGAAACCGCGCTGCAACGCACGCGGGACGCACTGGCTGACGGCAGTCAGACCGTGCAGGGCATCGCCGGTCACAACCGCGCCGACAGCCTGCGCCAGATCCACGATCTGCTCGGACGGCTGCACAATCAAAAGATTTTCTACAAACCAAAGGACGGGGTCTACGTCAGCGGCTAGCCGCGCCGCAGACCCCCTTTATCCCCGCAGGGTGATCAGGCGGCGTCCTGATCCGATTGCTGGCGCTGCCACAGATGCGCGTAGCGGCCTTCGCTGGCCAGCAGCTCGTCATGGGTGCCGCGCTCGGCGATCTCGCCCTGTTCCAGCACAATGATCTGGTCGGCCTCTGCAACCGTGCTCAGACGGTGGGCAATGGTGATCACCGTCCGCCCCTGCCCGGCGCGCGACAGCGCCTCCTTGATCTCTTGTTCTGTGTCGCTGTCCAGCGCCGATGTCGCCTCGTCCAGCAGCAGGATTGGCGGGTTCTTCAGCAGGGTGCGGGCAATGCCCACCCGCTGCTTCTCACCGCCCGACAGCTTCAGGCCCCGCTCGCCGACCTGCGTCTCATACCCCTCAGGCAGCCGCATGATGAAGTCGTGGATCTGCGCATCCCGCGCGGCCTGTTCCACCTCTTCCTGCGTGGCTCCAGCACGGCCATAGGCGATATTGTAGCGGATCGTATCGTTGAACAGCACGGTATCCTGCGGCACCACGCCAATCGCGGCATGAAGGCTCTTTTGCGTGACATCCCGCACATCCTGCCCGTCAATGCGCAAGGCCCCGCGGGTGACATCATAGAACCGGAACAACAGCCGCCCGATAGTGGATTTGCCCGACCCGGTAGACCCAACGATGGCCACGGTCTGCCCCGCCGCCACCTCAAGACTCACGCCTTTCAGGATCTGCCGGTCGCTGTCGTAGCCGAACTCCACATTCTCCAGCGTGATCGCACCGCCGTTGACCTGCAACACCTTGGCATCACCCCGATCCTTCACATCCGGGTCCTGTTCGATCAGATCGAACATCTCGCCCATATCTACAAGGCTCTGACGGATCTCACGGTAGACGGTCCCGAGAAAGTTCAGCGGCACGGTGATCTGGATCATATAGGCGTTGACCATGACAAAATCGCCCACCGTCAGATTGCCCTGCTGCACGCCGATCGCGGCCATCACCATCACCACCACCAGACCGCCGGTGATCACCAGGCTCTGGCCAAAGTTCAGGAATGCCAGCGAATAGGCAGTCTTCAGCGCGGCCTTGGCATAGGCCCGCATCGCCACATCGTAGCGCTCGGTCTCGCGATCCTCGGCGCCGAAATATTTGACCGTCTCATAGTTCAGCAGGCTGTCGATCGCCTTCTGGTTGGCATCGGTGTCCTGCTTGTTCATCTCGCGGCGCAGCTTCACCCGCCATTCCGTCACCGCAAAGGTGAACCAGACATAAAGCCCGACAGTGACGGCCACCACGACCAGATACCAGATGTCAAACAGCACCGCGAGGATGACGGCAACCAGCACCAGCTCCAGCACCAGAGGCCCGATGGAAAACAGAAGAAAGCGCAGCAGGAACTCCACGCCTTTGACGCCACGTTCGATAATCCGGCTCAGCCCGCCGGTTTTGCGGGTGATGTGATAGCGCATCGACAGGCGGTGAATATGGCGAAAGGTCTCCAGCGCCAGACGCCTCAGTGCCCGTTGACCGACAGGCGCAAACACCGCATCACGCAGCTGCTGAAACCCGGTGGTCAGAACCCGCGCCACGCCATAGGCCACCGTCAGACCAACAGCCCCCAACGCCAGAGGCGGCACGCCTTCTCCCGCGAGGCTATCGACCGCACCCTTGTAGAGCATCGGCGTATAGACCGCGACCAGCTTGGCCAGGATCAGCACCGCCAGCGCCGCCACCACGCGGTATTTGACCCAGGCCTGATCCTTTGGCCACAGGTAGGGAAAAACGCGGCGCAGGGTGCGCAGGCCGGAACGGCGCTCCTCCTGCGCAGTGGTCATATCGCTGTCCGTCATCACATGTCCTTGTTGCAAGACCTCTGACATAGGGCCGTGCCGACCATTTGGCCAGCATGGCCCTGCGCCGTATCCCGACTTTTGGCCCGACTATTATCCCGGCCTTTGCGCAGGCCTTTGCGCAGCCCCCCCCCGCGCGGCGACAGTCGTCTTATTGCACCGGCACCGAGAATACCTGACCGGGGTAGATCAGATCCGGGTTGCGGATCGCCGCGCGGTTGGCATCAAACACCCGCACATACAGCAGCCCGTCGCCATAACGTTCGCGCGAAATCGCCCAGAGCGTATCGCCCTCCTGCACCGTGACCAGGCGCACCTGAGGCTGCGTGCCGGTTGGGGCGGCATCGGGGGCAGCTGCGGTTTCGACAGGCGGTTGCAGCACCTCCGGCGCTTCCCGTTTGAACGGGGTTTCAAGTCGGCTCAGCACCTTGCCCTCGGTATCCAGCGCATCCAGTCGCAGCGCGTAGATCCCCGGCGCCACATTGGGCAGAATACCGGACCAGCGGCCTTCCTCATCCACCGGCAGATCGGCAATCGCCGCATTGTCGAGATAGGCGCGCACCACCGCATCCGCGCGCACCCGCCCGCTCAGCACCACGGAGCCCGCATCATCATAGGAAATGGTCTCCAGCGCCACGGTATCGGGCGCCTCTGCCAGTCGCGGCGTGGGGGGCTGGACCAGCGTCACGCCGCTGGCATCGGACCGCAGCACCGCCACCTGTTCCGGTGCGGCGGCGGCTGGCGCGTCCTGGCCCGTGGTCTGCGCCACATCCGCCGCAGCGGCCTCAGCCATCTCGACTGTGGTTTCCGCCACCTCGACAGGTGCCACCGCACTATCCTCAGCCGGGCTGTCCACCGCAGCCTGCGCAACATCTGCGGGATCTGCATCCGGTTCTGCGGCCAGCTCTGCCGCCACCGGTGCGGCAGGTGCAGCGCTCACAACAGGAGAGGCTTCAGCTGTTTCCGTTGCAGCGGTCGTGACCTCAGCCTGCACCGCCTCACTTGCCACCGCCTCACTTGCCACTGCCTCACTCTGTACGGCCTCACTCTGCACGGCCTCAGCCTGCGCAGCCTCGCTTTGAACGGCCACGGTCGCGGTTTCCTCGGCGGCCGCATCGGCTGCGACATCCGCTGCCACACGCGCCTCGGCGACCGGGGCCTCAACCGCGTCGGCCTGTGCCACCTGCACCGGCGCGACGGGCACGACAGGTGCCAGAATGAACTCTGCATCAGAGGCCGCAACCGCCTCCCCCAAGGTGGCTGTCAGCGAAATCACCTGCGGCTGATCCGAGGGCGCAACCGAGGTGAACAGCACAAAGCTGCCATCCGACGGCACCGTCAGCGTCTCCAGCACCGCACCGTCCAGCATCAGCGAGATCACCGATCCCGGCGTCGCCCGCCCGGCAACCATTCCGCTGCCATCGGTCTCAAACCGTGCAAGATCCATCTGCGGGGCTGTCAACGTCACGGCGGGTGTTTCAGCAGGCGTCTCATCTGCCGATGGCGCGGCCTCGACGGCGCTGGTCTCTGCTGCCCCTGCCACACCCACCTCGGCCGCCTGCTCCGCATCCGCGCGCGGCGCCGCTTCGACAGGCGCTTCACCGCCCGCAGGCTGATCGACCTCGGCCGGTGCCGTCGCATCCGTCGCAGCCACTGTCACCTCGGTTTCTGTCACCGTCTCTTTGGGCGCATCGCTGCCCACCTCGGGCGAAGCCAGCTTGCGATCTGAGGCGGAGACGCTCGGCGTGATCACCACCTTGTCGCCATTGGCGGCGGAGCCATCGCCGCCCGCGCCGCGCTCACCACCGCCCCATTGCAGGAAAACCACCCCGCCCAGCACCGCGACCACCGCAGCAGCGCCCCCGATGGCGATGGCGGATATGCCACCTTTGCCCGTTACATCCGTCATTCCATTCCTTCCCTTCCGACCCCGAAAAGACCTCCACCGGTCGTCCTCGGGTCCGATCCTGCGGGATGTCCCCCCCGCTTGCTTGAGCCAGCCATACAATGCCGCTATCAGGGACCAAAGGACGACTTATTTCCCCGCCGAACACAACAAAAAAGGTGACTGCCATGCGTATTCATTCCGTCTGTGTGTATTGTGGATCGCGCGATGGGATCCGTCCGGCCTATGCCGAAGCCGCCGAGGCGCTCGGAACCGGCCTTGCCCAACAGGGGCAGCGGCTGGTCTATGGCGCCGGGGACGTCGGGCTGATGGGCCGGGTGGCGCGGGCGGCACAGGCGGCGGGCGGGCGCACCTTTGGCGTCATTCCCGAACATCTGGTCCGCCGCGAGGTCGCCAAGACCGACCTCAACACCTATGTGGTCACCGAAACCATGCACGAACGCAAAAAGGTGATGCTCTACAACGCCGATGCCGTGGTGGTGCTGCCGGGCGGTGCCGGCTCGCTTGACGAGCTGTTCGAGGCGCTGACCTGGCGTCAGCTCGACCTGCACCGGAAACCGATCCTGGTCCTCAACATCGACGGCTACTGGGATCCGCTGAAGGCCCTGGTGGAGCATGTGGTGGCCGAAGGGTTCGCGGGGGCCGAGACAACGGCGGCGCTCACCTGGGTCACCAGCGTCGAGGATGCGCTGACCGCGCTGCGCGGCTGATCTCGACAACAAAAAACGCGGCGCATTCCTGCACCGCGTTGGTCTGTGAATTTGCCAGATAATGCGTTTCGCGCACACCGCCGGGATCAGGCGGCCAGCTCCTGCTGGACAATCTTCTCGATCTCGTCGATCGGGTGGTTGGTCAGCGTCTTCGGGATCTCCGCCAGCACCAGATCCAGCACCTCCTTGTGCAGCTTGCCGCGCAGATTGCCGAGCACCTGCGGCGAGGCGACCAGAACGATCTTGCCCAGTTTGCCCTTGTGCGCCCGCTCATAGAGCAGCTCTGCGATATCGTCGGCAAAGCGCTCCTTGGCCAGCTCGTGCCAGTCGGTATCATCCAGCGCCGAACGGTGGCCAACACCGCCGTCGTGCATCCGGCCGGGACGGTTGGCCGATTGTTCGATATCGGAGGGATTGTCCTGCTCTTCCTTGCGGCGCACCTCCAAATGCGGGTTCTGCGCATCGGTGGTGTTTTGCAGCAGCAATGCCTTTTCGCTGTCGGTCACCAGAACATATGTGCCGTGGTCTAGCTGAGCCATTATTGGTCCTCCTGCTCGTTGGATTTGGTCACCCGTGTCGCACCGGCAGGGCGTTCCTTGGCACGTTTTTCCTCGTCCTCGGTCGCCACCTCCCGGGCCAGTCGGCCACCGGTGCGCCCGCCATGCGAAACGCTGCCCTCGGCGCCCAGGATTTCCTTGGTTTCCTGACGGCCATCCTTTGATCTCACGCGGTCTGCCATGTCGGTCCTCCATTTTTATCGGGGTTCACCAACACAACCGCCAAAGAGGCGTTTTGTTCCCCCCTCGGCCCGCCCCCGCGCAATAAAGAAAGGCCCCGTCCGATACCGGACGAGGCCCAAGATCAATCACTGATCCCAAAAGATCACATGCGCGAAGCGACGTTTTCCCAGTTGACCAGATTGTCGAGGAAGTTGGTCAGATAGGCCGGACGCTTGTTGCGGAAATCGATATAGTAGGAATGCTCCCACACGTCACAGCCCAGCAGTGCTGTCTGACCAAAGCAGACCGGGTTCACGCCGTTTTCGGTCTTGGTCACCTTCAGGCCGCCGTCGGTGTCCTTGACCAGCCAGGCCCAGCCGGAGCCGAACTGACCCGCGCCTGCGGCAGAGAACTCTTCCTTGAACTTGTCAACGGAGCCAAAGCTGTCGACCAGAGCCTTTTCCAGCTCGCCCGGCATCTTGCTGTCGCCCGGACCCATCATTTCCCAGAACTGGTTGTGGTTCCACAGCTGGGAGATGTTGTTGAAGATACCGCTCTGGGCGACGGCATTTGCGTCATAGGTGCCCTTGATGATCTCTTCCATGGACTTGCCGTCCCACTCGGTGCCGGCAATCAGCTTGTTGCCGTTGTCCACATAGGCCTTGTGGTGCAGGTCGTGGTGGTATTCCAGCGTTTCTGCGGACATGCCTTTGGATGCCAGCGCGTCATGGGCATAAGGAAGATCGGGAAGTTCAAAAGCCATCTGGGCCCCCTGTATTGTCTGTTTCGTTCCTAGGCAGATACATGCGGCTGGTGCCCCCATTGGTCAAGGCCAAGCCGGGGAAACAGCTAAAAAATAACCCGGTCAGCAGGAAAAGAGGCAGCCGCCGCAGGCCGTTAGACGATCGGCCACGGATCCTGCACCGCGGGCTTACTTGCTCAGCTTGACGTTGCTGCGGGTGCACGGCCCGCTGCCGGACGGACGGTTATCATAGCCATGCACGCGCGCTGTAATCGACAGCTTCATACGCGGCTCATCCATCGTGGCCGAATAGCTTGCCTTGGCAGACCCCGAACGCGCATCAATATTATTGACGGTCCACTTCAGCTTGAGCCGGTTTTTGGAACGCAGATCGTAAGGCACGATCATCGGGGTTTTCTGTACGCTGGCAATAACGCCATCCATCACGCCCGTGACTTTCTGGTCATGATCGACAAAGACCAGAACACGCGGCGACAGCCATCCGTATTTCTCATAGGAGGTGATCTGGCAATCATAGGTCACCGGTGCCGCGACAACGGGCGCTGCGGCAAATAGGGTGCAGGCCGCCACTGCGGCTCTGATCAAAGATTTCATCGGGAATGCTCGCGCTCTCAGGAAATGGATACAGCCGCTATATCGTCAATCGCGCGCAGGTTGTGAAGTCTTTTCTACGGAATTGCCGCTACGATGCAGCCGCGACATCATCAGCTAACTTGTGACCTGGGCGCATTGGCCGATGCCGCGTGGCGATTTCTCCCCGACGCCACCGGAGATCACCTTTACCGACAGTTTCTTGTTCTGGGTGTTGAACACCGCGCGATAATGAGTTTCCACCGCGCTTGCCCCATTGCCGACCGAGGCGCTGGTGACCGTCCAGCTGACCCGGTAGGAGATATCGCTGATGCGGAAAAACCCGGCCTTCAGCGGGCGGCCGGACAGCGCACTGACATTGCCGGAATGCACCACTTCCGCCGACCATTCATCGTGGAAACGCAGGCTGATCAGCGGCGGGATCCACCCTCGGCCAGACAGCGATTTCACCTTGCAGGTATAAATCCCTTCCAGCGCCGCCGCCGGGGTCGCCAGACCGGTGCCAAGTGCCACGCAGGCAGCAAAGCCCAGCGTCCTTGCAATTGGCAGCAGCAGGTCAGCGACCTTGAACATATTAACCTCCCACCAGTTAATACAGCATAGCCCGGCTATGCAGCAGACAGATAACTCCCTAATTGGCGGTGATCATGAATCACAAATGGTGAAGAACCAACAAAGCCAAGTAAAAAGTGCCCCCGGAAATCCAGAAGCACTTTACCTGCACGTAAAACGCACCACAAGGCTAAATTGCCTTAACCAGTTAACGCACCTACCTTAGATTGTGGATGCGCGGCGGTGCATAACAAGTTGTAGACATATCCGCCCACTGAGCGGAAGCAAACGATGTGAAATGCACCGTTATTGTCGAGCCAGAAGGCCGCCGCCACCTGCGCCATGCGCGTGCGGCGAAACTGGCCCGGTTTGAAGGCCTCAGCCGACATATCGACCGGGCAGATTTTCGCCAGAACTTCGCGGGCGCTGTCACCGGACAGGCGGAACAGACCACGGGCGTCGGAGACATTGACGGCCAGCGCATGTTCGCCTTTCAGCGCCTCTGCCAGATCCGCAACCTTGGCGTCAACCTCGCCGTAAGGGACCAGCAGCAGCAGCTCATCCGGCGACATCCAGGCCACACCGCCCTGCTCGGTCAGGGAGATCTGACCGCTGGTCGGCACATCCGCCCCGGTGGTGGCCTTTACCGCCGCCTTCAGGGTGGCAGAGGCCAGATCGCCGCGCAGAGTGATCATACCCTGCAACCCGCTGTCCTCGACCTGTGCCAGACCGGAGAATTTCGCCCCATTCATTGCGCTGACAGGATCAGACATTCTGCTTCTCCCCTTCCTTGTCGTAAAAGACCTGATCGACGATCTTGGCCTTGTAGATTGTCCCGTCGGTGCCAGGGAACTCGATCACCTCGCCCATCCGCTTGGGACCATGCTTGACCAGACCCATGGCAATGCCTCGGCCCAGATTGGCCGAATAATAGGTCGAGGTGACGCGCCCGATGGTGTTTTTCTGGCCATTGGCGTTGACACCATTGCCGACCGCATAGGCGCCATCCGGCAGAACCGAGCCGTCTACGGTTTCCAGCCCCACCAGCTGCCAGCGGTCGGGATCGGCCATGTGGCTGCGGGAATGCGCGCGTTTGCCGAGGAAATCCTCTTTCTTCTTCGACAGCGCCCAGTTGAGCCCCAGATCCTGCGGGATAACGGTCCCGTCAGTCTCGTCGCCGATCATGATAAAGCCCTTTTCGGCCCGCAGGATGTGCAGACATTCGGTGCCATAAGGCATCACCCCGAATTCCTTGCCCGCCTCCATCAACGCAGTCCAGAACGCCTGACCTTCGGAGGCCGCAACCGCGATCTCGTAGGACAGTTCGCCCGAGAAGGAGATGCGATAGGCCCGCGCCTTGAAGCCGCCGATTTCCCCATCACGCCATTCCATAAAGGGCAGCGCCTCCTTGGAGACATCCATACCGCCGCCCGCTTTTTCATTCAGCTTTTCCAGCACCTTGCGGGCGTTGGGGCCAACGACGGCGACCTGCGCCAGCTGTTCGGTGACATTGGCAACATAGACTTTCCAGTCCCACCATTCGGTCTGCAGCCATTCTTCCATGTGGCCATGGATCCGCTCGGCACCGCCGGTGGTGGTGTGGCAAAGCCAGGTGTCCTCGTCGATCCGGGCAACCACGCCGTCGTCGATCAGGAAACCGTTCTCCGAACACATCAGACCATAGCGGCATTTGCCCGGCTTCAGCGTCGACATCATGTTGGTATACATCATGTCGAGGAACTTGCCCGCATCCGGCCCTTTGACGACCAGCTTGCCGAGGGTCGAGGCATCCAGCAGGCCGAGGTTCTCGCGGGTGTTCTTCACCTCGCGGTTCACCGCGTCATGCACGCTCTCGCCGGAGCGAACATAGGCGTAGGGGCGACGCCACTGGCCAACCGGTTCCCAATCCGCCCCATTGCTGTCGTGCCAGTCATACATCGGCGTCTTGCGCAGCGGCTGGAAGATCTCCCCGCGGGCCTCACCGCCGATCGCCCCCATCGAAATCGGGTGATAGGGCGGACGGAAGGTGGTGGTGCCCACTTGCGGGATTTCAGACCCCAGCGCATCAGCAAGGATCGCCAGACCGTTGATATTGCTCAACTTCCCCTGATCCGTCGCCATGCCCAGCGTGGTGTAGCGCTTGGTATGTTCGACGCTTTCGAACCCTTCGCGCGCGGCCAGCTGCACATCCGACACTTTGACGTCGTTCTGATAGTCCAGCCAGGTTTTCATCCGCAGCTTGATGTCGGCCTTGGCAGGCATCAGCCAGACCGGCTCCATCGCCGTCTCTGTCGGGGCATCACCAACGGGCGCGGTGCCTGCCTTGACCTTGCGGCCAGCAGCCTTCGCCGCCGCCTCGCCTGCGGCCTGCGCATCGCTCAGCGCCTCCGCCAGACCAGCGGCGCCATTGGCAGCCCCCGCCGCAATCACAAAACCCTTGCCATCCGCACCCAGCGGCGGACGGGTGGCATCGGGGCGGAAGTTCGCATGGGTCTGATCCCAGACCAGCTTGCCGCCGCAATGGGACCACAGATGCACCACCGGCGACCAGCCGCCGGACATCGCGACCGCATCGGCCTCGACCTCCTCCTGCGCACCACCTTCGCCGTTCTGGGCACAGATCGCCACCGAGGTGACGCGCTTGCCGCCTTTCACCTTGGCAATGGCCCGGCCACATTCGACGCGGATGCCCAGCTGACGAACCTCTTCCATCAGCGCGCCGCCGCCGCTGTCGCGGGCATCCAGCACGCGCACCACCTCGACACCCGCAGCATGCAGCGCAATCGCGGTGCGATAGGCATCATCATTGTTGGTGGCCACAACCACTTTCTGGCCGGGTGTCACCCCCCAGTTCACCGCATAGTCGCGCATCGAGGCCGCCAGCATCACGCCCGGCACATCATTGCCCGCAAAGGACAAAGGCCGTTCAATCGCACCGGTCGCCGTCACAATCTGGCTGGCCCGGATCCGCCACAGACGATGGCGCGGACCACCCTGCCCCGGCGCATGATCGGTCAGACGCTCATACCCCAGCGCATAGCCGTGATCATAGACGCCCGCGCCCATGCAGCGGTCGCGCAGCAGCACATTGTCCATGCCCCGCAGCTCGGCGAGGGTTTTCTCGACCCAAGCGCCGGGTTCCATCCCGTCGATGGTGCCGCCATCAACCGGCGCGCGGCCGCCCCAATAGTTGTGCTGCTCCAGCAGCAGAACCTTGGCACCGGACATCGCCGCAGCCTTGGCCGCCTGCAAACCCGCAACACCACCACCAATCACCAGCACATCGACGAAATAATAGAAATGCTCGTAGGTGTCGGCGTCCTTCAGCTCCTTGTCGGGCGCTTTGCCCAGACCGGCGGACTGGCGGATGATCGGCTCGTAGACATGTTTCCACAGCGGACGCGGGTGGATGAACATCTTGTAGTAGAACCCCGCAGGCAGGAACCGCGCCAGCGCGTTATTGGCCACGCCGACATCAAACTCAAGGCTAGGCCAATGGTTCTGCGACTGCGCCGACAGACCCGAGAACAGCTCGGTCGTGGTGGCGCGCTGGTTGGGTTCAAACCGGTCGCCGGTGCCCAGACCAACAAGGGCGTTGGGCTCTTCCGGGCCAGCCGCAACCAGACCGCGCGGGCGGTGATATTTGAACGAGCGGCCAACCATCATCTGGTCATTGGCCAACAGAGCAGACGCCAGCGTGTCGCCTGCATAGCCCTTCATCCGCTTGCCGTTGAAGGTAAATTCGATCGGTTTGGAGCGGTCGATCAACCGGCCGTTTTTGGCAAGGCGCGTGCTCATGTGGCGGACCTTTCGCAAGAGAGGGCGACGAAAAGGGAGGTAACGTTCAGACAGGCGATCATTTCAGATCCCGCCATGTCCAGCCGGGACGCTTGGCCGTGACCGCATCCAGAATGTCCTTGGGCGGCTCGGTGGTCTGGGCGCTGTAGGTGCCAAAAACCTCAAGCGTGGTGGTGCAGCGCGCAGCATGAAACCACTTGCCGCAGCCATTGGCATGGCGCCAGCGCTCAAAATGCACGCCCTTGGGGTTTTCGCGCATGAACAGATAGTCATGAAACTCGTCATCCGACGAGCCGGGACCAAAACGCTTCAGATGCGCCTCGCCACCAGCGGCCAGTTCAGTTTCTTCGGCTTTGACGCCGCAATAGGGGCATTCAAGGATCAGCATTGTGCTTGCTCCGTAAAATTGAATTCTGCAGCGTTAGTGCGCCACACCGGCGGCGACGCTCTCGTCGATGAATTTGCCTTCCTTGAAGCGCATCATCGAAAACTCTTCGGCCAACGGCGAATGACCTGTGGCCATCAGCTCCGCCATCGCCCAGCCAGAGCCCGGGATCGCCTTGAAGCCGCCGGTACCCCAGCCTGCGTTGACAAAGATATTGCCGACCGGTGTCTTGGAGATCAGCGGCGAGCGGTCGCCGGTCACATCCACGATCCCGCCCCACTGGCGCAGCATCTTCAGACGGCTGACCATCGGGAAGGTCTCGTTGAGCGCGCGCACGGTTTCCTCGATATGATGGAAAGATCCGCGCTGGGTGTAGTTGTTGAACCCGTCGGTGCCGCCGCCGATGACCATCTCGCCCTTGTCGGACTGCGACATGTAGCCATGCACGGTATTGGCCATCACAACCACATCCATGCAGGGTTTGATCGGCTCGGACACCAGCGCCTGCAGCGCCACGCTTTCCACCGGCAGACGGAAACCCGCCATGTCCGACAGATGCGAACAATTGCCCGCAACCACCATGCCCAGCTTGTCGCAGTCGATGGCGCCCTTGGTGGTGTCGACGCCAACCACGCGGCCATTCTCATTGCGCACGCCGGTGACTTCACACTGCTGGATGATGTCCATACCCATGTTGGAACAGGCCCGCGCATAGCCCCAGGCCACCGCATCGTGGCGCGCGGTGCCGCCGCGTTCCTGCCAGAGGCCGCCCAGAACCGGATAGCGCGGCCCTTCGAGGTTGATGATCGGCACCAGCTCCTTCACGCGCGCAGGCTCGATCCATTCGGTCTGCACGCCTTGCAGGGCATTGGCATGGGCGGTGCGCTTGTAGCCGCGCACCTCATGCTCGGTCTGCGCCAGCATGATCACGCCGCGCGGGCTGAACATCACGTTGTAGTTGATGTCCTGGCTCATCGTCTCATAGAGCGAGCGCGCCTTCTCATAGATCGCCGCCGAGGGATCCTGCAGGTAGTTGGAGCGGATGATGGTGGTGTTACGCCCGGTATTCCCGCCGCCCAGCCAGCCCTTTTCCAGAACGGCGACATTGGTGATGCCGAAATTCTTGCCAAGGAAATAGGCTGTGGCCAGACCATGCCCCCCGGCCCCGACGATGATCACATCATAGTGGCGTTTCGGTTCAGGCGAGCGCCAGGCGCGTTCCCATCCGGTGTGGTAGCGCAGCGCCTCACGCGCGACAGCAAAGGCAGAATAACGTTTCATGGGCGAATCCGTGGTTCGAGACTGCTACCGGGTATGCACCACAGATCGCCCCGGGCTGCGCCGTTTATCGTCGCAATCGTGCATGGTTGCGACATGCGGACCCAAAGACGACGCGCCGCCGCCGCTATGCCAGCCAGTTTGCCCGAAGCTGTAGGCTGAGCTTTGCCTGTGCTTTGGCGCGCAGGCGGCCCTCCGACCAGCCGGGACAGCGCGCCGCAGCAGTTAGGCCTTTTTTCCGCGCCTGCGCCCCTATACATGAGTGTGAAACTGCGGGAGCCGCCATGACCTTCTGGATTGTCATCAGTCTTATCACGCTGGCCACGGCCATTCTGCTGTCCCTTGTGCTGCTGCGGGGCCGTGACAGCGGCGCGCCTGCTGCGGCCTATGATCTTCAGGTCTATCGCCAGCAGCTGCGCGACGTGGACAAGGATCTGGCGCGTGGCGTGCTGCAGGAGGGCGACGCCGAACGGGTCCGCACTGAGATTTCGCGCCGCATCCTGACCGCCGATGCCCAGGCGCAGGCCGCCGCCACCGGCCGCTCGCAGCCGCGCCTGCTGACCGGCGCAACCGCTGTTGTGCTGACCACTGTGATCTGCGCCGGCACCTATCTGCTCTATGCCAATCTCGGGGCACCCGGATACAGCGATCTGGGCCTGCAGCTGCGGATTGATGCCGCCGCCGAACGCGCCGCCAGCCGCCCCTCGCAGGCCGAAGCCGAGGCCGATGCCCCCGCCCGCCCCGAACGCGTGGTGGAACCCGGATACGCGACCCTGGTCGATCAGCTGCGCGAAACCGCCGCCGCTCGCGCCAACGACGCCCAGGGCCAGGCGCTGCTCGCCCAGCATGAGGCGAACCTCGGCAATTTCGCCGCCGCCGCGCAGGCCAAGGCCAATTACATCCGCATCATGTCCGGCGACGTCGAGGCGCGCGATTTCGGCGAGCTGGCAGAGCTGCAGATCATGGCCGCAGGCGGCTATGTCTCCCCAGAGGCCGAGGACGCCCTGCGCACCGCACTGACGCTCAACCGCTTTGATGGCGGCGCGCGCTACTACTGGGGGCTGATGATGGCGCAGATCGGCCGCCCGGACCTCGCCTATGAGGTCTGGAGCGAGACCCTGGCCATGGGCCCTGAGGGCGCCCCCTGGATCACCGCCATCTCCGCCCAGATCGAGGATATCGCCTATCGCGCCGGGGTCGACTATACGCCGATCGCCCCCGGCAGCAGACCGGCCCCCGGCGGAACCCCGGCGCTCTCCGGTCCCAGCCAGGACGATATCGCCGCGGCCGGGGAGATGAGCGCGCAGGAACGCCAGCAGATGATCCGCGGCATGGTCGAGGGGCTGTCGCAGCGGCTGGCCGACAGCGGCGGCACACCGCAGGAATGGGCGCGGCTGATCGGCGCCCTTGCCGTGCTGCAAGAGACCGAGCGCGCGCAGGCGATCTACGCGGAGGCACAAGAGGTCTTTGCCGAGATGCCAGAGGCGCTCGCCACCATCACCGAAGCCGCGAAAAATGCAGGACTGACCCAATGATCCATGACGACTTCGAAGCCTTCGCCGCAGCCGTCCCCGCCTTCACCCCGATTGCGGGGCTGGATTTTGGCGACAAAACCGTTGGTGTCGCCATCTCCGACCGTATGGGCACCGTGGCGACGCCGCTGGAAACCATCCGGCGCAAGAAATTCACCCTGGATGCCGACCGCCTGTTCGAGATCGTCAAGACCCGCGAGGTCGGCGCCCTGCTGCTGGGGCTGCCGCGCAATATGGACGGCTCCGAAGGGCCGCGCTGCCAGAAAACCCGCGCCTTTGCCCGCAATCTGGCCAAGCTGACCGAACTGCCGATCGGCTTCTGGGACGAAAGGTTGAGCACGGTCGCCGCCGAAAGGGCGCTTCTGGAGGCGGATACGAGCCGAAAGCGTCGCGCAGAGGTGATCGACCATGTTGCCGCATCGTATATCCTGCAAGGGGCGCTGGATCGCATGCGCCATATCAAGGTGGGATAAAACGCATGAGTGACGAGGTCTGGAAACGTGACGAGGTGCAGTCCCCCTGCATCCAAATCTGTGTCGTCCACCCCGAGGCGCGGATCTGCACCGGCTGCTATCGCTCCATCGACGAAATCACCCGCTGGTCAAAGATGAGCAACGAAGAACGCACCGAGCTGCTCGCAGCCCTGCCCGACCGCGCCAAGGAGCTGACCAAGCGCCGCGGCGGCCGCAGCGCCCGCCTAAACCGCAGCTAACGCGGCGCGCGGCACATGTCGCGCGGCAACGGATAGCGGGCTGACAGCGCTCGGCTTTTGCCCGCCAATGGTTGCGCACGCGCCGGTAACCTTCTGAAAATCATGCGGAATAACTGCTGACCCATTGTTTCGCACGCGAAACATTCAGGCAGGGATGCTGACCTTTTATCTGCCGGCACCTCATTCATCGGTACCTTCGATTCTTACCGAAATGCTCCTGACGGTGGCAGTTCGGACAGAGGGCAATCATGTTTTCCTCAACATCAGCACCGCCTTCGCTTAGCCATTTTTTGTGATGCACCTCCAAAAACCACCCACCATTTGGGGTTTCGAAAGACTTGTTTTGACACGCGCCACAGATACCGTTGGCCCTCTGTCTCACTCGTTGACTAACTTCGGAGTTTCGAACGAACCGGTTGCTCACGCCCTTTCTGAAAGCTGGCCCCGCTTGACCACCTGTAACATCGGGAGAAGCAAATCCATTGCGTTTCTCCGCCATGAAGGGTGGTACGTATACACAATGCGGAGCAATCAATTCATCTGCATCGAACCCTCGCATGCCAAGGCGGCGCTGCCGGAGTTCATCGAACCGAACAATATGATATCCAAGGGTCGATAACTCGCCTTGGAACCGTTGAGATGTAAAATTGTTCGGATCAATATTTTCGCCCACTAGGCGCAATGCCATACGCACCACCGGTTTTAGATCCCATAGCTCAAAATCAATACGGCATAGAATGTAGGTGCTGGTTGACGGCGTGTATTTGACACCATGGTGGTTCCCGGCCTTAAAGCTCTCCAAAGCCTGCCGCAGGTGCTGAGCCTCGACACCATATTCTCTAAGTGACTTCACCCAACGTCCTTCCCAACTAAAGTGATCTCAACACTGAAGAACCCAATGATGCCCTCTACTCCAACTCCGCCAGCCACCTCTGGGTCCAATCCGCCAGCTCGGGGCGGAAATAGGCGATCATGCGCCCCTCTTCGGGGGCGCTGGCCCCCTCGGCCCATGGCGCGACACCATGCAGGCACAGCCGGTGCATCAGATAGGCCTTACCGGGGCGGGCTGAAACCGTGATCCTTGGGCAGGTGTCAAACACCTCCCGGCGGGCAGCGGTATAGGCGTCGGTCACATCCACCTCGCCCCATTGCTGCGCAGGAACGCCCTGAAACAGCGCTGCAAAGGCACGGCGCATGATCACATGGCTGCCCTCCCAGATCACCAGCGGCGAGGCATCGGGACTGCTGACATTCAGCGGCAGCCCCAGCACCCAGGCATGGGGTTCCTCGACCCGGCGGCGGCGGGTCTCCCCGAACATCTTCACCCCGTCCACATGCGCCGCGTCGCGGTTGATCCGGTAGCGCAGCGCCGCCTCCCCCTCACCTGGGCGCGGCCGTGGATAGCCCGGAAAGACAGAGGAGACCTGCGCGCGATGCAGATCCGGCAGGCCGCCAAGATGGGCGCTGATGAAGTCGATGGCGGGGCCGGCCAGCGGCGGCCCCTCGGGCAGCTGGCCGCGCCCGTCATTGGGCAGCGCATCAACACCGATGAACCAGGTGCCCTCACATTGCAGCCAGTCGGCATTGGTCGGATCGTTAAGGGCCCGGATCCCGGCCTGATGGGCGTGGCGCGCCCAGGCCAATGTGGCAGCATGGGCCGGAAAATCACACCACCCCTTTGTCAAGAACCGCTGCCAATCCATTGCAAAACCTTACCAATACCTGAAATCAGAAGCCCAGAGACTTGCGCAGCATATTGAGCGCAACAAGGATCAGAAAGACCGCAAACACCCGTTTCAGCGGTTTCGGATCCATCGCATGGGCCAGCTTCACCCCCCAGGGGGCGGTGATCAGCGTCATCGCGATCACCACCACAAAGGCAACCATATTGACCGCCCCAAGCGTCAGCGGCGGGCGCGCCGACGGATCAATCGGCAGGAACAGAAAGCCAATCACCGACGGCACCGCGATGATCACACCAAAGCCCGCCGCCGTGGCCACAGCCCGGTGAATGGGCGTGGCATGCAGGCTCATCAATGGCACGCCAAAACTGCCGCCGCCGATGCCCATCAACACCGACAGGAACCCGACCATGGGGGACAGGATGATGCGGCGCGCGCCCTTGGGCATCTCGTTGCCCAGCCGCCAATCGGAGCGGCCAAAGGCCATGTAACAACCAATCACCAGCGCCAGCACGCCAAACAGCGCCTGCAATGTGGTTGACCGCAAAGAGGCCGCAACGGTGACTCCGACGATGGCGCCGATGGCAATTCCCGGCCCCCAGCCGCGCAGGATGTCCCAATCCACGGCACCCTTCTTGTTGTGGCTCATCACCGAGCGCAGAGAGGTCACGATGATCGTCGCCAGAGACGTTGCCAGACACATCTGCATCAGCTGGTCGCCCCCATAGCCCAGCGTCTGAAACACGTAGAAAAACGCAGGCACCAGAACGATGCCGCCACCAACCCCCAGCAGGCCCGCCAGAACCCCGGCCACCGCGCCTGTCACGATCAAGAGACCGGCCATCTGCGCCAGCACGGCAGGCTCCGGCCAGAGGGTGGCAGTGGTCACAAGACTGGTTGTCAGGGCTGACATCGGCGGCTCTCCTCTTACCCGGATCAGCGGCCGCAGACCGACCCCATCCGCAGCGGATATGGGCGGCTGTCTTGCGCTGACATTCCCATCCCCTAGCATGGGCGGGCAAAAATTGTCTCAGGAATTCGTGCGGCTTAGCAGCTTGTGGCGGTGACCCGTGGTCGCAGGGCTGCGCCGGTGGATCCGCGCCCTGCCCCTCCGCGCGCCGGTGGATCAGGCCGCGAGGCCTGTCACCTGCTCCAGGGCGGTCTCCACCAACCTTGTATCTGCGCCCGGTCGGCTGGCGCCTTCGGACAGCACCCGCCGCCAATTGCGCGCCCCCGGACGGCCTGCAAACAGCCCCAGCATATGCCGGGTGATCTGATGCAACCGCGCACCTTGCGCCATCTGATCGTCGATATACCCCAGCATCTGCCCGACAACCGCGACCGGATCGGTTCCACTGCCGCTGCCAAAAATGAGCGGATCCGCCTGTGACAGGATATCGCTGGGCTGATGATAGGCGGCGCGACCGATCATGACGCCATCAAGTCCCCGTTCCAGATGCAGAAGCGCATCCTCCAGCCGTGCGACCCCTCCGTTGAGCGAGATATGCAGCTGCGGGAATTCCGCCTTCATCTGATGCACGATCTCGTAGTCGAGGGGCGGGATATCCCGGTTTTCCTTGGGGCTCAGTCCCTTTAGCCAGGCTTTGCGCGCGTGGATCGTCACCCGCTCGCAGCCCGCCGCCGCGATCCGTTCAAGAAAGGCAGGCAGCACCTCCTGCGGGTCCTGGTCATCAACGCCAATGCGGCATTTCACCGTCACCTCGACATCGACCTTTGCCCGCATGGCAGCTACACAATCGGCCACCAGATCCGGCGTTTTCATCAGCACGGCGCCAAAGGCCCCCGACTGCACCCGGTCGCTCGGGCAGCCACAGTTGAGATTGATCTCATCATAGCCCGCCTCGGCGCCAAACACGGCAGCCTGCGCCAGCTCCTCCGGGTCAGAGCCGCCCAGTTGCAGCGCCACCGGATGCTCTTCGGCACTGAAGTCCAACAGATGCAGCGCTCCGCCCCGCACCAAGGCAGGTGCCGTTACCATCTCGGTATAAAGCAGCGCCTCACGGCTCAGCAGCCGGTGCAGATACCGGCAATGGCGGTCGGTCCAGTCCATCATGGGCGCCACAGAAAGACGCGCCGCGTTCCGAACTTCGGAAAACCTTATTTCTTCTTGGTTTTTCGAGTTTTCCATTGTCACCGTTTCCCTCGATCTGGCCCGATTCAGCCCCGTTATCGGGTGCGGCGCTACAGACTGTAGCACCGACGGCGCCGTGTAGCACTGTTTCCACCCCAAGTTCCAGCACCCGCCTGCAAGCGCTGCTAAGCCACTGTCCCCATCTGTTCTGCCCCTGACGACGAAAGCGGACTGATCAGCTGGGGCCGATCAAATGGATTGGGCGCGTTCTGGAAACAGTCCGGGTTTTCCAGAAAAATTTAGCTAAACATTGGCCATTATTATTAACCATTTCCGGGCAATTTGGCCCAATTTTCTCCATAAATCTATTGATGCCCTGCTTTCGTGCTAGACGATTTGAAATCCGTTAATTCACGATTTCCGTTGTACGAAGGAAAGATGATGCCAGTAAATCCGGTGAACCCCGTCAGAGGAACAGTCAACGCAGACACGATCATGGGCACGGCGGGCGCGGATACGCTCGTTGGGCTGGGGGGCGACGACAGCCTGATCGGAGATGCGGGCAATGATTCACTTGTCGGCGGCAGCGGGAATGACACGCTGCGGGGGGGGCACGGCGACGATACCCTCATAGGCGGTGACGGCGATGACGAAATCGAGGGCCTATACGGCAATGATGTGATCGACACAGGCGCGGGCAATGACCATGTTTTTGGCCGCGACGGTGATGATCTTATCTTTGGGCGCAGTGGTGACGACCATCTGATTGGCAGCATTGGCACCGACACTGTCTATGGCGGCGACGGCAATGACGTGCTGGCCGGCAGCCAAGGCAATGATGAGATCCATGGCGGGAACGGAAACGACATCGCGTTCATCGGTACGTTCGAAGACTCCGACCGGATTTTCATGGATGCGGGCGATGATATTGTCGATGGCGCCCTGGCCGGTTCGTCGTTTTATGCAGAAGGCGGCTCGGGCAGCGACACGATGACCGCAGGTGTTGGCAACGACACGCTGCTGGGCGGCAGCGGTGATGACCTGCTGAGCGGCGGCAGCGGCAATGACCTGCTTTCCGGTGGCGGCGACAGCGATACAATTTCCGGCGGGGATGGCGACGATATCTTTCTGATCCAAGACGTGCCGGGCCGCCTGTTGATCACCGATTTCGGCGCAAATGGCGCTGCGGATATGATCGATCTGTCGGAGCTGACTGGCTATGGTTCAGCGGAGGCGGTGTCGTCCGGCATGACCTTCGGCCCCTATCAGACCACGTTGAACCTCAATGTCACCGGTGGGGAGCTCGTGATCACGATCCAGCATGAAACACCCCTGACAGCGGCGGATCTTGGGCTGTCTGGCGCCTTGACCGGTACCGACACCGGCGAAGGTCCGACCGAATTCGGCGGCGGTGATACCGGCAGCGGTGGCACAGGCCCCGACACACCTCCGCCTGATGTCGACACAGGCACAGGCACAGGCGGAACTGGCGGAACTGGCGGAACTGGCGTCACCTATACGCTGGCCGGGCAGGACGCTGCTATATTCGTGGTTGATCCTGACAGCGGCGATGTCTCCTATCAGGATTGGTTCACGCCAAATTACGAAGAGGTCTGGGACCTGGACCGGGACCATATCTATGAAATCTCTGTCATCGGGACCGATGCGAATGGTGCAGAAGTCAGCCAGCAGAATCTGGAACTGGTTGTCAGCGAAACCGGTGCCACCTGGCAGGACGCCACTGGCGACATCCCCAATCCTGGCAACGGCGGCTCGGATCAGCAAGACCCCGGTGCAGGCGTCTGGGAGGGGGAGAACGCCGCCGGTGTAACCTACGCGCTGACCGGGCAGGACGCCGCGATATTCCTGGTTGATCCTGACAGCGGCGATGTCTCCTATCAGGATTGGTTCACGCCCAACTACGAAGAGGTCTGGGATCTGGACCGGGACCATATCTATGAAATCTCCGTCATCGGGACTGATGCGAATGGTGCAGAAGTCAGCCAGCAGGACCTGGAACTGGTTGTCAGCGAAACCGGTGCCACCTGGCAGGAAGTCGGAGGAGACACCTCCGATCCTGACGACGGTGTTACCGAGCCGGGTGATCCTGTGCTGGAGACGGATTACCTCAATGGCGATGCCGATGATGAGCTGTTGACCACCTTTGATGCGTTGGCCGACCGGTATCTTGACGCACGGGGTCATGCCACAGCGCCGATTTTCAATGGCTCGGTTGACTGGCATTCCAGCGTGCATGCCCATCTGGCCAATGTTGCGGCCTACGAGGCCACTGGCGATCAAGCCGGGTTGCAGGCCTTTGCCGATGACCGTTTTTCCGCCGAGGACGTGCAGGGCGAAATCGACCTCACCCATAACGACCCTTATGGCTGGGCGTGGCTGCTGAAACTGGACACCAAGCTTCAGGACAATGGCATCGACAACCTGGCACCTGCCGGCGATCATTTTGCCGCCGAACTGGAGGCCCGTCTGTCCCAGCGCATTGAAGCCGGAACATCCGATGCGGGTACGGGCTCCTACGGTGATGCAAACTGGCAGATCGCAAATCTGATCCAATACGCCCAGCATCAGAACGATGCGCCGGCTGAAGCGCGTTACATGCAGATGTTTGATCAAATTCAGTCGGATACGAATGTATCCGGGGAGACGGAAATTGATGAGGGCGATTTCTTTTCGTCGCTTTCGCTCTCGGCCTATGCCCATGTGATTGCGGGAGAAACAGATACGGCGCTGTTTGACGACATCCATGCCCAGATGTTGCAGAGCGTCACCGATGGTTCGCTTGAAGAGCTGCTCGATACCGAAGGTGCACGTCTGGATGCGGGGATCGGGTTTTCGCATTCGGCTGGTATCGCGATCTCTTCGGCCTATGGCTATTGGGCGATGTTTGCCGAAACAGAGAACCCGGCCTTTTATCATGCCTATTCGAATGTTGTGGAATGGACCGAAACTTATGCTGCGGAAATGGGCGCCAACATCGGGCCTGGCCATTGGCTGCCGAACTTCGCGTCTTTTGCAGCCGACCTGCCGACGCAGCTGCCGGTGGCTGACCCGGATGGCAGCCTGACCACGCAGATTGATGACTGGGTGCCCGGCGCCGGCGGCGATGGTGCAGATATCCTGATCGGCGGTAATGACAATGATCTGCTTTCCGGAGGGGCGGGCGATGATCTGCTGGACGGCCAGGGCGGCAAGGATACCCTGGACGGCGGCACTGGCGATGACACCCTGCGTGCCGGTTTTGACGATGGCACCGGCGATGTCTTTATCGGTGGCGCGGGTAGAGATACCTATGACATCGCAAATTCCGATGTCAGCGTTTATGGGTTCAATATCGATCTCCGGGATGGCACGGATCAATACGGCAATACCTACTCGGGTATCGAGAACATTCTGGGCAGCGATACGAATGATCGGTTGCTTGGCAACGGCTCGCGCAACTATCTGCATGGCGGCAATGGCAATGACACGCTTTCCGGGCGGTATGGCGCTGATGTGCTCGACGGCGGCAATGGCAAGGACATCCTGCGTGGCGGCCACGGCAACGACACGTTGCGCGCGGGTTTTGACGACGGAACCGGCGACGTGTTTGATGGTGGCGCGGGGAGCGATACCTATGACATCGCGAATTCAGATGTTCGCGGCTATGGCTTCAACATTGATCTCAACACAGGAACGGATCAGTACCACAACAGCTACACCCGCATTGAAAACATTCTGGGCGGCACCGCCGATGACACATTGCGTGGCGACGATGCGGACAACTACCTGAATGGCGGCGACGGCGATGATATCCTCAATGGCCGCGCGGGTGACGATGTTCTGACCGGCGGCGCAGGGAACGACGTCTTTGCCGTGACGGCGGATACCGGGTCAGTGCAGATCACCGACTTTGGGCAAAACGGCGACGCTGATCAGATTGATGTCTCTGCTCTGACTTCTTTCTTCGCCGATCCCCAAGCCCTGATGGCAGCCTTGAGCCATTCCGACGGGCAGACCAGTTTCAATATTGAGCTTGATGAGGGAACCAGACTGGTGACGATCCAATCCGATCAGGAGCTTGAGGAAGAAGACTTCATCTTCTGATCGGGAGAATGGCAGGCAGGGTTCGAAAGCTGCTGCGGTCGCGGTAGGCGCCGCACCCTGCCTGCGTCCAGGCGGCTGATCGGTCAGATCAGCGGGCGCGTTTCGGGTTTTTCCAGATCGACAAGCGCCAGGTCTGCCAGCGCCTGAAGATCCGTGATCGACAAGAGCCCGTTCTGCCATTCGGCAAGGCCCGCATCCCGCAGCACCTTAAGCCGCTTGTTGGTGTGGACCAGCGACAGACCAAGGGCATCCGCCAGATCCTGCTGACGATAGGCCAGCGGAACCGTATTGCCGACCTCAAGACCGACAGCGCGCAGCCGCAGGTAGATTTTCACCAGCGCCCAGGCAATCCGCTGCGAAGCGTCGCGCTGCCCGAGCGAAGCGATGGTCTCGCCGAGGAAATGCTCCTCCACGGCGGCGATCCAGGTCAGATCATAGGCCCGCGCCGGGTTCTGTTCAAACAGGCGAAAGGTCTCGGACCGGCGAAACACGCAGAGCGTCATTGCTGTTGTCGCCTCGACCGAATGTTTCATCTCCCCCATAAGACCGGCCTGCAAACCAATGAAATCACCAGGAAAAATAAAGTTGATCACCTGCCGACGGCCATTCTCCAACGTGGTGTAGCGGGTCCCCATCCCTTTTAGCACGGTGTAGAGCTGCGGGCTGTTTGACCCTTCCAGCAGGATCGTGGTGCCCGGATCGACAACCAGTTCGCCGGTCTTGAACCCTTGGGTAAACGCCAGCTCCTGCTCCGTCATCGGCGTGAACACATCACGATGCCGCAGGGGACAATCTTTGCAATCGGTGGTCGACACTGGATTATTCCCTAAATGGTATGTCACAGATTAATGCGAGCAGGCTGAATTCGGCGCAGAATGCACGAAACGAAGGTCTATCAGCTTATGCAAGACGATGTTCCGGTCAATACGACCGCTGCGGAAACCCCAATTTATATCATTGCAACACAGGATCATCTGACCACCTGCGATATCTCAGATACAATTCATGAATGCGAGACCAACGCCGAGGTGCTGTGCCATCCGTCGATCGACGCGGCCATGCCGGATATCTGCAAGAGCCACACTCTGGCCGTGGTCTTTGCCGAGGTCGGCAGTGCACAGATCGACCAGCTGAAACTGGACGAGATCATTGCGGCGCGGTCTGGCACATTGGTTCTGATGGGCACCCGGGCTGAGGCTGAACTGGAGCTTGCCGACATAGGCACCTACCCCTGGCCCGTGCTGTTTCGCCCGTTTTCGGCGTCAATGATCAAGAGCTGGCTGACGCCGCGGCGCAAGGGGGCCAGGAAACCTGCCGGGAACAATTCGCAAGCTGAAACGTTGTCTCCTCATCTGCGGATCGTGGACTAACCTTTTGGAGGAGAGAGAGAATGCTTGGTTGGGCAATTACATTTCTGGTCGTGGCGCTGATCGCGGCCCTACTCGGATTTGGCGGCATCGCCGGGGCATCGGCAGGCATCGCCAAGATCCTGTTCTTCATATTCCTGGTGCTGTTCGTCGTGGCCATGGTCATGCGCGCACTCAAGGGTAAGCCGCCGGTCTAAACGCCGTCTGGCCAAATCCCGCCGGTTTAAGCCCCGCATGGGTCGGCATCTCATGACCTGATAGCCGGTGTTACATGTCTCGGCGCGCCAATACCCCTTCTGGGTCAGCGGCGCGCCGTTTTTGCTTTTGCACGCGGCTGCTCAGCCGGCCGCCTTGCCGGGAAGATATCCACCGATTTCCGCGCTCGCCTGTTCCCACTCGGCCATGAGGGGCATCAGATCGGGCATGGCGTCCATCTCCGAATGTTCAAGCGTCAGCAGGGCCTCCCGCAGCGCGGTAAAGCCCAGCACCGCGGCGGAACCAGCGAGCCTGTGTGCCTCCTGCCGGTGCGCTTGCCCCAGCTCATCTGCCGCGCGCAGATCGGTCAGGAACTGATCGACCTCGTCACTGTAGCTGTGCAGGAACTGCGCCCCACGTTCAGCACCAAGTGCATGAAAAAATTGCGTTATGTCCGATTGCCCCTCGGCTGGCTGCGGTGCAGGCTGCGCCATGGGCATTTGGCTGGGAGGCGCGGCAGGCAGCTGGGCGGGCGGCTGTCCGGCGACCTCTTTTGCGGCGCTGCGTTGCATTCTGGCGCGGCGTGAAATCACCTCTGCCAATGCCTGCTTGCTCACCGGCTTGGTGACCACTTCGGCAAGCCCGCCTGCCAGGATCCGTGCGTGATCCTGCTGCCCGACATGGGCCGTCAGCGCGACAATCTGCGTGCCCTCCGCCAGCGCCTCGGCGCGGATGCGGCGGGTGGCCTCGATCCCGTCCACTTCAGGCATGCTGATGTCCATCAGGATCAGATCAAAATCCTCGCGCCGTGCGGCCTCCACCCCTTCGGCGCCCCCCTCGGCCAGCACCACCTCATGCCCAAGCGTGATCAGCATCCGTTCGACAAGAATGCGATTGATTTCATTGTCTTCGACCACAAGGATCCGCGCGCACTGTGCCTCATCCGCGGCTGTATCGCCGGGCTGCGGAGACGTCTGTTCCGCATTCGCAATCAGCGGCGTATCGGGGGTCGCCTGACCGATCCGCCCGCGCCCGTCCGAGGCCGGCAGTGGCAGCGAAATGGTGAACAGGCTGCCCTCCCCCAGTTCACTTTCGCAGGTGATCTCGCCCCCCATCGACACCACGATACGACGGGTGATCGCAAGACCCAGACCGGTGCCTTCGCTGCTGCGCGCATAGCTGGCGTCCAGCCGGATGAAATCTTCAAAGATCCGGTCCAGATCATGCTCAGCGATGCCAGCCCCGGTGTCGGCAATGCAGATCTCCACGGTATCGCTGCCCCTCACCCGCAGCACGTCGATTGACACCGCGCCATCGGTGGTGAACTGCAACGCGTTTTCAACAAGGTTGACCAGCACCTTCTTCAGAGCGACGGGGCGGCCGAGGACTTCGTCACAGGGGCCAAGGCTGCAATGCAGGCTGAGATCGTTGCGGCCGCGGCGCGCCACGGCCTGATGGGAATCGACCAGTTCCTGCACCAGATCGCAAAGATCGAAGATGCGCTGATGTTCATATTCGACGCCGGTTTCCAGGTGTGACAGCTGCAGGACGTCGTTGACATGGGCCATCAGGCGATCGCCGGAGTCGCGGATCGCCGACAGGTATTCACGCTGATCAGCGGTGAGCGGCGTGCCGTCCAGCAGCTCAACCGCGCCCAGAACACCGGTAAGCGGCGTCCGCATTTCGTGGCTCATCACCGTGAGGAGATCCGCCTTTGCCCGTTCACCGGCCAGCGCCTCATCGCGGGCGCGCGTCAGCGCCTCCTCCGCGGCGATGCGGTCAGAAATATCGCGCAGGTAGCTGACAAAGACGGTTTCTTCTGCCGACTGGCTGGCGGTAATCGACAGCTCCACCGGAAAGACCTCGCCGGATTTACGCTTTGCTTCCAGCTGGATACGCCCCTGCCCGATGACCTTGGGCGTCGCCCCGGACCGATAGGCCTGCATGCCCTGCTCATGGGCGTCGCGCAGGTGATCAGGGACAATCAGATCCGCCATATCGGCGCCCGTCGCCTCGCCCCGCGAATAGCCAAAGATCGTCTCGGCGGCGCCGTTGACCTCCTGAATGCGCCCGTCGTCACCAACCACCAGAATGGCATCCAGCGATGATGTGATCATGGCGCGCATCCGGCTGACGGCAAAGCGTGTGCGCTCCGCCAGCCGCTTGCCGCGCTGGTAAAGCCGCCCCATCATCAATGCCGTCAGCCCCAGCGCTACACAGAGCGCGAGGACCACCCACGCCAGCCGGGACAGGATCGCAAAGAGGTTGAGGCGTTTTTCCTCGGTTGTGCGGGCATGTTCCGTCAACCCGGCCAGCGCCAGAACACGCAGATCGGCGCGATTGTCCCGCAGCATGTCCCGCACCTGGGGCAGCCCGAACAGGAGCGCCTCATCCGGGCCGTCGATATAGGTGATCAGCCGGTCGATCCGCGACATGACCCGCGCCAGAACCCGGGCGTTTTCGGGTTCGTCCCGCACCGGTTTGAAGGTGCGGCTTTCGCGGATGGTGGCGACCCGGCTGTAGAGGATGTCGAATTCGCGGCGGACCTGAGACAGATCCTGCTCACTCCGGGCGGAGAGCACCGCGTTTTCCAGTTTCAGCTGTTCGATTTCGGCCTGTGACAGGGTCCATTGCAGGCTGTCGGTGGCGGCGGTTGACAGGCCATCCAGACGCACCAGCACCTCGCGCCCCAGCCGAACGGACTGCACCGCGAGCAAGGCGAGAACCAAGCCCACGGTGATGAGGACGCTGCGCGACAGCAGAGGGTTTTCCCTGAGCCGCACCTATGAAAGACCTGTGCCTATGCCTGTTCGGGTCATTCGCCTATCGTGATCTCCTCAAGCTGCCAGATGCTGCGGGAATAAACCGCCTCAGTACGGTAGGTCGGATCGCTGTCGTAGGGGTAGACAATCCACAACGGGCCCTTGTCGCGGACCGACATTGTTGCGCCATTGCGCTCATAGGCGACCATTGGCCCGCCATTGGTGGCGTCTGAAACCGGAATCTCCACGGCATAATCGTTGATTGCCCGTGCCACGACGACACCGGCCTGATGTTGATCCACACCGACATGGGCCAGCAACGCTGCCAGGCTGACACCGGTAAAGGCCTGTTCGCCGGAGGTCCAGATGGTGCGGGTATCGAACTGGGCGACCGGCAGGCTGCGCAATTCATCCATCGAGAATACGAACTGCTGCGTATCGCCGCCGTTCTGGGGTTTGACGGCAACGGTCAGAACCGTCTCGCCGGATTGGGACGCCCGGGCGTCCTGAGGGGCCAGACCGCAGAGCAATGTGACCGCTGCAAGCAGGGCTACAATGTGGAGGTGCCAGTATTTCATCGCGTCTATCCTTTTGCCTGTGCCATTCCGCCGATTGCGGCCCCGCTACCGGGTGATGCACATTCTTGATCTGGGTCGAACCTGTCACAAACCGCCGTCCAGAGCATCTGTTCCTGCGGATAGACTGCTATTCTTTGGTATAGGATTCGTAACCAGCGCTGCATTTTTTTGGCAATTCCGGCCGATTTTATGCCTCCACGGCCGCAATGATGCGGGGAATACGCGCCTGTACAATGTTCCGGTAACCTCAAAAGGCGCCCCTGCACGCGCTGCGGTTGCGTGGAATTGACTTTTTATCAACCAAATTGAGGGTATGCTGACGTTCAGGCCGGTACTTTGCAGGAGCTTACATGCGTATTCTATTGGCGGACGACCACGACATGGTGCGCGAAACCATTTCCGCTTATCTGACATCAGAAGGCGGCGCGGCAGTAACCTCGACCGTCGATCTGCCCGGCGCGCTGAGCGAGATCGAAGAGAACGGCCCCTATGATCTGGTCCTGCTGGATTACAATATGCCAGGAATGCAGGGGCTGGATGGTTTGGGAACGGCGCTGAAGGCCAATGGCGGCAAGGGGGTTGCGATCATCTCCGGCAGCGCGCCGACCCGGACTGCTCAGGAGGCTCTGGATGCCGGGGCGATTGGCTTCATTCCCAAAACCATGGGCGCCCAATCGCTGCTGAACGCGGTCCGCTTCATGAGTGCCGGCGAAATCTATGTGCCCGTTGAATTGATGCGCAAGGAGGCCGAGGCCCCTGCCCATCCGCTTGCCGAAAAACTCAGCCCGCGCGAGATCGAGGTTCTGGACGGGCTGTGCCGCGGCCTGTCGAACAAGGAAATCGCCCGCGAGCTTGAGTTGCAGGAGGTGACGATCAAGCTGCATGTGCGCACGCTGTGCCGCAAGCTGGAGGCCAAGAACCGCACCCAGGCCGCTCTCACCGCGAAGGAAGCAGGCCTGTTCTGAGGGCTGCGTTGACGGGCAGCTCTCGGCGCCACAAATGACTGCGCCTTTATGGGGGGCATGATCGCTGGATCCATCTTGAGGGGGCTGCGATGGGTGGGGCCTGTGGTTGGTGAAACGTATTCTGTGAAAACTGTTGGCTCTGCCCAGCGAGGTCGGCCTGTCGTGAGACGCCGCAGGCGTGCAGAGCTGTGTCTGGGTCCGCGTCTATGTCGGAGCTGGATCGGTGTCCGGCTATGGATCGGTGTCCAGGTCGGGACCAGTCTCCGGGTCAGGACCAGACGCCGGGTCTGAGCCGTAGGTCTGTGTCGCAGGGCTGTTGATCCCGAAACCGATGCGACGAATCGTGTCCACCCGATCTGCCAGGAGGTGGAAAGCCGCCTTCGGCAGCTGCCACTTGTTGCGGCGCCCATCCTGCGAGTAGGCGCCTGCGACGGCCCCGGTACAGCTGCGACCTCAGCCGGTGGCCACCTATGCGGTGGTCGATTACATGACGTGGCCGACCACTTGACGTGACCTGGCTGCATCCCGGCTGGCCTTTGCACTCAGAAAACCGGCGCGCGCCTAAGGTGTGATGGCCCAGCGGATCAGCGCCGCGACACAGGCCAGCACCCCGACGCTGGCACACCAGATGACCGCAAACCACAGCAGCCGCCCCAGTGGGTGATGCCTGACCTTTGCTTCGGGACTGGCGCTGCCGCGGGGTGTGGTTGACCCCTCAGGAGGCTGTTCGGAGGTGCTCAATGATAGCCCTCCTCCGGGTTGATCTTGCCGCGAAATACCCAATAGGCATAGGCGGTATAGGCCAGGATCAGAGGCACCAGCACCACCGCGCCGACCAGCGTGAACATCAGGCTTTCATCCGGGGCGGCGGCCTCGGCGATGGTCAGGCCCGGCGGCACGATGAACGGGTAGAAGCTGATGCCAATGCCGATGAAACCCAGCACAAAGAGCCCAAGTGCTGCCAGAAACGGCTGGGCGTCGCGCTCGCCCTTCAGCCCCTGAAACAGCGCGTAGCTGCACGCCACAACCAGCCCCGGTACCAACAGGCTGAACAGGCTGCCCGGCAGGTTGAACCAGCGGCGGAAATACTCCGGGTCCTGAAACGGGGTGAGCAGGCTGACCAGCGCAATTGCCGCCAATGTGACGACGCCGAGCCAGCGCGCATAGCCGCGCATCTGATGCTGTAGATCACCCTCGGTCTTCATGTAGAGCCAGGTCGCACCAAGCAGCGCATAGCCGGTCAGCACTGCCAGGCCGGTGATCAGCGAAAACGGGGTCAGCCAGTCCCACCAGCCGCCTGCGTAGGCGCGGCCCTCGATCTCGATCCCCTGTACCAGCGCGCCCAGCGCGATGCCCTGCATGATCGCCGCCACAACAGAGCCGCCAAAGAACGCGACGTCCCAGACGCCACGCCAGCGGGTGGTGCGCCAGCGGTATTCAAAGGCGACACCGCGAAACACCAGCGCCAGCAACATCAGGGTGATCGGCATGTAGAGCGCCGGCATGATCACCGCATAGGCCAGCGGGAACACCGCAAACAGCCCGCCGCCGCCCAGCACCAGCCAGGTTTCATTGCCATCCCAGACCGGGGCGATGGAGTTCATCATGGTGGCCCGATCGCGTTCGGAACCGGCGAAGGGGAACAGGATCCCGACGCCAAGGTCAAACCCATCGAGCACAACATAGGTCAGCACCGCAAAGGCAATGATTCCGGCCCAGATAAAGGAGAGTTCAAACAGCATAGCGAGGACCTCTGTCAGTTGCCTTGTGGGGTGGGTTCATCGGTGACATCGGGATCGACCTGCTGCGCCGGGGTGATCCCTGCGGCCCGGATCGGCCCGTCGCGCAGCCCCAGGTTCCGGGTGGCAGGCACCTTGTTCATCATCCGCAGGATGTAGAAAGTTCCGGCGCCGAAGATGAAGAAATAGACCACGATGAAGGCCGTGAGTGAGGCGGCGACTGCCGGCGCTGCCACCGGTGCCAGACTGTCGGACGTGCGCAGCAGCCCGTAGACGGTGAAGGGCTGCCGCCCGACCTCTGTGGTGATCCAGCCGGCCAGAACCGCAACAAAGCCCATCGGTGCCATCAGGATCGAGGCCCGCTGGAGCCCGCGGTTTTCATAGAGCTGCCCGCGCAGACGCCCCCAGAGCGACCAGAGCGCAAGGCCGAGCATGGCAAAGCCAAGGCCGACCATGACCCGGAAGCTCCAGAAGACGATGGCTACCGGCGGCTCATCTTCATCGGGGATCGTATCGAGCCCTGCCAGCGGTGCGTTCAGGTCATGTTTCAGGATCAAGCTGGAGAGTTTGGGGATTTCAATGGCATAGTCGATTGTCTTGGTCTCGGCATTGGGCAGACCAAAGAGGATGAGCGGGGCGCCGTCGGGATGGCTGTCAAAATGGCCTTCCATGGCCATCACCTTGGCGGGCTGGTGTTCCAATGTGTTCAGCCCGTGCATATCGCCGGCCACGATCTGCATCGGCGCCACCAGAACCAGCATCCACATCGCCATGGAGAACATCCGCCGCGCCGCCACATCGGTCTTGTCGCGCAACAGGTGCAGACTGCCGACACCGCCCACCACCAGTGCCGTGGTCAGGAAGGCCGCCAGCACCATATGCACCAGACGATAGGGGAAGGACGGATTGAAGACGATCTGCCACCAGTCCTGCGGTACGAATTGGCCCACCTCGTTGATGGCATAGCCCGCCGGCGTCTGCATCCAGCTGTTCACGCTCAGGATCCAAGTGGCCGACATCAGCGTGCCAAAGGCCACCATGGCGGTTGCAAACATATGCAGCCCATCGCCGACGCGGGCACGGCCAAACAGCATGATCCCGAGAAACCCGGCCTCCAGGAAAAACGCCGAAAGCACCTCATAGGCCATCAGCGGCCCGAGCACCGGGCCGGTCTTGTCCGAGAACACCGACCAGTTGGTGCCAAACTGGTAAGACATCACGATGCCCGAGACGACCCCCATGCCAAAGGCAACGGCGAAGATCTTTTTCCAGTATTCGAACAGCGTGTAATAGGTGTCGTCCCGGGTCCGCAGCCACAGCGCGTTCAGCACCGCGAGGTAGCTGGCAAGCCCGATGGAAAACGCCGGGAAGATGATGTGAAACGAGACGGTGAACGCAAATTGCATGCGTGCCAGTGTCTCGGCTGTCAGCCCATCGAACATATCTGGTCACTTTCCTAGAAACTGCGCCGCCCGCCTCGGTCTGGCCTGCCGGACAGTGGCGGAGCGAGCGATCCATTGGCACAGAAGTTAGTACGTGGTGGAGAAGTTGCAGGTGGCAGAAAGCCGCAGCGCGGCGACAGGTCTCAGTTATTCCAAGCCTATTCCGCTATGCTAGGCCTCGCGCAGCGACGCGGCAAGCGCGGGTTCAGGACCATCAGGGGCGGATTTACCTGCCGGTTCCCCCATCCCCATCAGACCGGACCTGCGGAGCGCGGGCGGCGGCACATTGGCGCAGGCAGAAACGGAGATGCAGATATGACCGAGGCACAGGCCCCCTGGATAGAGCGCTTTCCCGGCTTGGCCCGACTGGATGACAAGACCAAGGCGCATATTCTTGCGCAGTCGTCTCAGTTGAGCCTGCCCCGGGGCACGGTGATCTTTGGCCCCGGCAAATCCCCGGAAAACATGCTGTTCCTGCTGGATGGCACCGTACGGGTGCAGCAGGTTTCCGAGACGGGCCGCGAGATCCTGCTGTATCGGATCAACGCGGGCGAAAGCTGCGTGCTGACCACCGCCTGCCTGCTGGCTTATGAGGACTATGCGGCAGAGGGTATTGCCGAAACCGCAGTAACCGCAGCCATCCTGCCCCGTGCAGTGTTTGACGCGCTGGTCGCCGCCTCTGCTGATTTTCGCAGCTTTGTGTTTTCGGCCTTCTCCAAACGGATTACCGATCTGTTTCTGGTGATCGACGAGGTCGCGTTTCAGCGCGTCGATGTGCGACTGGCACAGGCGCTGCTGGATCTGGCCGCGGCTGGCGATCACCTCGCCGTGACCCATCAACAGCTGGCGGTCGATCTGGGCACCGCGCGCGAGGTGGTCTCGCGGCAGATCCAGGAGTTCCAGCGTCGCGGCTGGGTGCAACTGGCACGCGGCCGTGTCGATATCCTCGACCGCGCGGCATTGCAGCGGCTGGCTGCGGGTGGCGCGCAGCAAGGGTGACTTAGTCACAGACATCTGCGCAGAACCGGCGTTTTCTGGTGGGAGACATCGCAAAGGAGTGACCAGATGACCAGAAACATAGGTACGCTTGACCGGGCCATTCGGCTGATGCTCGGTGTTGGGCTGATCGCCGCCCCCTTTCTCAGTGATTATGCCATCTTTGCCGCAGGCTGGGCGAAACTGCTGTCGGTGGCGCTTGGCAGTGTCATGCTGCTGGTGGCGCTGACGCGCAGCTGCCCGATCTATACGATCCTTGGCCTGCGCAGCTGTCGGCGCTGACCGGTTGCGGCGCGCGGCGCTGTCACGTCTCGCGCGCCCTTGACCCGACGTGATGATCACTGTTCAACATCATGCCAAGCGCCCTGAGCGCCAAACGCTACCGAACCGCCCCCCGGTCCGGTGTCACGCGAAGAAAGACCTGAATGCCTCCTCTGCTGATCCGCTATGTGCCGCTGCTGACCTGGGGGCGGGCGTATAGCCGCCTGAACCTCACCAATGATCTGATCGCTGCGGTGATCGTGACGATCATGCTGATCCCGCAATCGCTGGCCTATGCCCTGCTGGCCGGATTGCCGCCCGAGGCCGGGCTATATGCCTCTATCGTGCCGATCCTGCTTTATGCGGTGTTTGGCACCAGCCGGGCGCTGGCCGTCGGACCTGTGGCGGTGGTCTCGCTGATGACGGCCGCCAGCCTAAGCGAGATCGCAGCGCAGGGCAGCATCGGCTACGGGGTTGCAGCACTGTCGCTGGCGGCGCTATCCGGCGCGATCCTGTTGGCGATGGGGCTGCTGCGGCTTGGGTTTCTGGCCAATTTCCTGTCACATCCGGTGATTGCCGGTTTTATCACCGCCTCCGGCGTGTTGATCGCCACCAGCCAGATCAAACATGTGCTGGGGGTGAATGCCGACGGGCACACGCTGCCCGAACTGCTCCTGTCGCTGGCACAGAACCTGCCTGAGCTGAACTGGCCGACGGCACTGATCGGGGTTGGGGCGACGGGGTTTCTGGTCTGGGTCCGGCATGGGCTGAACCCCGCCCTGCGTGCGCTTGGGGTCGGCGCACCGCTGGCCGGCTTCCTGACCAAGGCCGGACCGGTCGCCGCCGTGATTGCCACGACGCTTGCGGTCTGGGGGCTGGATCTGGCGGAGCGCGGGGTCAGAATTGTCGGGGCCGTCCCACAGGCGCTGCCGCCCTTCACCCTGCCGGATCTGTCGTATGAGCTGCTGGCGCAGCTCATACTGCCGGCGGTGCTGATCTCGGTCATTGGATTTGTCGAATCCATCTCCGTGGCGCAGACCCTGGCGGCGAAACGGCGCCAGCGTATTGACCCGGATCAGGAGCTGATCGGACTTGGCAGCGCCAATCTCGGCGCGGCCTTTACCGGCGGTTTCCCGGTGACGGGGGGATTTTCCCGCTCGGTCGTGAATTTTGATGCCGGCGCCGAAACCCCGGCTGCGGGGGCGTTTACCGCCATCGGGCTGGCCATTGCCGCCGTTGCGCTGACACCGCTGATCTACTTCCTGCCAAAAGCGACCCTGGCGGCGACCATCATCACGGCGGTTCTTGGATTGGTCGATTTCTCCATCCTGCGGCGGAGCTGGGCCTATTCGAAGTCGGATTTTGCCGCAGTGCTGGCCACCATCGCGCTGACCCTGCTGCTGGGGGTTGAGGCCGGGGTCACCGCAGGGGTGCTGCTGTCGATCCTGCTGCATCTTTACAAATCCTCGCGCCCGCATATTGCCGAGGTCGGGCGGGTGCCGGGCACTGAGCATTTCCGCAATGTCCTGCGTCACGAGGTGGAAACCCACCCCAGCCTGCTGACGCTGCGGGTGGATGAGAGCCTGTTTTTCGCCAATGCGCGATTTCTGGAGGACTGCATTCACCGGCGGGTCGCCGATGATCCGCAGATCGACCATGTGGTGCTGCAATGCTCAGCGATCAATGACATTGACCTGAGCGCGCTGGACTCGCTGGAGGAGATCATGCACCGGCTGTCGGAGATGGGGGTCACCCTGCATCTGTCGGAGGTCAAAGGACCGGTGATGGACCGGTTGCGGCGCGGCGATTTTCTGACGCATCTGAGCGGTCAGGTCTTCCTCAGTCAGCACGACGCGGTAGAAGCCCTATGCCCGAAAGATGCGGCGATGCGAATCTCAGCCCCCGGGCTGCACGGCGGATAATCTGGTGCCGGACACAGACAGCGGGCCGCTGACTGTCGCGGCCTGCTGTTCGGCGGTTGGCTATGCGCGGATTGCGACCGGCGAGAGGTTTTCGCGCCGCTCTGATCGGGTCAGGCAACCACCTGGACAAACTTGCGCTTCGACATCTTGGCACTGCGGGCCGGGGCCACTTCGACCAAGCGCAGCGGACGGATACCGATATTGTCGATTCGCTGGATTTCGCCACCGCTGGTGAGGCTCTGATCACGCCAGACCATCCGCACCCGCTCATCCGAGGTCACCATCGCGGAGCCTTCGACCACCCGCCAGTAGGTGCCAAGGGTCGCAACAGACAGCGGCAGGCTCTGCCCCGGCAAGACGGTCAGATGTTTGACAATGTGATGAGCGCCGGTGTCGAGGGTCTCGCTGCGGCCCCAGCTTTCGGTTTCGATTTCGCTGCTGTTGCGGGAGGCGCCCTCGCTCAGCTGATCGGCGTACCAGCTGGCCAGGCTCGCAGCGTCACTGACGCCGGTTGCGGTCTGGGTCAACTCGGCGGGGCCCTGCGCGCCATCCTTGCGGCTGTGCGGCATGGTCTTGCACCAGGTCGCCTCGCCCGAGACGCTGCCGGCCAACCAGGCCTCCCACTCGGCGTCGCTGGCAACTTCCGGTTCCACCTGCCAGGCCGACATCTCGTCCCAGCCTGCATCCATTTCGACCACGGACAAGCGCGCGGCATGGCACAGGATCGCGCTTTCGAAGGTGCTGCTGCGGGCCCGACGGTAGCTGTCGGCATCAAGCGCGAGGATCCCGTCGACTTTCATACCGCGGGTGGCGGCGGCCTTTGCGGGCATCAGAATGCGGGCGGCGTATTTCTTGTAGGCGGCCATCAAAGTGTCGAGCCGCGCCAGATAGATACCAGTGCTCCAGAGTTTGGCGGCAGGCTGATCACGCCAGCCATCAAAGGCCGGGTTGCGCTGATCGAGGAAGCTGCTGACCGGGGTGGCGCCTTCTGAGTTGAGGCTGCGTGCACATTCGATATAGCCGTGGCTGCGGCAGGCGCGATCGGTCTGCACGCCGAGCATCACGATTTCGCCGTTCTGGGCCGCCTGCATCCCCTGAGCCAGAGCATCCTGAAGCTGATCCGCATCGTCAAAATCCTGATCCGCAGGCAGGATCAGCACCAGGCTGTCGGCAGCCGCCTTCAGGCTGTGCAGCGCTGCAATTGTGCCGGCAGCGGTTTTGGTGGCGCCCGGCTCCAGCAGCAGCTGGCCCGCGACCTTCATCGCCTCCATCTGGGTGGCCGCCACCTCGGCAAAAGCGCCGCAGGTGAGCACGGTCGGGGCGTGGAACTCGGCAGTGGCAACGGCCGACAGCAGGGTCTGGAAGCGGCTTTGGACGCCGGCAGCATCCTCAAAGTGCATCGGCACCATGTCGGCGCCATTGGTGACATCGGCGTCTGTGGCTCCGGCGAGAACGATGGGATAGATCATGCTGCATTCCTTTCGGCGTATCGTGGCGTATCTGGCTTGAACCAGGGATGACGTGTTGATCTCACACTAGGGAAGTCGGTGCTTGCGATCTTCTATCCAGTGGGCGTTTTGAAGCGCGAAAAAGGATAGTACCCGCACAACCTTAGCGTTGGGCCTTGGCACAATTCATCATAGAAATGTTTCAAATTTCCTTAAAATACGGTCGTGACAGGCAGAGATGCCTTGAGTATGTTCCCGATATGTCCGCATCTACCTCCACCCCTGTGTCGTCGATCCGCAATCTCGGCCCCGCCTTTGAAGAGGCCTGTCGCAAGGCAGGGATCACCTCGGCCGAGGCGCTGCGCGCCCTGGGGGCCGATGCCGCCTACACCCGCCTGCTGGAGGCTGGCAACAGACCGCATTTCATCGGCTATTATGTTCTGGTGATGGCGCTTCAGGGGCGGCCCTGGAACGACTGCAAGGGGGCGGAGAAGGCGGCGCTGCGCAAGCGGTTCGATGCGCTGAAGGCGGGCAGTTTCGATGCCAATCGCTCGGCTCTGGAACGGGCGCTGGACGAGATCGGCGTGATCGAACGGCGTTGAATCCGGGAACATTTGCCGAATGATGCGCGTTGTCCTCGCAACAGCAACCGCACATCCGGGAGAATTCTCATGGATCTTATCCGTATCATCGCCGCCGTCATCCTGCCCCCGCTGGGCGTCTTTCTACAGGTCGGTCTGGGCAAGCATTTCTGGCTGAACATCCTGCTGACCCTGCTTGGCTACATTCCGGGTATCGTCCATGCCGTCTGGGTCATCGCGCGGGAGCCGCAGCATGCCTAACCTGCAGATCCCGCAGGAAGACCGCCTGCAATCGCTTGAGCGGCTGGCCCATGGGATGGACCGCGCATTTCGCCTGCCGGTGATCGGCACGCGGATCGGCTGGGACAGTATCCTGGGGCTGGTCCCCGGCGTCGGCGACGCGCTGGCGCTGGCGCCTGCGGGGTATATCGTGCTCTCGGGCTATCGCATGGGGGCCTCATCCGGGACGCTGGTGCGGATGGTCGGCAACATCGGCATCGACGCGCTGATCGGCACCGTGCCCCTGATCGGTGACATTTTCGACATCGGCTGGAAGGCCAACCTGCGCAATGTTGCCCTGCTGAGGCGGCATCTCGAAAAAAAGACGATGGCGGGCGAGCCTCTGGCCAAACGGCTGGCCCGCAGAGGGTTCGACCATATCAAGGCCCCAACCCGCAGAACACTGAAGGCCGCCCGTGATCTGCCGCGTCGGCTGCACGCGGGCCGCGCGCGCCCGGCCGCAGAGCCGCGCCACGGCTGATCGCTGCCGCTTACTGGCATCATGACCATCTGATACCCGTGACCGCAAGAAAAAGGCCGCGCCGGATGATCCGGAGCGGCCTTTTCCAATTTTGGTCAGGCTGAAACAGCGGTGGCTTAGCCGACCAGCTCCAGACCGGAGAAGAAATAGGCGATTTCAACCGCTGCGGTTTCCGGTGCGTCGGACCCGTGAACGGAGTTTTCGCCGACGGATTCGGCGAATTCGGCGCGGATGGTGCCGGGAGCCGCGTCTGCGGGGTTGGTCGCGCCCATGATTTCGCGGTTCTTCGCGATGGCGTTTTCACCTTCCAGAACCTGCACAACAACCGGCTCGGAGGACATGAATTCGCAGAGTTCGTCGTAGAAGGGACGCTCAGCGTGGACAGCGTAGAACACGCCGGCCTGCTCTTTGGTCATGTGGATGCGCTTCTGCGCGACGATGCGCAGACCAGCGTCCTCGAACTTCGCGTTGATCTTGCCGGTCAGGTTGCGACGGGTTGCATCGGGTTTGATGATCGAAAAGGTACGTTCCAGAGCCATTTGGCATACTCCTGCAATTTGGGTCGCGGGATGGACCTCCCGGGACCGGAAACTTCGCGCGCCGCCTAGCATGGCTTGCGCGCCATGGGAAGGGGGTTGTTGCACTGCCGCTGCCCCGTGCGGGCCATCGGCGGGCCAAAGTAGCAGGCCAGAGTCGCGACATATATGTCCGTTCGGACGCATCGCGGCACGCTTTGGCCCATTGGACGCCCCGAGGCCAATTGACAGCACCGGGTCACTGGGTCACACCGCTGCCATGTTACGTATCAGCGATATCTCCTATGCGGTCGAAGGCCGTCTATTGTTCGATGGCGCCAGCGCCACGATCCCCACAGGCCACAAGGTCGGATTGGTGGGCCGCAACGGCACCGGCAAGACCACCCTGTTCCGCCTCATCCGCAATGAGCTCTCGCTGGAATCCGGCAGCATCTCGCTGCCCAGCCGGTCGCGCATTGGCGGTGTCGCGCAGGAAGCGCCAGCCTCGGGTGTGTCGCTGATCGATACGGTGCTGGCCGCCGATACCGAGCGCGCCGAGCTGCTGGCGGAGGCCGAGACCGCACAGGATCCGGGCCGGATTGCCGAAATCCAGACCCGCCTTGCCGATATCGACGCCTGGTCCGCCGAAGCGCGTGCCGCCTCGATCCTGAAGGGGCTGGGGTTCGACTATGAGGCGCAGCAGCGCCCCTGTTCGGATTTCTCCGGCGGCTGGCGGATGCGGGTCGCGCTGGCGGCGGTGCTGTTTTCGCAGCCCGATCTGCTGCTGCTCGATGAGCCGACCAACTATCTGGACCTGGAAGGCGCGTTGTGGCTGGAGGCCTATCTGGTCAAGTATCCGCACACCGTGATCATCATCAGCCACGACCGCGAGCTGCTGAACCGCTCAGTGAATGGCATCCTGCATCTCGAA
The DNA here is from genome assembly GCF_048056095.1 of Phaeobacter sp. JH20_34. NCBI lineage: Bacteria > Pseudomonadati > Pseudomonadota > Alphaproteobacteria > Rhodobacterales > Roseobacteraceae > Phaeobacter > Phaeobacter sp. JH20_34. The sequence continues at coordinate 524,080 of NZ_JAYMWT010000004.1, read as the reverse complement.
GATCTCGGGCTGACGTTTTATTCCGGCAACTATGATCAGTTTGCCCGCCAGCGCGCTGCCAACCGCGCCAATCAGGCGGCACAGGCCAAGAAGCAGGACGCCCGCCGGGCGCATTTGCAGGCCTTTGTCGATCGGTTCAAGGCCAAGGCAAGCAAGGCCAAACAGGCGCAGAGCCGCGTCAAGATGCTGGAGAAGATGGAGACCATCCGCGCGCCCGAAGACGCCGCGCGCACAGTCTTCACCTTTCCCGAACCCGAAGAACTGTCGCCGCCGATCATCGCCACCGAGGGCGCATCGGTGGGCTATGACGGCACCACGATCCTGAGTCGGCTGGACCTGCGCATTGATCAGGACGACCGCATTGCGCTTCTGGGCAAAAACGGTGAGGGCAAATCCACCCTCTCCAAGATGCTGTCGGGCCGGCTGGATGTAATGACGGGCAAGATGACCCAGTCCAGCAAGCTGCGGATCGGCTTCTTTGCCCAGCATCAGGTCGATGAGCTGCATATTGACGAAACCCCGTTGCAGCATCTGCAACGCGAACGCCCCAATGAGGGCCAGGCCCGTCTGCGCGCAAGGCTGGCAGGCTTTGGTCTCGGGTCGGATCAGGCGGATACCGAGGTCGGGCGCCTCTCTGGTGGGCAAAAGGCGCGTCTGTCGCTGCTGTTGGCCACCCTGCCCGCGCCGCATCTGCTGATCCTCGACGAGCCGACCAACCACCTGGATATCGAAAGCCGCGAGGCGCTGGTGGAGGCGCTGACCGCCTATTCCGGCGCGGTCATTCTGGTCAGCCACGATATGCACCTGCTCAGCCTTGTTGCCGACCGGCTGTGGCTGGTCTCCGGCGGCACGGTGAAACCCTATGAGGGCGATCTGCCCTCCTACCGCGATCTGCTGCTCACACGGGACAAACCGGCGGGCAAATCCAAGGCCAAGGCGGAAAAGCCCAAACGCCCGTCGCGGGATGCGCTACAGGCGCTGCGCGCCGAGGTGCGCAAAGGCGAGGCACGGCTGGAGAAGGTCAGCGAAATGCGCGACAAACTGGCCAAGAAACTGGCCGATCCTGCCCTCTATGATGAAGATCGCAAGGATGAGGCGCTGGTCTGGCAACGCAAATACGCCGAGGTGATGGAGGCGCAGGACCGGGCAGAGGATCTGTGGCTGAAGGCGGTTGAAAAACTGGAAAAGGCAGAAGCGCTATGATCGATACCGCCTTTCTGATCACCTCCTTTGTGACGCTGTTCGTGATTGTCGATCCGATTGGATTGACGCCGATCTTTCTGGCACTGACCCAGGGCATGACGCCAGCGCAGCGGCGGGCGATTGCCCTGCGCTCCACCATCACCGCTGCGGTGCTGCTGGCGGTGTTTGCGGCCTTTGGCGAGGCGGTGCTGGGGTTTGCCGGGATTTCCATGGCCGCCTTTCGCATCGCGGGCGGCGTTCTGCTGTTCCTGACCGCGCTCGACATGTTGTTTGAACGTCGCAACAAGCGGCGCGAAGACCGCAGCGAGGAAGATGACTTTGACGATCCCTCGGTCTTTCCACTGGCGATCCCGCTGATTGCCGGGCCGGGCTCAATTGCCACGGTGATCCTGCTGACCGGTCAGCAGCCGGGGTTTGCCGGATTTGCCATGGTGATGGCGGTGGTCTTTGCAGTGCTGAGCATCCTGTTGCTGATGTGCCTGTTTTCCGGCCTGTTTGAACGGCTGCTGGGCAAGACCGGCATTACTGTTGTGACACGGCTGCTGGGGATGCTGCTGGCCGCGCTGTCGGTGCAATTCGTGCTGGACGGGTTGCAGGCCTTTGGATTTGCCGGGGGCTGAGCCTCTCGCAACTTTCCGGGTGCCTCCCCATATTGAGGGGAGAGATCGGCGCAAGGCAGGAGAAACAGGTTGGACGGCATCGAAACTCCACGATTGATCTATCTGGTCTTGCTGCTAGTCGCGGTTGGCTCTTGGGTGTTTGTGCAGAACCGGCAGGGGCTGGGCAAAACCGTGCAGCAGCTGGCGATCTGGGCGTTCATCTTTCTTGGCGTGATAGCCGGTTACGGCCTGTGGGAGGACATCCGCAGCACGGTGCAGCCGCAGCAGGTGGTGATGCGCGACGAGGGGCGCGTGGATGTGCCGCGTGCGCGCGACGGGCATTATTATCTGACCGTCGATGTCAACGAGGTGCCGGTGCGCTTCCTGGTCGATACCGGCGCCAGCGCCGTGGTGCTGAACGGTGAAGATGCCCGACGGGTTGGCATTGATCCCGAAAGCCTTGCCTATCTGGGACGGGCGCGCACCGCCAATGGCGAGGTGCGCACTGCGCTGGCCACGGTCAAGAGCATGTCGCTGGGCGGCATCACCGACCGCGATATCACGCTTTCGGTGAACGAGGGGCAGATGGATCAGTCGCTCCTGGGAATGGATTACCTGCAACGCTGGTCCAGCATCGAGATCCGCAACGGATCGCTGATCCTGACGCGCTGAGGCCAGCGCCGCCCCCCTTCGCGGGTTGATACCTAGGCGGTTTTCTCGGCCTTTTTCTCCCAGCGCCCGCTCTCTTCGGACCAATATTGCGCTGAGCATCCCGCATCGGTGAGGGCTTTCCACTGCACCCTTGCGCGGGCCACCGCGTCCGGGTTGGTGCCGTCAAACAGAATGCAGACCCGCTCCAGCGCGGCAACCTCCTCCGCCGTGACATCGGCGCCATCCACCGCCATCAGGCAGCTGGTGCCGGGCACCGGCGTCGTCTCATGGCTGAGCAGAACGGGCTGAAGCGCATCATGGGGGCCGCCGAGAATACCATGCGGAAGAAACTGCTCCTCCGGCCCAAGCCACAGCCGTTCGTCCAGCTGCGTGATCCGCGGCAGGTCCACCCCGCGCACGACAATGCGCCACCCGGCGCCAAGCGCCTTGTCGAGGAGGACCGGCAGCGTCTCTTCAAGCGAACGCCGGGTCAGATGGTAGAAATAGGCCGCCCCCATGGTCTGTATCTCTGCCTGTCTCAGTCCGTCTCGAACATATTCTGCACCAGCCGGTTCAACGCCATGACGCCCCAGCCGGTCGCGCCTTTGGGGGCGTAGTCGGTGTCTGTCTTGACCGAGGCGACGCCTGCGATATCCAGATGGATCCAGGGGGTGTCTTCCTTGACGAAACGTTGCAGGAACTGCGCGGCGGTGATCGACCCGGCCGGGCGTCCACCGATGTTCTTCATGTCGGCAATGCGCGATTTCAGCATGTCGTCATAGGCCTTGCCCAGAGGCATCCGCCAGGCGCCCTCGCCCTCGGCTTCGGCGGCTTTCAGGAAGCGGTTGCAGAAGGTGTCGTCATTGGAGAAGACGCCCGCGTTTTCATGGCCAAGGCCGATGATAATGGCGCCAGTCAGGGTGGCGAGGTCGATCATGCCCACCGGTTTGAAGCGCTCCTGCGCGTACCACATCACGTCGCAGAGAACCAAGCGCCCCTCGGCGTCGGTATTGATCACCTCGACGGTGTCGCCCTTCATGGATCTGATGACATCGCCCGGGCGGGTCGCGTTGCCAGACGGCATGTTCTCGACCAGCCCGACAAGACCGACCACATTGGCTTTCGCCTTGCGCAGGGCCAGCGCCCGCATGGTGCCCGCAACAACGCCGGCACCGCCCATATCCATGGTCATGTCTTCCATGCCCGCGCCCGGTTTCAGCGAGATGCCGCCAGTGTCAAACACCACGCCCTTGCCCACCAGCGCCAGCGGTGCGGCATCGGTTTCGCCGCCGTTCCACTGCATCACCACCACTTTCGACGGGCTGTCGGACCCCTGCCCCACGCAGAGCAGCGTCCGCATGCCCAGCTCTTCCAGCTGGTCCTCGTCGAGCACCTCAACCTTCAGTCCGAGGCTTTCCATCTCCGCCAGCCGATTGGCAAATTCGGTGGTGGTCAGCACATTGGCAGGCTCATTGACCAGATCGCGGGTCATGTGGACACCTTCGGCCACGGCTGCCAGCGGGCCATAGGCGGCCTCGACATCGGCGGGGGATTTATGGGCGATCACCACCTCAGCGTCGGAGGGGGTCTTGTCGCCGGTCTTGTGATCGTCAAAGCGATAGTCGCGCAGCGCCATCCCCAGCGCCAGATCCGCAGCGCGTGGCATGGAGCCTGCCATCACCGTCACCGATTTTCCATCGCTGCGCGCGGCCAGCTTAGCGCCGGCCTTGCGCGCCTCGATCGCGCTGATCTTGCGCGGGGTGACCAGAATATCCAGCGCCTCGGCTTTCATGCCAGCGGGCCAGGCCAGCGAAATCACATCGCCCGCCTTGGTCTTCTCAAAACCCTTTGCTTCAACAAGACGTGCCAGCGCCCCTTTGGTCAGCCGGTTTGCCGTGCGCGCTGCCTGCCCCAATGTCCCCTCCGGGGTGATCTGAACCACCACACGGCCCTCAATCTCGGAGAGGGTCTTGGGATCAAATTCGACAAAACGTGTAGGGGTCAGCGGACGCATGTGCGGGGCTCCTGTCAGGGTCAATTCCTCAATCCCCAACAGGTAGCCTGCCTGTGCGACAATGACTAGGGCCAGATATGGTTTGACCGCCGTCGAAGGATGCGCCGAACGGGCTAGGGGGCGGCCACCGGCCGACTGTCGCGCGTCCGCAGAATGCAGTTTTCCCCGGCCAACAAATCCTCTAAGGTCTCCTCAAAACAAGGGCAGTAGGATCTGGGGGGATCGCGTGTCACGATACGACAGATATGTGCTGTCCCAATACCTGCTGTTTTTTGGGTTCTTTGCCTTGATTCTGGTGGCCGTATTCTGGATCAACCGCGCGGTGGTGCTGTTTGACCGGCTGATCGGCGACGGGCAGTCGGCCTTGGTTTTCCTGGAATTCACCGCCCTTGCCCTGCCGAATCTGGTGCGTATGGTGCTGCCGGTTGCGGCCTTTGCCGCATCGGTCTGGGTGACCAACCGGCTCAACAGCGAAAGCGAACTGACGGTTCTGCGGGCCACCGGCACCAGCCCCTGGCAGATGGCGAAACCGGCGCTGGCCTTTGGCCTGATCACCGCGCTGATGATGTCGATCCTGACCCATGTTCTGCTGCCTGCTTCCATCGCGACGCTGGAGCAGCGCGAATCCGAGGTCGCCCGCAATGTGACGGCCAAGCTGTTGAGCGAGGGTGATTTCCTGCATCCGGCGCGCGGCGTCACCTTTTACATTGGTCGGATTGACCCCGATGGGACGCTCAATGACGTGTTCCTGTCCGATCGCCGCAACCCGGCAGAAAGCGTCACCTATACCGGCGGCAAGGCCTATCTGGTGCGCGACGACGACAGGACCCATCTGGTGATGGTTGATGGCATGTCACAGCGTATCGACGCTGAGACCCAGCGCCTGTCTTCCACCATCTTTTCCGATTTCTCCTATGATATCAGTAGCCTTGCCAACAAAGCTGAAGAAAAGACCCGCAATATCCGCGCCATCCCCAGCCTTGAGTTGCTGCGCGAGATGCCGAAGCTGATCGCCGATGGCCCCTATAGTGCCGGCGCGCTGGCCGAAGAGCTGCACCTGCGGTTTGCCCGTGCCCTGGTCTGTGTCGCTGTGGTGCTGATCGGCTTTGCCTCCCTGATGCTGGGCGGTTTCTCGCGATTTGGCGTCTGGCGGCAGGCGCTTCTTGCCTTTGTGCTACTGATCTTTGTCGAGGGGCTGCGCGGCGTGGTCTCCGAGCCGGTGCTGCACAACGCCGATTTCTGGCCGCTGATCTACCTGCCGACGCTGATCGGGCTGCTGGTCGGGCTGGCGTTTCTGCAATTGGCGGCCAAGCCGCTGGGACCGCTGCTGGCGCGGCGGCGCCATAGCCGCCAAACCCGCAGGGAGCGCGCCACATGACCCTGGACCTGTATTACGCGCGCCGCTTTTTGCAATGGTTTGCAGTGATTTGCGGCGTCCTGTTAACGCTTGTGATGTTGATCGACCTGAATGAGCAGATCCGCCGGTTTGAGGCGCAGGACCTGTCGCTGGGTCAGCTGTTCGGCCTGACGCTGCTCAATACCCCTGCGGCGCTGAGTGAATTTCTGCCGTTGATCATGATCCTCACCACCATCGTGCTGTTCATCGGGCTGGCGCGCAGCAGCGAGCTGGTGGTGACCCGCGCCATTGGCCGCTCGGGCATCCGCGCGCTGGCGGCTCCGGTGCTGCTGGCGGCGCTGATCGGGGTGCTGGCTGTCAGCACGTTGAACCCGATCGTGGCGGCGACCTCCAACCGCTACCGCGATCTGGCGGAGACTTACCGCAACGGCGGCCCGGCCGCGCTGTCGCTTACCGGTGAGGGCCTGTGGCTGCGGCAAGGCGGCGCGTTGGGGCAATCGGTCATCCACGCCACCGGCTACAGCGGCGATACCGGCGATATCACGCTCCATGATGTGACGATCCTTTCTTACGGCCCCGAAGGCCGCCCGATCCGCCAGACGCTTGCGGAACAGGCGACGCTGGATGGCGGCGACTGGGTGCTGACCAAGGCCAAGGTCTGGCCGCTCATCGTGGGTGTGAACCCCGAGACCAACGCCGAGCGGCACCCGACACTGCGCCTCTCGACCACGCTGACATCGGAGCGGATTCGCGACACGCTGGGCACTGCGACCGGGATCTCCGTCTACGATCTGCCCGCCACGATCCGCGAGCTGTCCGAGGCCGGGTTCTCCACCAAGCGCTATGAGGTCTGGTTGCAGGTGGAACTGGCGCGACCGCTGTTCCTGATCGCCATGGCGCTGGTTGGCGCCGCCTTTACCATGCGCCATACGCGGTTTGGCGGCACCGGTCTGGCGGTTCTGACAGCGGTGCTGCTAGGGTTCGGGCTTTATTTCCTGCGCAATTTCGCCCAGATCCTGGGGGAAAACGGCCAGATCCCCGTGGCGCTGGCCGGCTGGGCTCCGCCGGTGGCGGCGATCCTGCTGACGATGGGGTTACTCTTACATGCCGAGGACGGATAACATGCGCCGCGCCCTGCTACTCTCGACGGTTCTGCCCTGGCTGGCGGTTGGCCAGCTGGCGCTGAGCGATGTCGCCCATGCCCAGAGCGCCCGCCCCGGCGCCGCTGCGCAATCGGCTGATACGCCCGCAATTCTGGTGGCCGACCAGCTGTTCATCACCCCGGATCGTACCCTGGTGGCCGAAGGCAATGTCGAAGCCTTCCAGGGCGATGTCAGGCTCCGGGCGCGGAAGATCACTTTTGATCAGACCCAAGGCGCCCTGCAGATCGAAGGCCCCATTCGCATCGACGAAGGCGGCGACATCACCATTCTGGCTGATGCTGCCGAGCTGGACCGGGATCTGCGCAATGGCCTGCTGGTCGGCGCGCGCATGGTGTTTCAGCAGCAGCTGCAACTGGCCTCCCTGCAGATGACCCGCGTTGGCGGCCGCTACACGCAGCTTTACAAAACCGCCGTCACCTCCTGCCATGTCTGCACCGACGGGCGGCCGCCGCTCTGGCAGATCCGGGCCGAGCGGATCACCCACGATCAGCAGGAGCGCCAGCTCTATCTGGAGAACGCCCAGCTGAGGATCTTGGACACGCCGGTGTTCTATTTCCCCGGCATCCGCCTGCCCGACCCGACGCTGGAGCGGGCCAATGGATTTCTGATTCCGTCGATCCGCACCACCTCGAACCTCGGCACCGGGGTGAAACTGCCGTATTTCCTGACCATCGGCCCACATCGTGACCTGACGCTGTCGCCCTACCTGTCGTCGCGTACCCGGACGCTGGACATGCGCTATCGTCAGGCCTTCCGCCGTGGCGAGATCGAAGTCAACGGCGCCTATACCCGGGATGAGCTCTACCGGGGCGAGGATCGCGGCTATGTCTTTGCCGAGGGGACCTTTGACCTGCCCAATGCGTTCAAGCTGCGGTTCGATCTCAAGACGGTGTCGGATGATGCCTATCTGGTCGACTACGGCCTGCGTGATCTGGACCGTCTCCGCTCCGAGGTTGTGGTGACCAAGGTCGAGCGCGACAGCCTGTTCCGCGCCAGCGCGATTTCCTACAAGACACTGCGCGATAGCGAAAATCAGGATCTGATCCCGTCCTCCGTCGGCAACCTCTACTATGAACGGCGTTTTTTCCCGACGCAGATCGGCGGCGAGCTACGCCTGTCACTGGAAACCCACGGTCATAACCGAACCTCCGACATCCGGGGCAACCTGACCGATCCGGGCGGCCGCGATATTGGCCGGGCGACATTTGATGTGGACTGGCACCGCAGCTGGCGCTTTGCCAACGGGCTGGTGGCGGACTGGTCGCTGGGCGCTGCGGCGGATGCCTTTGCGGTCTATGACGACGATGTCTTTGCCAATAACACCTCGCGCTTCAGCCCACGCAGCGCGCTCACCTTCCGCCTGCCGATGACCCGGCGGGAGCAATCCGGCGCCACGCAGTTTCTGGAACCGATCCTGCAGATCGGCTGGACTGATACCGGCGATACCGCTGTCCCCAACGACGAAAGCAATTTCGTGGAGTTCGACCGGGGCAACCTGCTGGATCTGTCGCGGTTTCCGGCCACCGATGCGCGCGAGGACGGGGTGACGGTGGCTTTCGGGCTGAACTGGGCGCGGTTCTCGCCCAGTGGCTGGCAGGCCTCTGCCACCATCGGGCAGGTGTTCCGCGACAGCGACGATGGTCGGTTCACCAAGAGCTCCGGCCTCGGCGGCACCTCCTCCGACCTCCTGATGGCCGCGCAGCTGAAGCTGAACGATGATCTGGCGATCACCACGCGGGGCCTGTTGAACGGCTCACTCAACTTCTCCAAGGCGGAGGTGCGCGGCGACTGGATGACCGACCGCAGCCGCCTGACCGGCACCTATATGTGGCTGGGCACCGATCCCGCCGAAGGCCGCGCCGAGGAGGTCTCCGAACTCTGGTTCGACGGTGCCTATGAGGTCAGCCCCGGCTGGACCGCCAGCGCCAATCTGCGCTACGACATCTCTGACGCCCGGGCCACCCGCGCAGGCCTCGGGCTGGTCTATTCCAACGAATGCGTGACGGTCGATCTTTCGGTCAACCGGCGCTATACATCGACAACAAGTGTTGAGCCGACAACGGATTTCGGCTTTACCATCGCGTTAAACGGGTTTTCCGTGGACAGCGGCAGCAAGAAGTACAGGCGATCATGCAAAAACACCTGAGTTTCCGGCCCCAAGATGCGGCCCCCTTCGTTCAGCGACTGACCCAGACCGCAACAGCCGTGGCGCTGGCAGCGGCGGTGATCTTCGCCCCCGCCCCCGCCGCCCTGGCACAGGGGCTGTTTGCCCCGGCGGTGACGGTGAATGACGCAGTGGTCACAAATTACGAGCTGCAACAGCGCGCCCGGTTCCTGACCCTGCTGCGCGATCCGGGCGATCCGCTGGAAAAAGCCCGCGAAGACCTCATCGAGGACCGGTTGAAACTCGACGTTCTGGCCCAGGCCGGGATCGAGCCGACCGAAGAAGAAATTGTCGCAGGTATGACCGAACTGGCCGGCCGCGCCAATCTCAGCCTGCAGGAATTCCTGAATGTGCTGGGTCAGAATGGCGTGGCGCCTGAAACCCTGCGCGATTTCACCCGCGTCGGCATTGCCTGGCGCGAATATGTTGCCGCTCGCTATCTGGCACAGGCTCGCCCCAGCGAGGAAGAGATCGACCGCGCCATGGGGCTTGCCGGTTCCGGTGGTGTCGAGGTGCTCCTGTCCGAGCTGATCATGCCGATCAACGCGCAGAATGCCGCCCAGGTCGAGGATATCGCCCAACAGGTCAGCCGGATCACCACCACCGGCGCGTTTTCGCAGGCCGCGCAACAATATTCGGCCACGGCCACCCGGCAAAGCGGCGGACGGCTGCCCTGGATGCCGCTGACCAACCTGCCCCCCCAGCTGCAACAGGTCGTCCTGGCGCTGCGCCCCGGTGAAGTCACTGCGCCGCTGCCGCTGGATGGCGCGGTTGCCCTGTTCCAGCTGCGTGATCTGCGCGAAACCAGCGGCGCCGCACCCAGCTATGCCGCCATCGAATACGCGGCCTACTATCTGCCCGGAGGCCGCACCCCCGAGGCGCTGGCCGCTGGCACCAAGGTGGTCAATGCGGTTGACAGCTGCGATGATCTCTATGGTGTGGCCAAGGGTCAGGATCCCTCTGTACTGGACCGCGAAACCCTGGCGCCGGGTGAGATCCCGCAGGATATCGCCATTGAACTTGCCAAGCTCGATCCCAATGAGACCTCGCTGGCGCTGACCCGCAACAATGGCCAGACCCTGATGCTGCTGATGCTCTGTGGCCGCACCGCTGAAGTGAACGCCGAAGCCAGCCGCGAAAGCGTCGGCAATGCGCTGACCCAGCAACGGCTCGGCGCCTTTGCCGACAGCCTTCTGGAACAGCTGAAAGCCGACGCGCGGATCAGCGGGGAATGAGCCGCCCTGCCCGCCCCTTGCCCATCGCGCTCAGCTGTGGGGAACCGGCGGGTATCGGCCCGGAACTGGCGGTCAAAGCCTGGCAGGACTTGCGCGACAGTTGCCCGTTCCTGTGGCTGGGCGATCCGCGACACCTGCCCACGGGAACAGACTGGCAAGAGATCGACAATGCCGCTGAGGCCGTCGATGTCAGTGCCAGCGCTGTGCCTGTGCTGCGGGTCGACTTTGCCGCCCCAACCGTGCCCGGACAGCTCAACCCCGACAATGCCGCCGGTGTCATCCGCGCCATTGAGGCCGGTGTCTCGCTGGTGCAATCCGGCGAGGCCAGCGCGCTCTGCACCGCGCCGATCCACAAGAAGGCGCTGATTGACGGCGCCGCATTTGCCTACCCCGGCCATACCGAGTTTCTCGCCCATCTGGGCGGCACGCCAAATGTCGTCATGATGTTGGCAAGCCCGGAGCTGCGGGTGGTGCCCGCCACCATCCATATCCCCCTGTCACAGGTCCCGCAGCAGCTGACGGCCGACGGCCTGCGCCGCACGATTGAAATCACCGCGCAGGGGCTGCGGGACCAGTTTGGCCTGGCCCACCCCCGGATTGCAGTTGCGGGGCTGAACCCCCACGCCGGTGAAGATGGCGCCATGGGCCACGAAGAGCTGGATTGGATGCGCGGGCTGATTGCCGATATGCAGGGCGGCGCCTATACGCTCTCTGGGCCGCACCCTGCCGACACGATGTTCCATGCCGCTGCACGCGCGCGTTATGACGCGGCGATCTGCATGTATCACGATCAGGCGCTGATCCCGATCAAGACGCTCGATTTCGATCGCGGCGTCAATGTCACGCTGGGGCTGCCGTTCATCCGCACCTCGCCGGATCACGGCACTGCCTGCGATATCGCCGGTCAGGGCATCGCCAACCCCTCCAGCCTGATCGAGGCGCTGCGGCTGGCGCAATCCATGGCGCAGCGCCGGACCCCGAACGCGGCCAGCAGCACTTGAAACTTCTTCTGGCCGGAAATATCCCCGCCGGAGGCATGAAAATCTAAGGCGCAGCCGCTGCGCCCCGTCCCAAGGTACAGATGATATGAGCGCTATCGACTCCCTTCCTCCCCTGCGTGAGGTGATCGAGACCCACCAGCTCTCGGCGCGCAAATCGCTGGGGCAGAATTTTCTTCTGGATCTGAACCTGACGGCAAAAATTGCCCGCCAGGCCGGAGACCTCAGCGAATGCGACGTGCTGGAAATCGGTCCCGGTCCCGGCGGTCTGACCCGCGGTCTGCTGGCCGAAGGCGCGCGGCGCGTGCTGGCGGTGGAGAAGGACAGCCGCTGCATCCCCGCACTCGCAGAGGTGGCCGCGGCCTATCCGGGCCGGTTGCAGGTCATCGAAGGTGACGCGCTGGAGGTGAACCCGCTCACCCATCTGACACCGCCCATCCGCATCGCCGCCAACCTGCCCTACAACGTCGGCACCGAACTGCTGGTGCGCTGGCTGACACCAAAGGCCTGGCCGCCCTTCTGGCAGAGCCTGACGCTGATGTTCCAGCGCGAGGTCGCCGAACGGATCGTCGCGCAGCCCGGCAGCAAGGCCTATGGACGACTGGCGCTGCTGGCGCAATGGCGCGCCGATGCCCGCATCGTGCTGTCGCTGCCGCCCGAGGCCTTCAGCCCGCCACCCAAGGTCCATAGCGCGGTGGTGCATCTGAAAGCGCTGGAGGCACCCCGGTATCCGGCAGATGCCGGCACCCTGAACAAGGTGGTGGCCGCCGCCTTCAACCAGCGCCGCAAGATGCTGCGCGCCAGTCTAAAGAGCGTGAGCCCCGATATTGAGGATCACCTTGTGGCGGTGGGCATTCCACCAACCGAGCGGGCGGAACAGGTCGGGCTGGAAGCCTTCTGCGCGCTGGCGCGAAGCCTGAAGAACGAATCCTGACCAGCCACGCCAGACAGGCAACGACATCCATCCCAGGCTGTCCGCAATGTGACTGACAAGAGAAAAGCCCGGTCTCAGCTGAGACCGGGCTTTTTATCTATCCCTGTATCCGTCGATCCGGTCGAACGACCGGTCTGCGGATCATTCGGCCGCTTCGGGAGCGTCTTCAGCCGTGGGTTTCGGCTTGGGCTTGCGCCGGGGTGCTGGTTTGCGTTCCGGTGCCGCGGCCCCATCTGCTGCCGGGGCATCGGCGTCCGCCTTGGGCGCGTCCGCGTTTGCCTCATCTGTCGAGCCACTGTCAGGCTTGTCGCCCTCAGCTTTGGGCTTGCGGCTGCGCGGTTTGCGCGCTGCTGGCTTTGCCGGTTTGCTGTCGCCGTCGCTGTCGGCGGCGGACTGATCGCGGCTCTCGGGTGTTTCCACCAGGCCACTGTCACCATTGCCATCGCGCGGATCCATCACGTCGGGCTGGGGCGCGGCGGACGGATCGTCGGAGCGGCTGCCCGCCTCGCGTTCCTGGCGCTCTGCGCGTTCACGGTCCCGCTCAGCCTGACGCTCGCGGTTCTGGCGTTCCTGCTCTTCGCGACGCGCATCAATTTCGCGTTGCGCTTCGTTCAGCATACGCAGGTAATGCTCAGCATGCTGTTGGAAATTCTCGGTGGCAACGCGATCATTGCTCAGCTGGGCATCGCGCGCCAGCTGATTGTATTTGTCGATGATCTGTTGCGGCGTTCCGCGTACCTTGCCTTCGGGGCCGGAGCTGTCGAACACGCGGTTGACAACATTTGCGCCTGCTGGGCGGTTCCGGTTCGACTTGGAACGCGAACGTGATTTGGACGATCTCATATGCCTAACGTCAGCCTTGATTGTATTTGTCGTGGATCCATACCAGCGCGCCTCTGCGCCGGATCATCGACCATTTTGGGCTTGATGTCGCCGGGAGGTATTCTTTACCTCACCCTAAAGCGACTTCTTTGAGTAATCATGTTCCGCCCTTTCAGACAAGGGGGTCCAGGCGATTATCGGTGCTTTTTCTTACGAAACTGCAAATTCAGGCCATTTTCACGGGTTTAGGAGCTGTTTTGGCCACAGCTGCGGCCACAGACCACCCGGTCGCGCCCATCCATATCCGGCAGGATGCGGACCTCTTTCAACCCGGCCGACAGCAGAAGATCACTGACCGCCGCACCCTGCGTCGGGCCGATCTCCAGAAAGACCCGCCCCCCTGCGGCCAGATGATCGCCGAGATCGGCGGCGATGGTCCGATAGGCGCCAAGCCCGTCGCCGCCATCCGTCAGCGCCATCTCCGGCTCATGGGCGCGCACCTCATCCGAAAGCTCCGACATTTCGTCAAGCGCGATATAGGGCGGGTTGGAGACAATCAGATCGAACTTCCCCTCGACGGCGGAAAACCAGTCCGACTGCAGGATTTCGGCACGCGCCTCAACCCGGTGCAGCACCGCATTGGCGCTCGCCTGAAGGCAGGCAGCTTCGCTCAGATCGACGCCAACGCCGGTCGCGGCACGCTGCTCGGCCAGCAGGGTGACCAGAATGCAGCCCGAACCAAGGCCGAGGTCCAGCACCCGCGAGAACGGTTCGGCCAACGCCGCCTCGATCAGGGTTTCGGTTTCAGGACGCGGATCCAGCACATCGCCGGAGACCTTGAAGCGGCGGCCATAAAACTCCCGCTCGCCAATCAGCTGAGACACCGGCACCCGGATGGCGCGCAGGGCGATGAGCTGCTCATAGCGCTCGGCGATTTCAGGCGCCAGATCTTCGGGCGCGATCAGGGTCACGCGGCTGGCCTCGATCCGGGCGGCATGGGCCAGCAGGATCCGCGCATCGCGCGCCGGGTCCGGCACACCGGCCGCGCGCAGCCGGGCCGCAGCGGCAGCCATCGCCTGAGCGGCTGTTTGCGGCGCGTTCATTGGCCCATCTCGGCCAGCAGCCGCGCCTGATCGTCCGCTGTCAGCGCGTCGATGATCTCGTCCAGATCGCCGTGCATGATCTGGTCAAGCTTATAGAGCGTCAGGTTGATACGGTGATCCGACATCCGGCCCTGCGGAAAGTTGTAGGTACGGATCCGCTCCGACCGGTCGCCAGAGCCGACCTGACTGGCGCGATCGGCGGACCGTTCACTGTCGATGCGCTGGCGCTCCAGATCGTAAAGCCGCGTGCGCATAACCTGCATCGCGATCTCGCGGTTGCGGTGCTGCGATTTCTCGGAGCTGACCACAATAATACCGGTGGGAATATGGGTGATCCGCACAGCGGAATCGGTGGTGTTCACATGCTGGCCACCGGCCCCGGAGGCGCGCATGGTGTCGATCCGCAGATCCGCCGGATCAATGCGCAGATCGACATCCTCTGCCTCGGGCAGCACCGCAACCGTGGCGGCAGAGGTGTGGATGCGCCCGCCGGATTCGGTCACCGGAACGCGCTGCACGCGGTGGACACCGGACTCATATTTCAACCGGGCAAAGACGTTTTCGCCTTTGACATGGGCGACCACCTCTTTCAGCCCGCCGAGTTCGGTTGTCTGTTCCTCGATGATGTCAAACCCCCAGCCCCGCGCCTCGGCGTAGCGCTGATACATGCGCAGCAGATCCCCGGCGAACAGGGCCGCCTCATCGCCGCCGGTGCCGGGGCGGATTTCCAGAATGGCCGGGCGGCTGTCGGCCTCATCCCGGGGCAGCAGCGCCAGTTGTAGCGCATGTTCGGCCTCGGGCAACGCCGCGCGCAGCTGGGGCAGCTCCTCCTCCGCCAGCGCCGCCATATCGGGATCGGCGAGCATGTCTTCTGCTTCCTGAAGATCGGACAGCAGGCGGCGATAGGCGCTGATCTGCTCGGCAACCGGGCGCAGATCGGAATATTCCTTGGCCAGAGCCGCAATATCGCCGCCTGCGACACCCTCTGCCATTGCGGCCTCAAGATACTGAAACCGTTGTAAAATCTGCTCGAGGCGGTCTTCGGGGATCATGCGTGCAATATCCGTATCGATCTGTCTTTTGCGCAAGGCTGCCCTTGTGATATGCTAGGGTCATGCAACATGCCAGTCCTCATATTGCGGGAAAGGATCATGCGCAGCGCCGCCTGCCTGAGCTTGGGTGGCTGCCCCCTGCAACACCAGGCCTGCCCCGCTCTTTGCTGTATCTGCTGGGGTTCGCGCTGTCGTGGAGCGCAACCGCGTCGCCCATTCAGGCCGATGTTGTCGCGCCGAATGGGCGCACGATCGACTGTTATTGCACCGACAAGAGCGGCAGCCGGGTTGAGCTGGGCGAATTTGTCTGCCTGCAGGTCGACGGGCGCATGTTCACGGCCCAGTGCCAGATGTCGCTGAATGTGCCGATGTGGCGCGAAGTTCAGGCGGGCTGCCTTGCGGCTGAGGCTGATACGGCGCCGGCCATCTCGACGGCTGCGGAGCCGCTACCACGGATCTGATCCCTCCGATATGCGTTTGTTGAGATTGGCCTGTCATATCAGGCCGGGCAGCATACGCGGCCGGGAGATCCGCATCAGGGCGCTATTGCGGTGCGGGCGCCATCTGCGCGATCCAGCTGTTGATCCGGTCATTGTTGGCGCCCAGATCGGAGCGGCCAAACCGCAGACGGGCATAGACTTTCAGCAGATCGCCATCCTGCCGCGCGGTGGTGTAATCGGGAAAGCCCAGAAACCGCGTACGCGTCACATAGGTGACCATCTCATCCTCAACCGAACCGGCCAGCACACGGGTGCGCGGAGCGTTGCTGGCAACGTTGTGGAACCGCTCCAGCCCGTCCTCGCCACTGCGCAGCACCCGGAACACGCCACCGCGAAAGGTCTTGTCTTCGGTGAATTCAGGCTGGGTGTTCCAGTCCAGCGGATCGCTGGGCGCCAGCCGGATAAACCCGAGCACCACAACAACCGCCGCGATGCTCAGCCAGACAAATATCATCACTCGACCCATATGGTCCGCTCTCCCTCGTGGCGGCTGCCACTGGACAGCCGGCCTTATTTGGTTGTCACACCCGGCAGCACACAGAGCAGCTCATACAGCAGGTTGGCCGCTGTCAGCGCCGTGTTGCCCGACGTGTCATAAGGCGGCGATACTTCGACCATATCGCAGCCCACAATATTCAAACCCCGCAGGGCGCGGATCAGTTCCAGCGCCTGCGGTGTGGTCAGCCCACCGATTTCCGGCGTGCCGGTACCCGGTGCATAGGCCGGGTCCAGACTATCGATATCATAGGAGACATAGACCGGCCTATTGCCGATATCGCGACGAATTTCCGCACCCATCCCGTGCAGGGAGCGGTTCCAAAGCTCGCTTGCGGGGAAATGCTGAAACCCCCAGCGCTGCGCCTCCTTGAAATCATCCGCCCCGTAGCCTGTGCCACGCAAGCCGATCTGATAGGTCTTGTCCGCGACGATCAGCCCCTCTTCATAGGCGCGCCTGAAGACCGTCCCGTGGGTCTCGCGCTCACCGAACATATCGTCGTTCACATCCGCATGGGCATCGACATGGACCAATGCGACAGGCCCGTATTTTTCCGCAATCGCGCGCAGGATCGGCAGGGTGATCGAATGATCGCCACCCATTGCGACCGGCGTCACGTCGCTGGACAGGATGGCGCTGTAGCTTTCCTGAATGATGCGCAGGCTGTCGGGCAGCGAGAACGTGTTGATCGCCAGATCGCCGATATCGCCAATGTTCAGACTGTCAAAGGGCGCCGCACCGCTGGTCATGTTATAAGGCCGGATCATCGCGCTTTCGGCGCGGATCTGCTTTGGCCCAAAGCGGGTCCCTGAGCGCCAGGAGGTGCCGATATCCATCGGCACACCCAGAATGGCCACATCCAGCCCCTCCAGAGAGGTCGCCTGCGGCAGCCGCATAAAGGTGTTCGGCCCGGAGAACCGCGCCAGATCATTGCCGCTGATCGGCTGGTTAAAGTCAGTCATCGGCCCGTAATTCTCCAGCTCAGAAGACAGATAATGCTCATGGCGACATGCGCGCCTGCGATGGCGGTGGCGCCGGTGGTGTCAAAGGGGGGCGACACTTCAACCACATCGCCGCCCAGGATGTTGATACCGCGCAGGTTTTTCAGGATGGCGTCGGCCTGCGCCGAGGTCAGACCGCCCCAGACCGGCGTGCCGGTGCCCGGCGCATAGGCCGGATCCAGACAGTCGATATCGAAGGTCAGGTAAACCGGCCGGTCACCCAGCACGTCGCGAATACGGCGCGCGGTTTCGTCCGGGCCAATCTCATGCACGGTGGGCGCGTCGATGGTGGGCACGCCGAGATTGTCCTCATTGGTGGTCCGAATGCCCACCTGAACCGAGGTCTTGGGGTCAATGATGCCGGATTTCACCGCCTTGTAGAACATCGTGCCATGATCGACGCGGCTGAAATCATCATCCTGCCAGGTGTCGCTATGGGCATCGAAATGCAGCAGCGAAATCGGGCCGTATTTCTCGGCATAGGCCTTGAGGATGGGGAAGGACACATAGTGGTCGCCACCGATGGCCACCGAAGCCGTATCGGTCGCCAGAATGCCGCGGATGTGCTCGGTGAGCGTGTCGGGGAAGGCCGCGACATTGGCGTAGTCAAAGGCCAGATCGCCGTAGTCGACAATCGCCAGCTCGCTTGCCGGGCAAATGTCCCAGCCATAGGGGGCGTCGGGGCTTTGCAGGGCCGAGGCTTCACGCACCGCGCGGGGGCCAAGCCTGGTGCCGGGGCGGTTCGTCACCGCCTGATCAAAGGGAATGCCTGTGACGGCAATATCCGCATGGGTCAGGTCCTTGGTGTAGCGGCGCCGCAGAAAGGACGTCGCCCCGCCAAAGGTGTTCTCAAAGCTCAACCCCTTCAGGTCGTCGCGGGTGAAGGCCTGATCGACCTGTTTCTTTGCGTCTTCTAGCGCCATGCAGACTGCTCCCTCTTCTCGGGTTGTGGCCATCTCCTAGCGAATGCGCGTGGCCTTGTCATCTGAAAGCCCCCGCGCTGTCGCCAGATCAGCTTGCGGGCTGTGCTTTCTCGACCAGACGGGCAAAAAACGAGGCACCGACCGGTGCGATATCGTCGTTGAAATCGTACTTTGGATGGTGCAGCCCGGCACTATTGCCCTGGCCCAGAAACAGATAGGCGCCGGGACGGGCCTGTAGCATATAAGAGAAATCTTCCGCCCCCATCTCGCGGCCGGCCTCGGCCTCGACATGCTCCGCGCCTGCGATCTCGGCCGCGACGGAGACCGCAAAATCGGTCTTGGCCGCGTCATTGATGGTCGCGGGATAGCCGATCTCGTAGTCCAGTTCCGCCTCGACCCCGTAGCTGGCCGCCTGCCCGGCCACGATCTCACCCATGCGCCGTATCACCATTTCCTGCACCCTGGGATCAAAGGTGCGCACGGTGCCGTTGATATAGGCCGTATCGGGGACCACATTGTCCACCGTGCCGGTGTGGATCTGCGTCACCGACACCACCAGATCATCCAGCGCGTAATGGTTGCGCGAGACGATGGTCTGGATCGCCTGGGCGATGCCGCAGGCCGCCATCACCGGGTCGCGGGTTTCATGGGGCATCGCGCCATGGCCGCCAACGCCCTGAATATGGATATGGAAACTATCCACCGCCGCCATCAGCGGACCCGGAGTTGTCATGAAATGCCCCTCCGGCAGACCCGGTGCATTGTGCAGCGCGTAGACCTCACCGATGTTGAACCGTTCCATGATCCCCTCTTCGACCATGATGCGCGCACCGCCGATGGCCTCCTCGGCGGGCTGGAAGATCAGCGCCACCCGGCCCTTGAAGTTGCGTGTTTCCGCCAGATATTTCGCCGCACCCAGCAGCATCGTCGTATGCCCATCGTGGCCGCAGGCGTGCATATTGCCTGCATGGGTCGAAGCATAGGCCGCACCGGTCTCCTCCGGGATTGGCAAGGCGTCCATGTCGGCGCGCAGACCGATACAGGGGGCATCCGCCGCGCTGCTCTCCTGACCGTTGATGATGGCCACGATGCCGGTCTTTGCGATCCCTTCATGCAGCTCGTCAACGCCGAAGTCCCGCAGCCGTTCCGCCACGAAGGCCGCTGTTTTCGGCAGATCCAGCGCCAGCTCGGGGATCTGGTGCAGATGCTGCCGCCAGGCTGTCATGTCCTCGGCGTAATCGGCAATTCGGTTCACAACCGGCATGGGGGTGGACTCCTTGGTCAGACTCGGGATTGATGCATCTGACACAGGAACAAGAGCCGCCGCAATGCCCGATACCAACCTGATCCACGATGAAACCGCCGGTATCGACCGGCTCCTGCAGATCATGGCGTGCTTGCGCGACCCACAGCATGGCTGCCCCTGGGATATTGAACAGGACTTTGCCAGCATCGCGCCCTATACCATTGAAGAAGCTTACGAAGTTGCCGATGCAATTGAGCGCGAGGCCTGGGATGAGCTGAAGGGCGAGCTGGGGGATCTGCTGTTCCAGTCGGTGTTTCATGCGCAGATGGCGGCGGAGGCCGGGCATTTCACCTTTCAGGATGTGGTCACCACCATGTCCAACAAGATGGTCGCGCGCCATCCGCATGTCTTTGGTGACGAGAGCCGCGAGAAATCCGCCGACCAGCAGACCGCTGACTGGGAGGCGATCAAGGCCGCGGAGCGCGCAGGCAAGGCGCAACAGGGGACGCTGGACGGTGTGGCGGTCGGCCTGCCCGCCCTGCTGCGCGCCTACAAGCTGCAAAAACGCGCCGCACGTGTCGGCTTTGACTGGCCGTCGGCGGACAATGTGATCGCCAAGATCGTCGAAGAGGCCGCCGAGCTGGTAGAAGCCCGCGATAGCCTGAGCCAGGCCGAGGTGGAGGAGGAATTCGGCGATCTGATGTTTGTGATGGCCAATCTGGGCCGCCATCTGGGGGTGGAGCCGGAAGCCGCCCTGCGGGCCGCCAATGCCAAGTTCACCCGCCGCTTTGAGGGCGTCGAGGCCAAGCTCTCCGACCGCGGCAAACGTCCCGAAGAGAGCAACCTGGCGGAAATGGACGCGCTCTGGGACGAGGTAAAGGCAGAGGCGCGCGCGGCCACGCCATCCTGCGATGACTGACGCGCTGCCCACCGCGCGGCCTGTCGGGCCACGCGCCTTGTCCGCTCTCACCGCCAGCCCCATATCCTAAAGCATGTTGCGTCTAACCCCCATCCTTCTCGCCGTGATCTACGGGTTGGTCATGTACCGCCTGTCGGTCTGGCGCACCCATCGGGCCCTTGATCAGCAATCGACCGAGCTGGCCGATGCCCGCCTGCGCCAGCTGACGGATCGAATGGCAGCGGCGCTCGGCATCAGCCATATCCCGGTCTATATCTACGAGGTCGATCCGGTAAACGGGCTGGCGGCGCCGGATGGGCGGATCTTCATCACCCGTGGGTTCTATCGCAAATACCGCAATGGCGAGGTCAGCGATGTTGAACTGGCGTCGGTGATTGCACATGAGCTGGGCCATGTGGCGCTGGGGCACGCGCGAAAACGCATGATTGATTTTTCCGGGCAGAACGCGCTGCGCACGGCGCTGATGCTTATCATCGGCCGTTTCGTGCCCTTTGTCGGGCCCTGGATTGCCAATGTGCTGACCTCACTGCTGGCGGCGCGGCTGTCGCGCAGCGATGAATATGAGGCCGATGAATATGCCGCAGCACTGCTGACCAAGGCAGGGATCGGCATCGCTCCGCAGAAAAGCCTGTTTCGCAAGCTGGAAGAGCTGACACAGGCCCGCAGCGGCATGGCGCCCGCCTGGCTGATGAGCCACCCCAAGACCGAGGAGCGTATTGCCGCGCTGGACCGGCTCGAACAGCGCTGGAGTAAAGGAAAGAGCTGAAGATCAGGCCGCAAACCATTGGTTCACTGAAATTTACACAAGATCAAGCGCAGCCGGGCGCGTCATCCCCCTTGGCCCGTGCGGCCGCCATCCCCATCTGTGGGCAACCAATCCCCCGTTGCAGGCGTTTCAGTCAGATATGTCCCTGCGGACACAAGACCTAACGACCCGCCTGGGCGGGCTCCCGGAGACCTACCATGCGCTATTCCGTTCTTGACCTTGCCCCCGTACCCGAAGGCCATGACATCGCTCAATCGCTGCGCAACAGCACTGATCTGGCACAGCGGGCCGAGGCCTGGGGATATCACCGCTACTGGCTGGCGGAGCATCACAATATGCCGGGGATCGCCAGTGCCGCCACCGCTGTTCTGATCGGCCATATCGCCGGACAGACCAAAACGATCCGGGTCGGTGCCGGGGGAATCATGCTGCCCAACCACGCCCCCTATATGGTGGCCGAAGCCTTTGGCACGCTGGCCAGCCTATATGGCAACCGCATTGATCTTGGGTTGGGACGCGCGCCCGGCACCGATCTGCAGACGGCCCGCGCCCTGCGTCGGGGCTTGCAAACCGGTGAGCGCAATCCCGATACCTTCCCGCATGATGTGATCGAGCTGATCAACTACCTTGGCCCCGAGACACCCGAAGCGCGGGTGCGGGCCTTTCCGGGACAGGGCACCAGGGTGCCGCTGTGGATCCTCGGCTCCAGCCTTTATGGGGCGCAGCTTGCGGCACAGCTGGGGCTGCCCTATGCCTTTGCTTCGCACTTTGCCCCCGCCGCGCTGGAGCAGGCGCTGGCCGCCTATCGCAGCGGCTTTCAGCCATCAGAGCATCTCGACGCCCCCCGCGCCATGATCGCGGTCAACGTCTTTGCCGCCGATACCGACCGCGAAGGGCAGCGGCTGAGAACCACCATGCAGCAGGCCTTTGCCCGGCTGCACGAAGGCAAACCCGGCAAGCTGCCGGCTCCGGTGGAGGATATCACCCAGCATATCGCCCCGCCGGTGCTGCACGGGGTGAATGAGGCGCTGCGGATTTCCGCGACCGGCAGCAAGGCCACGGTGGCCGCCGAACTGTCTGGTATTCTTGAGCGGTATCAACCGGATGAGATCATTCTGACCGGGCAGATCCATGACCACGATGCACGGCTGCGATCCTTTGAGATCGCCGCTGAGGTGCTGGGCGACATCTGAGCCGCGCCAAGGTCTCAGCGGCTGAGCACGCTAGGCCGACAGCGCCTTGGCCACCCTTGGCAGCCGCGCCTTCTTCAGCAGCGGGCGCAGCTCCCAGCCGCCGCCTGACAGCCGGTTTGCTTCGGCGAGCACAGCCGCAGCCACGCCCGAAATCCCGTCCGGATCCTGTCGCCACAGATCATAAAGCAGCTGGTCCGGGCCGATCCGTTCCAACCCCTCCTCGGCAAGCGTGTGGCGCGGGAAGTCCTTGTTGTTGACGGTCACGATCCCGTCGGCATGGCCGGCAATGGCGGCGGCCAGCACATGGATATCGGCCACGTCCGGCAGCCAAAGCCGTGCTTCAACCGCCGCTGTCGGGGTGACGGCAGCCTTTGGCCAGGCCGCAGAGATCAGCGCGATCTCTGCCCGCGCCTGCGGCTCCCCCGCAGGACCGATCTTGCGCGCCGCCCGCGCCCATTCCTCAAGGATGCGCTGTGACCACAGCGGGGTGAAATGGCCAATCCGGGCTGCCCCCAGCAGCATCTCACGCATCACGGTCGGATAGAGGACACAGGCGTCCAGCAGCAGTTTCATGGCCTGATCAACCGCAACAGATCAGTCGAGCCGGAAGAACACAGCCTTCAGATAGCCGCTTTCGGCCAGCTGAGGCAGCTGTGGATGATCCGCCCCGGCATACCCGGTGTGCAGCAGCTGGCTGCGCCGCCCGCCGCGCCCGATGCCACGCGCCGAGGCATTGCGGAACCGGCTGAGGTCAGCCGCATGCGAGCAGGAGCACAGCCCCAGATAACCACCCGGCGCCACCAGAGGGGCGGCCAGTTTGGCAATCCGCTCATAGGCCCTCAACCCCGCCTCAAGCGCCTGTTTCGACGGTGCGAAGGCTGGCGGATCGCAGATCACCACATCAAACTGCGCCCCTTCTTCGGCGAGCTGGGCCAGCACCTCAAAGGCATCGCCCTGCCGTGCGTTGAACCGATCGCCAAAACCGCTGGCATCTGCGCCGTCCCGCGCCAGATCCAGCGCCGGAGCGGATCCGTCGACACAGGTTGCCGTCGCCGCGCCAGCCGCCAGCATCGCCAGACCAAAGCCGCCGACATGGGAAAACACGTCAAGCACATTTGCGCCCGGCCTGACCAGCTTGGCGGCAAAGGCGTGATTGTCGCGCTGGTCGTAGAACAGGCCGGTTTTCTGCCCGCCGGTCAGATCCGCCATATAGGTGGCGCCATTCATGGACACTTCTACCGGCGCCTCGGGGGCGGTGCCGCGCAGGGCAGTGCTGATATCGTCCAGCCCTTCCAGGCTGCGCGTCCGGCCCGAGGCGTTTTTCAATACGGTTGTCACCCCGGTCACCGCCACCAGCGCCTCGGTCAGCGGTTCGATATGGGCTTCGGCCCAGGCGGCATTGGGCTGCACCACGCAGGTATCGCCAAAGCGGTCGATCACCACGCCGGGCAGACCATCGGATTCAGCATGGACCAGCCGGTAGAACGGCGCATCATACAGCTGTTCGCGCAGCTCCAGCGCGCGGCGCAGGCGGGCGCTGAACCACTCCACGCTCAGCTCGGCCGCAGGATCGCTGTCCAGCATCCGCGCGATGATCTTGCTTTCGGGGTTGACCGCAACCAGCCCCATCTGCGTCATCGCGTCGTCTTCCAGCACCGCCAGGGTGCCGGGCGCCAGTTTCCGGGTGCGCCGATCGGTGACCAGTTCATTGGCATAGACCCAGGGAAAGCCGTGACGCAGGGCACGGGCATTGGCTTTGGGTTTCAGTTTTACGCGGGCGCGCTCGGGCGCGGAGGAAGATGCTGTCATGCGCCTCTCTTACTCCCAACGACGCGCGGTTGAAAGGGCATCCGCCACGCAGAGCCGATGCCTTGGTCGCGTCAGGCTCTGCGGTCCGTTCCCGCGCGGCGCAAGTGAGTTCACCGCGGACGGGAACGCCAGCCGCCGCGCCTGCGAGGCCTGTCGGCAGCCTCCTGCCCCTCGCGCAGAACAGCCGTCATCGGGTGATCGGGATGCACTGCCGCCAGCTGCTCCACGAGCGCGATGGTTGCCACACGGCTGTCGACCCCATCAGGCAGGCTCAGCGCCCAATCCAGAAAGATGCTGCGGCATTCGCCCTCGCCAATCCCCTCGATACGGTAGCTTTCCCGGATCAACCCCTTGGGATCCAGACGCGCCAGCTGCGCCGCATCAACCGTCGCCTCATTCGTCATGGCCTGTCGCCCCCTCTCTCTCCAATGCCGCGGCGATGATGTCACCGCATCTGCGGTAGCTCTCGGTCAGCGTCGCCTCCAGCGCGGCGAGATCGTCATAGCCGGTGCTGCGACACAGAAAGAGCGCGCCGCCCTCTCCCAATGTCCGTGCATCAATTGCCTTGCCCGAGACCAGCCGCGCCGCCGTCTGTACCGACCAGAATAGATCATAGCCGCGCTGCAATTCCGCTGCATCTGCGGCATCCAGCCAGCCACAGGCGACAGCGCCCGCCAGCCCGGCGGCCACGTCCTGCCCGGTGGCATCGCTCAGCAGGACCCCGGCCTGGGCGATCAGCTCGATATCCATCAGCCGACCCGCGCCGGTCTTGGCGTCCCAGGGACCTGTCGGCACCTTGGCAGCGGCCAGACGGGCGCGCATTTTGGCCACCTCGGGCAGGATCGCCGCGCGGCTGCGCGGCGCCCCGAGAAAACCCGCTCGAAATGCGTTGATATCCTCTGCCAGCCCCTCCGCACCCGGTGCTGGCACAGCCGCCATCGCCCGCGCCCGGGTCAGCGCCAGATGTTCCCAGACCCAGGCGTCATTGCGCTGATACGCGCAGAAGCTCTCGAGGCTCGTGGCCACCGGGCCTTGGGTGCCGGAGGGTCGCAACCGCATGTCCACCTCATAGAGCTGCCCCTGCGACATACGCGCAGTCAGCGCCGTGATCAGCGCCTGGGTCAGCCGCGCATAATACGGGCGTGTCGCCAGCGGTCGCGGCCCCTCCGAGGCCTCCGCGGTTCCGGGGTCATAAATCACGATCAGGTCGAGATCCGACAGCGCATTGATCCGCCCCGCACCCAGCGATCCCATGGCCAGAACCGCCGCCCCGCGCCCCGGAGGCGTTCCGTGTTTCTTTGCAAACTGCTGCAGGACAACCGGCGCCACCCCGGCAATCACCACCTCGGCCAGTTCGGCATATTGCGCCCCTGCGGTGGCAGCATCGATCAGCCCGCGCAGATGATGCACCCCGATACGGAAATGCCACTCCTTGCACCAGCGCCGGGTGGCATCCAGCTGGGTTTCATAATCCTCTTCCTGCGCCAGCACCGCCGCAAGCGACTGGCAGAGCCCCTCTCGCTTGGGCCAGTCACTGAAGAACGAGCCGCCGATCACAGCATCGAACACCCCGGAATTACGCGACAGATAGCTCGCCAGCGTACCAGAGGTGCCGACAATATCTATCAGCAAATCAATCAGTTGCGGGTTGGCTTCAAAGAGTGAAAACAGCTGCACACCGGCAGGCAGCCCCGCCAGGAACCCATCCAGCGCCACCAGCGCCTCGGCCGGCTGGGCGGTGCGGGACAGTCGCGCCAGCAGCTCCGGTTTCAGCCGCTCGAATATCTGCGCACCGCGCGCCGAGCGCAGCGCAGGATAGGTCGGCCAGCGCGCCAGAATATCGCCATCCAGAGCCTCCGGCACCGCCGCGGCTGGTTGCGGCCTTGGCACATCCGGGGCAAAGAACCCCTCGGTCATCTCATGCACCTCCTGCAACCGCCCACGGATCTCGGCCTGCAGCGCCTGCGGGTCGCGGTCCATCAGACAGGCAATCCGGGCAATGCCATCTTCGGACTGCGGCACCCGGTGGGTCTGGGCGTCATGCACCATCTGGATGCGGTGCTCCACCTCGCGGTGGGCAATGTAATGCGCGCTGAGCTGCGCGCAGGCCTCCTGCGGCACCCAGCCCTTGGCCGCGAGCGCGGTCAGCCCGTCGAGCGTGCCGCGCTGACGCAGGCTCTCATCCCGCCCGCCGGCGATCAGCTGCCGGGTCTGGGTAAAGAACTCGATTTCGCGGATGCCGCCACGCCCCAGTTTCATGTCATGGCCGGGCACCGTCAGTGGCCCGCCGGTCCCCTTGTTTTCGCGAATCCGCAAACGCATGTCATGGGCGTCCTGAATAGCCGCGAAATCCAGATGCCGCCGCCAGACAAAGGGGCGCAGCGTCTGCAGGAACTCGGCACCCGCCTTCAGATCCCCGGCGCAGGGGCGCGCCTTGATATAGGCGGCGCGCTCCCAGGTGCGCCCGAGGCTCTCGTAATAGCGCTCCGCCGCCTCCATCGCCATGGCCACCGGTGTAACCCCCGGGTCGGGCCGCAAGCGCAGATCGGTACGGAAGACATAGCCGTCGGCAGTGCGTTCGCTCAGTACCGTGCACATGTTGCGCGTCGCCCGCACCATGCCCTGACGCGCCTCATAGAAATCGGCCGGATCAAACCGTGTCTCGTCAAACAGGCAGATCATGTCGATGTCGGAGCTGTAGTTGAGCTCATAGGCGCCCATCTTGCCCATGGCCAGCAGGGTCAACCCGCCGGCGGTCTCCACATCGGCCTCGGTCAGGCCCGGCAGTTTCTGACGGCGGATCAGTGCGGCAATTTCCGCCTTGATCGCCCGATCGGCGCAGAGTTCGGCAAATTGCGTCAGCGCCGTGGTCACCTGCATCAGATCCCAGGCCCCGGCCAGATCGCAAAGCCCGCTCAGCAGCGCAAGTCGGCGCTTGGCCTGCCGCAGCCCCGGCTTCAGCTGATCCGGCGCCAAACCGCGCACAGCCTCCATGATCTTACCAAGCGCAGCCAGCGGATCCGCCAGTGCGGGCGCCAGCCAGGCGGCCTCGCGGGTGATCAGCTCCTTCAGATAAGGGCTGGAGCCCGCCGCCCCTGCGACCAGGCGCGCCTCATCGCCGCCAAGGTCCGGCACAAGCGCAAGCGCATCGCCGGCCAGATCCGCATCAAATGCCCGTGGAAGGCGCTGAATATCAATCGACTGTCCCATCCGCAGACACTGGGGTGAGACGCCGCCGTCGTCAATTGAGGAAACCACCCTTTGGCCCTGCCAGAGTTCAAAAGGTTACGTAAGGTAAGGAATACCGGAATAGCCCTTTTATGAATGAGACATTAATGCTGGTACTGCGGCTGCGCTCAAGTTCCGGGGGCATGTCAGACAGCGTCTTAGTAACCAGTGAACCAGTGACCGACCGGCACCCTAGTATTGCCAAAATGGCGATACAACGCGTGTTCAGGTCATCGGATATGTATCACAAAGTCTGACAGCAAAGCGCAGCCGTTTATCTCCCCTTAGCCACAAAATCATCAATAAATAAAAAACATATCAACAGGTTACTTGTTTCGATCTGCGAAAATGTGAAAAATGTTTACATGCAGGCTTGAAACCGTGTGAGGGCAGTCCGATATTCCATAATGTGAAGCGCATTTACATGGACGCCGAACCTCGCAACGTTAACCTGGAGACCCCGATGACGAGTTACACCTCTACCGCCCCGCACCCGTCCGAACAGGGCTGGTTTTCCCGCAGTGAATCCTGGCTCGACAGCAAAGGCAAAGGCGCCTGGATTGCCGCCATGGTCCTCGGCTTCGTCTTTTTCTGGCCGGTTGGCCTCGCCCTGTTGTTTTACATGATCTGGAGCAAGCGCATGTTCTCGAAATCCTGCACCACACGCCGTAAATCCTGGGCCCGTCATGGCATGTCCGCGATGACCCCGTCCGGCAACAGCGCTTTTGACGCCTACAAGGCCGATACGCTGCACCGGCTGGAACAGGAACAGCATGATTTCGAAGCCTTCCTGCAACGTCTGCGGGCTGCAAAGGACAAATCGGAATTCGATCAGTTCATGCACGAACGCGCGCTGCAGAACGACGATGAGGCCATCGAAATCGATGATGCAGAGGATGACGCGGACAGCCCGCGCAGCAAGCGTCACTGACCAGAGCCAGCTCCGCCCGCATTGGGCGGGGCCTATCCCGGCGGGAGCGGCCTGGCGCCGAAGCTGATGATCAGCCCGCGTGTCAGCCGCCACCCTGGCCAGACGGCCAAACCATGAGCCCGGTTCCCCGCCCCGGTTCTTTCGACCCCGTTATCGCGATAAGGAAGCTTTGATGACCGCCCTGCCCGATCCAGACTACCAGGCTGATTTCTATCAGCTGGTCCCTGCCAAACGTCTGTTTGCCTGGCTTATCGACAGCCTGTTGATCACCGTTCTTGCCAGTATCGCCGTGGTTTTCACCGCCTTTACCGGGCTGTTCATCTGGCCGCTGCTCTATCTGGTGATCGGTTTCATCTATCGTGCTGCAACCATCGCTTCTGGTTCCGCGACCTGGGGCATGGCCGTCGCAGGCATCGAATTGCGCGACCTGTCGGGACGCAAGCTCGACGGTCAGGGCGCCTTGCTGCATACCGCCGGATATACAGTCTCCATGGCCTTCCCGCTGCTGCAGGTGATCTCCATCCTCATGATGCTGATGTCCGCGCGCGGTCAGGGGCTGACGGATGCGGTGATGGGGACCGTCATGCTGAACCGGCTCCGCTGATCCACCGTCTGGTTCAAGGTGAAGATGGGCAATCTGTAAACCTTAATCCCAACTGGCCTCTTGGCGCAGTGCGATGGCATTGCTATCATTCAAGATAACCCTGTGGCCAGAATGCCCCGATCTGTCAGCGGCTCCGTGATCAGTACTCGGCGCCCGCGCGACACTCGGGGCCATTTGTGCCAAGCCCAAACGGACACCTGACCGCCTGATGCGCCACACTCTGCCGATTGCCCCACAGTTCTACGTGACTGCGCCGCAGCCCTGCCCCTATCTGGCAGATCGGATGGAGCGCAAACTGTTCACCGCCCTGCAGGGCGATGGTGTCGAACAGCTCAACAACAGCCTGTCGCAGCAGGGATTCCGCCGCTCGCAGAATGTTCTGTACCGGCCATCCTGCTCCGATTGCTCCGCCTGCCTGTCTGCCCGGATCAATGTCGCCGCCTTCACCGCCAGCCGGGGGCAGAAACGCACGTTGAAGCGCAACGCCGGGCTGGATCGGCGCGCGACCTCTCCCTGGGCAACCGAAGATCAATATGCGCTGTTCCGCAACTACCTCGACAGCCGGCACGCCGATGGCGGCATGGCCGATATGGATGTCTTCGAATATGCCGCCATGATCGAGGAGACGCCCATTCGCAGCCGCGTCGTCGAATATATCGACCGCGACAGCAACGCGCTGACGGCGGTGTCGCTGACCGATGTGCTGGAGGATGGGCTGAGCATGGTCTATTCCTTCTATCGGCCCGATCTGCCGCAGAACTCGCTCGGCACCTTCATGATCCTGGATCACATCGACATCGCGCGCGAGGCCGGGCTGCCCTATGTCTACCTGGGCTATTGGGTGCCAGGCAGCGCCAAGATGGGCTACAAGGCGAAGTTCACCGGGCTTGAAGTCTATCATCGCGGCGCCTGGCAGCCGATGACCGATCCCGACGCCTTTGATGACACGGCGCATCCGCTGTCGACCGATCCGATTGCGGAACAGGTCGCTAATATTCACCTGCCGGAATCGCGCAGCCACAGCAGGTAACCCAATGCAATCTCTTCATGCCGTGACGCTGATTGTCCCGGACTACGACAGCGCGATCGCGTTTTACTGCGGCACCCTCGGATGGCAGCTGGCCGAAGATGTCGATCAGGGGCGCAAGCGCTGGGTCCGGATCCTGCCGCCGGGCGCCCGTGAGGGCAGCCTGATCCTGGCCCGGGCCGACAGTGGTGCTCAAAAGACCATCATCGGCAATCAATTTGGCGGCCGCGTCGGATTGTTCCTGCACACCAATGACTTCGCCCGAGACCATGCCGCCATGCTGGCCGCGGGCGTCACCTTCGACGAAGCACCCCGCCATGAACCCTACGGATGGGTTGCGGTCTGGCGCGACCCGTTCGGCAACCGCTGGGATCTGCTCCAGCTCACCTGAACCGCAGGGCGCCGGTCCCATTCGGCACCGCCCCTTCAGCTGCCATCGGCAAACGGCTGCATGGCCAATCTTCTGGCGTCAAATATCCCGGGGTGAATGCGCCGCATGGCGCAGAGGGGCAGCGCCCCTGTTTCTGCTTTCGCCCCGGTGCCGACATGAAAAAAGGGCCCCGCAAGCGGGGCCCTTTGTCGTCTTTGGCTGATTGCAATCAGTTTGGCATCAGCGCCGGCACGATTGTCACGATGGAGGGGAACATCCACAGGATCCCCAGACCCACCACCTGGATCAGCACAAATGGCAGGATCCCGCGATAGATATGGCCTGTGGTCACCTCCTTCGGTGCCACCCCGCGCAGATAGAACAGCGCAAATCCAAACGGCGGCGTCAGGAACGATGTCTGCAGGTTCACCGCAACCATGATGGTCACCCACTTCGGATCGAAGGAGCCGCCGTAGATCACCGGCCCGACAATCGGGATCACGATGTAGATGATCTCCAGGAAGTCGAGCACGAAGCCAAGGATGAACAGCACCACCATTACGATCAGGAAGACCTTCAGCTCGCTGTCAAAGCTCTTGAGGAACTGCTGGATATAGTGTTCCCCGCCAAAGGAGATCACCACCAGATTGAGCAGCTGCGAGCCGATCAGGATGGTGAAGACCATCGACGTGACCTTGGCCGTTTCGCGCACCACCGGTGTCAGCACCCCGCCCTTGAACAGCACCCAGCAACCGTAGAGCAGCCCGAAGAGCGCAAAGAGATAGGCGCCATAGGCCACACCAAAGGCGATGATGGTCTCTGCCGAAACCCCATCCTGCCCATTGATCCGCAGATCGAAGTTGACACCAACCAGGATACAGATCGCCACTGCAAGGGTTGCCCAGATGATGATCCAGCCGGATTTCCCCTGGTCCTGCAGCTTGCGGTAGGCCGCCAGCATGATGGCGCCCCCAGCCCCCAGCGCCGCAGCGGGCGTCGGGTTGGTGATGCCGCCCAGAATGGACCCCAGCACCGCAATGATCAGGATCAGCGGCGGGAACACCACGCGGATCAGATCATTCTGTGAACTGCGCACCGCCGCGACCTTGCACCCATAGAGCGCCAGGAGGCTTGGCAGCGCGATCAGCAGCACGGTGACCCCGGGCGTCGTGGTCGGTGAAATTGCCACGATATCGACCAGCGCAATCATCAGCACGCCAATCGCCCCCAGGATCAAGGGCTTGGGATCCCGCGAGGGCGAAACCCCGCGACCAACCGCCAGCGTCAGCCCCATCAGCACCATCAGCACGGTCAGACCGGTGCCAATCGGAGCCGCGGCTTCGATCTTGGCGACACGGGCTGCGGCCATCTCGTCCTCGGTCAGCTTGGTTGCCTGGGCAACGCCGCCTGCGTCGTCGATGCTCTTCTGCTCGGCGACAGCGGCATCCCAGGCCTCCTGGCCATGCAGGTCAATCATTGCCGCCTGACAGTCCGCACCCACATTGGTGCGCAGCGATGCCGTCTGCCCCGCATCGGAGAAGGTCGAAACCGTGATGTTCTGGCTACCGATCAGGTTCACCTGGCCCAGCAGCAACGCACCGGCAATCAGCGCCACCGGCACACCGAGGAACCAGGTGAGGCCTTCGCCACGGGTGATCGGCTCGCCAGTACCGCCCTCAAGCACAACTGCCGGAGCTTTTTCCGGATTCAGCAGCGCATAGCCAAAGGCATAGAGCGCATAGAGAAGCGCCAGCAGGATACCCGGCAGCAGCGCGGCCTGGAACAGCGTCCCGACCGAAACAACCGCTGGCTCACCCAGATAGGTCAGCGCATCGGAGCAGCCGAATTCCTGCGCACGGGTTTCCTGTGCGGTGGAATAGAGATCCCCCGCAAGCGTGCCCAGAAGAACGATCACGATGGAGGGCGGAATGATCTGCCCCAGCGTGCCCGAGGCGGCGATCACACCGGTCGCCAGTTCCGGCGAATAGTTGTTGCGCAGCATGGTGGGCAGCGCCAGCAGGCCCATGGTCACCACGGTTGCGCCGACGATCCCGGTGGAGGCCGCAAGGAAAGCGCCCACAACCACGATGGAAACTGCCAGACCGCCGGGCAGCGGACCAAAGACGCGCGCCATGGTGGTCAGCAGGTCGTTGGCGATCTTCGACCGTTCCAGCGTGATGCCCATCAGGACGAACATCAGCACTGCCAGCAGGGTCTCGATCGAGGCACCGGCCAGAACCCGTTCGTTCATACGGTTCACGACAAAGGAGATGTTGCGGTCCATCGCAACTTCCCAACCCTGCGGGAACACCGCCTCGGCGACCCGTGGCAGTTCAGGATATCTGAACACCGATATGACATCCGGCTTGACGCCGGAGCCCACCAGGTCGCGATAGACCTGCGACGAGGTGTCGATGGCTTGGTGAACCAGGATCCCGGCACTGTCGAGCGCCGCAATGATCCCGAAGGAGATGATGCCGGCTCCGCCAATGGCAAAGGCCACTGGAAAGCCGGAGAGAATGCCTCCGAAAAGGCAGAAGAAGACAATGATCAGGCCGATTTCAACGCCATCAAGTCCGAATAGCATGGGGGCTGTCCCTTATTTAATGCGCGCCTTCATAGGCTTCTTCACCTTCACCAAGGCTGTCCTTGTCGAGGTGTTTGTTCTCGCTGCCGGGGCCTTCCACAAACTCAAGATACGAGCGGTAGAAAAACGCGATGGCATGCAGGAATACGATACCGGCGAATGTCACCAGAAGGATCTTGAACAGGAAGTATCCGTTGAACCCATTGGGGCTGAAGCCGATGGTCTCGATGTTCCAGCGCAGCGCGCGGGATTTCATCACCAGACGCTCCAGCGTGTCCGAGGCCGAGGGCTTCGGCACGATCAGGTGGCGCCACAGGAAGTACCAGCCATACATCCAGGTCAGCACGGCAGCGGGCATCATGAAGATCAGCGATCCCAGCATGTCCACCACCCGCTTGGCCCGGAAGCTGATGCCGGAGTAGATCAGATCGACCCGCACGTGGCCGCCCTGCACAAAGGTGTATGTGACACAAAGGCAGACCACCAAGGCATTGTAAAGCTTCAGTTCTTCTGCGAACCAGCTGATGTCTTTTTCCAGCGCGATACCCAGACCAAAGCTCATGTCCGGGCGCGCAAACACCCGTTGCATGAAGACGATGATGATCTGTTGCAGCACCATCAGAAGACCTGCCCAGGCAAACAGCCGACCCAGCGTGTTGGCAAAGCCCTCCAGTCCGCGCACGACCCCCCACATAATGGAGCGGCGATACATGCCGACCGCCGTCAGCACCAGAAACGCGGTGAAGACAACAAAGAAGAACTCAACCGACCCGCCATAGTAGACGAACCGCATGATGGAAGCCTTGTCCGACCAGTCGAGCCAGAGCTGCGGGTTGGCGACGGCATAGCCGAAGTTGTAAAAGGCGCCCGCGATGTTCTGTACCAGCCAGATCAGGCCGTCCAGTAAGGTCCCGAAAAAGGAAACGCCACTTTCGTCCTGCATTTTTCCCTCGAATAAATGCGTGCAGCGCGGGCGGTCTGGATCGTCATCATAGGGATAATAATCAGGCCGCACGGATCCTGGGACCCGATGGACACTTATGGCGCGAGCCATCCGTGTCGGCTGCTATTGCGAAAGGATCCCCCGCCGATGCGGAGGATCCGATTGAACCCACTCTTGGGGCGGTTAGCCGAGAACGCGGTCGCGCTGGGTGCGATAGGCACCTTCAGATTTGGTGATCCAGCCCGAAGAGGCTTTCATCGACGCTTCGACGCTGTTGCGGATTTTTGCGAACAGCTCGTCACCCATGAACTCGTCCAGGGTTTCCTTGGTCGCGGAGCCAAAGGCATCCCAGACGCTGTCAGGGAATTCCAGGGTCTTCACGCCACCGGTCTGCAGACGCTGAAGAGCCGCACCGTGGTTGTTCATGAACTGCGACAGGCTCCACTGGTGACCTTCGGCCGCCGCGATTTCGATGATTTTCTGATGCGCGGGCGACAGGCTGTCGAACACGTCACGGTTGGTCGCCACGGACAGCGCCGCACCCGGCTCATGGAAACCGGAGGTGTAGTAGACCTTGGTGATTTCCTGGAAGCCCATCTTCTCATCTGCCCAGGGGCCGATCCACTCGGTGCCGTCGATCGCACCGGAGGACAGCGCCTGATACACTTCGGAGCCGGGAATGTTCTGAACCGATGCGCCCAGTTTGCCGAGCGCCTTGCCGCCCAGACCCGGCATACGGAACTTCAGACCATTGAAATCTTCGGGGCTGTTGATTTCCTTGTTGAACCAGCCGCCGGCCTGAGGGCCAGTGTTGCCGCCAAGGAAGGATTTCAGACCGAAGATCTGGCCCAGCTCATCATGCAGGGCCATGCCTTCGCCCTGGTAGTACCAGTTCACCAGTTCCTGAGGCGTCATGCCGAAAGGTACTGCAGTGAAATAGGCATAGGCCGGGTGCTGGCCGGTGAAATAATAGTCGGCACCGTGGTACATGTCGGCCTGACCGGCGGTCACCGCGTCAAATACCTCAAATGCACCAAC
This sequence comes from Phaeobacter sp. JH20_34, assembly GCF_048056095.1. Taxonomy (NCBI): domain Bacteria; kingdom Pseudomonadati; phylum Pseudomonadota; class Alphaproteobacteria; order Rhodobacterales; family Roseobacteraceae; genus Phaeobacter; species Phaeobacter sp. JH20_34. The sequence continues at coordinate 489,204 of NZ_JAYMWT010000004.1, read as the reverse complement.
CAGTTCGCCGGAAGCTTTGAGGTCGATGGTCAGGTCGCCATCGGACATGGCGGTGATCGAATCTGCGACGCGCTGTGCGGAGTCATGAACGCCCGCGGCGCCACGGCCCCAGGTGGTGACCATGGTCAGGGTACGCTTGCCCTGCGCATAAGCCGGTGCGGCCAGAGTGGTTGCTGCAGCGGCGCTGCCCCCCAGCGCGGATGTCTTCAAAAAGGAACGACGATCCATAGGTTTCTCCTCCCATTTAATTGGATTGCCCCGGGTCTGTGCCCGAGGCGGGTCTTGTCGAGTGACGCAAGCCTAGCTGTACGCTGCGTCATGTGAATACCTACTACTGCGTAGAAAACCGCATTTTGGACAAATTATTTGGCCAAAATCTGGGCAGCCTGTGACAACCGCCAAGGCCGATCCCGAGATTCGCGCGCTGAGCGCAGCTGTGGGGGCTTTGATTCTCCGGGCGGATTGCGTAACGATTCGACCATGCAACTGATCCCCCAATTCTTGCGACCCAACTACGCCCAGAAGCTGTCCCTGCTGGCGACGCTGCCGCTGATCGTGGCCGGGGCCGCCATTGCCGTGCTGGTCTCCGTGCAGTCGCGCGCATTGGCCGAACGCGAGATCAAAGCGTTGGAACAGCAGCTGTTGCAGGCCAAGATGGCCGAGCTGCGCAACTATGTGACCCAGGCCCGCAATGGGTTTTCGCACATCTACGGTCTGGCGGCGCCAGATGACGAGGAGGCCAAGGAAAAGGTCACCCAGATTCTCAGTGCAATGATCTATGACCGCGACGGGTTTTTCTTTGTCTATGACTACGACGGCACCAATCTGGTTAGCCCGCGCCAGACCGAGTTCATCAACAACAACTGGAAGGGGCTGACCGATAGCCGCGGCACACCGGTCGTGGATGAATTCATCCGCTTGGCCCGTCAGGGCGCCGGATGGCACACGTTTATGTGGGAGAAACCCTCAACCGGCGAAGAGGCGCAGATGGTTGCCTATGTGCTGGGCTTGCAGGATTGGCAATGGGCCATCGGCACCGGGGTGTTCATTGACGATGTGCTGGCCTCTGTCGCGGCCTCGCGCGCCGAGGTCGAGACCCGTGTGCGCCGTACGTTCTACTACATCGGTGGCATCACCCTGTTTGCACTGGGGCTGGTCTTTGCCTCCGGCATGGTGCTGAACATCCGCGAGCGTCGTCTGGCGGACGCCAAGTTGAAAGAGCTGACCCAGCGGGTTTTCGACGCCCAGGAGGAAGAGCGCGGCCGGGTGGCGCGCGAGCTGCACGACGGGATCAGTCAGCTCCTCGTCGGGGTGCGCTACGCGCTGGACAACGCGCGCAGACGCCTGTCGCGGGGAGATTTTGACCGGGTCGAGGATCCGCTGAACAAAGGGATCTCGCATCTGGGCACCGCCATCACCGAGGTGCGCCGCATCAGCCGCGACCTGCGCCCCGGTGTGCTGGATGATCTCGGCCTTGGCCCGGCGCTGAAGGCACTGACCGATGATTTCGCCGCACGCACCGGCATCGAGACCCGTTTCAGCACTGTCGTGTTCCGCAACCGCCTGGACGGGGATGCCAAGATTGCGCTCTACCGGATCGCGCAGGAAGCGCTCACCAATATCGAACGCCACGCCGAAGCGACGGAGGTCACCATGGATCTACGCGGGCACGCGCGCGGTGCCACTATGCGGATCACCGACAATGGCCGCGGCCTGCCGCCGGTTCAGGACCGCAGCGGGCCCGGCATCGGGCTGCGCAATATGCAGGAACGAATCGAACAGCTTGACGGCACACTCAGGATTTTGTCATCACGGGGCACGCAAAGCGGCACCGTGATCGAGGTCCTGCTGCCGCTGAGCCATCTGCTGCCCCCGGGTGATGCCTCCAAACCGGCGTCCAAGCGGGTGTCCTGAGCCAATCGGCGCTCTTGCCAGACTGTCGCCGCCGCACCGGTGGATGCACGCGACGGACTGGACCGCGCCACGCCAAATGAGGGGGGAGACCATGCCAAATACCATTCGCGTTCTGATCGTTGACGATCACCCGATGGTCGCCGAGGGCATTCAATCCATCCTTGAAAGCTATGACGATATCGAGGTTGTCGGCATCCCCGGCAACGGCGAAGAGGCGGTGGCCGAGGCCCGCGCGCTGAAACCCGATGTGATCCTGATGGATCTCAATATGCCGAAACTGGGCGGGTTGAGCGCCACGGAAATCATCCTCGAACAGACCCCTTCCACCCGCATCCTGATCCTGTCCATGCACGACAGCCCCGAATATATCTCCAGCGCGCTGGCGCATGGGGCCATGGGCTATGTACTGAAAGATGTCCCAACCGAGGAGATCCGCCAGGCCATCGACACGGTGATGCGTGGCGAGACCTATCTCTGCACCGGCGCCGAAGGCTCGCTGAAGCCCAAGGACGACCCCGCCCGCGAGGCGCTGACCGGACGTGAGCAGACCATTCTGCTCGAACTCGCACAGGGCAAATCCAACAAGGACGTTGCCCTGGCGCTGGATATCTCGGTGCGCACCGTGGAAACCCATCGCAAGAACATCAAACGCAAGCTTGGCATTTCCTCGACCGCCGGTCTCACACGCTACGCGCTTGAACATGGCGTGCTGCAGGGCACCGGTCACAGTTTCTGACCCGCCCACCCCGCCGCCTGGTGGCAGAGCTAAAATTGCGCCGCAATGCAGCAGAAACTCCCGCAAACTAGGTCCGATCCGCCTCGCAATTTGGCAAAACGCCGCCGCGCGCGATCTGACCTTGGCCTTTGGTTCAGGGAGATTTTCGACTTTAGGGCCGAAGTGGTCCTATTTTCGGCCGCGCGAAAGGCGAAAATGTCGCCAGGAACCCCACCGACGCAACAAAATGTCCGAAACTGGGGTATTTTCGGTTCATTTCCCTGTTGACGCCCCCGGCCACCGGTCCTAAGGTCCGCTGCAACGCTAAAGGAGCCAACACGATGAATATCCTAGTCGTAGTCGTAGGAACCACGCGCATGGGCCGGTAACGGTAGACCATAATCGAACCCATGCGCCTCCGACCAGAAATCGGGGGCTTTTTTTATGCGAAACGGACGATGCCGCCAATTGGAGCTAAAGCAGATGAAACGTGAGATGACCGGCGCAAAAATGGTTGTTCAGGCCCTGAAGGATCAGGGGGTGGACACGGTCTTTGGCTACCCCGGCGGTGCCGTTCTGCCGATCTATGACGAGATCTTTTTGCAGAATGATATCCGGCACATTCTTGTGCGCCATGAACAGGGCGCGGTTCACGCCGCCGAAGGCTATGCCCGCTCAACCGGCAAGCCCGGTGTTGTTCTGGTGACCTCCGGTCCCGGCGCCACCAATGCGGTGACCGGCCTGACCGACGCGCTGCTGGATTCCATTCCGCTGGTTGTTCTCACCGGTCAGGTTCCAACCTTCATGATTGGCTCCGATGCCTTTCAGGAAGCCGACACCGTGGGCATCACCCGCCCCTGCACCAAACACAACTGGCTGGTGAAAGACACCGAAAAGCTGGCCAGCACCCTGCATGAGGCCTTTCATGTCGCCACCGCGGGTCGTCCCGGCCCGGTGCTGATCGACATTCCCAAGGATGTGCAGTTTGCCACCGGCACCTATCAGGGGCCGAAACCCGCCGCGTCGCATTACCAGCCGCCGGTGAAGGGCGATCTGGAGGCCATCACCGAGCTGGTGGCGGCTATGGAAACCGCAAAACGCCCGGTATTCTACACCGGCGGTGGCGTGATCAACTCCGGCCCCGGCGCCAGCCAGCTGCTGCGCGAGCTGGCCGAGGCCACAGGCATTCCGGTGACCTCCACGCTGATGGGGCTTGGGGCCTATCCGGCCTCGGGCAAGAACTGGCTCGGGATGCTGGGGATGCACGGTCTTTACGAGGCCAATATGGCCATGCACGGCTGCGACCTGATGATCAATATCGGCGCCCGCTTTGATGACCGCATCACCGGTCGTCTGGATGCCTTCAGCCCGAAATCGACCAAGGCGCATATCGACATCGACCCCTCGTCGATCAACAAGGTGATCCGCGTCGATATTCCGATCGTCGGCGACATCGGCCACGTGCTGGAAGACGTTCTGAAAGTCTGGAAGAGCCGCGGCCGCAAGGTGAACAGCGCTGCCATCGCAAAATGGCAGGAGCAGATCACCGAATGGCGCAATATTCGCTGTCTGTCCTACACCGCCTCGGAGACCTCCATCAAACCGCAATACGCGCTGGAGCGTCTGGAAGCCCTGACCAAGGACCGCAACCGCTACATCACCACCGAAGTGGGGCAGCACCAGATGTGGGCCGCACAGTACCTCGGCTTTGAGGATCCCAACCGCTGGATGACCTCCGGTGGTCTGGGCACCATGGGCTATGGCACACCGGCCTCGATCGGCGTGCAGGTCGCGCACCCCGATGCGCTGGTGATCAACGTCGCAGGTGAGGCCTCCTGGCTGATGAACATGCAGGAGATGGGCACCGCCGTGCAGTACCGCCTGCCGGTGAAACAGTTTATCCTCAACAATGAACGTCTGGGCATGGTGCGCCAGTGGCAGGAGCTGCTGCACGGCGAACGCTACAGCCATTCCTGGTCCGAAGCCCTGCCCGATTTCGTCAAGCTCGCCGAGGCCTTTGGCGCCAAGGGCATCATCTGCAAGGATCCCAAGGATCTGGATGATGCGATCATGGAGATGCTCGACTATGACGGGCCGGTGATCTTTGACTGTCTGGTGGAGAAGCACGAAAACTGCTTCCCGATGATCCCCTCGGGCAAGGCGCATAACGAAATGCTGCTGGGCGATGCCGAGACCCAAGGCGTCATCCAATCCGGCGGCGCGGTGCTGGTTTAACCCGGTTCAGGAACAGATACAGCGGGGCGCTATCGCCCTGCCCCGATTTCTAGGAAAGGGACGTAAATGTCTGCCCTACACATCAAAAAAGGCTCCACCAGCCATTCTGCCTATAACCTGCGCCCGAATTTTTCGGATGTTCAGGAACGCCACACCATCACCATTCTGGTGGAAAACGAACCCGGTGTTCTGGCCCGTGTGATCGGCCTGTTCTCGGGTCGGGGTTACAACATCGACAGCCTCACCGTGGCCGAGGTCGATCACACAGGCCATCTGTCGCGCATCACCATCGTCACCACCGGCACGCCGCAGGTGATCGAGCAGATCAAGGCGCAGCTGGGCCGGATCGTTTCGGTACATGAAGTCACCGACCTCACCGTCGCAGGCCCCTTTGTCGAGCGGGAACTCGCCATTGTGAAAGTGGTCGGCGAAGGCGACAAGCGCGTGGAAGCCATGCGGTTGGCGGATATTTTCCGCGCCAAGGTTGTCGACACCACGCTCAACAGCTTCATTTTTGAACTGACCGGCGCACCGGACAAGATCGACGCCTTTGCCGAGATGATGCGCCCGCTGGGCCTGACCAAGATCGCCCGCACCGGCGTAGCTGCCCTGCTGCGCGGAAATTGATCATTCCGACAGGATGACAAAAGGGCTGCGCCATCGCGCAGCCCTTTTTCGTGTCCCATACAAACTGATCCGATCACGCTCCTGCGGCGGATCCGCTCTGCAGATCAGCTACGGATCAGCTTTCGATCAGCGCTGCGCCGTTTCGCCTGCGCGCGGGCGTCGCGGGCCTGTTTGTCAGGGAAGGACAAAATGGTCGCGCTGGACGGCTGGCTATCACCGGCACCACGAACAGGCGCTTTTACCTCATGGGCGTTATGCTCCGGGTAGACCGAGGGATCCACAAACAAGGGATCGTGGCGCGCGTCCTCCCAGGTCATCACCGTCGCCTCCGAGCGGCTGTTGGGCAGCGATTGGCTGGCTTCATGCTCGGCATCACCAAGCTTCGCCGCCAGTTCCGGACTCTGGCTTTCTTGGATGACATGCAGATCGCTGGCGAACCGCAACGCGCCCTTGGTCTCAACCCGAAAAGCGACGCAGTCACCCTTGCGCAGCTCTATGGGTTCATCGAGCGAGGTCCAGCGATAATATACCAGATCACCGTGATCTTCGCTCCAGATCACCGCCTGCCGCAGATCGTAGTCCGTCCAAAGAACGACGCCAATCATATCATACCTCACATTGGTCCCGAGCTATTCTGGGATAAATCATGGCAAAGGAACACCAAAAACCTGTAACAAGATCTGTGTCAATTTGTGTCCGGTTTGCGCAAAATTGATGCTGGATAGCGTCAGATCCTCATGTATTATCTACAAGGGTATTAGGGAGTCCCTAGGGAAACCACAAGATCTGGTGTAACACCCGGTCCACGACACAGAGGGAGCCAATCTTGAACCAGGCCGATCGTTCGCCGGCTGAACTGCGCAATATGTTCGGTGCCAACCTGCGTCAGCTCGCCAAGGGCTACCGCTCAATTTCGGATCTGTCTCGACGCCTCGGGATCAATCGCACCCAGTTCAACCGCTACCTGACCGGCGAGAGCTTCCCCCGCCCTGACGTGCTGGACCGGATCTGCAATTTCTTTGACGTTGATGCGCGGATTCTGCTGGATCCCGTCGATCAGCTCTCCTGCAAAGGCCAGATCCTTCAGGGGCCGTTCCTCGGCGATTTTCTTGGCCCCGGCGTTGCCAATGTGACCGAGGCATTCTTTCCCTCCGGCCTCTATCAGTTCGTACGCCGCAGCTTTGTACGCACGGATCGCTATATCCTGGGGTTGGCGCTGGTCTTTCGCACCGAGGGCATCACCTACCTGCGCGGCTATGAAGCGAAATCCGCCATGCGCTACCAGGGCCTGCCGTCGGATCCGCAATCACGGGAGTTCCGTGGCTACGCCTCGGCCCATGATGATGGGGTAGCCTTCCTGCTGTCGCGGCGTGGCGGGCGGACCTCCTCCTTCAACTATCTGGCCAATGTGCCGTCAATGCAGGCCAACATCTGGGCAGGCTATGTTGCGCGCACCAGCCGCGAAAGCGACACGTCGGACCGGGTAACCCGCATGGTCTATGAACATCTCGGCCAGGATCCCGCCGCCATCCTCGGCGCCGCGCGCCGGGCCGGGTTCATAGAACAGCATGAGCTGAGCCCGTTTCAGCAGCGGTTGCTCGGCGTGGGAACCCGGTTTCGCTAGCTGCCGCTCAGGCTGCGGTCGCGATCAGCCGATAGATATGCCAGCTGGCATGGCCTAGCAATGGCAGCACCAGAAACAGCCCCAGAAACCCCGGCACCATGGCCAAGAATGTGGCTATAGCAATGCCTGCGGCCCAGACAAGCATCACCAGAAAATTGGCCTGCACATAGGAAAAACTGGTGATCATCGCGGTGACAAAATCCACCTCACGATCCAGCAGCAACGGCAGGGAAATCACTGTGATCATGTAAAGCAGCAGCGCAAATACCGCCCCGACCAGGCTGCCGACCAGCAGCATGGTTATCCCGTTTGCCGTCAGGAAAACCTCGGGCGAGCTGGAGATATTGGTCATCGTCGAATGGCCCAGAAACAGCGCAAAGATCATATGACCAAGGAAGAACCAGAACAGGAAGACAATGATGATGATGGCGCAGATCGACGGCAGCTGACGGCGGCTCTGTTGCAGCACTACGCTCAGGATCGCGCCAAAACCCAGCGCCCGCCCCTGTTCAAGCCGGTGCGAGACCTCATATAGGCCGACCGCAGCAAAAGGGCCGACCAACGGAAAGCCGATGGCCGCCAGAACCAGCCAGAAGGTTGTGCCGGTCGCAACGGTAATCCAGGCCATGATCCAGCCCGCCAGTACATAGACCCCGGCAAAGAACAGCCCATAGCCCGGTTTGGCCCGAAAATCAGCCCATCCGCGCCGCAGCGCCTGCCCCAGGGTCGACAGGGTCATCGGCTGCAACTGCGGCACGCCAAAGGCTTTTTCGTCCATATGAGGATCTCCTTACAGGGGCGTGTCCGAGCACGGCAGCTCGGGCGGGCGCCTATCTGGCCAGCGGGTCGCAAGATGATACTGCTGCCCCAGCGCCAGCAGGTCACGGTCGCGGCCATGGGCGGAAAAGATCTGCAGGCCCATCGGCAGCTGACCAGCTCCAAACCCCGCCGGAGCCGCCAGACAGGGCAGGCCCAGCAGGCTGACCGGTGTCACCACCTCCATCCAGCGGTGGTAACTGTCCATCGCGGTGCCGTTGATCGCCTGCGGGTGCTCAAGCGTGATATCAAAGGGCCAGCATTGCGCGGTCGGCAACACCAGCGCGTCATACTGCGAAAACAGACGCGCCGCGACGCGCTGCCAGTCCGACCGCAAATCAGATGCTGCCTGAACCTCCTGCCCGCTCAGCGCCATGCCCCGTTCCAGCTCCCATTGGGCGCTGGCTTTCAGCTGGTGCCGCTGCCCGGAAAACACCCTGAGACCAGAGGCCACGGAAAAGGAGCGCAGCGTGCTCCAGCTCTGCCAGATCCGCTCCGCCGCAAAAGGCGGTGCAATCGGCTCGACCTGATGCCCCAAGCCGCGCAGCACCTCCAGCGCGGCCTCGCAGGTCTCCAATATGCCCGCCTCCATCGGATAGGCACCGCCCCAATCCGCAAGCCAGCCAATGCGCATCGGTCGCGCGGCAGGCAGGGGGGCGACACCATCCGCCGCCGCAAACCCGGTCGAGAACGGTTGACGCGGATCGGGACCGGAGAGAACATCCAGCAGCAGCGCCAGATCCTCGGGGCTGCGGGCCATCGGCCCATTGGTGGACAGCGGATGCAGGAACAGATCGCCGCGTGGCTCATTCGGAACCCGCCCCCAGCTGGGACGGAAACCGTAGACATTGCACCAGCCGGCAGGGTTGCGCAGAGATCCCATCATGTCGGACCCGTCCGCCAGCGCCACCATCCCGGTCGCCAATGCCACCGCCGCGCCGCCGGAGGAACCGCCGCAGCTGCGGCTGCGGTCATAGGGGTTGGCCGTCGCCCCGTAGATCGGGTTATAGGTATGCGACCCAAGGCCGAATTCCGGGGTGTTGGTCTTGCCGATGATCACAGCCCCCGCCGCCCGCAACCGCGCCACCATCAGATCGTCCGTCTGCGGCACGAAATCCGCGAGCAATGGCGAACCCTGCGTCGAAGGAACACCAGCCACATTTGCCAGATCCTTGACCGCCATCGGCAGCCCATTCAGCGGCCCCCGCGTCTCTGCCCGATCGGCAGCGGCCGCCTCGGCAAGCAGCACGTCTCGCGCCCGCAGGGCCACAATTGCATTGACGCTCGGGTTGATCGCCTCGATGCGGTCCAGCGTCTCCTCCATCAGCGCCTCTGCGCGACGACGCCCGGTCGAAAGATCGCGCAGGATCTCGCGGGCGCTGGTCTGGATCTGGGTCATCTCCGGGGGCTCCTGGCTGGCAGATGATGTCAGCCTAGCCGCAGCAAAACACAAAGAAAACCCGCTTGCCGAGGCAAACGGGTCTGCAAATTCTCAACCGGGGGTGCTGCTATCGCAAAGCGGCAGGATGCCGCGTCGAAATCACTCGCCCTGCGCTTCCGAGCGGCTCTTTCCGGCGACGTTCAACGCCAGCGTTGCCGCCATGAACCCGTCCAGATCGCCGTCCAGCACACCTTTGGTGTCGGAGGTCTCGTGCTGCGTGCGCAGATCCTTCACCATCTGGTAGGGCTGCAACACGTAAGAACGGATCTGGTTACCCCAGCCGGCATCGCCCTTGGCCTCATGGGCGGCGTTGATATCGGCGTTCCGGCGGTCCAGCTCCAGCTGATAGAGCCGCGACTTCAGCGCTTTCATGGCGATGTCACGGTTCTGGTGCTGCGACTTCTCGGAGGAAGTGACCACGATGCCGGTGGGCACGTGGGTGATGCGGACCGCAGAATCGGTGGTGTTGACGTGCTGGCCACCGGCACCGGAGGAGCGATAGGTATCCACCCGAATATCCGACGGGTTCACCTCGATCTCGATATTGTCGTCCACCACAGGGTAGACCCAGACCGAGCTGAACGAGGTGTGGCGCTTGGCTGCGGAATCATAGGGGGAAATCCGCACCAGACGGTGCACGCCGCTTTCCGACTTCAACCAGCCATAGGCGTTGTGGCCCGAAATCTTGTAGGCGGCGGATTTGATCCCCGCCTCTTCGCCCGCGCTTTCGGACTGCAGTTCAACCTTGTAACCCTTCTTCTCTGCCCAGCGGACATACATCCGTGCCAGCATCGACGCCCAGTCGCAGCTCTCGGTGCCGCCAGCGCCTGCGTTGATCTCAAGGAAGGTGTCATTGCTGTCGGCCTCGCCATCCAGCAGCGCCTCCAGCTCCTTTTCGGCGGCCTTTTCCTTCAGCGCCTTCAGCGCGGCCTCGGCATCGGCGATGACCTCATCGTCCTCTTCCATCTCGCCCAGCTCGATCAGCTCCATATTGTCGCTGAGATCCTGCTTGATGGATTTATAGGTGTCGATTGCATCAACCAGCATCTGCCGGTCGCGCATCAGGGCCTGCGCCGCCTCGGCGTCGTCCCACAGGTTGGGATCCTCAACGCGGGCGTTGAACTCTTCCAGGCGGAACTCTGCGGTTTCCCAATCCAGACGCTGCGCCAAAAGCTCCAGCGACTTTTCGATATCGGCCACGATGTTCTGAGTTTCGGCGCGCATGGCAATCCCTTGAAATCACGTATCAGGCCTGCGTGATAAACCACCCGCGCCCTGCGGGCAAGCCGACGCAGCAGGCAGCAGCGCGATTGGCGCACCACGTCACCGCACAGCATAAAACGGGGCGGGGTCATGATTTCCACGCCCCGCCCAACAGATAGGTTCGCGCTAAACAGTCGGCGTCAATAAAGCCCGCCGGAACTGATGGTGCCAAAACTCGCCTTCGGTCCCAGAACCGCCGTGCCACCATCCGATGTGGTCACCCGGCGCGCTGATTGCGCGGCTTCCTCAAACAGCGGCAGGTTCGACCCCATCGCAAAACCACCGTCAAATGCCAGACCAAAGATCGGCTCCTCACCATCGCGGAAATACTCCGCTACCACATTGGCCCCCGAAGCCGCATCGGCAAGGCGCGCACCAGTGTAGCGGTCGATCTTGATGAAATGGCCGCCCTCCGGCACCGCGAACTTACCACCGCCATATTTGGCCGTCGCTTTCTGCATGAACTGCTGGAACACCGGACCACACATGGTGCCACCATAGGCGCCGCGGCCCATCGGACGCGGCTGGTCATAACCCATGTAACAGCCCGCCACGATATTGGAGGTAAAACCGACAAACCACACATCGCGCGAGTCATTGGTGGTGCCGGTTTTGCCTGCGGTCGGCACCGGCAGGTTGATCACGCTGGAGGCGGTTCCACGCTCCACAACGCCCCGCATCATCGAGGTGAGCTGATAAGCGGTGATCGGATCCATCACCTGCTCGCGGTTGTCCACGATCCGGGGCGCCTGCCCCGGTGCCAGCGCAGGCGAGGCGCAGTCCACGCAGTCACGGTCATCATGGCGATAGATGGTCTCGCCCCGGCGGTCCTGAATGCGGTCCACAAGTGTCGGCTGCACCCGTTCGCCGCCATTGGCAAACATCGCATAGGCCGCCACCATCTTGTAGAGTGTAGTTTCCTCGGCCCCCAGCGAGTTGGCAAGGAAAGCCCCCATATTGTCATAGACCCCAAAACGCTCCGCATAGCCTGCAACCACCTCCATGCCGACCTCCTGGGCCAGTCGGATGGTCATCAGGTTCCGGCTCATCTCGATTCCGGTCCGTAGCGGTGTCGGGCCGTAGAACTTGTTGGTGGAGTTCTTGGGGCGCCACAGCCCCTGCGGGGTGTTGATCTCGATCGGGGCGTCCACAACGATGGTCGCAGGGCTATAGCCGCTGTCCAAAGCTGCCGCATAGACAAAGGGTTTGAAGCTGGAGCCCGGCTGGCGCTGCGCCTGGGTCGCGCGGTTGAACACCGAATGCTGGTAGGAGAACCCGCCCTGCATGGCCAGAACCCGGCCCGTGTTCACATCCATCGCGACAAAGCCGCCCTGCACTTCCGGCACCTGACGCAGCGACCAATGTTGCAGTGCGCCGTCCTTTTCGACCGCGCGGACCAGCACCACATCCCCGGTGGCGAGATTGTCCTTGAAGCTGCCCTTCATCCATTTGATGTCAGAGCGCGGAACCGAGCCGATTTCGGCCACCTCCTCGACGCCTACGCTGATGCTCTGGTCACCGACCTCCAGCACAACCGCCGGATGCCATTTGCCGCCCAGTTCGATATCACGCGGCACGGCAGCAGCGCTGAGCGCCGCGCGCCAGCTGTCTTCGGATGCCAACAGATCGGCGTCCAGCGTCACGCCAGTGCCCCGCCAGGTGCCACGCGACCGGTCATAGTCCTGAAGACCCGCACGCAGCGCAACAGCGGCCTCGGCCTGCATCTCCTCGTCGATCGTCGCCCGCACCGTAAAGCCGCCGGTGAAGAATTCGCCCTCGCCAAAATCCTCCGAAAGCTGACGACGGATTTCATCGGTAAAATAATCGCGCGGCGGCAGCGCGGTGCGGAAGCTCTCAAAATCACCATTCTGCACCGAGCGCAGCGGCAGATCGACCTCGACCTTGTAAACCGCATCAGAGATATAGCCGTTTTCGCGCATCTCGCGCAGCACGTAGTTGCGGCGGGTCAGCAGGCGGTCCTTTTGGCGGACCGGGTGATAATCCGACGGCGCCTTTGGCATGGCGGCCAGCGTCGCGGCCTCATGCGGGGCCAGTTCGCTCAGTGTCTTGTTGAAATAGGTCTGGGCGGCGGCTGCCACGCCATAGGAGTTCTGCCCCAGAAAGATCTCGTTCATGTAAAGTTCGAGAATGTCTTCCTTGCTCAGGGTATCTTCCAGACGGGAAGCCAGGATCAGCTCCTTCACCTTCCGCTCCGCCTTGCGGTCCCCGGAGAGCAGGAAGTTCTTCATCACCTGCTGGGTGATGGTGGAGGCGCCGCGCACGTTCGACCCGCGCGAGCGCACCGCCTCGACCGCCGCCGCGGCGATGCCGCGCATGTCATAGCCCTTGTGGCTGTAGAAATTCTTGTCCTCGGCCGAGATGAAAGCCTGTTTGACCAGATCGGGAATTTCCTCGGAGGGCGTGAACAGGCGGCGTTCCTGGGCAAATTCGTCAATCAGCTGCCCCTCGCCGGAGTAGATCCGGCTGATCGTCGGCGGCTGATACTGCGCCAGCGATTCATGGCTGGGCAGGTCCCGGCCATAGATCCAGAACACCGCACCAATGGTCAGCGCGATCATCGCGATGCCCAGCGTGATGGTGCTGAAGATGGAACCAAAGAACGATAGAATATATCTGACCACTGTAGAGCCTTTCTCGCGCAGTGCCGCCTATATAGGTGCAGCGGCGCGTGGGGTCAAAACGGGAAACGGCATATTGATGCCGCTGACCCGGAGAAAACAGGGGGAAAGCGACGCTGGCCGTCCCCGGATATCAAACGCCGCTGGGCCAGATCCGTTCCGCCTGACCGGCGATCCCGGCGAGCGGCAGCTACTGACGCACCAGCGGGCGGGTCTCATCATCGGCAATGCGCCAGGACAAAAGCCCATTCAGGATGCCCCGCGCCGTGCGTTCGCGCCACTCCGGGTCCATCAGATTGGCCAGATCGCGCGGGCTGGACAGGAATCCGATTTCCACGAGCGCCGAGGGGATGTCGGCCGATTTTAGCACAGAAAAGCCCGCCTCGCGCAGCGGTCGGCGGTTCATTGCCCCACCTTGGGTCTTGAGCCCCTTGACCAGCGCCCGGGCCAGCGCCTGACTGCGCGGATGTGTCTCCACCCGCGCCAGATCCAGCAGCACATCGGTCACCCGGTCATCGACCTGACTCAGATCGGTCCCCGCGAGCAGATCACCGCGTTCATGACGTTCCACCAGCGTCGCCGAGGCCGCATCAGAGGCGTCTTTCGACAGCGTGTAGACCGTGGTGCCATGAGCGCGCCCTTCGGACAGGCTGTCGGCATGAAGCGACAGGAACAGATCCGCCTTGGCCTGATGCGCCAGCGCGATCCGCCGCTCAAGCGAGACGAAGTAATCGTCGTCACGCGTCAGCTGCACATTGAACTGGCCCGACCGCACCAGCATCTCGCCCAGTTCGATGGCGAATTGCAGCATCAGATCCTTCTCCTGCACCAGACCGCCCTGAACAAAGGCCTCCGCCCCCGGATCAATGCCGCCATGACCCGGATCAATCACCACCAAGAGCGGCGCCAGCGAATCCTTGTCCTCGGGTGCGATCATTGGCGTTGGTGCGGGCAGATCCCAGCGGGCATCCCGCGGAGCGCCTGTGGTTTTGGCAAATTGCTCCGCGCTCGTTTCGCGCAGGGAAACTGTCAGACCCGCAGCCGCTGTCACCGGATCAACCTCCATCGCCGCCGTCTCGACCTGCATTGGGCGCGTCAACTCCAGCACCAGCCGCGACCAGCCCGGCACATAGGTGCCAAACTGCGCCGTCCGTATGCCGTCCTCTGTCACCAGCGTCTCGGCGCCGAGGCCGCTCCAGTCGACCTCCTGAAAATCCAGCACCACGCGCGGCGGGCCATCCAGCGTGAACAGCCGATACGGCACCCCCTGGCTCAGCGCCAATGTCACATCCACCCCCGAGCGGCGATCGGCGGCGCGGCTGTCCTGCGGCAGGATCCGCGCCAGACCGCTGAAGCCCTGCCCGCTGATCTGACTGCTGGCAGCAGCTGTTTCCTCAGCGACAACCGGCGGCGTCATCGCGATCACCAGGGCCGGCAGCAGGGCTGCGAGGGCTTTTATAGGTCTGCTCATGGCTGTTGCTCCGCCCGTTTTTTTGTATTGCCCGGCCATAAGGACACAGGATGGCCGCGCGGCTGGTGGCGGCACGGCTTTTGGCCAAAGACTAAGCCATCGCGAGGCCTGATTGCCAGCCTCATCCGCTTGCCCCGCACGGCCTGCCCTTTCGCGACGCGCTCTCAGACCCGACGCTGCTCCATAAAGCTCTTGAGCCGCGCCAGCCCCTCTTCGATATCCGCCGTCGACCGCGCATAGGAGAACCGCAGGGTGGTCGCGCCGCGCTTGGGATCGAAATCCAGCCCCGGCGTCACCGCCACCCCGGCCTGATCCAGGATTTCCTTGGCAAAGGCGCGGCTGTCATTGGTCAGCTCGGAAACATCCGCATAGACGTAGAACGCCCCGTCCGGTGGCGCGATCCGGTCAAACCCGGCCTTTGGCAACCCCTCCAGCATCAGCGCCCGGTTGCGCGCATAGACCGCCAGATTCTCCTCCAGCTCGGCACCGCAGTCCATCGCCGCAAGCGCGGCAACCTGACTGGCATGAGGCGCGCAGATGAACATGTTCTGCGCGATGCGCTCGACCACCCGTACGTGGTCTTCCGGCACCACCATCCAACCCACGCGCCAGCCAGTCATGGAGAAATACTTGGAAAAGGAATTGATCACATAGCACTCATCCGTCACCTCAAGTGCGGTGACCGCTTTCGCGTCATATTCGATGCCGTGATAAATCTCATCCGAGATAAACGCCGCCCCCTGCCCCTGTGCCGCATCAATCAGCGCCGCCATCGCATCCCGGTCCAGCATGGTGCCGGTCGGGTTGGCCGGTGAGGCCACCATCAGACCCGCCAGATCCAGCCCCGCCAGATCCTGCGGCACCGGTTGCAGGCGGTGATCAAGCGAGGTTTCGATATCAACAGGCGTTAGCCCCAGCGCATGCAGAATCTGACGGTAGGAGGGATAGCCCGGCGCACCGATGCCGACCCGGTCGCCACTGTCAAACAGCGCGGTAAAGCTCAGCAGGAACGCCCCCGAAGAGCCCGGCGTGATCACCACCCGCTCCGGATTCAGATCAACATTGTACCAGTCGCCATATAGCTGCGCGATCCGCTTGCGCAGCGCCGGCAGACCCAGCGCCACCGTATAGCCGAGGCTGTCGCGATCCAGCGCCTCCGCCAGCGCCCTGCGCGCGGCATCCGGCGCGCCGGTTGAGGGCTGGCCCACCTCCATATGAATGATATGGCGTCCAGCTTCCTCGGCCCGGCGTGCGGCGTCCATCACATCCATCACAATGAAGGGATCCACGTTGGACCGGCTTGAGTTTCGCATGTTGATCTCCCATGGTGCGGCCATGACCTTTGACCGCTTCTCCCGCCTCGCGTCAATCCCGGCTCTGGCCCTTGCCGCGCTGTGTTTCGTCGCGGGGTCACTGGCCCCCGCGGCGCAGGCGGCCTCGATCTCGCTGCTGCGCGATCCTGATATCGAACGCGGACTGAACGAGCTGGCAGCCCCGGTGCTGCGCGCCGCCGGGCTGAATGCCAAACGGGTGCGGGTGCTGGTGGTCAATGACGGCTCCTTCAATGCTTTCGTCATCGATTCCCAAACGATTTTCATACATTACGGGCTGATCCTGAAGGTGGACCGCCCCGAGATGCTGCAGGCGGTGATTGCCCATGAGGCCGCGCATATCACCAATGGCCACCTGTCCCGGCGGATGCAGAACATGCGCTCTGCGCGATCTGCGGCGGGGCTTGGCGCAGCTCTTGCGGTGCTGGCGGCTGCCGCTGGCGCCGGGGAAGCCGCCGCCGGAATCGCGCTTGGCACGCAATCCTCCGCGCTGCGCGGCTTTCTGGCTCATACCCGCGCCGAGGAAGCCTCTGCCGACCGCACCGCCGCAGGCATCCTGCAACGGGCCGGTGTCAGCCCGCGCGGACTGGTCGATGTGCACAAGATCTTTGCCGGGCAAGAGCTGCTGAGCCCGGTCAATCAGGATCCCTATATGCGCTCGCATCCGCTCAGCCGCGACCGGATCCGCGCCGCCGAGGCCTATCTGGCGAGCCACGGTGACAGCGCCAAACCCGATGCCAACGCGATCTATTGGTTTGCGCGGGTGCGCGGCAAGCTGTCAGCCTTTACCCGGTCACCCAAATGGACCCTGCGCCGGATCGGGGATGAGCCTTACAAGGATGTGCGCCTGATGCGCGAAGCCATCGCCCATCACCGCCGCAACGATCTGAACAAGGCCCTGCGCGCCATCGACGGCGCCCTCGCGATCCGCCCCTCCGATCCCTATTTTCAGGAGCTGAAAGGCCAGATCCTGATGGAGAACCGCCGCTGGCAGCCGGCACTTGCCGCCTATGGCCGGGCCGTTCAGAAGGCGGGGCGTGATCCGCTGATCCTCGCCAGCCTTGGACGCGCGCAACTGGCGGCGGGCCAGCCGAAAGCGGCGCTGAAATCCCTTGAGGCCTCCCGCGCGCAGGATTTCCGCAACGCCAACATGCTGCGGGACATGGCGCAGGCCTACGCGAAACTTGGCCAGTCCGGCATGGCAGCACTGGCCACCGCCGAGCGCTATGCGCTACAGGGTCGGCTGAAGGATGCGGGTCTCCATGCCAAACGGGCCACCGCGCAGCTGCCCACCGGATCCCCTGCCTGGCGACGTGCACAAGATGTGCTGATTGCCGCCGAACAACACGAAAAAAGGAAATCGAGATGACCCGTATTGCCCGCCTTCCCGCCCCGGCGCTGCCTGTTCTGTCGGCGGCCGCCCTGTCGCTTGGGCTGATGATCGCTCCTGCCGCTTCGGCGCTCGACCTCGGCAAGATGAGCGCCGAGGAACGCGCCGCCTTTGGCGCCGAGGTGCGTGCCTATCTGCTGGAGAACCCGGAGGTGATCCTGGAGGCTGTCAACAAGCTGGAACAGCAGCAGGCCGCCGATGAGGCCGCCCGCGACGATGCGCTGGTGGCCGAGAATATGACCGCGCTGCATGATGACGGGTTTTCCTGGGTCGGCGGCAACCCCGAGGGCGATATCACGCTGGTCGAATTCATGGACTACCGCTGCGGCTACTGCCGCCGCGCCGCGCCGGAGGTGGAAAAACTGGTCTCCGGCGATGGCAATATCCGCCTGATCATCAAGGAATTCCCGATCCTCGGCGAGGCTTCCGTGCTGACCTCGCGGTTTGCGATCGCCACCAAGATGGTCGCCGGGGATGAAGCCTACAAGATGGTGCATGACGCGCTGATCACCCTCGGAGGCGAGCCGAACGAAGGCACGCTGCGCCGTCTGGCAGAGGGGCTGGATCTGGACGCCGATGCGATCCTCGCGCGGATGTCAGATCCCGAGATTGCCCGTCAGCTGCAGGAAACCCGCGCGCTGGCCCAGCAGCTGGCGATTTCGGGCACCCCGACCTTTGTCCTCGGCGATGAGCTGCTGCGTGGCTACCTGCCCGCCGATCAGATGGAAATCATGGTCGCCGAGATCCGCGAGAACCGCAGCTGATTTTTCTGGGGCTGTGACGCAGGTTGCCTCCTAGATGCAGGGCGGACTGGGGGCCTGCGCCCAGGCACAGGTCACACTGGGGGCCAGCCCCCAGACCCCCGGAGTATTTCGGGAAAGATGACGGGCGAAACAGACACGAGAAAAGGGCGCTGATGTCATCATAGCGCCCTTTTGCTCATCTCGTTGTCAGTTTGTGGTCGCGGGTCTATTCCGCCGCGGCGGCCTCTGCATCCAGCTGAGCCGCCTTTTTCTCTACCTCTTCGACGATGTGATCCACCATCTGATCATTGGACATCTTGTGGCTGGCCTTGCCGGCCAGATAGACCATGCCGGATCCCGCGCCGCCGCCGGTGAAACCCACGTCTGTCATCAACGCCTCGCCCGGGCCATTCACCACACAGCCGATGATGCTGAGGCTCATCGGGGTCTTCACATGTTCCAGGCGCTTTTCGAGCGCCTCCACCGTCTTGATCACATCAAACCCCTGCCGCGCGCAGCTGGGACAGGAGATGATATTGACGCCACGGTGGCGCAGGCCGAGGGATTTCAGGATTTCAAAGCCCACTTTCACCTCTTCCACCGGATCGGCGGAGAGGCTGACCCGCAGCGTGTCACCGATGCCCATCCACAACAGCTGGCCAAGGCCGATGGCAGATTTGATGGTGCCGGAGACAAAGCCCCCGGCCTCGGTGATGCCAAGGTGGATCGGCGCATCGGTTGCCTCGGCCAGCTGCTGATAGGCGGCGGCGGACATGAAAACGTCGGAGGCTTTGACCGAGATCTTGAACTCGTGAAAATCGTGATCCTGAAGGATACGGATGTGATCGAGACCGCTCTCCACCATCGCCTCCGGGCAGGGTTCGCCGTATTTGTCGAGGAGGTGTTTTTCCAGCGAACCGGCATTGACGCCGATGCGGATCGAACAATTGTGGTCGCGAGCCGCGCGGATCACTTCGGCCACGCGTTTTTCATCGCCGATGTTGCCCGGGTTGATGCGCAGGCAGGCAGCGCCAGCTTCGGCGGCCTCGATACCGCGTTTGTAGTGGAAATGGATATCGGCAACGATGGGCACCGGGCTTTCGCGAACGATTTCCTTCAGTGCCTTGGAGGAGGCCTCATCCGGGACCGAGACCCGGACGATATCGGCGCCAGCCTCCGCTGCGGCCTGTACCTGGGCCACCGTCGCGGCAACATCCGTGGTCAGCGTATTGGTCATCGTCTGCACCGCAATCGGCGCATCGCCACCCACAGGCACATTGCCGACATGGATCTGGCGGCTCTTGCGGCGTTCGATGTGGCGCCAGGGGCGAATGTGGTTGATCGACATGAGGTCCGGTCCACGCTGTTCAGGGTTCCGGGCATAGATACGCGCAGTCTCGCGCAGCTTCAATGGGAGGCGGGCAATCCTGAAGGTCGCAGGCCAGATGTCGCAATCACCACGCGTGGCCCATGAGGGAGGCCCGGGCTCAGAAAGGTCAGCTGTACGGCAAAGGCAGGTCCGACGCCCCGGGTGGAAACATCCGGGCCGGACGGGGCCTATTCGCCCGTGGTCTCGGTCACGGGAACGGTGAGGCTACTGGCCTGCAATTCAGCGACCAGCGTGGCCAGTGCGCTGTTGCGATCCTCGCTCAGATCGGCCAGCGCAAACCGTTCGGTGAGCGCATCGGAGGACAGCACGACGTTCTTCGTCACCTGCCCCCGTTCGCCGACCGGTCCGTAATGGGCGCCGTTCACTGCGAAGTAAATCGCGCCGCTCTCGCCGGTGCGCAGCAGCGGTGCCTCTTCGGTGGCGGGAATTTCGAAATGCTGACCCGGCTCCATGATGGTTTCAAAGATCACGCTGCCATCCACGGCAGTGACCTGAACCCAGGACGGGCGCACGGCGACCATCTGCAGCGCGGGCGCGGTCTCTTCCACGACCTGCGGCATGGCGGGCAGCGGTGCTGCCGTGCTGAGGCTGGCATCTGCCAGCGCAACCGAGGGCAGCTCCGGCATGACAAAATTGCCGAAGCCGCGTGGATCAAGCGTCGCGATCGGGCCGTCGCGCGGCACCATGACCGGCACGTCCAGCGCCTGCGGGCGATAGAGCCGATCCAGCGCCTCAAGTGCGGGATCTTCGTTCTGGGCATCCCCCTCGCGGGCAGCCCCGGCCAACGGATCCAGATCAGCCAGCACGATGGGGGTCTGATCCACCGGCGCCATCTGCACCTGCTGGACCTCTTTCAGAACCGCCCAACCGCCGTAGCCAATGCCGCCGATCAGCGCCACCAGCACCGCAAGCGACCCCACCGCGCGCAACTCGATCTGGCTGAAGACGCTGCTGGCTGCGGGTACGAAGGGTGTATTGGGAGAGGTGAAGGCATCGCTGCGCAGCCCACCCATGCCGGTTGCAATCGGTTTCCCGGCGGATTTGCGCACTGATGCCTCGGCGGACATGCCATGGGCCACCTGGAAACCGCTTTCCTGGCAGAAGGCGTCAAATGTGGTGTCGGGATCCATATTGAGATAGCGCGCATAAGAGCGCACGTAACCCGCAATAAAACCCGGCGTGTCAAAGACAGTCGGGTCAGAATTCTCAATCGCGGCGATGTAGGAGGCTTTGATCCGCAGCTCACGTTGGACATCCAGCAGCGACTTGCCCATCGTGGCCCGTTCACCGCGCATAATGTCACCCAACCGAAGCTCGTAATCATCAAAGCTGCGAGGCCTTGGCGATTCGTCGTGCGTCTTCGATTTGCGCTGAGTAAGGCGCCCGATCATGCCTGCTGTCCCATTTTAGCCTGCCGCATTCGACATTCAGGACGTCATGGATCCGCGGAATGCGATTCGCCTGCGCCCTTTGATTATGGTCATACTACCACAATCTTACCATTTTGACACAGCGCTATGATTCAGCCCGCCATTTCGGCACGATTCAGCGCACAATGCGACCAGAGCCCATCCATTGCCTTGACCAGGGCGTCAATCTCTTTGGGACCATGTACCGGGGATGGGGTAAAGCGCAGCCGCTCGGTGCCGCGCGGCACTGTCGGGAAGTTGATCGGCTGCACATAGATCCCGTGATCAGACAACAGCATGTCGCTCAGCTTCTGGGTATGGACCGGGTTGCCGACGATCACCGGCACGATATGGCTGCCATGGTCGATGATCGGCAGGCCAAGCCCCTTCAGCCGCATCTTCAGGATCCGTGCCTGCAACTGGTGCTGTTCGCGCAGTTCCGGCGCCGTCTTCAGATGGGCAACCGAGGCCGCCGCCCCTGCCGCTACCGCCGGGGCCAGCGACGTGGTAAAGATGAAGCCCGGCGCATAAGATCTTATGGCATCGCACATTTTTTCCGATGCGGCGATATAGCCGCCCATCACGCCAAAGGCCTTGGCCAGGGTTCCGTTCACAATGTCGATGCGATCGATCAGCCCGTCGCGTTCGGTCACACCGCCACCGCGCGCGCCATACATACCAACCGCATGAACTTCGTCGATATAGGTGAGCGCGCCAAATTCATCAGCCAGGTCGCAGATCTCGGCAATCGGGCCAAAGTCGCCATCCATGGAATAGACCGATTCAAAGGCGATGAGTTTGGGGGCGGCAGGATCCGCCGCTGCCAGCAGCTCCCGCAGATGCGCAACATCATTGTGGCGGAAGATGCGCTTGGCCCCGCCATTGCGCCGCACACCTTCGATCATCGAGGCGTGGTTCAGCGCATCGGAAAAGATGATCAGACCGGGAAACAGCTTGGGCAGCGTGCTCAGCGTGGCATCATTGGCGATATAGGCAGAGGTGAACAGCAGCGCCGCCTCTTTCTGATGCAGGTCCGCCAGCTCGGCTTCCAGCTGTTTGTGATAGACCGTGGTGCCCGAAATATTGCGGGTGCCGCCGGAGCCTGCACCGGTGGCATCAATGGCCCCATGCATTGCCTCCAGCACAACCGGGTGCTGACCCATGCCCAGATAATCGTTGCCGCACCAGACCGTTATGTCCTGTTTGCTGCCGTCGGGACGGGTCCAAACCGCATGTGGAAACTGACCGTTCTGCCGTTCGATATCAATAAATGTCCGGTAGCGACCTTCGGTGTGAAGCTGAGCAATCGCTTGGTCGAGTTTCGCGGTATAGTCCACCGGCATCTCCATGGCATAGTTGGCACCAGCGGATCTGGCGCGAGCTGTGGTCGGGCTGATATATTCACGTTACCGAATAAATAACCCGATCCCTCCGTTTGATCAATCAAATACGGTGAAGGGGCCGGTCCAGCCTTGATGCAGGTCAAATAGACCTTTGCGCCGACGGCAGCAAGAATTGTAACGCCCGTTTGACGCTACAAACCGACGCATATCACAGGCTTATCACTGGCACATCACAGGTGGGCGGCCTCTGGCCCCTGCCGACGGGCACTGTTAGGCTTCGCGGCGAGCCAATCATCAATTGCAGGAGCCCCCTGACCATGTCCTTGAACGACGTCCTGAACCGGATTGACAGCGACCTTGATGCCGCGACGCAGCGGCTGATGGATTTGCTGCGCATCCAGTCGATCTCAACCGATCCCGCCTATAAGGCCGAATGCGACAAGGCTGCCGATTGGCTGGTGGCGGATCTGCAATCCATCGGCATCGAGGCGGCAAAGCGCGTCACTCCCGGCCACCCGATGGTGGTGGGTCACGTCGGCCCTCAGGATGAGGCGCTGCCGCATGTGCTGTTCTACGGCCATTACGACGTGCAGCCGGTGGATCCGCTGAACCTCTGGACCACTCCCCCGTTTGAGCCGCAGCTGGAAGAGACCGCGCGCGGCACCGTCATTCGCGGCCGTGGCGCCTCGGATGACAAGGGCCAGCTGATGACCTTTGTCGAAGCCTGCCGCGCCTGGCAGGCGGTCAAAGGCACCCTGCCCTGCCGTATCACCTTCTTCTTTGAGGGCGAGGAAGAGAGCGGCTCGCCCTCTCTCGTGCCCTTCATGGAACAGCACGCAGCCGAGCTGAAAGCGGATCTGGCGCTGATCTGCGACACCTCGATGGTGTCGCGCGGGGTGCCGTCGATTTCCTCGCAGCTGCGCGGCATGCTGAAGGATGAGTTCACCCTGATCGGCCCGCGCATCGACCTGCATTCCGGCCATTACGGCGGCCCCGGCCTCAACCCGCTGCGCGAAATCAGCCGCATCGTCGCGTCCTTCTATGACGAAGACACCGGCAAGGTCGCGGTTGAGGGCTTCTATGAGGGCGTACATGAGGTGCCGGAAGAGCAGCTGCGCCAGTGGGAAGGCTGCGGCTTTGATGAAAAGGACTATCTCTCCAACGCAGGCTATACTCAGGCCCACGGGGAAAAGGACCGCTCGGTTCTGGAACAGCAATGGGCCCGCCCAACGCTGGAGGTGAACGGCCTCTGGGGTGGCTACAACGGTGCCGGCTCCAAAACCGTGATCCCGTCTGAGGCGCATTGCAAGATCACCTGCCGTCTGGTCGGCGACATGGACCCGGATGCGCTGCGCCTGAAGATCCGCAAACATGTCGAAGACCGGCTGAAGCCTGACTGCAAGGTGGTCTGGGACAATGATCTGGAGGGCTCGCGTGCCTCGGTGATGAATATCGCCCGCCCCGAATTCGAAGCCGCCCGCGGTGCGCTGTCGGATGAATGGAACCGCGAAGCCGTATTCTGCGGCATGGGCGGCTCGATCCCCATTGCCGGCTTCTTCAAATCCATCCTCGGTATGGATGCGATGCTGATCGGCTTTGCCAATGAAGATGACGCCATCCACTCCCCAAATGAGAAATACGATCTGGAAAGCTTCCACAAGGGCATCCGCTCCTGGGCACGCGTGCTGGACTCGCTGACCAAAGCGTAAGATCACCAGTGGTGTGCGCTCCGGCGCGCACCACATCTCGACAGGGCAATCACCGTAACGCCCCGCCACAAAACGCAAAAACCCCGCCGAAGCAGGAAGCGTTCATCCACAAATTTAGGGAAGAAAGTGGCGCGGTTGACGGGGCTCGAACCCGCGACCCCCGGCGTGACAGGCCGGTACTCTAACCAACTGAGCTACAACCGCGCATGGGCCTTTCGGCAAATCAGGCAGCAGCCTGACCTATATATCCCCTCCGGGGCGGACCCTGAACGACAGGGCATCGTATGAAAGTGGCGCGGTTGACGGGGCTCGAACCCGCGACCCCCGGCGTGACAGGCCGGTACTCTAACCAACTGAGCTACAACCGCGCATTTACTTTCATCTGGATCCCTTAACCCGGATCCGGGGCGGACAGCAGTGGCGCGGTTGACGGGGCTCGAACCCGCGACCCCCGGCGTGACAGGCCGGTACTCTAACCAACTGAGCTACAACCGCTTGCTGTTCCATCCAACGTCGCCGCTGAATGTTGGGCTGTAATATTCGCAGCACCGAGGGATCGTCAAGCGGTGTTTTGGCATTTTCTCCGGTTTCCGTGAAAAAAAACAAAGCCACCGCCAAATTACCGCCTAACCCATTGTTTTTCCGAAATTCCCATCTGGCGTCCCGCCGGACACCAGGGATAATCCATCGAGAAAATCACAGCCAACCTCAGATCCGCGGATCACGGAGCCAAGCGGCGACAACAACAGCGCCATCCAGCCGCAAGATGCCGCAGACAGCACCGATGGCGCGCCGTACCAGAGCCGCGCCACCGGTTAGTCCTGATCAGTTGGAGATCACCATGACAACGGCCGCGCCCCGGCCCTGCTCACGGATAAACTGCATCTGATTTCCAGAGACACCGATTTTCTGGCAGTCCGTCCCCCGCTCCGGCTGCTTGCCGATGCGGACATTGCGGCACCACAGGGCGCCATTCCACTGCCAGGCGCCAACCAGCTTGCCCTGGTTGGTCTTTCCCTTGATTTTCCCGTTGGGCAGGATCTGCATACTGCCCCAATCGGCGCTGAGGGTCTTGCCACCGACAAGAGCGAGAAACTCCGCCTCGGTCTTGATCGGTTTATAGGACCCGGCCTGCCCCGCTGCGGGCAGACAGAACAGGACAGAGACCACGACTGAAAGGATTGCAAAATATTTCATGACATAAACTCCACGTCATATACTCGGTAAAAAAACTCCCCTCCGGCGGGAAATGCGCCGAAGGAGCGACATGAGCCTACTGCGAAACCATATGCCTCGCAACTTTGGTGCTGGCAGAGCTTATTGATATGGAATTCAAGGTGGATATGGTGGGTCGTGAGAGGCTCGAACTCCCGACATCTTCGGTGTAAACGAAGCGCTCTACCAACTGAGCTAACGACCCGGTGAGCGCGGATTTAGAGAATGCGCGCGCTCTGCGCAAGAGGCAAATCGCAAAAATCTGCGAAAAAATTCCCGCCGCTAGCGCAGCACCCGCTCCATGCCCTGCGACAACTCGTAGATGCAGCCCTGTTCATTGGGCAAGGCGGCCATTTCCGCGCGCGACAAGCCGCAGATCACCCCGCGCAGAACCTGTCCCCACAGCCCATGCGCCACCACAACGGTCGGCTCACTCAGCCCGGTCAGGAAATCCGTGATCCGGGCCTGAAACGCAGCAAAGCCCTCGCCCTGTGGCGCCGCACAGAACAAATCCAGATTGAGCGGGTTGGCGGCGTAGATATCCGGGTATTCAGCCGCGACCTCGGCACGGGTCATGCCCTGAAACACGCCGGCCTGCGCCTCGGCCAGCCGGGCGTCGGTGACATAGGGCTGACCGCCAAGCGCGATCTGCGCCGTCTGCTGCGCCCGCCCCAACGGCGAGACATAGCAGGCAGGCCCCTGTGCCAGAATCGGCGCCATCAGCCCCGCCTGCTGCTGCGCATGCTCAATCCCCAGCGAACTCAGCCGCGATTCCAGCTGTCCCTGAATGCGCCCTTCGGCGTTCCATTCCGTCTGCCCATGCCGCAGAAACCAGATCTTCGGATAGTCCATGCCCGCCCTCGTTGATGCCCGACCCTCCGGCCCTTGCCTAAACATTTAGACAGGTTTCTCCGGCCTGAGAAGGACCAAGCGCGAAACGCGACACCACGTCCGCACCACAAGACGCAGAGGTCAGCTAATCGGCACTGCAAAAGGAGGATGGTGGGTGATAAGAGATTTGAACTCCTGACATCTTCGATGTGAACGAAGCGCTCTACCACTGAGCTAATCACCCTTGGCGGCGGTCATACCGCCGGTCGCGCGTCGCTGCAAGAGGGGGGTGATGAAAAATCCCGCTGCGCTGCGATTTTTGCGCCGCACGGGCGCTGCCCCCTCCTACTCCAGCGGCAGCACATTGCGGCAGATCATCGTGCGCAGGGTGAAACTGGACCGGGTGTTGCGAATGCCGGGGACCCGCATCAGACGATGCTCCAGAAACTGATCGAAATCGGTCAGATCCTGCGCCACGACCCGCAGCAGAATATCGCGGCTCCCGGTCATCAGATAACATTCCATCACCTGATCGAACCGCCGCACCGCCGCCTCAAAGGCCTGCAATCCCTCGCTGGACTGGCGTTCCAGCTCCACCGCGACAAAGATGGTGACCGGCAGGCCAACCTCGGCCTGATCGACCCGCGCCGAATAGCCCGAAATCACGCCGCTGTCCTCCAGATTGGCGACCCGCCGCGCACAGGGCGTCGCAGAGAGGCCGACTCTCTCCGCCAGCTCGGCGATCTTCATCCGACCGTTCTCCTGCAGGGCGGCCAGAATCCTGCGATCAATCTTATCCACGTGTTTCCCCCTAATTTTGGCCCGATATTAGGGAAAACCACCAACAGCATCAATAACTGCGACGTATTTTGGAGGAAACCGGCGGTTGCGTGGCGGTATTCTGCGGTGAAATGGAGGAGCAATCCAAAGATGACAGCCACAATCACCCCCGTCGCCACCTCGACACATGAAGAAATCTACCGCGTCGAGGATGCCTCGGTTGGTCTCACCGGTTTTATCGCCGTGCATTCCACCTTGCTTGGCCCGGCGGCCGGCGGGCTGCGGATGCGCCCCTACGCCAGCGCCGATGACGCGCTGACCGATGTCAAACGCCTGAGCGAAGGCATGACCTACAAAAACGCCGCAGCAGGCCTCGCGCTTGGCGGCGGCAAGGCGGTGATCATGGGCGATCCCGCCACCCAGAAAACCCCGGAGCTGCTGCGCGCCTTTGCCCGCGCCATCGACAGCCTGGACGGGCGTTACATCACCGCCGAGGATATGGGCATGAGCCCCGCGGACATGGCCATCCTGGCCGAGGAAACCAGCTCCGTTGCCGGGCTTGCCGATGGTGAATATGCCTCCGGTGACCCCTCACCCATCACGGCGCGCGGCATCTTCAATGCGATCCGCACCGCCTGGGCGCATAAGACAGGTCAGATCGACCTCAGAAACCGGGTTGTTTCGGTTCAGGGCCTGGGCCATGTCGGCTGGTATCTCTGCGATTTTCTCAACAAGGCCGGCGCCAAGCTGATCGTCACGGATGTAAACAGCACACAGGTTGAACGCGCAGTTGCCTCCTTTGGCGCCACTGCTGTCGCCCCCGATGAGATCTACGCGGTGGAGGCCGATATTTTTGCCCCCTGCGCGATCGGCGGCATCCTCAACAGCGAAACCATTCCGCAGCTGAAGGTTGCCCTGGTCGCAGGCGGTGCCAACAATCAGCTGGCCTCGGCCGAGGATGCAGCCGCACTGCACAAACGCGGCATCCTCTACGCGCCCGATTTCGTGGCCAATGGCGGCGGCATCATCAATGTCGCCACCGAGATCCTGAAAATCGGCAACCGCAACAGCTTTGTGGCCGAACGGCTTGAGGCGCTGGAGGTCACCATGGCGGCAATCCTGAAACAGGCCACCGCCGATGACGTCAGCCCCGACGCCGTGGCCATCGCCACCGTGCAGGCAAAAATGGCGCCTAAAGCGGCCTGACCCGGCATCGCGACCCTGTCGCCCGCCCCGAACATCCAAGATGCGCTGCCCAATGCAGCGCCTTGGATCAAGCCCGCCGAATAAGAGCGGGCGCCAGACGGAAGAACCCGAAACCTCGGGAAAACAATAATAAAACCTGATTTGGGCGGCCCTTTGCGGTCGCCCTTTTTCTTGCGAGGCCTGCGGGGAAACCCTGAGAGGCACTGACTGCCGCTATGAAGATCCCCTTTGAACCAATCCTCCCCCCGCGCGTTAGGGTAAAAGCAGCCGACACAGACCGACGGAGGACATGATGGCCCTGTTCCACCCCGACAATCGCAATCGCAGCGACCGCCACAAGAAGATCTACGCCTATTGTGAAATCGCCTACACGACGGTCGATGTCTCCGCTGCGGTGCTGTTTGTGATAGGTTCGATCCTGTTCTTCAACGACGCAACCGTCACCCCCGGCACATGGCTGTTTCTGGTAGGATCCATCCTCTTCGGCCTGCGCCCGACGATCAAACTCTACCGTGAATACGCCTATCTGCGACTTGGCGATTATGACGATATCACCCGCCAATGACGTGGCCCGCGCCAGCGTCTCCGCCAGAGCCACCGCCCGGCGGACCGGCCAACAACCGGTTTCTCGTCGCCCTGTCATATCAGGCCAGCGTATCCCATGCGCAACAGCTCACGACCCTCGCGTAGCCCCGCATAGGCCGGATCATTCTGAAGGTCAGTGCAGGACGAGCTATTGGTTTATTCATTCACAGGAAACCAAATTTACTTTTGCCCACTGAGCATTTTCTGTCACCATGTAGATATGATAAATATGAAAATTCTAGAGCAACTAACGAAGATCCCGCCACGGAAATTGGGTGAGCTGGAGACGCTCCATTGGTTTACTCAATCTGAGAAGATTGAGTTCGATGAAATAATGACTGACAAAGGCGGGCTTGCAGCAGAGGAGAGCCCTGACTTTCGGTTGCGAATTGGCAACAAAATTGTGGGTGTTGAAATAACCGTCGCGCAGCGTCCAATTTATGCAGCTAAATTTTCTGCACATGAGATCGAGGCCGCACAGAACGACTTTGCGAAAGCTCTTGAAAAATCAATGCGGCCCGCACTTCCAATCATCGTCAACCTAGCTTTCAATAACGAGATAGCGGTTGAGCCCAAAAAAGCCAACGTGGCGCTTTCGGCGATTGTCGGTCAGATCGAAGCGTTAACGCGCTCGATGGAGCCCCAGTCAGGTGCGATGCTGGTACGCATTGAAGATAAACTAACGCGGCATACGAATGCACACGTGTGCCCTGAACTTCCCAAGTTCTTAAAGAATATCAGTTTCTACAATGACGGCCAGAATTTTTCAGCCGTAACCGCTTCGCGCGGCACTATTCTCGAGCACTTTACCGAAGTGGATTTAAACCGAATTCTCGAAAAGAAACATGCAGCATTGAATGGCTACAGATCGTGCGACGAGTACTGGCTTGTCATCGTTTCAGGCGATGTACCCCCTATCCTACTGCCGAAGGAACGCCCATCCCTTCTATTGCCGACGTCGGCGACGGAATTTGCAGACGCGGAAATTACAAGGCCGATTCTCTCCGACTTTAATCGAGTTTATTTTTTTAGAAGCCCCACCCACGCTTTGAATCTTACAGAGGCACCTTAGTAGGCTAGTTGTGCTCAAAGTTGCGCACTGCCGACTTGATATTGGACCGAAGAGGCTCGCCGAAAATCGACGCGCAACTCGCGACCCTCAGCCACCACATCCCGGCCGCGGGGGTGTCACCCGCCTCGGCGCATCTCACAGGACATAAGGCAGATGGGCGCCCCGGATAAGGGACGCCCATCTATTGTTACCTATTGCGGATTGATCTCAACAGCTTAGGGGCAGCACCCGTGGCCTGGATCAATGCGCGGTGGCGCTGGCGCCATCCTCGGGAACACCCAATGCTGCCTTGGCAGCGGCGGCGGCCTCTTCTGCGGCCTCATCCCATTCGATGGGTTCGGGCGTATCGGTCAGCGCATGTTTCAGCACCTCGGAGACGTGGCTGACGGGGATGATCTCCAGCCCCTCCTTCACGTTATCCGGGATATCCGGCAGGTCTTTCTCATTCTCCTGCGGGATCAGCACCGTCTTGATACCACCGCGCAGCGCGGCCAGCAGTTTCTCCTTCAGACCGCCAATCGCGGTCGCATTGCCGCGCAGCGTCACCTCGCCGGTCATGGCGATATCCTTGCGGACCGGGATGCCTGTCAGCACCGAGACAATCGCCGTCACCATGGCCAGACCCGCGCTTGGGCCGTCCTTCGGCGTTGCGCCATCCGGCACGTGGACGTGGATGTCCAGCTTGTCGAATTTCGGCGGCTTCACTCCAAGCTGCGGCGAAATCGAGCGGACATAGCTTGAAGCCGCCTCGATCGACTCTTTCATCACATCGCCCAGCTTGCCGGTGGTCTTCATCCGACCCTTGCCCGGCAGGCGCAGCGCCTCGATGCTCAGCAGCTCACCCCCGACCGAAGTATAGGCAAGACCGGTGACAACACCGACCTGATCTTCCTTCTCGGCGAGACCATAGCGATACTTCGCAACCCCAAGGAATTCATCCAGATTCTCAGGCGTGACAGAAACGCTCTCCGCCTCTTTCTTGACGATCTTGGTCAGCGATTTCCGCGCCACTTTGGCGATCTCACGCTCCAGATTCCGCACCCCCGCCTCACGGGTATAGGTGCGGATGATCTCGGTCAGCGCCTCATCGGTGAGCTCGAATTCCTTGGCCTTCAGACCGTGGTTCTTCACCTGCTTGGAAATCAGGTGCTGCTTGGCGATCTCGCGCTTTTCATCCTCCGTGTAACCGGACAGCGGAATGATCTCCATCCGGTCCAGCAGCGGCCCCGGCATGTTGTAGCTGTTCGAGGTGGTCAGGAACATCACGTTCGACAGGTCATATTCCACTTCCAAATAGTGGTCCATGAAGGTCGCGTTCTGTTCCGGGTCCAGCACCTCCAGCATCGCCGACGCCGGGTCACCCCGGAAATCCTGCCCCATCTTGTCGATTTCATCGAGCAGGATCAGCGGGTTGGTGGTCTTGGCCTTTTTCAGCGCCTGAATGATCTTACCGGGCATGGAGCCGATATAGGTCCGGCGGTGACCGCGGATCTCGGACTCGTCGCGCACGCCACCCAGCGAAATGCGGATGAACTCGCGACCGGTTGCCTTGGCCACCGATTTGCCCAGCGAGGTCTTGCCGACACCCGGAGGGCCAACAAGGCAGAGGATCGGCCCCTTCAGCTTGGCCGAGCGCTGCTGCACAGCGAGATATTCAACGATACGTTCCTTGACCTTCTCAAGCCCGTAGTGATCGGCGTCCAGAATATCCTGCGCCCGGCTCAGATCTTTCTTCACGCGGGATTTGGTGCCCCAGGGCAGGGCCAGAATCCAGTCCAGATAGTTGCGCACAACCGTGGCTTCCGCCGACATCGGCGACATGTTTTTGAGCTTCTTCAGCTCGGCCTCGGCCTTTTCGCGCGCCTCTTTGGAGAGTTTGGTCTCGGCAATCTTGGCTTCCAGCTCGGCGACTTCGTTAGAACCGTCCTCGCTGTCGCCCAGCTCCTTCTGAATGGCCTTCATCTGCTCATTCAGATAATATTCGCGCTGGGTCTTCTCCATCTGGGATTTGACGCGGGTCTTGATCTTCTTCTCGACCTGAAGCACCGACAGCTCGCCCTGCATCAGGCCATAGACCTTCTCCAGACGTTCGCTCACCGACAGGGTTTCCAGAAGATCCTGTTTGTTGTCGACCTCGATCCCCAGATGACCGGCGACCAGATCCGCCAGCTTGGCCGGTTCCGTGGTCTCTCCAACGGCGCTCAGCGCTTCTTCCGGGATGTTCTTGCGGACCTTGGCATAACGCTCGAACTCATCGCCGACCGTGCGCAGCAGCGCCTCCACGGTGGTGACATCGCCGGGGATCTCGCTGAGATACTCCGCGCGCGCTTCAAAGAAGTTGTCGTTGTCCAGATATTCGGTGATTTTCACCCGCGCATGACCTTCGACCAGCACCTTCACGGTGCCGTCGGGCAGTTTCAGCAGCTGCAGCACATTGGCCAGCACGCCGACACTGTAGATGCCATCGGATTGCGGATCATCTTCCGCCGGGTCGATCTGACTGGACAGCAGGATCTGCTTGTCGTCGGTCATCACCTCTTCCAGGGCACGCACCGATTTTTCCCGCCCGACGAACAGCGGCACGATCATATGCGGGAACACAACGATATCGCGCAGCGGCAGGACGGGGTAGGATGAATTGAGTGGCTCTTGCATACTCGGTCCTTTGGTTTGGCAAGACGCCCCCGCCCCGATTATCGGCAGCTTCGGCGCGTCTCCTCATTGGCTGTTTATCTGGTGCAGCGGTGTTGGGATTTCAACCGCCGTGCCTCAATGTTTGGTGTCACATTGCCCGCAGCGCGCCCGGACCACAAGGGCGCAAATGCAGCTAGGGTGAGCAAATGGTGAAGGCCGCGCGCGGCAGCCTCCGCCGATGACCTGACCCGCAGCATCAGCGCCGCATCAGGGTGATCACCCCGCGTTCCAGCCGCCCACCCGGTCCGGTTTCGCGGTAGGTGCCGCTCATCCGGGTCTGATCAATCAGGAACAGACGGATATCCTGCCGCAACACGTCTCCGGTGCCGGTGTCGCGTTCTGATTGCAGCCTCAGTTGCAGCATCTGGTCCACCCCGCAGGGCAGCCGCCCCAAGCCCAGCTCATCGAGGAAGACCTCCGCGCCATCCGCCAGATCGCCGCGGCCAACGCTTTCGGCCCTCAGCCCCGTGCCCGGCTCAGGTGGCGCCCGGTCCAGCACGCCGATGGGGATCACCCCGGACACGGCAGAATCCGCCACCAGACGGCCATTGCGAAATCTCAGTGTCAGCACCTCACCCGCGCGCTGCGGCAGCGGTTCCATATCGACGCGGCCGCCAACCGGCAGCCCGGTCTCCCCCGGCCCCTTCTGCACAAACCACTGGCCCCGCAGCGCTTTGGAGCCGCCCTTGATCAGATCGTCAAATGCGATCCGGCAGCCATCAAGCGGTGGTGCCTTGAAAAAACTTGAGGCCTCGGCCAGCGACCCCGGCGCCTTAGCTGCCTGATCCGACTGCGCCACAGCGCCAGAGGCAGCCACAAGGCCGCCCAGCAGCACCACGCTCCCCCATGCCTGTAACCAGCTCATCGCGACCCTTCCCGTTTTGGCGGAATCTAGCAGCGAGGTCTTCATAACCGGTGAACGCGGACCGGGATCATCCCTACCAAAGATCGCAGCAAAAAGCGCACGACATCAGGCCGTTGCCTTGGGTGCAGTCGCGCTCCGGCAATCCTTACCGCTGCGCGGCCGACGTCAGATGCGCCAGCGCCCCCGGCTGCTCCCCATAGGATCCGCCATGGTCCAAAAGCGCAAAAACAGCAACGCCCGCCGCCAGCAAAATCATCAGCGAACAATGCGCAAGTCCAGTTGAAGCCGTCTCATTCATCGGATCTCTCCACGTTGGTCATCAGTGCCTGATTGACAGATCACCGCTGATTTGTGGCGCAAACGTGTTCAGGGCAGGACCCGCCGATGAACATTCGCTCAAGTTTTCGACAATCCGGGCGCATCCCCCTTGCTGGCCCCTACAATGGCTCAATATCGCCTTCGGCACGGGTGTCGTGGAAATCCTTCTGCCAGGCCTCGAAGGTGCCCGCAGCAATCGCGTCCCGCATGCCGCCCATGATTTCCTGGAAGTAATGCAGGTTATGCCAGGTCAGCAGCATCCCCGAAATCATCTCGTTGCTGCGGAACACATGGTGCAGATAGGCGCGCGAATAGTTCGAACACGCCGGGCAGCTGCACTGCTCATCCAGCGGGCGCGGGTCATCCTGGTGGCGGGCGTTCTTGATATTGACCACACCGTAGCGGGTAAACGCTTGCCCCGTGCGACCCGAGCGCGATGGCAGCACGCAGTCCATCATGTCGATACCACGGGCCACCGCACCGACGATATCATCAGGCTTGCCCACCCCCATCAGATAGCGCGGCTTGTCCTCAGGCAGGAAACCGGGCGCATAATCAAGACAGTCAAACATCGCCTCCTGCCCCTCGCCCACTGCCAGGCCGCCAACCGCATAGCCCTCGAATCCGATCTTCTTCAGCGCCTCGGCGCTTTCTTCGCGCAGATCCTGCTCCAGCCCGCCCTGCATAATGCCGAACAGCGCATGGCCCGGACGGTCGCCAAAGGCCTCGCGCGAGCGCTCCGCCCAACGCATCGACAGGCGCATCGACTCGGCGATCCGGTCGCGGTCCGCAGGCAGCGCCGGACATTCGTCGAAACACATCACGATGTCCGAACCGAGCAGGCGCTGGATTTCCATCGACCGTTCCGGCGTCAGCTCATGTTTGGATCCGTCGATATGGCTTTTGAAGGTCACACCCTTTTCCGTCAGCTTGCGCAGACCCGCCAGCGACATCACCTGAAACCCGCCCGAGTCCGTCAGGATCGGCCGCTCCCAGTTCATGAATTTGTGCAATCCGCCCAGACGGTCGATCCGCTCTGCCGTGGGGCGCAGCATCAGATGATAGGTATTGCCCAGCAGGATATCCGCCCCGGTCGCACGCACGCTCTCCGGCAGCATTGCCTTCACTGTTGCGGCGGTGCCCACGGGCATGAACGCAGGCGTGCGGATCTCGCCGCGCGGCGTATTGATGACACCGGTGCGGGCCTTGCCATCGGTGGCTTTCAGGTCAAATGAGATTTTCGGCGCCATGTTCTCTTCCTTGGGCTGTCTTGTGCGTGGTCCCGCCGCTGCGGGGAATTTCCTACGGGATCATCTGCCACCTGAACCCTGCTCCGCCGCGATCCGGGACCATTCCGGCAGAGCCTGCCGGATGTGCCTTATCCCGGCGCGGTTTTCAAGCCTGCATGACCGCAGCCCGCGCCAAAGCCCCGACAGCCCTAGCCAGCCCCCACCCCGCACGCCACGGATGCGCCGCAGACGGGGCCGTTCCCCTTGCCTGCCACCACCGCACACGCCATAGAGAAGAGGAACGGGGCGCCGTCCCCCCACGCTTGAATCCCGGGTCCACGACCCCCAACTGCATACCATAGCATACAAATTTATTGCGAGGCATAATGACCGAAGAACTCCTGCTGAGCCTGCTGACGCAGAACATCATCTATATCCTGGGCGCGATCTTCCTGATCATCCTGATCCTCAAGGGCGTCCGCATCGTGCCGCAGTCCGAAAAATACGTGGTCGAACGCTTTGGCCGCCTGCATGCAGTGCTTGGCCCCGGCATCAACTTCATCGTCCCGCTGCTCGACTCCGTCGCCCATAAGGTCTCGATCCTGGAACGCCAGCTGCCCAACGCCAGCCAGGACGCCATCACCAAGGACAACGTGCTGGTGCAGATCGACACCTCGGTGTTCTACCGCATTCTGGAACCGGAAAAGACCGTCTATCGGATCCGCGACGTTGACGGCGCCATTGCCACCACCGTGGCCGGCATCGTGCGCGCCGAGATCGGCAAGATGGACCTGGATGAGGTGCAGTCGAACCGCTCGCAACTGATCGGTCAGATCCAGCATCTGGTCGAAAGCGCCGTTGACGACTGGGGCATCGAAGTGACCCGCGCCGAGATCCTCGACGTGAACCTCGATCAGGCCACCCGCGACGCCATGCTGCAGCAGCTCAACGCCGAGCGCGCCCGCCGCGCCGAGGTGACCAAGGCCGAGGGCCAGAAACGCGCGGTCGAACTGGCCGCCGACGCCGAGCTCTACGCCGCCGAGCAGATCGCCAAGGCCCGCCGCATTCAGGCCGATGCCGAGGCCTATGCCACCGGGGTGGTCGCCAAAGCCATTGCCGAAAACGGTCTGGAGGCCGCGCAATATCAGGTGGCCCTGAAACAGGTCGAGGCGCTCAATGCCCTTGGCGCAGGGGAAGGCAAACAGACCATCCTGGTGCCCGCCAATGCGATTGAGGCCTTCGGCAACGCCTTCAACATGCTGAAAGGGGCCGGAAAATGACGGCCCTGCTCTCCGTCTGGTGGGTCTGGATCGCGATTGCCATCGGCCTCGCCATCGTCGAGGTGCTGGCGCCGGGCTTCATCTTCCTCGGCTTTGCCGTCGGCGCCGTGCTGGTGGCCCTGCTGCTGGTCGCCACCCCCGCAGGCAGCATCACCCTGCCGGTGCTGCTGCTGGTCTACGCCACCCTCTCCCTGATCGCCTGGCTGGTCTTGCGCCACTTCTTCAAGGGCCCCAAAGGCCAGGTGAAACACTTCGACCACGATATCAACGATTGAACAAATCCCCGTCCGGTCTGCACTGGGCGGGGATCCCCCTAGCCTCACCAGTCCCGCAATCCAATACAACAGCCGCAACCGTCAGGCTCAGCAGTGTATAGATAGCGACATTCGGAGCTGGCGCCCGTCCCCCCTGCTGGAACGCAACAAAGCGTCCGAAGCGGCCAGAGGCTATGTTGTCTTGCAAGACTCTCCTCTCTGCAAATCCTGTCCAGCGTCCAGTCTGCGATCGGATGTTATGCAACCGAGATCCGGCTGCGGCTCGAAACCTTTTTCTGCTCCGGGTCGGCCTGCTCTGCCGTTGCGAAACGTCTACCCGCGACATGCTGATATCACACGGAGATACGCCCCATATTGGCGGGCAACGCCGATCAGCTGGACGTGGTCGCGCTCATTTCGGTCGCAAAGCCACTGAGCTGACGGAGGGCTTTCAGGTAGGGATATCCTAATCTAGCATGTGATCGTCGGTCATATGACCGCGCATCCACACAAGGAAAGACCAGAGCGAATGAAGAGACTTGCCCTTGATGCAGCAGACATCCGCATTCTCAGCGCGCTCCAGCAGCATGGGCAGTTGAGCAAGGCCAAGCTGGCAGAGCTGAGCGGGCTTTCCGCGACCCCCTGCTGGGCGCGGCTGACCCGGTTGAAAGCGGGCGGATACATTCGCGGCTATCATGCCGATATCGCGCTGGAGCGGCTCGCAGATTTCGCGCAGGTGATTGTGACGGTTTCCCTCAGCCGTCATCGAAAGGCTGATTTTGAGCGCTTTGAAGCTTTTCTCAACAGCCGGGATGAGATCATTGATTGCATCGCCACCGGTGGTGGGGTCGATTACATCATGAAGATCATCAGCCCCAGCCTCGCCGCGTTTCAAGGCCTGATGGAAGATTTCCATGCCGAAGACCTCGGCATTGACCGCTACATGACCCATTTTGCCACGCGCCAAGTGAAATCAGCTTTGCCGAACCTCTCGAAATTGGCCGCTGCAAATCCGAAATTGCCGCTCTGGCCCAATCGGTCCTGATATGGCCCCCCAAACGGCCTGAATGGTCTGAGAAGTGATAATCTTCGGACCACTTTCGCCGCCTCTCCTGGACTACATCTCGCAAAGGTTTTGACAGTCTCCGATCAAAGCGGTCGGGGACAAAACGGGAGGTAGTTCCAATGCAAGCAGATGATTTCGGTTTCGGCACACAGATCCGCAAGTCGCCCTATTTTGACGCGACAGTGCGTTGGGGCGCGCAGGGGTTCTCCGTCTACAACCACATGTATATCCCGCGCGATTTCGGTGATCCCGAGCAGAACTTCTGGAACCTCGTGAATGACGCGATACTTTGTGATGTGGCCGTTGAACGGCAGGTTGAAATCACCGGTCCTGACGCGGCGAAATTCACCCAGATGCTGACCTGCCGCGATCTGTCGAAGATGGCGGTCGGCCAGTGCAAATACATCCTGATCACCAATGCCGACGGCGGCATTCTGAACGATCCGGTCCTGCTGCGTCTTGCCGAGAACCATTTCTGGATCTCTCTTGCTGATAGCGACATTCTTCTTTGGGCGCAGGGGGTTGCGATCCACTCTGGCCTTGATGTCACGATTGGTGAGCCGGATGTCTCGCCGCTGCAATTGCAGGGCCCCAAATCCGGCGAGATCATGCGCGCGCTGTTTGGCGACGGGATCATGGACCTGCGCTACTACTGGCTGCGCGAAGTCGAGCTGAACGGCATCCCGCTGATCGTGTCCCGCACCGGCTGGTCCAGCGAGCTGGGCTATGAAATCTACCTGCGCGACGGTTCCAAAGGCGATCTGCTGTGGGAAACCATTATGGCAGCCGGTCTGGAATTTGGCCTCAAGCCCGGCCACACATCCTCCATCCGCCGCATCGAAGGTGGGATGTTGTCGTATCACGCGGATGCCGACATGGGCACCAACCCCTTTGAGCTTGGGTTTGACCGGTTGGTGAACCTCGACATGGAGGCTGATTTCATCGGCAAGGCCGCGTTGCGCCGTATCAGGGACGAAGGTGTCAGCCGTAAGCAGATCGGCCTGATCATCGACGGCGAACCTCTTGCGGGTCCCAACACGACATTCTGGGACATCAATTCAGGTGGCGAAGCAATCGGCAAGGTCACCTCTGCGGTTTATTCCCCGCGTTTGGAGCAGAACATCGCCTTGGCCATGGTGTCAGCGGAACACGCCAACATCGGTGCACAGGTTGAGGTCGTCACGAAATCCGGCCCCGTCCGCGCAACAATCTGCGAGCGCCCGTTCTATGATCCCAAAAAACAGATCGCTGCCGCTTAACGTCCTGCTACATGAAAGAATACCGAAATGTCAGATCTCGCGATTGAGCTGCACTGGCAGCGCGCAGCGCCCGTATTGCAAACCGGTGCCTATTCGAACGAGCACACCGTGCAATACAACAACCGCTATGACCTGCTGGTCGATTCCGCCCCTGATTGGGGCGGAAACCCGGAGAACACAAACCCCGAACAGGCCCTCGCCTCGGCGCTGTCGAGCTGCCATATGATGACCTTTCTTGCGCTGGCCGCAAAGGCGGGCTGGCCGGTGGCCAGCTACCACGATTACGCCGAGGCCCATCTGGGCAAGAACCCCAAGGGCCAGATGTCGGTAACGCGGATTGATCTGCATCCGGTGGTGCGTTTTGACACCGGCTTTACGGTGGGCGACGCCGAACTGGCCCAGATGCAGGACCGCGCGCACCGCTACTGCTTTATTGCGAACACCCTCGCCGACAGTGTCGAAATCAACATTCTTTAGCGCTCGAATAAGGGATACCCCCCGTGACCACCTCTGACATCCTGCTGCGCGTTCTGGACGGGACCGGAATATTGCGCCTGACCTTGAATGACGTGCGTCGGCGCAATGCCTTGTCCGAGGCGATGCTGGCGGAACTCGGTGCTGCGTTTGCAGCCGCCGGGACCGACCCAAATGTGCGGGTCATTGTCCTGGCGGCCAATGGCCCTGCGTTTTGTGCAGGCCATGACCTCAAGGAAATGACCGCTGGGCGTTTGAACGGAGATGGTGGTAAAGCCTATTTTGCCCATGTCATGGCGATGTGCGCAGGCGTGATGCAAGGCATCGTGAATTGCCCCAAACCCGTCATCGCTGAGGTCACAGGCATCGCAACGGCCGCAGGTTGCCAGCTGGTCGCAAGCTGTGATCTGGCTATTGCAGCGGACACAGCGCAATTCAGCACACCGGGTGTTCACATCGGGTTGTTCTGCTCCACCCCGATGGTGGCGCTGTCGCGCAATGTGGCGGACAAACACGCGATGGAAATGCTGCTGACCGGTGACATGACATCCGCCGCGCGGGCCGCCGAAATCGGCCTTGTGAACCGCGTCGCGGCACCTGACGCGTTGCAAACGGTAACGATGGAGTTGGCGCGCAAGATTGCGTCAAAATCCAGCATGACGCTGGCAACCGGCAAACGCGCCTATTACGCCCAGCGCGAGATGTCGCTGCCCGATGCCTACGATTACGCCTCTGCTGTGATGGTCGACAACATGCTGGCGCAAGACGCCGAAGAAGGGATCGAAGCGTTCATCGAAAAGCGCGCGCCCCAATGGCAGGACGCCTGAGCCATGACCGCAAACCCCTATAATACCGATCTGGACCGCAATCCTGCAAACCATCAGCCACTGACGCCGCTGACATTTCTGGAACGCGCGGCCTCGGTCTTTCCTGATCACACTGCGATGGTGCATGGCCCGTTGCGGCGCAATTATTCGGCGTTTTATGCGCGATCACGTCAGTTGGCCTCTGCTTTGGCACAGCAAGGCATCGGGCGCGGTGACACGGTGTCGGCCCTGCTGGCCAATACGCCCGCAATGCTGGAATGCCATTACGGTGTTCCCATGTGTGGCGGTGTCCTGCATTCCGTGAACACCCGGCTAGATGCGTCGGTGATTGCGTTTCAGCTGGACCATGCCATGTGCAAAATCGTCATCGTAGACCGCGAATTCATGCCCTTGATGCAGGATGCGCTGGCGCTGGCAACAGTGCGCCCGCTTGTCATCCAATACGACGACGCTGAATTCTGCGGACCCGTTACCGAGGCAGATGCGCAGGATTACGAGGCCTTCCTGTCGACGGGCGATCCTGAATTCGACTGGCTGATGCCGCTGGATGAATGGGACGCGATTTCGATCAACTACACATCGGGGACGACAGGCGATCCAAAGGGTGTGGTTTCGCACCACCGGGGGGCCTATCTGCTGGCGCAGGGCAATGCGCTGACGACGTCGATGGCGAAACATGCGGTCTATCTGTGGACGCTGCCAATGTTCCACTGCAATGGCTGGTGTTTCCCATGGACGCTGTCGGCGATCATCGGCACCCATGTCTGCCTGCGTCAGGTGCGGGCAGGACCAATCTGGGCCGCTTTGGCAGATGAGCACGTCACCCACCTGTGCGGCGCGCCAATTGTCATGTCGCTGATGATCTCGGCCCCCGAGGCCGAAAAGCGCCAACTTGATCATACCGTGCAATTCTTTACCGCCGCCGCCCCGCCGCCGGAGAAGCTGCTGGCGGATATGAAAACCTCAGGCTTTGACGTCACGCATCTCTATGGGCTGACTGAAACCTACGGCCCTGCCGTGGTGAATGACTGGCATCAGGACTGGTCCGATCTGCCGCCCGCCGAGCAGGCAAAGCTGAAATCGCGCCAAGGCGTGCGCTATCTGCCGCTGGAAGGATTGGATGTGCTGGACCCGGACACCATGCTGCCAGTGCCGCGCGACGGGAAAACCATGGGCGAGGTGATGTTTCGCGGCAACGTCGTCATGAAGGGTTATTTCCGCAATCCCACAGCCACCCAAGAGGCCTTTGCAGGCGGCTGGTTCCATTCCGGCGATCTCGGCGTGCGGCACGCGGACGGCTATATTCAGCTGAAGGATCGCTCCAAGGATATCATCATTTCGGGCGGCGAGAATATTTCGTCCATTGAGGTGGAGGAAGCGCTTTATCGTCACCCCGCCGTCGCGATTGCTGCCGTGGTGGCCATGCCGCACGAAAAATGGGGCGAAACGCCCTGTGCTTTTGTGGAACTGGCTACAGGTGAACATGTGGATGCCGCCACATTGCGCGCGTGGTGCAAGGACCAGCTTGCGCCCTACAAGGTGCCCGGACAGTTCGTGTTCATGCCGATCCCGCGCACGTCAACCGGCAAGATCCAGAAATTCATCTTGCGCGATCAGGCCCAGAAGATCGCGGAAAACGCACATGCAGGTCAAATGACACCGGCTCAGTAAGCCGGTGTCAATTGCGATCCTGTCAGGCTGGCAAAACCTTTGATCGTTGCTCGCCCAATCCGTCGATACCCAAGGTCACAACCTCCCCGCCGTGCAGATACCGCTGCGGGGATTGACCCATCCCCACGCCCGGAGGCGTGCCGGTTGAAATGACATCCCCCGACTGCAGGCTCATGAACTGGCTGCAATAGGACACGAGGTGCGGGATCTTGAAGATCAATGTCGCGGTTGATCCTGTCTGCATGCGTTTGCCATCCACATCCAGCCACATCCCCATGTTGTCCATGTCTGCGATCTCATCAACTGTGACGAGCCAAGGCCCTGTTGGCCCAAAGGTATCGCAGCCTTTGCCCTTGTCCCACGTGCCTGCCCGATTGAGCTGAAAATCGCGCTCTGACACATCGTTGATCACACAAAACCCTGCGACATGGTCCATCGCGTTGGCCTCGTCGATATAAGAGCCCGGTTCGCCGATCACGACGCCCAATTCGACCTCCCAATCGGTTTTGACCGAACCGCGCGGGACCTGAATGTCATCATTCGGGCCGACCACCGCAGAGGTCCATTTGTTGAAGATGATGGGTTCTTCGGGGATCGGCATCCCCGCCTCTTCGGCGTGATCGGCGTAGTTCAGGCCGATGCAGACAAATTTGCCGATATTCCCGACACAGGCCCCAAGGCGCAGATCGCCCTGTGGTGTGCCGTCAACGAGCGGCAGCGTTTCCGGGTCCAGCCCGTGCAGCGCCTTCAGGCCAGCGGGGCGCAATGTCTCACCAGAGATATCCGGGACCAGGCCCGACAGATCGCGCACGCGGCCTGACGCATCCAGAAGCCCGGGTTTTTCTGCGCCGGGCGCGCCGTAGCGGAGAAGCTTCATATCGTGTCCTCATAATTATGGCTTGAATATCGTGTCATCAGGCAGCGCCGCGCGCCGCCCACAGGGCCCCACGGCGGATAATCTCAGTAACTTGCGGCACCTTCAGGTCGTCCAACTCGTGGCCGATTGAGCAATAGAACACCCGGCCCTTGTCCCAGCGGCGTTTCCAGACAACCGGGATCACGGTGCCTTCGATCCACCACAGATGATCGCCCGAAAACGTCGTGGTCGCCAGGACCTCGTTCGATGGATCGACGAGCATATGGTATTGCTCGGTCGTCAGGCGGAAACTCTTGATGTCTTGCACAATCGGATCGTCGGGTTTGCAGATGGTCACATCGGAATCAATATGGTCTTCGCGCGGCTGCAGGTTGTCCGGCCATCCGGGGGAATGAGCCACAAACTGACCGCCGATCAGGAAATGATAGGTCGGGCGATCGCGGAACGCATCCCCCATATGCCCGTGCCAACCAGCCGCCAACAAACAGCGCCGCTTTCATGGTGTATCCTTTCGCATGTAGGTCGATATCGACGCCATATCGCGGGCGCCATAACTTGCCTTTCCCCCTCGATCAATTTGGCCAGTGTGGTTCGGCCTTGCGGCATCGCAGTGCCAAGCCGATCTGCAAGCTGTGGCGTCACTTCCATGTCTTTGCGGGCCAGTGCCACGGTAAAGGTGACATCGTGATCTGCCTCATTCAGATAGAGCGGCCGGCGGCATTTGAGCATTGGCGCACAGGCCGCAGAGGCCGCGATCACATCGAATGCCTGCTCAGACGTGATGCCGGAGGCTTCGGCCATGGTCATCGTTTCGGCAAGCGTCTGAATAATCCCGTGGATCAGCGAATTCACCGCCAGTTTCATCACAGCCCCGCCCCGGACCGATCGAG
The DNA here is from genome assembly GCF_048056095.1 of Phaeobacter sp. JH20_34. Taxonomy (NCBI): domain Bacteria; kingdom Pseudomonadati; phylum Pseudomonadota; class Alphaproteobacteria; order Rhodobacterales; family Roseobacteraceae; genus Phaeobacter; species Phaeobacter sp. JH20_34. Next base: position 445,751 of record NZ_JAYMWT010000004.1, on the reverse strand, counting down.
ATAGATGGTTTGTCGGCTCACCGCATCGAATACGGCCGCAAGATCAGCATCTTGTGTCGCCCCGGAAACCGGCGCATCAATCACCCGGATATTCTCTGGCGCCGTTGCGACCAGATCGGCGATGTGGTCAGGCCTCATCGTGCCCATTTCCACCAAGGTCGCGCTGCCTGTCGAGGCAAACAATCCGCCGCGTCCGAGATGCACTGCATAAGAGGCCGCGCCATCGGCCAACATCGTCACAACGATGTCAGCCCGCGCCGCCAGATCCGCAGGGGTCTGCACTGCCAGACAGCCTTCGGATTTTGATCCGACCCGGCGATCAGGCCTTCTTTGATATCCTGCAATCCTATCAGGGATATCGCACCTGCTACTACCGCAGGTTCAACGTCGGCCGCGCGACCCCATGGCATAATGACGCCTATGTGAAGGCGCGCGAATGGATTGATGCCTCCATCGCGACGATCAAACCCGGCGTCTCCACCGACAAGGTGGTTGAGGTTTGACCAACAGCCCAGGAACTCGGCTTTGCGAATGAAGATCAGGGCGTTGGGCACCAGGGCTGCCGCTGTATGCGCCGACTTTTCCCATATGGATCAAGCCGGGGCCGAGGACGTGATAGGCTTTGCCGCCGGCGCGGTGCTGGTGGCCCTGCTGCTGGTCGCCACCCCCGCAGGCAGCATCACCCTGCCGGTGCTGCTGCTGATCTACGCCACCCTCTCGCTGATCGCCTGGCTGGTCTTGCGCCACTTCTTCAAGGGCCCCAAAGGCCAGGTGAAACACTTCGACCACGATATCAACGATTGAACAAAGCCCCGTCCGGTCTGCACTGGGCGGGGATCCCCGAGCAGCCAAACGACATTCGGGAGACCACTGAGCAGCGCCCGCGCGCCGATGTAGTCGCACCTGACCGTCGGTAACGAACAGATCGAGCGGGTGCCCTGGCTGTCGCAGATGGCATGCAGCTTGGTGTTCATTCTACACTTGCCTCGCCCCCTCTCTGGACATTGCTGCGCAATGCCCTGCCGGGCAAGGGATCAGGCGGCCGCACCTCCCCTCGTCGGGGAATTGATCCACTGGATCAGTTCCTGATCCTCCATAGTTCGCGGCCATGCTGGTCGCTGTGCGGTGGGCTTTTAGATACGTCGCGTCGATCATCACGGCCTGTTCTTCGCCGTGCCCGGCGGCCAGCCCCGCCATCATCCGCGCGAAGATGCCTTCTCGCTCCAGCGCGTTCAGCGGCTGTAGAGAGACTTATGCGGGCCGTACTCCCGAGGAGCATCGCACCAGCGCAACCCATCGCGATTGATAAAGATACTCCGCTCAACACACGTCGGCCATCAACGCGGGGCTCGCCGTGGAACTTGGGAAAGAAGGGCTCAAAGCGCGCCATATGCGCATCCGTCAGCCAAAAAAATCAGACAATTCACCGCTCCGTTTTCGGAACCGTGAATCACGCGTTGCAGCAGAAACCTTCTGATCCTGTCCCTAGGCCTCTCGTTTGGCAGACACCATCAGCCACCATGCAAGTAGCGGAAAACCAGCAAGCTCGAAGGCGAACGAAGGGGCAATGGCAGCGCTGAATACCCCGCCGGTGTCCATGGCGCTTAGTCGGAACAGGCCCGCAACTGCGATCATCGCCGACAGAATGATCAAGGTTGGGCGAAGCTGGCGCATTGCAAAACCTCCGATCATGAACACAGCACCGACGCCAAACCAGACACCACCAATAAATCGTATGTGACTATCTTGAGCATGGAATGCTGCCGCATCGGTGATCGAAACGAAATCACGTGTCGATTGCCATCCCAGTGTCTTTATCCCGCCAAGGCCGACGTTCAAACCTAGGAGGACGATGACGGCACCAATGATCACGACGACCGCGTTCAGTAGTTTGATCTTCTTCATTTCATGTCTCCTAGAGGTTGGCGCTGAGGCTGAATAATAATTGGTACGCGTTCCATATTAATGAAAACTTGACATTGCAAGATTTATTTGGGACGCGTTCCAGATTAAATTGGAGTGTCCAACCATGGCTAGACGCGCTGGCAGACCTCGCCGAAGCGAGACCGATATCCTTGGATTCCAGGCAAAAATTGGGAAGCACGCGCTTGAGATTTACCAAGCAGAAGGCTTCGAAGCGATTTCAATCCGGCGTCTGGCGAAGGAGGTTGGATGCGCGCCGATGACGATCTATGCGCATTTCGAGGGCAAGACAGATATCCTGCGATACCTTTGGGCGGACGTCCTATCGGACATGTCAGATGAAATCCGGAAGACGCTAACGGATATCGCTGCTCCAAGTGAGCGGTTGCAGTCGGCGGCACAAACCTTTGTCGCCTATTGGACCAATCATCCCGATCATTTTCGACTTGTCTTTATGTCCAACGACGTGAACCGCGCGGATGTCAGTACCTTCGTGAGCGATGAGAAGACCCTGGCACATTTCGCAGTCTTTTCAGATTTGATCCGAGAGGTTCTTCCGGACGCAGCCGATGTTCAAGTGAGGACCGACACGCTCATATCGGGAATGATCGGCATTGCTCTTTGCATGAACACTATCCCTGATTACCCTTGGGTCGATGCACCACTGATGACCGAACGTTTATTAAAAAGCGTCGTTGCATAAGCCGATAGGCAGTTTCGGAATGAGACAGACTTCCATGCGATCAGCAGCATTAGAACAGTGGGCCGATAGCATACTTGAGGCGATGCGGCGCCGAGAGACCAGACCAAGCTTGTCCCAGGCCAACCGTGATAGGCTCAGGCCCGCCGAGATCACCCAATACCGCACCTTAGACGGACCGTGGCTTTCAAAACTAGCGGTTGCGCTGCTACCCAGCTTTGACAGCGGCGCAGGACGGGACGGGTCGCCGTTGCCATAGCATCACGATGATCGCTGTCACCACGATCTGAACAGATGCGAAAACGATCATGGCCGACAGCAGGCCGAGCCTGTCCGCCAGTGCGCCGCTGGCAATCACAGGCAGCGAGAAGCCGAAATAGGCATAAACGAAGAGACCCGCCGTCGCCCGCGCCCGATCATCCGGCGCATGCAACGAGACCTCTGCCAGAGCGGCGAGATAGGTAAAGCCATAGCTGGCCGCACTGGTGATGCAGGTGCCGATCAGAACAAATGCCAGAACCTTCAGCCAGACACCGGCCAGAAGAACGAGAAAGCCGAGCGGGATCAGGACAAACCCGAGGGCGAGCGCCCGTTCGTTGGTCATGCGGCGGGCAATCGGCTGGCACAGAAAGCCCACGAAGATCGCAAGAAAGATGACAAGGCCCGTCCAGCCGCCAAGGTCGTTCGCGGCAAGTTCCAGCGGAACAACCGCAATGGTCATGCCTGTCGTGGACCAGGCCAGCGCCATCGCGGCCCCGAAAACCCAAACGCCAGCCGGGAACACCGGCAGGCGCAGAACCGATACCGGCTTGGGCGTATCGACCCGCGGCAATGCAAGGACAAGGACCGCAAGCACCGGTGCTGCCACAAACAGCGCGATATAGCTCGCAGGCAGCAAACTTGGCCCCTGCACACCAAGGCTGATACCGGTCGCCAGAGCGCCACCACCAAAGCCGAGCGATGTTGCGGAGGTGACAATCAGAGCGGCGCTCCTTGCGCGCTCCGCGCCGCGAATTTCCGTCATATAGGCGGTTCCGGCAGTCGTCGCGAGACCTGTCCCGATCCCGAGCAGGAAGCGCGCGATGACCAGACTTGTCCAGCTTGGCACCTGCACCAGCAGCGCGGTTGCGACGACTCCGAAGATCAGCGCCAGTGCAATCGGAACCCGGCGACCGATCCGATCCGATAGCCCGCCAACCAGCAGCAGCGTCGGCATGAGACCTCCGACATAGGCCGCGAACGCGACCGTCACTGCCGTCGCCCCAACATCGCTTTCGGCGGCATAGACATCATAGAGCGGAGCCTGAAGGTTCACGGCGAATGTCACCGTGAACAAGCCAAAGGCAAGAAGCGAAATCGGGATGAGTTTGGACATGGGGTGGACCTTGAAGGTTGACTTCAGATCGGAATGCCATGAGCCTTTAAATATGACAATTTTTCTATTGTACTAATTACAGTGAAGAGATGAGGAAATCCAGATACATACGCTTGGCCGACATGCTCTCGGCAGTGATCCAGCAGGGCAAGCTTGCCCCGGGCACCAAACTCCCGACACATCGGGCGTTTGCGGAGCAGTTCAACGTCGCCCTCGCCACGGCGACGCGCGCCTACGGGGAGCTTGAACGTCGCGGGCTGATTGTCGGCGAGGCTGGTCGCGGCACCTATGTGCGCGACCTTGACCTGCCGACGACGCTTGGTGTTCGACAGACCGTCAGCGATGGTCTCGTCGACCTCGTCTTCAACATGCCGGGTGACGCAGCCGATGCAGATATGCTGCGTGCTGGCCTTCGGCGGCTTGCGACCACGGGTGATCTTGAGGCGATGCTGCGCTACCAGCCCCATGGCGGACGCACGCACGAACGCCGGATCATCGCCGAAAACCTCACATCAACGCTTGGTCCCATTGATCCCGAATGCCTGTTGGTCACCTCCGGTGGCCAGCATGGATTGGCCATCATCGCCCTTGCGCTATTTCAACGCGGTGACGCCATCGCCACCGACACGCTGACCTACCCCGGCTTCAAATCCATCGCGACATTGCAGGGGATTGACCTTATCCCGGTGGACGGGCGGCACGGCGTGATGAGCCCGGATGATCTGGACAGACAGTGCCGCGACCGAAAGATCCGGGCAATCTATCTGATGCCCACCGTCCATAATCCCCTGGGCGCAGTCATGGACGAACCAACGCGCCACCGTCTGATCGGCGTCGCGCGCAAACATGATCTTCTGGTGATCGAGGACGCTGCATACGCCTTTCTGGAGCCGGACCCGCCGCCGAGCCTCATCTCGCTTGCGCCGGAGCGTACCGTTCATGTGGGCGGCTTCTCCAAGAGCCTCGCTACGGGGCTACGCCTGGGATACGTGATCGCCCCTGCAAACCACTGCGACAGACTGCTTGAAGCGATCCGGGCGACGACATGGAACACCCCGGCGCTGATTTCCGGTCTGGTCACGGGCTGGGTGGAAGATGGCACGCTGGTGGCTTCGGAGGAAAACCGCAGACGGGATGGCGCTGAGCGCCAGCAGCTCTGCCGGACCGCGTTGGGTGGCGCGCGCATCCTGTCGCACCCGAATGCAGGTTTTGCCTGGCTGCCGTTGGAGAAGGGTGTCCGCGCCGAGCCTATCGTCACACGTCTGAAAGAACACGGCATCTCGGCATCGGGAGCAGACCCCTTTGCGACAACCGTTGCTGTGCCACAGGCATTGCGGCTCGCTTTCGGTGGCATTTCAAAGAGTGAGTTGAGGGAGGTTTTCCAGACCGTCCGAAAAGCCGTCGAGGAAACTTCGATAGCCTAGGGAAGCTCCGGCACCGGCTGTCGAGCGAATACCGCGAACTGACGTTTGCCGCCGGTTCATCTTTGGTGCCGCTTGCTGACGGCACATCCGGCAAAGGGGGGAATGAGCATTGGCAGCCGTGTCATGCCAAACATCCAACACTCCGCACCCATCCGAAAGGCAGGGCTTCAGACACGGGCGGCCTCATCGGCCAGAAACGCCCCCTGACACCAGACACGTATGGCGAATGGACAGCTGCAACCGCAAACCGTGCGAAAGCAGGCACCTTGATGTGGTGCCTGCTTCGATTGCTGTACTGGTCCCCTAGGCAAACAGGATGTCATCTGATCCCAAAATGGTGATCGTCACAGTTTCCGTATCCAGACCGCCATCGCCGTCATCGACCGTGTAGGCGAAGCTGTCTGTGGCCGTCTCCCCGCTGTTCAAATGCTCGAACATACCGTCGGCGGAATAGGTGAACGTGCCGTCGCCGTTGTTGATGACGTTGCCAAGGGTGCCGCTGTCATCAACCGTGAACACAAAGGTATCGCTGTCAGGATCGGTGACATCCGCCGCAACCGTAACCGAGGGGCTTGGGCCATTCAGGGTCGAGCTGAAAGAAGCGCCGTCGACACGCAGATCATCCGTCCGCAAAAACTCGTAGTTCAGCGGGCCGACCGAAATCTGGGCATCCACCGTGACACCGCCTCCAAGATCCAGGCCTGAGATGTCCAGCTCGATGCTGTCGATGTTCTGATTGGTGTCGGCAAACAAAATCCACTGAGGGTTCGACAGGTCGACATCGCCGTTGCCCCCGTTGATGACCCAATCGGTCGAGGCGATTGTCTGTCCCGTCCCATCCACGAACACCTCGCCCGCGAATGCCCAGCCGGTGCTATTGGGGTTGGGCTGGACGATCACGCCGTTGCCCTCGCTGAGATACTGCGCGGCGATCTGATCAAAGGTGAAATTCGCGCCCCCGTCGCGCTGGATAGACGCCGCCGTGCCCGTGTCGAAATCGTAGACATAGAAACGCCCGGCATTGGGGATCGTTTGGGCCCCGACGCTGTCGGAACTGGCGACCTGCGGATCTTCGTCGACAGTGCCTGTCACCGCTTGTGCCACCGGAGCGTCATTTGTGCCGTTCACTGTGAACGACAGGGTTTGCGTGTCAGAGCCGCCGTTGCCGTCCTGCACGGTCACGTCATACTCGATCATCAGCGTCTCGCCCGCGGCCAAATAGGCCGCATCCACCGCGCCTATGTCAAAAGCCCAGTCCACAGAGCCGGACGCTTGCGCTGCGGTGCTGTTCACGCTGAGCTCGATCAGGGCCAGCGCCTGCGCCGAGGTCAGCCCGCCTGCATCGCCCACAAAGCGCACCGCATCAATCTCTGCCGTGTGCTCATCCGTGACATCGACATCGTTGAATTCAATCGTGCCCTGACGGGTGATCTCCATATCGTAGTCAAGGCCGACAAAGTAATTGGTCTCGTTGTCACCATCACTCGCCAGGAACAGCTTGAGACCCAAAGACGGATCAATCGCGTTGGTTTGATCGGGGGTTGAGGACGCCGGGTCAAAGCCATCAAACGTGCCAATCAGCGCACCCGAACTGCTGAACACCGAGATGACATCGCTGAGACCGTCGAGGACGATTTCGAGGCTAAAGGTATTCTGCTGCCCGCCGCTCAGATTGAGTAGGTTCAGCTCAATCGCGCCATCCTGTAGCGAGTCTCCCGGCTGCGAGTCCGTCTTGAGCTCGCCGTTATACAGGCGTCCCGCCCTGCTGTTGACAGAGAAATACGACACTTGGCCGACACCATCGGTGAGACCAAAAAAGACGTCCTGATCGCCGCCTGTCCGTGCGACTTCACCCTGAACAGTCACGACGACCTTGTCGTTCGCCTCCAGCGCGCCTTGCTCGACAATATCAAAAACGGTGTGTGGCGCACGCCTGTCTTCGGTGTTGATATTCACCCGCATCGCATCCTGACCGCCGACCGTCTGGATCGAAGCCGTGCCGCTTGTGGGATCAAAGACCTCGATGAAATCTTGCGCGTCAAAGCTGCCGGATGTGGCAAAGCCCGCGCCGATCTCTTCCACCAGATCAGAGTTTGCGACATTGATGACCGGCGCGTCGTTCTGGCCGGTGACGGTGATCGTCACGGTTTCGGTCGCAGTGCCGCCATTGCCGTCATCCACAGTGTAGGCGAAGCTGTCGGTTGCTGTTTCTCCAACCGCTAGGCTGTCAAACGCGCCGCTGGGGTCATAGCCAAACGTGCCATCGCCGTTGTCGGTGACCGTTCCCAGCGTAGCACTCGTGTCGATGCTGAATGTGTGGGTGTCGGTGGCATCCACGTCCGAGTAATCAGCAGCAACTGTGACGGCCGGGCCGTCTTCGTCAACGGTCGCAGACACGGCCATGGCTACAGGGGCGTCGTTTTGTCCTTCGATCACAATATCATAGGTGACAGTTGTGATATTGCCTTCGTCATCCGATATCACCAGCGTCACGGTTTCGGTTGTGCTCTCGCCCGCGCCGAGACTGTCGTAGGCGGTCCCGGGATCGAAGGACAGGCTTGCACCGCCGCCGACCCCGATTTGGCTGGTCTGGCTGGCTCCACTGTCCTGCGCCGTCAATGTCCCGCCGCCGGTAACACTTGCCGATACCAGTTCCACCGATGTCCCATCCAGATCGTAGTAGTCCACCTGGAACTGCAGCGCGTCACCTTCTGACGTGCTCAAACCATCATCGCGCAAGATCACCAGAGGCGCGTTGTCGCCCGCCAGATCAAATGTGAAATCGTCGAATTGCAGCACTTCAAAACTGTGCAGAAAATCGCAGCCGTCCTCGCCCTGGACATAGGTCCAGGGTCCACGGCCAAAACCTGAAACCTGATAGTCCAGCACAGAACCGGAAAAAACCGCAGTGTCCCGTCCCTTGCCACCAAACATGACATCGTTGCCGCCGCCGCCTTCTACGGTGTCGTCACCTCGTCCGGTATAGATACGGTCACGGTACTCGGAGCCGGTGACCTCATCGTTTCCCCGGCGCGTCCAGATGAATTGTCCACGGGATGCGTCCGACGCATCTACTTCCATATCAGTATTTCTCAGATAGCCACGACCGCGATATCCCATGGTGATACTCCGTTATTGTCATTGGACAGCTTTCGGGCCCCATCCCCTAGCCTTCCTGCGACCTCTGATCCGAGACCAGAAACACGCAAAAACAAGCTAATTTTTAATAAGTTAAGGATGGGAGCGACAATCACCCGAACGGGTGATTTTTATGGGCGAAACAGAAAGTTATTCCATTGGAAACAGTAATGCGTTCAAAATAACCCAAATGAGTTGGGGGAGATAATGAGAACCACCAATCGGGTTATGAGCGGCTGGCAGCTTTTCTGTTTCAGCGTTCTCAGCGCACCATTGGCCATGGTCAGCTTCGCAATCGTGAGCTTTGCGCCAACCTTTTACGCAATAGACATGGGGTTGGGGCTGGCGGTTGTAGGGGCCGTGTTTATGTTTGGTCGCTTGTTTGACGTGTTCACGGACCCGCTGATTGGTGCGCTGAGCGATCGGACCTTCGGCGCACGCGGCCCCCGAGTACCGTGGATGCTGTTTTCTTTCCCCGGGGTTTTGCTGTTTGCCTGGTTGCTGCTCTCGCCCCCGGACGGGGTTGGTCCGGTGTATCTGTTCTGTGTGATCTCCGGCTATTTGCTTTTTGTGACCGCTTTTGATGTGCCTTACTCCAGCATTGGTTTGGAGATTTCTCCCAATGTGCACGAGCGCTCGGTGCTGGCTGGCACCAAGGCTGTGTTTCAAATCCTGGGCGCCCTGGCCGCGTCACTGGCGCCCGTGATCATTGGGGCGCAGATGGGTCTGTCGCTGCGCACATTGGCGCTGGCCTTTCTCATAACGATGCCCGTCGCAATGGCGTTTTTTCTGATCTGGGCGCCGCGACAGCAAAGCCGGGAGGCCCGGACCCGTCTAAGCCTGTGGACTGCGTGGCGTAACTGCTTGCAGGAGCGCGCGTTTCGCAGGCTGATGATTGCGTTCTTTGCCGTGCAGGCAGCCAACGCGATGACGGTCGGCCTATTGGTGCTGTTTGTCAGCCATGTTCTGAATGCACCTGCGGTGGTGGGTCAGATGTTCTTGCTGCTGCTGGTGGGCACGGCAGTCTTTGTGCCGCTGTGGATCTGGCTTTCCAGCATGATCGGCAAGCGCCGAACTTGGACAGTCGCGATCACGATTTGCGCCGGTGTCTTGTCGGGCTGCTACATGGTTGGCGCCGGCGACATCCTATTGATGCAGGTGATCTGTATCGGCCTGGGGGCCTGCATGACCTGTGACGCGGTGATGCCGACGTCGATGCTTGCAGATATCGTCGCTCGGGATGAAGCCGACAGCGGCCACCCAAGAGCTGCCAGCTATTTGGCCCTGAAAAACGCGGCTTCCAAGATGGCCTTTGTTGCGCCAATGGGGATCGCTTTTCCCATCCTGGGTTTGGCCGGTTTCGACAAATCCGGCGTAAATGGCCCGGAGACCTTTGGCATCCTGCTATTCTTCTTTGCCGGGCTTCCCGCTGTGCTGCGACTGGCGGTTGCAGGATATCTCTGGCGCCGGGTAGGTGATGTGACGGTCACAACCACCCCAGCATGAGCCAGGCCTTTGTTCCACCGACCCCGGTCGAAATACGGGCAGAAGAAGCCCGTATGTTGCGAGAGCGGGCCAGAGGTTCCGCCCGCTTCGCCTTTACTCTGATTGCCTTGATCGCCGTCAGCCTCGCCTCCGTGCGTCTCTACCGCGAGGCGGTCCTATGGGCGGGCCTTGCTTCGATCATGGTGGTGATCACGGTTCTCTACGCGCGCGCCTGGCCTCAGGCAGAGGAGACCCCGGAACAGGTTGATCGGTACCTGATGGGCCACATCGCGATCTCAGCCTTTACCGGCCTGGTTTGGGGCATTTGCGCGATCCAGCTGGCCAGTCCGACATCTGAACTCCAGACTTTTATGGCGGGGCTGTTTCTGACATCAATCACCGCCGGTGGGGTCATGGCAGGAACCGTGTACCGGCCTGGCTACCTCGCCATTGCCATATGCTCACTCCTGCCGTTCGGCCTGTTTCTCTTGATCACAACAGATGGCGTGATCCGTATCTATGGCGGGTTCATCCTGTTCTATTTCAGCTTCTGTTTCGCCACCAATTTAACGGCCAGTCAAAAGACAAAGGATGCGCTCGCAGCCCAATTGGTCAGTCGGCAGGCTGAAAAGGCTTTGGAGCAATTTGCCGAAGCCGCCAGGCACCAACACGCGGCCAAACGTTCCCTGAAGGCAATTCAGCACGACATGACCCAGCCTCTATTGGCCCTGCGCAACTTCCTGGCCGAGATGGATCGCCAGGCCACTTCGCCGGAACAGGCGGTCTTGGTGCGCCAAATCCGATTTGCATTGATCAGTCAGGAGGCGCTGGTCGAGGAGCTTTCGAATGTGGAGCAACCCGCATCAAGACTGACGCATACCGAAATCGACGTGGCAGATCTGCTGTCTCGGCTGGACGAGGAGTATCGCCCGCAATTTGCCGCAATAGGCTGTGATTTCGTAGTAAAAAATGATCTGGGGATCATCGAGAGTGACCGCCCCAAGCTGGAGCGTATCCTGCGAAATTTCCTGAGCAACGCAGTAAAATACGGGGCCTCCGGCGGGTATGTGCAGCTGTCGGTTTTCGTGACCGGCGACGAGAGCTGGTGGCAGGTCACGGATCGGGGCAGAGGCATGACACAGGACCAGATTCAGGCGGTGCGCCAACGCGAAAACCTGCCCGCAACCCGCAATGGCCAGGGGTTGGGCCTGGGCATCGTACGGGAACTTGCCCAAGAGCTGGGCGGCACATTTGAGATCAAGTCCAGCACAACCACAGGCACGCAGGTGTCGCTGCGACTGTCACACCAGCCTGTCGAGGTCGCGCGCGATCAGGCCTTTGTCCTGGTTATTGGGCAGGATACCCTTCCGAACATGGGCGCATGGGCGGATCTGGTCTCGTCCTGGTACTGGAAATTTGCCCATGCGGACACCTGCCAAGGAGCGGCAGACGCGATCACGCTGCTGGGACAAGTCCCCGATCTGATTGTATTGGATCCCGTCGCCGGGCAATCGTTTTCCGAAAGCGAAATCAGTGACCTACAGCAATTCGCGCCGACGACCTATCTCTTGCGTGCCCCGGTCGGCGATGCGCACGGTCAAGACAGGAACGGGATCGAATTGCCGGACCGGGAAGTCAACTTGCGGCGCGCGCTGGAAAGCCGCCTTCAGAACAGCGCCAATTCGCGCGCCCTTTGAACCGCTGCGGCGCGGTTGCCCACAGAGAGTTCCCTGAAGATCGTTTTGGCATGAGTTTTGACAGTGTTCTCGCTGATTGAAAGGGCGCGGGCGATGCTCTTGTTGGTGTAGCCTTCCGCCATCATCGACAATATGCGCTGCTGTTGCGGCCCGAGTTTCGGGCGGACGATCGTGTCCATTCCATCAGATTGGAACATCGTACGACGGGCGCCATTCTCAATAGATTTGGCCGGTAGCGGCCCCTCATCGACGGCAGCAAGGATGGCGTCCAGCAAAACCTGCTCTTCACACGATTTGTGGACAAAGCGAAACGCTCCGACCATCTGGGCATTGGTCCGTGTTTTCGCATCTTCCGACGCCGACAGAACGATCACCTGAACGCCAATATTGCGCGCGCGCAACGCGCCGATCAGCGCGATCCCGTTGAACGGCTTCATCGCCAGATCAGTGATGACCACATCCCAGGTTCGACCGCTGTCTATCTCTGCCAAAAAATCGGTGGCCGTCGTGAAACTCGTCACGTCTAGGTCCAAAGCGCTGCTCTCGAACACGTAGGAGAGCCCCTGCAAGAAAATCGCATGATCATCAATTATGGCGAGGCGGATCGAAGCAGTTTCCACTCATTATCCCCCTTTCAGTCATCTGTTTTTGGACCAATTTCTATTGAAAATCTTATTTGATGCAGAGAGCAATTCCATTGTTACGGAGTGCCGCATTTTTCTTCAGCAAGTGACCTTTTTAGAAGTTGAAGGACAACTCTCACCCTCGATCAGCGTTTTGCCCCACAATGAGCGGCTGCTTTATTTGCAAAAAACAACCCCAATCGTTGCGCATGTGCAGCCTTGTCAGCCAGGCTCCCCTGTCCCTGCCTGCATCGGGCCGGAACCCGCCCCGGCCCGCTCATCCCTCAGTTTCACCAAGCCTGCAATCTCGACCATCTCGTAGCTGCCACCGATCCGCCACTGGACCCCCGGCCCCGGCTTCCCTATATAAACAGTCAGGAAACGAACCGAGGCCCGAATGACCAACGCATCCGAACCGCTGGAAGGCACACCGCTGATCGCCCCCTCCTCTGTCAGCCACGAGCTGTACGAGCCTGTGGTGGACGCTTGCCGGTCCGTCTATGACCCCGAGATCCCGGTCAATATCTACGAGCTGGGCCTGATCTACACGATCGACATCTCTGCCGAGAATGACGTGAAGATCATCATGACCCTGACCGCCCCCGGCTGTCCCGTGGCTGGCGAGATGCCGGGCTGGATCGTGGATGCCGTCTCGCCGGTGCCCGGCGTCAAGAGCGTCGATGTCGAACTCACCTGGGAGCCGCCCTGGGGCATGGACATGATGTCCGATGAGGCCCGCCTCGAACTGGGCTTCATGTGAGCCCACGCAGGAACGATCTGGCCTGATCCTGCGGTCGCCCATCGTTGCGTCCGCACCGACCATCCGCAACGCGGCAGCGCTTCTGGCCTGCCGCGTTTGTCATATCCGCCGCGAGGCTGCACTCCCTGCCGCCATTGTCGACCGCCCAGACGCCCGAGCCGACGCCCGACCCGACCCCCCGTGGCCGTTCCGTGGCGCGATCATAACGCAGGATAAATGCGCCTCCCCCTGCCCGCCCCCTTGCCCCGAGGGCCCATCCCCCCGTAATATCGGCCTTATAATTGGCGGCACCTCAGCCGCAGCCGCCCGATCCTCCGCGACAGCTGCCCCGGCAGCGCGCAACACCACCCGCGGGCGCGCGCACCCAATTTGGAGTTCCATATTTTGCCCCGCATTTTCGCCTGCCCGACGTCGCTGATCGCACTTGCCCTTGCCGCACCGCTCCTGACCGGCCCTGCCCTGACCGGCCCCGCCCTCGCCGACACCGCGCCCGAGGCGATGAGCCTCAGCTACGGGCCGCGCCCCGCGTATCTGGTCGCAGCCCTGCCCGAAGGCCCGCTGAAAACGAAGCTGCAATCCTGCGCCGCACAGACCCCGCAATCCACCGAGTTCTCCATCGCGCATCGCGGCGCGCCACTGATGTTTCCCGAACACACGGTTGAGGGCAACCGCGCCGCCGCCTCCATGGGCGCCGGGATCCTGGAATGCGACGTGACCTTTACCAAAGACCTGGAACTGGTCTGCCGCCATTCGCAGAACGATCTGCACACCACCACCGATATCCTCACCAGCCCCCTCGCCGAGCACTGCACCCAGCCCTTTACCCCGGCCAGTGCCGACACCCCCGCCACCGCCGAATGCCGCACCAGCGATCTGACGCTGGCAGAGCTGATGACCCTGCAGCCAAAGATGGACAGCAGCGACGCCACCGCCACCAGCGCCAAGGCCTTTCAGGGTGGTCTGGCCCCCTGGCGCAGCAATCTGCATCAGGGCGAGGCAACACTGCTCAGCCATGCCGACAGCATCGCCCTGTTCCGCGAGCTGGGCGCCCGTTTCACGCCCGAACTGAAGGCGCCCGCCGTCGCCATGCCCTTCAACGGGATGACACAGGACGCCTATGCGCAGAAACTGATCGACGCCTATGTCGCCGCCGGCATCCCTGCGGCGGATGTCTGGGTGCAGAGCTTTGACCTCAGCGATATCAAATACTGGCTCACCCATACGCCGGAGTTCGGCCGTCAGGCGGTCTATCTCGACGACCGCTTTGCCCGCCATGACGCCGATGAGGGGCAGATTGATCCGATGGATCCCGCAACCTTCCGACCCTCGATGCAGGAGCTGAAGCAGATGGGCCTCAACTACATCGCCCCACCGATCTGGATGCTGCTGACGCTTGATGGCGACCGGATCGTGCCCTCCGCCTATGCACGGGCCGCGCAGGAGGCCGATCTGAACATCATCACCTGGACGCTGGAACGCTCCGGTCCGCTGACCAGCGGCGGCGGATGGTATTTCCAGTCGATCTCGGATGCGGTGACCTCGGATGCGGCCGTCTACCAGGTCCTTGATGTGCTGGCCCAGGATGTGGGGGTTGTCGGCGTATTCTCCGACTGGCCCGCAACAGTCACCTATTATGCCAATTGCATGGGGCTTTGACCCCTCCCCCCTTGAGCCTGCGCCATCGCCCCCCTAAATTGGAGGTAACGCGCGATAGTGGAGACAGAGATGTTCGGCATTCCCGGCAAACAAGCGGTGACCATCACCGACAAGGCAGCGGCCCAGATCGCCAAGCTGATGGACAAGGGCGGCCATTCCGGCCTGCGCATCGGCGTGAAAAAGGGCGGCTGCGCCGGCATGGAATACACGATGGAATATGTCGACACCCCCGATCCCAACGATGAGGTGGTCGAACAGGATGGCGCCCGTGTGCTGATTGCACCGATGGCGCAGATGTTCCTCTTCGGCACCGAAATCGACTATGAGGTCTCGCTGCTGGAGGCCGGGTTCAAGTTCAACAACCCCAATGTCTCCGAGGCCTGCGGCTGCGGGGAATCAATCAGCTTCAAGGATATGCCCGCAGGCTGACCTGCCAGCCCCCGTTGGACTGGGGCAGACGCAGATCACAACCCAGACGTGCGGCCTGAAAAAATAGACGCCCCATTGCCGTTTTTCGCAGCCTTGGCGCGCAACTTCGGTATTGTTCAACATGTGCAGGCCACAGGCTCCATGCGAACAGGCGAATTGTTCCCCAATCCGAACAATGCTAGGACAGGCCAAGCAGCAAGCTGTCCCCCGTCAGGGGCATGAAGGCAGCACCGATTTTGAGGGAGATACGCAGATGCGTCGCAAGATGGTCGCAGGCAACTGGAAAATGAACGGCACCGCAAGTGCGCTGACCGAGCTGGGCAATCTGGCCTATAGCTGCAAGTCGGCCAAAGCCGAAGTGGTGATTTGCCCCCCGGCAACGCTGCTCTACCGGGCAGCCAATGTCTGCGTCGACAGCAAGGTCGACATCGGCGCCCAGGATTGCCATAGCGCGACCTACGGTGCCCATACCGGCGACCTCAGCGCCGAAATGCTGCATGACGCCGGGGCGAGCGCGGTGATTCTCGGCCATTCCGAACGGCGCGCCAATCACGGCGAGACCGATGACATGGTCCGCGCCAAGGCCAGAACCGCCATTGCAGCGGGACTCACCGCCATCATCTGCGTCGGCGAAACGCAGGACCAGCGCGAGGCCGGCAAGACGCTGGAGGTGGTTCGCGCCCAGCTGGCAGGCTCGCTGCCGGACGACACCAGCGGCACGAATGTGGTGGTCGCCTATGAACCGGTCTGGGCTATTGGCACCGGCAAAGTGCCTACGGTCGAACAGATCGCAGAGGTGCACAACGACCTGCGCGCAAGCCTCGTCAAACGCTTTGGCGGTGAAACCGCCAATGCCATCCGCCTGCTCTACGGCGGCTCGGTAAAATCCAGCAATGCCAAGGAGATCTTCGCGGTGGCCCATGTCGATGGCGCGCTGGTCGGCGGCGCCAGCCTCAAGGCTGCGGATTTCGCCCCCATTGTCGCGGCTCTCGACGCCAGCGACTGAACGCGCCTGACGGCGCGGCCTCCGGCGGGAGTATTTGGGGAAAGATGACATCGCCCCGTGCCCGCTTTTCACCTTTCGCACAATACTCTGGGGTGAATGCTCGCCAGCGCAGAGGGGCAAAGCCCCTGACATAACGCCAGATAGAAAAAGGCCCGGGACACTCTCCCGGGCCTTTTCATATGCGGGGGGATGCGCCGCAGCGCTACTTTGTTATGATCTCCGGCCCCATCACCGCATTGGGCAGCACCGTCGATATCCACGGGATATAGGTGATCATGATCAGGAACACGAAGAGCACCGCCAGGAACGGCAACGCCGCCCGCACCACCGCCATCATTGGCATCCCCGCAACCCCGGAGGTCACAAAGAGGTTCAGACCAACCGGCGGGGTGATCATGCCGATCTCCATGTTGACGACCATGATGATGCCCAGATGAATGGGGTCGATCCCCAGTTCAATCGCAATCGGGAACACCAGCGGCGCCACGATCACCAACAACCCCGACGGCTCCATGAACTGACCACCGATCAGCAGGATCACATTGACCACGATCAGGAACATCACCGGACCAAAGCCGGCCGACAGCATCGCGGTGGCAATCTGCTGCGGCACCTGCTCATCGGTCAGCACATGTTTGAGGATCAGCGCATTGGCAATCACAAACAACAGCGTCACCGTCAGCTTGCCTGCCTCAAACAGGGCATGGCGCGTATCGGCGTGAAAGAAGGACGGGATGAAATAGACCACGGTCTGCCCCAGCATCTTGGGCAGCATGGTCACAAACTGCCCCAGATCCTTCGGTTTTGGCGCCGATTTCAGCGGCCCCATGTCGCGGTAGACAAAGGTCGCGACAAAGAAGGCATAGACCGACGCCACAGCCGCTGCCTCTGTCGGGGTGAAAATCCCGCCATAGATGCCGCCCAGAATGATCCCGATCAGCAGCAGACCAACCGAGGCATTGGCCGCCGAGGCTGCAACTTCCCCCCAGCCCAGCCATTCGCCCTTGGGCAGGTTCTTCACCTTGGCCATCACATAGATGGTCACCATCAGCATGAACCCGGCCATCAGGCCCGGAATGACGCCCGCCAGGAACATCCGCCCCACCGAGACCTCAACCGCCGCCGCATAGACCACCATCACAATCGACGGCGGGATCAGGATGCCCAGCGTGCCCGCGTTACAGATCACACCGGCCGCGAACTCCTTGCTGTAGCCGACCTGACGCATCCCGGCGATCACGATGGATCCGATGGCCACCACGGTGGCCGGTGACGACCCGGACAGGGCTGCAAACAGCATACAGGCAAAGACGCCGGCAATCGCCAGACCACCCGGCAGATGACCGACACAAGCGATCGAGAACCGGATGATCCGCCGCGCCACGCCGCCGGTGGTCATGAAGCTTGACGCGAGGATGAAGAAGGGGATCGCCAGCAGCGTGAAATGCCCCTCGAAGGCTTCAAAAAGCGTGCCCGCAACCGACGCCAGCGAGCTGTCGGAATAGATCAGCAGGAACAGCGTCGAGCTGAGGCCAAGCGCCACCGCGATCGGAACCCCGATCAGCAACAGGCCGATGACCATGGAAAACAATAGGACGACATCCATCAGTCGTGCTCCCCGCGCTGCGCCTGAACCTCGGCAATTTCATCTTCGACCTCATGGCTGGCCACCAGACGATCGACATCGCCGCGCAGGATCTGCACCGCCGCCTGACCAAAGCGCAGCAACATCAGCAGCATCGACAGCGGCAGCACCACATAGGGCACCACTTTGGGCAGTTTCTCGTAAGAGTCGCCGTAGTTGATCAGCTCTTCGAGAAATCCGAACACCGCCACCATCGGCACATCCTGCACCTCGTAGAAGCTCTGGCTGCGCGCTGACATGTCAAAACCGGTGGGAAACCAGCGCCCGGAGGTGGGCGGCAGATCGGCAAACACAGCCCAGTAGTCATAGGCGCCCTTCAGCAGCAGCAGCGAGAACACCAGGCAGCAGCCGACCGAGATCAGCCCGATCACCCGGCGCGCCGGCGCCGACACCATGTTGAGGATCGCATCAACCCCCAGATGCGCATGCACCTTCACCGCATAGGATGCGCCCAAGAGCACCAGCCAGGCAAACAGGAACACCGTCAGCTCCAGCGCCCAGAGAATATTGGAATTGAACACAAATCGCGCCACCACATTGGCAAATGTGATCAGGGTCATCAGCCCCAGCAGCAGCGCAATCAGCGTCTCTTCGAGTGTATTGATAAGCCCGGTCGGGCCAGGTTTTGCCCCCGCCATATCGCTCTCCCTCGATGTTTGGATAATGGGATACCGGCGCGGATGGCGCACCGTGCAAATTGGGGCGGCGCGTCAGTCGCGCCAGCCCCGGATCTTCAGCCTGTGGCCTTTACATGCCTGCGTTGATCGACTGTGCCGCGTCGATCATGTCCTGACCAACGTCACCTGCGAATTTCTCCCAGACCGGCTTCATCGCCTCGACCCAGGCCGCGCGCTGCTCGGGCGTCAGCTCACGCACCACGCCACCGGCATCAATGATCGCCTGACGCGCTTCGGCGTTCACCTTGGTGGATTCGGAGTTCCGCGTTGCCGTGACCTCGCCAAGGATGGTCAGGAACTGCTCACGGACAGCAGGCTCCAGGCTGTCGAGCCAGTCAACAGAAGTCACCACCAGATAGTCCAGCGCGCCGTGGTTGGTCTCGGTCACACCGTCCTGCACCTCAAAGAACTTCTTGCCGTAGATGTTGGACCAGGTGTTCTCCTGCCCGTCCACAACACCCTGCTGCAGCGCGCCGTAAACTTCGGAGAAGGCCATTTTCTGCGGGCTGCCACCGATCGCTTCCATCTGCGCCACCAGCACGTCCGAAGACTGCACGCGGAATTTCAGCCCATTGGCATCCGACGGCGCGATCAGCGGCTTGTTGGCCGACATCTGCTTCATGCCATTGTGCCAATAGGCCAGCCCCTGCAGACCGCGGCGCTGCATCGAATCCAGCATCGCCTGACCATTGTCAGAGGCCTGGAAAGCATCAACCGCGTCGATGTTCTTGAACATGAACGGCAGGTCGAACAGGCGGAACTGCTTGGTGAATTTCTCGAATTTCGACAGGCTTGGCGCGGCCAGCTGCACGTCGCCCTGCAGCATCGCTTCCAGCACCTTGTTGTCATTGTAAAGCGTGGAGTTCGGATAGACCTCCAGACACATGGTGCCGTTCATCTCTTCGTTGATGCGCTTTTCCAGCAGCGAGGCGGCAATCCCCTTGGGGTGCTTGTCGGTATTGGTCACATGGCTGAACTTGACGACGATTTCGCCTTCCTCACAGGCCGCCATGGCGGCACCGGCACTCATGGTCAGCGCCACGGCGGTGGCAGCAGCAGTTACAAATTTCATGTCTTTCCTCCCAGAATATCTCCTTGGCCTTTGCAACAGCAAAGACCCCGACGGCAGCATCACGGCGCTGGCCTCTCCGCTCAAGCCTTTGTTACAGCGTCACGAGACTGGAAATTTATGAATTTATAACAAAAGCTTACAGAACCAATCTCAGGTCACCTCTCAGCGACACCACCATGGTTGTGCGAATTCCCGCACAGGGAGGCGGCCCTGCTGTGCGGATTTCCGCACATTCTGCGCGTGCGCGAGACGCGGCCCGGGATGCGGTCTTGGGAATCAGCGCCCGTCATCTTTCCATAAATACTCAAATCCGACGCCCGCACCGGGCAGAGCCAGCGGCGCCGGGGCGTTGCACAGGCGCCGCGCGCCCTGCCCGCGTTTGATTAACCCGCAGCTGTCACATTGGGCCGGTCGCGACATCCGGGCCGTCTGACACACGGTCCACCGATCCGGGGCATCTGGCACATGCCCCGGCAGGAGACCGGCCCGCGCCCCGCAGCATGCAGGGTGCAGGCGTCCAGACAGCCATGGTTGACGGACATGGGCCCCGGCTGACACCCGCGCCCATCCCCCTCCGCCCATGCGCCCTAAGGGGCCATCCGGCGGCGCCGCCATTCACTGCCCTCGCCGCCCGATCAGGCGTGGCGAGAAACAGCGAAAGACACAGCAGACCGCGCTCAGCGGCGATAGTCCTCAGGCCGGATGCCATAACGCGCCAGCTTGTCATAAAACGTCTTGCGCGGCAGCTTCAGGGCTTTGGCCGCGGCAGAGGCATGGCCGTTCTGCCGGCCCAGCGCCGCTATGAGCAAGGACCGCTCGACCTGCGCCAGCTGCTCGGCCAGCCCCAGTTCCGCCGATTGCGCCGCCTCCTCCGGCATGCCGAGGACAAAACGCATGGCCGCCGACATCAGCGATCGCGCATTGCCCGGCCAATCCTGCGCCATCAGCGCCGCCAGATGGTCCGGTGGAATATCCGGTACGGCAATGCCCGCCTGCTCTGCCGCCTGCGCCACGTAATGGCTGAACAGCACCGGGATATCCTCGGGCCGCTCCGACAGCGCCGGAATGCGCACCCGCATCACGTCCAGCCGATAGAACAGATCCGCCAGAAATCCGCCACGCGTCACCTCTTCGGCCAGATCCGCGACAGTCCCAACCAGAACCCGCGCCTCCACTCGCTGTTCCAGCGCCTCCAGCATGGCATATTGCGTCTCTTTCGGCAGGGCGGCGATTTCATCCAGGTAAAGCGATCCGCCCGCCGCCTCGCGGCACAGATCCGCAAACCCATCAGGGGTCAGCCCCGCCGCCGGGCGTTTCACAAACGCGCCCTGACCACGCGGCGACATCAGGTGAATGACCTCCGCCACCTTGGAGATCCCGCCACCCGGTGCACCGGTCACCAGCACCTCGGCCCCGGTGGCCGCCACCGCGCGGGCACGGGCGCGCAGCTCCGCCACCTGCGCCGAGGTGCCAAAGATCATCCGCGCCGCCGCATCGCCGCTTTCCAGCCGCGACTTCAGTGCGCGGTTCTCCCGCACCAATGCCCGCGTCTTCAGCGCCCGGCGCACCACCGTCATCAGATCCGCAGTGGCGCAGGGTTTTTCGAGGAAATCAAACGCCCCCTCCGCCATCGCCTGCACCGCCATCGGGATGTCACCTTCGCCGGTCAACAGGATCACCGGCAGATCACTGTCCACCTCGCGCACATAGCGCAACAGGTGAAACCCGTCGCGTCCCGGCATCCGCATATCCGACAGGATCACCCCGTCAAAATCGGGCGTGATCAGATCCTTGGCCGCCACAAAGGATCCCACCGTGATCGCGTCACACTCCGCCAGCTCCAGCGTCTGGCCGAGCGCCGCCCGCACCGCCGCATCATCGTCCACCACCAAGACACGATTGGTCATGCCACCTCATCCTGTTGTTGCGGCTCGGCACCTGCCTGCGCACGCCAGCGGTCCAGCTCCACCGTGAATTCGGCGCCATCGCCGGTGTTGACGCCCCGGATATCGCCGCCAAAGCTCTGCACGAGCCCGTAAGAGATCGACAGACCCAGCCCCATGCCATCGGCGCTGCCAACCGCCTTGGTGGAATAAAACGGCTCAAAGATCTTCTCGGGCTCCTTCAGCCCCGGACCGATATCGCGCACCGTCACCGCCAGCCGCGCGGCAGCATCCCCGCCGCGGGTCTCAATCGCCATCCTGATCTCGCGGCGCTCCTGATCCAGCATCGCATCGGCGGCATTGTTGATCAGGTTCACAAACACCTGCGACAGCCGCACCTCGCCGCCCCAGGCAAAGACCGGCTCCGCAGGCGGCTGCCAGACCAGCGCCACCCCGTCCTGCCGCAGCCGCTGCTCCGTCAGCTCGACGGCGGTATTGATCACCTGCACCAGATCGACCCGGCCCATCGGTTCGTTTTCGTTGCGGGCAAAGGCACGCAGGTTCTTGATGATCCGCGCCATCCGACCGGCCATCTGCGCAATCCGGCCCAGGTTCTCGCCCGCCCGTTCCGGCTTGCCGCGCGCCACAAAAGCCTCGCCGTTCTCGGCATATTGCTGGATCGCCATCAGCGGCTGGTTCAGCTCATGGCTGATCCCCGCCGACATCTGCCCCAGCGCCGACAGCTTGCCCGCCTGCACCAGCTCCTCCTGCGCGCGTTTCAGCGCCGCCTCCGCCTCCTGACGTTCCTGCACCTCGCGGGTCAGCCGCATATTGGTGGCCGACAGCGCCCGCGTGCGCGCCTCGACCCGGCTTTCCAGCGCCGCATTGGCCTCCGCCAGTGTGCGCCGCCGTTCCAGCGCCAGCGCCAGCATCGTGCCCAGCGCCAGCACGATCGCCGCCATCGCCGCCGCCTGCAATCCTGCCAGACGCTGCGCCGGGGCCACATCCACCAGGATCTCCCCCACCATGCCGATCTGCGGCAGGTTCACCGCCTGATGCAGCGCCCGCTCCGGCAGATAGGGCGACCAGCGCAGATCCCAGACCTCATGCGGCCCCTCGAGCCAGGACCGAAGCGCCACCTGTCGCCCATCGGGCGGCGACAACCCCGGCCCGTCGGTGCTGCGCTGCCAGAACAACAGCTCCCGCCGGTTGGCAATGAACACCTCACCGCCCCGGTTGGTGAAAAACACCGCCGGCAGCGAGCCGCGCCAGGTCTGCTCAACATCCTCGACATCAGCCACCACCACCAAGGCGCCGCGCACCCGGCCATCGCCGTCGAAATCAGGGGCCGCATAGACATAGGCCCGCCGCCCATCCGGTTGCAGCACATCATATCCGGTGCCCAGCGCCCCCTGCATCGCACGGTGGAAGTAGCGGCTCTGGGTCACATCGCGCCCCATCACACCCTCAGCAGCGACCACCACCCGCCCCGCCCGGTCGACAAAGAACACATCCAGCGCCGCCGTCTTGTCCGCCACCTCGCGCAGCAGCCCCTGCGCCGCCGCCCGTGCCTCGGCGCGGTCCAGCTGCTTCAGCGTCGGGTGATCGGCCATCAGCACGGCGAGCTCCTGATAGACCTGCAATTGCGTGGTCACCCGGTCCGAGGCCAGCGCCAGATCCGCTGCACTGCGTTCGGCAAGCGAATCAAGCGCTTGGCGATAGCCCAGCCGGTAGACACCCGTTGCCACAGCCGCCACCGCCCCCAGAAGAAGCGCCAGAATGATCCAGCGATGTGCGTGAAACTGCGTCATTGGCCGCACAGTAGCAAAGCCCCCCTTGCATTGACCAGCCGCCTTGGCAAAAGCTGCGCAGATGAAGACATTGACCCAATCCCCCACCGACCCCGATTTTGTCCAATCCCCCTACGGTTTTTACGCCGAGGCCCGCGCGAACGGACATCTGCATTACTGGCAGGACTACAAGATGGTTGCGGCCTTCTCGCACCCGGCTGTTCATACCCTGCTGCGCGACCGCCGCTTTGGCCGCGAAATCCCGCCGGAGATGGCGCGCGAAAGCCCCGCCCATCTCGCCCCCTTCCTGCAGGTCGAGGCGCATTCGCTCCTGGATGCAGAGCCACCCCGCCACACCCGCCTGCGTCGCCTTGTCTTGCGCGCCTTCACCAGCCGCGAGATCAAGGCGCTGGCGCCCGGTCTCGAAACCCTCTGCCACGAGCTGATCGACGCCTTCCCTCAGGACGCGCCCTTTGACCTCCTGTCCACCTATTGCACTCAGGTCCCGGTGATCGCGATCTGCCGCCTGCTGGGCGTGCCCGAGGATATGGCGCCGCAGCTCCTGGACTGGTCGCACAAGATGGTCGCCATGTATCAGGCCTCCAAGACGGTCGAGACCGAACACGCCGCCGCGAAGGCCAGCCAGGAATTCATCGACTTCCTCACCGCCTATGTGGACGAACGCCGCAAGACCCCGGGCGAGGATCTGATCACCCGCCTCATCCAGGCCGAGGAAGACGGCGAAAGCCTCTCCACCGATGAGCTGATCGGCACCTGTATCCTGCTGCTCAATGCCGGGCACGAGGCCACGGTGCATTCGCTGGGCAATGGTGTGAAAACCATGCTGCAACAGGGCTGGGACACAAGCTGGCTTGCCCCCGACGGCATAGAAGGTCTGGTTGAGGAAATCCTGCGCTATGACCCGCCGCTGCATATGTTCACCCGCTACGCCTATGAGGAGGTCGAGATGTTCGGCCATAGCTTCCAGCGCGGCGATGAGGTGGCACTGCTGCTGGCGGCGGCCAACCGCGACCCCGAAATGCTGGAGGATCCCGAGCGCTTCGATCCCACGCGCCCGGCGAAGGTGAACACCTCCTTTGGCGCAGGGCTGCATTTCTGCGTCGGCGCACCGCTGGCGCGGATGGAGATGCAGATCGCCCTGCCGATCCTGTTCGAGCGTTGCCCCGACCTGAAACTGGCCGCCGCGCCGGAGTATAACAACACCTACCATTTCCACGGGCTGACAGGCCTGATGGTTCAGGTCTGATCCCCAAACGTGGCGGGCCGGCGCGGCCTGCCACAACACCACCGCCCCCCTCAGGCTGGGCTTCGCGGCCGTCCAAAGATCAGCACCGCAGCAGCCACAACAGCCACAGCCGACGCGCAGCGGATCACGGTCTGAAAATCATAGGCCTGCGCAATCAGCCCGACCGCCGGGCCCGCCATCACCCCGCTCACCATCAGTGTATTCCAGTAGATCGCCGTCGCGCGGGCGGGTGTGTCAGGCGCAAAGGATTGCACATAGCTGATGCCAAGGCTGGCATAGAACCCGTAATACAGCCCCTCCAGCGCCGCCCCCGCCAGCATCTGCGGAAAGCTCTGCACCGCCGCCAGCAGCTGGATCGTCACAACCGCCAGCCCGGTGACCGCCAGCAGCGCCCGCCACATGCCGATGCGCGCAATCACCCAAGGGGTGGAGAAGATCGCAATCACCTCGACAAAGGTCTTGATGCTAAAGGCAAACCCCGGCGCATAGCCGGGCAGCCCCACCTCTTCGACGTAAAAGATCGGCAAGGCGGAAAACGTCAGCGAATGCGCGCTCGACAGGCAGAACACAAAGCCGGCCGCGAGCCACAAACCCTGCGGCGCCACTGCGGTCTGGCCGGCGCTGTCCTGCGCGGGCGCACGGCCCGGCATCGCGGTGATGTCACGGGGCAGCGTAAACCACCACAAAGAGATCCAGACCATCGACACCGCAACAGCCATCACAAACACCGCCCGAAGACCAATCCCATCCGCAATCAGAAACGTGACAGCCGGGCCGATCATCCAGGCCGTTGAAGTCGTGGCCCGCATATGCGCATTGAACCGCACCCGCTCCACCTTGTGACGCTCGGCCAGACTGCCGCCGAGGCTGAACATGGTCGACACCGCGCTGGAACTGATCCCGAACCCTATAACACCCGCCGTCAGCACCACCCAGAGCGCGGGCAGCAGCGCCAGCGATCCCGCCGCAAACACAAACCCCGCCGCGGCCAGTCCGATCAAGGGAAACACCCGCGCGCCGGCATCGATGCGGCGGGCAAACTGCCGGTTGGCCACCAGGGTGAGGCTGATCGCCATCCCGGCATAAACGCTGATGATCCAGGGCTCATACCCCAACCCCCTGACCAGAAAATAGCTCATGAAGGGCACAATCATGGCGGTGCAGATCGTGCCGCAGAACAACAGCAGCAGAAACAGCAGGCGGGCCGTCACCGCACCCACAGGTGCCGCGGAGGATGGGGAAATGGCCATGATCAAGTCAACTCAACTGCAAATGCCTCACCATTGCCGGAGCGCCCCCGCTGCGCAAGCCCAGCGTCCAGACTGGCTGCCCCGCCGCCCCGTCATCTTTCCAGAAATACTCCGGGGGATGTGACCTGCGCCGCAGGCGTGGGTCACAAAAAAGGGGGCAGCGCCCCCTTTCCTTTGCCACCATCTGACGGCCGCGCGCTATTCCTCTGCGATGGCTTCTAGCGGCAGCAGGGTGGTGGATTTGATCTCCTCCATCGACAGCAGGGCCGTGACATTATGCACCCGCACCTCGGAAATCAGCGCCTGATAGAAGTTGTCATAGGCACGGGCGTTCTTCACCCGCACCTTCAGGATATAGTCGATATCCCCCGCCAGCCGGTGCGCCTCCTGCACCTCCGGGCGATCCTGCAACGCCTTCAGGAACTTCGCCTGCCACTCCGCCTCATGGGCCGAGGTGCGGATCAGCACAAAGAAACAGGCCTCAAACCCCAGCGCCTCGGCATCCAGCACCATGGTCTGCCGCCCGATGACGCCCGCCTCGCGCAGCTTGCGAATGCGATTCCACACCGGCGTCTTGGAACTGCCCACACGGCGGGCGATTTCATCCAGCGACTGGCCCGCATCGCGTTGCAGCTCCGCCAGAATTTTCCGGTCCGTGCCGTCGATCCGCACTGTCATTCCTGTTTTCTCCTTGTTTGGGGATCAACCCGCCTGCATCTGCCGCCAGCTGGAACAATCTTCCTTATTTGCCGCGCCATATAGCGGATAAGGGGGAATATTTCCTATATTCAGGGGTAAGTCAAACAAACCAGACGAGGCCCCAGATGACCGGTCCAGACACCCGAACGCCCCCTGCGCCGCTGCCGATGCCCGCGCAGGCCTGTGGCTCCGTCGCCGCGACGTCGCTGGTGGCTGGCGAGGTCGCCTTTGCCGGCTCCGGCCCCGGCGATCCTGACCTCCTGACGCTGAAGGTGGCGCGCGCGCTGTTGCAGGCGGATGTGATCCTCTTTGACCGTCTGGTCAGCGCCGAGATCATGGCCCTTGCAGGTCCGCAGGCCCAGCTGGAAGACGTCGGCAAGGAAGGATTCGGCCCGCAGGTAAGCCAGGAGGAGATCTGCGCCCGCATGGTGGCCCATGCCCGCGCGGGCAAGAAGGTGCTGCGCCTGAAATCCGGCGATCCCACCGTCTATGGTCGTCTCGATGAGGAACTCACCGCCTGCGAGGCTGCCGGTGTCGCCTATCAGATCCTGCCGGGTATTACCGCCGCCTCCGCGGCCGTGGCCTCCATCGGCCAGAGCCTGACGCAGCGCGGGCGCAATGCCTCGGTGCGGTTTCTGACCGGCCACGACATGAAGGGCTTTGCCGATCACGACTGGGCTGCTCTCGCCCGTCCGGGTGAGGTTGCCGCCATCTACATGGGCAAGAAATCCGCGCGTTTCGTGCAGGGCCGCCTGATCATGCACGGTGCCGACCGCGCCACGCCGATGACCATTGTCGAAAATGCCTCGCGCGCCAATCAGCGGGTGATCGAAACCACGCTGGACCGCCTGCCCACCGATCTTGCCGCCGCCGAACTGACCGGCCCGGCGCTGACATTCCTCGGCCTTGCCCCGCGCGCCAGCGCCCAGGCCCTGACAGATTTGAAAATGGAGCTTGCCTGATGCCCCGCCCCTTTACCCCGAAAATCATCACCGCCAACGACCTGCTTGAGGGCGACGTGATCTATTTCACCGACACCAACGGCTGGAGCCGCGAGCTGAAAGAGGCCGAGCTGATCGAAGATGAGGCCGAAGCCCAGCTGCGCCTGCTCGAAGCGGAGAAAGACGCGCAGCATGTGGTGGGCATCTACCTGACCGATGCAAAAGCGGGGGCTGACGGCCCCGAACCCACCCATTTCCGTGAAGATTTCCGCCGCACCGGCCCATCCAACTATCGCCACGGCAAGCAGGAGGCCGCAGCAAATGTATAAGTACAACGATTTCGACACCGCGTTCCTCGCCGAACGCAACGCCCAGTTCCGCGCCCAGGTGGAGCGCCGCATTGACGGCTCTCTCACCGAGGATGAGTTCAAGCCGCTGCGCCTGATGAATGGTCTCTATCTGCAATTGCACGCCTATATGCTGCGGGTGGCGATCCCCTATGGCACGCTGAACTCTGACCAGATGCGCACCCTCGCGCTGCTGGCGGAGAAGTGGGACAAGGGCTATGGCCATTTCACCACCCGTCAGAACATCCAGTACAACTGGCCCAAGCTGCGCGATGTGCCCGATATGCTGGACGCGCTGGCCGAGGTTGGCCTGCACGCGATCCAGACCTCCGGCAATACCATCCGCAATGTGACCTCGGATCATTTCGCCGCCGCCGCCAAGGATGAGCTGACCGACCCGCGCCCCTATGCCGAGCTGATCCGCCAGTGGTCCACCGATCACCCGGAATTCCAGTTCCTGGGCCGCAAGTTCAAGATCGCCATCACCGGCAGCTCCAACGACCGCGCCGTGACCCGCGCGCATGACATCGGTCTGCGCATGGTCGAACGCGACGGCGTTGCCGGGTTTGAGGTGATCGTGGGCGGCGGCCTTGGCCGTACGCCGCTGATTGGCAAGGTGATCCGCGATTACCTGCCGCAGGCCGATCTGCTGCCCTATCTGGAATCCGTGCTGGCGGTCTACAACCTGCTGGGTCGGCGCGACAACAAATACAAGGCCCGCATCAAGATCACCGTGCTGGAAAACGGCATCGACACCATCCGCGAGATGGTGGAGGAGCGGTTTGAAGAGCGTCGCAAGACCTTTGACGGCACCGATCAAGTGCTGCTGGAGGAGATCAAGGCGCATTTCACCCCGCCCAAACTGCGCGGCGGCAATCTGGAGACCTATCTGGCCGCCTATGATGCCGATCCGGTGTTCCGCTCCTGGGCGGATACCAATCTGGCCGAGCACCGCGATGACAACCACGCCATCGTCACCATCTCGATCAAGGCGCATGGCCAGACCCCCGGTGACGCCACCGCCGCGCAGATGCGGGCAATGGCCGATCTGGCAGAGCGGTTCGGCTATAACGAGCTGCGCATCAGCCATGAGCAGAACGTGATCCTGCCGCATGTGCATAAATCGGACCTGCCGGCCCTGCACGCCGCGCTGAAGGACCACGGGCTGGCCACCGCCAATGTCGGGCTGATCTCCGATATCATCGCCTGCCCCGGCATGGATTACTGCGCGCTGGCCACTGCCCGCTCGATCCCGGTGGCGCAGGAGATTGCCACCCGGTTTGAAGAGCTGAAGCTGGAACATGAGGTGGGTCATCTCCAGATCAAGATTTCGGGCTGCATCAACGCCTGTGGTCACCACCATGTCGGCCACATCGGCATTCTTGGCCTCGACCGCGCCGGGGTGGAGAACTACCAGATCACCCTTGGTGGCGACGCGACAGAAACCGCCGCCATTGGCACCCGCACCGGCCCCGGTTTTGCCTATGATGAAATCGTGCCTGCGGTGGAACGGCTGATCACCGCCTATCTCTCTCTGCGCGACAGCGCCGAGGAAACCTTCCTCCAGACCTATCGTCGCGTCGGCATGGATCCGTTCAAGGCCGCGCTTTACCCCGAGGCCCAGAAAAAGGTTGCTTAGCACCATGGTCAATGCAGCGGCACTACCGACTGACACACACCAAGGCCCCAGCAGTGCGCATCAACTGGCACTGGCAACAAAGGTGGATGCGCTCAATGCGCGCTTTCGCCACCATTCTGCCACCGCGGTGATGGAAGGCGCGCTGAAGGATGCGGGCCATATCGCGCTGGTCTCCAGCTTTGGCGCGGAATCGGTCGTGCTGCTGCATATGGCGGCGGTGATCGACCCGATGACGCCGGTGGTCTTTGTCGATACTGAATTGTTGTTCACCGAAACGCTGGTCTACCAGCAGGAGGTGAGCGAGCGGCTGGGCCTGCGCAATGTGCAGGTGATCCGCGCCGCTGATATCGCCGAAAAAGACCCCTATGGCGCGCTGCGGTTCTCGGATACCGACGCCTGCTGCGCCCTGCGCAAGACGGCACCGCTGCAAAAGGCGCTGGCGGGGTTCGACGGCTGGATCACCGGGCGCAAGCGGTTCCAGGCAGGCACCCGTGCGGCGCTGGAGTTCTTCGAGGTGGAAGAGGCCGCCACCGGCCCCACCGGTCGGCTGAAGATCAACCCCCTCGCCCATTGGGCGCCGCAGGATGTGCGCGCCTATATGGATGAAAACAGATTGCCCCGTCACCCGCTGGTGGCCAAGGGCTACCCCTCAATCGGCTGCGCCCCCTGCACCTCGCCCGTCAAGGAAGGCGAAGATCCGCGGGCCGGGCGCTGGCGCAACCAAGACAAGGAAGAATGCGGCATCCACGTGGTGGATGGCAAATTCATTCGCACAGGAGCCTGATAGATGAGCGTGATTGTGACCGATACGGGCTTTGGCCCCGACAGCTGGACAGCGGGCTTTGACAGCGACACCGCCATTGAGATGCAGCCTGATGCCGACCCTTCGGCGCTGTCCAACCAGCTGCCAGGGCTGGAGATGATCCGTATTCATTTCCCCAGCTTTGCCGATGGCCGGGGCTTTACCCTTGCCCGGCGCCTGCGGCTGGCAGGCTACACCGGCCGTCTGCGCGCCTATGGCCATGTGCTGGCCGATCAATATGCGATGGCACGGCGCTCCGGGTTTGACGAGGTGGAGATCAGCGACGATCTGGCCACCCGCCAGCCCGAGGACCAGTGGCTCGACCGTGCCAACTGGCAGGCGCATGACTATCAGGCCCGCCTGCGCGGCACCGCCGCGCGCTGAGCCAGCCCCCTTCCGCTTCATGGGACGACCCGCTGTCGGCCCGGCTCCCTTGCGCCCTGCGCGGAGCCGGTTTCGCAAAACAGGGGGTTTTCCTGACCTGTATCAAAGACTAATCAGAGGTGCCGGCTACTCCTCCGGCAGAGCAACCGATGAACGAGATGACCCCCGTGACTGAAGCTGTGACCGACATTGCCAACGATCCGAAACCGGCCAAAGCCGTACCGGCCCTGCCCGACGCCCAGACCGTGACCGAGGTCAAGCACTGGACGGATCGACTGTTTTCCTTCCGGGTGACCCGGCCTGCCTCCCTGCGGTTCCGCTCGGGCGAGTTTGTGATGATCGGTCTGATGAACGATCCCGACCCCAAGACCGGTAAGGTCAAACCGCTGCTGCGCGCCTATTCCATCGCCTCGCCCAGCTGGGACGAGGAAATGGAATTCTACTCGATCAAGGTGCAGGACGGCCCGCTGACCTCGCGTTTGCAGCACATCAAGGTGGGCGATGAGATTATCCTGCGCCCCAAACCCGTCGGCACGCTGGTGCATGACGCGCTGGTCCCCGGCAAACGCATCTGGTTCTTTGCCACCGGCACCGGTTTCGCGCCCTTTGCCAGCCTGCTGCGCGAACCGGAAACCTATGAGAAATTTGATGAGGTGATCATCACCCACACCTGCCGCGAAGTCGGGGAGCTGACCTATGGCCGCGAGTTGATCGAAAGCCTGAAGACCGATGAGCTGCTCAATGAGGTGATTGGCGAAGGCTTCTGGAAGAAGATCAAATACTACCCGACCACCACCCGCGAGGAGAGCCCCAAGATGGGCCGGATCACCGATCTGATGCGCTCGGGCGAGGCCTTTGCCGATCTTGGCGTGCCGCCGCTGAACCCCGAAAGCGACCGCGCGATGATCTGTGGCAACCTGGCGTTCAACCTCGAACTGAAGGACCTGTTTGAAAACACCTATGGTCTGGAAGAAGGCGCCAATTCCAAGCCTGCGCATTTCGTGGTGGAAAAAGCCTTCCTCGACTGATCCGCAGCGACGGCACTGATGTAAAAAGGCCCCCGCCAGAGTTTGGCGGGGGCCTTTGTCGTCTGGCACATCTGCCCGCGTTACTGCGGCAGCGCGTCCTTGATGCGTTTCAGCGTCGCTTCCAGCAGGGCCGGATTGTCACGCGCCTGACCCAGGGTGGTGACCAGTAGCGCCTTCTGTGTCGCCTCCATCGAGGAGTCCTCGATCATCGCGATCACCTTGTCATAGTCAAAGCCCGCAGGCGTCAGCAGCGCGTCTCTGGCGGCTTCGCCGTTCTCTTCAGCCGCAGCCGTTGCATCGGAGGCGGCATCCGCCACGCTGTCGCCTGCCGCCTCGGCGGTTTCGGCGGCGTCATTGGCAACATCCTCTGCCGCCTGGCCTGCCGCCGCTGCCGTATCGGCAACTGCATCACCTGCCGCCGCTGCCTCGTCACCCGCCGCATCCACAGCAGCCGCAGTGCTGTCCTGCAACTGATTGGCAGTGTCGGTGACACCTTCGGCAATCTCGTTCACGGTTTCCTCGGTCGCCTCGGCAACCGCTGCGGCCGCATCGCTCACGGCCTTTGCAGCCGCATCGACGGAGCTGTCGACAGCGCCTTCGACCTCTTCGGCGGCGGTGGCCACATCATTCTCGATTTCGGCAGCGACCTCTGCGGCAGTCTCACCGGCAGGTTCTGCCTCCGGTGTCACCACAACGGTTTCAGTCGCAGGCGCGCCGGTTTCGGGATCGGTCCCCATGGAGGAGACGTAGAAATATCCGCCCAATGCGACGGCTCCCACACCCAGGCCAATGACGATCGGTTTCATGATGGATCTCCTTATCTCTCCATATGCCCCGCAGCATGGCAAGGCTTATGGCTTAGCACTTGGGGCTAGGCGCCTGAAACTACAAGGGGAATAAATGGCAGGCGCCGCCATCGGCCAAACACCGCCAGTCTGGCCCACCCCGGCCTGCCGACATCAGCGCAAGGCAGAATTAACCCTTTGATGACGCTGTTCTGTGCAAACAAACCTTGAAAACAGCGGTATGCGCAGTCATACCCGCAATTGACTTGAATCGCAGGCCCGGGACCGTTACTTTCCGGGCACTTTTCCGAAGTGACAGAAGGATAGACGTCATAGCCCGCAGACCCCATAATGCGCCGCCGCAACGCGACACCGGCCCGCGCATCAACGAAAAAATCCGTGCTCCTGAGATTCGCCTGATCGGCGCTGAGGGGGAAAACGTTGGCGTGGTCCACCCCGCCAAGGCGATGCAGATGGCAGAAGAGGCCGGTCTCGATCTGGTCGAGATTTCGCCCAATGCCACCCCGCCCGTGTGCAAGATCATGGATTACGGCAAGTTCAAATATGAACAGCAGAAGCGGGAAAGCGAAGCACGCAAGAAGCAGAAGATCATCGAAGTCAAAGAGGTGAAGTTCCGTCCCAATACGGACACCCACGACTACGAAGTGAAGATGCGCAACGTGTACAAGTTCCTGGAAAACGGCGACAAGGTAAAGATCACCCTGCGCTTCCGTGGCCGCGAGATGGCCCACCAGAACCTGGGCCGCGACCTGCTGCTGCGTGTTGCAGAAGACATCAAGGAACTGGGCAAGGTCGAAAACATGCCCAAGATGGAAGGCCGTCAGATGATCATGATGATCGGCCCCCTGCCGCAGAAATAACCGCGATCACACGCGCGACCGTTCGAACCCCGCCCCAATCGGAGCGGGGTTTTTTCGTCGTCGCGGCAATGGCTTGCACCATTGGCACCGATGATATTTTTTCGCGCCACACGGCTTAGATGTATTTTATGGTCACGTTTTATTTACGCCCGCAGCTTACCTGATAGAGGACGTTCGGTCGCCGCCGACAATAAAATCACCGCCAAATATGGAGCCTCCCTTGAAGCCTCTCAGCGACGTCCAAAACAGTGCCTTCATGGCCATCGCGCCCTGCCGCGCCGCCTCTCTCGCGCTGGTGGTGCTGGCCAATGAAGACACCCAGCACGCGCCCGACACGATGAAAGACCTGCTGGACCAGTCGGTGAGCCGGATCAGATCCGCCTATGAGATGCTGACCCAGGGCCTGGACAAGCTGCTGGCCGAAAGCGAATACGAACTGCCCGAGGATCTCTGCCTGCAACGGAAGAAATCCATCGACGCGCTGACCCCTTTTGCCGAGGTACTGAACACGAAATCGGATGCCGAGGTGCTGAAGCGGGTACGCGACATGCCCTCCCTCACGGCGCAGGCGCTGTACAAGGTCGAACCGGAGGTCTCCGCCTTTCTGATCGACATGACCAAAGACATGTTCGACGCGCAGAAAGCCCGCGACAGCGCCCGGGATGACGGCATGCGCGAAGCCATCGAAAACGCCGAAACCGTCGGCCGTCATATTCAGCTGATTGCCTTCAACGCCTCGATCGAGGCCGCGCGCATCGGCGATCAGGGCAAGGGCTTTGCCGTCATCGCCTCGGAAATCCGCAACCTCTCCGGGCGCACCCAGACGCTGCTCGACACGATGTCCGGCTACCTGCGCGCCTGATGATCATCGCCGTCGGCAGTCAGTACCGGCCCAGATAGCAACCAGATAGCAAACGGCCCCGGCAGATCGCCGGGGCCGTCTTGCCGTTTCGCGCTGATGGCTCAGGCCGCAGCCGCCACCGCCCGTTTGGTGATCACGCCGACCAGATGCGCGCGATAGGCCTTGCTGCCGTGCAGATCGCCGATCATGCCCTCTGCATCCACGCTCAGCCCCTCTATCGCAGCGGGCGCGAAATTCGCCGACAGCGCCGCCTCAGCCGCGCTCCAGCGGAACACGCCCTCCTCCGAGGCGCCGGTGACTGCCACCCGCACACCGTCAGAAAACCGCGCCACAAACACCCCCACAAGGGCAAAGCGCGAGGCAGGCTGGACGAATTTCTCGTAATGCGCCGCCTGCGGCACCGGCATGCGGATATTGGTGATGATCTCACCTTCCTCCAGCGCGGTGGTGAACAGCCCCTGAAAATAATCATCCGCCGCAATCTCGCGGGTGTTGGTCACGATCGTGGCCCCACTGGCCAGCGCCGCCGCCGGATAACAGGCGGACGGGTCGTTATTGGCCAGCGAGCCACCGATGGTGCCACGGTTGCGCACCGCCGGATCGCCGATATGGCCCGCCAGCGCCGACAGCGCCGGATAGCTCTTGGCGGTTGCCGCCTCGACCTCGGCATGGGTGGTGGCGCCGCCGATGGCGATGGCATCGCCATCCGGGCAGACACCGCGCATCTCGGCAATCCCGCTCAGGCTCACCAATGTGCTGGGCATCGCCAGCCGCTGCTTCAGCGTCGGAATCAGCGTCTGCCCGCCGCCCAGAGCCTGGGCATCCTCCGCACCCAGCGCCTTGACCGCATCCGCGATGGTTGCGGGTTTCTCGAATTCAAATTCATACATCTTCGCTTCCTTCCCAAAGAGCGCATGAGGCCCTTCTTCTGGCTAGAAATATCCCGGGGGTATGGGGGCAGCGCCCCCATGAGCCCTTAGCCGTTCATCGCCGCCCAGACCCGTGCAGGGCTCAGGGGCATGTCGATATGGGTGACATCCTTGCCTGCGGATTGCAGCGCATCCACCACCGCATTGACCACCGAGGGCGGGGTGCCGATGGCGCCGGCCTCGCCGCAGCCCTTCACACCCAGCGGATTGTGGGTACAGGGCGTCTGGCAGGAATGATCGACCTTGTAGAACGGCAGATCATCGGCCCGTGGCATGGCGTAATCCATGAAGGAGGCGGACAGCAGCTGCCCGTCGTCATCATAGACACAGGCCTCCAGCAGCGCCTGACCGATGCCCTGACCAATGCCGCCATGGACCTGACCATCGACGATCATCGGATTGACGATATTGCCAAAGTCATCCGCCGCGGCAAAGCTTTCGATGGTGACCTTGCCGGTGTCGGGATCGACCTCCACCTCGCAGGCATAGGCGCCCGAGGGATAGGTGAAATTCGCCGGATCATAGAACGCGGTTTCCTCCAGCCCCGGCTCGATATCCTCCAGCGGGTAGTTATGCGGCACATAGGCCGCAAGGGTCACATCGCCCCAGGCCAGCGACTTATCGGTGCCTGCGACGGTGAACTGGCCGTCCTTCAGTTCGATATCCGCGTCCGAGGCCTCAAGGATATGGGCGGCGATCTTCTTCGCCTTGGCGATGATCTTCTCGGTGGCGCGCACCATCGCAGATCCCCCCACCGCCAGCGAGCGCGAGCCATAGGTGCCCATGCCCATCGGTGCCTTGTCGGTATCGCCATGTTCGATTTCGACCATATCCTCGGGGATGCCGATCATCTCGGCGATCACCTGTGGGAAAGACGTCTCATGCCCCTGCCCGTGGCTGTGGCTACCGGTCATGACAACGATGCCCCCGGTGGCATTGACCCGCACGGTCGCGCTCTCATAGAGGCCTGCACGGGCGCCAAGCTGCCCGACAAGGTTGGAGGGCGCGATGCCGCAGGCCTCGATATAGCAGTTCACCCCAAGGCCCCGCAGCTTGCCCTTGGCCTCGCTGGCGGCACGGCGCGCGGCAAAGCCGCTGAGATCGGCGATCTCTTCCAGCTTGTCCATCGTGGCGTGGTAATCGCCGGTGTCATATTCCACCGCAACCGGTGTGGCATAGGGGAATTCGGTGATGAAGTTCTGGCGGCGCAGCGCGATCGGATCAACCCCCAGCTCACGCGCCGCCTTATCAATGACGCGCTCCAGCTGATAGGTCGCCTCCGGCCGACCCGCCCCGCGATAGGCGTCAACGGCAACGGTATTGGTGAACACCGCCTTCACATTCACATAGATCAGCGGCGTCTTATAATTGCCCGCCATCAGCGTGCCATGCAGCCAGGTCGGGACCGAGGGGGCAAAGGTCGACAGATACGCGCCCATATTGGCGTAGGTCTCGGTGCGCAGCGCGGTGAAATTGTTGTCCGCGTCCAGCGCCAGTTCGATCTTGGTCACGTGATCGCGGCCATGGGCGTCGGACATAAACGCCTCGGACCGGGACGAGGTCCATTTCACCGCCCGGTTCAGAGCCTTGGCAGCAAAGGTGCAGAAGGCCTCTTCCGCGTAGTGGAAGATCTTGGAACCAAAACCCCCGCCCACATCCGGGGCGACCACGCGCAGTTTATGTTCGGGGATGCCCAGCACAAAGGCGCCCATCAGGAGACGGATCACATGCGGGTTCTGCGAGGTGGTATAAAGCGTGCTGTCGCCGGTGGCGCGGTTGAAATCCCCGACCGCCACGCGTGGCTCCATCGGGTTCGCGACCAGACGGTTGTTGACCAGCTCCAGCGTGGTGACATGGGCGGCGTCCTTGATCGCCTGATCCACCGCCTCGCGGTTATCCTCGACAAATCCCCAGTCATAACAGAGGTTTGAGGTCAGATCATCATGCACCTTCGTGGCGCCATCCTTGACCGCTTCTTTCATGTTGATGACGGCGGGCAGCTCTTCGATGTCGACCACAATCGCGTCGGCGGCATCACGCGCCTGTTCCGGGGTCTCGGCCACAACGGCGGCGATGGGATCGCCGACATGGCGCACCTTGCCCTGGGCCAGCACCGGATGGGCCGGTTCCTGCATCACCTCGCCAAAGCGGTCGGTAACCTGCCAGCCGCAGGGCAGCCCGCCGACACCTTCGAAGTCCGCGCCGGTGAAGATGCGCACAACGCCGGGCATGGCGGCTGCATCGGCGGTGTCGACCGAGGTCAGCCGACCATGGGCCACATCCGAGCGCAGGAAATGCACATAAGCCTGGCCGTTGAGATTAATGTCGTCCGTGTAATTGCCGGTTCCGGTCAGGAACCTGATGTCTTCGCGCCGTTTCGGGCTGGCGCCGATGCCGCTATCCTTTGGCATTGTCCAAATTTCCTCCCTGGACGGTCTGCGCAGAGGCAGACCTCTTGGTCATGCTGTGGTTCAGTCGTGGGTCCTTTTGCAGCTGCGGCGGGCGTTATTCGGCCGCCAGCGCAGAGATGTCCTGACCCGAGGCCGCCATGATCGCCTTCACGATATTGTGGTAGCCGGTGCAGCGGCACAGGTTGCCCTCAAGGTATTCGCGGATTTCCTGTTCGCTGGGTTTTGGATTGTCCTTCAACAGCGCGGCTGCGGACATCACCATGCCCGGCGTGCAGAAGCCGCATTGCAGCCCGTGGTGGTCCTGAAACGCCTGTTGAATGACGTTGAGCGTGCCATCGGGGGCAGCCTGCCCTTCGATGGTGGCGACATCTGCGCCCTCGGCTTCGGCCGCCAGCATGGTGCAGGATTTCACCGCTTTGCCATCCACATGCACGACACAGGCGCCGCATTGGCTGGTGTCGCAGCCGACATGGGTGCCGGTCAGCCCCAGATCTTCTCGCAGGAAACTGGACAGCAGCGTGCGCCCTTCGACCTCTCCGCTGGCAGTCCGACCGTTTACGGTCATTGTGACTTTCACCATCAACTCCTCCCTTGGCTCGCAAAAACTCGCTGGCCGAAGTTAAGCACGGGGAGCTTGCCGGCGCGAAGCCCTAATCGCATCGCCACGACTAAAGTCGCAGGTGCAGCCGCAGGTCGGGGTCAGAGATCGCTGCGCCTTGGGCGGGGACGTGTGGGGATTTCCTTCAAGAGGCCGCCGACGCCCATGGCGGCGATATCGGCGCTGCTGACCTCGATGCCGCAGACCAGCCGTTCCAGCACCCAATCCGCCCCATTGAGCGCAGGCGAGCGCGCACAGCCCGGCAGGCCCAGCACCGGCCGCCCGGACAGCTGGCCGAGAAACAGCAGGTTGCCGGGATCCACCGGCATTCCAAAGCGCAGAACCTCTCCGCCCGCCCGGCGCAGCGCCGAGGGCGCCACATCCAGGGGATCCGAGGTGGCCGAGGCGGTGAGGATCAGGATCAGATCGCTGTCATCGCCAAGGCTCGCAAGCGCGGCGGCCAGCTCCGCCTCGCGATGCGGCACCACCTGCCGGGGCGCCATCGCCATGTCGAACCGGTCGAGCCGTCCGATCATCGCGGCGCGCCCCTTGTCCGGGGGCGTCTGCGCGCTGGTGCGCGTCTCGATCAGGGTGGCGCGGCGCAGCTGTGGCGGGATCAGGCGGATCGCCCCGGCCACATCGCGGGTGGCGGCCGTCAGCGCCTCATCCGGCACGGCGTAGGAGATGATCTTGGCGGTGGCGACCATGCCGCCGGGATCGGCGCGGTGGAAATCGGGCACCGTGGCCAGCGTGATCATCGGATCGACCGCATTCAGCGCGTTGATCCGTTCGGCATCGACCCGGATCAGACCGGGGCCAAGCGCATGAAGGTTGACCCGCCCTGCCCCGGCACCGGAGATGCGCAGCCCCAATGCGGCAGGATCCGGCAACAGCGCCTCGGCCAGCCGCTCTGCGGCGCGGTCTTCGTGGATATCCCCCGGTTCCAGCTGCGCCACGGTCAGCGCGCGGTGGCCGGCGGCGGCAAGGTCAGCCAGATCCTGCGCTGCCAGTCTGGTGCCCTTGGCAATGCGGTGCTCCGCCCCCTGCAGCGAATGGGCCAGATAGCATCCCGACGCCTCATTGAGGGGCACCTCGCCAAAGATCATGGGCGCCGCCCCCGCAGAACCGCCGTCATCTCGGCGATGATCGACACGGCGATTTCCGCCGGGCCTGCGGCACCGATATCAAGCCCGATGGGACCGTGGATACGGGCGAGCGTCGCCTCGTCAAAACCAGCCTCCTGCATCCGTGCAATCCGTTTGGCATGGGTGCGCGTCGAGCCGAGCGCGCCGATGTAGAAACAGTCCGAGCGCAGGGCGGCCTCCAGCGCGGGATCGTCAATTTTCGGATCATGAGTAAGCAGCACCACCGCGCTGCGCCCATCCAGACCAAGCTCGGCGATCGCCTCGTCGGGCCAGTCCTCGATCAGCCGTTCATTGGGGAACCGGGCCGCCGA
Source organism: Phaeobacter sp. JH20_34 (assembly GCF_048056095.1). Taxonomy (NCBI): domain Bacteria; kingdom Pseudomonadati; phylum Pseudomonadota; class Alphaproteobacteria; order Rhodobacterales; family Roseobacteraceae; genus Phaeobacter; species Phaeobacter sp. JH20_34. Next base: position 406,189 of record NZ_JAYMWT010000004.1, on the reverse strand, counting down.
GGCAAAGGCCGCGCGCGGGTCGAGGATGACCGGATCGTAGCCGGCAATCCGCGCCATCGGCACCAGCGCCTGGGTGATATGCACCGCCCCCACCGCGATCAGGCGCAGGGGTGGGTTGTGAACGGCGACAAAGGTCTTGCCGTCCTCTTCGACGCCGGAGCGGTCCATGCGTTTTCGCTCGGCGTGGGCGTCGGTCTCCAGCCGCCCGGCACCGCTGTCGAGATCAACCACATAGGCCAGGGCGCGGCGGGCCGCGCGGGCAGCGACCAGTTCGGCCAGCGTCGCCTCTGACAGGGAGCCGCCCACCGGTTCGACCAGAATGCGGATGGTGCCGCCACAGGCCAGCCCGACCGCAAAGGCATCACCGTCGCTGACGCCGAATTCCAGAAGCTGATGCCGCCCCGAGGCGATCGCCTCCTGCGCGGCCAGGATCACCGCGCCTTCGACGCAGCCCCCCGAAACGGACCCTTCGATCCGGCCATCGCTGGCAACCGCCAGCTGCGCGCCGGCGCGGCGCGGCGCGGATCCCCAGGTTTCGACCACCGTCGCCAGCGCCGCCCCGCCGCCGGTTGCCCGGCCCGCGCGATACCACGCCAGGGCGGTTTCGGGGATGGCATCAAAACGCTCGATACTGGACGCGATGCTGGGCGCGATACTGGACATGGGCATCTGGAACCTCGGGGTTGCGGCGATTGCCGTATGTGGTCCATGGCAGGTGACATTCCGGCCGCGGACGGGACGCGCCGAGTCTAACGCCGCCGCCCCGCAAGCGGGATCAAAAACACGCGCGCAGCCCTGCGACTTTGGTCGCAGGATCAACACCCGTGCCGCTGTCGGATCTTACTTCAGTTTGGAGAGCTTGTCCTGCAACTCGGCCAGCTGCCGCTTGATATCGTCCAGCCCGTCGCCGTCTTCGCCGCTGTCACTGTCGCCGGATGATTTCGCAGCGCCGGGCCAGTTGCCGGAGAACCCGCCGGTCATCGCCTTCAGAAACGCCTGCTGCTGCGCCTTCATCGCCTCGAACCCCGGCATCTGCGCAATCGGGTTCATGGCGTTCATATTCTCGACCATCTTGCTCTGGTTTTCACGCAGCATCTCAAAGGAGCTTTGCAGGAACTGCGGCATCACCCCGCCACCGGGCACCATGTAGCTGCGCACCAGATCGTTCAGCACATTGACCGGCAGAATGTTCTCACCCCGGCTTTCGTGTTCGGCGATGATCTGCAGGAGATACTGGCGGGTCAGGTCGTCCCCGGTCTTGAGGTCAACGATCTGCACCTCACGCCCCTCGCGGATGAAACCGGCGATATCCTCCAGCGTGACATAGTCGCTGGTCTCCGTATTGTAGAGCCGTCGGCTGGCATATCGTTTGATCAACAAGGGTTTATCCTGATCCGACATGTCATTTCTCCCCAGACATGATGCATTGCAGCAAAGCCTATGCGAGCGCAGAACAAAAGGGAAGCGTTACGCCGGAACGCGCAACAAATGATCGTCGGATCCAATATCAGCAGGCTGGCCATCGCGGGCGGCCCCAGGCGGTCTGTGGCCCAATGAAAAAGGGGCAGGTCCGGTGACCTGCCCCCTTCGGTGCAAAGAGATTTCATTGGGAGGAGTGCAAAACCCCTTTGCGGATGCGCTCAGCGCTTACTTTGCTGCGGCTTTTTTCGCAGCGGAGGTCACGTCGTTGGTGGCCTTCTTCACAGCGGCGGACGCTTCTTCGGACATGTCCTTACCAGCCGACATCAGCAGCTCAACGGTGTCCATCTGAACCTTTTTCGCAACTTCGGCGAAGGCGGCCATGTTCTCGGCGGCCACTTCAGCGGAGGCGGAGGCGAAATCGGTTGCTGCCTTGGCATAGTCAGCAGGCTCGGCCTGTGCCTTGGAGACGTCGCTCAGCTTGGTCAGGGTTTCCTTGGCCCAGCTGTTGGAAATCTCGGCGGATTTCTCGGCAGCCTGCAGGGCAACCTGGGACAGTTTTTCGTTCAGGGCTGCGGTCGATTTGAACGCATCTTCCATCGCGGTTGTGTCAACCGGGAATGCACCCATCATGTCTTTCATCATCGCGGTAAAATCTTGGGTCTTAGCCATTGTACTGGTTCCTCTTGGTTACGCGGCCAGAACGTTCTGCCGCCTTCGCATGACCCCAATATTGTTTCTGCATCGCAGCATTTCAAGGTTTTTCTTGCTGCGATGCAGAATAATTTGCGAATACCCGGAAAATCAGGGCTTTGCGGACCGCTTTGCCTTTACCCGGACGTAGTCGCCGGGGGCCGGTGTCAGCGGGGGATGCTGCGAATCGCCCGGTTCGCGGGCCTCGACCTGCTTGCCGGAGCGTTTCTTCAGCCAGCTTTCCCAGCGTGGCCACCAGGAGCCTTCGTGAAAGCTCGCCGCCTCTTTCCAGGTCTCGGCGTCACCTTTCATATCGGGATTGGTGTAATGGCCGTATTTGTTGCGGGTCGGCGGGTTGACGATGCCCGCGATATGACCCGACTGCGCCACAACGAAGCTCTTGGAGCGCGAGCCCATCTGCTGAACACCGCGGTAGCAGTCTTTCCAGCGGGCAATATGGTCGGTCTCGCAGGTGATTGCCATCACCGGCACGGTGACGTCGCGCACATGCAGGGTATGGCCCATCAGCTCGAACCCGTCGCGCACGAACTCATTGCGCTGACACAGGCCACGCAGATATTGCATCGCCATCCGCCCCGGCAGGTTCGCGCCGTCACCATTCCAGTACAGAAGATCAAAGGCCGGCGGCGTCTCTCCCATCATGTAGCTGCGGATCGCAGGCCCGTAGACCAGATCGTTGGAGCGCAGGAAGGAGAAGGTCCGCGCCATGATATACGAGCGCAGCAGGCCGTTGTTGGTGATCTCCTCCTCGATGCCGTCGATGAAATCATTTTGCAGGAAGGGCGTGAACTCCCCCTGATCGGAGAAATCCGTCAGCGCGGTAAAGAAGGTCGCCGATTTGATCGAGGTATCGCCGCGCTGTTTCAGCAACGAGAGCGTCAGGCACAGCGTGGTGCCCGCGATACAGTAGCCAACGGCATTGATCTGTTTCACCTTGCAGATCGACTTGGCGGTTTCGATCGCGGTCAGATAGCCCTTCTCGATATAATCCTCCAGACCGAGGTCCGCCTGATCCTCGCCGGGGTTGACCCAGGACACCACAAACAGCGTATAGCCCTGTTCGGTCACCCATTTGATCAGGCTGTTCTGCGCCTTGAGGTCGAGGATGTAGAATTTGTTGATCCACGGCGGAAACAGCACGATGGGGGTTTCATGCACGGTTTCGGTGGTCGGCCGGTACTGGATCAGCTCCATCATCTCGTTGCGAAATACAACCTCACCGGGTGTGGTGGCAATATTGCGACCGATCTCAAAGGCGGTCTCATCCGCCAGCCGCACCACCAGTTCGCCGTCGTTGGCCTCCAGATCGGCAACCAGATTCTCCAGCCCCTTGATCAGTGACTGACCTTCAGTCTCCACCGCTTTTTCCAGCGCATCGGGGTTGGTTGCCAGAAAATTGGTGGGAGCCATCATCTGCACGATCTGATCGGCGAAATAGCCAAGGCGGCGTTTGTCGACATCTTCCAGATCATCGACCTCGGCGACGGCGTTGCGAATTGCCTCGGCATTGGTGAGATATTGTTTCTTGATGTAGTGAAAATAGGGGTTGGACTGCCACATCGGATTGGCAAAGCGGCGGTCATCGGGCGCGCCCTCATCGGCGTCCTCGGGGCTGTCGCCCTCTATGGATTTGGCCAGAAGCGCCTGGGCTTCGGCGAAATTCACCACCGCCTGCCCCCAGTAAGACACCTGTTTTTCCAACAGCTTGGCGGGGTTTTTGGCCATTTCGGCCCAATAGGCGGTTGCTGCGCGTGCAAAAAGCTCTTGATTCGGACCGTCCAGAGAAGGGGGGTGAGATTTTTTCTGAGCCAGAACATCCATCAGGCGTTTTGAAAGTTGCTCAACCTGCTCCATATTTTTTTTAATTCGTTCAATATGTTCCGGCGAGACTGCCGGATCCGTACTGTCGCTTGTTGTCATCTTAACAAATCCCCCGTAATCTTTCTGCTATGCAGAATACTGTCCGCCCATCATACGACAAAGCCATGAAACGTCCGATGGGTTGTGACACAACCGCACGTGGATTCAGATCGGATCCAAGCGGCCAACGCAATGGAGATATAACATGCGTTACATGATGTCGTACGATCTGATGGAAACAATGCGTAACACCAATCAGTGGTTGGGGGCCACCGCCCTGTCGATGGCATCGAACCCGGCGCTGGCCGCAATCCCCAATCCTGCCATTGCCTGGATGGCCGCCTGGGGCGAGGTGACGGAGCGCAGTTTTCAGCGCATGGTGACCAAACCGGATTGGGGCATCTATACCCAGACCTGCGCCGATGGCCGCGATCACGTGGTGGAAATCGACACGGTGGTCGAGCGCCCGTTTGGCGATCTGATCCATTTCCGCGTCGCAGGCCGCGCCGAGCAGCCGCGCAAGGTTCTGCTGGTCGCGCCGATGTCGGGCCATTACGCCACCCTGCTGCGCTCCACCGTCAAAAGCCTGATCGAGAATTGCGAAGTCTATGTCACCGACTGGCATAATGCCCGCGATATTCCGGTTTCAGCGGGCAAGTTCGACATTGAGGATTACACGCTATATCTGGTTGATTTCATGCGTGAAATGGGCCCCGATACCCATGTGATCGCGGTCTGCCAGCCGGCCCCGCTGACGCTGGCCGCCACCGCCTATCTGGCAGAGCAGGATCCGGGCGCGCAGCCGTCATCGCTCACCCTGATTGGCGGGCCGGTGGATCCCGATGCAACCCCGACGGATGTGACCGATTTTGGCCGCCGGGTCACCATGGGCCAGCTGGAAGAGACGATGATCCAGCGTGTCGGCTTCAAATACAAGGGCGTCGGCCGCAAGGTCTATCCGGGCCTGTTGCAGCTCAGCTCCTTTATGTCGATGAACGGCGAGCGCCATTCCAAGGCTTTCATGGATCAGATCCAGCGGGTCAGCCGGGGGGAAGCCTCGGATCATGATGCCCACAACCGGTTCTATGACGAATATCTTGCCGTGATGGACATGACGGCGGAGTTCTACCTGTCGACGGTGGAACGGGTGTTCAAGGGCGGCGAGATTGCCGGCAACAACTTTGTTGTCGCCGGTCACAAGGTCGATATGGGCAAGATCTCCGATGTGGCGGTCATGACCGTCGAAGGCGCCAATGATGATATCTCGGCCCCCGGACAATGTATCGCGGCGCTGGATCTCTGCACCGGCCTGCCGGAGGTAAAGAAGGCCAGCCATGTGGAGCCGGGTGCAGGACATTATGGCATCTTTGCCGGCCGCAGCTGGCGCGATAATATCCGCCCGCTGGTGATCGAATTCATGAACGCGAATGCCCGCACGCCGAAGAAAACCGCAGCAAAACGCACCAAGGCGACCGCCTGACCGGCGAGGCTGAGGCCAGACCAAATAAGACGGGCGCCAAGCCCTGACCAAAGCCCATTTCAGCCCAAGGACCATTTCAGCAATGGCCGATCCCCTGAGTTTCGCCTGTGACTGCGGCCAGATCCGTGGCGCGCTGTCGCCAGAGGCCTGCAAGGCCGGCACCCGCGTTGTCTGTTTCTGCGCCGATTGCCGCGCCAATGAGCTGTACCACAACCAGCCGGACCCCGCCCCCGGACCGGTTGATCTGTTTCAGGTCAATCCCGATGGGGTGACCTTTCATCAGGGGCAGGATCTGCTGCGGGTGATGCGGCTCAGCCCGAAGGGGCTGCTGCGCTGGTATGCGGGCTGCTGCGGCACCCCGATGGCCAATACGCTGGCCAAACCCACCCTGCCCTTTGCCGGGATGCGGTCGGACCGGTTTGCCGACCCATCCGCGCTTGGCAAGGTGCGCGCCCGCGCCTTTGTTCCGAAGGCAGGCAAACAGCCCCGCACCGAAGGCGCGGCACGGATGGTCATCTCGCTGCTCAGCCGGATGATATCGGCGCGCCTCTCCGGCCGCTGGAAAGAGACGCCATTCTTCGACATCGCCAGCGGTGCGCCAATCAGCGAACCGGAGGTGATCAGCAAGGAGGCGCGCGCGGAACTGCTGCGCAGGTAGCGCCGTGCCCTCATTACGGCCGACCGGGCCGCGATCCGCACAAGCTTTGCAGGTTAACCGATTGGATCTGATGGCTTTAGTGGGTTGGTGAGTGTCAGGGGCGGCAACGGTTTTGACGGCGATGCCGCCGCAGGTTCCGCCGGTGGCGTCGATATCCGCTGCGGCTGGGTTGTGGCGGCAGCGCTCTGACGGTCTGCGGGCAGATCCGCCGGGCAGCCCAGCTGCCGGTCTTCCTCCGCCAGCCATTCCGCAATCGCCCCGGTCACCTGATCCGGCTGTTCCAGCGTCGGCAGATGTCCGGCCTCCTCCACCACATGAAGCCGCGCATTGGGCATCAGCGCGGCCATGAATTCATGGCGTTTCAGCGGCGTCAGCCGGTCCTGCGCCCCACAGAGGATCAGCGAGGGTCCTTTGAAACGACGCAGTGCCGCCTGCTGATCGGTGCGCCGCTGCAACGCCCGCGCCTGCGCCACGAACAGCTCCGGCCCCAGTGCAAGGGCCTGCTCATAGATCGAGTTCAGAATATCCAGCCGCTGCGGCGACGGGGCCAGGCACTCCACCGGCAGGCAGCTGCGCAGCACATCCGCCAGACGACCGCTCCGGGCCGCGATGATCAGCGGCTCCCATTCGGCGGCCTGGGCAGGCGTGTCGGGCAAGGGGCTGGTGGAGATCAGGCAGAGCCGGCTGACACGCTGCGGCGCGCGGCGCAGGATTTCCATTGCAACAATGCCGCCCATCGACAGCCCGGCCAGTGAAAACCGCGTCGGCAGCCGGGCCAGCAGATGATCGGCGATCAGCTCGATCCGGTCGCCGCCGAGCAGCGGCGCAATCATCGTCGGCACCACCCCGGACAGTGCCCGCAGCTGCGGCAGGAACGCCTCGGCATTGCCCATCAGACCGGGCAGCATCACCAGCGGGGCGCCAGCGGCGCGCTCTGCCGGGGCCTGCGAAGGGCGGCTCATGTTCTGCGGTGCGTCGCCTGACCGGTCTGTCACCTGTGCTTATCCCTCGGTTTGGGCGCCATAGCCGTTCCAGCGGAACGCGCCGTCATCGGACAGCGGCGAGAACGGGTTATGCGCGATTTCCCAGATATGGCCGTCCGGGGCGCGGAAATAGCCGATGGTGCCGCCCCAGAACACCTCTCCTGCCGGGCGCAGCACCGTGGCGCCTGCCGCCTCCGCCCGGGCCATCAGCGCAGCGACATCTGCCGCAGTGCGGGTGTTATGGCTCAGCGTCATCGCGCCGGTGCCCAGCTCATCCAGCGGCAGGCCAATATCCTCGGCCAGCGACGCCAGCGGATAAAGCCCCAGCGTCTGCGACATCAGATCAAAGGCAATGACCCCATCGGGGCTGTCTGCGCGCTGCCAGCCAAGCGCCTCATAGAAGGCCGCCGCCCGCTCCATATCCGGCACGCCCAGTGTGATCAGGCTGATACGTTGCTCCATCGGATCCTCTCCTGCCCTTCTCCTGCCTCTGTCCTGCTGCTGTCGGCTTGCCCCCTTTCGGGCCGCCCTGCGCTATGTGGCAGATCATCCCGGACATTCTGCCATAGCCTGCGTCAGCTGTCGCGTGGTGGATGCAGGTCAGTACATCAGAACCTGCGCGCCCGCCCCGCCACTCAACCTAACCGATATCTGGCGCGCCAGATAGCCCCAGCACCTCCGCCACGGCGGTTTCGATCAGCGCCAGACAGGCCGGGTCGGAGAACCGATGGTCGGCGTCCTTCACCAGATGCAGGCGCATATCGGCGCAGGTGGCATGATCCAGCAGCCGCAGCGCGGTCTCGGTGCTGACGGCGGTGTCGGCGGTGCCCTGCAGGCAGCGCACCGGCATCGCCAGCACCAGCGGATCGCGCAGCACCAGATGGTTGCGCCCGTCCTCGATCATCCGTTTGGTGATGACATAAGGCTCCATGTAGTCGCTCGGCAGCTCAACCTGCCCGCGCGCCTCCAGCTCCGCCTTCTGGGGATCGGTGAAATTGGCCCAATAGCCATCCTCGGTGAAATCCGGCGCGGCGGCGATGGTGACCAGCCCGGCCACCCGCTCGGGCATCGCCCGCGCCAGGAGCAGCGCCTGCCAGCCCCCCATGGAGGAGCCAACCGGCAGGATCGCCCCTGTGGTCAATTCCTTTACCGCCGCCAGCGTATCCTGATGCCAGTCGCCGATGCAGCCCTCTTCAAAACGGCCGGAGCTTTCACCGTGGCCGGAATAGTCAAACCGCAGAAACCCGAGGCCCCGCGCCCGGGCCCAGGCCTCCAGATGCACCGCCTTGGTGCCCTCCATATCGGATTTCAGCCCCCCCAGAAACACCAGCGTCGGCGCATCCTTGGCCGCGCCGGTGGCCGGGCTCAGGTGATAGGCCAGACGGCGGCCGCTGTCACAGTCCAGAAATTGGGTTGCTGCCATGGTCTCCCCCGCGATGCAGTCCAGCCATTATGCTGATGTCAGATCTGCCACGGCAGCCGCGCCGCCGCAATGGCCGGTTTCACCGCAGGAGGCACCGGCGGCAGATGGCTGGCGCCGGGACGCCGCCGCCCCGACCGCCTGATGCCCTTGCAGCCAGCCGCAGCCCTGCCTAGGGTCCGCGCGACATCAGAACCGCCGCAAATCAGGAGCCTCCCTTGACCCGTGCCCTCCGCCTTCTCTGCCTCGGGCTTCTCTGCCTGCTGATCCTGCTGGCCACTCTCTGGGGCGCGCTGGCGCTCTGGTACCGGCTGCCCGTGGACGGCCTCTGGCGTACAGCCGCGGCATCCGGCTTTGCGGGCCTTGGTCTGGCCACGCTCTGGGCGGTGATCCGGGGCCGTGCGCTGCGCGGGCTGGCCACCTTCTGCCTGGCGCTGGCCGCGCTGATCTGGTGGTGGGCAAGCCTGACCCCGCCGGCCGAGGCAAACTGGTCCCCCGATGTGGCCCGCCAGGTCACCGGCACCCGCGACGGCGATATCCTGACGCTGACAGATGTGCGCAATTTCGACTGGACCACACCGACCGACTTCACCCCGCGCTGGGAGACCCGCAGCTATGATCTCAGCCAGCTGACCACCGTCGATCTCTTCATGTCCTATTGGGCCGGACCGGAGATGGCCCATATGGTGGTCAGCTTCGGCTTTGCCGATGGCGCCCATATCGCCTGGTCGGTCGAGGTGCGCCGTCAGGTCGGCGGCGGCTTCTCCCCCGTCGCGGATCTTTTCAAGACCAATACGCTGGTGCTGATCGCCGCCGATGAACGCGATGTGGTGGGCACCCGCACCAATGCCCGCGGCGAGGATGTGCAGCTGTTTCGCATCAATACCGATCCCGACACCGCCCGCGCGCTGCTGATGCAATATGTCGAGGCCGCCAACCGGCTGGCCGCACAGCCGCAGTGGGATAATTCGCTCACCTCGAATTGCACCACCGTGGTGATGACGATGATCCGCACCATCCTGCAGGATGTGCCGCTGGACTGGCGGCTGCTGGCCAATGGCTACCTGCCGGAATATGCCCATGAACAGGGCGTTCTGGCCGCAGGCTACAGCACCGAAGACCTGCGCGAACGCGGCAGCATCACCGCCAGGGCGCAGGCCCGGGGCATCACGCAAGACTACTCAGCCCTGATCCGCAAAGGTGTCCCAACCCCCGCCCGCTGATCCAGCCCCCCCTGATCCAGCCCCCCCCTGATCCCGCTACTGCATCTTCTGGCGAAAAATATCCCGGGGAGCGCGAGGGGCTGGCCCCTCGCCTGCTTGACAGCCTCGCATACCCCTGCCAAACGGGCAGAACACCATAACCCGCAACCGGGCGTTCTGTGGGCGCCAAACCGACGAGGAGAGCCGATATGGCCCAAATCTCTCTCACCTTCCCCGATGGCAATGCACGATCCTATGACGCAGGTATCACCCCTGCCGAGGTGGCCGCTGACATCTCGACCTCGCTGGCCAAAAAGGCCATCTCCGCCACCGTCAACGGGCAGCACTGGGATCTTCAGTGGCCGATCGACGCGGACGCCGCCATTGCCATCCACACCATGAAGGATGAGGTTCAGGCCAACGAGCTGATCCGCCACGATCTGGCGCATGTGATGGCGCGTGCGGTGCAGGACATCTGGCCCGACACCAAGGTCACCATCGGCCCGGTCATTGAAAACGGCTGGTATTACGACTTCGACCGCGCAGAGCCCTTCACCCCCGAGGACCTCGGCGCCATCGAGAAAAAGATGAAAGAGATCATCAACAAACGTGATGAGGTCCGCACCGAGGTCTGGGAGCGCGACCGCGCGATCCAGCATTACACCGACCTGAACGAACCCTATAAGGTCGAGCTGATCGAGAGCATCCCGGGCGATGAGCCGCTGCGCATGTACTGGCATGGCGACTGGCAGGACCTCTGCCGCGGCCCGCACCTGCAGCACACCGGCCAGCTGCCGGGCGATGCCTTCAAACTGATGAGCATCGCAGGCGCCTATTGGCGCGGCGACAGCTCCCGCCAGATGCTGCAGCGGATCTACGGCGTTGCCTTCACCGGCAAGGAAAAGCTGAAGGCGCATCTCACCATGCTGGAAGAGGCCGCCAAACGCGACCACCGCAAGCTGGGCCGCGAGATGAACCTGTTCCACATGCAGGAAGAGGCGCCGGGCCAGATCTTCTGGCACCCCAACGGCTGGCGCATCTACACCACCCTTCAGGACTACATGCGCCGTATGCAGGACCGCGACGGCTATGTCGAGGTGAACACCCCGCAAGTGGTGGACCGCAAGCTGTGGGAGGCCTCGGGCCACTGGGACAAATACCAGGAGAACATGTTCATCGTCGAAGTGGACGAGGAACATGCCCGCGAAAAGGCGGTCAACGCACTGAAGCCGATGAACTGCCCCTGCCACGTGCAGGTGTTCAATCAGGGCCTCAAATCCTACCGCGACCTGCCGCTGCGCATGGCTGAGTTCGGCTCCTGTGCGCGCTATGAGCCCTCGGGCGCGCTGCATGGCATCATGCGGGTGCGCGGCTTTACCCAGGACGACGGCCATATCTTCTGCGCCGAGGATCAGATCGAGTCTGAAACCGCAAAATTCATCGCCTTCCTGTCCAAGGTCTATGCCGATCTCGGCTTCCATGACTGGACCATCAAGCTCTCGACCCGCCCGGAAAAACGGATCGGCAGCGACGAGAGTTGGGATCTGGTGGAAAAGGCGCTAGGCGATGCCTGCAAGGCGGCGGGCTATGACTACGAGCTGCTGGAGGGCGAAGGTGCCTTTTACGGTCCGAAGCTGGAGTTCACCCTCACTGACGCCATCGGGCGGAACTGGCAGTGCGGCACCCTGCAGGTGGATCCCAACCTGCCCGAACGGCTGGATGCGAATTTCATCGGCCAGGACGGCAACAAGCACCGCCCCTTCATGCTGCACCGCGCCACGCTGGGCTCCTTCGAGCGCTTCATCGGTATCCTGATCGAGGAACACGCAGGCAAGCTGCCGTTCTGGCTGGCGCCGCGTCAGGTGGTTGTCGCCTCGATCACCTCCGACGCCGATGACTATGTGAACGAGGTTGTTGAGACCCTGCGCGCCGCCGGTGTGCGCGCGGAGGCCGACATCCGCAACGAGAAGATCAACTACAAGGTTCGCGAGCATTCGGTGGGCAAGGTGCCGGTCATCCTCGCCGTCGGCCACCGCGAGGTCGAAGAGCGCACCGTTTCCGTCCGCCGTCTTGGCGAAAAACAGACCAAGGTCGAAACCCTGGAGGCTGTAACAAAAGCGCTGGCGGTTGAGGCAACTCCGCCGGATCTTCTGTAACATTCCTGCGGTCTTTTGCTGATCTTTGCCTTTTTACCGGCCCCCACTTGCGGGGCCGGTTTCTTTTTGCGCATGGTTTTAAGGGTTCAGCAGCCACTTCGCTGTAATAAGCGGTCACGGCTGCTGACGCCCGCGTGAGACACAGGCTCGTGAATTCAAACACTTCTCAGGCTGAGCTAATGTCTGACCTGTAACAACCGCCTCGCAACCAAATTCCAAAGAAGGAAGACACCGATGTCCAACACCGCAAAATCCCTCGCCGTCGCTGGTGCCGTTGCTGCCGCACTGACCTCTGCCATGGTCACCCCGGCTGCCGCCCAGTCCAAAGAGAAATGCTATGGCGTCTCCCTCGCCGGTCAGAACGACTGCGCCGCCGGTCCCGGCACCACCTGCGCCGGCACCTCGACCGTCGACTATCAGGGCAACGCCTGGACCCTGGTCGATGCCGGCAGCTGCGAAGGTATGGAACTGCCCGCAATGGCCGATGGCAGCGACCGCAAGGGCTCGCTGGAGCCGCTGGAACGTGACCTGCCTGCATAAGCACAGGCCAGACCAGCGGGGCGGGGGATTTCTCCCGCCCTTTTTGTAACCGGATCAGAGGACCTGTCATGCTGGATGCCGCCCCTTCCCTGCCCGCCGCAGCCGGTGTTGGCTACAAGCCGCAGCATTTCGCCGATATTCTTGCAACGGTCGGCGCTGAGCGGCCGAGCCCGGTAAAATGGCTGGAAATCCACGCCGAAAACTACATGGGCGACGGTGGCCGCCCGATCGCGCAGCTGCGTCATCTGGCTGAACAGTTTGCCCTGTCGGTGCATGGCGTCGGCCTCTCTATCGGCGGCGAAGGGCCGCTGGACGCCGATCATCTGGCACGGCTGAAGAATCTGGTGGGCTGGCTCAATCCTGCCAGCTTCTCCGAACATCTCGCCTGGTCCACCCATGACAGCCATTTCTATAACGACCTGCTGCCGCTGCCCTATACGGATGCCACGCTGGCGCGGGTCTGCGATCATATCAATCAGGTGCAGGACGTCATCGGGCGGCGGATGCTGCTGGAAAACCCCTCCAGCTACCTCGCCTTTGCCGAAAGCAGCTGGTCCGAGCCGGAGTTTCTGGCCGAGATCACCCGCCGCACCGGCTGCGGGCTGCTCTTGGATGTGAACAACGTCTTTGTCTCCGCCACCAATCTCGATTTCTCGCCGCAGGGCTATATCGACGCCTTTGCGCTGGATCAGGTTGGTGAAATCCACCTTGGCGGCCATGATGAGGATCAGGACGACCACGGCAAACCGCTGCTGATCGACAGCCACGGCGCCGAGGTGGTGGATCCGGTCTGGGCGCTGCTGGATTATACGCTGGCAAAATCCGGCCCCAAGCCTGTGCTGGTCGAGTGGGACACCGATGTGCCCGCCTGGCCGGTGCTGGAGGCCGAGGCCTCCCGTGCCGCAACCGCGCTAGAGCGGGTGCCGGCATGACTGTCAGCCAGACAGAATTCGCCCACGCCATGATGGATGCGGGCCAGCCGGTGCCTGAGGGGCTGCTGGATGCGACCGGCCAGCCGGCCGGGCGGCGGTTCAGCGTCTATCGCAATAATATCGCGGTCTCCCTGACCGAGGCGATGCACAGCGCCTTTCCCCTGATCGGCAAGCTGCTGGGCAAGCAGAACCTCGACGGGCTGGCGGGCATATATCTGCGCGCCCATCCGCCCTCCTCGCCGCTGATGATGCACTATGGCGCTGAGTTTCCCGCGTTTCTCGCCGGGATGGAGCAGCTGAAACATCTCGGCTATCTGCCCGATGCGGCGCGGCTCGACCTTGCCCTGCGCCGGGCGTATCACGCTGCCGACGCCACTGCGGTTGACCCGGCGCGTCTGGCAGCGCTTGCACCCGATCAGCTGATGGCGACCCGGCTGACACTGGCCCCCGCCGTCACCCTGCTGCGCTCGCCCTGGCCGATCTATGACATCTGGCGCTTCAACACCGAACAGAATGCGCCCAAGCCCCGCCATATCGCGCAGGACGTGCTGATCACCCGGCCCGAATTCGACCCCATCGTTCAGGAGCTGCCCGCCGGGGGCGCGGACTGGATCACCGCCCTCATCGCTGGTGCCACGCTGGACGAGGCGCTGACCGCCGTTCAGGCCGACCAGCCGGATTTCGACCTCTCACACCCGCTCGCCCTGTTGCTGCAAGGCGGTGCAATCATTGACCTAGACCGCAAAGGATAACCGATGCACGCGCTTGTTTCCTCCTATACCTCGATCTTCGGCAAGGCTGACCGGCTGTCCGATATCATCGTCCCGACCCTGGCCCGGCTGGTCTTTGCCGCGGTGCTCTTGGTCTACTACTGGAACTCTGCCGGGCTGAAGACGGATGGTTCGATTTTCTCGCCCTCTGCCGGCGCCTTTGGTCAGATCTTCCCCAAGGCCGCCGAGGCGGTGCTTTATGATGTCAGCCAGCTCAATATCTTTCAGCGGCTGGTGATCTTTGCCGGCACTGTCGCCGAATATGTGCTGCCCGCGCTGATCCTTGTTGGTCTGCTCACCCGTCTGGCCGCTCTTGGCACCATCGGTTTCATCTGGGTGCAGACCATCGTCGATGTGACCGGCCATGGCGTGAAACTGGGCAGTCTCTTTGACAACGCCATTGGTCTGGTCGACCAGCGGGTGATGTGGACCTTCCTGCTGCTGGTGCTGGTGTTCAAGGGGGCTGGTCCGCTGTCCCTTGATGCGCTGGCGCGGCGCGCTACGACGCCTGCCACCGCCTGATCCGGCCAGTCCTTAAACATAAAAAGGCGCCCTGCATCCGCAGCGGCGCCTTTTTTCATTCCTTGCGTTCGATCCGGTTCAGAAATGCGCCTTCGGCTCATCCGGTTTGCCGGCAGCAAGCGCCAGCAGCCCGCCAAGAAGCGCCAGCGAGATCGGGAAGATGGTAAAGACATTAAGCCCGAACCCGGCATATAGCCCCGCCGCCGAGGCCAGCAGCAGCACCCCGCCCCAGAGCGCCCGCGACAGCGCCATCGCGCCACCGGCCAGCGCAAGGATGGGCGAGATCACGGCCAGGAGCCGCAGTTGTTCGACATCGTCGACCTGCCGGGCCACCCCGTCGATTTCGCCAAAATACTCCACGGCGGCGGTATAGCCATAGCCCGCAAACCCCACCACCATGCCGATCAGCCCGGCCACGATGCCCAGCACCAGCGCTGCATTGCGCATTGCCGCTCTCCTTACCTAATCCGATATGCAGATGGGGATCCTAGCCCTCGACGCCAAGGGCGGCCTTGGTTTTGGCGTCCCAGCCGAGGTGCAGATCGTCACCGGATCTGATCAGCGGACGTTTCATCAGAGTCGGATGCGCCGTCAACAGATCCAGCGGCTCCCCCGCCCGCTCTGCCTCGCTCAACCCGCGCCATGTGGTGGAACGTGTGTTGACCAGCCGGTCGCCGAACTGCGCCAGTGCGGCCTGCAAAATCGCCTCCGGCACCCCATCGGCGCGCACATCCACCAGCTCCGCCTGCGGCAGCTGTTTCAGCGCTTTGCGGCAGGTGTCACAGGTCTTCAATCCATAGAGTTGCACGTTTTTTCCTTTCCCGAGGGGGCGGCTCAGCACAATTTATGGTAGAGCCGCACTGTTTTGCTTGATTTTTACATGGTCCGTGCAAAAGTTGAAACCGGGTTGGGACAACTTCCCCGGCCTGTTTTGTCTGCGCACTGCGGCAAAACCGATCACCCCGCTCTGCGCCGCGAAATTATCGTGTATTCAGGGCGGCTCACTAGCAGGAAGGAGACACGGGAACATGGCGAGTGGCACCGTGAAATGGTTCAATACAACCAAGGGCTATGGCTTTATCGAGCCTGAAGGCGGCGGCAAGGATGTGTTTGTGCACATCTCTCAGGTTGAGCGATCCGGGCTGACCGGGCTGACAGATAATCAGAAAGTCGATTTTGAAATGACCGAAGGGCGTGACGGTCGCCAGATGGCCAGCGACATCCGCCCACTGTGACCACACTCCGGCTGCGCCGGGGTTCCCCCTTGCGCGCAGCCACTCCGTCGCCTGCGACAGCGCATCACCTAGCGCATCACAAAGGGATCCGGGATCGGATCGTCGCTGGTGCGCAGCCAGACCGTCTTTACCCTTGTGTAATCCAGCGCCGCCTGTAGCCCGCCCTCGCGGCCATGGCCGGATAGCCCGTGCCCGCCAAAGGGGGCGATGGGGCTGACCGCGCGATAGGTATTGACCCAGACAATGCCTGCACGAATGCCGCGGATCATGCGATGGGCACGGGTCAGGTCGCGGGTAAACACCCCGGAAGCAAGACCAAACGCGGTGTCATTGGCCAGCGCCAGCGCCTCGGCCTCGGTGTCAAAACCGCACACCGACAGGACCGGGCCAAAGAATTCCTCGCTCAGACAGGGCGCCTGCGGCGCATTGCTGCACTCCACGATGGTTGGCGGAAAGAAATGACCGGCCCGCGGCAACGGCTGCCCGCCAGTCACGATCCGTGCGCCCGCCGCAACCGAGGCCGCCAGCAAATCCTCCGCCCGGCGCATCTGCGCGCCGGTGCAGAGCGGGCCGATCTCGGTCTCCGGCGCGTCCGGTGCACCGATCCGGGCGCTTTCGGCCTTTTCCGTCAGACGGCACAGAAAATCCGCCTTGATCCGGTTTGAGATGATCAGCCGGGAGCCCGCAACGCAGCTCTGCCCGGTGGCGGCAAAGATCCCGGCGACCTGCGCATTCACCGCACTGTCGATATCGGCGTCCTCAAATACGATGAAGGGCGATTTGCCGCCCAGCTCCAACGAGGTGGAGGCAAGGTTCTCAGCCGAGTTGCGCACCACCTGGCGCGCGGTCTCCGGCCCGCCGGTAAAGGCCACGTGGTCAATCCCGGCATGGGCCGTCAGCACCGCGCCACAGTCGGCGCCAAAGCCGGTGATCACATTGAGCACCCCCGGCGGAAAACCAGCCTGATCAAAGATGCGGGCGAATTCCAGCATCGGCGCCGGGGCTTCCTCCGATGCCTTCAGCACCACGGTACAGCCCGCCGCCAGCGCCGGGCCGATCTTCACCGCGGCCAGAAACAGCTGCGAATTCCACGGCACCACCGCCGCCACCACCCCAAGCGGCTCGCGGCGCAGCCAGACTTCCATATCCGGTTTGTCGATCGGCAGATGGGCGCCTTCGATCTTGTCGGCGAGGCCCGCGTAGTAGCGGTAATACTCAGCCACATAGGCGATCTGGGCCGAGGTTTCGCGAATGATCTTGCCGGTATCGCGGGTCTCGATCCGGGCCAGGGTCTCGGCGTTTTCGGCAATCAGATCCGCCAGCCGGTAAAGCAGCCTGCCACGCGCGCTGGCGGTAATGCCCGCCCAGTCCGGTGCGTGGAACGCGGCACGGGCCGCTGCCACGGCCGCCTCCACATCCGCCGCGCGGGCCTCTGGCATCATCGCCCAGACCTCGCCGGTTGCCGGATCGCGGCTCTCGAAACGGGCGGAGCCATCCGAGAACACCCCGCCGATATACTGCTGGAACTGCTGCATGGTGATCCCCTTCAGGCAAAGGCCGGCATGACGTCGCGAATGAACCGTTCAAGCGAGGCGCGCTTGCGCTCAGAACTCATGCCGCTGTCGATCCAGAAACTGTATTCATCGTACCCCAGCGCCTCATAACCTTTGATCCGCGCAATCGCATCTTCGGCGGTGGCGATCACATTGTCACGCAGCATCGCCTCGGGCGAATAGAACGGATGGGCGGCAATCTCCGCCTCGCTCAACGGCGCGATCAGCCCCTGCGACACGGGCCGTTCGTTTTTGAACCAGGCGCCGAAGTAGCAGTAAAACCGGTTGATCTCCTCCGCTGCCTGCTGGGCGTCGGCGGCATCGGCGGCAATATAGGTGTGGTTCAACAGCATGATATCCGGGCGCGGCATATCCGGGAATTTGGCGCAGGCGGCCTTGAAGGTCTCCATCAGCCGGGTGATTTCCTCATCCCCCTGCCACAGCGGTGTCACCTGCACATGGCAGCCATTGGCAACGGCAAATTCATGGCTGTTGGGATCGCGGGCGGCGACCCAGATCGGTGGCCCGCCCGGTTGCAGCGGTTTGGGCGAGGAGGTGGTGGCCGGAAAGGAATGATAGGTCCCCTCCTGCGCGTAATCTCCCTGCCACAGTCCCCGCAGCGCCGGGATCAGCGCGCGCATCCGCTGGCCTGCGTCCCAGGCATCCATGCCCGGCACCATCCGTTCGTATTCGTAGCTATAGGCGCCGCGCGCAATGCCGAGCTCCAGCCGCCCGTCCAAGATCATATCGGTCATCGCCGCCTCCCCTGCAAGGCGGATCGGATGCCAGAACGGCGCGATGATGGTGCCGGTGCCAAGCCGCACGTTGCGGGTCTGGCGCGCCAGATCGACAAGGTTCAGGAAAGGGTTCGGCGCGATGGTGAAATCCATCCCGTGATGCTCCCCGGTCCAGATCGCGTGCATCCCGCCCTGATCGGCGATTTTGGCCAGGGTGACGAAATCATCGTAGAGATCCCGCTGGTCCTGCTCCGCCGAGGTGCGTTCCATATGGACAAAAAGAGAAAAGCGCATGATGCCACCTGCCGTTATGCGATCTGGCGGATTTCGCCGCTGCGTTGATTGCCTGAATAGATGCCGAAATCGCCGAGAGCCGCCTCGCGGGTGAAACGGTCCAGCATGGCAAGGATCGCCGGATCGCTGACATCGTCCAGCGCACTGCTGTCCAGCGGCACAAAGACCCCGCGCGACGGGGTGCCGGTGGCGCCATGGCACAGAAAGGCGATATGCTGGCGTTTGCGGGCAACGTCCTCATAGATCGAATAGACAAAGCCCGGCTCGCCGCTCAGCCCTGTTTCGGCGATCAGTCGGCGCATGGTTGCGGCAGCGCCTTCGGCATCGACCAAGGCCTCCGGCAACGTAGATCCGCCGTATCCGTCATCGACCAGCAGCACCGCGCCGTCGCGCTCGATCAGGGCCGAGATCACCAGATCTGGACCGGCCGCCGCCGCCTCTGCGGTCATTGCAGGCGTCACGTAGGCACCGCGCGCATAGCCAAGCCCGGGGCTGGTGCCGGTGCCAAAGGCGCGGACCTCGCCGATCAGGATCACATGATCGCCCGCCTCAACCGTCTTGTGCAGGCTGCAATCGAACCAGGCCGACACCCCGTCGATCAGCGGCGAGCCCGCAGGCCCCCGGTGCCAGCTGACGCCCGCAAACCGGTCCTCAGCCGGGCGGGCAAAGGTATTGGAAATCTCGATCTGCGTCTCCGCCAGCACATTGACGGCAAACCCCTCGCCGCCGACCAGCGCGTCGTAGTTGCGCGAACTATTTGCCAGACAGACCAGCAGCAGCGGCGGATCCAGCGAAACGGAGGTAAAGGAATTTGCGGTGAACCCGATGGGTCGACCCCCGGCATCATGGGAGGTGACCACCGTCACCCCGGTCATGAAGCTGCCAAAGGCCTGACGCAGGGCGCGTGAATCAAGGGGTGTCATGACGGATCCTCCTCAAGGGTGGGCGTGGCAAGCCAGTCGCGCAGTTCGGCGGTGACCAGATCCGGCGCGGTCAGGTTCACCATATGGCGGTGCCCGGTGATGGTCACCGCACGCCCCCGGCGCACCCGCAGCGCCATGGCCTGCGACATCTCGGGTGTGGAATTGGGATCGCCATCGCCGGTGACGGCCAGAAATGGACAGGCAATCTCGGCCAGCCGCCCGGCATAGGTCGCATCGCCCCGCGCAAAAGCCGCATAGGCGGTCGCGTAGCCTGCGGGATCAACCGATTTCAGCCAACCCGCAACCAGGTCGCGGGCGTCGATATCGGTCGGGCTGTCGCCGAACCAGCGGGCCAGCGGCGTGTCCAGATCGCAGCGACCCGCAGCGATCTCAGCGGCGCGGGACTGAACGGCCGTCCGCGCCGCCGGATCACGGCAGAAGACGCCGTTCAACAGCGCCACCCGTGTGGTCAGCGCCGGGTGGCTCACTGCGAAACCGGTCGCGATCAGCGCCCCCATCGAATGCCCCGCCAGGCTGACCGGGCCGAGGTCCAGCGCCCGCAGCACATCCCTGAGCCAGACCACGAAATCCGGCAGTTCGCTGTCCTCAGGCAGCGGCGCGCTGCCGCCATGCCCCGGCAGATCCGGCGCAATCACCCTATGGGTCCGGCTCAGATCCTCGATCTGCGGTCCCCAGGCTGCCGATTGCATTCCGACACCGTGCAGGAGCACCAGCGCAGGCCCCTGCCCGCAGTCGCGCAGCGCGACGCTGCGGGTGGGCTCAGACAGCTGCAGGGTTGTCGACATCATTGCCAAGCTCTTTCAGATCCTGATAGCGGTCGCCGATCCGGTGATGCGGCCGCCCGCCGATCGACGCGCCAAGCGCGATCAGCACCTCATCGGCACCGGGCGCATCGGCGACGGAGGTCTGGATGGTGAGGTAATGCGACCGTCTGCCGCCATCGCATTTATCCATCAGCGGGATCATCAGCGGCGCATTGGCAGGCCCGCGCGTATTGCAGAATGACAGGTAGGATTTGGCCCCCACAGCGCTGCGGTAGGGATTGCCGAATTGCAGTGTGTGGATCAGGGCGGAGGCGTGCTCCACCTCGCCGTTCATCCCAACGATCGCGGATTTGCCATAGCCCTCGACCCGGTCACCACCGCCTGCGGCCTCCAGAATCATCCCGGTCAGCAGGGTGCCCAGACCGGGTGCGCAGTCCCGGATCTGCGGCGTCAGATCCTCGACAAACCCCTGCCCTGCCCAAGGATTGCGAATAACGGCGATGGCGGCAATCAGCGTCAGCGGCACCGGCGCCGCCTTGCCGCCTTCGATCAGGGTCTTTTCGACGTGAAGCAGGGTTTTGCGGATGATGGCGGGCATGGGAATCTCCTGATCGGCAGTGCTACGGTATCATGGTATACCATTATACGATATGTCAATCATACTTGCCGCAGCCCAGACGCGCTGCTATGGAAATCCCATGGAACCCAGCCAGACAACGCTCCGCAAAATCGAAAAAGCCCCGCAAACCCTGCGCGATATCGTGCAGGAACGGATGCGGGAGGCGATCATCGACGGCCATTTCGCCCCCGGTGAGCGGCTGGTGGAACGCCCGCTCTGCGATCAGCTGGGTGTGAGTCGCACCGTGATCCGCGAGACGATCCGCTATCTTGAGGCTGAGGGGCTGGTCGAGATCATCCCCAATCGCGGCCCGGTCGTGGCCCGCCTGACCTGGGATCAGGCGCGGCAGATCTACGATGTGCGCCGCCAGCTGGAAGCGGCAGCGGCAGCGGCCAGCGCCGAGGTGCAGCGGCCGGAGTTTGCCGCCGACCTCAGCCGCGCGCTTGCCGAGGTTGAGGCGTCGATGAGTGACACCGAATGGGGCCATCTGCTGCGCGCCACCACCGGCTTTTACCAGCTCATATTCCTTGAGGCCGGCCATACGATTGCCTGGGATATCGTGCAGCGGCTGAACGGTCGGATCAGCCGGTTGCGCGCCCTTACCATCGCGGCAAAGGACCGCGAAACCTCCGGCATGAGCCATATGACCGCCATTCACGATGCCATTCTCAGCCGCAACCCTGAGGCCGCGCGCCGGGCGGTTGAGACCCATATCGCCGATGCTGCCCGCACGGCCGAACGCTTCCTGAAGGAGCCAGCAGATGAGCCGTCCAACGACACCTGACACACCCGGCGCCACAGCCCACCGGACCAGCACCTTTGACGAGGATCTGTTCCTGAAGGGTCTGGAGCAGCGCAAGGCCACCCTTGGCGCGGAATATGTGGAAAAGAACCTCGCCGCCGCGGATGAGTTCACCCGCCCCTTTCAGGAGGCGATGACCGCATGGTGCTGGGGCTTTGGCTGGGGCGATGACACGATAGATGCCAAGACCCGGTCGATGATGAACCTTGCCATGATCGGCGCGCTTGGCAAGATGCACGAATGGGAGCTGCATTGCCGGGGGGCGGTGAACAATGGTGTCAGCCGCGAAGAGATCCGCGCGGTTATCCACGCGGTTGCGATCTATTGCGGCGTTCCGCAGGGGCTGGAGTGTTTCCGCGCCGCCCGGACGGTTCTGGACCAGACAGACGCGGGCTGACACCGCAGCCGCACCGGCCCGCAGAAGCCAGTCCTCCCCCCTCCTCACAGCGCAACGTCAACAGGCCAAGAGCCGACAGCGAGGTACCTTCTCAGATGTTTCAATCCGGTCAAACCGTTCAGTCCAGCCCCCGCACCCCGCTGATGGGCAAGGGCACCGCCCATCGCGCCAGTCTCGGCTTTATCCTGATGTCCACCGATCTGGCCTGCGAAACCGACCTCTTTGCCATGGCCCCCGAAGGGGTCGGCGTGCATATCACCCGGCTCAGGACCGATGATTACACCACCAACGAGACATTGGCGCGGCACATCGACCACATGGCCGAGGCGGCCAGCCGGCTGCAACCGGATATGAACCCCGAGGTCATCGCTTATTGCTGCACCTCCGGCTCGATTGTCTGCCGGGAAGAGAACGTCTTTCGCGAAATCCGCAAGGGCGCGCCGCAGACGCAGCCGATGACCATTGTTACCGGCGTCATGGACGCGCTGCGCGAAGTCGGCGCCAAGCGGATCGTGGTCGGCACGCCCTATCTTGACGATATCAACACCGCGGAGGCGGAATATCTGCTGGCGGCCGGGTTTGATATCCTCGACATTCAGGGGCTGCGGCTGGAAACAGGTCTGGAATTCGGCCGGGTCGAACCCTCCTACTGGAAGGAATTTGCGCTGGAGATTGATCAGCCGGAGGCCGATGCGATCTTTCTCTCCTGTAGCGGCATTCGCGCGCTTGAGGTGGTGGATGAGATCGAACAGGCTGCAGGCAAGCCGGTGATCACGTCCAATCAGGCGCTGATGTGGTCCTGCCTGCGCAGGGCCGGAATCACCGATCAGTTGCAGGGGTTTGGGCAGATTTTCCAACATCCCGGCCACGCGCTGACACCAACCCTCTGACCCCGACACCCTGCCCCCGGCCGGTGCCCTCCCGGTGCCGGTTTCTGAGCCCTTAACGCCCGACGGGCGGTCCACCTGCAAAGAAGATCACCATGACAGCACCTCTCGCGATGCGCGGATTTCCCGAAACAGAATACGCCGCCCGTACCAGGCGGGCACAGGCCCGTATGGCCGAAGCCGGTTTCGACGCGCTGCTCTTGATGACCGAACCCGACGTGCAGTATTTCACCGGTTTTCAGACGCTGTTCTGGCAAAGCCCGACGCGCCCGTGGTTTGTGCTGATCCCCGCCAGCGGCAAACCGATTGCCATCATTCCCGAAATCGGCGCCAGCCTGATGCGGCGCAGCTGGCTTGACGATATTCGCTGCTGGTCGGCGCCCGCGCCCGAAGATGACGGCATCAGCCTGCTGGTCGAGGCGCTGTCGCCGCTGAAGACGCTTGGCGTGATGAAGGGACATGAGACCCATCTGCGGATGCCGCTGGGCGACTGGGAACGGCTGATGGACGCCCTGCCCGACCTTCGCATTGCCGACGCAACCGGGCTGGTGCAGGGGCTGAGGATGGTGAAATCCCCGGCGGAAATCGACAAGCTCGCCCGGATCTGCGCCATTGGCTCTGCGACCTTTGCTGCGGTGCCGGAGTTCGCCCGCGAAGATGTGCCGCTGGACGAGGTGTTCCGCACCTTTCGCCGCGAGGCGCTGGCGCAGGGGGCCGATGGCGCGCCCTATGTGGTCGGGGCCAGCGCGCAGGGCGGCTATGCCGATGTGATCTCGCCGCACGATGCCACACCGCTGGCGGCAGGCGATATCCTGATGCTGGACAGCGGCATGGTGCTGGACGGCTATTACTGCGATTTCGACCGCAACTGGGCAATTGGCCATGCTGATGACACCGCGCGCCGCGCCTATGATGTGCTGTGGCGCGCAACCGAAGCCGGACTGGCCGCCGCCCGCCCCGGCAACAGCTGCCGCGATCTGTTTCAGGCGATGTCTGCGGTGATTGCAGAGATGGACGACAGCGGCGGCGACATTGGCCGTCTGGGTCACGGGCTGGGCTTGCAGCTGACCGAACAGCCCTCACACGCCGCCTTTGACACCACCGAGCTGCAAGAGAACATGGTCCTGACGCTGGAGCCATCGCTGTCCTATGGCGACGGGCTGATGATGGTCCATGAGGAAAACATCGTGGTGACGCCGCAGGGGGGCCGCCTGCTCAGCACCCGTGCGGCGCCAGAGCTGCCGGTGATCTGAGCTGCCGGTGATCTGAGCTGCCGGTGATCTGAGCTGTGACAGACCGGCGCGCGGCACAGACCTAGCGGCGCATGTACTCCACCACCACGCAGGCCGGTGCCTCGCTGCGGATCTGGGTCTGGCTGGCGATCCCCCACTGCCCGGCCCGGAACGGCGGGAAATAGGTATCGGCGTCCTCGACCTCGGTCTCGACCTCGGTGATCAGCATCCGGTCAGCGATCTCCATCAGACCTTCGTAGATCCGCGCGCCGCCAATGCCGTAAATCCGGTGATAGCCCTGCGCGCGCGCCTCCGCCAGGGCGGCCTCGATGCTGGGGCAGACCAGATCGGCGGCATCCGGGTTTGAGGACACCACCAGATTGAGCCGGTTCTTCAACGGCTTCACCGGCAGGCTGTCCCAGGTATTGCGCCCCATGATCAAAGCCCCGCCCAGCGTTTCGCGCTGAAAAGACTTCAAATCCTCCGGCGCCTGCCAGGGGATCGTATTGTCCTTGCCAATGGCGCCATTCTGGTCGCGGGCAACAATAAGCGTGATCATGTCAGTCCTCTCTCAAACCGCAACCGGAGCTTTGATGCCCGGATCGGGGGTGTAATTCAGCACTTCGAAATCGTCATATTTGAAGTCAAAAATGGAGGGCACGTCGCGCGTGATGCGCAGCTCCGGCAGCGGCTGCGGCGTACGCGACAATTGCAGGGTCACCTGATCCATATGGTTGGAATAGATATGGGCATCACCGATGGTATGGATGAAATCCCCCGCCTCATAGCCGGTCACATGCGCCAGCATCTTCAGCAGCAGCGCATAAGAGGCGATGTTGAACGGCACGCCGAGGAACATGTCTGCCGACCGCTGGTAGAGCTGCAGGTGCATCCGCCGCCCCTGCACCCGCACCTGCCACAGGGTATGGCAGGGCGGCAGCGCCATATCGGGCACGTCGCCGGGGTTCCAGGCGGTGACAATCAGGCGGCGGCTGTCGGGGCTTTTGCGGATCATCTCCACCAGCTGCGCAATCTGATCGACCGTGCCCGCCCGATAAAGCGGCTCATCGCCGCTGGTGCCGGGGACCAGCTCAAGCCGTGGAAAATGCCGCCACTGATGGCCATAGATCGGCCCGAGGTCGCCGTTCTCATCCGCCCATTCGTCCCAGATCGACACGCCATTGTCCTTCAGGTAGCCGATATTGGTGTCGCCGGACAGGAACCACAGAAGCTCGTGGATGATGGAACGCAGATGCAGCTTCTTGGTGGTCACCAGCGGGAATCCATCGGCCAGCGGATAGCGGGTCTGCATCCCGAAACAGGAGATGGTCCCGGTGCCGGTGCGGTCACTGCTGGCCTCGCCGTGTTCCAGAATATACTGCAGGGCCTCATGGTACTGGCGCATTGCGATCTCTCCCTCGTGATCTGCCTGCCGTCGGGGCGCAGAGCGCGCCCGCAGGTTTTCTCCTCTGTCTAGCCTGCCGCCGCCCCCGATCTCAAGAGTGTGTAAGCCGCAGCCGCAGGGCGCCCCGCACCCAGACACCTGCCCGACATCCATTCGGACATCTGCCCCCAATGTGGCGCAGCTGATCCACACCCTAGCGGCTTGCCCTGCCCTGCGCACCCCGCAACAAAAAGGTCACCGATGCGCCACGATCGGCTGCGGACAGCCAAGGCGGCGCGGCAATTCAATTGACTTTCCGCAACCATGACAAGACACTGCCGCAAACAAAGAAAATTTGAGGTCAGTTCATATGAAGCGGGCAATGCTTGGACTTGCGGCAGCAACGCTGCTGTCGGCATGTGGCGGGGGTACCAACCCCTTTGACACGGGGGATGATACCGATGGTGGCACCACCGATCCGATTGTCCCCGAAGTGCTGGCATCTGACGTTGATAGCGTCGCCTATGACGCCGCTGCGGGCACATTGGTGATCAGCGGTCTCAGCCTTGACGACACACCGTTTTCCGCCAACTACCGCCGCCGCCCGGCGCTCGACCGCGAGGGCTATCAGGCCTATACCGCGCAGGACAGCTCGCTTGACCGTCATGTCACCGCCTATGTCCGTGAAATCGAAAACGGCGGCTTTGCAGTGGCCGTCGCCACCGGCGGTCAGTTCTCCTATTATTTTGCCGGCACCAGCTTTGGCCGTCGCGGCGGCTATTCCGCCCCGACCGAAGACGTCGCCTCCGGAGGTGTGGTGAGCTATGCTGGCACCTACGTGGGCCTGATGAACATTGCAGGCGATGGCGGCGATCTGCTGCCCGTCGCCCCCGGCACCCCGGCTGACATTCGCCCGGCCCAGTCGGCCGAGGTCACCGGCGATGCCTTCGTCAATGCCGATTTCCGCGACAATGTCGTCAATGGCACCATCTACAACCGCCAGATTGAGCCGACCACAGCGGGCGGCACCCCACAGACGCTGGTGACACTCGACCTAGCGCCCACCGATATTGCCGACAATGGCACCTTTACCGGCACCGCCTCGCAGGTGGTCAACGGCACCCGCACCAATGTCGGCACCTATGGCGGCATCTTCGCCGGGACCGATGCCACATCGGTTGCCGGGTCCGTCTTTGCCCAGAACCACGTCGAGAATATCGACGGCATCGAGGAATACGGGATCTTTGTTCTGGGCCAATGCGGCACCGCAGAAAGTTCGGCCGTCTGCGATCAGCCGGTACCCTGATCTCATGCGGCGCTGTCTGGCCGCAGCCCTGACGCTGGCGCTGCTGCACGCAGCGCCGGCAACGGCGACCGAGCCGACCCCCGAACATCATCTCAGCCTGGAACAGGGCCGCCTGCTGGCGGCGCATTCCCTTGGCACCGGCAAACCGGAGCTGACGCTGGACCTGACCCGCGCCCTCTTGCGGGCCGACCGGCGCGATCACCTGGCCTGGTACCTGCGGGCCGCCGCGCAGGCGCAGCTGAAATCGCCCGGCGCCGGGCGCCGCTCTGCGGCGCGCGCCTATCGCTTTGCCCCCGACAGCGCAGGCAAATTCCGCGCAGCCCAGCTGGCCGCACGGCTGGCGGTGCAGGACGCCCGGCCGACGCTGGCGCAGGTCTGGCTGCGCCGCACCGCCATTCACGCCCCCGATGAGATCAGCGAAACACGCATCGCCGCCGACTATAAGGTCCTGCGGCGGATCAACCCCTGGTCCTTCCAGCTGCGCGGTGAGCTGAAGCCCTCAAACAACGTCAACAACGGCGCCGACAACACGCTGGAAGTGATCGACGGCGTGCCGACACTGGGCCGATTTGGTCCCCGGTCGGTGGCACTGGAGGGGACCGTTGCCGTGCTCGATGCCGCGATCAGCTACCGCCTGCGGGAAAGCCGCAGCAGCCTCACCACGCTGAGCGCGCGCGGCTATGTCCAGCGGGTGGCACTGTCGTCAGCCGCCAAGGCCAAGGCCGCCCCCCTCGCCCAGCAGTCCGGCACCACGGTGCCGCGCAACAGCGAATTCGGATCGACCTACGGCGAGATCACCCTGACCCATGCCTTTGCCGCTGGCCCGCCCGAACGCAAAGGCTCCGCCGCCCTCGGGCTCAGCTTTGGGACCGCCTGGTATGGCGGCGACAAAAGCTATGATCTGGTCAAACAGACCGCCCGGCGCAGCTGGCAGCTGTCGGCGCGCACCGGACTGACACTGGATGGCATGGCAGAACAGCGGCTCGACCCGCGCGGCCCCTCGCAGGATGGCGAGGTGTTCGGCCTGGGCCTCCGTGTCAATCGCGCGCTGCAGAATGGCGATCAGATCGACGTCAGCCTTGCGCTGCGCGACAGCAGATCAGGCCATGTGAACACCTCCAGCCGCAGCGCCACGCTGCGGCTCGGCTATCACTTCGCCAAACCGCTGGGGCCGGCCAAAATCAGCACCGGACTGATCCTTGGCCAATCCGACTTCCCTCAGTTCATCGCAGGCTTTCCCGCCCGCTACCTGGCCGATGGCCGCGAAGACCGGTCCTATTATGCCGATGTAAACCTCTTCTTCGAGGACTACGACTATGCCGGATTTGCCCCGACGCTGCGCCTGCGCGCGGGCAAAAAAGACAGCAATCACAGCCGTTTCCAGTCGCGCGAGCTATCGCTCTCGCTGGGTGTTCAGTCCAAATTCTAAGCGGATCCCGCAATCGCTCTGGTCACCGGCTCCGGACGCATTATGGTCAGGGGCCTGAGATATCTGACACGAGGCCGCGCCCCTGGGCCAGCCATCCTGACATGAGGAACACACCGATGCCGCTGAAATATCTGCACACTATGGTTCGCGTCAAAGACCTGGAGACATCCATGGCCTTCTACCAGCTGCTGGGTCTCAAGGAGACCCGACGCTACGACAGCGAAAAAGGCCGCTTCTCGCTGATCTTCATGGCCGCCGAAGGGCAGGAAGAAACCCCGATCGAGCTGACCTATAACTGGGACGGCGATGATGGCCTGCCCAGCGACAGCCGCCATTTCGGCCATCTGGCCTATGGTGTGGATGATATTTACGCCACCTGCCAGCATCTGATGGACAATGGTGTCACCATCAACCGCCCGCCGCGCGACGGCCACATGGCCTTTGTCCGCTCGCCCGATAATATCTCGATCGAACTGCTGCAGAACGGCGACGCGCTGGACCCGGCAGAACCCTGGGCCAGCATGGAAAACACCGGCAGCTGGTAAGCCGCAACCGCCAGGAGGGCAGCACCATCATCGCGCGCCCTGTCCTCCCGGCGCCTGACGGCGCGGCGCTTGACCTCTGCGGCATATCTGTGCCGCCCTGCGCGCAGGCCGCCAAGCCGCACCGCACGCCCCAGCCGCACCGCACTGTCCCAGCACTGTCCCAGCCGCACCATCAGGGCATGCCAACCCGCAGGGCACGCAAAATTGCACCAGCCGGTTGCCCCGGTGGTGTGTCAGCCATGCTGCTGTCCGAAAAGATGGTCCAAGCCTGATGGGCCTTCTGGTCCCCGGATCCGCTCCGCTCCCGGCCTTCTGCCCGGTCAGCGTCGGTATGGCTTGGTCAGATCAGCTGCCGCGCAGCAAATCAAAAGGGTCAGGCATATCGGTGATAGTCGGCGTTCTGCCGAGAGGGATATGCGTTGCGACCGATGGAACACGCCCCGTTTCAGGCGTGCAAAACCCGGCTCAATAGATGTAGCGGATCTGGTCGGACCAGTAACGCTCCACCCGCTTCAGCGAGGCTGTGATATCCGCGATGCCCTCGCTGCTGATCACACCTTTGCCTTCCAGGCCTTCTGCGTGGCGCGAGAACAGCGCCGCAACAATATCACGAATCTCGCGACCGCGCTCGGTCAGGCGCACCCGGACCGAACGGCGATCAATCTCGCAACGCTGGTGGTGCATATAGCCCATCTCGACCAGTTTCTTCAGGTTGTAGCTGACATTGCTGCCCTGATAGTAGCCGCGTGATTTCAATTCGCCCGCCGTGACCTCATTGTTGCCGATATTGAACAGCAGCAGTGCCTGAACCGCATTGATCTCCAGCACGCCGACACGCTCAAACTCGTCCTTGATGACGTCCAGCAGCAGACGGTGAAGACGCTCAACCATTGCGAGCGCCTCAAGGTAGCCAGTCATGAACCCTTTGGTGTCCTGCTGGCCGATTGGCATTTCCATACTCATCCGCATCTCCGACTCGATGGTGTCTGAGAGCAACAATGCGGAAAATTCCCGAAAAATCCGTTAAGCTGAAATTTTATTCTTTTTGATGGGTTTGCGCTATGTCGTCGATCAGCGCCGAGAACCGATCCGGCGCCGCCACCTGCCCCGTCACCCACTGGTACAGATCCTGATCATTCTCCTGCAAAAGCAGGTCGTAGAGATCAAGATCCGCCGGGCCCATCGTGGCCAGTGTCCGCTCGGCATAGGCGGAAAGAAGAATATCCATCTCCTTGATTCCGCGCCGCATCGAGCGCATCTGCAACCGCTTCAGCCGGTGGGCAGGCAGTTCGCTCATTGTGCGCTGCCTTCCATCACCAGGCGCAGGCGTTTTTCCAGCCGCGCCGCCCGGTCAGCATTGCTGCGCAGATCCTCGCGCAGCTGGCGCAGCTCGGTCATCACCGCCGCCAGGTCCTGCGGCATCTGTTCGCCAGCCGGGGCTTCCATGCCTTCGCCCTCGCCGGTCAGCAGCCAGCGCATCGACACATTCAGCAGCCCCGCCATCATCGACAGCTTGTTGGCGCGCGGTTCCGACAGATCCTGTTCCCAGCCGGTCAGGGTCGATTTCTTGATGCCCAGCCGACGGGCCAGCTGCGCCTGGGTCATGCCTGCTGCATCGCGTGCAGCGGCCACCCGGTCACCAAAGGTTGCCGCGTCGGGGCCATACCAATTCATGTCGTCGTTGCTCATTTGCCCGCTCCTGTTGGCCTATCGGTTTGTCGGTCTCCTGATCCCGCTTGATCGGAAGTTAGCGGCACCCTATGACAGTTCTAGATGACATTCAAACAGAGGTCTTTCCATGCAATTTCTGTCCGATAGCCTCTCCCGCGTCAAACCGTCACCCTCGATCGCCGTCACCACGCTGGCCGCTGAACTGCGTGCGGCCGGCCGTGACGTGATCGGCCTGAGCGCCGGTGAGCCTGACTTTGACACGCCCGACAATATCAAGGACGCCGCGATCCGCGCCATTCAGGCAGGCAAGACCAAATACACCGCCCCCGACGGCATCCCCGAGCTGAAGCAGGCGGTCTGCGATAAATTCGCCCGCGACAACGGGTTGGAGTATACCCCGGCGCAGGTTTCGGTTGGCACCGGCGGCAAGCAGATCCTCTACAATGCGCTGATGGCAACGCTCAATCCCGGCGATGAGGTGGTGATCCCGACCCCCTATTGGGTGTCCTACCCGGATATGGTGCGGCTGGCCGGTGGCACGCCGGTCTGTGTCGACTCCTCGCTGGACACCGGGTTCAAGATCACCCCGGCCCAGCTGGAGGAGGCAATCACGCCGCAGACCAAATGGTTCATCTTCAACTCACCGTCGAACCCGACCGGGGCCGGCTACCACCCGGAGGAGCTGAAGGCGCTGACCGAGGTGCTGCTGCGCCACCCGCATGTCTGGGTGATGACCGATGACATGTATGAGCATCTGGTGTTCGATGATTTCACCTTCTGCACACCGGCGCAGATCGAACCGCGGCTCTATGACCGCACGCTGACCTGCAATGGCGTCTCCAAAGCCTATGCGATGACCGGCTGGCGGATCGGCTATGCCGCCGGTCCCAAGCATCTGATCGACGCGATGCGCAAGATCCAGTCGCAATCCACATCGAACCCCTGCACCATCAGCCAATGGGCTGCAGTTGAGGCGCTGAATGGCACCCAGGATTACATCCTGCCCAATACCGCCGTGTTCCGCCGCCGCCGCGATCTGGTGATTTCGATGCTCAGCCAGATCGAAGGCGTTGCCTGCCCGGTGCCGGATGGGGCCTTCTATGTCTACCCCTCCATCCATGCGCTGATCGGGCGGACCTCTGCCGGGGGCGTCAAGATCACCGACGACGAGGCCTTTGCCAAGGCGCTGCTGGCGGAGGCCAATGTGGCCGTGGTCCATGGCGCCGCCTATGGGTTGTCGCCGAACTTCCGCATCAGCTACGCTGCGGCCGATGACGTCCTGACCGAGGCCTGCCGCCGCATTCAGGCCTTCTGCGCCGCGCTGCGCTGAACGGAGCGTTTCGCATGGCTGCCTCCCTGCCGGACTATTACTTTCGCGTGCGCGACAACGGAGCCTTTGTGTTCCGCGTCGATAGTGAGAACCGGCAGCGGCGGCTGGATATGGATCAGATCGCCGTAGTGAAGCTGCGCAGCGGCGAGATCCGCGCCCATGGCGACCGTGACCTCAGTGCCGAGGATCTGAACGCGATCCGCAGCTGGATGGATCAGCGCCGCGAGACGCTGGCCACGCGCGAGATGGATGACATTCACCGCACCATCGAGCATCTGAACAGCACCGCCCATTGGGCACAAAGCAAGGCCAGCGCCGCGCAGCTGGAGGAGATCACCGACCAGCTGCTGCTCGCCATGCACGACCTGCGCTCGGTGCTGGTGCGCAAGAAGGCCGATCATCTGGCCCGTGGCGCCAAGGACAGCGACCCCTCCTGATCAGCGTGGGCATGACCGGCCATCGGTGGCGCCGGATCTGAACATCACCCGATGCGTACGCGCGGATCTTTGGCGGCTTGCACATCATGCGTGTCGCGCCGCCGCTCCTTACGTCCTCTGTCGCTGGACGCCACCGCCAGCCCTTCGGTGAGGGGTGGGTTGCAATGGCAACCATAAGGCGATTAATATTTTTATCACACAATCATTGTAGGAACCATTGGCGGCAGTTTCGGACTGTAGCGCGATCACCCCGGCCCCCTGTTCTGGTCCTGCGCAGATCCGCCACTGCCGCCACTGTTACCAGTATCATTCAGTCACAACAGGATTCCCGATGACGTCATATATTTCGATCATGCCCGCTTTTGCCGCCCTGACCCTCGCCAGCGGTGTCGCACTGGCCGCAGACAGTGCGCAGACCGTCAAGGACAGCGAAATCGACCGGCAACGTGCGGCACTGGCCATGAGCACCTTCGGGGCCGGATTTGGTCCGCAATCGCCGCGCGACATCGACATGGTCGAGGGGCAGAACCTGCGCGTCTTCAGCGCGGCACCGCCCGCCACCGAGATGAACCTCTGCAATATCCATTTCCATGAAAACGCAGAACATCGCGGCGGTGAATTCACCAGCTACGCGGGCAATGGCGATGGCAAGGGCTATGGCACCGGCTATCAATATGACGGCACGCTGAGCGAGGCAGAACTGGCGCCGCTGGACAGCCCCATCGGCGCCGAGGGCGGCCACGGCGATCTGCAACCGGGCGACACCATCGAGGTGCATTACGTCCACACCACCGCGCAGGTGACCCCGGGGCCAACGCTGGGCGCCTGCCTCAGCGATGCGATCAAGAACCCGCAGCTGCGGGTTGAGGCGCAGGTCTATGTGCTGGTCAATGACGAAAACGCCGCCGATTTCACCGAGCTGACCCGTCTCACCGTCCGAAACAACCTCTATCAGGCGCAGAACATCCCGGCCAATTCCGGCACCCCGATCAGCTATGCCGGCTCCACCACCGGTCCGGGGTACAATACCACAGGCTCCCCGTTTCAGGTCACCTGGAGCGTCCGACCCAAGGTGATCCGCGTCAATATCCACAGCGTCGGCACCTGGCTCGAGCATAATTATTTCAACGAGACCCACGCCCATGGCGTCCGCAATCTCGTGACCAACCCCGATCTGCTGGCACCGATCAGCAACTAGCCCGCGCCGCCACGGCTACCGGTGGTCGCGGTGATGACCCGGCAAGAGGGCCAAAGGGGGCGATAACGCCCCCTTTCCGGTGCGCGGCTGACAGGTGCCTCGCGCCGTTATCCGGTGGTCAGCGTTGCGGAGGGGGCGCCCACCCGCTTGATCGAGCGGCGCCAGAACCGGATCATCAGGAACAGCCCCGCCGCCGACAGGCCGATCACCAGCCCCAGCCAGACGCCAAGCCCGCCCATGCCGAAGGTAAAGCCGAGCAGATAAGAGGCCGGTATCCCCACCGCCCAATAGCTGAGCCCCGCAATCACCATCGGCACGCCGGTGTCCTGCACACCGCGCAACAGGCCCAGCGCGATGACCTGCATACCATCCATCAGCTGAAACAGCGCCGCCGCCGCAAGCAGCACGCCGCCGATCAGCAGGATCTCGGCCTTCTGCGGGTCGGCGCTGTCCAGAAACAGCGACATCAGCGGGCCGGGCACGGTCAGGAACAGGACAATCGCCACCGACGATACCAGCAGCGACATCAGCGTCACCACCTTGCCGCCGCGTGCCAGATGCGCGCGGTCGCCGCGGCCATAGGCATTGCCCGCCCGGATGGTCGCCGCATTCGACAGCCCCAGATGCACCATGAACGTCAGCCCGCCCAGCGAAATCGCGATGCCATGGGCCGCCAGCGGCACCGTGCCCAGCCAGCCCATCATCATCGCCGAGGCCGCAAACAGGCTGGCCTCGGCCAGCGTGGTCAGCCCGATCGGCAGCCCCATGCGCAGCACCCGGCCCAGCATCTCCCAGTCCGGACGCTGGAAATTCTTCAGCAGCTCATGCTCCGGCAAGGCCTTCAGCGCGTAGACCAGCACCAGCACAAAGGACAGGCCATTGGTCACCAGCGAGGCCAGCGCCGCCCCGGCAATCCCCAGTTCAGGTGCGCCCCAGTTGCCAAAGATCAGCGCATAGTTCACCAGCCCGTTCACCACCGCCCCAAAAACCGACAGCCACAGCACGATCTGGGTCCGTTCCAGCGCCGCCAGATAGGATTTCGCAACCATGTAGAGCAGTGCCGGAAACAGCGCCCAGCCTGCAATCCGCAGGTATTCCGCCGCGTCATGGGCCACCTTCTCCTCCTGGCCCAGCAATAGCAGGATCGCCTCTGACCACCACAACAGCGGCATCGCCAGCACCCCGTAGACCAGCGACAGCCAAAGCCCCATGCGGGTAGAACGCCGGATCTGACGCTCTTCGCCGGCACCGGCTGCGGCGGCCACCATCGGCATCACCGCAAAGGCAAAGCCGGATCCGAACAGGAAGATCGAGAAGAAATAGGACGAGCCCAGCGTCACCGCCGCCAGCTCATCGACCCCATACCAGCCCAGCATCACCGTATCGGTCAACCCGATGGCAAACTGCGCCACATGCCCGCCAATCAACGGCAGGCCAAGCACGGCAATGGCGCGACTATGGGCAAGGAGTGTGTTCGGGGCGGGCGCGGGCAATCTCTGTGTCATATGCAAGCCTTAGGCACGGGTCGACAGGACGGCAAGCCTCATTTCCGCTCCGGTTGCAATCTGCCCGTCGGCTTCTGCCGTGCCGGTTATGCGCCCCGTCTTATGCGTACGATCTGCGGCAAATGTGATATGCTGGCGGTGCCGATCATCGCCAGCAAGGAGCGCCTGCATGTCCGATCTCACACGCCAGCTGATCCCTGATGCGCAGGCCTTTCTGACGGAGCTGTCGCAGAACAACAGCCGCGACTGGTTCCAGACGCATAAGGCCCGCTATGACGACCAGCTGCGCCGCCCGGCAGAGGCGCTGCTGGCCGAGGTTGCCGATTACCTGCGCCCGCATCACCCCGGCATTCAGGGCAAGCTGTTCCGGCCCCAGCGCGATCTGCGGTTTTCCAGGGACAAGACCCCCTATCACACCCATCTGCATATGCTGTGGCAGCTGCCGCTGCTGCCGGGGGCCGGGCTGTTCTTTGGCATCGACCCGGCCCGGCTGCGCGTCGGCGGCGGTGTCATGAGCCTTGACGGTGCTGCGCTCAGCCGCTGGCGCATTGCGGTTGCGGGCCGGCCGCTGGTCCGGGTCTATCCGACGGCAGGCCTCGACCAGATCGACGGGCGCAGACAGCCCCCCGACAGCGGCTTTGCGGATGAGCTGGCGGCGCTGCTGGATATCCTCACCCTCAAGGGGTTTCGACCCAATGCGGCTGAGCTGAAACGGGTGCCGGGGCCACAGGATCAGACCCATCCCCACGCCGATCTCCTGCGCCGCAAGTCGCTGACCCTGTGGTCTGATCTCGACCTCACGTCGCCGGTGGATCCAAAGGCCGCGATCTGTAGCGCGGCCCTCGTGCTGGCACCCGTCTTCACCCTGTTGCGCCCGATCCTGACCAAGCCGGTCGCTGCCTGATCGCCGGGATCAGCTGTGGCCCCAGTCCTCCGGGTTGTCGCTGTTGTTGGGGCTCAGCCCCAGCACATCCCCCCGGATCGAACAGCCCAGCCCCAGCACGGTGCGGTTGGCATAGGAGAAATAGGCGCAGACCTGATTGATCTCCAGAATCTGCCCGTCATCCAGACCGGCGGCCCGCAGCGCATGGATATCCGCCTCGATCAGCGCGGCCGGGGCTTCGGTCAGCTTGCGCGCATAGACCAGCCCGGCCCGCTGCGCCGGATCCAACGGCGCCAGCTGCGGGTTGCGCGCCTCGATCGCGGCGCGGATCTCCTGCCCCCGCGCTTCATCCGCCAGCAGCCGCTGGAGGCCGGCAAAATGGTGCTCCACGCAATAGGCGCAGTCGTTCAGGGACGAGACCCAGACTCCCAGCACCTCCAGATACCATTTCGGCAGGCTGTTGCCGCTGTGGTGCAGCACATTCTTGTAAAGCGCCATATGCCCTTCCATCGAATGCGGCCGCAGACTGTGCACCATCATGATGTTGTCGACATTGTTGCCCGGCCCGGTCACCCGCTCGTAGAGCTTTTTCAGCTTGCCGGTTGCCTCTTCAAACGGAACGGTCCTGATCCAGGCCATGTCACTCTCCCTAATTGTCTGACCCGAGAGTAGCGGGATCTGACGTGGCGGAAAGACGGAACCGAACGTCACAGATGTTACGCAAGGCGGCACCGCCGCCCCGCGCCTGCCTGCCCCCCGGCAGGCGCGTTCACCGGCGCAACAAGACGCAACGGCAATCATCTATCGCGCCGGGCGCCAAGCCGCGCCGTCACGCCTGCGCCCGCCCAGGCAGGCGCGGGGCTCATCGCTTTACGCCGACGC
Organism: Phaeobacter sp. JH20_34; assembly: GCF_048056095.1. NCBI lineage: Bacteria > Pseudomonadati > Pseudomonadota > Alphaproteobacteria > Rhodobacterales > Roseobacteraceae > Phaeobacter > Phaeobacter sp. JH20_34. The sequence continues at coordinate 369,499 of NZ_JAYMWT010000004.1, read as the reverse complement.
CTCCCGCGCCACCGCGGCAATCGCCCCCCGCACATCCGCCGCGCGGCTGCGGTGGTTGGTGATCGCGGCGCGCAGCATCATGCGGCCATCCGCACGGGTGGTTGAAAACACCGCCTCGCCGCTTTCCTGCAGGGTCTGGGCAATATGCGCGTTGATCACAGACTGCGCCTCCGGCGCCAGATCGCTGCGCGCGGTGAAGACGCAGACATTCGATACCACCGGCGCGCCCAGTGCCATCAGCGGCTGCGCCTCAACCTCAGCCGCCATCAGCGACGCCAGCTCGCAATTGCCGGTGATCGCCTCGCAGAACGCCGCCTCGCCATAGGTCTCAAGCGCCGTCCAGACCTTCAGCGCCCGGTTGCCACGGCTGAGGTCAATGCCATAGTCGCAGAACCACGGCTCACCGCCCGCCAGCCCGCGCTCGGCCCCTTCCAGATAGGCAGGCCGCGCCGCAAAGGCCGCCCGGTGCTCCTCCTCGTTCCTGAGCAGCGCCATGCCGCAGTCATAGCCCACATACATCCATTTGTGGAAATCCAGCGCGATGCTGTCGGCCCGCCCGATCCCGTCACTCAGCGACCTGTAGGGCTCCGCCGCAATCCGCGTCCAGGCGCCAAAGGCCCCGTCCACATGCAGCCACAGCCCCAGATCCGCTGCCGCATCGGCCAAGGCATTCAGATCGTCGAACTGCCCCAGATCCACGGTGCCCGCATTGCCCACCATCAGAAAGGGCAGCGCGCCCTTGGCCCGATCCTCGGCCACCATCCGGGCCAAGGCCGCGCAGTCCAGCCGGCCATCGACCAGCGGCACCTTGCGCAGATTGTCCGAACCGATACCCAACAGCTCCACCGCCTTCAGCGAGGCATTATGCACGCCCTCGCCCGCATAGGCGGTCAGCCGCACCGCGCCCTGGCCGGTCTTGCGGACATCCTTCAGCACCCGCAGCCGCGCCGCCTGAAAGGCAATCACCGTCGCCTGCGAGGTGCCGGTCACCAGAATGCCGCTGGCCCCCTCCGGCATCCCCATTTTGCGGCGCGTCCAGTCGACAACCGCGCGCTCCATGTAGTTCGCGCCATGGTCGCGCCCGCCCATATTGGCATTGACCGCCGCCGCCGCAACCGAGGCGATCAGATCCGTCGCCAGACCCGATCCCTGCACCCAGCCCCAGAACCGCGGATGGGTGTTGCCACCGTGATAGGGCAGCACGTCCCGGATGATCCGGTCGACCGTCTCTTGCGGCCCCAGCGCCTCCGCCGTCACCGCATAGCGCGCGTCAATATCCTCCGGCACCGGCTGCCAGGGACGCTCCGCTGCCTCTTGCATCTGGTCCAGCGCCGCCTCCAGCATCCGCTGCGCCTCAGCGCGGAACACCGCCCAATCCTGCGTCTTGATCCCAGTCTCAGCCACCCGCGCGCCCTCCTCCTGCCTGCCGCTGCCCACAGGTGTAGCCCGCAAGCCCAGGCACCGCACGAAGAATATCGCCGCACCCAGTTGCCCGGCCTTACTGCCGATGAACTGATCGCCGCGCACCCTGCCCTGCCTTATCCACAGCCCCTTGCGTGCCTCTTCCACCCGGCCCCAACACCTGCCATAATGGCGGCCAATCAAAACCAACCAAGAGCAGCCCCGCATATGGCCGACGACCTCCTCAGCACGCCCGCTTCTGAGACCTATGACGCTTCCTCGATCGAGGTTCTGGAAGGCCTCGAACCGGTCCGCCAGCGCCCCGGCATGTATATTGGCGGCACCGACGAGCGCGCGCTGCACCATATGGTCGCCGAGATCCTCGACAACTCCATGGACGAGGCCGTCGCGGGCCACGCCAACCGGATCGAGGTGACGCTGCACGCGGATTTTTCCGTCACCATCTCCGACAATGGCCGTGGCATCCCGATCGACCCGCACCCGAAGTTCCCGGACAAATCGGCACTTGAGGTGATCCTCTGCACCCTGCACGCAGGCGGCAAATTCTCCGGCAAGGCCTATCAGACCTCGGGCGGTCTGCACGGCGTCGGCTCCTCCGTGGTGAACGCGCTGTCGGATTCCATGGTCGTGCAAGTGGCCAAGAACAAGGAACTCTTCGAACAGCGCTTCTCCCGCGGCCTCCCCCAGGGTCCGGTGGAAAAAATCGGCGCCGCCCCCAACAAGCGCGGCACCTTCGTCACCTTCCACGCCGATGAACAGATCTTCGGCTCCCACCGGTTCAAGCCCAAGCGCCTGTTTACCCTCGTGCGCTCCAAGGCCTATCTGTTCTCCGGCGTCGAAATCCGCTGGAAATCGGAAATTGACGACAATGAGACCCCGACCGAGGCCACCTTCCACTTCCCTGGCGGCCTCAAGGACTACCTGACAGAGGTGCTCGGCAAATCCTCCGTCTACGCCGACCAGCCCTTTGCCGGTAAGGTTGAGTTTCGCGAGAAATTCAACGCGCCGGGATACGTGGAATGGGCGATCAACTGGACGCCGTCCCGCGACGGCTTCACCCAGTCCTACTGTAACACCGTCCCCACACCCGAGGGCGGCACCCATGTGGCGGGCTTCTGGGCCGCAATCCTAAAAGGCATCAAGGCCTACGGCGAGCTGGTCAGCAACAAGAAGGCCGGCAATATCACCCGCGACGACCTGATGGCGGGCGGCTGCGCGCTGGTCTCCTGTTTCATCGCCGATCCCGCCTTTGTCGGCCAGACCAAGGACCGCCTCTCGACCGAGGCTGCCGCCAAGATGGTGGAAAACTCGGTCCGCGATCATTTCGACAACTGGCTGGCGGCTGACACCAAATCGGCCGGCGCCATCCTCGACTTTCTTGTGCTGCGGGCTGAGGAACGCCTGCGCCGCAAGCAGGAGAAAGAGACCCAGCGCAAATCCGCCACCAAGAAACTGCGCCTGCCCGGCAAGCTGACCGACTGCACCTCCAAGGACCGCGCCGGCACCGAACTGTTCATTGTCGAGGGCGACTCCGCGGGCGGCTCCGGCAAGGGCGCGCGCAACCGGGTCAATCAGGCGCTCTTGCCCCTGAAGGGCAAGATCCTGAACGTGCTGGGCGCGGCCTCCAACAAACTCGGCTCCAATCAGGAGATCAACGACCTCTGCGAGGCGCTTGGCGTCGGCCTTGGCACCAAATTCAACCTCGACGATCTGCGCTATGACAAGATCATCATCATGACCGACGCGGACGTCGACGGCGCCCATATCGCCTCGCTGCTGATGACCTTCTTCTTCACCCAGATGCGCCCGCTCATTGACGGCGGCCACCTCTATCTCGCCTGCCCGCCGCTGTTCCGCCTGACCCAGGGTGCGCGCCGCGTCTACTGCCTCGATGAGGCCGAGCGCGACAAATGGCTGGAAAAGGGTCTGGGCGGCAAGGGCAAAATCGACGTCTCCCGCTTCAAGGGTCTTGGCGAAATGGACGCCAAGGATTTGAAAGAGACCACGATGGACCCCAAGACCCGCAAGCTGATCCGTGTGACCATCGACGAAGACGAGCCCGGCGAAACCGGCGACCTGGTCGAGCGCCTGATGGGCAAGAAACCCGAGCTTCGTTTCCAGTATATCCAGGAAAACGCGAAGTTCGTGGAGGAGCTGGATGTTTGAGGGAGCTTAAATGAAAGTATCAATCTTTGGCATGGTTCTTCACGAGTATCGTGGAGTACTAAGATCAAATGTGAAAAATGATGATGATCTCTCCAAAATATACGAAAACATTAACAAGCTGTGCCGCTCCAAATTATCTGAAATATCAAAACAGTCGCTCATCTTCCTAACCATTTCAATTGCAATTCATACATTAAGTGGCTCAGGAACACTCATCATTAAAACAAGCCTCATTCAAATATCTGTTCCTGAAGTGTATGTTTTGTTTGGAGCCTCTTTACTTTGGTCTAGTCTGTCTCTCAATGTACTGACCCTCATTCAGCTTATGGCCCAGGTAGTCGAAACTCAGAATTTCAGAGGTCGCACTCCAAAGTACCATAGCGCGTTACTGAATATACGGGGGCTAGAAGGCGCTGATTTACTGAGTGCTGCCCGGCCAAACCACATTGCCATTCAACCCTTTTGGGTCGTCAAAACCGCAAATCTCCTATTATTTTCAATTTTTGCGACAGTAGTGTTTCCCTTGTTCGGTGCGGGGTACTTTGTGACCTCCCAACTTCTCCACTCTCTATTTGGGGATACGGACGTGTTCCTCGCCAAACCTTTAGCTTTCTCCGGTCTTGCGTCAATATTTTGCTCTACAGTCTATTGGCCGGCCTACTTCCTGAGCTTTAGTGTCAGGAAAGACAAAGGCTTCATTCGTTGGCTTTTCTTACGAGGGCTTTCAAAGTCTATCCATCCGCAAACTAAGCGATGGCTCTCTGAAAAATAGCAATTACTTGGTGTGAGCAGTGCGACCTGTTTGCGGCCTGCAAATCGTTGAAACAAATGTTTGTGCACAGAGGATAGCGGTGCCCAAGCTCTACCTCCTAACCTCTGTCTCCATAATACAAGGCCCGCACCTGACCTTGGGGAGGCGTGAAGCGCCTCTGGCATGACGGGAAGGTCAGGCGCGGGCCGTGCCGCTGCGCGTCACGTCCCAAGGGGCACACCGCCCCCGTCACTTTCCAAGGCACCAGCATCCGCGAAGGGCTCCGCCCGTCCGACCCTCAAACGTTCCCCCTCACCGCCCCGTTGCGCACCCACCGCACGCCGCCCCCACCTTCGCTTAAACCCGATCTGCCAGACTGATCCGGTCGCGACATCCGGGGCGGACTGACACCCCGCCTCACCACCTGGAGATCGGACGCTACGGCCACCAACCGGGGCGGTTCGCAGATATCTCGCGAAGATGGGCAACCCCATCCTACCCTCCGCCTTTGGCCCCAGTGGACACATTGGGCCCTTGGCGGCGCCGCCTGCTCTTTGCTGCCCGCAGCACTGACCCGCTCCCGACAACGCGGGTGACATCACAATCAGGACATCCCCCACCGCGCCTCTGGGCATCACCGGCCGCGCGGTGATAGCGCTTGCCTGCAAGGCGCTGGTCTTTCTACACTTCCCCAGAGCCAGCCCACCCCGGACCCACCCGCAGGAGCCGCCGCCATGATGACCATTGCCGACAATCAGCTGCTGCTGATCCTCCTGTGTTTCGGCGCGGGCAGCCTCGGCACCGCGCTGCTGTTTCGCCACCCTGCAGGACACCGCGTCTGGCGGCTGGCGGATCTGGGCTGGGTGGTGCTGGGCGGTATCGGCGCGCTGGTTGCTGTGCTGGCGGGCATCTACAAGGCCGACACCGGGCGACTGGAACGGCAGATCGACATCGCCTATGCCGCCACAGCCTCTTTTGACCGCGACGCCGCGCGCTTTCGCCTGCGGTTTTGCGATCCGGCCTATGACAGCGATATCGCAACCCTATGTGATAAGATCGAGTTTCTCTCCGCCTCCACCGCGGGCAATGCCGAACTGCCGCTGTTCATCGCTGTGACTGATCAGGTGACCCCGCTGCAGGGGCTGCAGCTGATCTTTGGCCGCGCCGAGAACACCAGCGAGATGATGGAGATGGCCGCCAAAGCGGATGCGTTCGATCCCGCCGCCTTCACCGTTTTTACCGCGCTGGATGCCCCGACCGAAGCCGCCGTCGACAGCCTGCGCCGCAAGGTTCCGACCATTGCAGGCGATTTTCTGATCCTGGCCCGCGCCTATGATGCGCTGATTGAACAGATCACCCAGCTCAAGAGCGAATGGGAATATCTTCAGGACAACGCTCATATTCTGGTGTTGCAGATCCTCGCGCTCTGCATGGTGGCCTTTGCCGCGCCGTTCCGGCTGGGCAAATCTGTGGTGGATCTGCGCTAGGTCCTGGCCTTATCAAAACTCACCGAACTGGCCATTTCGACAAGGTCACATTCCAGGCTAGGCTGACCGCGACAGACCCTTTCAGATTTGCGAGCCCAGCCATGCGCGACAACGCCCCTGCCGATAGCCCGACCACCCAGTTGCCCAGCGTCTGCCCGCTGGATTGCCCCGACACCTGCAGCCTCAGCGTCAGTGTCACGGATGGCGAGATCACGGCGGTGCGCGGATCACACGCCAATCCGCTGACCGACGCGGTGATCTGCAACAAGGTGGCGCGCAGTTTTGCAGGCTTCGTGCATGGTCCCAACCGGCTGACCCAGCCGCTGCGCCGCAGCGGCCCGCGCGGCAGCGGCAGCTATGAGCCGATCAGCTGGGAGCAGGCGCTGGACCTGATCCACGCCGGGTTCATGCGCGCAATCACCGCCCACGGCGCGCAATCGGTGCTGCCCTTCAACTACGCAGGCCCCCACGGCGAGCTGGCCGGCGGGTCGATGGACCGGCGATTTTTCTACCACATGGGCGCAACCCGGCTGAACCGGGGGCCGCTCTGCGGCGGGGTGCGCGGTGGCGCCTATGAGAGCCTGTTCGGCCCCGCTCCCGGCATGCCGCCACAGCAGCTGCTGCATTCGGATCTGGTGCTGGTCTGGGGCAATAACATTACGGTTTCCAACCTGCATATGGCGCCGCTGCTGAAACAGGCCCGCACCAAGGGCGCACGGCTGGTGGTGATCGACCCCAAACGCACCAAGATTGCCGAACACTGCGACCTGCATCTGCAACCGGTGCCGGGCACCGATGTGGTGCTGGCAATGGCGCTGGCGGCTGAGCTGGAGCGGCGCGGCGCGCTGGACCATGAGTTTATCGGCCAATGGACCACCGGATCAGAACCATACCTGAAGGCCGCGCGCAGCTATACCCCCGATCAGGTGGCCGAGGTCTGCGGCATCCCGCTGGCGCAGTTCCACCAGCTGGCGGATTGGATCGCACAGGCCCGCTGCATGTCCACCTCGCTTGGCAACGGGATCGAACGCGGACGCTCCGGCGGCTCCGGCCTGCGTGCGGCCATGGCGCTCCAGGCGCTGACCGGCCATCACGGGCGGCTGGGTGCCGGGGTGCTGGCCAAACCCGGCCTTGCGGCTCCAAAGACTCCAGACCGCTTGCAGGCCAGTCACCTGATTGATCCAGACACCCGTATCTTCAACATCGTCGATGTGGCGCGCAAACTGTTGGACCAGAACATGCGCATCCCGGTGAAGGCGGTGATGATCTACAATCACAACCCGGTCGCCACCCACCCCGATCAGGCCCGCCTGATCCAAGCGCTCAGTCAGGAGGATATCTTTATCGCGGGCTGCGATGTGGCGATGACCGATTCCATGCGGATGTGCGATGTGATCCTGCCCGCCGCCAGCCATTTCGAATATGACGATGTCTATGGTGCTTACGGCCAGAACTTCATCCAGCGTGCCGCCCCGGTCATTCCGCTGGTGGGCGACAGCCTGCCCAATACCGAGATTTTCCGCCGTCTGGCCGCGCGGTTCGGCTATGATGACCCGCTGTTTCAGGCCAGCGATGCCGAGCTGATGGATCAGGCGCTGGACGGCAATCATCCACAGCTTCAGGGCCACCGCCCCAGTGAAATCCCCCTCGACCGGGCGCTGGAAATCACCGCCGCCGAGGGCGCCGCACCGATCCTTTGTGATACAATTGCGCCGGCCACCGCCTCGGGCAAGATTGAGCTGTTCAGCGAGGACTACGAGACCCGCTACGGCTTTGGCGTGCCGCGCTATGATCCGGTGCCGCGCAGCGCCCCCTTTGTGCTGATCACGCCGTCTTCGGCAAAACGCACCAACGCCACCTTTGGCGATCAGCCACCCTCAGATGGGGCCGAACTGGTCGAAATGCACCCAAAGGATGCCGCCAGCCGTGAGCTGACCGATGGCGATCTGCTAGAGGTCTTCAACGATCGGGCCACCGTCACCCTGCGGCTGAAAATCAGCGATGCCACCCGACCCGGCGTGCTCTACAGCCCCAAGGGCACCTGGCGCGCCAGCAGCGCCACGGGTCTGACCGTGAACGCGCTGATCCCCGCCGATATCCGCACCGATACCGAGGATGGCGCCTGCTATAACGAGACCTTCGTGGACCTGCGCCGCGCTGCCAGCTGACCACGCGACAAAGCTCGCAAAACCAGTTCCCACCCAGGCGCAACTTGTCCTAGGGTGGGTCCATGATCGCGCGGTTCTGTCTTGTCCTGGGGTGTCTTGCCCTGCTGTCCTGCGGGCGTCCGCTGTCCGAAGGCGAACAGCAGTTCCTCAGCCGTATTCACGGGCCCGAACTGGATATGAGCCGCCTGCGCATCGTCAAGGGCGCGCCGCTCTCGCAGGTCACATTTCGCCGCAAGCCACGCCCCCGCGTGACCTGCCGCGAACGCATCCTGCCGCCCGTAAAAGATGAGATCGTCACCTCTTCCCCCGCCGCACTGGCGCTGTTCAACCGCATCTTCTTCGTGCGCGACTGGTATATCGACGACTACATGCCCGCCTACCCCGAGCGGCTCTATCTGGTGGAGGCGATGCTGCTGGCCCATGAGGCGACCCATGTCTGGCAATGGCAGCAACGCGCCAAGACCGGCTATCACCCGCTGCGCGCCGCTGCCGAACACCGCGCGACGGATGATCCCTATCTGTTTGATCTGAAAGGCGACGACCGCTTCATCGACTTTGCCTATGAACAGCAGGGCGCGATTGTCGAAGAATACGTCTGCTGCCGTGCGCTGGACCCAACCGGCGCGCGCACCAAGCGGCTGCATGGAATGCTGAAGGCGGCGATGCCCGTCTCAGACCTGCCGCAAAGCCGCGAAAGCGATGTCTACCTGCCGTGGAAAGGCGCCGAGCTGGGCGGTATCTGCGCCTGACCGATGCGGCTCAGAGCCCCGGATGGAGCTGCCCGCCGTCCAACCGCACCACCCGGTCCATGCGCTCTGCCAGCTCCAGATTATGGGTGGCAATCAGCGCCGCCATGCCGGTCTCGGCCACCAGCTCCATCAGCACCGCAAAGACCTGATCGGCGGTAGCGGGATCGAGGTTGCCTGTCGGCTCATCCGCCAGAAGCAGACGCGGCCCGTTGGCCAGCGCCCGACAAAACGCCACCCGCTGCTGCTCGCCGCCCGACATCGCCGCAGGGCGATGCCCGGCGCGGTCGCTCAGCCCGACCCGCGCCAGCAGATCCTGCGCCCGCGCCTCTGCCTTGGCCTGGCTGATGCCATTGGCCAGCTGCGGCAACACGATGTTTTCCAGCGCGGTGAACTCCGCCAGCAGATGATGAAACTGGTAGACAAACCCCACATCCTGCCGCCGCACCGCCGTACGCCGCCGCTCGGATTTGCCGGTCAGATCCTGCCCGCCAATCCGCACCGTGCCGCGATCGGGCGTGTCCAGCAGGCCGGCCGTATGCAGCAGGGTGGATTTGCCGGCACCAGAGGGCGCCACCAGCGCCACGATCTCTCCGGGCTTCACCGTCAGATCAATGCCAGTCAGCACATCCACCTGCGTTGGCAGGCCGTGGTTGTAGGATTTGCCGACCTGGCTCAGCTGCAATACGGCAGATTGCGCGCCTGTCTGCGTTTCGGAATTATTCATAGCGCAGCGCCTCCACCGGGTTCATCCGCGCCGCGCGCCGTGCCGGGAAAATGGTGATGACAAAGGACAAGGTCAGCGACAGCGCCACCGCCGACAGCACATCCGCCAGCCGCAGCTCGGCGGGCAGCGCATAGATGCCCCGGATCGCCGGATCCCAGACCCCGCCCCCCATCACATAGTTCACAAAGGAGAAAATCGGATCAATGTAGATCGCGAATAGACAGCCCAGAATGACCCCAAGCACAGTGCCGATCACGCCGGTGCAGGCCCCACAGAGGAAAAACACCCGCATCACCGATCCTTCGCTGAGGCCAATGGTGCGCAGGATGCCAATGTCGCGGCCCTTGTTCTTGACCAGCATGATCAGCCCGGAGACGATATTCATCGTGGCAATCAGCACCAGGATCGACAGGATGATGAACATCACATTGTCTTCGACCTCCAGCGCACGCAGGAAGCCACCCGAGGCATCGCGCCAGGTCCAGACGCCGATGCCCGGGGCAACCTCATCCCCGGCCTGCAACAGCGGCAGCACCAGACGGTCGACGGTTTCGGGATCCTCCACCATCACCTCGATTTCATCGGCAAAGCCTTCGCGGTTGAAATAGCTCTGCGCCTCGGCAAAAGGCATGTAAAGCCGGGTCCGGTCGATGTCATAGCGCCCGGCGGTGAAGATATAGACCACCTCATAGGCATTGACGCGCGGGCTGGTGCCAAAGGCGGTCTTGACCCCATCGGGGGAAATCAGCTTGATCCGGTCGCCGACGCTCACGCCCAGTTCACGGGCCACGCCAGATCCCAGCGCCACGCCTTCGTCAAACCGCGACAGGTCACCAATCGCCGCCTCGCTCTGGGCAATCCCCGGTAGGCTGGCGATATTGGCCGCAGAGATGCCAAAGACCTCAACCCCGGCGCTGCGCTGGCGTAGGCTTGCCATCACCTGCCCTTTGATCAGCGGCGCGCTGCGGATCACACCCGGCACCGCGGCGGCGGCCTCGGCCAGGGCGTCATACTCTGTCAGCTTGCGGTCCAGCTGGCCCTGTTCGGTCACCGTGCCATGTGAATAGAGCGTCACATGCGCATTGGCCCCCAGAATGGTGACGACAAATTCCGAGCGGAACCCGGTGCGCACTGCCAATGTGGCGATCAGTGCAAACACCGCCAGCGCAATGCCGATGAGGCTGATCCAGGTCATCACACTGACGCCCCCTTCGGCCCGGCGCGCCCGCAGATAACGCCAGGCGATCAGCCATTCAAAACGGGAAAAAGGGAGTGGTGTGGCCATAATGATCCTGCCGGGCAAAGTTCAGCGCAACCTGTGCTGCCCACGGCCCGAGGTCAAGATCTGGTTTCCGCCCCGGCAGCATTCCCCGGCGATGACACCAATCCACCGCCATCGGCCGGGCGCTGGGTTTTTTGGCAAAATTCCTGGCCCAGACGCAAACGGTCCGCACCAATGGGGCGCGGACCGTGCTGATCGTTCCATAAGGGCATGTCGCGGGCTATGCGCCGCTTCAGAAGCCCCGGCCGGTCTGGTGGTTGGCATAGATCTCCACGATCTTCTGCACTGCCGCCTCGGGCGAGAGTTCCTCGCTTTCGCCGCTGCGGCGCGACGTGAGTTCGACCACGCCGTTCTTCAGACCACGCGGGCCGACGGTGATGCGCCAGGGCAGACCGATCAGGTCCATGGTGGCGAATTTACCGCCTGCGCGTTCCTTGCGATCATCATAAAGCGGCTCCAGCCCGACAGCTGTCAGCGCGTCATAAAGGCTCTCACAGGCGGCGTCGGCTTCTTCGTCGCCCTGTTTGAGGTTCACGATCCCGCAGTGGAACGGCGTCACCCCTTCGGGCCAGATGATGCCCTTTTCGTCGTGGCTGGCCTCAATGATGGCGCCAAGGAGACGCGAAACGCCGATCCCGTGCGAGCCCATATGGACCGGCGACTGCTTGCCATCGGGGCCTTGCACATTGGCACCCATCGCTTCGGAATATTTGGTACCAAAGTAGAAGATCTGGCCAACCTCGATCCCGCGCGCCACCCGGCGACGGTCTTCCGGCACCTCGTTAAACAGCGCCTCGTCATGGGTTTCATCGGTGCGGGCATATTTCGAGGTAAACTCCTCCAGCACACCCTGACACTGCTCGACGCTGTCGTAATCAATTTCGCGATCGCCAAAGGTCAGATCGGTGACTGCGCTGTCATAGAACACCTCGCTCTCGCCGGTCTCGGCCAGAACCAGGAATTCATGGGTATAATCGCCGCCAATCGGCCCGCCATCGGCGCGCATCGGGATCGCCTGAAGCCCCATACGCTCGTAGCTGCGCAGATAGCTGACCAGATGACGGTTATAGGCGTGCAGCGCGTCCTCTTTGGTCAGGTCGAAGTTATAGCCGTCCTTCATGTAGAATTCGCGGCCCCGCATGACACCGAACCGCGGGCGGATCTCGTCGCGGAATTTCCACTGGATGTGGTAGAGCGTCAGCGGCAGATCCTTGTAGCTGCCGACATGGCTGCGGAAGATATCGGTGATCAGCTCTTCGTTGGTGGGACCATAGAGCATGTCGCGGCCATGGCGATCGGAGATCCGCAGCATTTCCTGACCATAGTCATCATAGCGCCCCGATTCCTTCCACAGATCCGCCGATTGCAGCGTCGGCATCAGCATCGGGATATGACCCGCGCGCATCTGCTCTTCATGGACGATGGTTTCGATCTTCTTCAGCACCTTGAAGCCCAAGGGCAGCCAGGAATAGATCCCGGCAGAGGACTGCTTGATCATGCCGGCGCGCAGCATGTAGCGGTGGCTGACGATCTGGGCTTCGGAGGGGGTCTCCTTCAGCACGGGAAGAAAATAGCGGGACAGGCGCATGGCGGTCTCATTTATCAATCTGGGTTCGCAAGCGGTCTAAGCCATCGACGCGCCTCAGGCAATCGTGCTTTGCGTTTCGGCACGTGGCTGACCGGGCGGATGACCTGACCGCCCCCCCTGCGGGAACCGGTGGCGGGTCATTGGGGTTGCATCGACGGGGCGCATGGGCGAAGACTTCTGCCCAAACAGGCCCCTAGGATCAGGCTGAGAGCAGGACGCAACACATGGCACTTCCGGCACAGAAGCAATTGAAATACTGGGGCATTGCCGCTGTCGCCTTTGCGGTGACCATGTGGGCACTGGGCGATGTCCTGCTGCCGTTTGTCCTGGGCGCCGCGATTGCCTATCTCCTTGATCCGATTGCTGACCGGCTGGAAGCGGCGGGGCTCAGCCGCACGGCGGCCACCGCAACCATCACCGTTGCGGCGGTGCTGCTGTTCGTGGTGCTGCTGCTGGTGGTGGTGCCGACGCTGATCTACCAGATGATCGACCTCGCGCAGGTGCTGCCGGAGGCCTTCAAGAACCTGCGCGACTTTGCCCAGAAACAGGCCCCGTCCCTGTTTGACGAGGGCAGCCGTGCCCAGCAGACCATCGTGTCCATTGCCCAGACCCTGCAAAGCAAGGCGATCAGCGTGCTGGAGGGCGTTGTCGGCTCCGCGGTTTCGCTGGTCAACGTCATGGTGCTGTTTGTGATTGTTCCGGTGGTCGCGGTCTATTTTCTGGTCGATTGGGATCGCATGGTTGCGCGGATCGACGAGCTGCTGCCGCGCGATCACGCCCCCACCATCCGCGAGCTGGCCGCGCGCATCGACAAGGTGCTGGCCTCCTTTATCCGCGGCATGGGGACGGTCTGCCTGATTCTCGGCACCTATTACGCGGTGGCGCTGATGCTGGTGGGGCTGAACTTCGGTCTTGCGGTGGGGTTCATCGCCGGTCTGGTCACATTCATCCCCTATCTCGGCGCGCTGATCGGCGGCGCGCTGGCCATCGGGCTGGCGCTGTTCCAGTTCTGGGGCGACTGGTGGTCGATCGGCATGGTCGCAGGCATTTTCGTGATCGGTCAGGTGGTTGAGGGCAATCTGCTCACCCCCAAGCTGGTCGGCAATTCGGTTGGGCTTCATCCGGTCTGGCTGCTGCTGGCGCTGTCGGTCTTTGGCGCGCTGTTCGGCTTTGTCGGCATGTTGATCGCGGTGCCGGTTGCCGCCGCACTCGGGGTGATTGCGCGGTTCCTGGTTGAGCGTTATCTGGACAGTCGCCTCTACCAGGGCAAAGCCTTTCACGACGCGGACTGAACCTGACCCATGGCACAACAGCTGAGCTTTGACCTCCCGGCGAAACCGGCGCTTGGACGGGACGATTTCTTTGTCGCGCCCTCCAATGCGATGGCGGTGGCGATGCTGGATCCCGCCTTTGCCTGGCCCGGCGGCAAGCTGGTGCTGAGCGGGCCGAAACGCTCCGGCAAGACCCATCTGGTGCATGTCTGGGCCAGCAACTCCGGCGCGCGCATCCTGCCCGCCTGGCAGCTGACCAAGGCGGATGTGCCGCATCTGGCTGACGGCCCGATCGCCATCGAGGACGTGCCGGATATTGCCGATAACGCCGAGGCGCAGGATGCCCTGTTTCACCTGCACAATCTGGTTCTGGCCAATGGCCATGCGCTGATGCTGACCGGGCGGGCCGCACCGCATCTGTGGGCGATGTCGCTGCCCGATCTGCAAAGCAGGGTCGAAGGCGCGACCCATGCCCAGCTACAACCGCCGGATGACGCGCTGCTGTCGGTGGTGCTGGCAAAACTGTTCAACGACCGGCAGATCACCCCGAAACCCGATGTGATCCCCTATCTGGTGGCGCATATGGACCGCTCCTTTGCCGCGGCCTCGCAGATCGTCGAGGAGCTGGACCGCCTGTCCCTCGCCGAAGGGCGGATGGTGTCGCGGGTGCTGGCGGTCGAGCTGATGTCGGACCGCCCTGCCCGAACCGCGCGCAGCCCGTCGCGGCCTGCGGAGAAACCAGCCGCCACCGCATCAGCCGATGCCGCAGACAGGTCCGGCGCTGCCGCAGCCTGCGATTGACCCGGCTTTGCCGATCCCCCATCCTGACGACACGTAACGGAGCCAACATGCACGTGACACCGGAGCCTGCCACCGCCGATTGGGGGCCTTTTGGCCGACCCTTGTTTGACGATCCGGGCGCCCGCGCCCTGTCACGGGTGGGCGTGGTGGACGTCGGCTCCAACTCGGTGCGGATGGTGATCTTTGACGGGGCCGCCCGTAGCCCCGCCTATTTCTATAACGAAAAAATCATGTGTGCCCTGGGCGCTGGCCTGTCGGAGACCGGTCGGCTGAACCCGGAGGGGCGCATCCGCGCCCTGTCGGCGCTGCGCCGGTTCCAGCATCTGGCCGCAGGCATGGACATGCCGCCGCTGTCGGTGGTGGCCACTGCGGCGGTGCGCGATGCCAGCGACGGGCAGGATTTCTGCGACGAGGTGCTGCGCGAAACCGGGCTGAAGATCTGGGTCATCGACGGTCAGGAAGAGGCGCGCCTGTCTGCGCAGGGCGTGCTGCTGGGCTGGCCCGGATCCTATGGTCTGGTCTGCGATATCGGTGGCTCCTCCATGGAGCTGGCAGAAATCCATGACGGTGAGGTCGGCAAACGGGTGACCTCCTCACTCGGCCCGCTGAAACTGCGCGACGTTGCGGGAGGCAGGCGTGGCCGCAAGGCGCATATCACCGAGGTGATGGAGGGCCTGCGCAGCGAGATGGGCCAGCAGAACGACCGGCTGTTTCTGGTCGGCGGCAGCTGGCGGGCGATTGCCCGGATCGACATGGCGCGGCGCGGCTACCCGCTGCGGGTCCTGCATGAATACCGCATGAGCGCCCAATCCGTGCGCGAGACCCTGCGCTATATCGAGACCCAGGACCTGGAAGAGCTGCGCGCCGAATGCGGTGTTTCCAGCGCCCGGATGTCGCTGGTGCCCTATGCCGCCGATGTGCTGTCGCGGCTGGTCAAGACCTTTCGGCCCAAGGATATCGCCGTCTCCAGCTATGGCATCCGCGAGGGGCTGCTCTATGAGCAGATGCCCCAGCGCCTGCGCGACCGCGATCCGCTGATCGAAGCCAGCCGCTTTGCCGAGCAGAAGGATGCCCGCATCCCCGGTTTTGGCCGCACGCTGTATGAATTCGTCTCGCCGCTGTTCAGATCCTCCGACCATGCCAAGACCCGGCTGGTGAAAGCCGCCTGCCTGCTGCATGACGTCAGCTGGCGCGCCCATCCCGACTATCGCGCCGAGGTCTGTTTCGACAACGCCACCCGGGCCAATCTGGGCGGGCTGAAACACTCCGAACGGATCTTTCTCGGCCTTGCGCTGCTGCACCGCTATCGCAACAAGCGGCAGGGGACGGCGTTTGAATATCTCTATGATCTTCTGGACGAGCGCGGCAAGAAAGAGGCCGAGATCCTGGGCAAGGCGATGCGGTTCGGCGCCATGCTGATGGTCAGCAAGGATGGCAACATCGGCAAGCTGGTCTGGCAACCGCGCAAGAAACACCTGCTGCTGGAACTGCCGGCCGAGGCGGAGCCGCTGTTTGGCGAGGTTGCCGAAGCACGGCTAAGTTCCCTTGCCCGGTCGCTGGAGGCAGAGGTACGGGTGAAGATCCGCAAGTAACCGCTGGCCTGCCCCGCATCGGGTCAGACCCTCCCTTGCCGCTCTGGGCCGATCCTCAGCGCGTCACAGGTCGGTTGTGCCTTCGGGCAGATCGGTGTCCGGGCTGGCCTGCGGGGATCCACCCGGCGGCACGTCTGGAGCGTCCTGCAGCTTGCGGCGAATGATGATATCGCCATTGGGCAGGATTTCGGGACGTTCATAAACGCTCCAGTCCTCGACCTTGCCCGCGATCTCGGCCAGTGCAGGCCCCATCTCCGACAGGAACCCTTGCAGGCTTGGCCCGAATTCATCCGCCAGCGCCTGAAGATCGTCAAGCGCGGGCGCCATTTCCTGACGCAGCCCCTCCCAGAACAGCTCTGCCCCGCGCTGCATCAGGCTGCTGCCTTCGTCCTCTGGCGCGGGTGCGGTTTCGGCAGCCACCGGCGCTGTCAGCGGCAGCACCAGCAGCCCCGCAAGCGCAAGGCCGCGCATCGACTGAGGCGTCATTCGGAACCTAGGCATCATGTCATTGCCCCCTTTAGGGTTGGACGGGATTGCTTGCCGTCAATATAGGCGAAACACGTCAGGATTGAAGTGGCAACCACCACCGGCGGCGTCGCGCAGCCCCCGGTGCCGCCGGTGAACCTTTGAGGGCCTTCACCCAAGATCGAGATCAAGGCTGACCGGAAAGTGATCGGAGGCCGCCAGCAGCGCCTCGCGCAGATCGACATCCTCATAACAGGCGGCATCCTCGAACGGGTGCCAGATCCGCCAGCTCTGCGCCGATTGGCGCAGCCCGGAAGAGACCATGACATAATCCAGCAAGGCACTGAAATAGCGTTTGTTTGCCTTGTCATAAAAGCGTGCCGTGCTGGGCATCACCCGCAGCCGGGGTTGCAGCAGGCTCTGGGCGTTCGGATCATAGAGATCGCTCTCCATCACAATCTCGACCGAGGAGCGATTGAACAGCTGCTCATAGTCGTCAAGCCCCGGCCCGTCGTTGAGATCGCCCATCACGATGACATCCCGCCCCTCGGCCAGAAGCTGCTCAACCCGGCGGCGCAGCCAGATCGCCTGTGCCAGCTGTTTGCGCCGGTTGGCAATCGACAGGCTGACCGCGTGCCCTTCGGAGCGCGCGCCATGGGGCGCTTTCGATTTCAGATGCGCGCCAATCAGCGCCACCTCGCGCCCGCCGTTTGTGGTCAGGGTCAGCTCCAGCGGCGGTTTGGAAAACCGCACCGCATCCTTTTTGGCATCAATATCCAGATCAATGTGAAAAACACCGTCGAAACGCGGTGCCTCGGTGGTTTGCGCCGGTGTATGGGCCACCCGCAGCACCTGCGGATCGTAGAGAAAGGCAATTTCCTGCTGGGTGTCATTGGCAAAACCGATCAGCGCTTCGGTGCTGCGCAGCCCGGCCTCTCGCGCGAAATGTTCCAGCGCACGCACGGTCTGACGGCGACCATTGGTATCCGGGGCCTCGATCACCATGATGCCATCGGCATCGAGGCGTTGAAACACCCGCGCCAGCGCGCGTGTCTGACTGCTGCGATCCACCCCGTAGCGGCCCGAACTGCCAGCGTCCATCAGCAGGCGGTCCCCGGCGTCAAACAGCGAGGAGAACCATTCGACGTTATACGTGACGAGCCGCATGGGCCGCACATCCGTTGATTTCATCCCAGGCGCGGTTGATGTCGATCATCCGCTTTTCCGCCAGCCGCACCGCCTCTTCTGGGACGCCACGGGCCATCATCGCATCCGGGTGGGTCTCTCGCACCAGCTTGCGCCAATGTTTGCGGATCTCCTCGCGCGGCATCTCTGGGGTCACCCCCAGCACCGTGTAGGGATCGCGCGGCGCATCGGCAACAAACCGCGCCCTCAGCGCCATGAACTGCTGCTCGCTCTGACCGAAGATGCGGCTGACCTCGGACAGGAATTCGTTTTCGCCGGGATGATAAAACCCGTCCGCCATGGCGATGTGAAACAGTCCTTCCATCAGATCGCACAGCGTCTGCGGGTCATTGGCAAACATCTTCTGGATCCGCGCGGCATAGTCCTGATAGCCCGCAACATCGGTCCGGGCGAGATCAAACACCCGCGCAGCACCTGCCTCATCCTCCGCCGCGATCTGGAACACCTCGCGAAAGGCGGTGACCTCGTCGCGGGTGACCTGCCCGTCCGCCTTGGCCATTTTGGCACCAAGCGCAATCACCGCGATGGCAAAGGCAACGGTGCGTTCCGGTGGCGCGCGCAGGCTGTCGAAGACATCGCTGAGGCTCTGGCCAGAGGCCAGCGCAGCGAGCGCTTCGGTGATGCGGGTCCAAAGTGACATATGGCCAGCCTAGCCTGCTTTGGCCGGACTGTCAGCGGGGCCAACCCCTTTGGGAGAGAGAATTTTCTGCATCAGCACCAGATCCAGCCACTGGCCCCATTTGTAGCCGACCTCCGGCATCCGTCCGACCTCGACAAATCCCATGGCCGCGTGAAAGCCAAGCCCGCCTGCATTGAGCGCGCTGATGCCTGCGACCAGCACGTGGATGCCGTCGCGGCGCGCGACCTTCTCGATGGCGGCGATCAGCGCCCGGCCGGTGCCCCGGCCACGGGCCGCTTCGGTGAGGTAAATCGCATGTTCAGCGGTGCGGGCATAGCCGGGGCCGCTGCGAAACCCGCCAAGGCTGACATAGCCGAGGATCTGGCCCGCCTCCTCGGCCACCTGCACATAGGCGCCTTTCTCGGCGATCTCATCACTGACCTGTGCGCCGGTCTTTTCCGCCGTGGTGAAGGTGATCAGCGTGTCGCGGATGATCTGATTGGTGATTGCGGCGATTGCCTCTGCATCCGCTGCGGTGGCCGCCCGGACGATCATCGCAGCACCCGGCGCCCGTGGGGCGTGTCGAACTGGGCCTCGAAGGCGGCAGGGCCGCTGTGGATCTCGACCCGCGGATCATCAAACGGCAGCGCCTGCGCCAGTGCTGTGCTGTCCGGGTGCGACAGATGCAGACGGCGCAGGTTGCAGCCCTGCGGGACCAGCGCGGCGGCGGGATGGGGGCTGTGCCATTGCATCAAAGCCGGGAACATATTGTCAAACGGCAGGATGCCATCCTTCGGCACCGCCATCTGCCAGCTGAGATCACCCCGGTGCAGATCGACAATCTCGCCCGCGCCCTCCGGGGCTGCCGCCAGCGCAGCCGTGAGATCGGCGCAGCGGCAGATCCAGTTGGTGATCCGTGCGGGGCCGTGGCGGCGGTCCAGATCGAACCAGCGCGGGCTGCGCTGCGGTGTGGCGGCGGGGTCGATGGCAATGGCCTCGAGATAGAGGCCATCAGCAAGCCCAAGAAGCCGGTTGTGAGTGCCAAAGACCGCATGGCTGCCGCCCGGCTGCATCGGCACGCCGAGGCTCTCCTCCACATGGGCAACCGCCTCTTCCAGTGTCGCGGCCGAAACGGCCAGATGATCGAGTTCCATGACATGCTCCCCGCTGATGGCGGCGAGACTAGCCACCGGCCGCCGGGGTGCAAGGGGGAATGTTGGAACCACGTGCGGGCGCCCCCAACACTGGCGATGTCACGGCAGGTGGCTGCCCAACATCCGGGCACAGATACATCCGGGCACAGATGGGAGGCAGCAGCTCTCCCGCCCGTCGTCGTCGGCGTCACAGACGCCCCCGCTCCCGTTGGACATGGCATCGCGCATCGCGCGATGTCGGCAGCCAGCCGGACAGGCTGGCTGCCGCGCCCAAGGCCGCAAGGGGGGATTTGCCCATCGGGCAAAGGCCCCCGCGGGCGCGGGAGCGCTTATGAGCATGGGCAAGGCGGTCAGGCCGCAGCGCCGCCCTTGCCGGGCCGCAAATGCCGGCGGTCCTGATCAGCCGCGCCGGTTACCCACCCTGGCGGATCAGCTTCAGGATGTCCTGCGCCGCTTCGGGAATATTGGTGCCGGGGCCAAAGATCGCCTTGACGCCATTGTCATAGAGGAACTGGTAATCCTGCTGCGGGATCACCCCGCCACAGATCACGATGATATCCTCGGCGCCCTGCGCCTTCAGCTCCTGCACCAGCTGCGGGGCCAGCGTCTTGTGCCCTGCGGCCTGCGACGAAATCCCGACCACATGGACGTCATTGTCGATGGCGTCCTGCGCGGCCTCTTCCGGGGTCTGGAACAGCGGGCCGACGTCAACGTCAAAGCCGATATCGGCAAAGGCGGTGGCGATCACCTTGGCCCCCCGGTCGTGACCGTCCTGCCCCATCTTGACCACCAGAAGACGCGGGCGACGGCCCTCTGCCTCGGCAAAGTCTTCGATGGATTTCTGAATGGCGGCAAAGCCTTCGTCGCCCTCATAGGCGGCGCCATAGACACCGGCCAGGGTCTTGACCTCGGCGCTGTGACGGCCGAATTCCTTTTCCATTGCCATGGAGATCTCTCCGACTGAGGCCCGCGCGCGGGCGGCTTCGACGGCGGCGGCCAGAAGGTTGCCACCTTCCTTTGCGACGCGGGTCAGATTGTCCAGCGCGGCCTCGCAGGCGGCGCTGTCGCGGCTGGCGCGGATCTGTTCCAGCCGGGCGATCTGGCTGTCGCGCACCTTGACGTTGTCGACATCCAGAATGTCGATCGGATCTTCCTTTTCCTTGCGGTATTTGTTGACCCCGACGATCACCTCTTCGCCCCGGTCGATCATCGCCTGACGACGGGCCGCGCTTTCCTCGATGCGCAGTTTCGGCATGCCGGAGGCCACGGCCTTGGTCATGCCGCCCATCTCCTCGACCTCCTCCATCAGCGCCCAGGCTTTCTCGATCAGCTCATTGGTGAGGCTTTCGACATAGTAGGAGCCAGCCAGCGGATCGACCACATTGGTGACGCCGGTTTCCTCCTGCAGCACCAGCTGGGTGTTGCGGGCGATGCGGGCAGAGAAATCGGTGGGCAGCGCGATGGCCTCGTCCAGCGCGTTGGTGTGCAGCGACTGCGTGCCGCCAAGCACCGCCGACATCGCCTCATAGGCGGTGCGGATCACGTTGTTGTAGGGGTCCTGCTCTTGCAAGGACACGCCCGAGGTCTGGCAATGGGTGCGCAGCATCTTGGAGCGGTCGGATTTGGCGCCAAAGTCCGTCATCACCCGGTGCCAGAGCGTGCGGGCAGCGCGCAATTTGGCGATTTCCATGAAGAAATTCATGCCAATCGCAAAGAAGAAGCTCAGGCGGCCTGCGAATTTGTCAACATCCATGCCTGCCTCAATCGCGGCGCGGACATATTCGCGACCGTCCGCCAGCGTATAGGCCAGCTCCTGCACCAGATTGGCGCCGGCTTCCTGCATGTGATAGCCGGAAATGGAGATGGAATTGAATTTCGGCATCTCGTTCGAGGTATATTCGATGATGTCCGAGATGATCCGCATCGAGGGTTCCGGCGGATAAATATAGGTGTTGCGGACCATGAACTCCTTCAGGATATCGTTCTGAATGGTGCCTGCCAGCAGCGCCTTGTCATGGCCCTGCTCTTCGCCCGCGACGATAAAGCTGGCCAGGATCGGGATCACCGCGCCGTTCATCGTCATCGAGACCGAGACCTGATCCAGCGGGATGCCGTCAAACAGGATTTTCATATCCTCAACGCTGTCGATGGCCACACCGGCCTTGCCGACATCGCCCATCACGCGGGGGTGGTCGCTGTCATAGCCGCGGTGGGTGGCAAGGTCGAAGGCCACCGAAACGCCCTGCTGCCCGGCCGCGAGGTTGCGGCGGTAGAAAGCGTTGGATTCCTCAGCCGTGGAGAAGCCCGCATATTGGCGGATGGTCCAGGGGCGGCCTGCGTACATCGTGGCCTTCACGCCCCGGGTAAAGGGTCCAAAGCCGGGCAGCGTGCCCATATGAGGCAGATCCTTGCTGTCAGCCTCAGTATAAAGCGGTTTTACATCAATGCCTTCCAGCGTATTCCAGGTCAGCGCGTCCAGCGGGCGTCCGCGCAGCTCTTTTTCAGCCAGAGCCCGCCAATCGTCGGTTTTGGTCGTCATCGGAAGTTCCTCTTGTCAGGTCGTATGAGGGCGGGTTCGAGCCCACCGCATGTTTGTCAGGGTCACGCATCAGCTCTGCCAGACCGTCCGCGCCGCCTTGCAGCCACATCAGATCATCGGCGTAGCGCTCGCGCAGCGCTGCGGATTGAATGTCGGAAAACGGGGTCCAGCGGCCCTCGCCGCGCGGCAGGTCGCGGGCGACGGCTGCCGACAGCCGATGCCGCAGAGTCGGCAGCCCGTCGGAGCGGTTGAGCCGATCCGAACAGGTGAACCGCGCCAGCCGCGTCCCGGTCAGCAGCGCCATCTGCACCTCCGGCCGGTCGCCATAGGTTTCATAGGGCAGCACCCGGATGCGGGCATTGGGCATGGCGCAGGCAATATCGGTGATCACATCGCGCCAGCTGCGCGGATGGGCGGCGATCCGCCCCAGCAGCGCGGCCGAGGGCAACGGGTGGCCATTGGTCACCATCCGGGTCAGCAGCGAGGTCCAGAACCGCTCCGGGCTGCGCAGGTTCAGCATCACATCGCGCACCTGCCCGTCAAAGGCGGCATCGAACCGCGCCATACGCACGCCGATGCTGCCATATAGCTGGCTCTGTTGCAGCAGGTCATTGGGACTGCCCATCATATTGGCGTCGCTGATCAGCAGCCGCGTGCTGCCGCTGGCGGCCTCGGTCGCGAGGCGCAGGCGCAGACGACCACGGGCGCGGGTTGCCAGGTCACGGCCTGTTACCGGGGCCGGGCCGGGATGGATGCCGTGGAACAGCCCGTCGCGGGTCTGGGCCGGTCCCCAGACCGCCAGCCCGTCACGGCGCAGCGCCGTTTCATGATGGGCAAGAAAGCCCTGAAAATATCCCGTAGCGCAGCGATGTGCGCCGATGTGCAGCATGATATCCATAGCCGGTCCCGTCCCGTTGGTGGCGCCGCGCGAGGCGGACAGCCCGGTTTGCAGAGGCCGGGAGGATGACATGGGCAGGCTGACAATAGGGTTAACGGCGGCTTTGGCCCCGAAGTGCGGGGTGGATTTTTTTGCCCGGCAAGCCGGATTGCCCATCGCAATTGGCGGGGCGGAGCATATATTCATCGCTACAGGAGAGCCGATGAAACAGTTGTTTGTCTTTGGAAAAACCCGATTTTGGCCCGCAGTCCCAGCTGCGGGCGCCGCCTTGGCGCTGCTGCTGGCGCTGCCCGGCCCGGCCATGGCGCAGGAGCCTGCAACAACCGAGGCCGCAGATGACGCGCGCGGTGAGACCGCAACGATGATGGTCGAAGGCACCGATCCCACCAGCGCCGCGCAGGAGCTGCCGCAGACCGCAGAAAACCTGGCGCAGGATCCGATCACCCAGCTGATCCGCGCCGGTGACAGCGTCGATCTGGACAGTCTCCTGTGGGTATACCGCCCCATCGTGGTCTTTGCCGACAGCCCTGCCGATCCGCGGTTCCACGAGCAGATGGAGCGGCTGACCGACGGCGCCGAGGCGCTGCTGGATCGCGATGTCATCGTGCTGACCGATACCGATCCAAGCGTGACGTCTGCGCTGCGCAAAACACTGCGGCCGCGCGGGTTCATGCTGGTTCTGATCGGCAAGGACGGCGGCGTCAAACTGCGCAAGCCGCAGCCCTGGACCGTGCGCGAGCTGAGCCGGACGATCGACAAATTCCCCGACCGGCTGCGCGAGGTGAAGGAACGGCGCGGCAGCTGAGCCGCCGCCGATGCACCGTGCCCCGCACCCGCGCGATGAAACGCGCCGTGATCCGGGGCCGCGTCCCGCAGCGGCTGGGTGGCAGATCGCAGGCCCATCACACCGCCCCGCCCTGCGCGTAGAACAGACGCCTGTTGGTGCGGTCCACCACCGCCATGAACCGGGCGCGTGGCTCATAGATCAACACCGATGTCGGATCGAGCAGCGCGATCAGATAGGCGCGGCTCACCTCCTCCAACATGCAGTCCTTGCCGACGATCCCGGCGGCAAAGATGCCATTGCCGCGCCCCTGATCCATCGTCATCACCTGAACCGATACCATATTGGGCGACAGTCCGGGCACCTCAAAGGCGACGGGTTTGTCGTCATCGAGATGACGCAGCCCCGCCCGGACCGACCGTGCCTTGGTCAGCAGCGATGAAATCCGGGTGGCCTTGATTTCGAACACGCCTGCGGCGCAGTTGCGGCGGGAGAAGTAATACTGTGTCTCCCCCAGCTGCACCCAGTCGCCGACGGCGGCACGGGCCGCCGCCTCATCTTGCATGGCACAGCCCGCCAGCCCCGAAAGGACCAGCGCCAGACAGGCGACACGCGCCAGTTTGCGATATGGCTGCACCAACATCATCTGGTGTTATTCGAATTCCATGATCACTTCGTCAACGGCGAGGCTGTCACCGGCGGCGGCGTTGATCATGCTAACGACGCCTTTCCGCTCGGCGCGCAGGATGTTCTCCATCTTCATCGCCTCGATGGTGCAGAGCGCCTGACCTTCCTGAACCTCGTCGCCGACTTCGACCTCCAGTTTCACCACCAGACCCGGCATCGGGCAGAGCAGCAGTTTGGAGGTGTCGGGGGCGACTTTCTCGGGCATCAGCTTGGCCAGTTCCGCCTGTCGTGGCGTGCGCACATGAACCTTCAGATCGGCCCCGCGCGAGCGGATGCGGAACCCGCCGGAGATCTTGCCGACCTTCACCACCAGAGCATCACCGCCAACCGTCAGCCGGGCGAGCTGATCGCCCGGGGTCCAGTCCGAGGTGACGCGCAGGGTGCTGCCATCGTCAAACCGCACGGTGGAGCCGTCGCGGTCAGCGTCGATGATGACGTTGAAATCCATACCCTGAAGCGAGACCACCCAGTCGCTGCCGACCTTGCGTTCGTGGTTGTCCATCCGGCCCGACACGCGGGTGCGGCGGATTTCGGCAACCCGGTGCATGGCGGCAGAAGCGGCGGCAATCTTGCGCAGATCCTGCTCCGGCAGCTCCACCCCGACGAACCCTTCGGGATATTGCTCCTCGATAAAGGCGGTGGTCATGGTGCCCGCGATAAAGATCGGGTGATCCATCACCGCGCTGAGGAACGGCAGGTTGTGACCGATGCCTTCAACCTCGAAGCCGTCAAGCGCATCGCGCATGGCGGCAATCGCCGCCTCGCGCGTGGGCCCCCAGGTGCAGAGCTTGGCAATCATCGGGTCATAATACATCGAGATCTCGCCCCCCTCAAAGACGCCGGTGTCATTGCGCACGGCGAGTTCGCCCGCAGGGGCGTCGCCCTGCCATTTGCCGCTGTCATGCAGCGGGCCTGCGGCGACTTCGGCGGGCGGACGATAGCGGGTCAGGCGGCCGATGGAGGGCAGGAAACCCCGATAGGGATCTTCGGCATAGAGGCGGTTCTCGATGGCCCAGCCGTTCAGTTTGACGTCGTTCTGGGTGATCGACAGCGGCTCGCCGCCGGCAATGCGGATCATCTGTTCGACCAGATCGACACCGGTGATCAGCTCGGTGACCGGGTGTTCGACCTGAAGGCGGGTGTTCATTTCCAGGAAGTAGAAATTCTTGTCGCCATCGACGATGAATTCCACCGTGCCAGCAGAGGCGTAGCCCACCGCCTTGGCCAGGGCGACGGCCTGTTCGCCCATGGCGCGGCGGGTGTCCTCATCGAGGAAGGGCGACGGCGCCTCTTCGACGACTTTCTGGTTGCGGCGCTGGATCGAGCATTCGCGCTCCCCCAGATAAATGCCATTGCCATGGCCGTCGCAGAGCACCTGAATTTCGATATGGCGCGGCTGGGTGACGAATTTCTCGATGAAGATCCGGTCGTCGCCAAAGGAGTTCGCCGCCTCGTTCTTGGAGGATTGGAACCCCTCGCGGGCCTCCTCATCGGACCAGGCGATCCGCATCCCCTTGCCACCACCACCGGCAGAGGCCTTGATCATCACCGGATAGCCGATCTCGTTGGAGATTTTCACCGCCTCGTCAGCGTCGGCAATCAGGCCCATGTAGCCGGGCACAGTGGAGACGCCAGCCTCCTGCGCGATCTTCTTCGAGGTGATCTTGTCACCCATGCTTTCGATGGCGCCCACCGGCGGGCCGACAAAGGCGACGCCTTCGGCGGCCAGCGCCTCGGCGAATTTGGCGTTTTCCGACAGGAAGCCATAGCCCGGATGCACCGCCTGCGCACCGGTTGCACGGATCGCCTCCATCACCTTGTCGATGACGATATAGGACTGGTTGGCGGGCGGCGGGCCGATGTGGACAGCTTCATCAGCCATTTCGACATGCAGGGCCTGCTTGTCGGCGTCCGAGTAGATGGCAACGGTCTTGATGCCCATCTTGCGGGCGGTCTTGATGACCCGGCAGGCGATTTCGCCCCGGTTGGCAATCAGGATCTTTTCAAACATTGGCTGTCCCTTGTCTTCGGTGGGTGACGGAGCCCTGCCCCGTCACGGTCTTGGCTTCGTCAGAACACAAAAAAGGCCGCGCCGGAGGGGACTCCGGGTGCGGCCTTTGTGCGGTGATATATATGTGGCGCGCGGCCACCGCCCCTGCGGCGAGGCGGTCAGACGGCGTTGCTGTCAGGGCATGGCTGCGGCGATACAGGCGCGTGCCTGCGGCGCCACTGGCAGGCCTAGCACTTGCGCGGATTTTCCTTGCAGTAGATGACGTTGGCCGCAGCACCAACAGCGGCACCTGTGACCAGGTTGCCGTTGAGCAGCGCCGAGCCGACAGCACCGGCACCGG
The DNA here is from genome assembly GCF_048056095.1 of Phaeobacter sp. JH20_34. Lineage (NCBI taxonomy): Bacteria > Pseudomonadati > Pseudomonadota > Alphaproteobacteria > Rhodobacterales > Roseobacteraceae > Phaeobacter > Phaeobacter sp. JH20_34. Next base: position 342,795 of record NZ_JAYMWT010000004.1, on the reverse strand, counting down.
CCCCGTAAACAACCTGTTCGCCGGTGGTGTCGCCACAGGCCGCAAGCGCGGTGCAGAGGCCAAAAGCCGCAAGAATGAGTTTTGCCTGCATTGGAATGATCCTTCGTTTTGTGATCCAAGCTCTGCGCAACTGTTCGCAGCACGGTCCAGAGCAAACAAGGATTTCTGTTGCGGATCAGGGGAATGCGCAGAAGCCTGCCAAACACTGGGGGGCAATTGGCAAGCTTCCGCCTTTGCATCCAAGGAAAAAATGGGCAGGCCGCGATTGGGGGGGCAAACCTGCCCTTCCAGGCGAAGGGGCTGGATCAGATGCACGACAGGCTGACCTGTCACGACCAGAGTGCACAGCCCGCGCCACAGAAACATCCCCTGAGTTGCAAAACACGCCAATTTGGCGAGAAGTTGCGCAAACCGGGATCTGCCCTGCAGGATTACGCCGAAATCGGCCCGGAATGCCCGGCTCGCGCCGCATATAGTGTCACCGCCCCGCGATCTGACCCTCCCTGCGGCCGGGTTTGCCGCGGGGCTCGCCACATCGCGCAGGGACAAGAGATTCGCCGGGGGCCGATCACAGCCACTGCGCGGCGGTCGCGCGAGGCGACGACAGCTCTGCACAGGGATATGGTCGGGCCCGGCAAACATCTCAGCGCGCGCTCCCGTCGAAGACTTCGGGAAAGGACAGCTGGGCAACATCGACATTGATGACCAGCAGCGCCTCATAGCTTTCGGGATCAAACGGGTCCTCGGCCGGAATCACTTCGCGGCCGAACAGCCAGCTCAGACGACCTGCATCCAGATTACCACGTTCAAAGGGCTGATCGCCAAAGCAGTCCCACAGCGCCTGCATGAAGCCCGCATCGGCGCGCCGGTCTGCCGGGCGACGGTCGCGGAACCGTTCGCGACGGGTGATCGGCGTAACCCCCTTGGGGTTGGGACGGCGGATGACGAATTGAAAATCGGTGCCCGGCAGACGGCCGGGGAAACCGCGGTGTTTTAGCATGATGGTGCCTCCGATCCGGCACCCCGCGGGACGGTAGAGTCCGGCCGCAGGGCCGGACCCCTGTCGTGATTACTTGTATTTGCCGGTGTAAACGGGCTCAGCCGAAATCGGCTCGGGCTCGACAACGACGTATTCTTCTTCCTGCTGTGCGCAGGCTGCGGCGGCTGCAAGCAGGCCCGCCAGGGCAACGAGTTTGATGCTCTTGGACATTTCTGTCTCCCAATTGTGTCTTTGAAACCTGCGCGGGCCACGGCCGGCGCCTGCCTCATCCTCAAATAACAGATCACGCTCATGTGATCTGACGAGAGAGTAGCGGAGATGCGCGGGGTTTCACATCCCAAAGCCGGATCCGACGACACTTCGGCGGGCAAAGCTGCAAAAAAGCGCCAGTTTTCAGACTGCATCGGCGTCTTTGTGACACCGGGGCGCACCAGAACCGGCGGCAGCTGCCGGGCTGTAGTGGCCCGCAGCCCGCGGGGCAGACAACAGATCATCAGAATGCCTCCCAGATGCAGCTGTCACCCTCGGGGCGGTAGCTTTCAAAGAACTGTGTCGCCGCCGCATCCGCCGCCCCAAAGGGCACTTCGCGGTCCGACAGCGAGATCACCACCCGGACCGGCTCCAGCCCATGCTGGTGCAGATAGGCCAGAACCAGGGTCTGGCACAGGTGATCCATATCCGGGGCGGCCTGTTCATAGCTGATCAGCGCCGCGTCGCGGGCAATCTGCGGCGCAAGAAAGCGAAAGCGCACCCAAAGCTCGCCGGTGCTGTCGTCCAGAAGAACCTCATGCAGATCGACTTCCTGCCCCGATGGCAGATCAATTGGCAGCGATCCGGCCTGCGCAGCCGCGCCAAGGGCAAGCAGAACCGAGACCCCGGAGGCCGTCACGGCAGATTTGATGACAGGCCCAATACCGCAGCCCCGACCCCAAAAACGATGGGCTCCTCCTGTCGGGGCTGCAGGCGCTGCACACGCGGTGCGCGCTGTCCGATATGAGCTGGCGCGGATCATGTGTCAGATTCGGTTCCGGTGTCAAACAAAGATACAAATGTGGGCGCAAACATCTGAGATTGTTCAAATTGATCGCATTTTGCGAACAATCCACCCGATATGCCGGCGATTGGTTCCAGCCCGCTGATTTCCAACAGGCTTTTGCCATCGGGGTGGCGGCAGATCGCGGCATAGGCAGGCGCTGACATCTGAGTTGTATCCTCATCACCCCTCGCAACCAAGGCGATATTTACCTTTGGCCGCAAGGGTCTGGGTCAGGAAATCCGGAACGGGTCCGGGTGTTACAGCGGGATATTGTCGTGTTTCTTCCACGGGTTTTTGAGCTGCTTGCCCCGCAGCGACGCAAAGGCACGGCTGACGCGTTTGCGGGTGGATTGCGGCATGATCACCTCGTCGATGAAGCCGCGTTCCGCCGCCACAAAGGGATTGGCAAAGCGTTCTTCGTAATCCTTTGTGTGCTCGGCAATCTTGTCAGCATCCGCCAGATCAGCGCGGTGGATGATTTCGGTCGCACCCTTGGCCCCCATCACGGCGATCTCCGCCGTCGGCCAGGCGTAGTTGAAATCGCCACGCAGATGTTTGGAGGCCATCACGTCATAGGCGCCGCCATAGGCCTTGCGGGTGATCACGGTAACCTTCGGCACCGTCGCCTCGCCATAGGCAAACAGCAGCTTTGCCCCATGCTTGATGACGCCGCCATATTCCTGGCTGGTCCCCGGCAGGAAGCCCGGCACATCAACCAGCGTCAGGATCGGGATCTCGAAACAGTCGCAGAAGCGCACGAACCGCGCCGCCTTGCGGCTGGAATCGATATCGAGACAGCCCGCCAGAACCATCGGCTGGTTGGCAACAACACCCACGGTCTGCCCTTCAAGGCGGATAAAGCCGGTGATGATGTTCTTGGCGAAATCTTCCTGAATTTCGTAGAAATCCCCCTCGTCCGCGACTTTGTGAATCAGCTCCTTCATGTCGTAGGGCGTGTTGGGATTCTCTGGAATCAGCGTATCGAGCGAGGCTTCGACGCGGCCCGGCTCATCAAAGAAGGGGCGAACCGGCGGTTTTTCGCGATTGTTCAGTGGCAGGAAGTCGACCAGCCGGCGGACCTCCGCCAAGGCTTCGACGTCGTTTTCAAAGGCGCCATCAGCCACCGAGGACTTCTTTGTGTGGGTCGAGGCGCCGCCCAGTTCCTCGGCGGTGACGACCTCGTTGGTGACGGTCTTCACCACATCGGGGCCGGTCACGAACATGTAGGAAGTGTCCTTCACCATGAAGATGAAATCGGTCATCGCGGGCGAGTAGACCGCGCCGCCGGCACAGGGGCCCATGATGACGGAAATCTGCGGCACCACGCCCGAAGCCATGATGTTGCGCTGGAACACCTCGGCGTAGCCCGCAAGCGAGGCGACACCTTCCTGAATACGGGCGCCACCGGAATCGTTGATGCCAATGACCGGCGCGCCATTTTGCACCGCCATATCCATGATCTTGCAGATCTTTTGCGCGTGGGTTTCCGACAGAGAGCCGCCGAACACCGTGAAATCCTGACTGAAGACATAGACCATCCGGCCATTGATGGTGCCCCAACCGGTAACCACGCCATCGCCCGCCGGGCGCTGTTTTTCCATGCCGAAATCGGTGCAGCGATGCGCCACGAACATGTCGAATTCTTCGAAACTGCCCTCGTCCAACAGCAGCTCGATCCGCTCGCGCGCGGTCAGTTTACCGCGCCCATGCTGAGCGTCGATCCGCTTTTGTCCGCCCCCCAGTCGCGCTGCGTTGCGACGGTCTTCCAGCTCGGAAAGGATATCTTTCATGGCCATGCCCCCTGTTGAATTTCAGGCGACCATAGACGCTGCACAGGAGAAGCCAAAGTCAATAATGGCAAATTTGCAAAGCATTTGCGTAACAGATGCGCTAATTTGCAAACAGGCACAGAACCGCGCAGAAACCGCCGAAGCTGCGGGTGTTCTTGATGTGCTGACCGATGTGCTCGTATCACCGGGGCCGAGCAACGGAGACGGAACACCCCCCATGTTACACCCTTCCCAGATCATACAGGCCATGCAGTTCGACGGGTTCTACACCCGCAATCCGATCAACACGGATAACGCCCCCCGGCTGACCATCACCTATCAATTCGCGGGCAGCTCCGCGCCCGGCGATCTGCCGACCGGCAGCACATATTCCGGCTGGCAGAGTTTCAGCGCCGCGGAACGGGCTGCCTTTGCCGAGGCGTTCGATCATATCGAAACCTTCCTGAACGTCGATTTTGTCGAGGTGCGGGGCGCGGCTGATCCCGACCTGAACCTCGGCTCCGTCACCATCCCCGGCAGCACGGTCGGGATCGGCGGCTACAGCATGAGCTTTCGCGGCAGTGATATCAGCAGCTGGGACGGCTATGCGGTTTTTGACAACACCCTGGATATGTCACAGGACAACCGTGAAAGCCTGATCCTGCATGAACTGGGACATGCTCTTGGTCTTCAGCACACCCATGATTCAAGCCTGCCCGAAGGCTATGACAGCAACCTCTATTCGGTGATGTCCTACCGCGAAAACCCGCTGAACGGTCAGGACAGCGATGCGATGATGCTGTTCGACGTGCTGGCGCTGCAGGACATCTGGGGTGCCGTCGATTACAACACCGGCAACTCTACCTATCGCGGATCGCGCACCGACACCGTGGATGTGATCTGGGACACCAGTGGCCGCGACACCTTCAACGCCAGCGACCGCAGCACGGCGGTGACACTGGATCTGCGCGAGATGCATTTCTCGAGCTTTGACACCGAAAGCGATGTGACAATTGCCCATGGCGTCACCATCGAGAACGCCATCGGCGGGCGAGGCCGGGATTTGATCATCGGTAATGACGCCAACAACCGGCTGGTCGGTGGCGGCGGACGGGACACCCTGCGCGGCGATGGCGGCAATGATGCCTTGAACGGCAACAGCGGGATTGACCTGCTCATCGGTGGCGGCGGCAATGACCGCCTGAACGGCGCCGGCGGCAATGATCGTCTGGTGGGCAACAGCGGCGCCGATATCTTCATCTTTGCCCGCAATGGCGGCAATGATACCATCCGCGACTTTCAGGACGATATCGACACGCTGCGCATCGTCGGTCACGGCAGCAGAGCCGAGGTGCTCGCCCGCGCCAGCGAGGTGGGCGACGATCTATACTTCGACCTTGATGGCAACAACAGCGTCACGCTGCGCAATATGACCCTGGATCAGATCAGCGACGATCTGCTGGTCTGAGGCTGCGCATTATGGACAATCGCCGCGGTGTGACCTAATTCGTTCACATGCGAACCATTCCGCGGCGATTTCTGGACCGTCGGTCCAACCCCAATATCGGCACGCTGATCCTGCTCTCTGGGCTGTCGGCGCTGGCGATGAATATCTTTCTGCCCTCCCTGCCCGGGATGGCCCGATATTTTGATGCCGATTACAGCCTGATGCAGTTGTCGGTCGCGCTGTACCTTGCCGTCAGCGCGGCGGTGCAGATTTTTGTCGGGCCGATTTCCGACAAGCTGGGGCGCCGCCCGGTCATCCTGTGGGGCGTGGCGCTGTTCTTGCTGGCGACGCTGGGCTGTCTTTATGCGCCGACGGCGGAGATCTTTCTGCTGTTTCGGATGTGTCAGGCGATTGTCGCCTCTGCCATGGTGCTGAGCCGTGCCGCCGTGCGCGACATCTACGACAATGATGCCGCCGCCAGCATGATCGGCTATGTCACCATGGGCATGGCGGTGGTGCCGATGATCGGCCCGGTGATCGGTGGCGCGCTGGAAGAGACCCTCGGCTGGAAAGCCAATTTCTGGCTGCTGATGGTGCTGGGGGCGGCAACATTCGTGATTGCCTATCTCGACCTTGGCGAAACCGCCCGCAAGAGCGGCAAGACCCTGATGGCGCAGTTCCGCGAATATCCCGAGCTGCTGCGGTCGCCGCGGTTCTGGGGCTATTCGCTGGCCTCGGGCCTGTCGTCGGGCGCGTTTTTTGCCTATCTAGGCGGCGCGCCTTTTGTCGGCACACAGGTCTATGGTCTGTCTGCTGCCGAGCTTGGGGTCTATTTTGCCTCGCCGGCCGTGGGGTATTTCATCGGCAATTTCCTGTCCGGTCGCTATTCGACCCGGATCGGGCTCAATCGGATGGTGCTCTGGGGCTGTCTGATCAACGGCATCGGCGTGGCGCTGTCGCTCACACTGGCGCTGGCGGGTGCCGACAGCGTCTATTCCTTCTTTGGCTTCATGACCTTTGTCGGGCTGGGCAACGGCATGGCGATCCCCAATGCCACCGCCGGTGCGATTTCGGTGCGGCCCCATCTTGCGGGCACTGCCTCAGGGCTTGCCGGTGCGATCATGATTGGCGTTGGCGCCGGGCTTAGCGCCTATGCGGGCTACCTGCTGGTTCCGGGATCGACGCCGGTGCCGCTGCTCACCATCATGCTGGCCACCGCCGTTCTGGGCTTTGTGTCGATCCAGGTGGTGATCCGCCGCGAGAAAAACCTCGGGATCTGAGCGGCAGCAGCGCCGCCCTGCCCGGTTCGGGTGTTCGCATAACGCCCTCCCATCATCACCTTGCACTTTCCCCGCCAGCGCGTCCGATGGGCGTGCCGCTCTTGCACCGCATGATTTGCAATTCTACAGTTGCAACATCCAATATTTGCAAAGGGGACACCCATGGCGCAACAGAAACTCTATGCCGGAGCCAAGCTGCGGGAAATGCGGCTGCGCCTGTCGCTGACGCAAAAGGAGTTCGCCGCCAAGCTGGGGGTCTCCCTGCCCTATCTCAACCAGATGGAAAACAACAACCGCCCGGTTTCCACGACCGTGGTTCTGGCGCTGGCGCAGGAATTCGGGCTGGATGTCACCGAGCTGTCCACCGGTGACAGCGAACGACTGGTCAGCGACATGCGTGAGGTGATGGCCGACCCGGTTTTTGCCGATGCGGCAGTACCAATGGCGGATCTGCGGCTGACGGCTTCCAACGCGCCGGCGCTGGCGCGCGCGCTGCTGACGCTGCATCGCGCCTACCGTCAGACCCATGAGCGGCTGGCCTCGCTGGATGAGGCGCTGGGGCGCGAGGATGCGCGCATTCAGGCTTCGCCCTGGGAAGAGGTGCGCGATTTCTTCCATTATTGTGACAACTACATTGATGCGGTGGATCGCGCGGCAGAGAATTTCAGCGGCAGGCTAGATGCCCGCAGCGCCGCCATCGCCGCATTGGATCAGGCCGGGATCAGCGTGGTTTTCGGCGATATCGACGGGCTGCGAAAGTTTGATCCGGCAGGCAAGGTGCTGCGGTTGTCCAACCGTGCCTCACCGCAGACGCAGCTGTTCCAGTTGCTGTTGCAGGTGGCGCTGCTGCATCAGAACGACCTGCTGGAGGCCACGCTGGACTTTGCCAAGTTTCACAGCGAGGCGGCCCGCTCCATCGCCAAGATCGGCCTCGCCAACTATTTCGCCGGGGCCGCGATGATGCCCTACCGGCAGTTTCTGGATGCCGCCGTGGACTGCCGCCACGATCTGGAGCTGCTCGCCACCCGCTTTGGCGCCTCGATCGAACAAGTGGCGCATCGCCTGTCCACATTGCAGCGCCCCGGCGCCAAGGGGGTGCCGTTCTTCTTTGTCCGGGTTGATCAGGCGGGCACCATCACCAAGCGGCACTCGGCCACGCGGCTGCAATTTGCACGGTTTGGCGGCGCCTGCCCGCTGTGGAATGTGCACCGCGCCTTTGAGACGCCGGGCCGGTTCCTGCGGCAGCTGGCGGAGACGCCGGACGGGGTGCGCTATATCTCATTGGCGCGGGATGTGTCGAAACCGGGCGGTTCCTTTGGCTCTCCCGTCCGGCGCTACGCGATTGCCCTGGGCTGCGAGGTGCGCCATGCCGACGCTCTGGTCTATGCCGATACGCTGGATGTGAGTCAGGACAGCGCCTATGAGCCGATTGGCATCTCCTGCCGGATCTGCGAACGGCGCGATTGCCATCAGCGATCGGTGCCACCGCTGGAACGGCGGCTGAGCATCAACACCGACCAGCGCGGCGTGCTGCCTTATGAGGTGAGCTGAAAGGATGCGGAAAACCCAGCCGCGGTGCCCAGCAGGACCTGAGCGCCCCGGCAGAAAAGTTTCTTGCAGAAACAGGGGCAAGCCTCCAAGCTCGGCAGCCAGATACGAGTGTCCCCCGGAAAAGAGAGTAACCACATGAAAATCCCAGCTATTGCCGCCAGTTTCTTGTTGATCGGTGCGGTCCATACCAACGCGGTCGGTGCCCAGACACTGGAGCAATGGGGGGCCTCTGATTACTGGGATGTTCTGATTGATCCCTCACTGGGCGACGGCTGCCTGATCCAGTCGGAATTCACCGATGGATCCGTTGTCCGCATCGGTTTTGACCGCACCGAAGGCACGGGCTATGTCACTGCCTTCAACATGGGCTGGGGCGACATCGAGGAAGGGGCCTCCTATCCGGTTCTCTTCTCGCTTGACGGTCAGGATTATGATGCCGATGCGACGGGCATCTATCTTGAGGACGTGCCCGGGGCGGATATCGCCTTTGACAACCCCGATTTCCTGTTCGACCTCGCGATCAAACAGACGATGACGCTCTACACGACCGAGGGCGAAGTCATGTCGATTGACCTCACCGGGAGTTACAAGGCGCTTGAAGCGGCAATCGAATGTCAGGAAGAAATGGGCTGAGCGATATCTCGGCCCCGATCTTCGGCATGATATCGCAGGAATAATCGCGCGGGTGACAGGAAAAGAGGGGCACCGGCGGCGCCCCTCTTTGCTGTTGTTGGCTGGATATCTTACGCCTTTGACAACATGCCCCAGATCTCATCCTTGAGGGCGGCGCGCTGTTTGCGCAGGTCGGCTTCGGCAGTTTCGGACATCGGCTCGACATTGGTTTCGGCGCGATGCACCGCGCGGTTCACCGCGTGATAGCTGTCCGCAAGCTTGGCAAAATGGGCGTCCGATTGCTTCAGCGCATGGATCTGCGACTGCTTGTCGGGGAATTCTTCGGCCAGTTCGTGGGGGGTATTGGACATCTGCTCGCTCCTTGATTTTTCAGCGTCAGACGGACCTTAGCCAGCCCTGCCCCTGCCCACTTTGACGCGGATCAAACCGGCAGCTTCGGCCGACTAAAAAACGCCCGCGCAACGGGGTGCAGCGGGCGTTTCAGGGATATCCCCCGGCTGTTCAGCGCTGGGAGGTTTGCCAATTCGGGTTGAACCAGGCCTGCGCGTTTGACGACGGCAGGCGGCGGCCGAGGATGTGGTCGGAGGCTTTCTCGCCGGTCATGATCGAGGGGCCGTTGAGATTGCCATTGGTGATGCGCGGGAAGATCGAACTGTCGGCGACGCGCAGCCCCTCGACGCCGATGACGCGGCATTCGGGATCAACCACCGCCATCGGATCCTCCACCGCGCCCATCTTGCAGGTGCCGCAGGGGTGATAGGCGCTTTCGACATGTTCGCGGATAAAGCCGTTCAGCTCGTCATCCGATTGCAGCCCATCGCCGGGCTGGATCTCATATTTCACGAACGGCTTCATCGCATCCTGTGCAAATACCTCACGGGTCAGGCGGATACATTTGCGGAAATCCTCCCAGTCCTTCTCGGTCGACATGTAGTTGAACAGGATGTTCGGCGCATCCTTGGGATTGCTGGAAGCCAGCGTGACCTCACCGCGCGAGTCCGAGCGCATCGGGCCGACATGGGCCTGAAAACCGTGGCCCTCGGCTGCGGCCTGACCATCATAGCGCACCGCGATGGGCAGGAAGTGGTACTGGATATCCGGGTAATCGACGCCCTTGTCGGAGCGGATGAAGGCGGCGCTTTCGAACTGGTTGGAAGCGCCCAGACCGGTTTTGGTGAACAGCCACTGCGCCCCCACCATCGCCTTGCCAAGCAGGTTCCAGTATTTGAACAGGGTAATCGGCTGTTTGGAGGCGAACTGGAAATAGAATTCCAGATGGTCCTGCAGGTTCTGGCCCACGCCGGGACGGTCGACAACAACGTCGATGCCATGCTCGGCCAGATGTTTGGCCGGACCGATGCCCGAGAGCATCAGCAGTTTGGGCGAGTTCAGCGAGGAGGCCGCAAGAATGACCTCGGCGTTGGCGCGGATCACCTCGATCTTGCCGCCGCGCTCGACCTCGACGCCGACGGCGCGCCCTTCTTCAATGACCACCTTGCGCGCAAAGGCGCGGATCAGATCGCAATTGTCACGCTTCAGCGCGGGCTTCAGATAGGCATTGGCGGCGGACCAGCGCTGACCCTTGTAGACGGTCATTTCCATCGGGCCGAAGCCTTCCTGCTGCTCGCCGTTGTAATCCTCGGTCACCGGATAGCCGGCCTGTTCGCCCGCCTTTACAAAAGCCGCGTGCAGCGGGTTGTCGCGGGGGCCGCGGGTCACATGCAGCGGGCCGTCGGTGCCGCGCCAGTCCGCATCGCCGCCATGGCCGCGATCGTCCCAGGTTTCCATACGTTTGAAATAGGGCAGCACGTCGGCATAGGACCAGCCTGTCGCCCCGGTCTCGGCCCAGTGGTTGTAATCGCCTGCGTGGCCGCGCACATAGACCATGCCGTTGATCGAGGAGGAACCGCCGATCACCTTGCCGCGCGGGCAGACCAGTTCGCGACCGCCCAGATGCGGTTCCGGCTGCGATTTGTAGCCCCAGTCGTACATCGACATATTCATCGGGTAGCTCAGCGCCCCCGGCATCTGGATGAACGGTCCGGCATCACTGCCGCCATGTTCGATCACCAGAACCGATTTTCCTGCCTCGGACAGGCGGTAAGCCATGGCACAGCCGGCAGAGCCGGCACCGACAATCACATAATCCGCGTTCATTGCGTCTCTCCATTGCGGATCCGGGTTGGGTCAAGGATGCCTGTGGCACCGCGCCATGGCGCGGCCTGTCCTTGAGGCACCCCGAATCTGCCTCATCATTGTTGTGGTCCGCCGAGGACGCGAAGCGCCCTCAGCGGGCCTCTCAGCATCCCCTTCCCTCTTGCCCTTTTGGGCAACGGGGCGGGTGGGTGGGCGTTGCCAAAAAGGGCAATCAGAACGCCGCTTCGACGTCGCCCATGCGGACGTAGACCGATTTCACCTGGCTGAAGTGCTTGATCGCCTCTTTCGAGTTCTCGCGGCCCACGCCTGAGGCTTTCACGCCGCCAAACGGCGCCTCGACCGGCGCGTCGTTGTAGGAGTTGATAAAGCAGCTGCCCGCCTCCAGCTGGCCGATCACCCGGTGAGCGCGGCTGAAGTCATTGGTGAAGACGCCCGCCGACAGGCCGAATTCGGTGTCATTGGCCCGCGCGATCACCTCTTCCTCGGTGTCGAAGTCGAGGACCGACATCACCGGGCCAAAGATCTCCTCGCGGGCGATGGTCATATCGTCGGTCACATCGGCAAAGACGGTCGGTTCGACAAAGAAACCATCCATGTCTGCGCGCTTGCCGCCGCAGATCAGGCGGGCGCCCTCTTCTTTGCCCTTCTCGATGTAGCCAAGTACGATGTTCATCTGGTTTTCGGTGACCATCGGGCCAAAGCTGGTGGCCTCATCCATCGGGTCGCCGAGGATTGCGTTGCCGGTGCGTTCCGCCAGGCGGGCCAGGAATTTCTCCTTGATGCCCTTCTGCACGAACACGCGGGTGCCGTTGGAGCAGACCTGGCCGGAGGAGTAGAAGTTGCCGTTGATAGCGCCGCCAACGGCGTTTTCCACATCCGCATCGTCAAAGATGATCAGCGGCGACTTGCCGCCCAGTTCCATTGTGACATGCTTCATGCCCTCAGCTGCCGCCGCATAGACTTTCTTGCCGGTCGGCACCGAGCCGGTCAGCGAGACCTTGTCGACGCGCGGGTCGGTGACCAGCGCAGCCCCGACCTCGCCCATGCCCTGGATGACATTGTAGATACCGGCGGGAGCGCCCGCCTCATGCAGGATCTCGGCCACCTTCAGGGCGCAGAGCGGCGTGGTCTCGGAGGGTTTGAACACCATCGAGTTGCCGCAGGCCAGCGCAGGCGCGCCTTTCCAGCAGGCGATCTGGGTCGGGTAGTTCCAGGCGCCGATGCCGACACACAGGCCCAGTGCCTCGCGGATGGTATAGACCCAGTCTTCGCCCATCGGGATGTGCTCGCCGGTGAGGGAGCCTGCGAGGCCGCCGAAATACTCCAGCGCGTCGGCGCCGGAGGTGGCGTCGGCCACCAGCGTCTCTTGTAGCGGCTTGCCGGTGTCGTAGGTTTCCAGCACGCTGAGCTCGTGGTTGCGTTCGCGCATGATGTCGGCGGCGCGGCGCAGGATGCGGCCGCGCTCGGTGCCGGTCATCTTGCCCCATGCCTTTTGCGCGGCTTTGGCGGTGGAGAGCGCCTGTTCGACAATTGCGGGCGTGGCCGCGTAGACCGTGGCGATCTGCTCGCCGGTGGCGGCATAGATCACCGGGATCGGGGTGCCGCTGGTGTCTTCGACATATGCGCCATTGATGAAATGGCTGGCTTTGGGCTGTGCGGGGTGTGTCATGATTTTCTGCCTCCGGCGGGGATATTTAGGGCCAGAAGAACTGGCGTAGGAGTATGTGTGAGTGGTCTATTCGCCGCGAGGAAAGCGGTTGCCGTCCTCAACGTCGTTCAGATCCATATGGTTGCGCATGTAGCGTTCGGATGCTTTTTGCAGCGGCTGGTAGTCCCAGGGGAAATAGCCGCCCTGGCGCAGGGCTTCGTAGACGACCCAGCGGCGGGCCTGACTGGCGCGCACCTCTGCGTCGAAGGTCTCAAGGTTCCAGCGGGCCTCGGATTTGGCGCGCAGGGAGTTCAGCGTGCCGGCATGGGCCGGGTCCGCTGCCAGATTGGTCAGCTCGTGCGGGTCGGCCTCCAGATCAAACAGCTGGTCGGGATCGAGCGCGCAGCGGGTGTATTTCCATTTGCCATAGCGCAGGCAGACCAGCGGCGCATAAGAGGCCTCGGCTGCGTATTCCAGGGCGACGGGTGCGCTGCGCTCCTCCCCAAGGGCCAAAGGCAGCAGGTTCTGCCCATCCGTCCAGGGGTCGATCTCTGCCATATCCACACCGGCCAGCGCGCCCAGCGTTGGCGTCACATCGAGGGTGGAGACCGGGGTGTCGATCCGGCCCGCGGGCAGGTCCGGCGCGGAGATCATCAGCGGCACCCGCGCGGAGCCTTCGTAGAAGGTCATCTTGAACCACAATCCACGCTCGCCCAGCATGTCGCCATGATCGGAGACAAAGAGGATGATCGCCTCTTGCCGAGTGGTTTCCAGCACCTCAAGGATCTCGCCGATCTTGTCATCAAGATAGGAGATATTGGCGAAATAAGCACGGCGGGAACGTTTGATGTCCTCTTGCGAGATATCAAAGCTGCGCCAGTCGTTGGCGTCGAAAATCCGTTTGGCGTGGTTGTCGTGGTCGGCGTAGGCCATTGCCGGGATTTCGGGCAGCAGGTGCTCGCAGTCCTCGTAAAGGTCCCAGTACTTGCGGCGCGCCACATAGGGGTCATGAGGATGGGTAAAGCTGACGGTCAGCGCCCAGGGGCGATCGTCCTTGCCACGGGCCAGATCGTAGAGCTTGGCCTTGGCGTGATGGGCGACCTCATCGTCATATTCCATCTGGTTGGAAATCTCGGCGATGCCTGCGCCGGTGACCGATCCCATATTGTGATACCACCAGTCGATCCGCTCTCCCGGTTTGCGGTAATCCGGCGTCCAGCCGAAATCGGCCGGGTAGATGTCGGTGGTCAGCCGGTCCTCGAACCCGTGCAGCTGGTCGGGGCCGACAAAGTGCATCTTGCCGGAAAGGCAGGTGTAATAGCCCGCACGGCGCAGATGATGGGCGTAGGTGGGGATGTCGCTGCGAAATTCGGCGGCGTTGTCATAGACGCCGGTGCGCGAGGGCAGCTGGCCGGACATGAAAGACGCCCGCCCCGGCGCGCAGAGGGGCGAGGCGGTATAGGCATTGGCAAAACGGGTGGAGCGGGCGGCCAGTTTTTTCAGGTTCGGCGCATGCAGGAACTCGGCGGGACCATCGGGGAACAGCGTGCCGTTCAACTGGTCAACCATCACGATCAGGATGTTCGGGGCAGTCATATGTCGAAGCGCTCCTTATGGTCTGCGATGCGGCCTGTGGCCGGGTGATCTGGGGCGACAGATTGGAGAGAGCCAAGGCGCGAGGCCCATGGCGCAAAAGACCAAACCTGTCGGATATCTCGGTGCGGCGATGCCGCGAAAGGCCCCGGCCCTGCCATCTGGCGGGCCGGGGCGCCCGGTCTTTAGTGGGCTGTCTTGATACGATCGAAATCGAGGGTGTTTTCCTCAGGCGAGGCAGTGATGGCCGCAACTTCGCTGCGCTTCTTCACGAAGATGTAGATCAGGCAGGCGATGTAGATGCCGATCACCACGGTGCCGACCCACTGGATCTGCAGCCACTGGCTCTGGAAGGCCAGGGTCAGGGCAAAGAGCGCCACGGCGTTGCCAAGCACGTAAGGCAGCTTGCCCAGACGTTCGGCGCTGAGGTTCATGTTGTCGGTGTAAAGGCGGATCAGCGAGTCAAACGAGTTGATCACGAAGAGGATGCCAACAACCGTCATGGACCAGTTGATCAGACCAGCGGTGGGAATGGTGTTGAGGTGGTAGAAATACAGCACCGAGAACCAGACCGCGAGCGGGATCGACGGGAACACCAGCAGTGAGGCCAGCAGCTGCCATGTGGTCAGGCCACCGACAAAGCGCGAGGTGAACTGGCCGATCATGATCGACCATGCAAACCACCAGAACAGGTAGAATTCATGGTATTCGGTCAGCGGCAGGATGAATTTGTGGATATTACCGAAGTAGCCGCCGATATTGCCGGCCGTGCTGACAAACTCACCCAGCCCCATGCCGGCATAGGCCCACATGCCGAGGATCAGCGCGAAGAACAGGAAGGTGGAGGCCACCGACAGGATACGGACGTATTTGATATCGGTCGAGGAATAGGCCGCCGCCAGGATCACCAGGAAGCAGATCACATAGAAGGCCGGGATGACCGTCTCGCCGTCGCCGACTTCGGCGATGTAATATGGCATGTAGATCAGGAACAGCGCGCCGGTGAAGGCGCAGGTGGTGATGATCACCAGATTGTTCAGCAGCTTCACGATGCCGATTTCAAAGAACTTCACCCGCGGCTCGATGGCGCAGAAATAGAAGGCGGTCAGGAAGTAGAACGCCCAGATCAGGAAGCCCCAGAAGCCAAATTCGAGCGCCAGCGGATTGGTGAAGGCATAGGCGGGCTCTGTCGCCGTATCCGCGTAAAGCGGGAAGTCGAAGGCGAGTGGGAACATGATCAGCCCCACATCCAGACCCGAGGTGAAAAGAATAGCGATGAAGGTGAACAGCGGCACCGGGGTGACCCCGACGATGCGCATGTTCCACCATTTGATCACGCAGAAAATCACCAGCGCAAAGGCCAGCAAGATCCCGGCTGAGATGATTGTTGTCATACGTCCCTCCCTTGGATGGGCGTTGGTCGCCCTTTTGACGTGTGCGACAGACATAGCAGAAAACGGGAGGTCCCCAAATAGTTTTTAAATGACCATTCAAGATCCGGAATAGTCATAACAGGAGTTGAAACGCAGACCGAGCTGGCGCAAGACTTCTATATGGCTAGAAAAAGAATTCGCGACATCCGGAACGAAGAGCTGATCGAAGCAACCATCGTTGCGGTCCACCGCCGCGGCTATGGTGTTGTTACCATGGCGGAAATCGCGAAGGAAGCGGGGGCCTCGGCAGCCTCGATCAACTATTATTTCGGCTCCAAGGAAGGGCTGATGGAGGCCACGATGCGCCATCTGCTGAACAAGCTGCGCCTGGCGATGATTCGTGGATATGCCACGGCGCAGACGCCAAAAGAGCGGCTTTATGCGGTGATGGACGCCAATTTTGACGATGATTTGTTCCGTGTCGCGCCCTGTAGCCTGTGGATGCAGTTCTGGGCCAGCGCGCCTTATTCGAGTCGTCTGTCGCGGCTGCACAGAATCAACCGCAGCCGCGTGCGCAGCCATTTCCGGGCCGAGCTGAAATGCCTGTTGCCGCAGGACCGGGTCGAAACCGCCCGTCAGGCGCTGCAATGTTATATGGATGGCGTCTGGCTTCAGGCGGCCCAGTCCGAAACGCCGCTGGATCCCGAACAGGCGCGCCGGGCGGCACATCGGGTTGTGGATCTGGCGATCGGCTGACAGCCAGTGAGCCGGACCGTTGCCCGACGATCTGGCCCGTCGACCGGATGGCAGTTCAGTTCAGCGGCAGGTCCTGACGGCGATAGTGCAATCGGCTGTCACGCGGCATGTAGCCCAGCACCAGATCGGTCTCCGTGAGGGAGAGGATGCGGTAACAATGGGTCGGGCCGCCGTCCTCGGCCTGGGCGACGAGGAACGGGCCCGCACCCTCAGCATCAGCGCAGGCGGTCTGCACCGAGAGCAATTCGGTCATGGTTTCGACCGAGCCGTAGAAATTGCGCCGCGCCGCCCCTTCGACCACAAAAAGATCGTAGGCATCCGACTGTGAGACCCACCTGCCCGCCAGCTGAGTAAGCAGGGTGTCATATCGGGTCTCGTCCCGTTCTGTCAGCGCGCTGATGCTGGCCTGGATGACGCGATCCCCGACCGCCAGACGATTGCCGGCCACCCGCACCGGAGCGCCTGCATCCAGCGTCAGCAGACGCTCGATGATGGCAGGCTCTGTCGCGCCGTCATTGATGACGCAGATCTGCCCCTCCTCCATCACCAGCTTGCAGATCACCCGCCCGTCGCTCTGCCGGACCTCGCAGCCCTGAAAGGTGACATCCCGATCAAACCCGCTGTCCGGCGGCGCGGTGGCACCTGACGCCGCGCTTTCAGGCGGGGCGTGACGCGGGCGGGAATGTTCGCTGAGCTGCGCCACATAGGCGATTTTGGCGCCGGGGGCATCGGTGGTTGTGGCGGGCGCCTGGGTGTCGATCTTGGCAAAAAATGCGCTGTCATAGCCACGTATGGCGCAATCATGGTCGCCATAGATGGTGAACTCATCCGGCGCGGTGCAGAAGGAAATCCGCTCATCCTGAAACTGCCAGTCCTGTGCCTCGCTTCGGAAGTAGTAGAAGCGGTTGCGCAGCGGGGCGTCGATCACCCGCTCGCAGGTGGCGGGTGGCAGCTGCCACCAGCCACGGGAGATCCAGCGCCCGTCATCGCGGAACGCCAGGCTGAGCGACTGCGGCACTGCGGTGTCATTGCAGATCTCCAGCCCGACATGACCGGTGTCGGCCCGAGCCGATTGCACCAGCGCCGCCGGTGCAATCAGAAGAGCCAAGATCCATCGGACGCGCATGTCGTTCACCTCTATTCTCGAATTATTCCGGTGTCCCTATCAGTGCTCTGTGACGGTTTTGCGAAATCAGACCTTTGTGGCGAGGCTGGCAGGTGTCAGCGCCCGGCGTTTCAGCACCGCCTCCCGCCAGGTGATGAAGCTGACAGCGGCCAGGATCAGGCAGCCACCGGCGACAACCCAGATATCCACCGCCTCTTCGAAGACGAGGGCGCCGAGAAGTGTCGCCCAAAGCAATTGTAGAAAGGTTACCGGCTGGGTCACCGTCACCGGCGCTGACGCAAAGGCAAGCGTCATGGTGAAATGCCCCGCTGTCGCAAAACAGGCGACCGCAAAGAGGACAGCCAGCTCCCAGATGTTCGGGGTCACCCAGACCGCGGCGGCAAAGGGAGCCAGAAACACCGTGACCCAGATCGACAGCATCGCCACGACAACCACCGGGTTGGTGCCATCAACCGTTGTCTTGGCCAGAAGGTAGGACGCGCCAAAGGCCAGCGCGGTAAAGAGCATGGCAAGATGGCCTGCCTCTACCTCGCGAAATCCGGGGCGCAGGATGATCAGCGCGCCCAGCAGCGCCACAAGAATGGCGCCCACACGGCGCAGGGCCATCCGTTCGCCCAGAAAGAGGGCGGCACCGATGGAGACATAGATCGGCGACAGGTAGTTCATCGCCGTGACCTCGGCCAATGGGATCTGCGTCATGGCAAAGAACCACAGGATCACCCCCAGCGTATGCACAAAGCCGCGCATGGCAAACAGCCCCCAGAGCCGGGCGGTGAGCCGCGACCGGCGCAGCGTCGCGACCATCGGCACCAGAAACACCAGCCCCATCAGGTAGCGCAGAAAGGCCGATTCCGCAGGCGGGATGCGATTGCCGAGGTATTTGACAAGGGCGGTCACCGCGACAAAACACAGCCCCGTCACCAGCATCCAGAACACCCCTTTTACCGGGTTGCCGACGGCGGGCGCCGGCGGCCTTGCGGCGGCGGCGGTGGCGGCGCGGTCGGATGTGGGATGGTCGTCGGATGGAGCAGTCATAGCGCACATGAGAGCACCGGGGCGGTCGCAGAACAACCCTTCACATATGAAATATGTTCTTGTCCCAGGCGGCAAGACCGGGTTTGTGCGTGACGCGCACAGAGGCATATCAGAACCTGTATGACACCCCGCACTGTCACATCATCAGCAGCTTGATGGCGATGGCCCACATGGTCAGCCCCACCAGCACGTCCAGCAGCTGCCAGGCTCGGGGTCGGGCAAAGACCGGTGCCAGCAGGCTGGCCCCGTAGCCAAGCGTGAAGAAGAAGACAAAGCTCGACAGCGCCGCACCAAGGCCAAAGACCAGCGGCTGCGGATATTGCGCCGAGATCGAGCCAAGCAGCACCACGGTATCGAGATACACATGCGGGTTGAGCCAGGTCAGCGCCAGCACCGTGGCCAGCATCGGCCAGAGTGTCACCGGCGCGCCCTGCCCGTCTGCGCTGTCCAGATGCGCGCCACCGCGCCATGCCGACCTGAGGCTGCGCGCGCCATACCACAGCAGGAAGGCCGCGCCGCCAAGTCGCATCGCCAGCTCGAACCACGGCAGTGCCAGCGCCAGCGAGCCGAAGCCCAGCACACCTGCGGTAATCAGCAGCGCATCGGAGCTGGCGCAGGTGAGGCAGATCCAGAACACATGCTGGCGTCTGAGCCCCTGCCGCAGCACAAAGGCATTCTGCGCGCCAATGGCCATGATCAGGCTCAGGCCGAGAAAGAAACCGGCAATCAGGCTGGAAGGCATGGGATCTGTCCTTTGTCATC
The DNA here is from genome assembly GCF_048056095.1 of Phaeobacter sp. JH20_34. Taxonomy (NCBI): domain Bacteria; kingdom Pseudomonadati; phylum Pseudomonadota; class Alphaproteobacteria; order Rhodobacterales; family Roseobacteraceae; genus Phaeobacter; species Phaeobacter sp. JH20_34. The sequence goes on along the minus strand of NZ_JAYMWT010000004.1, from coordinate 323,629 downwards.
TTGGTGCAGGCGGCCTGGTCCAACAGCTGACCTGGTGGTGGTCGTGGCCTGTGCTTTGACTAAGGTGCTGAGCGGGTGTAAGCAAATTAATCTGACTTACCTAAATTAAGATCTGCTAATGCAATTCGATCCCAATCACCTCGCCGCGCTATCGGCTGTCTTGCGGCTCGGCTCGTTTGAGGCGGCCGCGCAGGCCTTGCGGGTGACGCCGTCGGCGATCTCGCAGCGGATCCGGGCGCTGGAGGATCGCATTGGCAGCAGCCTCGTGCAGCGCGGCAGCCCCTGTCTGGGCACCGAGGCCGGTCTGCGGATCGCCAAACATGCCGAGGATGTCGCCCTGCTGGAGGCGGCAGTGTCCGACGATCTGCGGCTGGAGCGCGCGCCCGGTGCCTCGCGGCTGCGGGTGGCGATCAATGCCGACAGTCTGGCGACCTGGTTCGTTCCGGTGATGGCGGCCTGCGAGGGGCTGCTGTTTGATCTGGTGATCGACGATCAGGACCACAGCGCCGACTGGCTGCGCCGGGGCGAGGTTTCGGCAGCGGTGACGGCCCGCGCCAAGCCGGTGACCGGCTGCGATGCCCACCCGCTGGGGGCGCTGCGCTATATCGCGACCACCTCGCCTGCGTTCCGCGACCGCTGGTTTGCCAGCGGCGTGACCCCGGAGACGGCGCGTCGTGCGCCCTGTCTGATCTTCAACGCCAAGGATCAGCTTCAGGCGCGCTGGCTTGGCGCACATGTGGGGCCGGGGATTGCGCCACCTGCGCATTTCCTGCCGTCGAGCCAGGGATTCGTCGATGCGGCGCTGGCGGGCGTCGGCTGGGGGATGAACCCCGAGCAGCTGGCTGCGCCCTATCTGACGGCCGAGCAGCTGTGCCCGCTGATCCCAGACACCCCGCTGGATGTACCGCTGACCTGGCAGGTGAGCCGGGTTCTGGCCCCGGCCCTTGCCGATGTGACCCGTGCCGTGCTCAAATCAGCCCGTCGGCATCTGACGCCGATCTAACCACCGGGGGCACGAATACAGTGCCAGAGGACCACAAAGGCAACAGAACGGACGGCAGGTTATCCAGCCTGAAGACAGATCCCGCCCGCAGCTCGCCGGAGCGGCTGCATATGCTGACGCTGGGCCGCAGTTTCCTGTGGCAGCTGGTGTTGCCACGGCTGCTGGTGCTGCTGACATGGGCGCTGCTGAACACGGTTGTCGTGCTGCCGCTTCGGCTGCTTTATGCGCTGGTGCTGATTGATGGGCTGTTGCTGCTGTGGCAGGCGCGCAGTTTCCTGCGCAGCGCCGATGCCCATATTCGCGACACCGGTCATCTGGCGCCGGTCTGGGGCGGCTATCTGGCCATTCTCTTCGCCGGTTTTGCAACGGTGACCCTGTGGTGGGACGCAGTGCTGATCGCAACCACCCCGGAGGAGCCGGATTATGCCGAAACCGAACGGCTGGCGCGCGAGGCGCTATATGATCTGTCGATCACCCCGGATGGGCGTCGGCTGGTCTTTGCCGGGGAAATCCCGCATGGGCTGACGCGCCGGGTGGCGGCGATGATGGCCGAGGCCCCTGCCCTGCGCGAGGTGGCGCTGAGCGGTCCGGGCGGGCTGATCTATGAGGCGCGAGGTGTGGCCCGGCTGATCCGGGAGCGCGCATTGGACACGGTGGCCGAGGGTCCCTGCGCCTCGGCCTGCACCTTGGTCTTTGCCGCCGGAGAGGAGCGCAGGCTCGCCAAGGGAGGCAGCCTTGGGTTCCATTCTTATGCGCTGGCCTTTCCCGGTGGGTTGCCGCAGGTCGATCTGAACCGCGAACAGGCCCGCGACCGCGATTTTCTGATTGCACAGGGGGTCAGCGCCGATTTTGCCGAACGGCTGTTTGCCACCGACCATCGCCAGCTCTGGACACCGGATGCGGACGAGCTGCGGCGCGCAGGTGTGCTGACCCGGCCCTAAGGCGCGGGTTTATTGCAGCGATTTGGTCATTCGGTAGTTGTGCAGCATCACGCCGCGCCGTTCAAAATCGCGCCGCCCCTCATCGCTGAAGCCCTGCCGGGTGAAGAAGCGCTTTGCGGCCTCGCTGGCCTCGACATAGAGGATCTTCAGCCCCAGATCGCGCGCCCGGATCTCCAGCTGACGATAGAGCGCCACGCCGACGCCTGTGCCCGCCACATCCGGGTGGCAGTAGAAACAATCAATATGGCCGTCCTGCTCCAGCTCGATAAAGCCCTGCGGCTGATCGCGGCCGTCAACCGCAACGAAGATGACCCGCCCGTCCAGAGCGCGGCTTTGCCAGACCGTGGCGGGGGCGGCTTCCGGGCTCCATGCGGCGCATTGAGCGGCGGTGTAGTCCTGCCGCGCAACACCATGCACGGCGGCATGAAAGATCTGCGCCACTGCGGCGGCATCTTCGGCGCGGAACTCTCTGATCTGCATCGGGTGGCCTTTCTACAGCATTCCCAAGGGGTTCACAGAAAAAGGCCCGCCGGGCTGGCGGGCCTTGAAAATCGCATCGGACGCTGGCTCAGAGCTGCGCCATCACCTCGTCGGAGGCTTCAAAATTGGTGGTGACCCGCTGCACGTCGTCGTCATCTTCCAGCGCATCCACCAGCTTCATCAGCTTCTGCATGCCTTCGAGATCCAGCTCGGTTGTGGTGGTGGGTTTCCAGACCAGCTTGGTCGATTCAGATTCGCCCAGTTCAGCCTCAAGCGCGGTGGAGACCTCGTTGAGGTCGGTGTCGGCGCAGTAGATCAGATGCCCGTCCTCGGCGCTTTCGACATCCTCGGCACCGGCTTCGATGGCGGCCATCATGACGGTATCGGCATCGCCGACAGCGGCGGGATATGTCACCTCGCCCTTGCGTTCGAACATGAACCCCACGGAACCGGTTTCGCCGAGGTTGCCACCGTTCTTGGAGAAGGTGGAGCGCACGTTGGAAGCGGTGCGGTTCTTGTTGTCGGTCATGGTTTCGACGATCACGGCGACACCGTTGGGGCCATAGCCCTCATAGCGGATTTCGTCGTAGTTCTCGGCGTCGCCGCCGGTGGCTTTCTTGATCGCGCGGTCAATCACATCCTTGGGGACGGACTGGCTTTTGGCTTCCTTGACGGCCAGACGCAGACGCGGGTTCTTGTCCGGGTCGGGGTCGCCCATCTTTGCGGCGACGGTGATTTCCTTGGAGAGTTTCGAGAACAGTTTCGACCGCGCGGCGTCCTGACGGCCCTTGCGGTGCTGGATGTTCGCCCATTTGGAATGGCCTGCCATGGTGCATCCTTGCTAATTCAATTTCGGATCTGGCGCCCATATAGCCCCGACACCGGGGGGCTTTCAAGCGCCCCATATCCGGCCCGGCGCACCATGCGGGCGGTGACAGCCGTGAGCCGCACTGCATCCGGCGTGCAGGGAGGCGCTTGTCCCGCAGCGCGCAACCGCTAGAGTGGCGCCATGACATTTGACCAGATTGTATTGTTCGCCCTCTTCGCTGCTGTCTTTGGCCTGCTGCTGTGGGGCAAGTATCGCTATGATATCGTGGCTTTTTCCGCATTGATGGTGGCGGTCCTGCTGGGGGTGGTGCCTGCCAATGACGCCTTTGCCGGATTTGGCCATCCGGCAACATTGGTGGTGGCACTGGTGCTGGTGGTTTCGGCCGGGCTGGTGCGCTCGGGTGCGGTGTTTCTGATCACCCGCACGCTGGTCGACAGCAGCCGCAATCTGGGCGCACATATCGCGCTGATGGGCGGTATTGGCGCGGTGCTGTCGGCCTTTATGAACAATGTCGCGGCGCTGGCGCTGCTGATGCCGGTGGACATCCAGACCGCGCGCAAGGCCGGGCGGGCGCCGGGACTGAGCCTGATGCCGCTGTCCTTTGCCACCATTCTGGGCGGTATGGTGACGCTGATCGGCACGCCGCCCAATATCATTATCGCGTCGATCCGGGCCGAAACTCTGGGCGAACCCTTCGGAATGTTCGACTTTGCCCCGGTCGGCGGCATCGCGGCGCTGGCGGGGCTGCTGTTTGTGGCGCTGATCGGCTGGCGGCTGATCCCGCTGCGCCAGAATGCGGCCGGCGACTCGGAGGCACAGCTGTCGCAGTATATCGCCGAGCTGACGGTGCCCGAAGGATCGGGCCTGATCGGTCAGCGTCTGGGCGAGCTGGACGCGGAAGCCGACAAGGCCGATGTGGCGATCCTCGGGTTGATCCGCGACGGCAAGCGGCTCTATGGGCGCGCGGCGGGTCAGCTGCTGCGGGCCGGTGATGCGCTGGTGCTGGAGGCCACGCCCGAGGCGCTGGATGAATTCCGCACCGCCGCCTCGCTCGATTTTGCCGATGCCGCCCGGCAGGAGAAGCTGGGCGCCGCCGGTGATGGGCTGGAGCTGGTCGAGGTGGTGGTGCCGGAAACCGCCCGTATCAAGGGGCGCAGCGCGCAGGCGCTGGGGCTGGCCTGGCGGCAGAACACCGTGCTGATGGGGCTGGCGCGGCAGGGCCGCCGCCTGACCCGGCATATCCGGCAGGAACAGATCGAGGCGGGGGATATCCTGCTGCTGCTCTGCCCGCGTGATCGCGGCACGGATGTCACCGAATGGCTGGGCTGCCTGCCGCTGGCGGAACGCGGCCTGTCGGTCACGGCCAATGACAAGACCTGGCTTGCCATCGCGCTGTTTGCAGGCGCGGTGCTGGCGGCCTCGCTGGGTATCATCTACCTGCCGATTGCGCTGGGGCTGGTGGTGGTGGCCTATGTGCTGACCAAGATCCTGCCGCTGGCGGAATTATACGACCATATCGAATGGCCGGTGGTGGTTCTGCTCGGCTCGATGATCCCCTTGGGGGCGGCGCTGGACAGTGCCGGCGGCACTGCGCTGATCGCCGAGAGCCTGCTGACGCTGACCGCAGGCATGCCCGCCTGGGCCATTCTGACCGTGCTGATGGTGGTCACCATGACGCTGTCGGATGTGTTGAACAACACCGCCACGGCCATTGTCGCGGCCCCGGTCGGGATCCAGATGGCCAATGGTCTGGGCGTGTCGCCGGATCCGTTCCTGATGGCGGTGGCGGTGGCGGCCTCGGCGGCGTTCCTGACCCCCATCGGGCATAAGAACAACACGCTGGTGCTGGGTCCGGGCGGCTACCACTTTGGCGATTACTGGCGCATTGGCCTGCCGCTGGAGGTGCTGATCATCGCCGTCTCCATCCCCGCAATCCTGCTGTTCTGGCCGCTGTGATCGGCGCTGTGGCGCTGCTGTGACCCAACGGCAGGGACCGCAGGGTTTGCGCCGCGCCCCTCTGCACGCTTAGGCTGATCCCACAACCGGGACCAACAGCAGAGGCACGCCATGGGACAGCCGACGGACAACAGCGCAGATGTGATCATCGTCGGGGCCGGGCTGGCCGGGCTGGTGGCGGCAGCCGAACTGGGCGACCGGGGCAAGCGGGTGATCCTGCTGGATCAGGAGCCTGCGCATTTCCTGGGCGGTCAGGCGCATTGGAGCCTGGGCGGGCTGTTCATGATCGACACGCCCGAGCAGCGCCGCATGGGCATTCGCGACTGTCCCGATCTGGCGCGGCGCGACTGGTTCGGCAGCGCCCAGTTTGACCGCCCCGAAGACCATTGGCCGCAACGCTGGGCGCGCGCTTATCTGGACTTTGCCAGCGGCGAGATGCGGGCCTGGCTGCATGGTCTGGGGATGCGCTGGTTTCCAGTGGTCGGCTGGGCTGAACGGGGCGGTGGCGACGCCGAGGGGCATGGCAATTCGGTGCCGCGCTTTCACCTGACCTGGGGCACCGGACCGGGGGTGGTCGCCCCCTTTGCCGCGCGGGTCGAAGCCCATATCGAGGCTGGTCTGATCCAGCCGCGCTTTCGCCATCAGGTGAGCCATATCATCACTCAGGGCGGCACTGTCAAAGGTGTCTCCGGCGAGGTCTTGGCGGCAGATGACGCGCCGCAGGGGGCCCGCACCAACCGTCAGGAAATCGGCGAATTCGAGGTCTATGCGCCCTCGGTGCTGGTCGCCTCGGGCGGGATTGGCGGCAATCTGGATGCGGTGCGCCAGAACTGGCCGGTGGAGCGGCTGGGACCTGCACCGCGCCGCATGGTGGCAGGCGTGCCCTTTCACGTCGATGGGCGGATGATCCCGATTGCGCAGGCGGCGGGCGGCCATGTCATCAATGCCGACCGGATGTGGCATTACACCGAAGGGCTGCGCAACTGGGATCCGATCTGGCCCAACCACGGCATCCGCATTCTGCCCGGGCCATCGTCGATGTGGTTTGACGCCAGAGGCGACCGGCTGCCTACGCCTTATCTGCCGGGGTTCGACACGCTGGGCACGCTGCGCGAGATCCTCAAGACGGGCCATGATTACAGCTGGTTCATCCTGAGCCAGAAGATCATCCAAAAGGAATTCGCCCTGTCGGGGTCCGAACAGAACCCCGATCTCACCTCCGGCAAATGGGGCGAGGTGCTGCGCGCCCGGCTGTTGTCGCGGGGCAAGGCCCCTGCCCCGGTTGAGGCCTTCAAGAAACATGGTGCGGATTTTGTGGTGGCCGACACGCTGAGCGAGCTGGTGGCGGGCATGAATGAGATCGGCGATGTCGCGCTGGAGGAAACCCACCTGCGGCATCAGATCGAAGCGCGCGATGCCCAGGCCGACAATCCCTTTGCCAAGGATGCGCAGATCATCGCCATCAATGCCGCGCGCAACTACCGGGGCGACCGGCTGATCCGCACCGCCAAGCCGCATCGGATTCTGGACCGCGCCAATGGGCCGCTGATCGCGGTGCGGCTGAATATCCTGACCCGCAAGTCACTGGGCGGTTTGCAGACCGATCTTGACGGGCAGCTGATTGGCGCCGATGGCACGCCGGTGCAGGGACTGTTTGCCGCCGGAGAGGTCGCAGGCTTTGGCGGTGGCGGCTATCACGGCTACAACGCGCTGGAGGGCAGCTTTCTGGGCGGCTGCCTGTTTACCGGTCGTCAGGCAGGCCGGTCCCGCGCCATCGCATGAGCGGCCAAAACCTGCGGTAACTCTTGGTTAACAAACCCTTACCGGCCGTTTTTAAAGCGGCCAGAAGAAGGGAATGAGGATGGAGGCCAGAAGGCCGACGCTGAAGTTCAGTGGAATTCCAACGCGCAGGAAGTCGGTGAATTTGTAACCGCCCGGACCGTAGACCAGCATATTGGTCTGATAGCCGATTGGCGTCGCAAAAGAGGCCGAGGCCGCAACCATGACCGCAACCACCAGCGGGCGCGGATCAATGCCCATGGCCTGTGCCAGCCCGACCGCAATCGGCGTGACCACCACCGCCACGGCATTGTTGGAGACCAGCTCGGTCAGGATCGAGGTCAACAGATAGACGGCCCAGACCAGCAGGAACGGCGGCAGCAGCGACAGCGAGGGGGCCACCGCATCCACGATCAGACGCACCGCACCCGAGCTTTCCAGGGCGGCCCCGATCGCGAGCATGGCAAAGATCAGCGTCAGCAGGCGCCCATCGACAAATGAGAAAGCCTCATCCGCGTCGATGCAGCGGGTGATCAGCACGGTGGAGACGGCCAGCACCGACAGCAGCAGGATTGGCGCCACATTGAGCGCGGCGAGCAGCACGATCCCGATCAGCGCGGCAATGGCAATGGGGGCGTGGCGCCGGCGATAGGCGCGCACCGAGGGTTGCGAGACGGCGGCCATATCCATATCGGCGGCCAGTCGCTGGATATCCTCGACATTGCCTTCCAGCAGCAGGGTATCGCCTACGCGCACCACCAGATCCTCAAGCTGCACACCGATGTTCTGATTGCGCCGATGCACCGCCAGCACATAAACGCCATAGCGCCGCCGCAGGCGCATCGCGCCGAGCGACCGTCCCACCATGCGGCATCCGGGGGTGATCAGCACCTCCACGGTTGTGGTTTCCACGGTGGAGACCTGATCGACGCGCTTCAGTTCCTTGTTGCGTTGCAGGCTGAGGAGTTCGGTCATCTGGGTGCGCAGCACCACGCGGTCGCCGACCTGAAGCTCAACCCCTTTCAGCGCGTTGCGCAGCGAGATATCGCCGCGAATGACATCGACCAGACGGACGCCGGGCCGTTTGAACAGCTGCACGCCGGTGACTTCGCGGCCGATCAGGTTGCTGTCCGGGGGGATCACCGCCTCGGTGAAGAATTTCATGCGGGACCGGTCGCTGAGCAGGCTGGCCATGCTGCTGCGATCCGGCAGCAGGCGCGGCGCGATGAAGCGCAGGTAGATCATGCCCCAGATCACCAGAATGATGCCAAGCGGTGTCACTTCGAAGATGGTGAAAGGCGTCAGCCCCTGCGCCCGCGCGACACCGTCAACCAGCAGGTTGGTAGAGGTGCCGATCAGCGTCAGCGTGCCGCCCAGGATGGCCGCATAGCTGAGCGGGATCAGCATCTTGGAGGCGGAAACGTTCATTGTGCGGGCGATCTGGATGAACACCGGGATCATCACCACCACTACCGGCGTATTCGACACCACCGCCGAGGCGGCAACGACAAAGACCATCAAGAGCGCAATGGCCAGTTTCGGATTGACCTCGGCCTGTTTGCGGGCCTGCGCGGTAAAGGCATCCAGCGCGCCGGTGCGCACCAGCGCGCCCATGATGATGAACATGGCCGCAATGGTCCAGGGCGCCGGGTTCGACAGCACGGGCAATGCCGCCTGATAGGGCAGAACGCCGGTTGCCAGCATCGCCGAGACACCGGCCAGCGCCACCACCTCGGTCGGGAAGGTTTCCCGCAGGAAAGCGGCAAACATGGCCACCACGATCAGCAACGTCAGAACCGCGCCACCGGTTTCGCCAAGGGGAATGAACTGCATCAGGGGTAAAGACATCCAAGAGGTTGAGAGATCAATCATCGGCGACCTGAAAGAACTGCGCGAACCGCCTCGCATATCGCGCGGCCCAAGGGAGTGAACCTGATCCGGTCACCGGAGGCAAGTGTTTCGCAACACGATGGGAGCATCTGGTCCCTATTTAGCGGTCCTTTGCGAATAAGCTTCGGAATTTGAGGGGTTTGGCGGGCGAATATCCCGCCCCGCCTGCCCAGATTTCGCGCATGGAACGGGCGGGGTTGCCGTGGCCTGCACTAGGGGGCCTGGATCGGGTGGCCAGCGTCAGGGAGTTGCCTGCTCGAGAAGGCCGCCGACCCGGATCATGCGGATCGATTTGGCCGCCCCGGTGCGATCATCGGTTTCGACAAAAACACCCGACAGGGTTGCCGGGCCTTCGGCCGGGGTAAAGCGGTTCTTGGGCATGCCGGTGAGGAAACGGCGCATTGGTTCGGCTTTCTCCATGCCGATCACCGAATTGTAATCGCCGCACATGCCAGCATCGGTCAGATAGCCGGTACCCTCCGACAGGATCTGCGCATCGCCCGTCGGCACATGGGTATGGGTGCCCACCACCAGCGACGCGCGGCCATTGCAGAAATGGCCCATCGCCATCTTCTCGGAGGTGGCCTCGCAGTGCATATCCACGATCACCGCCTGCGCCAATCCGCCACGCGGGTGCGATTTCAGCACCGCCTCAACGGCGCCGAAGGGATCGTCATAGGCCCGTTTCATGAACACCTGCCCCAGTGCCTGCACCACCAGCACCTTGCGCCCACCCGGAGCATTGAACAGCCGGTAGCCGCGCCCCGGCGCGTTTTTGGCAAAATTCAGCGGCCGGATGATGCGCGGCTCTTTCTCAATGGCCTGCAACATGTCCTTCTGGTCAAAGGCATGATCGCCAAGCGTCAGGCAATCGGCCCCGGCATCCAGCAGCAGCTTGGCGTGTTCGCCATTGAGCCCCATACCGTTTGAGGCATTCTCGCCATTGACCACGACAAAATCGAGCCGCCAGTCCTTGCGCATCTGCGGGAGGTGTTCGGAAATGGCCTTGCGTCCCGCACGGCCCATGACATCGCCAAGAAATAATAGTCGCATTGCCGCGTGGTACGCCGTTGCAAGGCTCAGGACAAGAGCCGCGTTGCGGGTGCAAAACTTTTTGAAAAGTTTTGCCAAGGTTTTTTGACAAACCCTTGGCCCGTCGCAGCGGGTGTCAGCTGAACTGCAACACCCGGCTTTCGGTGATCAGCATGTCCAGCGGCTGGTCGGTGGGCTCCAGCGGCAGGCTTTCGGCCTCCTGCGCGTCAAAGGCAAAACCGATGGCGAGGGTTGGACGTTTGGCCCGCAGCAGCTCAAGAGTGCGGTCATAAAAGCCGCCGCCATAGCCCAGCCGCCCGCCGCGCGCATCAAAGGCGACCAGCGGCACGATCAGGATTTCCGGTTCGAAATAGTCATCGACCTCCGGCACCTTTGCCCCAAAGGGACCGTCGCGCAGCGCGCCATCAGGCTGCCAGCGGCTGAAGTTCAGCGGTGTATCCTTCGCCTTGATCACCGGCACACCAACAGGGCCATGAGCGGCGGCTTCCGCCATCGCAGGAAGCGGGTCGATCTCGGTGCGGATCGGCATATAGCCCGACAGCGGCACGCCGCGATAGCCTGCCAGCACCTCCGAGAGATGCCCCGCGACACCGGGCTTATTCATGTCAAAGGCGGCCTTGCGGCGCTGAAAGGCGGCCTTGCGGGCGTCGGCCTTGATCTGGGTGAGGTCATCCATGATGCGGCTCCTGTCAAAGCAAGTGAACACCACCCGGACGGGCAGCAACAGCGGGCAGGATCAGAGCAGCAACACCCCGGCCAGCCCGAGAAAGGCAAAGAAACCAACGATATCCGTGACCGTCGTCACAAAGGCGCCGGAGGCCAGCGCCGGGTCGACGCCGATTTTCTCCAGAATAATCGGCACCGCTGTCCCCGCCAGCCCTGCGACGACCAGATTGATCACCATAGCGACGGCGATCACGACGCCCAGCATGGGTGAGCCAAACCAGAGGATGCCGACAACGGCCATGATCAGCGCAAAGGCGAGGCCGTTCACCAGCCCCACCAGGACCTCCCGCCGGATCACCCGCCAGACGTTGGAGCCGGTGAGGTCGCGGGTGGCCAGTGCGCGCACCGCCACGGTCAGCGACTGGGTGCCGGCATTGCCACCCATCGAGGCCACAATGGGCATCAGCACCGCCAGCGCCACAAATTCCGCAATCGTCGCCTCGAACTGGGCAATCACCAGCGAGGCCAGAATCGCCGTTGCCAGATTCACCGCCAGCCAGGGAAAGCGTTGCTTCGTTGTGGCCATGACCCGGTCGGCCAGGCTGCCTTCACCGACACCGGCCAGACGCAGGATGTCTTCTTCATGTTCCTCATCCAGCACGATCATAGCGTCATCCATGGTGATGACACCAACCAGCCGCCCCTCGTCATCGACAACCGGGGCCGAAATCAGGTGATACTGGTTGAAGGCATAGGCGACGTCTTCTTCGTCCTGATCGGCGGGAATGATCTGAAAGGTGTCTTCGACGATCTCGCTCAGCCGCACCTCCCGTTTCGAGGACATGATACGGCCAAGCGTGACATTGCCCACCGGGTGCAGCCGCGGGTCGACCAGAACCACATGGTAGAACTGATCCGGCAGGTGTTCGGATTCACGCATGAAATCAATCGCCTGCCCCACCGTCCAGTGGTCGGGGGCCATCACCACCTCGCGCTGCATCAGACGGCCGGCGGAATTCTCCGGGTAGCTCAGCGATTGCTCCACCGCGACCCGGTCGGCATCTTCGAGCGTATTGAGGATGGCCGCCTGCTGAGGCTCTTCCAGATCCTCCAGAAGGTCGACCACATCATCGCTTTCGAGGTCGCGCACCGCCTCGGCCAGAACCTGCGGCGCCAGCAGCGAAATCACCTCTTCGCGGATTGATTCATCCAGTTCCGACAGGATCTCGCCGTCGAATTCGCGGTCATAAAGGCGGATCAGGCGGCCACGTTCGTAGGCGCTGATCTGTTCCAGAAGGTCGGCGATGTCAGCGGCGTGCAGCGGCTCCATCAGCTCGGTCAGCTGAGGCTGGTCATCGGCCTCCACCGCCTCCAGAATCTGGGCAACCCGTTTGCGGTCCAGCTCGTAGGCATCCTCGAATGTGGCATCGACTGGCTCTTTTTGGTCATCTGCGATCATTCCGAGGCCCCTTTTGGTGATTGCTTCTGGAATAAAAGAAGCTGTTACCGAAAAACAATGACAATGACGTAATTTACCGTCGATGTCGCTGCGCGTATCCTGCGCATCGCAGTTTGGCAAGAAAGGACCGCGTTGGATGCAGGCAGAATTTATCTTACGGGGGCAGGTCCTGTCATTTGCGGGAGACCCGTTTGAGGGCGACCACCCCGAGGCTGCGGCGACGCTGCATGAAGCGGTGGCGATTGGTGGCGGCAAGGTGCTGGAACTGGGCGCGGCTGATGCGCTGCGCAAGGCCCACCCCTCCGCCAGCCTGGTGGATCATGGCGACCACCTGATCCTCGCCGGCTTTGTCGATGCCCATGTGCATTTCCCGCAGACCGCGATCATTGCCAGCTGGGGCAAGCGGCTGATCGACTGGCTGAACAGCTATACTTTCCCCGAGGAGATGCGTTTTGGCGACCGTGGCTATGCCGATGAAATCGCAGGCCGCTATCTGGATCTGACACGGGCCAATGGCACCACCACGATGTGCAGCTACTGCACCATCCACCCCGAAAGCGTGGAGGCGTTTTTCAGCGCCGCGCAGGCGCGCGGGCAGCGCGTGGTTGCGGGCAAGACCTGCATGGACCGCAACGCCCCCGAAGGCCTGCGCGACACCGCGCAATCGGCCTATGACGACAGCGCTGCATTGATTGGCCGCTGGCATGGCGTGGACCGGCTGTCCTATGCGATCACGCCACGGTTCTCGCCCACCTCGACCCCCGAACAGCTGGAGGCGATGGGCGCGCTTTGGGCCGAGCACCCCGACTGCCTGATGCAGACCCATCTGAGCGAGCAGACCGACGAGATTGCCTGGGTGAAATCGCTGTTTCCCGAGGCCCGGGACTATCTGGACACCTATGAGCAATTTGGCCTGCTGGGCGAAGGTGGCCTCTACGGTCATGCGATCCATCTGGAAGACCGCGAGCGTGCCCGTCTGCGCGAGGTTGGCGCCGCGCTGGTGCATTGTCCAACCTCCAATACCTTCATCGGGTCTGGGCTGTTCGACATGGCCGGGCTGATGGCTGAGGGGCAACGCATTGGTCTGGCGACGGATACCGGTGGTGGCTCCAGTTTCTCGATGCTGCGCACCATGGCGGCGGCCTATGAAATCGGCCAGCTGCGCGGCACGCCGCTGCATGCTGCACAATTGCTGTGGCTGGCCACCCAAGGCTCGGCCCGCGCGCTGCGCATGGAGGCCCAGATCGGCAATCTCGCCCCCGGCATGGAGGCCGATCTGGTGGTCCTGGATCTGGCCTCGACCCCGGCGATTGCGCAGCGCTGCGCGGGCGCGCGCGATCTCTGGGAGGCGGTCTTTGCCACCATCATGATGGGCGATGACCGGGCGGTGACCGAGGTCTGGATCAACGGCGCGCGCAGCTGAGCCGGGCACCGAGGGGGAAAGAGGCGCTGATGCGCCTCTGCCTCCGGCGGGGATATTTCGGGCCAGAAGATGAGCGCCGCGCGCTGTCGCCGATCTGGTCAGCTGCGTCAGGCCAGCTGTCGTCAGGCCAGCTGCATCAGCCGTGTGGTGGCTTTTTGGTGCCGTTCAAGAAGGTCTGGCAGATCCACGGTCGCCAGCATGGCATCGCGGATGATCTGGCGCCCTTCGACAAAGAGATGTTTCACCTGCGCCGGCCCCGCCAGCAGCAGCGCCGCCGGATCCCAGCTGCCGCTGGAGGCGATGCCGGTCACGTCCCAGATCGCGATATCGGCACGTTTGCCCACCGCCAGCTGGCCGACATCGCGCCGCCCCAGCACCTCCGCGCCGCCACGGGTGGCAATCTCCAGCGCCTCATAGGCGCTCATGGCATCAGCCCCCTGTGCGACCCGCTGCAAGAGCATCGCCTGACGGGCTTCGCTGATCAGGCTGGCCATATCATTGCTGGCCGATCCATCCACGCCGAGACCAACCGGCACCTGCGCATCGCGCATGGCGCGCAGCGGCGCGATGCCGCTGCCAAGGCGGCAGTTGGAACAGGGGCAATGGGCAACACCGGTTCCGGTCCGGGCAAAGAGGTCGATTTCCCCGGCATCCAGTTTCACGCAATGGGCATGCCAGACGTCGGGGCCGGTCCAGCCCAGATCTTCGGCATATTGGCCGGGACGGCAGCCGAACTGCGCCAGGGAATAGGCGATATCCTCGTCGTTTTCGGCCAGATGGGTGTGCAGCATCACCCCCTTGTCGCGGGCCAGAAGCGCAGTGTCGCGCATCAGTTCGCGGCTGACGGAAAACGGTGAACAGGGCGCCAGCGCCACCCGGCACATGGAGCCTTCGGCGGGATCGTGGAACCGGTCCACCACCCGGATCATATCGTCGAGAATGGCGTGTTCCTCCTCGACCAGACTGTCCGGCGGCAGGCCGCCCGCGCTTTCGCCGATGCTCATGGCGCCGCGCGTCGGCTGGAAGCGCAGACCAATATCACCCGCCGCCTCGATGCTGTCCTCCAGCCGGGTGCCATTGGGATAGAGGTAGAGGTGATCGGAGGTGAGCGTGCAGCCCGAGAAGGCCAGTTCGGCCAGCCCCAGCTGGGCGGAGACATGGATGTCATCGGGGGTGAAGGCCGACCAGATCGGATAGAGCCGTTTGAGCCAGCCAAACAGCAGCGCGTCCTGCGCGCCGGGCACCGCGCGGGTGAGATTCTGATAGAGATGATGATGGGTGTTCACAAGGCCCGGGGTCACCACGCAGCCCCGGCCGCTGATCCGCTCGCCCTCCGTGGTGAGATCGCTGCCGATCTCGGCGATCACCCCGTCGCGGATCCGCAGATCGGCATGGGTCAGCTGGCGGCGCTGATCATCCATTGTCAGCGCGATATCAATATCTTCGATCAGAATTTCAGGCACAGGTCACACTCCGTCAGGCCGCCCATTTCGGTTCAGAAGTGTGATGGCGCGCCGACAGAATATGGGCAAAGGACTCGGCGCGTGGCCGAACCCTAATGGATTGCCCGAGGTCGTTTCAAGTGGTTTTGCGGATCAGGGCAAGCGCCGCGGCATGAAGCTCGGCGGTGGCTGCGGCCAGGACCTGACCGCCCTCATGCGCAGGCTCCCCCTGCCAGTTGGTCACCACGCCACCGGCGGCCTCGATGACCGCGATCGGCGCCTGGATGTCGTAGGCGTTGAGCCCGGCCTCGATCACCAGGTCACATTGCCCGGCGGCCAGCAGCGCATAGGCGTAGCAATCCATCCCGTAGCGGGTCAGCTGCACTTCGCTGGCGACCCGCTGGAAGGCGGCGCGTTCCGCTGCGCTGCCGACTTCGGGAAAGGTGGTGAACAGCGTAGCCGCCGACAGATCCGATGTCTTGCGGGTGCTGAGTGCGACCTCCCCCAGCGGGCCGGTCAGACTGGCCCCCTCGGGCGTACCAATGAACCGCTCACCGATATAGGGTTGATCAATGATGCCGAGGAAAGGGCCATCCGCATCGCCAAGGGCAATCAGCACCCCCCAGGTCGGGGTGCCACTGATAAAGCCACGGGTGCCGTCGATCGGGTCCAGCACCCATATGCGCCCGGACTGGCCACGGGTCTCGCCGTATTCCTCGCCGAGGATGCCGTCCTCGGGCCTGAGTTGCGAAAGCACCGCGCGCATCGCCTGTTCGGCGGCCCGGTCGGCGATGGTGACGGGATCGAAACCTTCGTCCAGCTTGTTGTCGGATTGCAGCCCGGCTGAGCGGAAATAGGGCAGGATCGCCTGACGTGCGGCATCGGCCATCCGATGGGCAACGTCCAGATCTGAGAACGCGGCTGAAGTCATACCCGAAGGGGTGACATTCAACCGCGCATATTTCAAGCCCCAAGCCCCCACTTGAGGCGGGAAAATCAGGCTGCGTCGCTGAGCACGCGCGCCAGTTCGAACAGACGACGGCGCTGGTTTTCAGGAATCGCATAGTAGGAGCGCACCAAATCCAATGCCTCCTTGTCGCCCATCAGATCGTCAGGCACGCGTGCCTTGTCCGATGCCGGGGCATCATCATCTTGCAGACCTTCAAAAAAGAAGCTGACCGGCACGCTGAGCGCGTCGGAAATATCCCAGAGCCGGGAGGCGCTGACCCGGTTTGCACCGGTTTCATATTTCTGGATCTGTTGAAATTTAATACCAACCAGCTCTGCGAGCTGCTGTTGCGTCATGCCGATGAGCCACCGGCGATGCCGGATACGTTTCCCCACGTGCACGTCCACTGGATGAGCCATGCGTTTCTCCTAAGATTTACAAAACTGGGTGCCACCCTAACCGCCTTTTTAAACCCCCGCCCACCCGGCAAATACCGCGTGGTGCCAATGTTGCCAAAAAACCCGACGGGTTTCTGGACAAACGACAAGGCGCTCCCATTGGAGTTGAGTGTACGACCTTAACGGTTGAATTCAAGCGTTCACTCTCGCCGGGGTCAGCACCTGTGCGGCAAACGCATGATTTCATGTACCAATTTTATTTCACTTTTTTGCATGTTTTACACATGTTCTCCACCTCCCCATAAATAGTGAGGTGATCTGAAGGCGAATCTGGCATGGTTTGGCCATTCAGAATCACCTTACCCCATGCCAGATATGGAAAAATGATATGCGCGCCTACAGTGTCAGCAGTTTTGACATTTCCCCGACTATCGCAGAAGTTGACGTAGGATCACCGGGAAGCGGAGAAGTTGCAGTTGCAATACACGCCTGTGGGTTGAACTTTGCCGATCTTCTTCTGCTCCGTGGCAAATATCAGGATACGCCGGACCTGCCATTTATTCCCGGTTTGGAACTGGCGGGCGTCATTCAGGCGCTTGGCCCTGATGTGGAGGGGCTGGCGGTTGGCGATCGGGTGGCGGTGTTTTCCGGTCAGGGCGGGCTGGCGGAGGCCGGGGTGTTTGCGGCCGATCGCGTCACGCGGATCCCCGATGAGATGTCCTTTGCCGATGCGGCGGCGTTTCAGATCACCTATGGCACCGGACTGGTTGCGCTGGATCACTGTGCGCGGTTGCAGCCGGGGGAAACCCTGCTGGTCACCGGCGCTGCCGGTGGTGTCGGGCTGACGGCTGTGGAAATCGGCAAACGTCTGGGCGCGCGGGTGATCGCCCATGCGCGTGGAGCCGAGAAGCTGGCCGTGGCCAAGGCGGCGGGCGCGGATCATCTGATCGACGCCGACGAGGATCTGCGGCAGGCGGTCAAGGATCTGGGCGGGGCCGATGTGGTCTATGAGGCGATTGGCGGCGATGTCTGGCAAGCGGCCTTTCGGTCTACCAACCCGGGCGGGCGGCTGCTGCCCATCGGCTTTGCCGGCGGCGAGGTGCCACAGATCCCGGCGAACCTCCTGCTGGTGAAGAACCTCAGCGTTATCGGGTTTTACTTTGGCGGCTACCTGAAGAGCCACCCGGCGGTGGTCAGGGGCGCCATCACGCGGCTGATCGACTGGTATCGTGACGGCTCGCTGCGCCCGCACATCAGCCACCGCCTGCCGCTGGAGGAGACTGACGCAGGGCTGGAGCTGCTACGCAACCGCAAAGCCACCGGCAAGGTGGTGATCATGATCCGGCCAGAGGCCTAGGCGACGGCAGCCGCCGCTGCGCAGGGCAGCCTCAGAGCGCGATCCTTGGGGTGCGATCCTTGGGGCCCAGGTCTCAGGCTGCGGTCCAATGGGACTGCGCCGCCGCCAGCGGTGTACTGATGTTGCGAAAGGCCTTCCGCACCAGAAAGGCAAGTTCGGTCACCATCGGAGAGCCCGAGGTTTCTGCCCCATAGAGGTTGATCAGCTGGATCGGCAGATCCGGCAGGCTGCCACCGTGGTCGATCTGTAGCAGATGCGGCGGCTCGGTGCCCTCGATCATGGTGTGGATCGCCAGATCGGCGCTGACCGTTGCCTCGATCGTGCGGTCACTATCGGTCTCCACCACCATTTCCCAGGCGATCCCGGCGGCGTCCAGCGCGCTCACCACCTTGGGCCGGAAGGTGCAATAGCGGCCAAAGGCCAGTTTCAGCGGGCGCTGCCGCCAGGCCGATCCATTGGGCGCACCAATCCAGCACAGCGGCCGCTTGGCCAGCGTTTCGCCGTTTTCCGAGGTGGCGGTTTCGGTGGTCAGGATCAGATCGCATTCACCGCGCGAAAACTGCTCTTTCAAAGAGCGGGTATAGCTGGAGATCAGCTGCACCTTCACCCGTGGAAATGAGGCGTTGAACCGCTGTAGCACCTGCGGGATCGCCGGGTAGACAATGTCATGCGGCACGCCGAGAACGATTTCACCTTCATAGGCCTGATCGGTGAGCCGCCCGATTACCTCGTCATTCAGTGCCACCATCCGGCGCGCATAGGCCAGCAGCTGCTCGCCCGATGCGGTCAGCGCAATGGTGCGGCCAGAACGGTCCAGCAGTTGCAGGCCCAACAGCTCTTCCAGCCGCTTCAGCTGCATGGAGACCGCCGATTGGGTCAGATGCAGAAAACCGGCCGCGCGGGTCACCCCACCATTGTCCGCAACCGCCACAAACGAGCGCAGCGTGGTAATATCGAGATTTCGCATCATCACAATCCCTGATGGTTTAAATCATAAACATTCGTTTTTCATATCAATCACACTCCGCCATATACATCAATAGAATTGATCAGACACTGCAACCTCATCAGAGTTCCAGAAAAGGACAAAAATCATGACCTATATGGACAACAGCCTGCGCAACTGCACCTGCGCGCCCCGCCGCTCGTTCCTCGCAACCGTTGCCCAACGCCTCGCCATCTGGCGCGAACGCCGGATGCTGGCCACGCTTGATCAAAGCGCGTTGGACGACATGGGCATCAGCAAGACCGAAGCCCAGGCAGAGGCCCGCCGCCCGATCTGGGACGCGCCGAGCAGCTGGACCCGCTAAAGGCGACGCGCCGACAAGGCTCACACCAAGCCTAATACGAAAAGAGGTCCGCGCTGCGGGCCTTTTGCACCCCCAACAGTCTGCCCCCGGATCAAGGTTGGGAGTCAAGGAACTCTCTGGGACCGTCACCGGAGGTGTCGCCGACGCACGACCGGCGGCCACCTGTGGCGATGCCGTGAAGATGGAAACTTTGTGCGTCTTTTGTGGGTTCATATGTTAGCCTGCAACAGGGTCGCCAGACAGCACCAACAGAACCGCACGCCCAAGTTGTGAAAACTGCCTCAGGGCGATCTCAGAGGGGGCGCGGACCCGGATCCGGAACACTTTGGTCTGGTTCTGTGCAAGCCCTCGCCAAACATCCCAGGTTTTTTGTCGATAATTCCACCGAAACTTCGGTCTACGGCCTTGAACCGCGCCCCGCTTCACCCGATATTTGCGAGGAACGCCAGGTCTCTGCACGCAGCAGGAAACCTGCGCGAGGGAGTTTAAAGACGGAGACCATGATACATGGCACAGTTTGACACCATCCGGTCCACAGCGGGCGCACGCTCTGCGGAGATCGATGCGGGCCTGCGCGCCCATATGAACAAGGTCTACGGCACCATGGCCGTGGGCACATTCATTACATTTCTGGCTGCCTGGGCCATCTCCGGCCTGGCGGTGACCTCCGATCCGGCCAATGCCGCAGCCCAGCTGAGCGCCGATAAATACCTGACCAGCATCGGCTATGCGCTTTACGCCTCGCCGCTTAAGTGGGTGATCATGTTTGCCCCGCTGGCCTTTGTGTTTGGCATCGGCGCCGCCGCGAACCGCATGTCGGCCGCGGGCGTCCAGCTGCTGTTCTACGTCTTCGCCACCGTGATGGGCCTGTCGATCAGCTCGATCTTCCTGGTGTTCACCGGCGAAAGCATCGTGCAGGTGTTCCTGATCACCTCCATCGCCTTTGCGGGCCTGTCGCTGGTGGGCTACACCACCAAGAAAGACCTCTCCGGCATGGGCGCTTTCCTGATCATGGGCCTGATCGGCCTGATCGTGGCGTCTATCGTCAACATTTTCTTGGCGTCGTCGGCAATGGCCTTTGCGATCTCGGTGATTGGCGTGCTGATCTTTGCGGGCCTCACCGCCTATGACACCCAGCGGATCAAGAACGACTATCTCCAGCACGCCCATATGGGCGACCAGGAATGGCTGGCGAAATCCGCCATCATGGGCGCGCTGAGCCTCTATCTGGACTTCATCAATATGTTCATGATGCTGCTCCAGCTGCTTGGAAACCGCGAATAACGCGACACCTTCCAGAGCCAACCAAGACCGGGGCGGATCATCACGATCCGCCCTTTTTCTTTGCCCGCGCTGCGGTTGCGGCCGGGACATGTCACGCAACGAATTTGAGACCCCGATGAGATTGATTGATATCGCCCCAAAAGAGGCGCACCGCATTGTCCCGCTGCTGCAAGAGCTGCACGCGCTGCATGTCACCCACCAGCCTGACCGCTACCCGGCCGATCCTGATGGTGCAGCGCTGGCCCGCTGGCTTGAGACATGGCTGAGCGAGCCAAGCCTGACCGCCCGCGCCGCCGTCAGCCCGCAGGGGCGGATCATGGGCTATGTCATCTATGGCATCGAGGAGCGCCCTGCCCTCCCCGTCCGCAGGGCCGAGACCCGCGCCATGCTGCACCATGTCGCCGTCGCCAAGAGCTGGCAGCGCATGGGTGTCGCAACCGCGCTGATCACCGATATGAAGCGCTCTGTGGCGGCCAAGGGCGTTCCGGTGATCGCAACCACATACGCCCCCTTCAACACCGCCTCTGCGGCGCTGATGCAGCGTATGGGCCTGCTGCCTGTGATGGTCATGGCCGAGTGGCGCCGCTGATCTGCGGCCACAACGAAAAACAGGAGGCGACCCCACCGTCGCCTCCTGTCATGGCCGCTCCCCCGAGCCGACCTGTGGTGCTGTGAACTTCCGAAACCGCGCGCTTCTGGCGCTGCATCCCGGACCCACTCTCTCACCCACATCCCAGGACATATGTGACGGCCAAATGTGGCATTTTCGGGCCGATCCGGCGCGCCTTCGGTGTTTTCATTTACCGAATTTTCATAAAATGCGCGCGACCGGCAGCCCGGCCAGCGGCGACCGGTCAGTGGCGCCAGGTCAGTCAGGCAACAGCGCGGCCACACGAAAAAGGGCCGCACCCTGGTGCGACCCTTCTGATCTACTGTCCCGAATATCGGGGGCGGTGTCGCGGCCGGAGGCAGCGCAACACCAAGAGGCTCATTTGATTTTGCCTTCTTTGTATTCAACGTGCTTGCGCACGACCGGGTCGTACTTCCGCACAACCATTTTCTCGGTCATGGTGCGTGCGTTTTTCTTGGTCACGTAGAAGTGGCCCGTGCCCGCGGTCGAGTTCAGGCGGATCTTGATTGTGGTCGGCTTCGCCATGGTATTCTCCTGCGTCCGAAAAGGCAGGGGCCTCTCGGTAAATTCCTATATGAGCGTGCGCTTTTACCTGCACCACCCCGCGAGTCAATAGGATTCGAGGGGATATTTTGCGCAGAGGGCCTGTAAGCCGGATTTTGTTCCAGGGCCAGGGCCCCTTCGACGACCATTCATCTAGGATGCACATTGCTGTGCACCTCCAGCTGCCAACCCGACCCCTCTTGGCCAAAACATGCCTAGCGGCGGTATCGGCTGACGCCGACCGGCCCGCGCGGGGGTCCTATTTGGCATTGCTCCCGGTGGGGCTTGCCGTGCCGCCCCTGTTGCCAGCGGCGCGGTGGGCTCTTACCCCACCGTTTCACCCTTACCCACATGGGATCACCTGACAGGCAGGCGCATATGGGCGGTCTGTTTTCTGTGGCGCTCTCCGTCAGATCGCTCTGCCCGGGCATTACCCGGCACCGTTGTTTTGTAGAGTCCGGACTTTCCTCGCGACGCCTTGCGGCCCCCCGCGGCCGTCCGGCCCTCTGCGCAGGGGTTGGGGTAGAAACTACTGCGCCCAAGGTCAAGCGGATAGTGCACCGGGGGCGTTGCCCCCTCGCGCCTGCGGCGCTCACCCCCAGGATATTTGCGGCCAGAAGATGCCGGGACGCTCTCTATCTTCTGGCGTCAAATATCCCGGAGCGCGAGGCAGAGCCTCGCTCAGGCCTCTGCCCGGGACGCATCGGTCAGCAGCGGCAGGACGTCCCTGTCGGTCAAGGGACCGGTCTGCCATGGCCGGAATCTGAGGCGCACCGCCTGCAGCAGGGTGGCGTCATCCACATCCGCCGTAAAGCCACGCCGCCGCGCCAGAGCGCGAAAGCAGTCCATCCCGACGTCGGTCTCTGGCCGCGCCGCAGCACCCGGCACGGCGCTGGCCAGCCCCTGTCTGGCCAGCCGCGCCCAGTCAAAGCGGGCGCCCGGGTCACATTTGCGCCCCGGCGCCATGCAGGAATGCCCGATCACACCGGAGGCCGGGATCCGCCAGCGCAACAGCACAGCCCGCAGCAGCTCCTCCAGCCGGTTCATCTGGGCTGCGGAAAACGGATGATCGCCCCGGTTGTCCAATTCGATCCCGATCGAGCGGGAGTTGATATCCTCCTGCCCGCACCATTCCCCGGCGCCGGCATGCCAGGCGCGGTCGGCCTCCCTGACCATCTGCCACAGCCGTCCGTCAGCGGCGATCAGGTAATGGGCCGACACCTCGTACCGCGGGTCGCAGAGCCGCTCCAATGCGACCTCGGGACTGTCCATCGCGGTGTAATGCAGCACAACCAGATGCGGCGTCAGATCATGGCGGCGCGCAGTGAAATTGGGACTGGGGTGCCAGATGGCATCCGTCCCGGTGTCAGCAGAGGTCGGCGGAGGTGTCATGAGGCGCCAGCCGCCTCAGTTCTGCACCGCAAGCCGATAGGGCGCTGGATCCCAGCCGCAGGCGTAGCCGTCCCCATCGGGATCAAGCGCCTGGCGGTCACGTTTCGGGCCGCCCGCTTCGAGAAAGGCAATCTGGGCCAGTTCCGGCGAGGCAAATCCGGCGCAGTTGCGCGAGGAGCGGGCCGCCAGGTTGAAGCCGGAGCGTGAATAGATCCGCTGCCCACGCGGGTTGGAGGTGCTGAGCGCATAGCGCACGATATTGGGATCGCGGTCGCCGCTGCGTTCGGGCACTGCGGTGGGGCTGACCACCTGATATTGGGCGCGCTGACGGGCCAGACGCTCGGCATCGCTTTCGATGCTTTGGCGCGAGGCGACCGCATCGAAATCATTCTCGTCGGAGATCCGCGGATTGCCCGCAAGGGCCGGTGCCGGGTTTGACGGGCTGGCCTCGATCGGTGCGGTGCCCGAGTTGCCGCGTGCAGCCGCGAGGGCCGCGGCGGTTTCGCGGGCAATATCGTCGCTGCTGCCGGTCGCGGGTGCGAGGGATCCGGCGCTGCCGCCTGCGGCTGCGATGCGGGGGGCGGGCTGCGCGCTGCCCGGCAAGCTCTCGGTTGCGACGCGGACCGGCGGCACCAGCGGATCGCCATTAATCGTGGTGCCTGTCGCCGGTGCCCGGTCAAAGGGGCTGGAGCCAAATCCGGCCTCGGGGCCACTTTCAGGCACCGGAGGCTGGCACGCAGCCAGCAGCACAAGACTGCTGGTCGCCAAGATGGACCGGAATAGACGCATGATCACCACCTGTTGGTTCTGCTCAGATCAGGACAGGGTTTACCACCATTGGGCCGGCTTGGCCACAAAACCGGCGGCCCCTTCCAGCGCATAGGCCGTATTCAGCAGATCGCCCTCTTCCCAGGGGCGGCCAATCAGCTGAAGCCCCAGCGGCAGGCCCTGCGCATCAACACCGGCCGGAACCGAAATGCCGGGCAGACCGGCGAGGTTCACGGTGACGGTAAAGACGTCATTGAGATACATCTGCACCGGATCCGCGTCGATCATTTCGCCGAGGCCAAAGGCGGCCGAAGGTGTCGCCGGGGTCAGGATCGCGTCAATGCCCTGGGCGAAGACGTCTTCGAAGTCTTTCTTGATCAGGGTGCGGACCTTGCGGGCGCGGTTGTAATAGGCGTCGTAGAAACCGGCCGAGAGAACATAGGTCCCCACCATCACGCGGCGCTGCACCTCATGGCCGAAGCCTGCGGCGCGGGTTTTTTCGTACATTTCGGTAATGCCATCGCCCGCCTCCAGCGCCGCGCGCTGGCCATAGCGCACACCGTCATAGCGCGCGAGGTTGGAGGAGGCCTCGGCCGGCGCGATCACGTAATAGGCAGGCAGGGCGTATTTGGTGTGCGGCAGGGAGATATCGACGATCTCGGCCCCGGCGGCACGCAGCATCTCGGCGCCTTCGGACCAGAGTTTCTCGATTTCGCCGGGCATTCCATCCATGCGGTATTCACGCGGGATACCGATTTTCTTGCCCTTGATATCGCCGGTCAGCATCGCCTCGAAGTTCGGCACCGCCAGATCGGCGCTGGTGCTGTCCTTGGGGTCGTGGCCACACATCGCCTCAAGCATCATTGCCGCATCGCGCACCGATTTGGTCATCGGGCCCGCCTGATCCAGGGAGGAGGCAAAGGCCACCACCCCCCAGCGCGAGCAGCGCCCATAGGTGGGCTTGATGCCCGTGATCCCGGTAAAGGCGGCCGGCTGGCGAATCGAGCCGCCAGTGTCGGTGCCGGTAGCCGCTAGGCACAGATCCGCAGCCACGGCCGCTGCGGAGCCGCCGGAGGAGCCGCCCGGTGTCAGCTCGGCAGTATCATTGCCGCGCCGCCAGGGACTGACCGCGTTACCATAGACGGAGGTTTCATTGGACGAGCCCATGGCGAATTCGTCCATGTTCAGCTTGCCCAGCATGACAGCGCCTGCATCCTGCAGCTGCTGCGATACGGTGGATTCATATTCGGGTTTGAAACCTTCCAGAATGCCGGAGGCGGCCTGGCTGGCGACACCTTTGGTGCAGAACAGATCCTTGATGCCGATCGGCAGGCCGCACATGGCGGGCGCATCGCCTGCCTTGATCCGTGCATCTGCTGCCTTGGCGCGCTCCAGCGCGATCTCGGGCGTCTTGTGCACAAACGCGTTCAGCGCATCTGCGGCCTCGATGGCCTTGAGGCAGGCCTTGGTCAGCTCGACAGAGGTGGTCTCGCCCTTGCGCAATGCGTCACGGGCTTCGGACAGGGTGAGTTTGTTGAGTTCGGTCATGTCTTATTCAACCACCTTGGGCACTGCAAAAAACCCTTCGCGGGCATCGGGGGCATTGGCCAGGATCTTGTCCTGCTGATTGCCATCGGTCACCTCGTCGACGCGGCGTTTCAGGCGCTGCGGCGTCACCGACGTCATCGGTTCGACGCCCTCAACATCCACCTCGTTCAGCTGCTCGATAAAGCCGAGGATGGTGTTGAACTCATCCGCCAGTGCTGGCAGCGCGTCCTCTTCGACCTTGATACGGGCCAGTTTGGCCACTTTTGCGGCGGTGCTTTGGTCAATCGACATGGAAACCCTCATCTCGTGTTAGGACGCATTTACCGCCGCACCGCCGCCGCCGCAAGCCTGTGGCGGCGCGAAACCCCGGTGAAATCGGCGTGACGGAGCGCGGGCGAGTGGATTTTCGCACCAAGCGCGATAGGCTTAGGCCAAGACGATGCGCCAGCGGGGCCGATCGTAACAGTATTGAGGGAGACAGAACATGAAGATCATCTGGTTGGGCCATGGCAGTTTTCGCATCGAGACCGCAGGGCAGGTTCTACTGGTCGATCCCTGGCTCACCGGCAATCCCATGCTCGCCGAGGACCAGCATGACGCCGCGATCACCGGCGCCACCCATATCATTCTGACCCATGCGCATTTCGACCATGTGATCGACGTGCTGGCGCTGGCGCGACGCCTGGATGTGCCGATTGTGGGGCAATATGACCTGATGGGCATCTGGGGCGAGACCGAGGAGGTCACCACCATCGGCTTCAACAAAGGCGGAACTGTCAATCTGGACGGGCCGCAACTGGCGATGGTGCCTGCCTCGCACAGCTCGACCTTTGCCACCCAGGACGGGCTGCGCACCGGGGGCAGCGAAGTCGGCTACATGCTGATGAGTGAAAACAAGACGCTCTATATCTCGGGCGATACCGGGTTGATGGCCGATATGGACTGGATGGGGGATTACTACAAACCCGACATCGGCATCCTGAGCGCGGGCGGGCATTTCACCATGGATATGGCGCAGGCGGCCTATGCGGCGACACGGTATTTCAACTTCAAGACCGTGATCCCCTGCCACTACCGCACGTTCCCGATCCTTGAGCAGAGCGCCGAGAAACTGGCCGAGGCGCTGCCGGATGTGACGGTGATCGAGCCGCAGGTTCTGGACGTAATCGACGTCTAGCCGACAGGCTCCCGCCCGGACCCCGGTCTGCGGTGCAGATCCGGTCCCGTTGGGCATGGCGCCGCCCCGGCCGGGGCGGCGCGGGCACGCGCGAAAGCCTGGTAGCGCGCTGACCTCAAAAGCGCGAAGATCACGCGTGCGGCCTGATCACTCGCCGCCGGATAAGGCCGGGGATTGAAAGCTGGCGCGCGCCCTGGCCGCCTGCGCGCGGCAGATGCAATGCTCCGCGTGATCATTGACCAGCCCCATCGCCTGCATGAAGGCAAAACAGGTGGTGGGGCCGACAAATTTCCAGCCCCGTTTCTTCAGCTCTTTTGACAGCGCGATGGACTGCGGCGTGATAGAGGCCGTCTGCGGCGGCACCTGCGCATCGGGACCGGGTTCAAACCGCCAGAAAAACGCCGCCAGCGAGCCCTCCTGCCTGACCATCTCCTGCGCGCGCCGGGCATTGTTGATCACCGCCTCGACCTTGCCGCGATGGCGGACAATGCCTGCATCCTGCAACAGGCGCTCCACATCTGCCGGACCAAATTCCGCCACGCGGTCCCAGTCAAAACCATGGAAGGCGGCGCGGAAGTTCTCCCGCTTGGCCAGAATGGTCCGCCAGCTCAGGCCGGATTGAAAGCTCTCCAGACAGATCTTTTCAAACAGGCGGCGATCATCTGCCACCGGATAACCCCATTCCTGATCGTGATAGGCCAGAAACTCGGGCGCGGATCCAGCCCAGCCACAGCGCAGCTGCCCGTCATCTGCCAGATATTCCTTGCTCATCACTCGCCCCCCTTTTCGGCAGTGCAGGCCGCTCATCTGCTGGCCCGCTGCGCCGCCACGCTACGGGCAGGAAATCAGCGCGGTCAACCGTCCCCGGCGCGACGCGCCGCAAAGAACTCCTTCAGCAGGGTTTCAGCCGGCTCTGCGCTAATGCCATCGTAAACCTCGGGCGCGTGATGAGCCTGCGGGTGCGAGAACACGCAGGCACCATGGGCGACGCCACCGGATTTCGGATCGGACGCCCCGTAGTAAACACGCCCGATGCGGGCGGCAGCAATCGCCGCCGCGCACATCGCGCAGGGTTCCAGCGTCACGTAAAGGTCGTGACCGGTCAACCGCTCGGAACCGGCGGCGGCGCAGGCCGCACGGATCACCAGCACCTCGGCATGGGCGGTGGGGTCGTTCAGTTCGCGGGTGCGGTTGCCCGCCTGTGCCACGACACGGCCATCCGGCGCGATCAGCACGGCGCCCACCGGCACCTCGCCGCGCGCGGCGGCTGCGCGCGCCTCGGCAAGGGCAATATCCATATGAGAACGAAACGGCATAGCTCTCCCTGCCCCAGAATGGGAGCTTTCGCAACCGCGCGGAATGATCTATGGCCTCAGGTATGAGCAAAACACCATCCTCCCCCAAGGGCCAGCGCCCCGCAGCGGCGAAACCAGCCCGCGCCAGCAAGAAACCGACCGCCCCCTCCGCAACCGGCGAGAGCCCGGACGGCGACCGCATCGCAAAGGTGCTGTCGCGCGCCGGTGTTGCATCGCGGCGCGAGGCCGAAAAGATGATCGCCGAAGGGCGTATCGCCGTGAACGGCAAGGTCATCGACAGCCCGGCGCTGAATGTGGTGTTGGGCAAGGACCGGATCGTGGTGGATGGCATGCCGATGCAGGATCCGGAGCCGCCGCGCCTGTGGATGTATCACAAACCAGCGGGGCTGGTGACCACCACCAGCGACGAGCTGGACCGCCGGACCATCTTTGATGAGCTGCCCGAGGACATGCCCCGTGTGATGACGGTCGGCAGGCTTGACCTCAACTCCGAGGGGCTGCTGCTGCTGACCAATGACGGTGGCATCAAGCGGCAGCTGGAGCTGCCGTCGACCGGCTGGCTGCGCCGCTACCGGGTGCGGATCAACGGCCGACCGAAGGACAGCGATTTTGAACCGCTGCGTCAGGGGCTCGTGATCGAGGGAGAGAGATTTCAGCCGATGACGGTCGCGCTGGATCGTCAGCAGGGCGCAAACGCCTGGCTGACCATTGGCCTGCGCGAAGGCAAGAACCGGGAGATCCGCCGCGCCATTGAGGATATCGGGTTCACCGTGAACCGCCTGCTGCGCCTGTCGTATGGGCCGTTCCAGCTGGGCAATCTGAAGCCAGGCGAAGTCGAGGAGCTGCGTCCGCGTGTGGTGCGCGATCAGCTGGGTCTGACCGGTCCCGAGACCGAGGAAGACGACAAGCCCAAGCGCCCAGGCCGCCCGGTACGACAGCGCCCCGGTGCCGCGAAACCGGCGGGCAAGCCAGCGACGAAAGCCGGCGCAAGACCAGCGACAAAACCAGGCGGCAAGCCCGTCGGAAAACCTGCCGGAAAACCGGCGGGCCGTTCATTTGCAGGCTCGGACCGCTCTGGCGACAAATCCGCAGAGCGTTCAGGCGCCCGGCCCGCCGGCCAGTCCGGTCCTGGCGGCGCGTCCGGCGGCAAATTTTCAGGCAAGGGCAAACCCGCTGACCGGTTCGCCGGAAAGCCCGGCGGAAAACCGGCGGGTCGCAGCACCGAGACGCCGGGCGGCAGACCGACCGGAAAGCCGACTGGCAAGCAAGCTGGCAAACCGACCGGAAAACCGATGGGCAAGCCGACAGGCAAACCGACCGGAAAATTCGGCGGCAAACCCGCAGGCGGCGGAGCTGGCCGTGATGCGGGTCGCAGTTCAGCCCCACGCGGTGGCGGCAAACCGCCCCGGCGCTGAGCCACCGCCAAAGACGGCCCTGCGGCGAAGGCCTGAGACTTCCCCCTAGCAAGATGGCGCTGCATATCCTAAGTTTCCAATTGCTTGGAGCGCTCATCTCGGGGGAATAAACGTGCAGAAACTCGCCTTTGTGGCCTTGCTGATCCTGATGATCGGTCTGGCAACCGGCTGGCTGGTCGGAGGCTGATCGCATGGCGCGGCGTTTTGGCGGCAAATACAGTCCCGACGAACAAGAGCGGAAAGCCGCCGATGAACCGGCGTCGGGCGGCGCGGGCTCCAGTTCTGGCAGCTATCGCAATGCCCGCGTCGATCCGGTCGGAGCACGCGCCAATCTGATGGCGCTGCCTGCCGGTCTGGTCGCGCTGATGTCCGTTTTTTCGGGGGCTGCCGGTCTCGCCTTTGGGCTGCTTGCGGCCGCGACATGGGCCGGATCGGCCTATCTGCTGCGCGACGGGCTGAGGGCCGAGGCCGCTTATGACGATCGCAAGGTCGCCCGTCGCCCTGCCCTGCCCCGCAAGATCCTCGCCGCGCTGCTCTGCGGTGTCGGCGCGCTGTTTGCCGCCTGGCGGCAGGACCCCGGCGCGCTGACGGCGCTGATCTATGCCGCGGCGGCGAGCGGCCTGCATCTGGCGGCCTTTGGGCTTGATCCCCTGCGCAACAAGGGCGCCGAGGGCATCGACGATTTCCAGCGCGACCGGGTCGCCCGTGTCGTCGAAGAGGCGGAAACCTATCTCTCGGCCATGAAGGATGCTGCTCTGCGCGCCCGTGACCGCGAGGTCGAACAGCGGGTTGAGGCCTTTCAGGAGGTGGCGCGCGATCTCTTCCGCACGGTTGAGGAAGACCCCCGCGACCTGACCGGCGCGCGGCGCTATCTGACCGTCTATCTGATGGGCGCGCGCGACGCCACGATCAAGTTTGCCGATATCTATACGCGCAGTGGCGACCCCCGGTCGCGCGAGGATTATCTGGCGCTGCTGCGCGACCTTGAGGAAAACTTTGCCGCCCGCACCCGCAAGATGCTGCTGGAGGACCGCACCGATCTGACCGTTGAAATCGACGTGCTGCGGGACCGTTTGCAGCGCGAGGGCGTTCACCTGGACCCCCGCTGACACAGCCATAAGGAACTTCGACATGTCCAAGACGACCCAGACGAAAGCCGCCCAGGAGGCTCAGCTGATCTCCGAAATCACCGCGATCACATTGCCGGAGCCGACGGCCGAAATCCAGTCTCTGGATCAGGCCGACGCCGCCACCAGTGCAGACATCCAGTCGCGCATGGCGCAGATCGACATGTCCGACAGCAACTCGATCATCAACTTCGGCTCCGGTGCGCAGGCTGAATTGCAACAGATCAGCCAGGCCATGCTGACCGATGTGCGCAACAAGGATGTCGGCCCTGCCGGCGATTCCCTGCGCAATATCGTCACCACGATCCGCGGCTTTTCGGTGTCCGAACTGGATGTGCGCCGCAAGCGCAGTTTCTGGGAGCGGCTGCTGGGTCGCGCTGCGCCCTTTGCGAAGTTCACCGCGCGATTTGAGGATGTGCAGGGCCAGATCGACCGCATCACCGACAATCTGCTTGGCCATGAGCATCAGCTGCTGAAGGATATCAAGTCGCTTGATCTGCTCTATGCCAAGACGCTGAGCTTCTATGACGAACTGGCGCTCTATATTGCAGCAGGTGAGGCCAAGCTGGCCGAACTGGACAGCAAGGAAATCCCGGCGCTGGAGGCGGCAGTGGCCGCCGCACCGGAGGCCGATCAGGTGATGCGCGCGCAGGAGCTGCGTGACATGCGCGCGGCCCGCGACGATCTGGAACGTCGGGTGCATGATCTGAAGCTCACGCGCCAGGTGACGATGCAGTCGCTGCCGTCGATCCGGCTGGTGCAGGAGAATGACAAATCGCTGGTGACCAAGATCAATTCGACGCTGGTCAATACCGTGCCGCTCTGGGAGACCCAGCTGGCACAGGCTGTTACCATCCAGCGCTCCGCCGAGGCGGCGGCGGCGGTGCGCGATGCCAATGACCTCACCAATGAGCTGCTGACCTCCAACGCGGCCAATCTGCGCGAAAGCAACAAGATGATCCGACAGGAGATGGAGCGCGGTGTCTTTGATATCGAAGCGGTGAAACAGGCGAATGCGGATCTGATCGGCACCATTCAGGAAAGCCTTCAGATCGCCGATGAGGGCAAGGCCAAGCGCGCCGCCGCCGAGGCGGAGCTTAAGAAGATGGAAGCGGAGCTGCGTGACACGCTGGCCTCGGCAAAGGCGCGGCGCGACGGGGTCGGCGATACCGCCGCCACGGCGGTTCCCGGCACCGCATGACCGCAGCCGCGCCGATATCGCAGCGCGCCCGAAGGCGACGGCTGGTGCCGGTGCTTGTCGGCGCGCTGGCCGGGACTGCGTTCCTGATGGGATGCGATCCCCTCGCTCAGCGCACCTCGCTGGTGCCGCCGACACGCCCGGCCAATCTCGCCCCGCAGCCCAAGCCGCCCTCCGCCGAGAGCCAGCGGCTGGCCCGCTACTATGGCGCCCTCCAGCAGGACCTGCTGACGCGCGGGCTGCTGCGGACCGATGGGGGCGGGCCGGAGACGCCCTATGACGCCGATGATCTGCGCCGGAATTTTGAGCAGATCGCCTTTTACGACGAATATGGCAGCAGCAATCTGCGCACCTCCGGCGCGCTTGGGCGCTGGGACGGGCCGGTGCGTCTGCGGGCCGATTTTGGCCCCTCGGTCAGCGCTGAACAGCAGCAGACGGATCGCGCCACCCTTGATGCCTATGCCGCCCGTCTGGCCCGGATCACCGGCCATCCGATCAGCACCACCACCAGCCGTGCGCGCGCCAATTTCAACGTGATTTTTGCAGGCGCCGACGACAGCGCCTATGTCGCCGACCGCGTGCGGGAGATCCTGCCGTCGATCAGCGACGCCGACCTAGAGGTTTTTGCCAACCCGCCGCAGAGCTACTATTGTCTGGTGCGCGCCGGGGGGCTGCAGGCGGATCCATCGTCCTATATGCGCGGGGTCGCGCTTATCCGCGCCGAGCACCCGGATCTGGCGCGGCGCAGCTGTATCCACGAGGAAGTTGCCCAGGGCCTTGGCCTGCGCAACGACAGCCCGCAGGCGCGCCCCTCGATCTTCAACGATGATGACGAATTTGCGCTGCTGACCAGCCAGGATGAGAAACTCCTGAAAATCCTGTACGATCCACGCCTGCGCACCGGCATGTCCGCCGATGAGGCGCGGCCCATCGTGCAAGCCATCGCATATGATATCATGGGAGAGCCGCAGTAGCGGCTCCGCATTTGCCGACCCCGATGCCCCGGCATCGCCGAAAGAGGATGAAGACAATGGGTATTTTCGACTTTCTCAAGGGAGAGTTCATCGACGTCATCCACTGGACCGACGACACCAATGACACGCTGGTCTGGCGGTTCGAGCGCGAAGGCCACGCGATCAAATACGGCGCCAAGCTGACGGTGCGCGAAGGTCAGGCGGCGGTTTTTGTGCATGAAGGTCAGCTGGCCGATGTCTTCACCCCCGGTCTCTACATGCTGGAGACCAACAACATGCCGATCATGACCACCCTGCAACATTGGGATCACGGCTTTCAGTCGCCCTTCAAATCCGAGATCTACTTTGTCGACACCACCCGGTTCAATGATCTGAAGTGGGGCACCAAGAACCCGATCATGGCGCGCGACCCGGAGTTCGGGCCGGTCCGTCTGCGCGCCTTTGGCACCTATAGCATCCGGGTGGTGGACCCGGCCCGGTTCCTGAGCGAGATCGTCGGCACCGATGGTGAGTTCACCATGGATGAAATCTCCTTCCAGATCCGCAATATCATCGTCCAGCAGGTGAGCCGGGTTCTGGCAGGCTCCGGCATTCCGGTTCTGGATATGGCTGCAAATACCGCCGATCTGGGCAAGCTGGTGGCGGCAGAGATTTCCGCCACGGTGGCCGAATACGGCATCGCGATCCCCGAGCTCTATATCGAGAATATCTCGCTGCCCGCCGCGGTTGAACAGGCGCTGGACAAGCGCACACAGATGGGAATCGTCGGTGATCTTGGCCGCTATACGCAGTTCTCCGCCGCCGAGGCGATGACCGCCGCCGCCCAGGCGCCCAATAGCGGCATGGGGGCCGGAATGGGCATGGGGATGGGCATGGCAATGGCCCAGCAGATGGCGCAGATGGCGCAGCCGGGTGCCGCCGCTCATGCAGCGGGTCAGACCAGCGGTCCCTGGGGCGCGCGGCCCGCACCCGCTGCGCCGCAGGCCGCCGCGCCGGTGGCGCCGCCGCCTCCACCGGTGGAACATGTCTGGCACATCGCCGAGAACGGTCAGACCACCGGCCCCTATTCCAAGGCCCGACTGGGGCGAATGGCACAGGAGGGCGGATTGCGCCGGGACAGCCTGGTCTGGACACCCGGTCAGGACGGCTGGAAGGAGGCAGGCGATGTCATCGAACTGGCGCAGCTGTTCACCATCATGCCACCGCCGCCTCCGCCACCGCCGCCCGCACCGCCTGCTGGCTGACATCACACAATCCCGAGGGCGCTGCGATCATCGGCGCCCTTTCTCAGGACCGACCGCAGCCCTTGTGCCACGAAGGACCTTCTGCATATGACCCGACGCAGCGCGCTCAAATGGCTCCACTGGCTGAGCCTTGGATTGATCCTCTATTTCTTTCTCGTGGAACCGGAGGAGAACCGCGCCGATCCGGGGCTGGCGCTGGCCACCCACGCGGGCGTCGGCCTGCTCCTTGCCGTGGTCGTGCTGATCTGGACGCTTGTCTATCTGCGCAAAGGGCTGGCCGGGCGCGCCGGTCCCAAGCTGCCGGGCTGGGCCAAACGGTTCCACGGGTTGAACCACCGTGTCTTGCAGATCGGCCTGCCGGTCATGGTCGCAACCGGGGCGCTGGCCGGGGTGCTGGCTCCCTTTGCGATCCGCGCTTTTGGGGTGTTGCCGATCAATCCGGCCGCAGGCAGCCGCACACTGCATGAGCTGGCTAAAGAGCTGCATGAACTTGCCTTTGATGCGCTGCTCATTGTCATCGTCCTGCATGGGCTGTTCCATCTGTGGCGCCATTTCCTGTTGAAGGACAACGCCCTGCGCATCATGGTGCCGAAACTGCTGCATAGATATCTTTGAGGCTTCCCCACGTGACCCAGCCCCCACCGCCGCCGCCCTCCGGCCTGTCGCCTGCCGAGAGCTCCGCCAGCGCCGAGACGCAGGCACCGCTTGAGGAACATCGGTTCCCCTGCGAGCAATGCGGCGCGGATTATCGCTATGATCCTGAAAACGGCACGCTGACCTGCGATCATTGCGGCCACCGGGAAGCGATCCGATCCGGCCCGTGGCGGGGTGGCAGCCTGCGGGAGCTGGATTTCGAGACGGCGCTCTCCTCGGGGCTGGCCGAGGCCGACATGGAAGAAACCCGCGTGTTGCGCTGTCCGAACTGCGCCGCGCAGGTGGAATTTGACCAAAAGGACCATGCGGGGGAATGTCCGTTCTGCGCCACGCCGATGGTCACAGACACCGGGATCCACCGTCATATCAAGCCCAAGGGCGTGCTGCCCTTCGCCTTTGATGAGCGCAGCGCCCATAAGGCGATGTCGGACTGGCTGGGCCAGCTGTGGTTTGCGCCGAGCGGCCTGCAACAATATGCCCGCAAAGGCAGGCGCATGGACGGCATCTATGTCCCCTACTGGACCTTCGACGCCGACACCCGCTCGCAGTATCGCGGCCAGCGCGGCACCGTCTATTATGTCACCGAAACCGTGATGGTCGACGGCAAGCGCCAGTCGCGGCAGGTGCCGAAGATACGCTGGCGGCCGGTCTCGGGGCGGGTGCAGCGGTTCTTTGACGATGTGCTGGTGCTCGCCTCCAAGAGCCTGCCGAAAAAGAACACCGATGCGCTGGAGCCCTGGGACCTGTCGGCGCTGGAGCCTTACCAGCCGCAGTATCTGGCCGGGTTCCGGGCCGAGGCCTATGCGGTGGAACTGGACGATGGCTACGGCGAGGCGACTGCGCGGATGCGCCGGGTCATCGAACGCGACGTGCGTTTTGACATTGGCGGGGATCGGCAACGGATCGAACATATCGACAGCGATTTTTCCGATATCACCTTCAAACATGTGCTGCTGCCGGTCTGGCTGGCCGCTTATAAATATCGGGGCAAGACTTATCGTTTTGTGGTTAACGGGCAATCCGGTCGGGTACAGGGAGAACGCCCCTATTCGGTGTGGAAAATTGCCGCCGCCGTTGCTCTGGCACTGCTGATCGGCGCTGCTGTGGCCTATTTCGGATCACGCTGACATTCCGCGCCGAGGCCACGACCCCCCCGAAGCCGACATAAGGATCCGCCATGACCACCCTTCCTGCGCTTGATGCGCTGTTCAGCCGCCGTCACAGCTGTCGCGGCTTTCGCCCCGATCCGGTACCCCGTGCGGTTATCGAGGATATCCTGCGTTGCGCCCAAAAAGTGCCCTCCTGGTGCAATGCCCAGCCCTGGCAGGTGACGCTGTTCAGCGGCGCGGCGACGGATGCACTGCGGGTGGCCCTGGCGGAGGCGGTCGCAAAGGATCCTGTTGCCCCCGACCTCCCCTTTCCCGAGCGGTACAGTGGCGACTACAAGGCGCGGCGACAGGCCTGCGGCTGGGCGCTTTATGAGGCGGTTGGTGTTGAACGCGGCGATCGCGCCGCCTCTCACCGGCAGATGATGCGCAACTTTACGCTTTTTGACGCCCCCCATTGCGCGATCCTGACCAGCCCCAAGGAGCTTGGCCCCTATGGTGCGCTGGATTGCGGTGGCTTTGTCACCGGGTTCACGCTGGCCGCAACCGCAGCGGGCGTTGCCAGCATCGCGCAGGCGGCTGTTGCCACCTATGCGCCGATGCTGCATCAGCTCTGCGACATACCGGAGGATCGAAATATCCTTTGTGCGCTGTCTTTCGGCTATGCCGATCCCGACCACCCGGCCAACCAGTTCCGCACTGAACGCGCTGAACTGCGCGACTTCACCACCTGGCGCGACTGACGCCGCATATCATTGAGTAGGATAATCCATGCGTGCCCTGATCCAGCGAGTGTCCGAGGCGTCTGTCACCGTCGACGGCGATATCATCGGTGAAATCGGTGAAGGCCTGCTGATCCTGATCTGCGCGATGGCGGGGGACAGCGCGGCCGAAGCGGATCAGATGGCGGCCAAGATCAGCAAGCTGCGGATTTTCCGCGATGAGGCGGGCAAGATGAACCGCTCGGTGAAGGACATCGGCGGCGGCGCGCTGGTTGTCAGCCAGTTTACGCTGGCCGCCGATACCCGCCGTGGCAACCGGCCCGGCTTCTCCAATGCCGCCGCGCCGGATCTGGGCCGCGCGCTTTACACCCGGTTTGCCGATCAGCTGGCGGCGCTTGAGGTGCCTGTGGCGCGCGGGTCCTTTGGGGCCGACATGAAGGTTGCGCTGATCAACTCCGGTCCGGTGACCATCTGGATGGACAGCGCGGACTGGTGAACTGCGCTTTTCTGCGGGCGGATTGCGGTTAGGTTGCGGATGTCGTTTTCCGTCATGTCCTGACGCGCCCATTGGTGCCAAAGCAAGCATCCGAAATCGCGCAAATGCGCCAGATCGGCCATCGCGCCCGCAGCTGCGGCCTGTCGCAAAACCGGCTCGGATCACCCGTTTTGGCCGAAAATCAGGCGGGGTCCACCATCCATTGGCGAAATACGGGGTGCGGCGGCGATAATAATTGGCATCGCGAGTGCATTGGTTTTTTCCACATATTGTCCCACCAGCCATTCACTTCTTACCAAATACGACATACCAGTTCCAAAAGACGACGGGATCACCGTCTCTTTATGCCTTCGCCATCCCCGCCTGCGCCAGAAAGCACGCTAATAAGGGTTGCGAGGTCGCAGCAAATGCGCAAACCTTGAATGACAATTCAAGAAATGACGTGTTCAGCGTCTAGATACGACAGGGAGTCCGCAATGAAAGACCAGATTGATTTCATGACGCAAAGCGTCACCTCCGGGAAAATGACCCGGCGTGAATTCATGGGCAAAACCGCCGCACTCGGCATCAGCGCCGCAGTAGCAGGCAGCCTGTTTGCCCGCGCCGTCGAGGCCGCAGGCCCGGTCAAAGGGGGCACGCTGAAGCTCGGCTCAATCGGCGGCGGCAGCACCGACTCGCTCGATCCCGCCGTGGCCGCAAGCCAGGTGCCCTACCACAATCTTTATCAGTTCGGTGAAACGCTGGTGAACGTGACGCCCGAAGGCGGCATCGAAAACCGTCTCGCCGAAAGCGTTGAAGCCAGTGCAGACGCCAAGACCTGGACCTTCAAGATCCGCAAGGGCGTTGAATTCCACAACGGCAAGGCGGTGACGGCCGAGGACGTGATGCGCACCATGGAGCGCCACTCCAACGAGGACAGTAAATCGGGTGCGCTCGGCATTATGCGCGGCATCGAAAGCATGAAGGCCGATGGCGACAACTTCGTCGTCTCGCTGACCACGCCCAATGCCGACCTGCCCTATCTGATGGCCGATTATCACCTGATGATCCAGCCTGATGGCGGCTTTGACAACCCGGCAGCGGGCATCGGTTCCGGTGCCTATATGCTGGTCGCCGATGAGCCGGGCGTGCGCCATATGTGGAAGAAGAACCCCAACTACTGGGATGACACCCGCGGCCATGTCGATGAAGTCGAAATCGTGGTCATCAACGACGCCACCGCCCGTATGGCGGCGCTGCAATCGGGTCAGGTGCATATCGCCAACCGTGTTGAGCCCAAGGTTGCAGGTCTCCTCGACCGTGCACCGAACCTGACCGTGCGCAACGCAGCCGGTCCGGGCCACTATGTGTTCATCATGCATTGCGACACCGCTCCGTTTGACAACAACGAGCTGCGCCTGGCGCTTAAATATGCCATCAACCGTGAGGAAATGGTCGATAAGGTTCTGCGCGGCTATGGCTCCGTCGGTAACGACATGCCGATCAACTCCGCCTATCCGCTGTTTGATGACAGCATCCCGCAGCGCCCGTTTGATCCGGCCAAAGCGGCAGAGCACTACAAGAAATCCGGCCATGATGGCAGCCCGATCACCCTGCGGGTGTCGGATGTTGCCTTCCCGGGTGCATTGGATGCAGCCCAGCTGTTCCAGCAGTCGGCCAATGCCGCCGGTATCCCGCTGGAACTGAAGCGCGAGCCCGGTGATGGTTACTGGTCCGAAGTCTGGAACGCCCAGCCGTTCTGTGCCTCCTACTGGGGTGGCCGTCCGGTGCAGGATCAGATGTATTCGACCGCTTATCTGTCGACCGCAGACTGGAACGACACCCGCTTCAAGCGCGAAGACTTTGACCAGCTGTTGTTTGCCGCCCGCGGCGAGCTGGACGAAGCCAAGCGCAAGGCGCTCTACAGCCAGATGGGCATGATGGTGCGGGACGAAGGCGGTCTGATCTGCCCGATGTTCAACGACTTCATCGAAGCGACCAGCAGCAAGGTTCAGGGTTGGGTGGTGGATTCCACCGGCGACACCATGGCCGGCAAATGGTCGCA
Source organism: Phaeobacter sp. JH20_34 (assembly GCF_048056095.1). Classification (NCBI taxonomy): domain Bacteria; kingdom Pseudomonadati; phylum Pseudomonadota; class Alphaproteobacteria; order Rhodobacterales; family Roseobacteraceae; genus Phaeobacter; species Phaeobacter sp. JH20_34. Next base: position 285,055 of record NZ_JAYMWT010000004.1, on the reverse strand, counting down.
TAAGTGCTGGTTGGCCTGATAGAGGTCCATGCCATGCACCCCGTCGTGAAACTTGTGTCCCAGCGCCTCGCGCTGGGACTAATTCTCTTGATCGCCGCATCCGTGCTCATCTTCATGGGCACCTTGATCCTGCCCGGCGATGTGGCGCAGTCCATTCTGGGCCAGTCGGCCACGCCCGAGGCACTTGCCAACCTGCGCGAGGAACTGGGGCTGAATGAACCGGCTGTTCTGCGCTATTTCGACTGGCTGTTCGGCGCCCTGCAAGGTGATCTGGGCACCGCCCTGACCAATGGTCAGGACATTGCAACCAGCATTGGCCGCCGTCTTGGCAACACGCTGTTCCTGGCGTTCTGGGCTGCCGTGATCTCGGTTCCCTTGGCGATCTTCCTGGGCCTTCTGGCGGTACGTTACCGCGACCGCTGGCCTGACAAACTGATCTCGGCCGTGACATTGGCCTCGATCTCGATCCCGGAATTCCTGATCGGCTATCTGCTGATCTATTTCGTTGCGGTGCAGATGGGCTGGTTCAGCTCGGTCGCAATGATCAATGAATCCATGAGTCTGCTGGAAAAACTGAACGCCATTGCCCTGCCCGTCGCGGTGCTGACACTGGTGGTTCTGGCGCATATGATGCGCATGACGCGGGCGGCGATCCTCAATGTGATGCAATCGGCCTATATCGAGACGGCGGAGCTGAAGGGGCTGAGCACCTTCAACGTGATTGCCCGTCACGCCTTTCCCAATGCCATCGCACCGATCGTCAATGTGGTGATGCTGAACCTCGCCTATCTGGTGGTCGGTGTCGTGGTGATCGAGGTGGTTTTTGTCTACCCGGGCATGGGCCAGTATCTGGTCGACCACGTGTCCAAGCGTGACGTCCCGGTGGTGCAGGCCTGCGGCCTGATCTTTGCCGCCGTCTACATCGTGCTGAACATGATTGCCGACATCGTGGCGATCCTGTCGAACCCGCGTCTGAGGCATCCGAAATGAAAAATATCCCTATCTCTGCAATGATTGGGCTGTTCTTCACGGCCCTCTACTTCCTGATGGCGATCTTTGCACCGCTACTGGCCCCCTATGGGATGGCTGAAATTGTCGGTGACGTATGGGAGCCGCGCTCGGCTGAGCATCTCCTTGGCACCGACAATATCGGTCGTGATCTTCTCAGCCGGATGATCTATGGCGGACGCACCACCATCTTCATCGCCACTGCGGCCACCATCCTGTCCTTTGTCACCGGATCGGTGCTGGGCTTCTTTGCCGCCGTTGCCGGTGGCTGGGTGGATCAGGTGATGTCGCGGCTGGTCGATCTGGTGATGTCGATCCCGACGCTGATCTTTGCCCTTGTGGTGCTGTCGGTGATGCCGGTGACCGTGCCGGTTCTGATCGTGGTTATGGGTCTGCTGGACTCCACCCGCGTCTATCGTCTTGCCCGTGCTGTTGCGGTGGATATCGAGGTGATGGACTACGTCGAAGCCGCGCGTCTGCGAGGGGAGAAAACCGCCTGGATCATCTTCCGCGAAATCCTGCCCAACGCGCTGTCACCGCTGGTGGCCGAAATGGGCCTGCGGTTCATCTTCATGGTGCTGTTTGTCTCGACGCTCTCTTTCCTCGGCCTTGGCGTGCAACCGCCAGAAGCCGACTGGGGCGGGATCGTGAAAGAAAACAAGGAAGGCATCGTCTATGGCATTCCAGCGGCACTGCTGCCTGCCATCGCCATCGCCACCCTTGCGATCTCGGTCAACCTTGTCGCGGACTGGGTCCTGAACCGCACAACCTCGCTGAAAGGAGGCCGCGGATGAGCGAACCTCTTATGAAAGTGCGCAATCTCAAGATCGGCGCAACTGTCTACCCGCCGGGGGAAAAGCCCCATGACATCGAAATCGTGCATGGTGTCAGCTTTGATCTGCAACCGGGCAAGGTGCTGGGGCTGATCGGCGAATCCGGCGCCGGAAAATCCACCATCGGGCTGGCCTCCATGGCCTATGGCCGGGGCGGTGTGAAGATCACCGGCGGCGAGGTCTGGGTGAATGGCCGCGATATCCTGCAATCCAAACTGCGCGATATCCGTCGCCTGCGCGGCGGCGAGGTCACCTATGTCTCGCAATCGGCGGCGGCCTCGTTCAACCCGGCCAAGAAAATCATGGAACAGGTGATCGAAGCGGCGGTTGAACAGGGCAAGTTCTCCAAGAAAGAGGCCGAAGCCCGCGCCCGCGCGCTTTTTGCCAAGCTGGGTCTGCCCGATCCCGACAATATCGGCGAGCGCTATCCGCATCAGGTCTCCGGCGGTCAGCTGCAACGCTGCATGACGGCGCTGGCGCTCTGCCCGGAGCCGGATCTGGTGGTCTTTGACGAGCCGACAACGGCGCTGGATGTGACGACCCAGATCGAGGTGCTGATGGCGATCAAGGAAGCCATCCGCGACACGGGTGTGGCTGCACTCTATATCACCCACGACCTTGCGGTGGTGGCACAGGTGAGCGACGACATCATGGTGCTGCGCCACGGCAATATGGTGGAATACGGCCCCGTCGATCAGATCATCAACGCCCCGCAGGAGGAGTACACACAGGCGCTGGTCTCGGTGCGCTCCATCACCCATGAGGAAAAGGCCCCGACCTCGGAGCCGGTGCTGAGCGTGCGCAATATCACCGCGCGCTACCAGGGCACCAAATTCGATGTGCTGCATAATGTGAACGTCGACCTGCACCCCGGTCAGACGCTGGCCGTGGTCGGAGAATCCGGCTCTGGTAAATCGACACTGGCACGGGTGATCACCGGGCTATTGCCACCGCGCGAGGGTGATATCGAGTTTGCCGGGCGTCGGCTGTCCTCCGATCTGGCGGGACGCACCCGCGAGGATCTGCGCGAATTGCAGATGATCTATCAGATGGCGGATGTGGCGATGAATCCGCGCCAGACCGTCGGTACGATCATCGGCCGTCCGCTGGAGTTCTACTTTGGCATGAAGGGCGCCGAAAAGCGCAAGCGCATCATCGAACTGCTGGATGAGATCGAGCTGGGCGAAAGCTTCATCGACCGTTACCCGGCGGAGCTGTCGGGCGGACAGAAACAGCGGGTGTGTATTGCACGTGCGCTGGCGGCCAAGCCCAAGATGATCATCTGCGACGAGGTCACCTCGGCGCTGGATCCACTGGTGGCCGATGGCATTCTGAAGCTGTTGCTGGAACTGCAAAAGATCGAGAATGTCGCCTATCTGTTCATCACCCACGATCTCGCCACGGTGCGGGCGATTTCGGATAATATCGCGGTGATGTATCAGGGCCGCGTCCAGCGCTATGGCGGCAAGACCGAAGTGCTGTCGCCCCCCTTTGACGATTACACCGATCTGCTGCTCAGCTCGGTGCCGGAAATGCGGCTCGGGTGGCTGGAAGAGGTCATCGCCAACCGCAAGATGGAAAGTGCGGGCAACTAGCAGCCCAGCACCTGATATCCCCCCGTCACAGGCAACTGCGGCGGGACGCACTCAAAGGCGGCCGCAGGAACACTCCTCACGGCCGCCTTTTTAACTCACCTTTACAAGACCTTGGGTTCTGCGATGGACAACAAACTTCTCCTTATCATCTTGGACGGGGTGCCGTGGCGCAACTTCCGTCGGCTGTTTGGCAATCTGGAAGGCTGGGTCGACAGCGGCGAAGCGCGGGTCTGGAAACACCGTTCGGTGCTGCCCTCGATCTCCGCCAGCTGCTATGCCTCGATCCACACAGGTGTTGCCCCCGCCGAACATGGCTGCACCGGCAATGGCAATGTCTTCCGCTTGGGCCACAAGGATGTGTTCAGCCAGGTTCGCGAGGGCGGCGGCGTAACCGGTGCGGTTGCGCATAGTTTCTGGTCCTCCTTCTTCAACCGCCACCCCTATGACCCCGTGCGCGATGTTGAATATGACGAACCGGACAGCGCCACGATCAATCACGGGCGGTTCCATTCGATGACCGGCTACGGGTTGGACAACCAGATGACCCCGTCGGACGTCGATCTGTTTGGCACGCTGACAAACCTCTGCCTGCGGTTCGGGCTGAACTACGGAATGCTGCACACCTGCACGCTGGACAGCATGGGGCACCGGTTTTTCCACGATTGCCAGCAAATGGACCACGCCTGTTTCGTCATGGATGAGATGCTGGCGCCGTTTATCTTCAAATGGCGCGAAATGGGCTATGAGATCATCGTCACCGCCGATCACGGGCAGGATGATCGCGGCCACCACGGCGGGCGCAGCGCCCTGCAACAGGAAACCGCGCTGTATTATTTCGGCCCGGCCGAAGGCCCGGCGGAAGATGTGGTGATCGACCAGCGCCAGCTGGCGCCTACCATCCTCAGCCGCCTTGGTGCGCCCATCGCCGACACGATGAAGGCAAAATCTTTCCTCGGCTGAGGATCCATGGCAGGCTTATCGGACCGTCGCCGCGATCAACAGGAGCCTGCCATGCCCATCCGCTATCTTACACTACTGTTAACGCTGCTGCCCTTGCCCGCGTTTGCACAGGACGGCTGCGATGATCTGTGGTTCACGCGAAATCTGATCATGGACCGTGCCGGCTATTGTTTTGGAACGGTGCTGGGCCAAAGCGTTTTCGACAATAGCGATTGCCTCGGAAAATCCGTCGCGCTTGACCCGCAGAGCAACCGGCAGGTGCAGGACATCCGCGCGCTGGAGAAGTATCACGGCTGCAAGGTCAACACCGGGCGCAGGCAGTTGACGCTGAACGATACGCATCTGCGGCGGTTGCTGGTGGATCTGCCGATCCGCGATGAATTTGAAGGCGCCTGTCTGGGTTGGCTTGGCGCTCCGGTCCCGCTCCATTCCGGCCATAGTGCGGGCACCGCCCGTATCGGCACGATCCAACCCGGCGACACCATCGGCTATGCGCATCTTCCAGTGGGCAACTGGTCCTATGTCACCACCCACAGCAGCGACTGGCGGGTCAAGAGCGGCGGCTGGTACAACCGCGCAGCCGCCCCTGAAAACTGCCGCGACTTCGCAGGCTGATCATGTGCCAGGGGCCGGGTGACGACAGCGCTCACTCATAGGGCCAGAGCCCCTGCCCCAGCGCCTCCACGGCGACGGAGATCCGTTCGAAACTGTCACGGGCGCGGCCGACGCTATGGCGGGCGCGCAGATAGCCATGGACCAGCCCCTGTTCGTTGATCCAATGCGCTTTGCCACCGGCGGCCATGATCTTGTCGCGGTAATGGCGGGAATCATCGCGCACCGGATCACAGTCGGCAGTGATCAGCACCGTTGCGGGCAGGTTGGAAAAATCGGTATCGGCCAGCGGTTCGAGGGTCGGATCGCCCGTCGCCTGCGTGCCTTCCGGGCGGCGAATTGACCCGTAGTAGAGGATATCATCCCGTGTCAGCATCGGCGCCTGCGCATGTTCCAGATAAGAGCCCTGATTGATATCGCCACCAAAGGCGCCGTAGATCAGCACCTGCCCCACCAGCCGGTCAATACGTCCGCGCGCATGATGCGCCACGGCTGCACAGAGATTGGCACCGGCGCTGTCACCAGCCAGAACCAGATCCCCCTCAAAACTGTCGCGGATCCACTGCAAGACCGCCCAGGCGTCCTCAAAGGCCGCAGGGTGGCGATGTTCTGGGGCCAGACGGTAATCCACCGACACAACGCGATAACCGCTCTGGGCGCAAAGCTCGGCGCAGACGTCATCGTGGCTGTCCAATCCACCAACGACAAAGCCGCCGCCATGGCAGTACATCACCGTGCAGCCCGGCTCTCCGGCGGTGTAGATCCGCACCGGGACCGCCCCCACCAGCCGATCCTCGCAGCGGACCACATCCGGGCGCGCGACACGGAATTCAGCGGCCATGTCATCATAGACCTTGCGCTGTTCCGTGATCGACAGATCCACCGCATCATCCGGGTAACATTCGCCGGTTTTGCGGATAAAGGCCCAGGTTTCTTCGTCGATCAGCCGCTCGTAGTTCATCTCACCCGTTCCCTATCTTCATAGTCCGTCGAATGAGATTAGCAGCGCCGAAATCAAAAACCATGCTTTACAAATGAAAAAAGCGCCCGCGTGGGGCGCTTTCTGATGCTGGGGTGGCGCAGTGCCATCCGCCGTTCTGGGATCAGCCCTTTGGCATCGGCTCCCAGGGGCGGGTAAAGACACCAAGCACATCCGAAATATCGGAGGCCGAGGCGCCATTGGCCTCAACCTGGGCGACCAGACCGCGGCTTTTGTCGTCGACCACATGCTCGACGCGCGCAGGCAGGCCTGCCTTCAGCAGGGCCTCATTGTAGATCCGGGTGATGGCATTCTTGCGCAGATCAGGTTTGAACACCTTGCCCACGGCCGTCTTCGGCAGCTCATCCATCACCGTGACATGTTTCGGGATTGCCGCGCGTTCATGCACGTGGATCTTGCAATAGGCCAAAAGATCCTCCGGCGTCACGCTTGCGCCATCCACCAGCTCGACAAAGGCACATGGCACCTCGCCGGCATGGGCATCCGGCTGGCCGATTGCACCCGCAAAGGCGACGGCCTCATGCCCCAGCAGCGCCTCTTCGATTTCGGCCGGATCAATATTGTGGCCGCCGCGGATGATCAGATCCTTCGCCCGGCCCGTGATCCAGAGATAGCCATCCGCATCCAGACGGCCCAGATCGCCGGTGCGCAGATAGGTGTCCTTGTAGAACAGACCTTCGTTCTTCTCGACCTCGGTATAGGTATGACCGGCATAGACGCCGGGGCTCGAGATACAGATCTCACCGATCTCATCCACACCCAGCTCGACCATATCGCCATTGGTTGCCTTCACGATCTTGACGTCAGTGTAGGGCAGCGGAATGCCGATCGAGCCGATCTTCTTTTCGCCCTGAACCGGGTTGCAGGAGACCAGGCAGGTCGCCTCGGTCAGGCCGTAACCTTCGACAATGCTGACGCCCGTTGCGCTTTCGAACCGTTTGAACAGTTCGACCGGCAGTGGCGCCGAGCCGGAGAAGGCCGTCTTCACGGTCGAGACATCGGCATCGACGGGACGCTGCATCTTGGCCGAAATTGCAGTGGGCACGGTGATGATAAAGGAAATCTTCCAGCGTTCGATCAGCTTCCAGAAATTGTCAAAGACACCCTCGCCGCGATAGCCCTGCGGTGTCGGGAACACCACATGCGCCCCCGAGGCCACCGCCGCCATCAGGATCACATGGCAGGCAAAGACATGGAACAGCGGCAGCGGACACATGATATTGTCATCTGCGGTAAACAGCAGCTTACTGCCCAGCCAGCCGTTGTAGTTCATGCCGGAATAGGTGTGCTGCGCCACTTTGGGCATCCCGGTGGTGCCGCCGGTGTGGAAATAGCAGGCCACCCGGTCGCTGTCGGAATCCGCGAACGTCAGCTCGGTCGGATGCTTGCGCAGCTCTTTGTTGAAATTCTTGTAATCCGCATGGGCCAGCTTGTCCTTGCCCTCAAGCTTGGGGCGGATCATCGGTACAATCCAGGATTTTGGCGGCGTCAGATAGCGGTTGAGGTCGATTTCCAGAACCGTGTTCACCTTGGGCGCATGGCGCACCGCCTCCGCCACCTTCTGGGCGACGTCGGTCTTGGGGAAAGGCTTCAGCGTCACCACCACCTTCGCCCCGGTTTCGCGCAGGATCGAGGCGATCTGCTCCGGCTCAAGCAGAGGGTTGATCGGATTGGCGATGCCTGCCACAGCGCCGCCGAGCAGGGTCACGACGGTTTCATTGCAGTTCGGCAGGATATAGGCGACCACATCCTTTTCACCGATCCCCATGGACCGGAACATATTCGCCGCCTGGGTCACCTTGTCCTTCAGCTGGCGCCAGGTCAGGGTCTCGGCCTTATCCTTGGGACCAGAGAAAATCTGGTAGCTCACCGCGTTGTTGTCGGGAAATTTCCCGGCCGTACGGGACAGCAACCCATAAAGCGTCGTCGGCATATTCCGCTGCCCAAAAGGCATCTCGTTCGTTAGTGCCAAGCAGTCCGCAGCCGTGGCAAATCCCATTGGTTTCCTCCCCTAGTCCCCTTGTGCCGGGGAATTTCAGTTAACACAAAATGATTTGAAACGACCCGCCGCGCAAGCGCGCCGACAGGGTCACGTCAAGGAAGCCTGCGCTTTGACGCAGCGACATTTGAAGTTTTTCGACCTTGAAGCCGAAATTCGGCTCATTTGAGACCGGGTCTGCCTATTCCGCAGCCAGCCCATCGGTGAACTGAAGCCGTGCAAGACGTGCGTAAAGCCCGCCTTCGGCAACCAGCTGATCGTGGCTGCCGGTGGCCACGATACGGCCCTCTTCCATCACCACGATGCGATCTGCCTTTTTCACGGTTGCCAGTCGATGCGCCACGATCAAGGTGGTGCGGCCCTGGCTCAGCTCATCGACAGCGGCCTGCACCAGTCGTTCGCTTTCGGCATCCAGTGCGGATGTGGCCTCATCCAGCAACAGCACCGGCGCGTCGCGCAGAATCGCGCGGGCGATGGCGATCCTTTGTTTCTGACCGCCCGACAGCATCACGCCACGTTCCCCGACCTGGCTGTCATAGCCCTCTGGCAGCCGAGTGATAAAGTCATGGGCAGCGGCCGCACGGGCGGCGGCCTCGACCTCGGCGTCGCTGGCCTCGGGACGACCAAAGCGGATATTGTCCCGCGCCGAGGCGGCAAAGATCACCGGGTCCTGAGGCACCAGCGCGATATGTCTGCGGAAAGCATCCCGTTGCAGGTCCCGCAACGAGACACCATCCAGACAGACCGCACCATCAGTGGGATCGTAGAACCGCTGGATCATCTGGATGATGGTTGTCTTGCCCGCACCGGAGGGGCCGACAAAGGCAACCGTCTCGCCCGGCTTCACCGTCAGGGAGACGTCGCTCAGGGCCGGAATCAGCGGACGGGCGGGATAGCGGAAGGACACATTGTCAAATCGGATTTCGCCCCGCACCGGTTCGGCCAGCGCCTGCGGACGCGACGGATCCTGCACCTCATCCACCGCTGTCAGCAGCTCCACCAGACGTTCGGTTGCGCCAGCGGCCCGTTGCAATTCGCTCCAGATCTCTGACAGCGCCGCCACCGAGCCTGCAACCAGCACCGCATAGATCACGAACTGGACTAGGGTGCCTTCGGACATGACCCCGGCGCGCACATCGTTTGCGCCCATCCACAGGACGCCAACCACGCCGGAGAATACCAGAAAGATCACGATCACGGTCAGGAAAGCACGGGTCTGGATCCGCCGCATTGAAACGTCAAATGCGGTTTCGGTCATCCGGCTGAATTCGCCCCGGCTGGCGCTCTCATGCGTATAGGCCTGAACCGTCTGTACCGCGCCCAGCGCCTCACCCGCGTTACCGGAAGAGGCCGCGATCCAATCCTGATTCTCGCGGCTGATCTTGCGCAGCCGCCGCCCCAGCACCAGAATCGGCACGATCACCGCAGGCACGATCAGCAGAACAAGGCTGGTCAGCTTGGCCGAGGTCAGCAGCATCAGCACCAGACCGCCGCCAAAGATCAGCATATTGCGCAGGGCAATCGACACCGACGAGCCCAGCACCGACTGGATCAGCGTTGTATCCGTGGTGATCCGGCTCAGCACCTCTCCGGTCATGATCTGCTCGAAAAACGCCGGGCTCATGCCGATGACGCGGTCAAACACCGCCTTGCGGATATCTGCAACCACCCGCTCTCCCAGCCGCGTGACCAGCGCATAGCGCAGGCCCGTGCCCACGGCCAGCAGCGCCGCAATCACCAGAGCAGCGGCGAAATACTGGTTCAGCAGCTCAGCATCGGAAACCCGGAAGTTATCGACCACCCGGCGAACCGCCAGCGGCAGCGTCAGCGACAGGCCCGCGGTGAGCACGAGTGCTAGCGTCGCGGTGGCCATCAACAGGCGGTAGGGGCGCATAAAGGGCCAGAGGGCAGACAGGACACCAATCTTGCGCGATTTCTCGCGCTCTACATCCGCAGTCGGGACCGCTTGATTGCCCGCCATGTCAGCTCCTTCGACGTTCCGTGTGGCAGGCTCTGTCGCCTGCGCATCGCCAAGGTTCATGACCCCGCAAACCCCTGAGGTCAAGCGCACAGAGGCCGCCAAAGCCTGTCATACCGCCGCATGAATGGTTCGGGACCGCCCTGAACACCCCGGAGAGATCTTCTGCGCGGCTACCGGTCTGATCTATGTCGGAAATCCTGGAGCGGGTAGCGGGAATCGAACCCGCACCTTAAGCTTGGAAGGCTCTTATGATACCATTTCACCATACCCGCTCAGGGAATTTGGTCTATAAATCGGTGCTTTCGGAGCGTCAAGCGGCTGTGGCGTGAAATCGTGAAATTTCATCTGGAAGAGCCGGATTAACCGGCATCTCTCCCCTGACCACCTGTCCACTCAATTGCCGAGCACCCGGCCAATCCAACCTTTGCGCGGCGCCTCGTCTTGGCTGGCGTCGGGTGTCCCGGCCTCCTCCGCTGAGGCATCTGTTTCGACCGAACTATCCCCTTCGACGGCGGTCTGGAACCGCTCGAAGAACTGGTCGGCCATCTTTTTGGCAAACCCGTCGATGATCCGGCTTCCAAGCTGGGCGAGTTTGCCGCCGACCTTGGCCTCGACCTCATAAGTCAGCAGGGTATGCCCGTCCTCACCATCGCTCAGCGTCACATGGGCGTCGCCCTTGGCGAACCCAGCCGCGCCGCCCTTGCCCTCCCCCCGCAGGGTCAGACTATTGGGCGCATCTAGATCGGACAGGGTCACAGTGCCACGGAATGTCGCCTTAACCGGGCCGACCTTTTGCACCACAACCGCCGTGAAACCCTCCTCGGCCGATCCCTCCATTTCCTGGCAGCCGGGCACCGCATCCTTCAGCGTTTCGGCATCCAGAAGCCCCTGCCAGACCTCGGCGCGCGGGGCAGCGATGCTGCGGGTATCGGCAAGTTTCATAAGCCTATTCCTTTTGCTGGCGATACATCGTGTTGCGGGCACTGGGACGCCCCTGCTGGCGCCTGCATAACGCAATCCGGCTGCGCGCCGATATGCGACATTGGTTGCAGATCAGACGGCGACGGTGCGCGCAGCAAGGATAGCACAGGCCTACGCTCCCGCCAGACGCGAAATCACGGCAGTTGCATCTTCGCGAGCCGTCTTAGACTTTTCGCCTATTGGTCGCGGCTTGCAGGTGCTGCTAGCATGAGCGGCATGGCGGGCGCGTGGCTTTGGCGCGCGATGTGACCCGCGATTGCCCGGCGCAGACCATGGACCATTGGCATAGGCTTGAGGAGTGTGATGACCCATTCGCCCGCCCCAGATCATCCCCAGCGACCTCGCACCCCGGATGCGCAGGACCCGGCAGGCTTTGTGACCGCGCTGATCGTCGAGGATCACCCGCTGTTCTGCGACGCCCTGGCGATGACGCTGCGCGCCACGGTTGGGATCACCAGCATCGCAACCGCCGCGACAGTGGAACAGGCCATTTCCGAGGTTTCGGACACTCCTGCTCCCGATGCGGTGGTGCTGGATCTCAACCTGCCCGATGCTCAGGGCCTCGACGGGCTGATACGGCTGCACAATGCGACAACCGCGCCGATCCTTGTCGTATCGTCGATGGCGGACAACCGGGTCATCAGCGCAGCCATCCACGCCGGTGCCGCCGGCTTTGTGCCCAAGCACAGCCAGCGCGAGATCTATATCGACGCCTTTGACGCCATCGGCAGGGGCACGCCTTTCGTCCCGCCCGGCTATGTGCTGCTGCCGCGGGACAGTGAAACGCAGGATGCGACCGGGCGTCTGGCGACGCTGACCAATCAGCAGGCGCGGATCCTGCAACTGATCTGCGCGGGCAAACTGAACAAGCAGATCGCCTATGACCTGTCGATCGCCGAAACCACGGTAAAGGCGCATGTCACCGCGATCATGCGCAAACTCGGGGTCCAAAGCCGGACCCAAGCGGTTCTGATTGCAAAGGAAACAAGCTTTGCAAACGTCTTGCAAGATCTGGGCTGAGCTGCCTACCATCCGACATGACGCGCCCCGCCCCCTTCCCTGACACGGCTGATCCCCGCGCAACGGCGCAGGCTTCAGACCGGGTCTCTCTGCCCGCCATGGCGGGGGCGCTGCACAATGCGGATCGCATCACCCGCACGGGACGGGCAGCGGCAGACTCCCCTGATGCGCTGGCGACATTGGCCGGAACGCTGGCGCCGCTGGACGAGCTGGAGCTGGTCATCCTCTTTGTCTCGCCGCAGGCCGATATCCATGCGCTCAGCGCGGCTGCGGCGCAGCAGCTCGCACCGGCCACTGTTATTGGATGCACCACCGCAGGCGAGATCGGCGAAGCTGGCTATACCGACGGGGAGATCATCGCAATCGGCCTGCCGCGCAGCCATTTCTGCGCACGTGTGCTGAGCATCGAAGATCTGAACACCTATGATGCCCAGTGCCAGATCGACCAGATCATCCGCAACCGCAACGACATGGCGCGAGAGACGCCGCAATGGACCTCCGAATTCGCCTTTCTGCTGATCGACGGGCTGTCGATCAAGGAGGACGCGCTGACCGCCGATCTCGCACCCGGTCTGGGCCCCGTGCCGCTGTTTGGCGGCTCCGCAGGCGATGGTACCGATTTTGGCGCGACCTATGTGCTCTGTGACGGCATCGCGCGCAAGAATGCGGCGGTGTTGCTACAGATCCGCAGCAATTGCCCGGTCAAGGTCTTCAACACCGACCATCTGGTGCCCACGGCCCAGCGCATGGTGGTCACCGGTGCCGATCCCGCCCGTCGGCTGGTCTATGAAATCAACGCCGAGCCAGCCGCGCGAGAATATGCACGGCTCCTGGGCAAGGATCCTGAACAGCTGACCACCTTCACCTTTGCGGCCCATCCCGTCGTCGTGCGCCTGGGTGGCCAGCACCATGTCCGCGCCATTCAGCAGGTCGCTGAGACGGGCGATCTGGTGTTCTTTTCCGCCATCGACGAAGGCGTCGTGCTGACCCTGGCCGAACCCCTGGACATGGTCGATCACCTCGACCGCGCCCTGACCGCTCTTGGCGAGACACAGACCCCGGATGTTATCCTTGCCTGCGATTGCCTCCTGCGACGGATGGAAGCCCAGCAAAAACAGCTCACGCCGCAGATCTCATCGCTTCTTGCCAAACATCGCGCTGTCGGCTTCTGCACCTATGGCGAACAGGTGAATTCCATCCATGTGAACCAGACGCTGACAGGGGTTGCCATCTATCCGCCCCTGGCCTGCGACCCACCGGCACGATCATGACGCAAGGCCTGATTGATCCCCGCGACTCGCTGGAGCGGCAGAACGAAAAACTGCTGAAAATCACCGCAACGCTGATGCGCCGGGTGGAACAGAACACCGATGCCTCCGGTCTCGCCTATGCGCAGTTCGAACGCGCCGTTTTGCTGGAAGAGGAAATCCGCAGCCGCACCCGCGATCTGGAGCGAACGCTGGACCTTCTGAATCTGTCCAATGCCAAACTTGCCGAGGCCAACCGCGAGACCGAGGCGGCGCGCGCCAATCTCGCCGATGCAATCGAAACCGTGCAGGAGGGGTTTGCCCTCTTTAATCCGCAGGATGTACTGGTGATGTGCAACAGCCGATTTGGGATGCACATGCCCGACATCCATGCGCGGCTGCGGCCGGGGCTGGCATTTGAGGCCTATGTCAATCTGGTCAGCGGCAGTTCGGCCCTGTCGCTGCCCGCCGGGACCACAGCCGCCGAATGGGCCGCGCGCAGGCTGGCCCGGCATCAGGACCGCAGCGTCATGTTCAACGTTCGCATGACCGGGAACCGCTGGCTTCAGGTCAGCGAACACCGCACCTCCGACAGTGGCACCGTCATCCTGCAAACCGATGTCACCGACATCATGCGCCTTCAGCACCAGGAACGTGAACGCATCCTCGACGATCAGGCCCGGCTCATCCGCGCCACTTTGGAACACCTGAACCAGGGGGTCTGCATCTTCGATCAGCAGGCGCGTCTGGTTGGCTGGAACCGGCTCATGGGAGAGCTGCTCTCCATTCCGATCAGCCGGTTTCGCATCGGCAGCCGCTTCGAGCGGATCTTCGAACATCTGCGTGCGGAGTTCACATTTGAACAGGCCGATATGGCCGATCAGGTCACCCTCTGGACCCGGCCAAAAGCAGATCCTGCACCGGATATCCCTTCTGAACGGATGCGATCCGGCCCAGCGATACGGGCGCCGCTTTCCTTCGACGTGCAGCAGGGCATGACGCGGGTCCTGACGGTTTTTATGCAGGAAATGCCCGACGGCGGTTTCGTGATCAGCTTCACCGATGTCACCGCCGAACGGACCGCCGCGCGCGCGATGAGCGAGGCCCGTGACACGCTTGAACAGCGTGTGCTTGACCGAACGCTGGAGCTGGAAGACGCGCTTCAGGCCGCCGAACGCGCCAATGCCTCAAAGTCGCGCTTTGTGGCCGCCGCCTCCCATGACCTGCTGCAACCGCTCTCGGCGGCAAAGCTCTTTGTCGCAGCGCTGCAGAGCGAATTGCCGACAGGCGGTTCCCGCGAAACCCTGAACAAGGCGGCAAATGCGCTGGACAGTGTAGAGACACTGGTCTCAGCGCTCCTTGATATTTCGCGATTGGATTCCGGCCGCGCCACACGGCATGTGACGTCCGTCGATCTCGACGACCTGCTGCTGCAACTGCATGACGAATTGCGCCCGATGGCAGATGCCAAGGGCCTCTCGTTCCGCCTCAGGCTCAGCCAGACGCGGGTGCTGAGCGATGTGACCTACCTGCGGCGCATCCTGCAGAACCTGATATCAAATGCGCTGCGCTATACCAGCCGGGGGGGTGTGCTTGTCGGCATCCGCCCCCGCCGGGACACGGTCCGGGTTGAGATCTGGGACACCGGGACCGGCATTCCCGACGAGGATCGCACGCTGATCTTTGCAGAATTCCAGCGGCTGAACGCCACGGTGAGCGCCGCTGACGGCATGGGCCTTGGCCTTGCGATTGTGGAACGCGCCTGCGGGTTGCTGGGCCATCCCCTGACGCTCAGATCCCGTGTGGGGCGCGGCACGGTCTTTGCCGTTGATCTGCCCCGTGACACCACACGGCTGCACCAGTCACATCAGTCGGAGCTGTCCGGCGCTCGCATGGCCGAGGTCGCCCCCTCCGGGACAGCCTCCCCGGATCCGGCAGCTGTGCCCTTGGGGCAGCTGATCGCGCTGCTGATCGTCACCGATCCCGATCTGCGCCACGCATTGACCCTGACGATGGAGCAATGGGGGATCGATGTCTTGCCCTGTGCCAGTGAAGAGGATGCCCGCGCCTTGCTGACGGAAATCGACGTCACACCGGATGTTCTGGTGATTGACCTGCAACTGGGGGCGGACCAGAACGGCGCCGAGGTGATCGCCCGCCTCAACCGCGACCTTGGCGCGCTGCCCGCCTGCCTGATCTCCGCCGACCGCCGCCCGCAGGTCGCCCGGCTTGCCCAAAACACAGGTGCCAGACTGTTCACAAAACCCATTCAGCCGGAGCAGCTGCGCAGTTTCCTCGACGATCTGCGACAGCCGCCTCAATGACGCCCATGGCTTGCCCCCAGCGCCAGCGGTGGCGAGGCCATGGCGGCCCGCAGAAGATTGATCCAGCGCCCCCGCCCTGCCGTAATGCCATCGAAACACCCGCAGGCGACCCGCAAGGTCGATGCACTGCCAGCCCCCTCCTACAGCCGAAAGGCTCCTCCAGATGACCGATCCCGCCCCCCTGCCCCCACATCGCCCGACCGCCGTGATTACCGCGCATGGCCAGCCTTCCGATCCGGCGCCCCAGGAACGCGCGCTGGCCGATCTGGCCGATGCCGTCGCTGCGCTGTTGCCCGACTGGGATATCCGCTCGGCCACGTTGTCCACAGCTGATCGACTGGAACAGGTGACACCAAAGGGCGCGCTGATCTATCCGTTCTTCATGGCCAACGGCTGGTTCACCGGCTCGGTGCTGCCCAAGCGGCTCCAGGGGCATGATGTTCACCTGTTACCCCCCTTCGGTCTGGACCCGGCCCTGCCGGAACTGGCCTGCAAGGCGCTGGCCACGGCCTGCGAGGCACGCGGATGGTCGCTGCCCCGGACCCGCATCCTTCTGGCCGCTCATGGGTCGGCCCGGGGCCCCAAGGCCGCCGAAGCCGCCGAGGCGTTTGCAGCCGCCATGCGCCACCACCTGCCGGGCACGGATCTGATCACAGGCTATGTCGAGGAAGATCCGCGTATCGCGGACGCCGCCCGCGATCTTGCAGCGGCCAAACCGGAACACCCGACCCTCTGCCTGCCGTTCTTTGCACAATCCGGCGAACACGTCCGCGACGACATCCCCGAGGCGCTGGCCGATGCCAGTTATCCCGGCGACATATTGCCCGTGCTCGGGGCGCTGCCCGGCGTCCCCCAGCTGATCGCCGACGCCCTTAGACAGGCCCTCCTCGGGCCAAACCCGGCAGCAGACAAAGCCGGTCGGATCTGACCAAACCCGCCCGCAGCCCGGCGTAACCGTCCCCCGTTGCGACACCCGGCAGGGCTACGGACAGCCCCCAAGGCAGCCTGCCCCGCTGGCGCCCCCGGCAGATCGACACTCAAAGCGGCACTCCAGCCCATTGCGGCCGCAGAATTTTTCAAAATTTCCCGCCGGTTCTGCGCACGCCCCCTTGCACCGTCCCCCGGCATGTGATTAATCACGCCTCACACCACCGGTAAGGCGAGTTGGCGGAGTGGTGACGCAGCGGATTGCAAATCCGTGTACACCGGTTCGATTCCGGTACTCGCCTCCAAATAAAATCAATACCTTATCTGAATTTCCGGTTCGACAGATTTAGGCCTCTCAACAGGCCTCTCAACATTCCTGTTTTGGTTCTGTTCTGTTCCTTTGGAACCTGGGCGCGCTTCGGTGTGAACGAAGCGCTATGCAGCCAAGATACTGATATTTGGTCAAAGGCGCTGTTTTTAACCGGTGCCTTTTCCCGGTTTTCGCAGGCTTTGCCGGTTCAGGCCAGTTCACGGAACCAAGGAGCGCTTCGTAGGAATGGGGCGATTCGACTGCTCCGCCTCTCACAAGCACATCAACGGAAATACAATTGACGCCGTCCAAATGTTCGCTATATGTTCTCGCTCATGTAGACCATGAGAAGAACAGATATCGGCGGCGAGGTTCTCAAGGATGATTGGGTGATGATCTGGGATGGCCGCGAGGTGGGGCGAATTTTCTTCAACGATTTGCCATACAAAAACGCCAACCCTTGGGTGTGGGCGACCTGGGTGATCCCTGCAGAGAGCGGGCGGGTAAAACCATGGAAGAAGCGAGAGAGACGGTCGGGCGCGTAGTGCTGCGCGTGTCCGGCTGCGAGGAATAGCGCCTATTTGGATTGTTCAGTTTCGTCGCGCAGGTTGATAATTGACTTGATCTTGCCGTCCTCAAAAACGATGGCCTTGTCGACCGGCACGGCTTTTGATGTGCGAATTTCAATGCCGCCAAACGACCCCATGTGCTTTGAGTGTCGTGCAACCTCCTGCCCCGTCCGCCGCTGAAATGCGTGGATAAATTCATCCATATCGCCGCAGTGAATTTCCTGCTTCGGAGGTGGCGGTCCTACTTTACGCATGACTTCGAGCATCATGTCTAAGGTCAGTGTGGTCATGTCTCGCTTGGATTTGGGATGGCAAAGAGAAATACAGCAGCTGGTACGCATAAGCGAAAGGCGGGGGGAAACCCCCGCTATAAAAAAGTGGGTGCTGTAGTACACTTTTTGCTTGCCCTTGGGTGCTGTAGTACCTATTCTAAATACATCGACAGGGATTGAGTTCCCGCCCAAACAAAAAGGAGGAAAGTCGATGAAAGTAGAACTGATCATCCCCACTCTGGATAACGACGGCTCGGACAACTCGGCCATCATCGAGCGCAACATCGCCCAGATGTGCAAGCTCTATGGCGGCGCGACTGT
The DNA here is from genome assembly GCF_048056095.1 of Phaeobacter sp. JH20_34. Classification (NCBI taxonomy): domain Bacteria; kingdom Pseudomonadati; phylum Pseudomonadota; class Alphaproteobacteria; order Rhodobacterales; family Roseobacteraceae; genus Phaeobacter; species Phaeobacter sp. JH20_34. The sequence goes on along the minus strand of NZ_JAYMWT010000004.1, from coordinate 267,096 downwards.
CAGCGATGCCAAAGGCTACTGGATCAATGACGAAGGTCGCCTGTTTGAGGACGCGGTGAAGGTTCTGGTGAGCGCGACCACCGACAAAGATAGCGCCATGGCTGAACTGGAAAAGCTGGCGCAGGACATTCTGGACGCCACCGATCAAGAGGCGGTTTTTCTCTCAGTCGGCGGTGAAGCCAAGATCATCGAATAAGGGACAGGGGCGGCACCAGCCGCCCCACCACCCCCCGAACGCACAAGGAACAAACAAATGCCTATCGCAATCGCATTTTCAAATGGTGGAACAATCCCTGCCATTATTCAGGAAGCCACCGCCGCCGATTTGGTCAAGGCTTTGGACGGGCTGAAAGAGGCCCCGGCCCTTCAGACTGAAGAACAGGCCCGCCAGTGGCTGCAAACTCTGCCCATGCCCTCAGGGTGGTTTGAAACCATCAGCGAGGCCAAAGCGCACCTTGCACGCTGGAAAGAGCCAACACCGCTTTTGACCAAAGACCAGGTTCGCGCGGCCAGGGAAGAACTCGGCATGTCTCAGGCTGATTTTGCAGCGGCGGTCGGGATTGGGGGCAACCCTGATACACGCCGCCGCTATATGGTCGGCGTTGAAAGGGGCGAAATCCAGCCAAAGACAAACGCGGCCCGCGCGCTCAGCGTTGACGCCACACGCCGCTTGCGCGCGCTGATGGCTGAAAAGGGCTTGGAAATTTCGGACGAATAAGCATCTACACCACGGGCAAATAAAGTGGGTGCTGTAGTACACTTATTGCTTGCCAATAGGTGCTGTAGTACCTATTCTGAATACATCGACAGGGATTGAGTTCCCACCCAACAAAAAGGACGAGACCATGAATAGCTATGAGGAAAAACAGCAAGCCCGCCGCGCGCGCCTGGAAGCCGCGGCGGATCGGGCGGAGGCCCGCGCAGACAGCCACTACCAGCGCGCAGATCTGCGCGAGGAAGTTTCAGGAATCCCACTTGGTCAACCAATCCTGATCGGGCACCACAGCGAGGGGCGGCACCGTCGCGCCATTGCCCGCGCAGATAGCGCAATGCGAAAGAGCATTGACGAAGGCAACCGCGCCAAGGATCTGCGCGCTAAAGCGGCCTCAGTAGGAACCGGCGGGATCTCCAGCGACGACCCCGACGCGATCAGAAAGCTGTCCAAAAAGCTGGACCGGCTGGAAGAAAAACAGGTGAAAATGAAGGCAGCAAACCGCGTCATTAAATCTTGGGCAAAAAAGGGCATAACCCATGAAACACAGGGTGCCGATTTCGACGTATACGCTGCAGCGCTGACTGTTGTTTGCAGTGACTATAGCAGCGCCATCGCCCGCGAACTGATCAAACCGCAATGGGGCAATTCTGGGCCGGTCGGTTTCGCACCCTACCAGTTGAGCAACAACAATGCCGAGATCAAGCGCTTGAAGATGCGGATTGCCAAATTAGAAAAAGCGCAAACTCAAGAGACCGTCCGACAGTCCTATCAGGGGGTTTGCGAGGTGGTCGAAAATGCTGAAGAAAACCGCCTTCAGTTTGTCTTTGAGGGCAAGCCAAGCGCAGAGGCTCGCGCAACCATGAAAGCACATGGATTCCGATGGGCGCCTAGCCAAGGTGCATGGCAAAGGCAGCTGACCCCGAACGCCCGTTACAATGCTCGCCTTGCACTGAAGGCCCTGGGCGTTAGTGAATAGTATAATCGACCCCGCCGTCTGGCGGGGTCGCTCTCGCATATCTGGATTCCACGCGAATATTCATGTCTCTGCATCCATCAGCCGCTTAATAGGCTCATCATTTTCAATGACAAACCGCAAAAAGGTACGGGCAGTATCAAGAAGGATTAGATCAGCCAGATCATATATCTTTGACCGTCGCGCGGGGTCACTCTTTGCTTCTGAAATTTCTGGACCAAAAAGATATCTTTCGATGGTGCCACCGTCACTGACCTCAAACCCAAGTGTCTCAATGATCAGCGCCTTATCCGTATCTTTGGCCTTGTACTTTCCCGCCGAATAATGAGCACCGCCTAAGTTGTTAACATGGAACTTGACTACCTGGCGACGTGAGAAAACAGATCCGCCAACATAGCAGACTGTTTGATTTAGGTATGCGGATATGGGTTCAGCAACGATCCGTAAATCGCGTTCGCGCTTCGCCTCTCGTGCGTGTCGCTCAGACTTGAACTTCCTATGATCACACCAAAAATTGAAATAGAAAAAGCCCCCTGCCCAGTGCTCGTAAAGCCCCCTCTTAATATTGCTAATGGCCGCCCGATCGATGTTGTAAATGAATTTTATCTTTTCAGGTTTGATGGCGCGCTCAATACGATCAAAACCGCCCGGGTCGATCAGCCACTTCCTAACGAATGGCCCTGCAATGGTCCGCACGTTGACGACACTAGGGCGCGCACCTCCTAGTGCATCCTCTAGTAAGTGAACCTCTTCGATGAGGCGTGTTGCCAGTTCCCGCAATAATCATCTCCTAACCTAAACAGGTGACACAAAGAACGTATGGCTCTTGATAGGTGCTTTACAGCATTTTCGATCCTGCCGGAATGCTCTTGCAATTATTGGTTGCGCTGACAATTTGGACGCATTTGAGAATCACACTTGGGGAATATCCGTCATGCCGGGGCGCTACCAGACAACAATCAAGCTTTTGAATGTCATCCAGATATTGGGCTGGATCATCGCGGCGATCAGTCTGTTTTCAGGGTATCAGACCTATTTATCACATGGCCTGTTGGTCTCTGGCCTTTCGATTGCACCAAGCCTGGCAAGCGGCCTGTTACTGATGGCAGCAGGACAGGTGGGCGGCGTGTTAATCGACATAGCTGAGAATACAGCGAAAGACTGACAGGACGTACAAACGCAAAAAGCCCCGCCAGTCAGCGGGGCTTTCTTCATTCAGCGCGGCCCAACCAACTCGCCCACGCTTCGGAGCTTGTCAGCGTTGCACCGGGCAGTGAAACGCCAGCCCAGAGCCAGCTCCGCAAAGCCGCCTTCTGTTCGCTCCCCCTTCACCGGCTCAGCGCAAGGCGTGGTCAGCTCATCCGGTATGGTCCGCTCAACATAAATCGGCTCAGGATCTCGCACCAGCCAGCTACAGCCGGTTAAAGACATCGCCAAGAAAATCAGACAATGGCGCATCGTATCCCTCCCGTTCCAGCAGGCGGCGCAGATCTGCACCATCGGTGCGGCGATCCTCCTGCATCCGCTTGATATGAGCATCCAGTACATCAGCGGTTTGCCGTGCGTCATCGGCCTGCCGCTCCGCCACCCGTAGGCGACGCGTGGCTGCATCCAGATCTTCGCGCAGGTGCCCATTGCGCCAGACCATGTATGAGGACAAGCCCGCAAACAATAGGGCCAGACACAGGCCCCCGATCGCGACCCACCGCATCATGCGGCAGCTCGCACGTCAGGCAGGCGTTCGCGGATCATGTCGCGCAGGCGCTCGCCAACCACCAAGGGATCACCGGGGGCAGACATTCCGGGCAACCAGGTGATGTCCCATTTCCAGCGCTGGCGCACGCCGAATATCGGCTGGATTTCTGCATGGGTCGGCATGCCGTAGACATTGATCGGAATCAAATACTGGACGCTGTATTCCGCAGCCCACCCGCAGAACGCATCAAGCTGACGCGGTGTGATTGGCGCGGATCCACGATCAAAGGGACGCTCGTTTGCACCCGCCATTGCATCCATTCCGTGCCCGATCGCGCCGGTGTTGAACATGCGGGTGTGGGATGCCGCCCGACCAACTTCATAGGCTGCCTGCGCCTCTGGCGGAAACACGCCCTGCACCCGCTGCCCATCATGCGTGACCAGCGAGTTATAGGCGCGGCGCTCCACCTCGATCACGCCCTTGGCTCCGGCGGTCCAGTGCATATGCACCCGGTGCAAACCGCTCTTGTGGAACAGATCAGTGACCGTGCTGCCGCTGTGCGCCTCAAGAGCGGCCCGAATGGCCGCAGAGGTGCGTGGCCCTCTGCGTCCGTCTATCGGCCCAGGGTGAAAGCCCAGGGCGGCGCAGCGGGCCTGAATATCACGGGTGGTGAGTTTCATGGGCATGCCCTTTCTGATGTTGGATTGGTTGCATCGCGATCGCGGCGAAACACAGCGCCGCCCAAAGCACGAGCGAGAGAGCAAGGCGCACCCGGCCCCAGGTGCGCGATCTGAGGAAACAGACGACACAGCGGGCGCGGTGCCGTAGCACCGGCCCCGCGATCGTGGTGACAAAATCAATGAGGGCATTCATCGGCTCGACCCTCCGGCCATGCCGATCACCTTCACCATCAGCGCCATGATCGGCCCGCGCGCCTTGCTGAAAGCGTCATGCGCCACATAGGCCACCAGAAAGGCGATGATCAGCGTCAAGGCGGGAAACTGAAGATCGAACTTGGCGCCCAGAAAGGCCGCGACCATCGGCCCGCCCAATGCCCCAATCATCAGGTTAAAGACGCTGAGGACCAATGCAGGCCGCCAACGCAGGTTTTCGATCTCCAGCAGCGCCGCTGCCACGCCAAGACAGACAACCACCACCACCGGCCAGGACGTGCCATAGCTGGTCAGGATGGCTGACATCACACCAAGCGCGCCAGCGAGCGCGGATTGAAACAGCTCCAACTTCATAAAATTGCCCTTCAGCTCCATTTGTGGATGGTGACGGCCAGCACCATTGCCAGCCTGCGGATGCGCCCCACGCCATCGGCGCGGAGGGCTTCGGAAAACGGTGCGGCCGCGCTGACCCGGCCCCAGCCGAGGACATGGATCGCATAGTCATGCAGCGCGGCGGCTTTCAGATAGCGGGGATCGTGCCGGTCAAAGATCCACCCGGCCCAGCGGGGGATTGAGACATCAAAGGGAAACCCCTGCGGCACGTACAAAAAGAGACCGGACCCTTTGGCTCCGATCTCCCATGCGATTGCTTTGGTGGTGTGATAGCCCGACCCGCTACGGGCGCACCAATCAGGCGGCTGGCCAGCCATCCAGAACGGCCTGCGCGCCATTGGGGAGATGACCCAATCCAGCAAGCAGCGCCAACCCCGGCGCTACCTCAGGATCATCCCGTTGCACCTGTTCGGCCATATCCAGCATGATCCACATGGCTTTCAGCTCAGGTGCATCCCGCGCAGCCACCAGCATGTCGGGGGTCATGCCGCCAAGAAACATGCACAGCCGCATGAACCCGATCTTGGTCAGCGGCTGATAGACCGGATCCGGCACCGGGATATCCTCAATGCCCCAGGCGGCCCCGTCCCACGTCAGGCGCTGGGTTTCCGGGTCGTGATCAGGCTGCGGCGGTGCCGCGACATAACCCGCATTCGCGATTTCCTCAGCGGTGAAGCTGGCCGGATCGGTGCGGCTGCGCCCGTCGCTCAGACGAATACGGAAAGGGAGCGGCGCCGGGGCGGTGGTGGCAGTGTGATAAAGTTTGGTCATGCTAAACCTTTGCTACTCCGTCATATTGCACAATATGGTAGTTGTTTTTCGAACCTGACTGATGCAGTAGATCACCGCTGGCAAAATCAATTGCAGCAGAAACGGGAAACCCCATTGAGTGAAACCGGGTCCATTGGTGGACTACCGTATCGATATCCTCACCATCATGAATTCTGGTGACGCCACCTACTGTTGTGATGAGGTTTTCCCCATCGTGAGCGATGGCACTTGGGCTTAAGAAGCCGATAGACTTCGTTTCCAAAATCGTGCCGCTAGGGGTGACCTTGAACAGGTTTTGTGACCCGCCTCCTGCCTGATCGTAGAGCCAGAGGTTATCACCATCGCTACAGATAAGTTTGATGTAGGGCGAGGGTCGCCCAAACCCTGCAGCGGTACTAAAATCGGGCAGGTTGTAGGCCCAAGCTGAACTGGAAGAGACACAGTAAAGAACATCTCCCAAGACGGTCATATCGTCATAAGTTCTGGTGGGACTTGTTGTCGCAAGGATAGAAGGGCTCAGCCCATCATGCAGATTGATTTTGCGGTATTGTGTGTTGCGACCACCAACGATCAAATTACCGTTCCATACAGCGATCCCCATGGAGTAATCGTAGGGAACATTGATCGGAAACACGTCTTCTGCGATAGGCCACTGGTCGCTGTAGGTACGCCGCCCACCGGCCCGCAACATGCGATCCCCGCGCATGGTGCCAATCATGCCGCCCATCAGAGATCATACTCCAGGGCACTGAAGCTCAGCACCGCGTCACCTGCGGTTGAGGCTTCAGCCTGCACCTGATCGCCTGCACTCAGGATCAATATGCCGCCCATCGGATAGATCGGGCCAGTACCGTTCGGCTTGATCGTTTCATCCTGACAGAGCTGCGTAATCGCGTCGCCGTCCGACGCATCCAGCCACTGGACTGTCACGTCCACCTCGTTGGCCGGATCGATCGGGGTGATCTGAAGGTGCGAGACCATCGCATAGCGACCGGCAGGCACGGTGTAGACCGTCGCCATGGCATCAAGCGCGAGGCGTTTTGACACAGGATATTGCGACATCGGGTTCTCCTTAGAAATTCGCGGCGAAGACCAGCGCAAGGCGGGTCATTTCGTCCTTGGCCTTCGCGACCGGGTTCAGGTTGTGCCAGTTGGCGGGATCTGCGGCAGGATCGATGGCCGAGGTGAAATCGGCCTTGGCTCGGTAGGTCAGCCCATCCGTGGGCGACCAGACCGCATCGCCATCGCTATAGTCGCCAGCGGCCCAGCGATCCGCGTTCACGCCGCTTTCAAACGCGGCGCTGGCCTCTGCCACCGCTGCGGCCTGTGTGGCCACCTGCTCTGCCGCTGCGTTGACCTCCTGCGCCTGCTGATTGCTGGCAAGCGCGCGGGCCGGGATCTCGCCCAGGAAGATGTCAACGTCGGCGGAAAAGGTATCCGGAGTGTCCGACCGGCTTGGAACCTTGGTGAATGCGGGAACTTGGGTGACAGACATCAGGTGACGCTCTCCACTTCGAGGGACAGTTTGGAAATCGACGGGGTCTCATACGGAAAGCCGAAATCGCGCGGGTAGCCATAGGTGATGGTGCCGCCGCGCGTCGGATCACCGATGTAGATGCCTGGCACGTCGGCGACATCTTCTAGAAAATCAGCAATGTAATCGTTGTTGCGGGTCTCGACCGCGACCTCATAAGTGACAAGCTTGGCCTTATTGCGCGAGACAATGTTGAACCTGCCGAACTGGTCACGCTCTTTGGTGGAAAAGTTCAGCAGATCGCGGCGGGTGCCATAGACTGCTTCGCCGATAATGCGCTGACGCCCGATGAACGCGCCGCCGACCCTGACCTCCGCTCCGTCCGCGCCAGTTACGGTGATCGTGACAGGTTGGGAGTACGACGGCAGATCAATGAAGGTCACGTCCCGCCGTTTCAGAATTGGCGAGAAGAAGTATTCCCAGTAGTCGGCCACCTGGCTGTTATCCAACAGGCTCTTGGTTTCGTCGTAGAGGGTGTCGCCTGCCCCATCATCCACGGTCACCCGTGCGGACAGTGCGTCGAGGTTAAGCAAGGTGACTGAATTCACGACCTCAGTCGGCTGGATTGTCACCTCAATCTGATCAACCTGCACCGTCTGCGAGTGGTAGAACTCATCAAACATCTGAAACCGATTGACCACGCCAATGCGGATCCATGTTGGCGGATCCGCGTCAACGCCGGTGACAGGATCATCGGCGGTCTCGATCACAGCGCGGTAAAGGTCATTGCCAATACGGCGCTCTTCACCCTCTGGCGTGGTGCCCGCTGTCCATTCGATCTCGGACAGCGGGACATCCGTGGTCAGGTTTGCGTCGGTGACGTCAATAGGCTGGATGATGATCATGCTGCCCCCTTTGTGGTCAGGCCATCCCGCTCAACACGCTTCAGCGAACGTTCAGTTGCGCCAGTCGCCTTGGAAATTGGTCCGAGATAGCCAGCCATCTCTTCACGCAGGGCCCGGATCTCGCCAACGGCCTCAAGGGCGCCACCAATTGTGCCGTTTTCTCCGGCCGCGCGTGCTGCACCCGGGCGACTGTTGACAACCTGAGTGCGCTCCAACGCCTTGATCTGCGCGATGCGATTGGCTTCCTTTTGCGCGCTGGCAACCGAGGCAACGCCAGCTGCCATCTGTCCAATGGATCCACCCAGCGCATTCACGGCGCCGACGACGTTAAAAACACCTTCGCTGATGCTGGGCAGACCAGCGGATGGATCCAAAGTCGCCGCGACCATCTGCTCCATATTGAGACGAATGGTTTCCAGCTCTTCCATGCGCGTTTCGATCCGCTCAGACACGAGCGTGTATCGCTCCGCGGTGTGATTGAGCTGAGTGACCGCATTTTCGACATTGATGGCTGCAATATATTCGCCCATTGCCAGCTCATAAGTGCGCTGCCCGTCTGCCAGGATTTGGTCAAGGCGCTGCATTTCCGCCTCATGCTGCGATTGGGCGAGCGTGATCTGTTGCTCCAGCGCACTGACGGCCATGTCAGCAGCTGTCATTTCGGTCTGCGCCGCGTCACCGCGCTCCGAAACAATGTTTGAGGTGCGATAGTAGTCTGCCAGATAGTCGGCATAGTTGGAGAAATCAGCAGAATTATCTTCGCCCAGCACGCTGAGCGCATCAGACAGGCGATCTGGATCAGAGCCGCCGTTTTGCACATACGTCAGTGCGCGGCGGCGCTCCACCTCGCGCCCTTCCGCATCGATGCGGCGGCGGTCGCGGATGGCATCATCCAGGGTTTCGAACAGTTGACGGGATTTCTCTGCCGCGCCCTCCAATGTGCCAAGGCGCCCCTCCAACTGATCCATCAGGGCGGTATGGCTGGCGGTTATGGTATCCCGCTCAGCACCGACCGAGATTTGCAGGCGCTTGAGGCGGAGTTTGAGCCTATCGCCGATGATGCCTAGTCGCCCCTGCATTTCATCGACAGCCTCTTTTATGGCCCCTGTCAGCTCTGCCAGCGCATCACGGATGTTCTGCTCTTTGAGCCTGCGCGCCTCGGCCTCCGCCTGTGAGAGGGCATCACCTACCCCATTGAGCGCATCTGCTGCCTGTTGCGCCGTACCATGGACAACCGAAAATTCATCAGACAGACCAATCAGCGTCACGTAAGCCTCGCGACCTTCCTCGGTCGTGCGGTCCAGACCTGCCACCAAATTGCGAAATGACTCATGGGTTGTTGGCAGGGTCAGGTTCAATTGTTCAGCAGCTTCGTCCAGCGCCTCCTGTGCGTACTGCTGCTGCTTGGCCAGCCGCTCGACTTCGGTGAACATAAGCTCAAAGTAGCTGCCGACACTGACAGTGAATTGCTCCACACCGCCAAAGGCATCCATGAGTGCTGACGCGCTTTCGGCCGCCTTGAGACTGCCTTCGAACAGTGATTGGTTCAGCAGGCCAAAGCCCTCATTGGCCGAGATCAGTGAGCCGCCAAGTCGTGTCAACGTGTCATACGCGCCCTCGCCTGCCTTTGCGTAATCCTCTGTTTCCAAAACAAGGTCCGCCATGCCATCGCCCAGGCGGGTCAGCTGATCCTCGAAGGCCTTCGCGATCTGTTCTTCACTCCCTGCATTCGGGCCGGTCAGCCAGATCGTGAAACCATCTGCTGTGAAGTCATCAATTGCTGTTGAGGCCAAGCCAAGAGCGGCTGCCATTTCCTCAACGCTGCTACGAACCGCAAGCGCACCGTCGTCAAGCATACTTTGGATCTCGGGCCGAGCCGTGTGGTTGACCTGCTTATCACCGCGCAGGAAGCCACCGTCCCAGAAGTCAAATTCAAAGCCGTCGAAGCCCTCGGGCCCGAGCGAACCACGCACCGCGCGCCCGTCGTATTCTCGCGATAGCCCCTTGGCAAGCAAAGCGATCCCGCCAGCCACAATGCCAAGCGCGGGTAGCGCTGCCCCAAACGCCCCTAGACCGCTGGACGCCCCGGTGACAAGACCGCCAAGATTGGCAAAACTTGATCCAAGGCCTCCGCCCGTGAAAATCCCACCCAGGCCGGACATGACGCCCTGCGCGATCTGACCTCCTCCCAGAAGATTTGCCCCAAGATTGATAAGGCCACCGCCCCCCCCGCCAAGAATGCCACCGCCGCCACCAAGCCCGCCTGCGGCTGAGGCAGCAGTTCCAGCAAGCGACCCGCCGAACCCAAGTGAAAGCATGATCCGGTTCTTGGCTGCCGTGCTGATCATCTGGATCAACCAATTTTTGAAGGTCTGACCGATATCTTTAAGCGTGCCTTCAAAACCGTTGAACAGCCCCTCGGTCAGAGTGTCCGTCAAATCACCCACCAAAGGCAGGGAATCCGCCAGCTCAACATTCAAATTCGCAACGGCCTTGGCCATTTCATCTTTGGACAAAAGCCCCTGCAGCTTGGCCAACTCTGCCAGCTCACGGTTGTAGGCGGCCATGGGGTCAAGGGACGCTCGTACCGCATCGGCTTCTTTCTTCAACTGGTTGGTGGCTTTGCGGCTTGCCGACCCCGTCTTTTTCAGATTGCGCTCACGACTGCGTGCGGCCTCGCGCTCTTTGTCCAAGACAGCATCCAAGGCAATGCCATGCTCAAACTGATACTGCTCGGCATCAATGGCCTGGCGTTCCAGCCATGTGGCCCCCTCGCGCCGCGCATCGAATTCCAGCTCTTTCCGAAATCGCTCTGCTTCAATCGCTGCGCTACGGATAGACTTGCCCGCCTTAAGTGCGTCGACCTCAGCTTGCTTGGCCGCATTTGAAATCAGCCCTCCGCCAATGGCAGATAGCGAGGACATGATGGCTTGGATCTCTGCATTCACACCGGCCATCGCACCAGCCCAGATATATGCCTGTGCAGTCGCTTCTTCCGTATTGGCTACAGAGCGACTTGATGAGGTGATGATCGCTTCGAGTTGCACAACCGCATCCGCCAGCGCCGAGGGTAGCTTTTGACCTTCGGGATAGAATTTGCGGATGACATCCAAGGCGTCCTTCGCCTCACGCTGGATATCCTCCAAACTCTGGGCGCCCCGTAGCTCGTCAAACCCCTTCTTGATGAGTGTAACCTGTTCGGGCAGCAAGCCCACGGCTTGAGACGCCGCATAGGCATCGTCTTCCAAGCTCTCAAAGTTCTCGCGAAACGTCTGGATTTGCTCCGAAGTGGCCTTCATCGCGGTATTCCGCTCGAGCGCATCAAGCGCATCTTCCATCGCAGAAATAGCAGACGCGGCCTCTCCAAGGTCCACAAACAGATCAAAGTTGTCAGTCTGAAGAGCATCCAGAGCGCGCCGGACAGAAACCCCGCTGAGGTATTCGTAGGTTTCCTTCACATCTTGTGCAAAAGCCCCGAATTCTTCAACAAGATCCATAGTGCTGGCCCGAGCGCCGTCAGCGTACCGGCTGTAGTCATCCAGCGCCCCTACGAGGTTGTCGAGAGCCTCGGTATTTAGCTTCGATCTTTCTTCCAGCGAAAGCGATGCGCTCCCCAAATCGAACAAAATTGGCACCAGCGCCCCACCAACCGCCACCGCTGTCCCAAGCCATGGAAGTATGGTGCCAATGCTACCGCCGAGCATACTGAAAGCGCCTGCAGCTTGAGGAGCCTGCTGTGAAATTGCGCGAAACCAACCAATCATCGGGCCAGAAACAAAAACGTCTTGGATTTGAAAGCCGACCTGATTTGCAACGAGACCGAATTTCGACATACCCTTGCCCGCCCGAGCAGAAGCGCCGCCAACGCCCTGCATCTGATCTTTGAGCATTTGCAGGGTGCTGGCCCTTTCCTTGTCGGAGATCAGTCCAGCTCTGTGGGTGGCATTCAAAGTTTCAGTGGCGGCATCAAGCTGTCTGGTGGCCGCATATGTTGGGTCAATAGATGCTTTCAACCTGTCGTAAGCTTGCGATTGCCGATCCAACTGGCCCACCCACGCTTTTGCAGATGCAGAGGCTGTCCTCGATGCCTTGTCAACACCAAGAAGGGCATCAAGTTGCTTCTGCGCTGCGGTGGCAGTTTTTTCAAATCCAACGTCATATGCCCGCGCCATCGCCTCAGCTGATCGCACAGCATCACGAGAAGTTTCTTCAAACCCGCCGCCCAACATTTTGAGGGCTGATCGTGCTTTTTTAGCGCCAGCATCAAACGATGCGGCGTCAAGTGATGCAGACGCTCGCAGCGCCCCAACTTCAATGGCCATAATGACAAACCTATTGCGTGTTCTGACCCGTCCAACTAGCGTTAGGCGGGTTTTCTCTGAGAGAGGCTATCGTGAGGTCAGCAACAATAATTTTGGCACTTTCGGTGCTTGGACTTGGTGCGTACTGGCCATACCGAAGCGCTGAGAAAATTATCGAACCTGCGAAATATGATCCGTCGTGCGAAGCGGAGGCTCGAAAGCTATTGAGGCAACTTCAAGTCTCTAAAAGCCGGGCCAACTCCAACCTGAACGATTTGCGCAGGGAGTTTGGGGTTAGTGCGAGTGATATTCGAGATAACGCGAGGTATGTGGCTGGAATGTATGCAGGGCAATTGGAGCGGCTGCCCTGCTACAACCGATGACACCGGCCCCTTACCCGTGCTGCGAAACCGATTGTCACCCTGCCAACGCTGACAGGCTGGCGTTCAAGTTGTCAGACAAGCGCTGACGTTCCATCTCGACACCGGGATCCTCATCTGGCCGATCATCAAATGCGGGTGAGACCTTCATCGGCTCTCGCCCGCGCGCCAGACCTTGCACATAGGCCGCGCTCATCGCCCGGAGCTGCTTTACTTCCCACGGCTCAAGATCCAGCCCTGCTGCCAGTGAAAAGGCGTTGATCTCCGTCCAAGCGATTGGTGCCGCGCCGCCCATCTGATCGAAGCTGCACCACCCAAGAGCCTCTGGCACCATCATATCGAGCAGATATTCCACTCCGCTGACATCTGGCAGAGCAAGGTCAATACCCTCTTTCTGCCAGATCTTCAGCCGGTTGGACTTCCACTCATCGGGGCGCGCAGATAGAAACCCTGCCTGTTCGGCATAGAGCGTCAGTCGGCGGAGGCGTTTCCCAAGTAGTTACCGCGCTTGGCAGAGAACGCGGCGACCTGCTCGACAAAGGACATCTCACCTTCTTGGGCGTTCATACGATTCAATCCAAAAAGCCAGGCCGCATCAGCCTTGGTCGCCGGAGCCTTGCCCTTGCGAACGTTTTTGAAACCGAGAACCCGTGGCACCATAGCCTCGACCATGCGCTCATGCACTGCCTCAAGGGTGTTCTCGTCATAAGCTTTCTCATCGCCATCGTCAGCTTCAGCCCGTGCCTTCTGGCGAGCGCGTGCGGCGGCCCGAACTGATGGCGCCTCGCCCCCCAGGACAACGACCAAGCAAGGTTTACCGTTATCAACGGTGGGGTCATCGGGGTTGTCAAACAGTGGTTTCAAGGTCGCCGGGTGCTTCAGGTGGCATTCGGCGCCTTTTTCAGCAGCCGAAACGCTATCAAACTGGTTGAAGTCCATTATCTTATCCTATCGGTTCGTGGTTCATTCGGGCCGGGGGATCGAACCACTCTCCGCCCGGCCCTTCCGCTCAAATGAGCGGATCTTGATCAGCTCTTAGGCGGCCTTTTTGAGGATCTGCTCAGGCGTCAGCTCAATTGAGGTGGTGGCCGTAACCACATCATCCACGCCGCCGATGTTTGGCTTGAACGACATCACCAGACCCACAAGATAGAAGATCGTTCCATCCTGAAGCGTGATCGCCATATAAACCGGGTCATCGCTTTCAAGCGCGGTTTCCATCGCAGTTTGCCCGGCGTCGTCGGGATCAAGTGCAAGGCTGGGGTTCAGGTTGCCATTGTTATAGCTCCCCTTGCCCTTCTTGGTGCCCCGCGTTGACAGCGGGTTGTGTGTCACGAGGGCCCATTCTTTACCGAATTCGCCCACGTTGGTGATTTCACCAACCGGGATGAAGGTGAGGGCGTCAAACCCTGCGGTGTCATGGGTTGCGGGCGCCGCGGCAGAAATGCCGAGCGTCACCCCAGAGGCGGTCTGGTGCGCCATATCTGTTTCCTTTCAGTATAGAGAGAAAGCGCCTTGGGGCGCGGGTAGATAGGCCTTGGCCTATTTCGTGGGGATCACCTTCAGCGGCCCCGTGAACTCGGCCAGCACTTCGCCATCAGCCTCGGTCGCCTCGGCTACCTTGCCCTGGTAGGTCACGCCATTGGCAGAGGTGAACTGCAGCAGATCGCCGGGCTTTGGCTCCGGGCCCCGGTACAGCGCGGCCGGGTGTGAGGCCTTGTTCGTCTCCATCGGCAGGCGGATCAGCTTGACGCCCGTCGCGACAACGGGTTCCGGGTTGGATTTAGCCGCAGATCTTTGGCCCGCCGCAGCAGGTTTCTGGCTGGTCATGATGTGTGTCCTCTGATGTGGGGTGTGCCGCCGCAGATTTGCGGCTATTCGCGATAGGTGATCGCAAACGTGAGTGAGACTCTGTGGGCAGCACTGGCATCGGTGCTGTTACTGTCTCGTGCGGCCGTCAGACGCGCGCTGACAACGGGCCCGCCGCTAAAGCCTTCAAGCGAAGTCCGCACCTCTCGGCTGGCAATCATCGCCTGACGGTAGGTTTTGCCCCAGCAGTCGATCTGTATCGAGCCTTGCATGAGGCCCTTGCTGTTCAGGGTGTGGTATCGCCTGCCAGACATGCGCGACATCGACACCAGCGGCATGGTTTCGCCATCCTCGAAGTAGCCCCATTTCACCGGGCAATTCACTGCCGCAGCAAGCAAGACCTGAAGATATTCCTCCATCACAGCCCCCTCTTGGCGCGGCGCGCCAGTGTAGCCTCCAACTCGCTCCGAATCTCAGCAGCCAAGCCCTGAAGGATGTCGCCCTTGTAGGCCTCCCACGACGGGGTGAGCGACGGTGTCGGGGCCACAGCACCCACATACTTGCCGCTTTTGTGGTAGCGCGGCTCGGTGCCCCATTCGCGTAGATGTGCATGCGGGGCAGATCTGGTCGCACCAACGAACATGGTGACCGCGCCCGAACCGACATCTGGTTGCGGCTGGCCGTTTTTGAGCCTCGATGAAACCGCGAATGCACTATCGTCGGCCCCGGGCCAAAGGTAATTCGCCATTTCCGCAACTGGCTGCAACTGCTTGGCCAGGGCGCGCCGAACAACCGGCTTTGATACAGCTTTCGGCAATGCGGCCAGATCATTGTCGAGTTCGCGCAAACCCTCCATTTTCAGCAGGGTTTTCACGAAAGGCTCTCGCAAACAATGTCCAGATATTGCCGCGGCTTGTCCCGGTTTGGCTCTATTGCTCGGATGTCGTACGTGATGCCTTTTCCGATATCTCGCATTTGCCATTTGGTTTTTATGGCCAGCGCAGGGGGTGATTGGCGGATCGTCGCGACAATTGTTTGCCGACCTGTCAAACGCGCTGCTTGAACACTCTCACCGCCGCGCAGGAACTGAAAAAAAGCACGAACCCGGAGGCGCTCAACAGGTGTCCAGTCTTTGCCTCCTAAACCATCATCGGTGCCGACCAGTTCATCGAAAGCCACGCGTTCGATCAGCAGCATCAGACTGCCATCCAACGATAGGGCTGGATCAGGGCTGAGACCCCCATCGGGAGGGCCTCACCCGGCTGCGCTGTTCGGTTTTCATACCAGGTCGCAGCAAGCGCCTTTACTGCAAGTTTCAAATTAGCTGGTACATCTACTGCGGCGCCAAAGCCGCATGTGAACTGCACTGCGATTGGCGCCGGGTTGCTGCTTTCCAGCGTCGGAAGGTCAAAACTATCGGCCAGCGAAACCAGCGTGCCGCTCGCGATAGGCAGGACAGCGATGTCATCCGCTGTCACCGACTGTTCTGCCCCGCCCGCATCAGCGTAGCTGATAGCCACGGCCGAGACGTCGGGCACCGGCAGGCAGATTTCTCGCGACCAAGCCGCCTGCTGAACCTGCCACGTCTGCGAGACCATGGCCCGCCCCAGAATCCCCCGAAATCCGTCCAGATGCGCCACAGCAGCGTCACGCAGGCCGGTCAGAAGGTCATCATCATCGGCAAAGTCAACAATCGCCTGGGCCTTCACCTCGTCCAGTGTGACGGGGCTTTGAGCCGGTGGTGTGATGAGAATGGGGCGGAACATGTGCGCTTACTTCTTCGCCGGTTTGCCGTACGGACCGGGATCAAGACCCAGATCTTTCGCCATTTCCGATGTCATCGATTGGCGGGACGCAGGCTTTGCATCCGCCGGTTTGGCCTGTTTGGCCGCAGTCTGCTTGGTTTCAGCCATCGGGTTCTCTCCTGAGAGGGTTGTAGGCGGGCCATTACAGCCCGCCGAAGATCACCGCTTAGGAAGCGGCCATTTCCATAACCTTGATGCACTCCGGGTTCACCACGCCGCCGCCGACGCGCTTGGTGGTGTAGAAATGCACGTAAGGCTTGTTGGTGAACGGGTCGCGCAACACGCGGACGCCGGTCCGGTCAACAATCAGGTAGCCGCGACGGAAATCACCGAAGGCGATGGGCAGGGCAGAAGCAACAGCATCCGGCATGCCCGGCATTTCTGTGACCGGGTAAGCCAGCAATTGCGAGGGCTGGCCCGCCTGCGAAGACGGCTGCCAGAGCTGTCGGCCTTCGGCATCGCGCAGCTTACGAACCTTGCCCATGGTGCTGCGATTCATCACGAACCGGCAATTGCCAGTGTAAGCGGACGGTACCGCGTAGATCAGATCCAGCAGTTCGTCTTCAGTCACTGCAGCAGCAGCGGCGGCGGTTTTCTTCTCGATGGCCCCCAGCGGATTTGCCGATGCGTTGCTGCCGCCGGTCACATAGGTCAGGAAACCGCTCGGCTTGTTCGTCCCGTTGCCGGAAATGAACGCCAGTCCTTCCTGGTAGGAGAACTCTGTTTCGACCTCGCCCGCGATCCAGGCTTCCAGGTCCACTTCGGCATCATCCAGCATCTGCTGCGTTGCTGCGGGGTTGGCGTAAATTTCGCCCGTGGTGAAGGTCATGGAACCGAAAGTCGCGCTGCCGGTTTCGCCGCGTGCGGCGGTTTCGCCGACCCAGCCCGACGCGGTGCCGCGCAAGTTGAACAGCTTGGTGAAGCCGTTGCCGGAAATCGACTGGGTGCTCGCGATCTGACGCATCGCCGAGACTTCGATCAGCTTGTCGGTGATGGTGCGGTCCCACTCGACAGGAGCCAGATAGCCGCCCTCGTCGGAGGCGCCCTTGTTCAGGTTGGCCTGAACTTCACCCTTGCGGAAGTGCGCGCGGAAAGCCTCGGAATACTCCGGGTCCTTCACCTGGCCAGGGCCAGCGCCGTTGGCAGCCATCGCGGCCAGCTTGGCATTGGCCTGATCAACCGCGGCTTGCAGGTCAGACACGCTGGCGTCAATGCGCTTCATCTTTTCGGTCGTCACCACGTCGTCAAACTTGGCTTTGACCTCTTTGTCCTTTTCGGCCTGGGTGTCTTTGAACGACTGCCAGTCCTTCTGAAGGTCAGCAAGAATTTTGGTCACGTCACCGCCTGCATCTGCACGAACGGCGACGATCCCGCGGGCTTTCGCGGGGATCATGTGCTTGGACATGAGTTGTCTCCTGATTTTAGACTTTGAACAGGCCCGAAACGAGGGCCGCGATTTCGTCAGCGTCGTGCGTGACGGTCGGGGCAGCGTCCTGCATGCCCCCCTTTGCATCGGCCAGAAGCGCGCGGCGTTCTGAGCGAGGCATTCCGGTTTTTGCGAGGCGCGCATCAATGCGGCGGGTTGCATTCACGCCCTTGGCGGCCTCTGCCTTGGTTTTGTCTTCAGAAACAGCGTCCGCAGGAAGGAACCCAGTGGCAAGACCGGCCTCTACTGCCTGCTCGCCGTTGAACCATGTCTCGTTGTCCATCCATTCTGCGGCTCTGGGCTTTTCGACCCCAGCACGGTCGGCATAGAGGGTCGCCATTGCGTCATCGAACGGCTCCATGGTCTCTGCAGCGTCCTTGAGGTCGTGGCGATTGCCCATCGCTACCACCCAGGCGTTGTGGACCATAAGGAACCCTGCCTTGCCGATCTCGATTTCATCCCCGGCCATGGCGATGACCGACGCGGCCGATGCGGCCAAGCCAAGAATGCGCACTGTGACCTTGTGAGGGTGCGCACGGAGGGCGTTGTAAATCGCCACCCCTTCGAAGAAATCGCCGCCAGGGCTATTCACTTCGACAATCACGTCTTGTGAACCGATGGCGCGCAAGGCAGCCGCAATTCGCTTCGACGTGACACCACCGCCAGTCCAAAAATCCTCTCCGATCACGTCAAGGATTGTGATTGTGTTATCCGATGCCGCTTGCGGTGAAAGCCCCGCGTTCCAGCGTTCCAGCGCGTCTGCATCAGGTTCGAAAGCGCAGACGCTGGGAAGCCGCCCGGCTTGTATCTCAGGGAGTTTTCGAAGGCTCATTGCTTGCCCCTTTCTGTGCACCCATAGACATGGGCAGATCATCACGTTGCGGAAGGTCCATCCACTCTCGCGGCTCATCGGGGTGAAGCCATGGTTGATGCCCGCCAGCCCCAAGGCCTTTGGCGAAAAAGTCAGCTTGGTCCTTCATCGACCCGCGAAGTAGCCCGCCAGCGTTGAATTTCGCCTCGTATCGGTCGGCCTCGTCCTCCGTCAAAAGATCGCGCTCAATCGCCTGCTGCCACGCCTCAAACCACGGGTTCAGCGAATACCGAACGAAGAATTGCCCCAGAACGTCGATCCCCGACCCCCAAGAGGTTTCGTCCATCATCAGGAGGGGGCGCGGGACACCGAAAACCCGCGCGATTTCCTCGATTTGGTGCTGGCGCTGCTCCAGGCCCTGGGCATCCTTGCCAGGCGCTTGAAACGGCGTCATGTCCATGCCCTCTTCGAGAATTTTCCACTTGTGCGCGTTGTCTGCGCCCTCTGCTTCCTGCATGCTTGCCTTTAGGCGCTCGAACACCTCGGGCGAAAGCGTAGATTTGTGCTTCAAGACGCCGCCAACGATCATGCCTTTGCTGAACATCCGTGTGGCGGCTCGTTCCGCCGATAACGCCAACCCAATCGCCTCTGCCGCCTGATTGACCAGCGAAAGCCCGGTGATCCCATCCTCCGAAAGACCGTATCGAAGGTGCAAAATCTCATCCTGCGAATATGTAACCTTGCCGCCGTCCTTTCTGGTGACGGTATAGGTCAGAGACCAGTCGGCGTTTTGCTCTGGCTTGCAATTTGCGAGCGGGACAAGCTGGATGATCCGCTGGCCGCTGCGGACCTTGAGTGCGAACGCGTCGCCCTTCGTCAGCGCGCGCTGCTGCATCACAGAGCGGAACTCAAAGGCCGTTTGCCACGCATTCGGCTTGCGGTGCAGAAGCCGGTGGACAGGGTGGTCCGCTATTCCCTTGGTTGCCTTGTCCTTAAGGTGCAAGGGCAGCATTCCGATGGAGAACGACAGCAGAGACACCGACCTCAGAACGGCAGTATTCTTGAGCGCCGTCTTGGGCGAAACCGACATTCCAGACGCCGTGGCAGCCGTAGTCCCTCCTCGAATAAACTCGTAAAATGCAGGGTCGTTCAAACCAGAGAACGACATGCTGTCGCCAGCCATGGCATGCGCCGATCTCGCCGCATGCTGCTCTTCGCCGCGAGGGCGGAAAAAGTCGAAAATGCCCATGTGCGCCTCAGAAGCTCAGTATTCCTCGCGCCTCATAGACGCTGGTTGTGTCTTTCATCGCCGCGGTGGCGGATCCCACGGCCATCGCCAAGGTGACAACCCCGTCGATCCGGCCACGCGACCGCGATTTGTCGAACATGCGGTTGCTGAACCCGTCTTCGCGGATGATTGCGTTGCGGGCGCAAATGCTGGTCAATTTGTTCCGGTCGATGACCACTGTGCCTTTGAGCATGTGATCTTCAAGCTGTGTGATCGAGGTTGGCATGCAGAGAAATTTGGCGTCAAAGCTCACGCTGTGACCCTGTTTATGGCGCACGACCTTGAGGCCGGAGCCCGCCTTGTCGTCACCCTCTTCGATCCAGTAGCTGAATCCAGCGGTGTCGAAGGCTTCGCAGAGCTTTTCCATATGTGCGCTGTCGATTGCCATCTGCACCACATTATGGCGGCCACAGAGTTCAATGATCTTAGCCGCGATGAAGCTGTAATCAATCACGCGTCCTGGCGTGATTTCGATCAGGTTCGCTTCTTCCAGTTCACGGTAAGGAATTGCATCAGCAGTCGAACGCTCTTCGACCTCAAATTCACGCGTCCAATACCAGTTCTTGACCTCGATCTTTTCCCCCTCCCACGCGGCTGTTAGCGCGGTCAGGTCGTTTTTCTCTGACAGATCAAGCGCCAGATGCGCTTTGCGACCTCGCATGGCCTTCTCATCAACAGCGCCTTGGACTTCCTTCCATGCCTGCTCAGACGTCCAGAATCCTGCCGAACCAACGGGGATCCCGAAATAGAGGCGCTTGGTCGTGAGTTGCGTGCTGATCTGCTGCTTGGCTGTAACGACCAGCTTGCGCACATTGTCGATGGGGTATGTCAGGCCCAGAGCTGGCAGCGCCTTAATCCAGCAGCTTTCGTCGTTCAAAGGGTCATCGCCTTCGTCAACTCTGGCGATATATGCGAAGACACTGTCATCTGTGAAATCGCCGGTCACAACCTTTTGGCAAAACTCGCTGTAGTCTGTACCGACATGCTGATCTGCACTTGGGGTATTGGTGCCAAGCATCAAGATGCTGTCGCCGTGCTTTTTCGTGACGGCCGCTCGCCACATCTCGATAGCCTTGTTGGTCTTCATCTCGTGGATTTCATCACCGGCCACGAGTATCGGCTTTGGTCCAGAAACGCTGTCGTTGTTTGCGATAGGCCGCATGAAGGATCCGCTCTTTGCGTGCTCGACGCTATAGGCGAGATCTCCAGTTCCACGGATCACGTAGGCCGCGTCCTCAAGCGTCATGCCCCCCTTGCCAGGTATCGGTGCCCGCAGCATTGCCACAGCATCGCGAAACATGACCCGAGCAGTGTCTTTGGTCTCTCCGATGCAATAAACCTCAGCGCGCTTTCGCCCATAAAACCCGCTGAGATAGATACCGATCGCCGCCATCAACGGCGACTTGGCCTGCCCCTTGCCGGTCTCTAACCACACAAACCGGAATCGAATAAAGCCATCCGCCGTTCGCCACCCGAAGATCGACCCAACAACAAACAGGTGCCACGGCAACAGAGTGAACGGTTCGCCCTCCTTTGCACCCTCAGTGATCGATAGCATCGCCGGGAAAAAACGAATGGCCCGCTCTGCCTGGTTCACATCCCAGGTCAATTCACGCCTATGCGCTTGCTTTAGATCATCTAGATGGCGCTTGCACTGTGCTCTGACAAACTCTCCAGCGATGACTTTTCCTGCAATAACGTCACGCGCATATTGCGTTGTCTGATCAATGCGCTCCGAGGAATTCATCCGCCGGTGTCTTTGCTGCAGGTTTCAACGGAGCCTCTGTCTTTGCGCCAACGCTCTCAGGCGTGAGGGTTAAAGATTTTTCCAGCTTGGCGATTTGGTCCGCCATATTTTTCACCTGAGACCAAAGCATGTCGGCATACTGCCCGCCATCCTTGCTATCGCGAACCGGCCCGCTCGCGACCGCCAGGGGTTGATAGTGCAAATACTCGGCAGTCATCCGGACCAGACGGTCAAGCGTACGAGCCCGCGCCCGATTCCACAGGCCCCTTGCCTCAAGATCAGCTTTGTACTCCTCCCAGAGAACGCAAGCCTGTTCGGCGATACTGCCACCCTCGTCGTGGCCAGCGAAAATATCACCGTATCGAGGGCGCGGAATTTGGGCCATTTGGCAGTCTCCAGCCTACGACGGGGACACCCCCCTTTTTGCGAGCAGATATTGCGCACGCAGGAGGGGCGATAGGTTTCCAGCATTGGGGGCTGAACTTTTGACCTCCCCCCTGCCTCAGATCAGAGCCGGAAGGCCAGAAACAGGGCGGCATAGGGCCGAAACGCTTTACCTCGTCACCACTCCTGCCCGATGCGCTCCTTGGCCAGAGCAATCAGCTCGGCATCTCCTGCGTGGGCAGCTTCGATTGAAGCGCAATGAGTGAGGTGGCAACCGGAGCAAACCAGAGCAAGGTTCCTGAGTTGGAAAGCCAGATCCGGGCGGAGGCGCCACGGGCGGAGGTGATCCACCACGGCGGCGCGCTTGCCCGTCTTACCCCGGAGGCTTGCCGGTATCGGCTGGCAGCACATCCGGCATCTTCCGCCCTGCTGAGCGTAGAGCGTGGTTGCAAAGCAGTCGCGGGCCGCGCTGCCCTTGCGGCCTGAGAATGGGTGTCGATCGCTCAATTGCCCCATCCTAATCATTTAGAATTTAATAGCTCATCTAGCCTTGCGGTGCACACATTTGGAATGCAGTAGCACACGCCCTTTCCTCAGTTCCGCAAACCGGGGGCGCATGGTTGTCATAGCCTAGAGCCGAACTCCGGGGATCCTACAATACCTGAGGTATACATCATATCCCGGGACATTCAAGCTGCCACAGAATATTCAGCAGCAAGGCTGTACATACTTCCGTCAAGCCGCCAGAGATACTAACCTGCCTCTGAAACCGTCAACTTAACCCTTTTCAGTACAAACCAAAGATAGAAATTTAGGTTAACAAAGTTTATGCCCCACACTCTAGTCTATAAAAGCAGTCACAAGTCTATACAGTCTTTGAATGATGTTGAGCTTCCTGATTTTTCACTGGTGACTGGGCGAAACGGATCCGGGAAGAGTCACCTCTTGGAATCCATTCTTTCCAGAGCAATAAATAGCTCTGCGGCAAACGATAACTCGAGTGTAGAATTATTCACGTGGGCAACACTTTCACCTGCGGATCAACCACCATCCGGACCTGGACAGCTAAGTTCAACGGGTGAAATGCTTTCGAGGGATTTGAGTAAGATTTCCAAAAATCCAAATGGAAAGATAAATATTGTAATTGATAGGGTTGGGTATAATCTTGGATGTGCCGAAATAATTGCCAACGCGAAATCGATGGAGGACCCCGATGAGGCGAGGAGATACATTTACTTATTCATAGAGCGTTTTGTGAATAGCTCAGCTGAAAATGAATCCCAGATTAGAGCGGCCCAATCATACCTAACGGGTGTTAAGGAGATAATCTCAATAGAAGACGCTTGCCATCTGTTCGGTGCTAATGATGCAAAAAGAAGAGCAATACTTCAAAAAATAGATCAAATAACGCCGACCAGCTTTGAGCAAAATTTAAACAAAATTTTTCGAGTTTACAGAGATCTGGAAAATCGCAATTCAGTCGCAAGGGATCGTGAACAACCAGAAAAAGTAGAGGTTCTTCCAGAGCCCGCCCCTTGGGATCTATTGAATAAGCTATTTGATGAGGGAAATATACCTTTTGCTGTAGATCGGCCTGATTATCTCGAGTTGAATTCCAGTGTTTTGGTGACGCTCAAAAAGAAAGGCAGCAATTCAGAGATAAACTTCTCTGATCTGTCCTCAGGTGAGCGAATATTTATTTCATTTGTAGTGGGGTTGTATAATGCAATCAGCCTTAAAAACACTACATCGTTCCCCAGTCTATTACTGTTGGACGAAATTGATGCCACTCTGCATCCAAGTATGGTGAAATATGTCCTTCGTATAATAAAGAACACCTTGGTTTCGGAGCTTGGTATAAAAGTCATAATGACAACACACTCTCCGACCACGGTAGCATTGGTTGAGGATGAGGAAGTCTATGAGATGGACAACTGTTCTGGCACCCTTAAGAAAATTGGGCGAGCAAAGGCTTTACGCATTCTAACAGAAGCACTCCCAACACTGGCAATTGACTACGATGCTAGGTGTCTAGTCATTACCGAAGATGAAAATGATGCCACGCTATGGAGCATCCTTTATCGCGGGCTGAAAGGTGATATTTCATCGGATTCTTCTTTAAATTTTCTAGGGTCGGGCGTCAAAAAAGAAAAGGGAGGTACAGAGGGCGGCGGTTGTGAACGTGTAAAAAAGCTAGTCGAAAATATGGTTGAATCAAAAATAAAACGATTAGTTGGGATGATTGATTGGGATCTCATGAATTCCTCGTCTGACAGCCAAAATGTACATGTTCTTTGCGAAGGTCAGCGCTATGCGATTGAGAATCTTTTATTAGATCCAGTGCTTTGCATTCGCTTGATGTGCAAGCGGCAACCGGAGGCGGCTACTAGAGCGGGTTATCTATCAGAAACCGAAGGTGACAGAAGCCTTGATACTTGGTGTGACCAAAAGTGGCAAGTTATGGTTGATAAGTTTTGCGCTGAAGTTCTCCCTGATGACGACCGCTCGAAAACTGATGCGATAGAATACATGAATGGCCGTCAACTCGATATTCCAATATCTTTTCTCCAGATGAACGGTCACGATCTGCAAAAGAAGATCGTTGAAAAGTACGGATGCCTTCTGGCCTACGAAGGTCAGGGCAAGCTACTCACTATAATTGCACAACACATTTCAGTCGGTGACTATGAAGGTTGGTACCCGAAATCCATCGTTACAACGATGAATACACTGATCAATTTGGCGACTGATCACTAAGACGATGTGAAGGTAAACAGACCAGGGAGGGGGGTACAACTGCTGACAAACGACAACCTCGTGACCCACTGTATGTTGGCAAGGGTAGGGTCATGACACCCCTGAGATCTCATCAGCTTATTGGACTGACTTGGTCCGGGTCTAGCTCAACAGGGGTTTCTCTCCCAAAGATTTCAACCGAGACACTCAGCCTAGCGTAATCATCATGTGCCCGCTGGACGGTGTCCTGAAATAAGGCGGGGAACCCCTCAAAAGCCCCATTCAGAATGACCAGTGCCTGGCCGGGTCGATACAGGCACTGATACTGACTGTTTTCCTTTAACCGCTGGGTATCAAAATACTCCGTCTTGACGGCCTCTTGAAAATCTCGCAGACCGGGTGTGCCTCTCCCGCTGTCGCCATCAATGTCTAACCGGGAGAGCTGCAGTGGCTTTCCGATGACGTGCTTCAAATCATAGATGTCACGCCAGCAGATTGCCGGTACAACACAGAAAAGCAGCTTTGGAACATATGGACGATCATACCAGACCGTTTCACGCTTCTCTTTCACGTAGCGGCTGCTCAATCGGCGTGGCACCCAAGGCTGAAGGCCCATCGCCTTCAGTTCTGCCTCAACCTCGAATTCCCTGCCGCGTGTTGTGTTGATAGCGTAGGTATTGGTCATTGCTTACTGCCCTCTGCAAGCTTGTGTTATTGGTCTTTTTAGTTGGCGCGGGTGATCAGCAGCTCAATGCCCTGAGCCGCGAGAACTGATTTCACAAGTTTGAATTTGTCGGTCTCATGCCCCTTGCGATCCTCAACGACGGTGACGCCCAGCGCATTGTCAACGTAGACGAAATCCGCCTTGTAAACCCGCTGCTGGTTGCCGCTGTCCGTCATGATCGGGCCATCCCGGCCGATCAGCGGGATCGGGGCCTGCCGACGCAGACCGCAAATCGCACCGCTCGCCTGCAACAGCTTCAGCTCTTCCCAGCGATCCGCCTCTGTCTTGCTATCGTGTGTGATGCCGTCAGCGGTCGTGGTGCGCTTGGTGCCGCGCACCCGACGCCTGTCTTCTCCCAGCCCCTCCGCAGCGCGCTGGGCGGCTTTGTACTGCTCTGCCGTCATCCGCTCTGTCATTGTGCTGCCTTTCGCTTCTGTGCCTCTGCCTGCATCGCGGCAGCGAGTTCCGCTTCAAAGAACTGGGTGAGGCTGATTGTCTGATGCCAGCCACCAGAGTTGGTGCCGCCCTTCCCGCGTGTGCGCGCAGGCAGACCAAGATTTCGGCGACGTGTACCAATGGCTGATCGGTGTGTGTATCCGAAGTGCGCCGCCATATCCGTGGAGCAGACACCTGCGTTCCACATCCGGGTGAAGGTCTCATCGTCAACGTAGCAACGGCGCACCTTGACGCGACTGGGGAGGCCAAGGCTCTTGGCTTTGTAGCTCACAGCTTGACGGGTCACGCCCAGCGTAGATGCGATCCGGTCAACGGGGATGTCATGACGCCCCCATAGCGGCGCCAGTGTTTCTTTGGTTATGTTGGCAAGCGGTTTCGGCATGGGTGCGCTCACATGCCCAGCGCT
This sequence comes from Phaeobacter sp. JH20_34, assembly GCF_048056095.1. NCBI lineage: Bacteria > Pseudomonadati > Pseudomonadota > Alphaproteobacteria > Rhodobacterales > Roseobacteraceae > Phaeobacter > Phaeobacter sp. JH20_34. Next base: position 241,003 of record NZ_JAYMWT010000004.1, on the reverse strand, counting down.
TCTTTGTACATCTCGAGAACAGCGTCCTCTTCGGCGATGTCATCCTTGTCACGCTTACGCAGGGCGATCACCTTTCGGATGACCTTGGTGTCGTAGCCCCGGGCCTTGGCCTCTGCCATGACCTCTTTCTGTTGGTCAGCCAGATCTTTCTTCTCAGCGTCCAGGCGCTCGAACCGCTCAATGAACTGGCGCAGCTCGCCTGCTGTCACCCGGTAGGCGGTATCTGCAGCATTGTCGAAATCCGGATCCGCCTTCATGGGGGGCTTACCAGAGGCCTTGCGCTGCTCCGCGTGCTTTGCCTTAAGCTGCTGGCCACCTATATCGTCACAGGCCGCTGTCAGCATCTTCACAACGGTTTCGCGGTCTGCGTCATCGGGGATGGCCGATTGCAGGGACAGCGCGGTGCGGATCGTTTCAATCGTCGCCACCTCGCGCTTACCGACATGGTTGGGCGCAGAAACGATCCCGGCCTCTTCCATCCGCTCGATCAGACGCGCGGCCTTGTTGTAGCCGATTGCGAGCTTGCGCTGCACAAAGCTGGTGCTGGCTTTCCCTTCACTGACGACAATTGCCGCGGCGCGGAAATAGAGCGCATCGCCATCGGACTTTAGCGGGCCTTCGTTGGCAGATGTATCAACGCCCTGAAAGGTATTGGGCCCCACGCGCATTGACACCCCTTCCCCGCGCGACACATGCCCCGGGTCTGTTTTCTGGATGGGCGTAATGATTTCCTTGATCAGGGCAGTTTGGTCATCCGCGCTGCGGATATCATCCCAGCGCTTGACCAGAGCTGCCCAGTAGGCGTTGACGTCGGTCATCATAGACAGTTGATCCCGCAAGCCAGGCACCGCATCCAGCAGACGCTCACAGCGCCCGAAATCGGCACTATCCAGCGGGTAGTCACCGCGCTGCTCGCGCTCACCCGTCACACGCGCAGCGATGGATTCTGATGACGCGCCGGTCACGTTGTCCCAGATCTTAGCGGCGCGCTCTAGTTGCGCGTTGGACGGTTCCTGTTGATCAAGCATTGCTCTGCCCTTTCGGTTGGTGTTTTGCGCCCTGTGCGGCGCTCAGCGTCTTTCCTGCGAATTCAAGCGCTGACGCGATGTCTTTGGCGTGGGGGTGCTGATCCGGTACGCGCGCAGCGAGGCGGCTTTGGGTGCGGTAAGCCCCGCGGATCTCATCAAGGCTGTTCAGGCGCATGCGCTTGGGGCTGGTGCAGATCGGGCCGGGCTGCGGGGCGATGACGATGCAATCGCCCAGGGCGGCGTCGACAGTCACCACCACCCGGCCAAACTGCACGCCGTGGGTTTCTGGATCCGAATGCGGCGACATCACAGCGACACCCCGACCTGTCGGCAATCCTGCTCGGTCACCAGTCCCGCGCTCAGGCATTCCCGGGCCATGGACGGCGACACACGGCCCCGCATGTGGGGCTTGGCCTCAAGGATCTCTTTCGCCCAGTAGGCCAGCACCTCGGATTGATCAGCCTGGGCCTTGGGGGTGGTGACGTGCTGCCGCCAGCGTTTCTCAGCGATCCAGTTCTCGGAGAGCTTCACATACCGCGGGGCGTTGCCATCCTGCTCGACCGCATAGGCCCGGGCACCAGCCAGGATCTCTGCGGGATCCGCCCCCTCGCCCAGCGCCGTGCGCAGTGCGTCCTCGGTCGCCTCTGGCAGGCCCATCCGGGGATAGGCTGCTGAGAACTCGGCAACGAAACCATCAAAATCAAATTCGGAATTGTGCGGGGCGCCAGCCGCGCAAGGTTCCCTTACGGGTTTATTTACTAAGGTTTGTGTCTCAATTTGAGACTCGGGAATCGCGATTTTTGAGACTCGGGAATCCGCTTTTTTGAGACTCGGGACCGTGTCGCAATTTGAGACACGGGATGCGTCTTTGTTCTCCTTTTGCCCCTTCTGTTTCCGTGTCTCATTTTGAGACACAGCAAATTCGACCTCTGGTGGATTGTCGAAATTCAGGCCCAATATGTAGAATGTCGAAAGCGCCTTGTTCGTGCGAGGATTTACCCGCGGGATACGGCGGATCAACCCTGTGTGTTCAAGGTCCTCAAGGTGCCGGTTGACCGTGGCGCGAGACATATTGCAGTCAGCCGCGATCAGCTTCTGATCCGGGTCACACTGCAGGGTGTCTTTGTTGTGCCGGTCAGCCAGTTGGATCAATACGATCCATGGCCCCGGCTTTAGGTGGCGTTGCTCAAGCGCCCAGCTGACTGCCTTGTGGCTCATGCTCTCAACTCCCCACGGCGGCCCCGATCTGGCCAATAGCTGCTAGAAATGTCTTCCCCGCTCTTGGCGGCCTCAGCCTCGTCGGCGCGACGAACAGCAAGCGTTGCGTTTTTCACTGAGCTCAGCGACACGCCCAGCGCGTCCGCGATTCTCTGAGGGGCAATGCCCTCGCAACGCATTGCCACCATTTCGAGATACCGCTCATCAGCGGCCCGGCCTCTCTGGCCCCCGCCTTGTGTCATTGCTGCCTCCAGTAGAAATCAGCGTGAATTATCATTGAAACGCCGCAGCTGATCCCGCAGCGAATAGGCTGGTGGCGGCTGGTCATCGTCCCACCTCTGGCAACTTTGCCTCCAAGTCGTCAAAGTGGTGCGCCAGCCGCCGCAGCTCTGTCCCCATGCCCTTCTCAATGTGGCCGGTGAACAATGGCTTTGCCTCTCCCCCTTCGACATCAGGGAAAAGGCTGAATGTCTGTCCGTTCTCTCTGTGAACGGTTGTCCTGACCACCACGTGGCCGATGCGGAAATAGCTCTGATCCAGGATCCGCTTGCGCTCAGCCATCGCTGTGACCTCCGGAACTGGCAGCTGCTGCCCCGTCTTCATCGGGATTAGGGCCGCTGCGCATAAGGGCTTCTGCCTCTTCACGGATCTTTCGGTGCGCGGCTTCAGCTTCCCCGGCTTCACGCGCGATCTCAGCGAGGTCTCCCCCCTCGATTGCTGCGGAAACAGACTCGCCTGACTCTTTGGCAGCACGCGCGGCCAAGACGGGCATTGGTATGCTGGGAGGTAGGTTCCCCTCCTGGACCTCATTAAAGGCCAGCAGAGGCCGCTTATCGCCCGTGATCTGAACGAGGGCGAAGAGGTCATAGACATCGAAGGCGCGGCTTCCGTTCATCTTGCGTGAGAAACCACCAAAATCGACATCGCTGTCTTCCAGCCCGCGACCGGCCCAGAACTCTGCGATTTCGCGAGCCGCGCAGTTCTGTTTGCCGGGGAAGTATCGGACCACCAAGCCGCGGATAAGTGTGTGAAGATAGTTTCGCTGGTTCGCCATGCTGGGCAACCTCATTGCTTTGGCATTTGTGCTGACTGCGCCCAAATTGGAAGCATGGAAGCAGTGATTGGCATTGAGGAAGGGTTAGGCGGCGGATGGCTGCGAGGCTTTGCGAAGCTCTTGCATCTTTCCACGAACCTTGGAGCGCGTTACTTCGCGCGGCTCCATGCCGTTCCGAAGACCAGACACGAAGCCCGGATCGTTCAGCGCCTCTCGACCCAAACGAGAAGGGGCTATCCCTGTCTCACTCAGGAACTTTTCAACTTCAGCTTTGAACTCAGATAGCATCATGATTGGCATGATGTAGGATTTATCCATCACTGTAAAGAGGATTTATCCCATTTGCGGGCGCCTACTGCATGTAGGATAATCCCTACATGGACACTGGACAGATGATCGCAGAGCGAATTGAGAAATTAGTGCAAACGAAGGGCACCAACCCACGGGCCGTGTCCTTGGCTGCAGGTATGAGCCCGACCGGTGTTCGTGACATCATCATCCGAAAAACAAAGAACCCAACCTTCGCAAACATTCTGAAAATCGCTGAAGTCTTGGAGGTGGACGTCACGGAGATTATCGGCGGCACGGTCCCTCAGCGCGACACGATCGCCATAGCGGGAAAAGTCGGCGCCGGTGCGCAGGTGCCTGTGTTCGATGCCTACGAAAAGGGCGATGGCCCCCAGGTCGAGTGCCCACCTGGCCTATCTCCGCACGGCATTGTTGCCGTTGAGATCGAGGGCGACAGCATGGAACCTGTATATTCCGCGGGGGATCTGCTGTTTTACAGCCGGAACGGACACGACAGTGTGCCAAGCGACGTCATTGGATATCGGTGCGTCTGCGAGGATGTGGACGGCATGGGCTGGGTCAAACAAGTCAAAGCTGGGGATCAGCCAGGGTTGTTTCACCTGATTTCGCTGAACCCAGGCGCGAATACGATGTGGAACGTGCGGCTGAATTGGGCGGCGAGGGTCAGGCTGCATTGGCCTGCTGAGTTGGCGAAAAAGCGCTAATCACAGCGCGCGCCGCTAACGTCATTTTAAACATTGATATGCGAAAAAAGTTGACATAAATGGCAACAGTAGTTCAACTCGCCTCTCAAGGCGCGCTCGTAAAGATGAAAGGTAACTTGAGACCTCACGAGCAACCCAACCGAGCAATGTACGCCTCCCATGAGGTTATCGAATGGTTCAAAACGACTTTACCCAAGGCCAAATCTGATGGTGTAATTCCTGGCGCTCTTAAACCCTCGCACCAAGTAGCAGCAAAAATCCACGCATTTGTCGTCGGCGAGGACATGGCCGGCGAACTAGAACCCCACGTTATGCGTCCAGAGGATAAGGCAATCTGGGTTATCAAAACCGCTGACGTACGACTGTACGGTTGGTTCACCGACACCTGCATCTTTGTCATCGTCTGCGCAGCCTTGAAAAACATGCTTGAAGAAGAAAAGACACTATATGATGAAATGGTTCAGCGATCCGCTGCCTTCAGAGAGCAACTTGACCTTGACCACCCTAAGTATGTGGAAGGGAGCCTAGAAGATGTCTGCAGAGTTTGACTTCGATATTACCCCTAAGGACGCTGCAGCCGCGTACTTCATGGAACGCAATCACCGCCTTTTACTTGCGGCCGCGCTCAAGGCGAAGAGGGAAAAAGGAATCTCTCAGCGTTCGATCGCAGAGCTAATCGGCGTAAATAAGTCCGTGATTTCAAGGGCCTTAAAGGGGCAAAACAACCTTACTGAAAGAACGATAGCCGAGATCTGCTGGGCCCTTGGCGTTGAACCTACGCTAACTCTGCAATGGCTAGATAAGGCCAACGGGAACAACTGCAAGCACCACACCGACATACCCAGAAACCCGAACGTGAATCAAAGCTCGAATATGTCATCAGTGGCTGCCAATACATTCAAAACCGTTCAGAAATCTGAACTTACAGCCAACAACGGAACAAGTTCGTGACTTATAGAGCCGATGCTATCATCTGCGAAGATATTCGCGTCGAGAACAATGGGAAGGTATTCATCATTGGGATGTACACTGGAGCCATTGCCGCAAATGCCCCGACTGACATCAGCCTGACCGCACTACTAAGGTTTTGGAATTTACCGGAAGGTCAACACACCATTGATGTATCAGTGGACCTAAATGAAGCGGAAATCATGTCCGCTGAAGGAGAACTGAACGTCGGCGATCAGGAACAGTTTTCAGCCATCCCACTGCCACAGTTTCACTTTACACTAAAGGAAGATGGAGAGCTCAAAATCAAGGCGAAGCTCAAAGACAGCAAAGAGTTTCTGACAGCTGCAACCATACCAACACAGCTGGTTAGCGCCTAACGAACACTAGTCTACCTCGCCCCGCAGACTACGTCGGGGTTTTTCTTTGACCACACTGTTAACCACACGTTAACCACTCTGCCCGCATGTTGTTCTGGCCCGACCTCTTCCTGAGAAGTTTGGCAGAGACGTTTTTAAGCACCTCTGGAGTGACCACCCTACACTCCTTGACCCCGGCCACTGTGCTGGGGTTTCTTTTTGCCCGCGCAGCACACCACCCTTGCAGCAAGTCAGGTGGCGGGTGGAAGTTATGTATAGGATTTATCCTCTTTAGCTTATTGACGTAGGATTTTTCCTACATTACTTTGATTCTCAACCAAGGGAGAATCGCAATGAAGAACGTACCCTCAGAAAGTTTGATTTCAGACGGCCAGCTGCGCGCCATGGCGGGCAATGATCCTGTGACATCTTTGGCCACCTGCACTGACGAAGAGTTGGCGGCCATGGCCCGGCATATGCTTCCAGAAATGGCAGGTGAACTGCTCGCCTATCGACTGGCAGAGCAACTGGACACGGTGGCGCGCCCTCGTAAGGCACCAACCCTTTTGGCGGGCTGGCTCATCAATAAGCTGCCCGCCCATGTTGTGCGGCAGTAGCGCCATGGCATCGCCCGTGACCCATCAAGAAATCCACGCCGCCGCCCTAGATCTGGAGCACCGCTCCTGCTTTGGCCGTCGGACTCTGATCCGGACTAACGGAGGCAAGGTCTCCCCGGCGGTCTGCGAGGGCGGCAGTGGCTGGCAGATCGAGATGCTTGGCATCGAGGGCACCGGCCCTGATGTGAATGCCGCGATCTCCAGCTGGATCCGGGCTGCTCGCGTCCGCTGCAACCTTGACCCGGCACGGCGCGCGACGGACTGGCGCCACGACTGCCCCTACAACGGCCAAGCGCCGCTTCCTGAACAACTCCCCCCTTGCCGAAGCCTGAAACCTGCCGACGCAAGAACTGGTCGGGGCTACGGCCCCGGCCCCTTTTGAACAACGCGGGCAGTCCCGCTCCGCCGGGCGCGGCAACACCCACTCACGGCAACCGGCCGCGCCCATGTGCAGATAGATCAAAGGAACATCGCAATGCCGCATCCCATCGACATCCACGTTGGAAAACAGATCCGCCAAGCTCGCCTTCTGGCAGGGATTTCGCAGCAAGAGCTCGCAGACGCAGTGGGTATCAAGTTTCAGCAAATCCAGAAGTATGAAACTGGCGCAAACCGGGTCAGCGCGTCCCGCCTCTGGATGATTGCCAATCACCTTGAAGCAAAAACGTCAGACTTCTTCCCCACAGAAGACGCCAAACCTAACGCCGACCGCGAATTGAACTCCGACGAGATCAAGATCGTACGGGCGCACCGGGCGGCAAGCCCAATGGGAAAAGCAGCTCTCAATGTCGTCGCTGCAGGGCTGGTTGGCCTCAACGGCGATATGCCAGGCAACGCCGCAGCCATCGCCGCTGAATAATCCCAACTCTCACCATGCTGGCATCGCGCCCAGCGCGTCTACACAAGGCCCCGAAACTCAGGAGCTCGCTCGCCAATGAGAAAGCTGGAAATAAACCTGCACGATTCACACATCGGAATTTGGCAGGATGACCCCAACGAACCGTCCTTCAAGGAGGAGGTTTACGGCGGCCTTATCCGACTGCTGCGCGATCGAGGCTGGACCACCCATAAAGACCCGGAGACCAAACGGAACTGGGTGTCTTTAAGCCCAAACACCCGTCAAGCAGCGAAAGGCAATCTTCGCGCGCATATTCAGACTGCGGGGAGATGCGTGGAGCTTCTGGGCATCAGCGTGGACGGCATCGACCTGCCCAGCGCGCTGTCTGCGTGGATCCGCGCGGCCCGCATGTCCTGCCGATTGACCAGGGCCCGCCGCGCCACCGACTGGCGGCCTGACTGCCCCTACAACGGACAGGCGCCGCTGCCACCCTCACTCCCTGTTGCCGAGGCCTGAAACCTGCTGAGGCACAAACTGGCCGGGGCCACGGTCCCGGCCCTTTTCCAACACATGCGGGGTGGCGCCCGCTCCACCCGGGCGCGGCAACCCCACTCACGGAAACCGGCCGCGCCCAGCGCTGACATCGTAAATCACAGGTGCCATCATGAAAGACAAAGTCGACACTCCGACAACCGACATTGCACAGCTGGCCGCACAAGCTCTGGCCAACGCCACAGCGCCGGAGCGCGTGAAAGAGATCGTGGATAAGCAGATCGCGAAGACGGTCGAAAATGCCATTGAACAGGCGACACGCAGCTTTTCACCCTTTGGCCAGGTGTTGGAGCGCAAGATCTCCGAGGCCCTCAAGATCAACGATGTGAACCTGCCCAGCTACAACACGCTGATTAGCGGCATGGTTCTGAAACAGGTGGAGACCATCGCGTCCGACCTGATCGAAGGGCGCCTGAAAGACGATATCGCTCAGATGCTCAAGATCGCGCCGAAATCGGTAAAGCTCTCTGAGATCGTGGAAGAGATGAGGGCGCCTCACGAGAGCGATGGCGGATATGGTGAGGTGGTGACCTGCATCGTTGAGCGAGAGGATCCGCGGGACAGCACGTGCTTTGGCCCTGAGTGGACGATCTACCTTGATGACAGCGCGTACTATGAGCACCTGGAAAAGACTTCCTGCGACATCACTCTGCGCATCCGCCATGGCTTGAAACCCGACCTCAACCAAGACAGCGATGAGCTGCACACTGGCACCATCAGTAGTATCCGCGATTACACCGGCGTCATTGCCAGCAAGGGCGGTCGGGAGGGCTTCACCACCAATAAGCCCTACGGCCTCGCCCAGCGCCTCTTGGCTATGTACGCCGCGGAGACCGTGATCGAGGTCGATGAGGACGAGGTCTGCACCTCTGTCGGTGACTACTGATCCCACCAGCCCCACAACCGCACCCCTTTGATGGAGGGACCAATGTCAAAGCTTGTTCTGAACCTCGGATATGGCGTCCAGTTCGAGGGCGAATACCACCCCAACGGACACCCGAAGAACATTTGCAAGGTGACCGGCAGCGCCGACCCGGCGGTGTTTGGCCGCAATGTCGATGTGATGCGTCAGCTTGTGGAATTGTGGAACTCACGTGAGGCCGAACCAGATCCCTGCATCTTGAATGCGATCAGCTTCCTCAAGAGCAAAGGGTTCGACGTGTTCGAGGCGGTTCCGCCACTTGCTGAAATGGACGACGCGACCCTGCGCATGTGGCGGACCAAGATCAACGCTTGGGGGACCGATATCCATCACCGGCAGACAGCTCTAGTGCAGCAGATCTGCGACGAAATCGACCGGCGCGATGTCACTGTCTGATTTCCAACAATCCCCCCCGAAGGAGAAATACCCATGTTCGGAATTTTGAAGTCAGCAATGAAGGCCGCCAGCGCGGTGGTGGATGTGCCGGTTTCGGTGGCGGCTGATATCGTCACCCTGGGCGGTGCACTGACGGACAAGGATAAGCCCTACACTGCCGAGGCCGCAGAGCGCCTTGTCAAGAACGTCAAAGACATGTCGGACCCCGAGTCCTAGAACCCCAACCCCGAAACGCACCGGAGGCACTATGAGCGAAACAGACGACCCGGAATGGCCGCGTGAAATCTGGATGGCCGAACTGGACGAACACCACAACGGCACCGGAATGGTGGTGCTGTCGGTGCAGGCCACCGTACCGCGGTGGGAGGGCGATGATGAACGCGACTGCGACTTTCAGAAATATGTGGACGCCGACATCCTCGAAACCACGGAACGCTACTACGAGGCGAAGCTGGAAGAAATGCGCGCGAGGATCAACGCGTTGCGCGGGTGGATCGAGGATGAAGCCGCGGATCGCGGTGAGGCTGACACGGAATACGAAACGCACCGTCAGTGCGCTTACGCGCTGTCCGAACTTTGAATCCAAAAACCGCACCCCTTTGATGGAGATCCTTATGAGCGAAGAAATCAAACTGCCCATCAAGTCAGCCCGTGACATCGCCGAAACCTATGGCTGGGATCAGGTGATCGTATTGGCGCGAAAAGTTGGCGATGATGGATATGAGCATGTCGTGACTTACGGCAAAGGCGCGTCTCACTGCGAAGCAGCTGCGCGCGCGGGAAACGCAATCAAGCACCATCTGATGAAGTGGCCATGCTCCCTCTTTGACAGTGCGCTGCGGGTCTTGGGTGTTGGCCGCGATGGTGAGAACCCAAAGGCGCTATCGCTGACCCTGAACGCCGAAGCCTCTGACGCCGATATTCGCATGGTTCACGACCTCTTGAGACCGCCCACCCATTCGCCCGCCGCCGTAGAGCGCGGCGCTTAAAACGCACCCCTTTAATGGAGAGAAATATGGCAGAAGCTTTTTTCGCTTGGGCGCAAGTCAACGAGGTTCCGTTTTTTTTCGTTTTTCTGGCGATCATTGGCACGATGCTGGCTTGGATGTTTGCTCTGGCATTCATCGTCGAGCTGACAGCGCGCGCACTGCGGAAAATCAAGCCGATGATTTGCAGCCACGATTGGCGCGCAACGAAGTTCCAAGCGCTGGTGCCTGGCATCGGGCAGGAATGCACCAAGTGCGGCAAGCAGCGCCAAGTTTACTAATCCAGAAACCGCCAACCCAGAAACGCACCGCCAGGAGAGACCATGCCCGAAGGGAAAAAGAAGTTCGTCGCCGACGCCGCGCGCGTGGCCCGTGGACGCGCTGACGCTCTGCGCCGGGAAATCAGGCAGTGCGAAAAGAACGGGAAGCCGGTCTACCCCGGCGACCGGGCCGCAGCACGTGAGGCTGACCATATCGCCCGGATGATTGAGACACTGGCTCAAAGCCCCTATCGCGGTGATCCCTATGAAGCCGCTCGCAAGCGCGTGTTCGCTGCGAAACCTGAATCCTAAAACCGCCACGGAGGAAACAATGAAGGTATCGACGGAATGGCGCGGGCACGCGCATGACCTCAAACGGATTGCAGAGATGCTGGAAAGCCGCCCGACCCGGCTCTGTAGCGATCATGTCGCCTCTCTGCATGAACTCGCCGAGGAGTTCGAGAAGGAGGCCGATGGATATGAAACGGCGCATGAGCGCGCCGCCCATTCCACCTAACCCCGGAGGAACCAATGAACCCCATGACCGAACCGCCGCGCGACGCAAACCGTGTGCCGCGCCCTCTCGATGAATGGCACCAAGATCACGGCGACGTGCTCTGGTGGTGCTGGGACGGAAACGACTGGCTAGGCGAAGCGCCCTATGTTGGATCGCCGCTTGACCTCGGCCATACCGTCGAATGCCACACGCATCGCGAGACAGGCGAAAAACCCGCCGCCCGCTTCGATGTTGGCGGCTGGCCCGGATACCACACCCACTGGACGCCGCTGCCCGTGCAACCCTACGTTCCCGATTTCACCTAACCCCAACCCCGAAACGCACCACCCGGAGGAACCCCATGGATATCACCAAGCCGCTGAAGCGCTGGGAACCAGATCCTGACGTGCCCTGCCCCTCTGATTACCCGTGGCAGGCACACCGCCCAGAAGACATGGACGCAGAGTTCTCCAATGTGACCTGCCCCGGGACTGACGGGATCATTGCTTGCAGGCTTCCGAACAAGGTGGCGATGGCGATTGCCGATCACCACAACGGCATGTTCACCGAACACGCAACTGACAAAACCAGCCGCATCCACGACTAATCCAGCAAAGCCCGGAGGCCAAACATTGTCCTACCCAACACCTAAGATCGGGCGTCGATATGCGCGGCAATCCGGCAAGCCCGTCACCATCGTAGCCGTCGGTCCATTCAACGCCGTGGGTAAAACAGAGGGCGGGAAATATCTGCTCTTTGGCCTTGATGGTCATGGTGTCGGCGCAACCGGAAACCTGACCGAAGAACTGGACAAGACCCAATCCAACTAAGCCCGGAGGAACACATGAAGGAAGTCACCGCATACAAGGCCCTTGGCGGCAGCCTGCATTCCGACAAGAAAGGATAGCTGATGGGCAAGCATGAACCAGTCACCAAGCCGCTTTGGCGCCCGGCGGATCTACGCAAGGCGGTCACAGAATGGGCCGCACAAGGGTTTTCCGTGATCATCGAGCCGGATGGAAAGGTGCATGTTAAACCGGCAACACCCGGCGGCGAGCTGGACGACTTCGATCAGGTGGACTTCAAACGATGAAGCGAGAACTACCAGCGCATGTCTACAACAAGAAAGGCGTGCTGTACTTCCAGCGACGCGGCTACCAAACCACACGCATTGAGAGCCGCCCTGGCACCAAGGAATTCGCTCTGGAGTATGCCGCCCTTCTGAATGGCGCGCAGGCGGCCCCAACCACCGGCAAGACATTCTCTGCCCTTGTCACCAACTACGAGCGCAGCCAACGCTACAAGCGCCTGGCGCCTCGCACAGCGCGTGACTACGACAAAGTGCTCTCATGGGTGCGGGAGAAGATCGGCAGCAAGGCCGTTGCTGGCATCAAGCGCAAGGACGTGATCAGAGCGCGGGATGCCAACGCCGAGACCGTGCGCTTTGCCAATTACATCGTGCAGGTGGTGCGGATCCTGATGGAGCACGCGATTGACCTGGGCTGGCGCGACGACAACCCGGCCAAGGGCGTTTCCCTGCTGAAAGCCGACACCAAGCCGCGCGAGCCATGGCCGCTGGAGATGATCGAGAAATTCCGCGCCGCCGCTGACGGCCGGGCGCTGCTAGTATTTGAACTGTGCCTTGGGACCGGCCAGCGGATCGGTGATGTTCTGAAAATGCGCTGGAGCGATATAGAGGGCGACGGCATCAACGTGGCGCAGGGAAAGACCGGAGCCAAACTGTGGGTGCCGTTCACCTCACACCTGCGCGCCATTCTTGCGGACACGCAGAAGATTGGCCCGACGATCTGCGCATGGGGCCGCGGAAAGCCGACCAGCTACCGCAGTGCTCATGAGGCGGTGATGAACGTGCGCAAGGTGATTGGCGCCGAGGACTATGACCTGCACGGGCTGCGCTATGCCGCGGCGGCAGAGCTGGCCGCGCTGGGTTGCGACGATGATTTGATAGCGGCAGTCACCGGCCACACCACGAAGGCGATGATTGCAAAATACGCAGGCTCGACGCGGCAGAAAGTGCGGGCTTTGGAAGCGCAGCGGAGGCGCAAATAGCCTTCGCAACTTTCACGGTTCGTTTCCGTTTTATTCCGCCTTTTTCTCAACACTCAATGTAGTTATTTCAATGACTTGGGTTCGGATTGCAAATCCGTGTACACCGGTTCGATTCCGGTACTCGCCTCCAGACGTCAGATTTGACAGCGCGATGCGCGACAGCTTTGACTGTTTTGCTCGCGTCGCCTCTAAAGGCGGATCTGGCACTTCCCTCCGGGCGTTCAACTGAACTCATCGGCACTGCGCCTGCCCCCCCCCCGGATCAGGCCGATGTGGATGTCGGCACGCGCTGCCAATAGGCGGGACCGCAGGCGTTTTGTTCCAGAAACCGATAGCGGGCCGTTCGGCGGTCCGGGCTCAGGTGGACCTCCGGTGCGCTGCGGTCTTCGAAACGGTAGGGCAGCACCGAGCGCAGCTCTTGGGAATGCTCCTCAACTGCCCGGATCACCCAAGGCCGCGTGAACATGACCTCCCGTGTCGCCTCCTTGGGGCGCTGAAAGCCCTTGGAGGCCGGGAAGCTGATCTCCCCCTCGATCACGATGCCCAATGATCCGAGAAAATCGCGGTAGTCTTCCGTCAGACGTTCGACCCGGATGATGTGATCGGCGACACAGACACCGTTCACGGAGTAGACATCGAAATCCTGCGGCCAGCGACCGTCGTTGACAAATCTCTTGAATCGCGGCTCAACCGGGCGTTCGGGGCGCCTGTTTCCCTTCCAGAAGAATGACGAGATCGCCTTTTCCCACGGGTTCCGCTCGGTGCAAACCACATCATAGTCGACGATCTGCTCGCCATATACCCGCAGCGCATCGCTGTATCTGGAATGGTTCTGCAGTTCGATGGTCTCGCCGGAATTGATATTCACGAATTGCGGGTTTTCGATCCGCGCCGCACAGTCGCCGCGCTGATATTCCTCGCGCGGGCGCAGCCTGGTGATCACATCCTGTGGCCCGCAATAGGCGCTGATGGCCAGCTCGATCGAGCTGCCCGCAGTCTTGCCGGGCTTGACGTAAACAAAGTTGTGCTTATGGCTTACAATCATTTGAACGCGCCCTGAAGGTAGGTTATCGTCCGCTTATGACATGTGGGGTCACCTCAGGCAATGATCGCAAGCAGACGGTCAAGTGGCTCCGGTAGTTAGATAAAAACGAGTTTGAGGACGTGCGGGCGGCCTGGGCTGTCCCTGCTTAATCAAGAGGGGCTCTGGTGGCGATACGCCCCTTCGCGAACCTCTCGCAGTCACGAGGATGAGTGTCGAACAGGGCATTGCCGGACAGAAAACCGTTTTGCAGGCTCAGCTTTGCAGCTGGCAGCGGTCGCGCGTCGGATCTCGCGGCCCCGGACGGTAGACCAGCGCCCCTTCGACAGTCCCAGAATAAGAATGAAGCAGTGCGCAATACTATGTCTGACCTCCCGGTAATCGCCTCCCTCTGGATTGGTGGCAATCTCAGCTATCTTGAGCAAACCTGTCTGAAATCCTTTGCCGATCACGGGCATCGCACCCTGCTCTATACCTACGAGACGGTCGACAACTGCCCGCCGGGTGTCGAGCTGATGGATGCAAACCGGATTTTCCCGGCGTCGGATTTCATCCGCCACAAGGTCTCCGGCTCGCCTGCGGTTCATGCCGACGCCTTTCGCTACAAGATGATTTCGATGCAGAATGTGATCTGGGTGGATGCCGACGTTCTCTGCGTCAAACCCTGGGATTTTCAGGACCAATGGGTCTTTGGCTGGGAAAAACCGGGACGGCTGGTCTGTAATGCAGTTCTGGGATTGCCCCGGTTTTCGCGAACGCTACAGCGGTTGAACACGTTCTGCGAAAACGAATACCCGATCCCGCCCTGGGTCAAGGGCGAGGAACGCGCGGCCCTGGAAGCGGCTCATGCGGCTGGCAACCCGGTTCATGTCTCCGAATTGAAATGGGGCGTCTGGGGGCCGTCGGCGCTGACCTATTTCCTGAATGAAACCGGTGAGATGGCGCATGTGAAACCGCAGATGGCCTTCTTTCAGATCTCTTTCAAAGAACGCCGGAACCTGCTGTCACCGGGCTATACCGTAGAGAAGAAGATCGACGAGGGCTGCTATGGTGTGCATCTGTGGAACCGTCGGCTGAGCCGACGCCTGATCACCCATGAAGGCGGCATTCCTCATCCCGACAGCTATCTCGGCCGCGCGCTGGTCCGGCATGATATCGAAGCCGCCGCCGCACCGATCCCGGACCGGCCCCCACAGGGCAAACCCACTCAGGCCGAACTTGCCAAAGCCGCGGCTGCAACCGCAAAAACCCCGGCTCCGGCGCCACGGGCAGCAGCACAACAGACCGCGCACCCCCTGCTCAAAATGCCGCTGGATCGTCTCACGCAGAGCGCCCATTACCAGCGGGCGATCGACAATCTGGAGCTGCGGACCGAAACACTCGTGGATCGCCTCGCGCCGCTGGCAGAGCCGGTTTCCCACGACAATATCCTGATCCTCACCTCGATGAAGAACGAGGCCCCGTTCATTCTGGAGTGGATCGCCTATCACAAGGCAATCGGGGCGAAACACTTCCTGATCTACACCAACGACTGCCGCGACAATACCGATGCGATGCTGGACCGTCTGGCAGAACTGGGGCTGGTTACCCGCGTTGACAATCCCTGGGATCCGGCCTCCGGCAAGAAGCCCCAGCATGTCGCGCTGGAGGACGCCATGAGACAGCCTGCCTTCAAGGCTGCGGATTGGGTTCTGACCATTGATGTCGATGAATTTGTGAACATCCATGTCGGTGACGGCAGATTTGCCGATCTGTTCAGGGCCGCTGGCGATCCGAATGTGATCTCCTTTACCTGGAAATTCTTCGGCAATGGCGGGGTCGGCACCTATGAAGACCGCCCCATTATCGAACAGTTCACCCGCTGCGCGCCCGAGTTCATCCCAAAACCCAGGCTTGGCTGGGGGTTCAAGAGCATGGTGCATAAATCCGCGCCCTACACCAAGATAGGCGTTCACCGCCCGCTGAAGATCGACAACGAAGACAACGTCTCGCAGGTGCGCTGGGTCAACGGGTCAGGGCGCGTCATGCCTGATATGCTGCTCACCAACAACGGCTGGCGCTCCACCAAACGCTCGCTTGGCTATCAGATGGCGACACTGAACCACTATGTGCTGCGGTCGGCCGACAGTTTCCTGGTGAAACGGGATCGTGGGCGGATCAACCATACCGAACAGGATCAGGGGATCGACTATTGGGCGCGCCGCAACTACGCCTCGGAAACCGACGGGCGGATGCTCAATCGCCTGCCGATGATGCGGGCCGAACTGGATCAGCTGATGGCGGATCCGCAGCTGGCACGCCTGCACAAAGAGGCCGTGCAATGGCATAGGGCCAAAATCGACGATCTGAAATCTCAGCCGGAATACGCCAATCTATATGAAAACCTGACCGAGGTCGCGCGCCCGGATGCGATCTACCTCACCAAGCTTGAGGATCAGGCCGAGGCAGGCACCCCGGCAGGTGTGCAGATCCCCGAACCGGAGGCGCTGCTGCTCTCTCCCGCCCAGATCAAGGCCAAGACCCGGCTGCTGAAAGAGATGGTGCAGGGCAAGATCCGCGTTGCGGACCTGAAAACACGCGAGGCCGAGCTGGGAGCCGATATCGATATCGCCGACCTCGCCCAGAAGATGCAGCGTCCCTTTGCGCCTGCGCCTGCCGTCGTCGCGCCTGCCCCGGCGCCTGCCAGCCGCGTGGTCACGATCGCGCCGGCCGCCACCAATGCCCAGATCAAAAATCAGGGCGCCCTTGATCGTTCCGCCGTCGGGCGTCCGGACGCGCCGGACAGCGCCCAGCCGATGACCAGTGATGCACGGTTCACCGACATGCGCGCCCATGCCGCCCAGCGTGCCGGCTTCTTCTGGGAGGACAAGGACAACGCGCTGTATTACGAGCCTTCTGGCAAGCGTCTGGTGGTCAGCTTCGACAATATCCATGTCGTCCAGCAAAAGGAGGGCCAGCGCTGGCCCTGGGGTTACAAGCTGCTGTCGCAGACCATGGGCTGTTCGGTGCTTGGCGTGATCGGCGCCAAGCGGAACTGGTTCCGTAACCCCTTCGTGCATGACAGCTTTGACCAGCTGCGCGACAGCGGCTTCTTTGCACAATTTGACGAGGTTCTGTTCTATGGCGCCTCCATGGGGGCCTTTGGCGCACTCACCTATTCGCAATGCGTGCCAGGCTCCAAGGTCTTTGCCATCGCGCCGCAGACCACGCTCGACCGTCGCATCCTGCCGGATGACAACCGCTGGGGCTGGACCGCGCGTCTGGATTGGGAGGACCGTTATGCGGATGCCGCGCAGGCGACCCAGTCGGCAGAGGATGTCGTGGTCCTGTACGACCCCTATTTCGCGCCGGATGTGGAACAGGTGAACCGGCTCACAGGTGACAATATCCGCAAGATGAGGATGCCGTTCTTCGGCCACCAGCTGCCGCAGGCGCTGGCCAATATGGACATCCTCAAACCGATGCTGAACGAAATCTGCGAGGGCCGTTTCACCTCCCAACGGTTCTACCAACTTCTGCGCGCACGCCGCGACCTGCCCCGATACCAGCACGACCTCCTGATGAAGGCCGAGGAGAAAAACCACAGAAAACTGGCCATTCAGGTCTGCGAATACACGCTGAAGAAACGCAATGCGAAAAACATTCGCAACTCGCTGGAACGGCTGCGTGCCGAACTCGCCGAGGCAGAGGGCTAGGTCATGACAACACGCCCTGCAAAGACGGCTCAACGTCTGATCATCACCTGTATGAAAAACGAAGGCCCCTTCATCCTGGAATGGGTCGCCCACCACCGCGCCCTCGGGTTCGATCATATCCTGGTTTTCACCAATGACTGCGACGACGGCACCGTCGAGCTGCTCGATGCGTTGGCGGCCCGTGGCTATGTCACCCGGATGGACAACCCCTATCAGGAGATGGGCAGCGGCTATAATCCGCAGAAAGGCGCGTTGAAATTCGCAGAAGGTCTTGATCTGGTCCGGGAGGCCGAGTGGGTTCTGGTCTCTGATGTGGATGAGTTCGTGAACATTCACGTTGGCGACGGCGACCTCGACAGCCTTTTTGCTGCCACCGGTGATCCAGACATGATCTCGATGCAATGGCGCCTGTTCGGCAACAGTTTCCGCGATTCCTATGGGGACGTGCTGCTGACCCAGCAGCATACCTATTGCGCGCCCAAATACTGCCCTGCCCCGATCCAGGCCTGGGGCATCAAAACCCTGTTCCGAACGCGAGGGCACCATGTCGCCGGAGGTTATGACCGCATTGGCGTCCACCGTCCGCTGAAACGGCGCATAGAGGGGATGCCGAATTGGGTGGCAGGCACGGGAAAACCGGTGCCCGAGGATATGGCCGATCAGGGCTGGCGTTTCGGCATTCGCGACCACGGCTACGACATGGTGACGCTGAACCATTACGCCGTACGCAGCACCGAAAGCTTCCTTGTCAAACGCGACCGTGGCCGGGTGAACCATGTGGAGCGCGACCAGGGGCTGGCCTATTGGATGCGCATGAATTTCAACATGGAACAGGATCTCTCCATCCAGCGCCGCCTTCCGGCAACGAAAAAGGAACTGACCCGGCTCAAACGGCTCAAGGGGATCAAGGCGCTGCATGACGCTGCGGTCACCGCCCACCGCAGCAAGATCACCGAGCTGATGGCGCGCGACGACATGAAGGCCTTCTACGAAGAGATCTCCTCGGCAAAGCTGACGCTGCTTTCACGGCATCTGAATTTCGTCTCCCGTGCCCAGTTCAACGATGGCCCGGACGCAATCTCTCCCGACCTGATACGGCGGCTGGAACAGGTGCCTGTCCTCTAGCGGCCGGAATCCCGAGGCGAATCCCTGCGCTACTCCGCTTTCAGGCGAAACCGCTGGATCTTGCCGGTTTCGGTTTTCGGCAGCGCGTCGATGTAGACGATATCGCGGGGATATTTATAGGGCGCGATGGTCGCCTTGACGTGGTCCTGAAGCGCCTTGGTCAAAACATCCGACGGGCTGCTGCCCTCGGCCAGCACCACATGCGCCTGCACAATCTCTCCGCGCGCCTCATCCTTGGCGCCAATGACCGCGCATTCGGCCACCGCCTCATGCGACAGCAGCGCCGCCTCAACCTCCGGGCCTGCGATATTATACCCGGCCGAGACAATCATATCGTCATTGCGCGCCGCAAAATGCAGATAGCCATCAGCGTCCATCACAAAACTGTCGCCGGTGATGTTCCAGCCATCGCACACATAGCTGTCCTGACGCCTATCCGCCAGATAGCGACAACCCGTCGGCCCCTTGACCGCCAGCCGGCCAACCTCACCGCGCGGCGCCTCTTTGCCCTCCGCATCCAGGACCCGCACCTGATACCCCCGGACCGGCTTGCCAGTACAGGCCGGGCGATGATCGTCGAACCGGTTGGAGATAAAGATATGCAGCATCTCCGTCGCCCCGATTCCATCCAGCATCGGTTTGCCAGTCTGCGCCATCCAATCCTCATAAACCGGCGCGGGCAGCGTCTCGCCCGCGGAAACGGCCGCCCGCAGCGACGACAGATCGGCCCCCTCCTCCATCGCGCGCAACATCACCCGATAGGCGGTTGGCGCGGTAAAACAGACGGTCGCCCGGTATTTCTCGATAATCTCGATGAGATTCGGCGGCGAGGCATTCTCCAGCAATGTCGCCGCCGCCCCGAACCGCAGCGGAAAAATCGCAAGCCCGCCAAGACCGAAGGTAAACGCCAGCGGCGGCGAGCCGACAAAGATATCTTCGGGCGTCACGCCCAGTACCTCCGCCGCATAGCCATCCGCAATCATCAACAGATCACGGTGGAAATGCATGGTCGCCTTTGGCGCGCCGGTGGTGCCCGAGGTAAAGCCCAGCAGCGCCACATCGTCCCGGCCCGTGGCCACAGCCTCGAAACTCACCGGCTTTTCCAGCGCCAGCCGGTCCAGCTCGGCATCATGGTTGGAGGTGCCATCAAACCCCACAACGGACGTCAGATATGCCGAGGTCTTGGCGCAGCTCACCAGCTCCTCCATCAGCCGCGTGTCGCAGAGCGCATGGCTGATCTCAGCCTTGTCAACGATCTTGGCCAGCTCCCCCGTCCGCAGCATCGGCATGGTGTTCACAACCACCGCCCCCGCCTTGGTCGCTGCCAGCCAGCAGGCCACCATGGCCGGGTTATTGGCCGAACGGATCAGCACCCGGTTGCCCGGCTTCACCCCCAGATCCTCGACCAGAACATGGGCCAGCCGGTTGGTCCAATCGGCCAGTTCCTTGTAGGTGCGTCGCCGCCCGTTGCCGATCAGGGCGGTATTGTCGCCAAATCCCCTGGCCACCATGGCATCGGTCAGTTCGACCGCGGCATTCAGCCTCTCGGGGTAGTCGAACCCCTCCATCAGGAACTCCGGCCACTGATCTGCCGGCGGCAGGTTATCGCGGGTGAATGTGTCGATATGTGCGCTTGGTCCCAGCATCTCAGCCCCCTTTTTGAAACGCGGAAATCGCCTGACGGGCGATCACCACACGCTGCACATCCGAAGCCCCCTCGTAGATCCGCAACGCTCTGATATCGCGATAGAGTTCCTCGACCTTCTGGCCCTGCCGTACGCCGTCACCGCCATGCAGCTGTACCGCCCTGTCGATGACCTGCTGCGCCTGGTCGGTAGAAAACAGCTTTGCCATGGCGGCCTCGCGGGTGATCCGCGCCGCGCCGCTGTCCTTGGCCCAGGCGGCGCGGTAAACCAGCAGGGCGCTTGCATCCACATCCAGCGCCATATCGGCGATATGACCCTGCACCATCTGCAAATCCGCCAGCGGCGCGCCCTGCACATGGCGCGTCGTCACCCGTGCCAGCGCCTCGTCCAGCGCCCGGCGGGCAAACCCCAGCGCAGCCGCCGCCACGGTGGAGCGGAATACATCCAGCACCGACATCGCAATCTTAAAACCGGCCCCCGCCTCCCCCAGCAGGGCGCTGCGCGGGATCCGGCAATCTGTGAACCTCAGCCTCGCCAATGGATGCGGCGCCAGTGTCTCCAGCCGCTCCACCACCTCAAACCCCGGCAGGCCCGCAGGCACCACAAAGGCCGAGAGCCCCTTCGCCCCCGGTCCCTCGCCGGTACGGGCAAACAGCGTATAGACATCGGCAATCCCGCCGTTGGAGATCCAGGTCTTCTCCCCGTTCAGAACGTAATGATCGCCATCCAGCGTCGCGGTCATGGTGGAATTGGCCACATCCGACCCCGACTGCGGCTCCGTCAGGGCAAAGGCCGCGATCGCCTTGCCCGAGCGGGTCAGCGGCAACCACTCCTGCTGCTGTGCCGCGCTGCCAAACAGGGAGATCGCCCCGGTCCCCAGCCCCTGCATCGCAAAGGCGAAATCCGCCAGACCGTCGTGCCGCGCAAGCGTTTCGCGGATCAGGCAGAGCGTGCGCACATCCAGTGCCTCTCCGGCCATGGCGCCGGAATGCTGCGTCCAGCCGCCTGCACCAAGCGCCGCAACCAGCGCCCGGCAGGCCGCGTCGGTATCGCCGTGATCGATGTCCGCCAGCGCCCCGGCAGCCCAGCTCTCCAGCTCCTCAGCCAGCGCCCGATGGCGTTCTTCGAAAAACGGCCAGCTCAGAAACGTCCTATCCGCCATATCGCTCCTCCCGGGACAGGGCAGCGCCTGTCATCTTTCCCCAAATACTCCCGCCGGAGGCCTCTGCGCCCTCCTCCGGCGCCGCGGTCTCCGGGGATCGGATCAATCCCCTTCAAACAGGGGTTTTTCTTTCTTCACAAAGGCCTGATAGGCGCGCTCGAAATCGGCCGTCTGCATGCAGATCGCCTGCGCCTGCGCCTCGGCCTCGATGGCCTGTTCGATCGACATCGACCATTCCTGCGCCAGCATGGTTTTGGTCATCATGTGACCAAAATTCGGACCCGAAACGATCCGCTCGGCCCAGTTGCGCGCCTCAGCCATCAGCTCGTCAGCCGCCACGATACGGTTGTGAAACCCCCAGGCATGGCCCTCATCCGCGCTCATGGATCGCCCGGTATAAAGCAACTCCGCCGCCCGTCCCTGACCGATGATCCTCGGCAGGATAGCACAGGCCCCCATGTCGCAGCCTGCCAGCCCGACGCGAGTGAACAGAAAGGCCGTCTTGGCCTCGGGCGTGGCGATCCGGATATCCGAGGCCATCGCGATGATCGCACCGGCCCCGACACAGACGCCGTCCAGCGCGGCGATGATCGGCTTGCCACAATTCACCATCGCCTTGACCAGATCGCCGGTCATGCGGGTAAAGGCCAGCAGCTCCTTCATCGACATCTGCGTCAGGGGGCCAATGATATCATGCACATCGCCGCCGGAGCTGAAGTTGCCGCCGTTGGGTGCAAAAACCACCGCCTTTACGTCGTCATCGTAATGCAGCTCGCGAAACCAGTCGCGCAGCTCGGCATAGCTCTCAAAGCTCAGCGGGTTCTTCCGCTCGGGCCGGTTCAGCGCAACCGTTGCGACACCCGCGTCAACAGAGCACAGAAAATACTTGGTATCCGTCGAGATCATCCCTTGCGTCCTTCATTCTCAAGCCGTTTAGCCACCTGATCCAGCGCGTCGGACAGTGTCTGCACCTCCGCCTCCTGCACGCTGTCAAACATCCGGTCGATCCAGGCCTCATGCGCGGCGGCCTGGCGGGCAAATTCCGCCACCCCCGCCTCGGTCAGCCGCACCCGGCTGGCGCGCCGGTCACCGGGGACCTTTTCGCGCTGCACGTGGCCATCATCCACCAGCCGCTCGACGATGCCGGTCACATTGCCGTTGGAGACTTTAAGCACGCCGGAGAGTTCACTCATCTTCAGCCCGTCAAGATGCTGGCTTAGCGCTGCCATCACGTCAAAACGCGGCAAAGTCGTGCTGAACTCCTGCCGCAGGTTCTCGCGGATTTCGCTTTCCACGGCGCGGGTGGCCTTCAGAACCTTGAGCCACAGCCGCAGCCGGTCCTTGGAGCGGTCGGTCTGCATCAGATCTCGCCTCCGGTGATCGGCAGCGCACTGCCATTGATGGATGCGGCAGCCGTCCCGGCCAGATAGAGCGCGGCATCCGCCACCTCCTCCGGCTGGATGAACCGCCCCTGTGGATTGCCTGCACGCAGGGATTTCGCCGCGTCTTCAGCGCTCATGCCGGTGGTCGCCACAATGGTGGCGATCGACCGCTCCAGAAGCGGCGTCTCAATGAACCCCGGACAGATCGCATTCACCGTGATCCCGCTGCGCGCCAGCTCCTGCGCCAGCGCCCGTGTCAGACCGATGACCCCGTGTTTGGCCGCACAATAGCCCGCGACATAGGGGTATCCCTTTAGCCCCGCAGTGGAGGCCACGGCGATCATCCGTCCCCAGCCTTCGGCCTTCATATCGGGCAGCGCCGCCTGCCACAGGTTGAACACCCCCGACAGGTTGACGGCAAGCGCCGCTGCGAAATCGCCCTCATCCATTCTGGCAAAGGGCTTGGAAGGCGCCGCACCCGCGTTGGCAATGGCAATGGTGATCGGGCCCTGCTGTTCACGGGCCGCCGCAAGCGTCTCGCGGACCGCCTCGGCATCGGTGACATCACAGGCCAGTGGCAGGCCATCCACCTCGGCGGCGACCTCCTCCAACGGTGCCTTGCGCCGCCCCAGCAGCGTTAGCCGCGCGCCCTGCGCCGCAAAGCCCCGCGCAAGGGCGGCACCCACGCCAGAGCCGCCGCCGGTGATCACCACATGTTTCCCGCAAATCTCGCTCATGCCCGGATCACCTCCGCCTCGCGGTCGGCCAGACGCCAGGCCTGATCGCGCCCGGCCTGATAGGGCAACGGCCAGTCTGCATGGCGATCACCGATCCGCGCCGCCTCATGCAGCGTCCAGTAGGGATCTGCCAGATGTGGCCGCCCGACACAGACCAGATCCGCCCGGCCGGCCATCAGGATCGAATTGGCGTGATCCGCCTCATAGATATTGCCCACCGCCATGGTCGCAATGCCCGCATCATTGCGGATCCGATCCGAAAACGGTGTCTGGAACATCCGGCCATAGACCGGCCGTGCCTCGGGTGTGGTCTGTCCGGCGGAGACGTCGATGATATCCGCGCCCGCCGCGGTGAACGCCCGCGCAATCTCGACCGCCTCTTCCGGCGTGACGCCTTCATCGCCGACCCAATCGTTGGCGGAAATACGCACGGACATCGGCTTGCTTGCAGGCCAGGCTGCCCGCATCGCCTCAAACACCTCCAGCGGGTAGCGCAGACGGTTTTCCAGCGCGCCGCCATACTCATCGGTTCGAATGTTGGATTTGGGCGAGATGAAGGATGAAATCAGATAACCATGCGCCGCGTGAAGTTCGATCATGTCAAACCCGGCACGATCCGCCATCTGAGCTGCGGCCACGAATTGCGCCTTGATGGCCTCCATTTCCTGCGCTGTGATCTCGCGCGGGGCCGGATTATCCTCAGTCCACGCAAGAGCAGAGGCCGAAACCGTCTCCCAGTTCCCCTCTGGCAGCGGCGCGTCCATGGTCTCCCAGCCCAATTGAGTGGAGCCTTTGCGGCCCGAGTGGCCGATCTGACAGCAGATCTTGGCGTCGGTCTCGCTGTGTACGAACTCCGTCAGCCGCGTCCAGGCGGCCTCATGCTCGGGCGCGTAAAGCCCCGGACAGCCGGGCGTGATCCGCCCCTGCGCCGACACACAGGTCATTTCGGTATAGACCAGCCCTGCTCCGCCCTTGGCGCGTTCGCCGTAGTGGATCAGATGCCAGTCGGTCGGGCAGCCATCCTTGGCCTTGTACTGCGCCATCGGCGACACCACGACACGGTTCTTCAGCTGCATCTCCCGCAGCCGGTAGGGGGCGAACATCGGCGGGCGCACCGGGGCATCCTCGCTGGCACCCGCCCGCGTCTGGAACCATTTCTCAGCCGACGCCAGCCAATCCGCATCCCGCAGGCGCAGGTTTTCATGGGAAATCCGCTGCGACCGGGTCAGCAGCGAATAGTTGAACTGCACCGGATCCATATCCAGATAGCGTTCCACATCCTCGAACCACTCCAGGGAGTTGCGCGCCGCCGACTGCAACCGCAGCACATCCAGCCGCCGCTCCTCCTGATAGCGGACAAAGGCCTGTTCCAACGTCGGTTCGGTGCTGATGAACTCCGCCAATGCGATGGCGCTGTCAAAGGCCAGTCGCGTGCCCGACCCGATGGAGAAATGCGCCGTGGCCGAGGCATCGCCCAGCAAGACCACGTTCTGATGATACCATGTTTCGCAAAGCACACGGGGGAAGTTGATCCAGACCGCCGAGCCGCGCAGGTGATCAGCGTTGGAAATCAGCGCGTGCCCATCCAGATGATCGGCAAAAATCGCCTCGCAGGTGCGCAGGATCTCGTCCTTGCTCATCGCCTCAAAGCCCCAGTTTTCCCAGGTCTGGGCCGAGCATTCAACGATCACCGTCGCGGTGTCAGCGTCGAACTGATAGGCGTGGATCCACATCCAGCCATGCTCTGTCTTCTCAAAGATAAAGGTAAAGGCATCATCGAATTTCTGCTGTGTGCCCAACCAGATAAACTTGCAAGGGCGCACATCGACGTTTGGTTTGAAATGCGCGGCAAACTCGGTTCGCACCCGCGAATTCAGCCCATCGCAGGCCACGACCAGATCATAATCCGCCTGATAGCTCGCGGCCGATCCGACTTCGGTTTCGAACCGCAAATCAATACCCAGTTCGCGCGCCCGCTCCTGCAGGATCACCAGCATCGCCTTGCGACCGATGCCCGCAAACCCATGCCCGCCCGACACGGTCCGCACGCCGTCATGCACCACGGCGATATCGTCCCAATAGGCGAATTTATCGCGGATCCGCTCGGCGCTGACAGGATCATTGGCGGCCAGATTGTCCAGCGCGTCATCAGACAGCACCACACCCCAACCAAAGGTATCATCGGGCTTGTTACGCTCAAAAACCGTGATTTCGGCATCCGGCTGACGCAGCTTGGTCGAAATCGCGAAATACAGGCCAGCGGGGCCGCCTCCCAGACAGGCGATTTTCATGGTGCCACTCCCCTATTGCGATCAAAGCTGAGCACAGGATAAGCGCACGGCAATAAATTTCAAGCTTAAACTTTTAAACTTGAAGCTTTTGCCAGACCTGCAGGAGATCCGCGTTAAGGGAATATTCATCTCCGCCCTGCAATACTGGCAAGAGCATGACTCTTGCCCCGGTTTTCTCGGACGCCATCGCCATGGGCGCGGGAAACCCAAGCTATTCAGCCATAATTTCCCGATAAATTTCAAGTGGATAAGCCTCACAATTGATGTAGAGAACTTGTCTCAAACGGGTCATCCGATCTCCCGCAAAACCACAATTAATTCAATGTTTTCAGATAGATAAAACAACCTGAACAACAGGGACGGCGCTGTGGATAAGTTGGGGGACAGTTTGGGCATTCTCAACCCAAACGAGACACCCTGCCGGGACATTCAGAACCGACAAAAATATCGAGATAAGTCAATTTTGGAAGGTATTAACAAAATGTTAAAGAGTAAATTCGATTGCGCAGTCACGATTCATCAAGAGCAAACCAAAGCCACCAGCCAGACCCGTTACCTACGGCTATCCACAACACACTCATAGGCTGCAGCCCCTGACCTGATACTCAGTCAAAAAATCCGCGCAGCCTCGGCTGCGCGGTCCCAATGCAGACTATGGTGCGAAGGATCCCGGCTCAGAGCTCTCGCAGATATTGCATCACAGCCGGCCGCACCGTTTGCTCGCCTCGGTGGCGTGCGTCAGCAATGATTTTTCGAATAGCATTCAGATCGACACGCATCAGCAGCGATTTGACCGGGCCAACCGAGGCAGGTCGCATCGACAGAACCCGCAACCCCATCGCCGCCAGGCAGACCGCCTCAATCGGGCGCCCGGCGTCCTCGCCGCAAAAGCTGAGCGGTGTCCCGGAAATCTCGCAACGCTCAACGATTTGCGCGATAAAGCTCAGGTAGCTCACGTTCAATGTGTCGTAACGCTTGCGCACCCTCTCGTTTTCACGGTCCGCAGCAAAGAAAAACTGCTTGAGGTCATTGCCGCCGATCGACAGGAATTCGACCTCGTCGAAAAACTTCTGCGGCGCAAAGGCCAGCGACGGGGTTTCCAGCATGGCCCCGACTTCCAGTTTTTCCGGCAGCGGATGCCCGAGGCGCCGTTCGCGTTCCAGCGTCTTGGCGACCTCGGCCTTGGCGGCGCGGAACTCCTCGAACTGCGCCACAAACGGGAACATGACCGTCAGCGGACGCCCGTTGGCGGCGCGCATCAGCGCCTGCAACTGCATCCGCATCACACCGGGCTTGTCGAGACCAACCCGGATCGCCCGCCAGCCAAGCGCCGGATTCGGCTCATCGGTCGGCTTCATATAGGGCAGCACCTTGTCCGACCCGATGTCCAGCGTGCGGAACACCACCCGCTTGCCGCCAGCCGCATCCAACACCCGCTGATACAGCGCCACCAGTTCGGATCGTTTCGGCATCTGGTTGCGGACCAGAAACTGCAACTCGGTTCGGAACAGCCCGACGCCTTCGGCACCGGAGTTTTCCAGCGACGGCAAATCGGCCATCAGCCCGGCGTTCATCAGCAGGTTCACACGTGTGCCGTCGCGAGTCAGCGCCTGTTTGTCACGGATCGAGGCATAGCGTTCCTGCGCCTTGGCCTGCATCGCGATCTTGTCGCGAAAGGCCCCCACAACGGTGTCATCCGGCCGCAGATGCACGACGCCCTGCTCCCCGTCCACCATGATATGGTCGCCGTTCAGCGCCTCGGTGGTGATGCGTTTGGTGTGAACCACCAGCGGAATGGCCAGCGCGCGGGCAATGATCGCCGCATGAGAGCCGACAGAGCCTTCCTCCAGCACGATGCCACGCAGGTTGCGGCCATATTCCAGCAGTTCACCGGGGCCGATGTTCCGTGCAATCAGCACCGGGTCCTCGGGCAGCTCAGCACCGGTTTCACGGCCCTGCCCGGTCAAAATCCGTAGCAGCCGGTTGGACAGATCATCCAGATCGCTTAGCCGCTCGCGCAGATAGGCATCCTGCACCTGCCCCATGCGCGCCCGCGCCTGGGACTGCTCTTTCTCCACCGCCGCCTCGGCACTCAGACCGCGGCCGATGTCCTCTTCCATCCGCCGCATCCACCCTTTGGAATTGGCGAACATCCGGTAGGCTTCCAGCACCTGCAACTGTTCCTTGTCACCGGTCTGGGAGACCTCCAGCATCTTGTCGACGCCGACCCGCAGCTCCTCGACCGATTCATGCAGGCGCTCAAGCTCGCGGTGCGGGTCATCGGCAATCGGATTGGTCACAACAACGCGCGGCTCATGCAGCCAGACGTGGCCTTCAACAGCGCCTTCCTGCGCGATGGTTCCCCGCAGCAGAACCGGTTGCTGGTGCAGGGGCGACAGCGCCGCGCCCTCGCCAACAAAGGCGCCAAGCTCGGTCATTTCGGCAATCACCATCGCCACCACTTCCAGCGCATAGACCGCATCGGCGGAGAATTCGCGCGCGTCCTTGGACTGCACCACCAGCACGCCCAGCATCTCGCCAAGCCGCTGAATCGGCACCCCCAGGAAAGAGGCATAACGCTCCTCCCCGGTTTCCGGCATATAGCGGAACCCCTTGGCGTTGGGGGCATCCGGGGTGTTGACCACCTTGCCATAGCGCGCCACACGGCCCACCAGCCCCTCGCCGATCCGCATACGGGTCTGGTGTACGGATTCAACGTTCAGACCCTGAGTCGCGCAGAGCTCAAGCGTCTCCTCGTCCCGGAACAGATAGACCGAGCACACCTCGCTGCGCATGCTATCGGCGATCAGCTGGGTGATCTTGTCCAGCCGGGCCTGACCGGCATCATCACCGGCCATCGCCTCGCGCAAGCGCATCAACAGATTGCGACTTTCGGATTCGGTCGTCTTTACCATGGGGGCCGTTCACACAGGTTTCGGTGTCAGGCAGCCAGGTCCAGATCAGGCCGCCTTGTCCAATTCAAAGGCATCATGCAGTGCTTGCACTGCAAGTTCCATGTATTTCCGGTCGATCAGAACCGAAATCTTGATTTCGGAGGTGGTGATCACCTTGATGTTGATGCCCTCGTCCGACAGCACCTTGAACATCTTGGCTGCAACCCCTGATTGTGAGCGCATACCGATGCCAACCACCGAGACCTTGGCAACATCACGGTCAGCCAGCAGTTCGGCGTAGTTCAGCTCGCCCTTCTGCTTTACCGCCTGCAACGCCTGTTCGGCGCGCGCCACCTGATCGGTCGGGCAGGAGAAGGTCATATCGGTGCGACCCTCGGCCGAGATATCCTGAACGATCATATCGACGTTCACACCTGCATCGCTCAGCGCGGTAAAGATATGTGCCGCGATGCCGGGACGGTCGGCGACCGATTGCACGGTCAGCTTGGCTTCGTCACGGGAATAGGCCACACCGGCCACAACATTGGATTCCATGATTTCCTCCTCGTCGCAGACCAGGGTTCCGGCCTCGTCGGACTGTTCCTCAAAACTCGACAACACGCGCAGCTTCACCTTGTAGCGCATCGCCAGTTCAACAGAGCGGGTTTGCAGGACCTTGGCGCCCAGCGAGGCCAGCTCCAGCATTTCTTCAAACGCGATCCTATCCAGTTTGCGCGCCTTATCGCAGATCCGCGGGTCGGTGGTATAGACCCCGTCCACATCGGTATAGATATCGCAGCGCTCCGCCTCAAAGGCCGCGGCAAAGGCAACAGCGGTGGTATCCGAACCGCCCCGGCCCAGCGTGGTGATACGGCCTTCGGGGCTGATCCCCTGAAACCCTGCAACCACGGCGACGCGCATGCCTTCGCCGAACTTCGCATTGATGTTCTCCGGCGGGATCTCTTCGATCCGGGCCTGACTGTGGGCGCTGGTGGTTTTCAGCGGCACCTGCCAGCCCTGCCAGCTGCGCGCGGGGATATCCATCTCCTGCAGCGTCAGCGCCATCAGACCCGCCGTCACATTCTCGCCCGAGGAGACCACAGCATCATATTCGCGCGCATCAAACAGCGGCGAGGTCTCATTGACCCAGCCGACCAGCTCATTGGTCTTGCCCGACATGGCAGAGACGATAACGATCACGTCATAGCCCTTGGCCACCTCAACGCCCACGCGTTTCGCCGCGCGGCGGATGCGGTCCAGATTGGCGACAGATGTACCGCCGAATTTCATCACAAGAACGGGCATTGGGCAAAACTCTCCGTGCGCTTGCGGGTTTCAACTCCCCGCCTCTTATGCGAGCGGCCCCACAAGGGCAAGCCTGCGGATTGTAGCGATACACGCAGAAACGCCGGTGCAACACGCAATTTTGATGCGTCAAAGCGGCGCGTTTCGGTCGATCTGCCTAGTTGCGCCAAAAACGGATGGTCAGAATGGCATAGACCGCCATCAGCTCCAGCCGCCCGATCAGCATCGCTGCGCTCAGGATCCACTTGGCCCCATCGTTCAGCGTGGAGAAGTTGCCCGCAGGCCCGATCCGGTCGCCAAGGCCGGGGCCGATATTGGCCACAGCCGTTGCCGCCCCCGACACCGCCGTCACAAAATCAAGGCCGGTCAGCGCCAGCGCCCAGGCCACGATCCCCAGCGTGACCACAAAGAACATGAAAAAGGAGATCACCGAGCTCAGCACCTCGGCGTCCACCGCCCTGCCCTGATAGCGCGGGACAAACACCCCATGCGGCGAATGAATGCGCTGGATCTGCACCCGGATCGAGGCGAACAGCAGCTGATAGCGGAAAATCTTGACCGAACAGGCGGTTGACCCCGCACAGCCGCCAATCAGCCCGATAAAGAAGAACAGCATCACCAGAAAGCTGCCCCACTGCATGTAATCGACGCTGGCGTAGCCGGTGCCGGAGATGATCGAGGTGATATTGAACAGCGCCTCGCGCACCGCCTGCTCGGGGTGGTGAGGAAACACATAGACCAGCACACAGGCCGTCACCACGACAAGGATCAGGATGGTGGCCAGAAAGGTCTGGATCTGGCTGTCACGAAACAGCGGCTTGGAATGGCCGTTGACCATCTGCACATAGCGCACAAAGGGCAGCGCCGCGAGGATCATGAACACCGATGCAGCATATTCAGGCGCGCCGGTAAAGGTGCCGAAAGACGCATCATAATTGGAGAAACCACCGGTGGAACATGTGGTCAGCGCATGCACCAGCGCGTCAAAGGGCTGCATCCCCAACAGCATATAGACCACCATGCAGGCCACGGTCAGGCCGACGTAAATCAGCGAAATCTGCTTCGCGATTGCCTGCGCGCGCGGCAGGATTTTCCCCATCGTGTCAAAGGCTTCGGAGCGGAAAATCTGCATGCCGCCAACCCGCAGCTCCGGCAGGAACACCATGGCCACCACGATGATGCCGATGCCGCCCAGCCATTGCAGGATGCCCCGCCACAGCAGCAGTCCGCGCGGCAGACCATCAAGGCCCGAAATCACGGTGGAGCCGGTGGTGGTAAGGCCGGACATCGCCTCGAAGAACGCATCGACAAAGCGCAGTTCAGTGGCGCCCAGCATCAGGGGGATCGCCCCGAACACCGGCAGCGCCACCCAGACCAGCGTCGTCAGCAGAAAGGTCTGCTGGATCGTCAGCCCCTCGCGCACCCCATTGGCACAGGACAGCGCAATCAGCCCGCCGCCGAGGATGGTGATGACGGCACTTTCGAGAAAGACCGGCCATTCCCCCTGCCCGTCGTATAGATCGACAGCCAGCGGGAACACCATGGTTGCCCCAAGGATGGCCACCAGAAGGCCAATGACATATCCAACCGGACGCAGATCCAACATGCGCGCAGCGTTGGCCTCCACCGGGCGGAGTGTCAAGAGACTGCGCGACTGTTGCGACCCGGGGTTAGGGTTTTGTCGACTTCTGTGACACCGTGCCGACCTTCGCCGTCATCGCACTGGCCGACGTGCCGCCCCCCCCGCCCTGACCGGTCATCAGCGCCTGAGTGCTGGTGGTTCCGGCCTGTTTCGCGCCAACCGGCGACAGCTGAGCCCGCGAAGCGGGCTGCGATGCAGGCGAAGATGCCGGGGCCGGATCCTTGGCGGGCATCGCTGCCGGTTTCGACGGCGCGCGGGTGGTTTTGCGGCTTGGTCCGGCGGCGGCGGCCTTGGCGGCGGGCGTATCGGGTGTCACGGCGGCAGCAGCGGCAGGGGCCGCAGGTTTTGCCACATCGGCTTCGCTCGTCGCGACCTTGCGCTTGCTGGAAAAATCGGACGCCCCGGCTGTATCCGCCTTGTCGGTGGGCTGCGGCGTTGGCGCAACCGTCGGCGTGCTGGTCGCCGCCTTGGTCCGTGCCGGGCGGGTTTTCTTGCGGGCAGGCTTGCGCTGCGGGGCGGGCTTTGGTTTTGCGGCCGCAGGTTTCTCCGCAGCGGTTGCGGCAGGCTCGGCACTGCGGCTGGCTGCCTCCGTGCTGCGCGCGGCGGTGGTCTTGACACGGGTCTGGTTCAGCCCCACCGCAATCGCATGGCTGGCAACCGCCATCTGCGCGGCGGGCATTGCCCCCATCAGGGCCACGGCCCCACGCCAGAACCGCATCTGGCGCCCAACAAGCGTACCTGCCAATGCAGCAGGTGTCCGGGGAAGGTCGGTGAAGTCGAGTAGAGGGATCATCAAAATCTCCTGTTTGGCGGGTGGCATCCGCCGCGATATGGCTGCGCCAGACATCAGGGCCAGCGATCAGACGGCCTTGCTGGCGCAGATGAACAAGAGACATTGGTCTGACCATCTTCCGAACCCGGTAAGCTCGGCGCGACAGCCCTGGCACGAGGCCCCCTCCGCCCCTCGGACAGGGGGAACGACGCAGCGCGCACCCCCACAGGTTGCAACTCTACCTGATTCCTTTTGCATTGCAGCATAAATAATGCCGCATTGCAGAGGCGCCCGTAAAAAGCGCGAAAAACCGCCGCCTAATCAGGCAGCGGTGTCGGGTCTATGTCGGAAAATGGGGCGACAGGCACGATTGGCGTCCTGCGCGCCCGGATCACCCCTGATGGATCAGGGTTGCGAACATCCGCGGGTCGATGCTGCGCGCCGCAAAGGTCGGCCCCTGCGTCAGCACGCTGATCGCATCATGGCTGTGCAGGCTCTCCTGATGGCTGGCCACCACCCGAAAGTCGCCGATACGGGAATCCGATTGCAGCGCCTCGCAAAACAGCCGCGCGGCATCTTCGACAAAGATCGGATTGGCCGCGTTCAGCTCGGCAAAGGCCTGCTCATCCTCGCGCTTGACCATGACCTGGGTCTCGGTCGGCACCGCGCGGCGGCAATGGTCGATCACATCCTCGAACCACAGAACCGGCGCGCCCGGCTCCTGCACCAGCGAAATCCGCGCCACCGAGCGCTGCGAATGCGGCGTCGCCAGCTGGCCACGGGCACTGCGGGCATGTTCGCTCAGCTCAAGCGAACAGGGACAGGTCGAGGAATAGACGTAATCCAGATGGATGATCTTCGTCCGCTCGCCATCGTGATCCACGATTTCCAGAGCGATATCATAGTATTGATAGCCCGACAGGCCAGAACGCAGGCTTTGCACCTTCACCGGGAAGGAAAACCGCATCTGCAAACGTGCATCAAGGCTTTCGAGATCGGTGAGGTAATCATCAAGCGCCGCTTCCATCACTTCAAAGCTGAAAGTGCGTTCAGCGTGTTTGTAAAACGACCGCATGATCCGGGACATATTGATGCCCTTCTTGTCGGCATCCAGGCTGACGGTGCCGGTCACGCTGGTTTCCAGCGTCAAATCGCCATTGTCGCGGGTGTGAAAGCGAATCGGCAGGCGAAAATTGGAAATTCCGACGTGCTGGATCTGCTCATGGGCGCCTCGGATCAGGCTGGACGGCCCGTTCTGCAGGTCCGGCAGGGTCGCACGATAGCTGCTATCGGCCTCAAACTCCTCAGGGTAGTGGCGCGACAGATCGGGATAATTACCAACGGGTGCATCCGGCAGAAGCCGTGCAACCACAGGGTTTAGTTGAGCAATTTCGGTCTCGGTTGCCGTGCTGGCCCATTTGCGCAACAGCTCGAGTGCATCCTCTGCATCTGCTCGATCAGGCGCCTTGGTCAGATTACGCGAGTGAGAGTTCATGAAACAGAGACCTCCGCTGACGCTGCCCGATCATCAGGCAGCAGGATTAGTTTTAGTCTGTTACGCAGCAGATCGCAAAACAGATCATTCAAAAGCGTCGTGTTTTGCGCATTTACGGCGATTGACGCCAGATCCTTTTGGATCACGCTTGGCATCGGGGGCAGCGGCGACGCGCGCGCCCTGCCCCCTTATCGCCGTCGCTATTCAGCCGATCAGGCCTCCGCCACCGCCAGGGCCTGTGTCAGATCCGCGATCAGATCGGCGGCATCCTCAAGCCCGACCGAAAACCGGACCAGACCGGGCGTAATGCCCAGTTCGGCCTTCAGCTCATCAGACAACCGCTGATGGGTGGTGGTGGCCGGATGGGTGGCGATGGATTTCGCATCGCCCAGATTGTTGGAAATCACCGGGATGGTCAGCGCGTTCAGGAACCTGAATGCAGCCTTCTTGCCGCCCTTGAGGTCCAGCGACAGCACCGTGCCACCTTTGCCGCCCAGCTGGCGCTGCACCAGTGCGTATTGGGCATGGGTCTCAAGGCCGGGATACATCAGCCGGCTGAGTGCGGGATGTCCGCTCAGCGCCTGCGCCAGTTCCAGCGCTGTATCGGCCTGGGCGTTGACCCGCAGGGAAATCGTCTCCAGCCCCTTCAGCAGCGTCCAGGCATTGAACGGGCTGAGGCTGCCGCCGGTGTGCTTCATATAGGGTTCAACGGTGCCCCGGATGAACTCGCGCGTGCCAAGGATGACGCCGCCCAGCACCCGTCCCTGCCCGTCGATATGTTTGGTCGCGGAATAGATCACCACATCCGCGCCCTGCGCGATGGCATTGGAAAACACCGGCGTCGAAAACACGTTATCGACCACCACAGTGGCCCCGACCTCATGGGCCAGCTCGGCCACTGCGGCGATATCGATCACCTCAAGTGTCGGGTTGGACATCGACTCGAAAAACACCGCCTTGGTGTCAGGGCGCAGCGCTGCGCGCCACTGTTCAAGGTCGGTGCCATCGACAAAGGTCACCTCAACCCCGAACCGGGTCAGGATCGTCTCGAGAATATAGAGACAGGAGCCAAACAGAGCCTTGGCCGAAACCACATGGTCGCCTGCCTTCAGCATCGAGGTCAGCGCGCCATTGACCGCCGCCATGCCGGATGCGGTGGCAAAGGCGTCCTCGGCCCCTTCCAGCGCGGCAATGCGCTCTTCGAACATCGCCACCGTCGGGTTGCCATAGCGGGCATAGATGAATTCATCGGGGCCGGTCTCGATAAACCGCGCCTCGGCCTGTTCGGCGGTGTCGTAAACAAAACCCTGCGTCAGGTAGATCGCTTCGCTGACCTCATTGTACTGGCTGCGGCGGGTGCCGCCATGCACCAGTTTCGTGCGCTTGTTCCAGGTCTCGCTCATCTTCTGTCTCCTTGCGCGCGTTGCGCATTAAAAAACCCCCGTTCGGCCAAGCGAAAGGGGGTCCTTCACATCCTGACCTCTTTAGCGGGATTGTTTTACGTGGCCCGCAATCCGGTAACAAATCGCCACGATATATCCGTACCGGATAAGCCCAAACCGCCGTTTGGTCAAGTCCGCTGCGCGCAGATCGCGACACGCAGCGACACCACCGGGACGGGTCGCTGCGGCCCTGCCCGCGTCACTCGCTCTCGTCCACCTCGGCGTCCGGCATCGCATAGGCCTGAAAGACCCGCGCCTGTGTCATGAAAAAGGCAAACATCGCCAGCGACAGGCCAAAGGTCTTGAAATAAACCCAGGTGTCGGTGCTCTGCGTGCGCCAGATCAGCTCATTCAGGAGCGCCAGCGCGAAGAAGAAGTAACACAGCCGCCGCGTCAGGATCATCCAGCCTGCGTCCTGCAGCGGCATCAGCTCATCCATCGCCACCTTCAGATAGCTTTCCCCCCGGATCAGACCAATCGCCAGCGCACCGCCCAGCAGCACATAAAGGATCGTCGGCTTCATCTTGAAGAACCGCTCATCATTGAACCAGACCGACAGCCCGCCAAACAGGACCACAATCACCAGCGTCCCGACCTGGAGTCTGGAAATATGACCGGTCAGCCGCCACAGTGCCAGGCTCGACAGCACCATCAGCGGAATGAAGGCCGCCGTCACCACGATAAAGCCCTTGTACTCCTGTCCACCGATCATCAGCAGCTCATCGCGCAGGCGCAGATAGCCGACAAAGAACAGCACCAGCGGGCCGTATTCCAGCACCAGTTTAAGGGTTCGGTTGATCGGTTTTCCCGCCATTTCTATTCCTGTTCCTAACCTGAATTCACCGGCGGTGATCGCCGAGGCCTGGCCGCTGTGCCAGCCGGATCAGCCGCCCATCTCCACTATCACGGCCCCCAGCGCGATCAAAGCCATCAGGGCAATCCGTCGCGGCCCCACGGTTTCCTTCAACACCAGCCAGCCGATAAGCGCGGCAAAGACCGTGGAGGTTTCGCGCAGCACCGCCGCCTCTCCCACCTTGTCCAGCCGCGTGGCCAGCATGACCGCCCCAAAGGAGCCAAAGGCGATAAGCCCGCCCAGCAGCCCCTTGGCCATCAAAGGGCCGGGGTCCGGGCGCGGCACCATCGCCCGCCAGCGCAGATAGGCATAGGGCGGCATCGCCAGCCCGTCGATGAAGAAGAACCACGCAAGAAAGGTGAACGGATCCGCCGTCGCGCGAATGCCATAGGCGTCATAGGTGGTGTAGAGCGCCACAAAGACGCCGGTCGCCACCGCCAGCGCCAGGGCGCTGCCCAGGGTTTCGCGATTGTCGGTCAGATTGCGGTAATTGTAGAGCGCCAGTCCAAAAATCCCCGCCAGCAGCACCAGAACCCCCAGCCACTGCACCGCTGTAAAGCCTTCGTCAAACAGCATCGACGCGCCCAGCACGGTGAACAGCGGCCCGGTGCCGCGCACCACCGGATAGACCACCGTGTAGCTGCCCTTGCTATAGGCCAGCCCCTGCAGGATCTTGTAGAGCACATGGATCAGCCAGACGCCCGCAAAGATCGGCCACATATGCGGCTCGGGCCAGGGCACCACGAACAGCGCCAGCGGCAGGGCCATCAACCCATAGGAGAAATCAATTGCACCGCGCGACAGCCAGGGGTCATATCGCCCCTTTTGCAGCGCTCCGAACACCGCGTGCAGGATCGCCGCCATCAGCGCCAGCGCAAGCGCCGCATGATGCCCCGCCTCGGTCCCCTCCAGAGAGATCAGCCAGTCGCTCAACCGCAGTACCTTTGCTCCAGAACAGATCGCCGGGGGTTTTCCACCCCCGGACCCCCGAGGATATTTTCAGCCAGAAGATGCGGCTGGCGCGCGCGGCTCAGGAGGTTTCCAGCCCGGTCAGGGCGGCCGCAAATTCTTCGGGATCAAACGGGGCAAGGTCGTCGATCTGCTCGCCCACACCGATGGCATGGATCGGCAGGCCGAATTTATCCGCCAGCGCCACCAGCACACCCCCCTTGGCGGTGCCGTCCAGCTTGGTCATCACCAGCCCCGACACATCGGCCAGTTTCTGGAAGGTTTCCACCTGATTGAGCGCATTCTGCCCGGTGGTGGCATCCAGAACCAGCAGGGTGTTATGCGGCGCGGTCTCGTCCTTCTTGCGGATCACCCGGACAATCTTTGCCAGTTCTTCCATCAGATCGGCGCGGTTCTGCAGGCGGCCGGCCGTGTCGATCATCAACAGATCCGCCCCCTCTTCCTGCGCCCGTGTCATCGCATCAAAGGCAAGGCTGGCAGGATCCGATCCCTCGGGCGCAGTCAGGACCGGCACACCTGCACGGTCGCCCCAGACCTGCAACTGCTCCACTGCCGCGGCGCGGAAAGTGTCGCCTGCGGCGATCACCACTTTCTTGCCCGCGGCCTTGAACTGGCTGGCCAGCTTGCCGATTGTGGTGGTCTTGCCGGAGCCATTGACGCCCACCACCAGCACCACCTGCGGGCGTTTCTGGTAGATTGGCATCGGGCGGGCGACCGGTTCCATGATGCGGGCCACCTCTGCGGCCAGCAGCTCCTTGATCTCACGCGTCGAAAGCCGCTTGCCAAACCGGCCCTCGGCCATATTGGCAGTGACACGCAGCGCGGTATCGACCCCCATGTCGGCGGCAACCAGAAGATCCTCCAGCTGCTCCAGCATGTCGTCATCCAGCGCGCGGCGCGGCTCTTCCGCCTTACCGCGCCCTATCAGACGCCCCAAAAGCCCAGGCGTTGCCGGAACCGGGTCCGGGGTCGGCGCGGGCATCGGCTTCATCGCCGGTTTCGCCATCGGCTCTGCTGTGCGGGCGGGCTGTGCGGGTGTCTCTGCGGGGATCTCGGACGGCGCCTCAGACGGCACCTCCACTGGCGGCGCCTCTGGTGCCTCAACAGGCTGTTCAGACGGCACCTCCACTGGCGGTGCGGATGGCGGCACCTCGGGCGTCTTCTCCGGTGCGGGCTGTTGTACGGCTGCGCCCTCTTCGACGATGGCATCAAGCCCTTCCTCAAGCTTGTTCGACGACTTGAACAGCCGGTCCTTCAGTTTTGAGAAAAACGCCATGTCGGTCTCCGCATATTGGGTCTGTGCGAGTTGTCACGCGGACACCTAATGCGGTTTTGCGGCAAGTGCAAAGCACCTCGGTGCGCCGACCGCCACAAAACCGATGCAGGAGCCGGCCTAAGCCGCTACAGAAACGCCAGCAGAAACCCCGCCTGCGCCCCCCAGTAGAGCGGCCAGACCGCATAGGGCGTGAACCGCCGCGCCGGGTGATCCTCGGTCAGCACAAAGGTTTCAAAGGCCAGAACGATATCGGACGCCATGAAGGCGAGCGCCGCAGGCAGTACCAGCGCCAGCCCTTGCAGACTGCCCCCCAGCGGCAGGGTCAGGGCTGCCAGCCCCATGCTGATGATGATCGGTACATAGGCCAGCACCGGAGCTTTCAGGGCACCGGCACGCGGCGCCAGCAATCGCGCCATGGCAATGCCCGCCAGCGCCAGCACCACAACGCCGATCAGCTGCGGCATCTGCAATAGCCGCGCGGCCTCGCTGCTGTCCTGACCGAGGAACAGAAACACATAGACCAGATGCCCCGCTGCAAAGGCCCCGACCCCGGCCATGAAAGCGCCTTCGCCATCCCGCGACAGGCAGAAATCGCCAATGGCACAAAGCCCAAGCGCGAGGGTCAGCAGCACTGGCCCACCGCCAAGCCAGGCGGCAATCGCCAGCAGCAGCACCGCCAGGGTCTTGGTCGCGCTGCGCAGCACGCTGGTCGGCCGCGCGGTCAGCCCCAGATACACAAGCGCAAATAGCGCCGCCGCGCCGATCAACGCATCCCCCATAGGGCTGTTTCCCAATTCCGGCATCCCACTCTCTCCCCTCGCTCTGGCCAATGACCTCAGCCGCACCGATCTGCACCAATCTGCACCGGGCAACCACCTGAGGCTGCGGCTTTTTTCCACACCGATGTTGCCCAGCACACCGGCCCCGGTCAAAGGTGACGCCGCGCAACCCTGCGCCCGCGCCGCCGTGCCCGAGGCATCGCGCGATTCTGCCTGTCATCGCCCCCGCTGCGGAAACCATGGTCAGGGCGATACGGCTCTGGCACAGTCGATCCATGCGAATGCTCTGTCTGATTCTCTCGGCGATCCTGTTGAGCAGCGCCCTGCAGGGCCGTCCGGCCGCCGCCGGTGCGCCTCTGACAGCGGATCAGTTCGACCGCTACACCCAGGGCCGCACCCTGTTCTACGGTTTTGATGGCGTGCCCTATGGGGTTGAGCGCTATCTGCCCAACCGCCGGGTGATATGGTCGTTTCTGGATGGCCGCTGCCAGAACGGCGAATGGTATCCGCAAGCCGATCAGATCTGTTTTGTCTATGACGAGATCGGCACGCCGCAATGCTGGCAGTTTTCATTTGGCGACAACGGGTTAATTGCCCAGTTCGAAGGCGACCCGGAGGCAACCGAGCTTTACGAGGCGGAGGAGCTGGGCCAGGAGATGCTCTGCCTCGGCCCGGACGTCGGCGTCTGAGCACGCGCCAGAGGCCGGCTCAGAACAGGGAGCCTTGATCCCCCGGGTCTGATGTGTCGCGCTTCTGGCTGGTGGATTTGGACCGGTCGTCCGACGATGGCGCAACGGAGACCGCATCGGATTTGACGGCAGGGGCTGCTTCGCCGCCTGCGGTCGTTGTCACGGTTGGGGTCACCTCGATCTCGGCGTCGGCAAATTCGATATGAAGCCGCGCCTGCGATGCCGCCTCTGCGGCGCGGGTGATCACCGTCTCGCCGCTGCGCACCACCGCATAGCCGCGCCGCAGCGTGGCCTTGTAACTCAGAATATCCAGCTGACGCCCGGTTGCCTCCAGCCGTTGCCGCTGCCGGTCCAACCGCTGTGCCTGCACGGTGTCGAGCCGCTGGGCCAGCTGGCCGAGGCGGTCCTGCTGACGCGCAAGATCCTGCCGGATCGGGCGCAGGCTCAACCTTGAAGAGAGGTTGCGCAGCCGGTCGCCACGGGTGCTGACCAATTGGCGCAGGGTGCTGGGACGCAGCGCAGCTGCCGCCTCACTCAGCCGCAGGCGGCGACGCTCAACCCCCCGGATCAGCGCATCGGGCAATTTGCCCCCCCACAGATCCAGCCGCTGACGCGGGGTTTCCAGCAATGTGTCGGGTTTGGGCAGCGCGCGGGCCAGATCATTGAGCCGCTGGCGCCGCTGCTGCACCGCCAGACCGGCAGACCGCACCAGCCGCGCGCCCTGATTTTCGGTCCAACCCATCAGCTCCAACCGCACCGGCACCGCCAGCTCTGCCGCCGCCGTCGGTGTCGGCGCCCGGCGGTCGGACACAAAATCAATCAGCGTGGTATCCGTCTCATGCCCCACGGCAGAGATCAGCGGAATCTGCGAGGCTGCGGCGGCGCGGGCGACGATTTCTTCGTTGAACCCCCAGAGATCCTCGATCGAGCCACCACCCCGGGCCACGATGATCAGATCGGGCCGCGGCAGCGCGCCGCCCGGTGTCAGCCGGTTGAAGCCGTCGATGGCGCGGGCCACCTCCGGTGCGCAGGCCTTGCCCTGCACGGCGACCGGCCAGACCAGCACCTTGCGCGGGAAGCGGTCGCGCAGCCGGTGCAGGATATCGCGGATCACCGCACCCGATGGCGACGTGACCACGCCGATGATCTGCGGCAGATAGGGCAGCTGTTTCTTGCGTTCCGGCGCAAACAGCCCCTCGGCCTCCAGCTGCATCTTGCGCTTTTCCAAGAGCGCCATCAGCGCCCCCTGCCCGGCAACCGCCACCTCGTCGACGTTCATGTTGTACTTGGACTGCCCGCCAAAGGCCGTCAGCCGACCGGTGACCACGACCTCCAGCCCCTCCTCCGGCACCACCGAAAGGCTGGAAATCTGCCCCTTCCAGGTGGTGCAGGCCAGCACCGAGCGGTCGTCCTTGATGTCATAGTAAAGATGCCCGGACCGCGCCTTGAATACCCGGCCCACCTCGCCGCGCACCCGGATCCGGCCGAAAGTGCCCTCCAGCGTGCGTTTCACCTCGCCGGAGATTTCCGAAACGGTGAATTCGGGGGCATTCTGCCCGGGCCGGTCAGCCGGGGTGGGATCGTCAAACAGGTCGGACATCGGCGGGCTGCTCTCCTGCGTCACAGGTGGTTCTTGTTTTGAAGTCGCGCGCAGCATAGAACCCGCCGCAAGCAAGGCAAGCCCCGGCAACCGCCGACGGCGCCATTGGTGCAGGCAGATCGGAGAACACGGACATGAACATCCTTATCCTCGGCAGTGGCGGGCGGGAACATGCGCTCGCCTGGGCGGTGATGCAGAACCCCAAATGTGACAAGCTGATCGTGGCACCGGGCAACGCGGGCATCGCCCAGATCGCCGATTGCGCCACCTTTGATATCGAGGACGGCGGCACGGTGGTGACCTTTGCCGAGGAAAACGCCATCGACTTCGTCATCGTCGGGCCCGAGGCACCGCTGGCCGCAGGTGTTGCCGACCGGCTGCGCGAGGCGGGCCTTCTCGTGTTCGGCCCCTCCGAGGCCGCAGCAAAACTGGAAGCCTCCAAAAGCTTCACCAAGGAAATCTGCGACGCGGCAAACGCCCCGACCGCAGGCTACGGCCATTTCACCGACGCGGACGCCGCCAAGGCGCATGTGCGCGAGCACGGCGTGCCGACAGTGGTCAAGGCCGACGGTCTGGCGGCCGGCAAAGGCGTCATCATCGCGATGACCGAGGAGGAGGCCATGGCCGCCATCGACGACATGTTCGGCGGCGTCTTCGGCGGTGCCGGCGCCGAGGTGGTGATCGAGGAGTTCATGGAAGGCGAAGAGGCCTCCCTCTTCGTGCTGGCGGATGGCGAGGACGTGCTGGCAATCGGCTCCGCGCAGGACCACAAGCGCGTCGGCGAAGGCGACACCGGCCTCAATACCGGCGGCATGGGCGCCTACTCCCCCGCACCGGTGCTGTCGGCTGAGGTCGAGGCAAAGGCGATGGAAGAGATCGTG
Organism: Phaeobacter sp. JH20_34; assembly: GCF_048056095.1. Lineage (NCBI taxonomy): Bacteria > Pseudomonadati > Pseudomonadota > Alphaproteobacteria > Rhodobacterales > Roseobacteraceae > Phaeobacter > Phaeobacter sp. JH20_34. The sequence goes on along the minus strand of NZ_JAYMWT010000004.1, from coordinate 198,569 downwards.
AAGCCCACCATGCGGGTGATGGCGGAACGCGGGATGCCCTATCAGGGCGTGCTCTATGCGGGTCTGATGATCAAGGACGGACAGCCGCGGCTGGTCGAATACAACGTCCGCTTCGGCGACCCGGAATGCCAGGTGCTGATGATGCGCCTCGGCGCCCAGGCGCTGGACCTGATGCAGGCCGCCGCCGAGGGCCGCCTGGGTGACGCGCAGGTGAACTGGGCCGATGACCATGCGATCACCGTGGTGATGGCGGCAGAGGGCTACCCCGGATCTTACGAAAAATTCACCGAGATCAAAGGCCTGGACGCGCTGCCCGAGGACAGCAGCAATATGGTGTTCCATGCGGGCACCAAGGAACAGGACGGCAAGGTGCTCGCCGTTGGCGGCCGGGTGCTGAACGTGACCGCCCGTGGCGCTTCACTGCAAGAAGCCCGCGACCGCGCCTATGCGATGGTGGAGGGTGTCATCTGGCCGCAGGGCTTCTTCCGCCGCGACATCGGCTGGCGCGCGCTGAAGTAAGACCGGCCGAGCAGGCACTCCCGTCTGTTTCAGAACCATCACAGATGGCTCAACACAGTTGGGCATGGCCGGGCGCTGCTGCGCCCGGCGGCGCAAGCGGCAAGCCCCGACGCCCAGTGAGGATACCGCACGCCGGGCTGTCCAGACCCGCCCGGTCGAATCCGACAGGACACCGCGCAAACTCCCCCCAGTCTGACGTTTTCGGCCACGTGCAGCGGTGGGGCGGGCCCTAGGTTGCAGGCGCGCCAAGGCGAGCCTCCCCTTTCGGGACCGGCACTCTCAGTTCCCGGTCTCGGATCCCCCGTCAGCCAGTTGCGCAATTGCCCTAGTCCCGCCTTTGAGCGAAGCGGAGTCCACTTTCGATGATCCTACGCGACAAACCCGGCCTGATGCAGCTGCTGTTTGCGCTGCGCGGCTCTGTCCTGCCCCGCATTCTGCCCCGTATCCTCGGCCTCTCCGCCCTGTCGGCGCTGGTGCTGTGGATTGACGCCGATATCACCCGCCTGCCCCATACCAATGCCGCGCCTTTTGCGGTCTTTGGCATCGCGCTCTCGCTGTTTCTTGGGTTTCGCAACAATGCCGCCTATGACCGCTGGTGGGAAGGTCGCAAGCTCTGGGGACAGCTGGTCGCGGACCTGCGCAGCCTCAGCCGTGAGGTGGACCTGTTTGTTGCCGACTCGCAGAGCCGACGCCGGATCCTGCGGCTGGCCCTTGCGTTTTTGCATCTGCACCGCATCAACCTGCGCAAAGAACGCGACACCAGCGCCGCAACCCGCTGGGCAGGCGACGATTTCACCACCGCGCCACATCCGCCCTGCGCAGCGCTCGACGCCCTTGCCGCGACGCTCGCAACAGCCGCCGACGATGGGTTTGCCCGCAAGGCGCTGGCCGAACGCACCGCCAGCATGGCGCTGGCTCAGGCGGGCTGCGAACGCATTGCCACCACGCCGCTGCCCTATGTTTATTCACTGCTGGTGTTTCGCACGACCTACCTCTATTGCCTGCTGCTGCCCTTTGCGCTGATCGACAGCGCGGGCTGGCTGACACCGATTTTCGTCGGCATTGTCGCCTATGTCTTCTTCGGCCTTGCAGAGGTGACCGAGGAGCTGTCTCACCCCTTTGGCGAAACGGTGAACGGCCTGCCGCTGGATGCCATCTGCCGGACCGTTGAACGCAGCCTGGCCCCAAAGCTGGGCGAGGAGGTACCGCCACCGCTGCAACCGATCGACTATTACCTCTCCTGACCCCCACAGGATCAGCATGCCGGCTGGCAAGCACCTGTTTTCACGCTGCCTTCACTCCGCTAAGATCCTTGTAACAGCGACCGCCCCCGCTCCCGAAGGCTCAGCCCTGCCGCGGAGCTGCGGTCGCCGCGACAGGCAGGACATATGCAGGAACAGCAGGACCAGATGACGGCCAATAGCCAGCAGCCCCGCCCCGGCCTCGACGTCGGCACAGCGCCCATGGGCGATCCCGGCGACGAGACGCTCGACCAGCTCTTTGCCACCCGTGACCTGATGCAGCTCGCCTATGATTTCCTGCCGGTGGGGATCGTTGTCACCGAAAACCGGGTCCTGCGCGACTGCAACCGGCGGTTCTGCGAGATGTTCGGCTACACCCGGCTGGACCTGCTCGATCAGCTCTTTGCCTTTCTCTACCCATCGCAGGAAGAATTTCTCAACCTGCGCAACCGGGGAAATGAGACATTGGGAGCCGGCGCGCCCTATTGGGACGAACGGGTGATGCGGCGCAAGGACGGCAGCCTGTTCTGGGTCCGGGTCCGTGGCCATAGCTTCACACCGCAAGAGCCGCTGGCACGCGCGGTCTGGAGCTTTGCCGATCTGTCCCGATCCCGACCCTATCAACCCCTGACCCGGCGCGAACGCGAGGTCTATTCGCTGCTGTGCGAAGGCAAGACCAGCAAGGAAATCGCCCGAAGTCTGGAGCTGAGCTACCGCACCGTCGAGGTTCATCGCGCCCGGCTGTTGAAGAAGGTCGGCGTCAGCAATACCGCCGCGCTTTTCTCCTCTCTGGGTGATATCGACGGCGCCCATGTGGTGGGCACGCCCAGCCCGTGACGGCGTGAAATGCGCTCGCAATCGCACCGGGGCCCGCAAGATCCAACCGCTGTCACGGGCTGGGCGCGGGTTGCTCCACCATAGCCCTCCCCGGTTCCGGTTCCGGTTCCGGTTCCGGTTCCGGTTCCGGTTCCGGCAAAGATCGCGCCTCATGCCGCCGAAGTCGATCACGGGGCCGAGCGTCGGCACAAATTCCGCAGGCGTGGCCGATCAGATCAGCCCGCGTCCCTGATCGTACCGGGTAAGGCGCCAATGTCACGAAGGGTGACCGCAGGGGCCGACACTGGCCCGGCACCTTTGTCGCACTACCCGCGCGCTATCGGAACAGCGTGAAGACGGGATCGCTGAAGCCGCTCGACGCCAGATCACTGTTCAGCCCGCTCAGCAACAGGAAGCGGTTTCTGAACTCGTCCAGCTTGTCAGGCTTCAGAAGATCCGCCGGATGGCTGGTGCCAAAAGACGACTGCGCACGTTCTTTCATCTCATCGACCTGGCGATCCACGTTCAGCTGGCCAAAGCTGGATGGCAGGCCCAATGCCGTCTCAAACACCGCTTTCAGCGGCGGTGAGCCGATGATGCCGAACCAATGGGCATCTTCGCTGCCACCGGCATCCGCGATCGCTTGCAGCTCGCGCTCCAAGGCAAGGGCAAGGCGCATGTTCGGGTCACTCTCCCCGATGGCGGCCTCGAAATTCCGATCCTTGTATAGACCCGCGATCTCCTCAGCGAAACCCGCGGGATAGGTGCGGTCATTGGTACCGGGGTTAAAAGCAAAAGCATTTGCCATAGCCTTCAGGTTCGGATCCCGATGCAGGTTTGCATAAGAAATTTCGGAGGACAGATCGGACTCAAACGCCTTGATCATCACGTCAAAATCAAGCTGCCGCTCGCTGATGTTGAACACATCCAGCCCCGCCTCAAAGGCATCGAAATCAAACACGAACTGCCGTGGCAGCTCATAGTTCTCCAATTTGCCGTCGACCTCATCGGCCAGCACCTTCATCCGGCTTGGCGCGGTGGGCCATTCGTTCTGAAACGCCTCGGCAAAATTATGGAACGCAAGATTTCCGGGCTGATTCACAAAAGAGCTTGGGTCCGAGAGATCGGACTCCAGCACATCACGCAGATAATCCTCGCCTGGGTTGCTCAGGTAGAACTGCTCCAGCGCATCCGCGAGCAGTTCAGGCTGCGACAGCAGCTCGTCGGGGCTGGTGAAACTGTTGATATCGGGGATCCCGAAACCAAAGGCGCGCGACATCGCCAGATAGCGCGGATCCTCCTGCTGGTTGACGGGCGATTCCGGATCATAGGGGTTTGATTCTAGCATCCGCTTGAGGAAGATCGAGTTGGTATATTCCAGATCGAAACTGTCCACGACTGCCTTCAGCAGATCCTCATTGGCCAGCAGCTCATCCGCATTGGCCGGACCATTGCCATCGTTCACGGCGAGGAATTCGCCCACCAGCGCCTCCATGCTGGTGCTGTAATCCGGCGGCCGGTTGAATTCGAACGCCTTGGCAAAATCCGCCAGTTTCGTATCGCTCAGCCGGTTCACAAAAGAGTTCGGATCGGTGGTATCGGATTCCAGGACCCGCATCAGAAAGAACTCGTTACCGGCGTATTTCTTCAGGCCAAAGTCATCCAGAGCCTGATTGAGCAGGGTCTGGTTCGACAGCAGATCCTCCGGGCTGGCGACCGCCACATAGGGTTTTTCTATGCTTGTGCTCGGCAGCTGCGGGCCGCTCTCACTGCCAAAGCCAAAGGTCTGCGCAAGACCAAGATAGCGGCTGTCGTTCAGCCGGTTGGCAAAAGAGGTGGGCTCAGACAGATCTGATTCCAGCACCTTCTTGATGAAGGCGCGGTTGTTGATGTCCTCTTCCAGACCAAAGGCGCCCAGGGCAACCTTCAGCACGTTATAGTCGCCGAGCAGCTGATCGGCGGTCTGGATATTGTCGATTTTCCGCGTGAAGTCCTGCACCGCGCGATCAATGATCGGCGATTTTTCAAAAATCTCCTGCTGCTGGGCGCGGGTTCGGTCCAGAAAATTCCATCCGGCGATACCGGTTCCCAGCACATAGGGTGAAAAGGTCACGCGCCTGTCTCCTGCTTGCAAACGGGTTCCGCCACCGGCTGCGACAGCGCAATCCGGGGGGTCTTGATCAAGAGAATACGCGCAAAGTGGTGAACAAATCTGCAACGCAGGGGCGCACTGCGGCAACAGCCGGCAAGAAAATAAACCCAACTTTACCGAAGCGGCGCCGAGCATCTGCCGCCTGCCCGCTCAGTCGGCCTGAACCGGCCCCTCGCACCGCAGCGCCGCCGCCAGACCCGTCGCAGGCGAATATGCACCAATCTCCCGGCTGATCACGCGACCAGCCACAAGGGTGCTGACCATGATCCGGCTCCACCCGGCGTCCACAGTCAGCAGCTGCGGGCCATCGCCGCAGTCCCGCAGCCCCGAGGTGATGAAACCCTCCCCGATGCGATGGTTCGTCAGCCCGGACCGCTGTGCGACCTGATGCAGCGCACCGTCGCGATAGCGCCAGATCCGTAGGGTTTTCGCCAGATGAGGACGGTCGATATAGGCGATCTCGATATGGCCGTCGCCATCCAGATCAGCCGCCGCGATCGGGGCCAGCCAGCGAAATCTCGTGCCGATATGCGGCGTCGCTGCCATCTTGCGCAGCGCCCCGTCATGCAGACCATAGATCGCCAGCTGCGCGCCCCTGTCCGGATCGCTTTCGACCACCACCACCTCCGGCAGCGCATCGCCAGTCACATCCCAGAGCCGTGGCGCCAGGTCCTCGAAGACCGCACCAGCGACAGGCAGGGCCACACGATGGCGGGTGCCCCGGCTGTCCTGCACCACCAGGGCCGAATACTCGATGTGATCGCCCAGCACCCCATGCGGATAATGCGCGGTGGGTGCGGCGAATTCAGCACTCGTGAGCCGGAGCGGATCCTGCGCCGCCGCAGCCGAAACCATTGCGGACAGCAGCCCGCCTGCACAGATCGCCCGCGCCAATGCGCCAGGAATGGCAGGGCCCGCCCAGGACCCCGCCCGCCACGGGCGCAGCGCCTGACCTGCGCGGCGTCGAGACAGGGGCCAGGCGCGCCACAGATGACGCCGCGCCTGCGGCCCCAGCCGCATCAGATCTGTTTTTCGGGCATATGCACCACGAGACCGTTCAGATCATCCGTCACCTTGATCTGGCAGGTCAGACGCGAGCGCGCGGGATCCGGCTCATAGGCGAAATCCAGCATATCCTCTTCCATGTCGTCCTTGGCGGGGAGCTTCTCAACCCAGGCGGCATCGACGTAGACATGGCAGGTCGAACAGGCGCAGGCGCCGCCGCAATCCGCTTCGATCCCGGGAATATTGTTGTCGCGCGCCCCTTCCATCACGGTCAGGCCATTGGCCACATCCACAACATGTTCGGCACCATTGTGTTCGACATAAGTGATCTTTGCCATCGTCAGCTGCATCCTTTTTCGCGTTGCGTCCGAGGTTGTAGCCAACCGCTGGCCACCGCGCCAGTCAGAAACCACCCGCAGGGCAAAACTCCTGCGCCGCGTTGCACCAGGCCCCTGCCCTCCCTGCGTCCTCCCCCTTTGGGTTGGTGGCCGGTCACGCGCCTTAGCTGAGCCATCAGAGGATGGAACACCAACAGGCCCGGCGATAACGGGGCTTTGCGCTGGGGCGCGAACTGCGGTAGCCTAGCCCCGGATGCGCTCCGACGCGGGGCCATCCCGGCATCACGGCTGCCGGTATTTCGACACAGGTGTTTCGACACGGGGACTTTGTTCATGTCTGACCTCTTGCGCCCGCACGGGCCCTGGCTGGGGCAGGCCTTTTTGCGGCATATCTGCCGAGGCACAGTCCTGCCGGCCACGGCGGGGCTGGTGGTGCTGCTTGCGGCCTGTACCGCGCCACAGACCGGTAGCAGCAGCCTGCAGGTGTCGCGCAATGCTCCCGCCGCCCCGCCCGGCGCTGCCCCCGGCAGCTGCTGGGGCACCCATACCACACCCGCCGTGATCGAAACCGTCACCGTTCAGGTGATGACCCGACCGGCCAGAACCGCCGCCGACGGGCAGGTGCTGGAACCGGCGCGGTTTCGCCGCGAGACCCGACAGGACATCGTGCGCCCGCGCCGCGAAAGCTGGTTTGAAACCCCCTGCCCGGTGGATATGACGCCGCAATTCGTCGGCTCGGTCCAGCGCGCCCTGGCGGTGCGTGGCCTCTACCAAGGCCAGATCACCGGCATCCTGGATCGCGACACCCGGGCCGCCGTGCGCAAATTTCAGGAACGCGACGGGTTTGACAATGACCAGCTGTCACTGGTCAGCGCCCGCAGACTGGGGTTGGTAGCCGTTGAGAACTGATCCCCGCCCCGCCCCGTCCCCTAGCACCGAAGGTCTGACATGAGCCCATCTCCAGCCACCGGTGCCCTGCACAGTTCGGGCAGCTCCTCCGGCAACAGCACCGGTCGCGCGGCCTCCTCGGCCCGCCGCAAATGGCTGTTGCCCGACCGCGGGTTCCTCTCTGGTGCCTCCGACCGGTTGCTGGAAATGCTTGACAGCCAGGCCAGTGAAGTCCTCCTGCAGGCTGGCGAAGAACTGTTTGAACAGGGGGATGAGGGCGACGCGCTCTATGCCATCGTCAGTGGCGCGATTGAATTCTCCACCCTGTCCTCTGCCGGGCGCAAACTGTCGCTGGACATCATGCGCCCCGGTGCCGTCTTCGGCGAGATCGCCCTGTTTGACCCCGGCCCCCGCACCGCGACCGCAACCGCGCTGGAGCCCAGCCGCCTGCGCCGACTGCGCAGCGGCGACGTGCTCGCCAAGCTGCAACACCATCCCTCGCTCGCCGGAGATCTGCTGCGCCTCGCTGGTCAGCGGATGCGCTGGATGAACACGCAATACAGCGAACAGGTGTTTCTGCCGATGCCGGTGCGGCTGGCGCGCAAACTGCTGTATCTCACCACCGAAGGCGGCGACGGGCGGCTGTCGCTGTCACAGAGCGAGCTGGCTGAATTTGTCGGCGCCACCCGCGAGGCGGTCTCCAAAACCCTGTCGCAGTGGAAACGCAGCGATGTGATCGACATCAGCCGTGGCGGTCTTACCATCCGCGACCGGGCTGCGCTGCGGCTGCTGTCGGACCCCGACATCGGCTGACAAAGCCGCAGGCTCGGATCTCCGCAGGCCCCGGACCCTCCCGCCGCACCTTTTCCCAAAGACTGCCCTCGCCAGCCGGGGAGCCCGCCGCGCGCGGGACCGGCAATCGGACAAATCTTAATCCATTGTGAACTGGGTTACAGACCAGACCGCTCCGGGCAGGGCATGGTCATGACAGGATGCCGTTATCCGTTCCATCCCAACGGCATCCTGTCCCATCAAGAGCCATGTGTCACGGCACATGGCTCGACGGGACCCAGGGACATCCGCCGGGCGCAACCGGGGACCAATGCGCCATCTGGGGCGGCGGATATCTACGAACAGCTTGTTGGATCGAACAGAAGGTGCCTGGGGGGTGCCTGGGGTCATTGGACCCATGTGCAGACGCCTCCCGTCGGCGTGAGTCCGTGACACGCCGGACCTGTGGGCCGGGGGCAATTTCGCCACCCTGTGATGATCCACGCAAAAGGGCCGAGCATCCCTGCCCGGCCCTTTTGTTATTGTATCTGCTTGTTATGGTATCTGCCTTACGCGCACGTCAGGCGCCTGTCTGCGGCCTGTCTGTGGCAGGTGACCGGACAGATCGGGCCGCCCACCGACGGGCGGCCCTTGACGGATCACTCCGACAGGTTCAGCGCCACGAACCGCGGCTCACCGGCACGGCGCACCAGCAAGAGCAGCGACTTGCGACCGGCTTCCTTGGCTTCGTCGATACGCGCTTCCAGCTCACTGATCGAGGTCAGTTTCTGCTGGCCCGCCTCGGTGATCAGATCGCCGGCACGCATGCCTTTTTCCCAGGCTTCTGAACTTTCATCCACCGAGGTGATCACCAGACCATCCATGCCATCGGGCACGTTCAGCTCGCTGCGCTGCTCATCGCTCAGACGGCTGACGGTCAGACCCAGCAGCTGTTTCTCCGCCGTATCCGGCGCGCTGTCATCACCAGCGGCAGGCGTGCTCTGGCGCTGCGCATCTTCGCGACGGCCAAGGGTCACCCGCAGGGTTTCGGTCTTGCCTTCGCGGAATACCCGCACCCGCACGGCTTTACCGACTTCGGTATTGCCGACCTGACGCACCAGACCGCGGGTGTCCTTCACATCGACCCCGTCAAAGGACAGGATGACATCACCCGCCAACAGGCCGGCCTCTTTCGCCGGGCCTTCAGGCACATCGGTCACCAGCGCGCCCTTGGCACTGTCCAGCCCCATTGCCTCGGCCACATCGGTGGTCACATCCTGAATGCGGACGCCCAGCCAGCCGCGGCGGGTTTCGCCGAACTCTTTCAGCTGGTTCACCACCTTGCTGACCACATTGGAAGCCATCGAGAAACCGATCCCGATCGAGCCGCCATTGGGCGACAGGATCGCCGTGTTCACACCGACGACCTGACCATCCATGTTGAACAGCGGTCCGCCGGAGTTGCCCCGGTTGATCGCCGCATCGGTCTGGATGTAGTCGTCATAAGACCCCGACAGCTCGCGGTTGCGCGCCGACACGATCCCGGCAGACAGCGAGAAGCCCTGCCCCAGTGGGTTGCCCATCGCGACAACCCAGTCGCCAACGCGGGCCAGATCACTGTCGCCAAATTTGACAAAGGTCAGCGGCATCGGCGCATCGACCTTCAACAGCGCGATATCGGTGTTGGGGTCAGTGCCAACCACCTTTGCGGGCAGCGGCTGCGACGGCTGGCCTTCACCGGGGAAGAATTCGATCTCGATCTCATCGGCTTCTTCGATCACGTGGTTGTTGGTGACGATATAGCCATCTTCAGAAATCACAAACCCCGATCCCAGCGCCGAAGAGCGGCGCGGACGGTCGCCCTGATCGCCGTTGCGGTCCTGGAACTCCCGAAAGAAATCCTCAAAAGGTGAGCCCTCGGGCACGATGCCCTGCGGACCGGTGCGTCCCTCAACAACAGTTGTCGTGGTGATATTCACCACCGCCCGGCTCACCTTGTCGGCCAGCGGGGCCAGGCTTTCAGGCCGGGCCTGGGCGATGGCCACCTGCGCCAGCACCATCAGGGTGCTGATCATGGCCAGCCAGAGCAGGCGCCACTGCGTCGCCTGCCGCGCGGGGGCGCGGGCAAGGGCGCGGGCGCCGCTGATTGTGTTGTTCTTTGCCTGTGGCTGCACGAAACTACTCCTTAGTTGTCGCCATATTCCAAATCCTGCGGCGGGCCTGGGCGGGCGGGCGCCTCTGGATCCGCTGCGGGTCATGGGCGTTAATGTAGTCTTTCCAAGAACCGTCACAACGAATGTTGCACGTATTCAATTCGAAGTGAAACCCGGTGAGCTGCCGCCGGGGAAGCTTTTACAGAAAAGGGGCCAGCCTCACGGCCAGCCCCTGTCTGATGTCTCGTCAATCCACGCAAAGCTTCTGCGGGCCGATCATTGCTGCGCAGCCGCTGCCGGTTTGCCGCTTGAGGATTTCAGATAGTTGAAAAACTCATTGTTCGGCGACAGCACCATGGTGGAGTTCCCGGCCTGCAACGAGGTCGCATAGGCATTGAGCGAACGGTAGAATTCAAAGAACTCCGGGTCCGCGCCATAAGCCTGCGCAAAGATCGCGTTGCGTTCGGCGTCCGCTTCACCGCGGATGATCTCCGCTTCGCGCTGCGCATCTGAGACCAGCTCAACCACGGTCCGGTCAGCCTGCGCCCGGATCCGCTGGGCGGCCTCGTTACCACGGGCGCGCTCATCGGTCGCTTCGCGCACACGCTCCGCCCGCATCCGCTCAAAGGTCGCGTCGAGGTTTTCGGTGGGCAGGTCGGTCCGCTTCAGCCGCACGTCGATGATGGTGATCCCCAATGAACGGGCATCGCTGATAGCCCCGTTGCGGATCCGCAGCATCAGCGCCGCCCGGTCCGAGGACAGGATGTCGTTTGAGCTGACAGAGCCGAGGATCTCACGGGTTTGCGCCCGCAGGATCGAGTCCAGCCTGTTTTCAGCCGTTGCGATACCACCGGCACCCACCGCCTGACGGAACCGGTTCACATCGGTGATCCGATAGCGGGCAAAGGCATCGACCACCAGACGGCGGTCATCCGACGGGGTGATTTCCAGCGGGTCGATATCCCGGCTCAGAATGCGGTCGTCATAACGCACCACTTCCTGGATCAGCGGGATCTTGAACGCCAGCCCCGGCTCTTCCTTGACCGAGACAACCCGGCCGAACTGCAGAACCAGCGCCTTTTCGCGCTCGTCGACGATGAACACCGACGACAGTGCCGTGATCGCCACAATCACCAGCGCGGGCAGCAAGAGAGTTGATTTACGCATCAGTTGCTTCCTCCACGGCGCAGTTCATTAAGCGGCAGATATGGCACCACGCCCTGTCCTTCGCCGGTTTGCTCATCCAGGATGATCTTGTCGACGCGGCTCAGCACCTTCTCCATGGTCTCGATATAAAGACGCTTGCGGGTCACATCCGGGGCCTTTTCATATTCGGTCAGAACCGCAGAGAAACGGCTGGCTTCACCCTGGGCTTCGTTCACGACACGTGCACGATACCCTTCGGCTTTCTCCAGCAGTTCCGCCGCCTGACCACGGGCCTCGGCCAGCGCGTTGTTGGCATAGGCATCCGCTTCGTTCTGGCGCCGGTCACGTTCCTGTTCAGCCGCCTGAACATCCCGGAACGCCGCGATCACCGATGCGGGCGGGTCGGCCTTGTCAAAGTTCACCCGGATGATGTTGATCCCACTGTCATAGTCATCCAGCGTGAACTGGATCAGGTCCTGCAAACGCGAGGCAATCGCGCCCCGGTCCCGGTTCAGGATCGGCGCCAACTCGGACTGGGCGATAATCTCGCGCATTGCCGATTCCGACACCGCGCGGATCGTGGTGCGGGCATCGCGCAGGTTGAACAGGTATTTCGCCGGATCATTGATGTTCCAGACCACCTGAAAGTCGATATCGACGATGTTCTCGTCGCCGGTCAGCATCAGCCCTGCATCGGAGCTGATACCGCCACCGACGCCGATGTCTTCGGTTTGTTCACGGGTCACGGGAATCACCTCAGCTGTAACAACCGGCCAAGGTGCGAAGTTGAGACCATCGTTACGCACTGCATGAAACTCGCCAAAGAAAAGTTCAACCGATTTTTCGAAGTTCTGAACCCGATAAAAACTTAAATATAGCCACAGGAAAGTTACCCCCAACAGGCCCAGCACCACTATGCCCTTTGTCAACTCTGGACCGCCGCCGCCAGCACCACCGCGACCGCCGCCGCCGGTGCCACCACCGCGACCGCCCATCAGAACGCGCAGCTGCTCCTGGCCTTTCTTGACCAGCTCGTCGATCTCGGGGATCTGACCTTCATCAGGACGACGTCCGCCGCCCCGGTTGTCGTCACCGCCCTGGTTGTTGCCTCTGTTGCCTGAGCCGCCAGAAGAGCCGCCGCCCCCCCAGGGGCCACCATTATTGCCCGCCATATGTGTCCAATCCCTATCTTGCCGCCCATCGCGGCTTGGTGTTCTACCTGTGTGTTCTGCCTGAAAAATCAAGCCGTCCGCACCGGTGTCTTCATCGTGACCAGCTCTTCCGACATCGTCGGATGCACCGCCACGGTGCGATCAAAGTCTTCTTTTGTTGCGCCCATTTTTACGGCGATGCCAGCCAGCTGGATCATTTCACCCGCACCGGGGGCGACAATATGACATCCCAGCACCTTGCGCGTGGCCTTGGAGACGATCAGCTTCATCAGCACCCGCTGCGCCCGCCCGGCAAAGGCCTGCTGCATCGGTTTGAAGGAGGTCGCATAGACCTCGATCTCCTCCTGCTCTGCCGCCGCTTCCTCGCTCAGCCCCACGGTGCCCATTTCCGGCTGGGTGAAGATCGCCGTCGGAATAAGGTCATGGTCCGGGCTGGTCGGATTGCCGTTGAACACCGTCTCGACAAAGGCCATGCCCTCGCGGATGGCGACCGGTGTCAGGTTCACCCGGTTGGTCACATCCCCCACCGCATAGATCGAGGGCACGCCAGTCTGGCTGTACTGGTCAACCACGATGGCGCCCGCGCGATCACGGGCAACGCCCAGATCCTCCAGGCCGAGGTTGTCGGCATTGGGGCTGCGTCCGGTGGCGAACATCACTTGATCGAACAGGTTCTCATCGCCATTGGTCGCTTTCACCCAGATCTTGTCGCCTTCTTTGCGCATCTCCAGCACATTGGTGCCCAGATGCAGATCAATACCGGACTGGCACATCTCTTCGGAGATCAGCCCGCGTGCCTCATCATCAAAGCCGCGCAGGATCTGCGCACCGCGATAATACTGCGTGGTCTTGACCCCCAGCCCGTTCATGATGCCGGCGAATTCGCAGGCGATATAGCCACCGCCGACAATCAGCATGGTTTCGGGCAGTTTCTCCAGATGGAAGATCTCATTCGAGGTGATCGCCAGCTCCGAGCCGGGGAACTCCGGCGTGATCGGCCAGCCACCGGTGGCAATCAGGATATGTTTTGCCGTCTTGCGGGTGCCATCGGCCAGTTCGACCGTATGGGCATCCGCCAGTTTGGCACGCTGATCAAAGGTCTCGACCTCGTTGTTCTTCAGGATGTTCCGATAGATCCCTTCCAGCCGGTCCAGCTCGGCGTGCAGTTTGGTCTTGAACCGATCCCAGTCAAAGCTGCCGGGCGACAGATCCCAGCCATAGGCCTGCGCGTCCTCGACCATCCCTGCGTATTCGCTGGCAAACACCATCAGCTTCTTCGGCACACAGCCCCGGATCACACAGGTGCCGCCGTAACGGTCTTCCTCGGCCAGCGCCACCTTCACGCCCTGCTGCGCAGCCACCCGCGCCGCACGCACCCCACCGGAGCCGCCGCCGATAACAAAGAGATCGTAATCAAAGCTCATATAAGTCGCCCTTCTCATATCTTGCGCGAGGTATCCCATAGCGCAGAGGTAATTGCCAGTCTCGCAGGTGGGGACACTGCGCCCTGATTGTTATGCCCAAGGGCGGTTTAGTCGCGAAACCGTGAAAAGCGCGTGAAGAGACCGGCCGGATCACTCAGCAGCGCGATGTATCACCAGATTAAACCCCTCCGGTGGAGTTGGCGGGGCAAAATAGCTACTGAAAAGGTGAAACTGCGCTTCGGTTGCTGCAAAGGGGTGTTTTCCCCCGGCGTTGCGCAGCCGCAGACGCTCCAGACAGATATCATCGGGGACATCCAGCAGATGCAGCTGATGGGCGGCGCCGGTCTGATCCAGCAGATCCCGCATCCAGGCGCGGGTGTTGATCGTATTTGCAGGGAAGTCCAGCACAACCGAGATCCCGGCCTTCAGCAGCGATGCAACATGCGGCGCCATGACAGCACGCAGCTTTGCCGCGCAGCGCATGTAATCCGCAGGTGACGCTATCTGATCGGCGAACAGACCGTCCAGCCAGTTATCCTCTGCCAGCAGGACAGTCGCGGGTTCCGCTGCCAGACGCGAGGCCAGCGTGGATTTTCCAGCCGCGATCTTTCCGCAGAGCAGGTGAAGCATGGGCGCCGAAGGTTTCGCTTGGGATTGAGTCATGGTTACCGCCGATCAGGACAAAACAAAGCTGCTTTCACCTCAATCCATCAGATCCGTAAACAGATTCTCGGTCTCGACAAAATCCAGCCGGTCGATTTCCACCGTACCCTCATTGATGTCGCGCACCTCGACCCTGCCATCGCCATAGCCGACCACCACGGTGTCACAGATATCGACGAACAGCCCGTTCTCGACCACGCCGGGGATCTGGTTCAGCACCAGCGCCATCTGCCGCACATTGCCGATCCGGTTGAGATGCAGATCCAGAATATGGTTGCCCTCATCGGTCACCAGCGCCGCATCGCCGTTCATCCGCAGCGTTGTCTTGCGGCCCATCACGTCCATCGCCACCAGTGTCTCCTCCAGCAGCGCCTGCGTGGTCTGCCAGCCAAAGGGGATCACCTCCACCGGCAAGGGAAAGGCGCCGAGCGTCTCGACTTCCTTGGCCTTGTCGGCGATCACCACCATCCGGTCCGAAGCAGTGGCGACGATCTTTTCCTGCAACAGCGCACCGCCGCCCCCCTTGATCAGGTTCAGATCCCGGTCGAACTCATCAGCGCCGTCAATGGTCAGATCCAGCCATTTCGCCTCATCCAGCGAGACCACCTCGATGCCCACTTCCAGCGCCAGCTCCGCCGTACGGCGCGAGGTCGGCACGCCCTTGATCCGCAGCCCGTCGGTCTGCACCATCTCACCCAGACAACGCACCAGCCAGGCCGCCGTCGACCCGGTCCCGAGCCCAACCCGCATCCCGTCCTCGACCATCTCCGCTGCCCGTTTGGCGGCAACGAACTTGGCCTTGTCGATAGGCGATAGTTCTCCTGTCATGGCAGCATCTCCCTGAAGCTATCTTCTGGTGGTATAAGCCTAATCCGCCCCCGGCGCGAGAGGCCAGCGCCCGCGCGCACGATTTCGCAACACGGGCATAAAATCTAGTTCCAGAATACGGGCAGAAAAACGGGCATGATACCCGGCAGGATATCTGGCCAGACGATCGTGGCAGGTCAGCGCGATGTGCTCAGGATCTCGGCAAGCGTCGCGTATTCCTGCCGGTAGTCGAAGGATCCGAACTGCCCGCCGATCCGCACCGCCAGATAGAACAGCACACTCAACAGCAGGGCCGTCGGCACCGTCACCAGCGCCAGGGGCCAGCGCTGTGTCACCGCGTCATGCAGCATCGCGACAAAGAACTTCCAGTCGCAGCGCGCCCGGTCCCAGCGATCACCGCCCACCGCATAGCCGAAATCATGGTGCCGCCAGCTGGCATCGCAGAAAAACCAGCTTGCCGTGTCGGTAATCAGCGCCCGCAGGCGATCCGGCAGCCAATAGGGGCCAACCCCATTGCCGAACCGCAGTTTCTGGGCCTCTGTCAGGTCATCAAAAGAAGGGCGCGACATCCGCTCTCACCTGTTTATCCTTGCAGCCAATTCCGCATATTGCGCCGCACAGTAGGATCACGGATATCGGGAATTCAACCGTCCGGCGCATCATTCGCGCCGCCACCTGTGCCAGCTTCTGCGCAAACTGCGTGTTTCCTATTGGAAACGTCGGAAACGGGCGTTACCCATGGCGGCGGAGATCTTAGAATGGTTCCACGATGGACAAGTATCGCCTGCATTACGCCCCCGACAATGCCTCGCTGGTGATCCGGCTGGCGCTGGAAGAGATGGGCCTCAGCTATGACACCGCGCTGGTCGACCGCCGCGCCGGTGCGCAGAATGGCGCTGCCTATCGTGCGCTCAACCCCACCGGGCTGATCCCGGTACTGGAGACCCCCGACGGTGCGATCTTTGAAACCGCCGCCATCCTGCTGTGGCTGGGCGACACACACCCCGAGACGGCGCTGGTGCCTGCCCCCGACAGCCCGCAGCGCGCCGCCTTCCTGAAGTGGCTGTTTCATGCCTCCAACACGCTTCATGCCGATCTGCGCATGTTGTTCTACCCTGAAAAATACATCGGTGCGGCGCCGGACGACCAGCGCCGGCTTCAGGCCATGCTAAAGGTCCGCATCGCGACGCATCTGCGCAATCTGGACGCCGCCTGCGCAACCGCGCCGACCTTGTTCATCGGTCCCTCCGCCAGCGATGATCGCGCCGGTCCCAGCGCACTTGCGCTCTATCTGGCCTGCATGATGCGCTGGATGGCGCTCTATCCGCGCAACAGCGACCGCAGCTGGTTCCGGCTGAGCGACACCCCGGACCTCGCCCGGCTGCTCTCCCGGCTTGAGACCCGCGCCAGCACAGTTTCTGCCGCCAGGGCCGAAGGCCTTGGCCCGACCCCGTTTACACAGCCACATCTCGCGCAGCCGCCAGAAGGATCAGCGACCTAATGTTTCTCTCCGTCTTCGACATGTTCAAAGTGGGCATTGGCCCGTCCTCCTCTCACACGATGGGGCCGATGGTGGCCGCCGCGAAGTTTCTGGACCTGATGCGCGCCTCGCCCTTCGACTTTCACGGGCTGCGCGCCTCGCTGCATGGCTCGCTTGCCTTCACCGGTGTCGGCCATGCCACCGACCGCGCCACCATCCTCGGGCTTGGCGGCTTTGTCGCTCATGACTATGACGACGCCAAGGCCGAGGCCTTTCTGGCGGAGCTGGACAAGACCCATAAAATGCACCCCGAGGGTCTGGGCGCGCTGCATTTCGACCCCAAGGCCGACATGATCTTCGATTATGATCACGCCCTGCCGGGCCACGCCAACGGCATGATCCTGATGGCCACCGATGCCCAGGGCGACGTGATCCTGAAACAGGTCTACTACTCCATTGGCGGCGGCTTTGTCCTCACCGAGGAAGAGCTGGCCGCAGGCAAGGCCACCGACGAAGGCGATCCGGTCCCCTACCCGTTCAAATCCGCAGCCGAAATGCTGGAGATGGCCAAGGCCAGCGGCAAATCCATCGCCCAGATGAAACGCGCCAACGAAATCGCGCGCGGCTGCGAAGAGAGCCTTACCAAAGGCACCGCCCGCATCTGGCAGGTGATGAACGACTGTATCAACCGCGGACTGGAGCGCGACGGCATCCTGCCCGGCGGCCTCAAGGTGCGCCGCCGCGCCAAGGGCATTCACGATGCGCTGCTGGCTGAACGCGGCATGAACATCAACGCGCCGCACACCATCAATGACTGGATGAGCGTCTATGCGATGGCGGTGAACGAGGAAAACGCCGCCGGCGGTCAGGTCGTGACCGCCCCCACCAATGGCGCCGCAGGCACCCTGCCGGCGGTGATCCGCTACTATCTCGACCATGTACCGGGCGCGTCCGAATCCCATGTTGAGGATTTCCTGCTGACCGCCGCCGCCATTGCCGGGCTGGTCAAATACAACGCGTCCATTTCCGGCGCCGAGGCCGGCTGCCAGGCAGAGGTCGGCTCTGCCGCCGCGATGTCCGCCGCAGGTCTCTGTGCGGTGATGGGCGGCACGCCTGAACAGGTGGAAAACGCCGCCGAGATCGCGCTGGAGCATCACCTCGGGATGACCTGCGATCCGGTCAAAGGCCTGGTCCAGGTCCCCTGCATCGAGCGCAACGGTCTGGCGGCGATCAAGGCGGTCTCCGCCGCGTCGCTGGCCCTGCGCGGCGACGGCCAGCACTTCGTGCCGCTGGACGCCTGTATTGAGACCATGCGCCAGACCGGCGCCGACATGCACGACAAATACAAGGAAACCTCCCTCGGCGGCCTCGCCGTGAACGTGCCGAACTGCTGAACCATAATCCCACAGGATCGGGCCCATTGCGGCCCGATCCACGCAGGGGTTTCGCAGCCGGGTTCAACCCCTACTTGCATCCCCCCGCCACCACGCCTAGCGTGGCGTTATGACTCATGACCGCCCCTCACTAGGCATCCTGCTCATGCTCGGCTTCTGTATCGTCGCCCCCTTGGGTGACGCGGTGGCCAAACTGCTGGGCGCTCATATCCCCTTGGGGCAGCTGCTGTTTGTCCGCTTTGCCGCGCAGGTCCTGCTGCTGGTGCCGCTGATCTGGGCCACCGGGCGCCTGTGGCGGATGCGGGGCCGCGTGCTCTGGCTTACCTTCCTGCGCACGCTGCTGCATATCGCGGGCATCGGCGCGATGTTCACCGGCCTCAAATACCTGCCGCTTGCGGATGCGGTGGCCATCGCCTTTGTGATGCCCTTCATCATGCTGCTGCTGGGCAAATACGTACTTGGCGAAGAGGTCGGCATGATGCGCCTCTTGGCCTGCATCGTCGGTTTTGGCGGCACGCTTCTGGTCATTCAGCCCAGCTTTGCCGCCGTTGGCCTGCATGCGCTCTGGCCCCTGATGGTTGCCGTGGTCTTTGCCCTGTTCATGCTGGTCACCCGCCAGATCGCCAAGGACACCGATCCGGTTGGCCTTCAGGCGGTCTCCGGCACCATGGCCTGTGTCATGCTGCTGCCGGTGCTGCTGCTGGGACAGATCACGGACATCCCCGCCCTGTCGCTGGTGACGCCAAGCGCCGAACAATGGGGGCTGCTGGCCGCCATCGGCAGCCTCGGCACCGCCGCCCATCTGCTGATGACCTGGAGCCTGCGTTACGCGCCTGCCGCGACTCTCGCCTCGATGCAATATCTGGAGATTCCGGTGGCCGCACTGTTTGGCTGGTGGATCTTTGCCGACCTGCCCAATGGCATTGCCGCCCTAGGGATTGTGATCACCGTTGCGGCCGGTCTCTTCGTGATCCTGCGCGAGCGTCAGATCCAATCCCGCAAGAGTGCTGCCGAGCGGGCTGCGCTGCTCACCCGCGACCCGCCCATCGCGCCGGAACAGCCGGCCGTCTGACCCGCCAGCCTCAGCCAGCAGCCAGCGCACCCACCACCACGCCCAGCCGCGCCCGTGGCAGGATCACCAGCAGCCCAGGCCCATCGGCCCGGATCCGAACCGGCCCCGTCGCCCGGTTGGAGGTCCCGACCCGCGCCATCGGATCCAGCTGCAAGCCCTCGATGGGCCATTCCAGCCCCTCCGACCAGCCGCTCACCCGCTGCATCGGAAACAGCGAGACCACCTCCCCCGCCACCAGCGGCAGGGCGATCTCGCCGCGCAGATGAAACACCACCTCCTGCGGCCCCAGCAGCACGCAGGGGCTGGGATGTGGCTGCATCAGTGTATTGAACCCGGCCAGCTGATGGTCAATCCGCCCGCCCAGAAACCCGACCCCCAGCACCACCGGCGCAGAGATCGCGCGCAGCGCCTTGTCGAAATCCGTCGTGGTCTGCTCGGCCACATGGTGCAGCGTGCCGGGGGCGAGCTGCGCCTGCACATCCGCCGACAGCGAATCCAGATCGCCAATGACGGCGACCGGCCGATGCCCCGCCGCCAGCACATGGCCTGCGCCGCCATCCGCCGCCACCAGCACCGGTGCCAGCGCCAGCGCCGCCTCCAGATCCCCGGGATCCACCGCGCCCGCCCCGACCAGGGTTACCGGCTCAAACCGTTCAACAATCAGCTCTTTCATGCTGGGATTACTCGCAGAAAAGGAAACAGACCACAATGTGGACACAAAATGATACGATCAATTGCACGGATTCGGGCGCAATTTGACCCCCTGGGCGGTCAACGTAGACGGCACTGACTTTGGCGAGGACACCTATCCGATGGTACAGAACAATAAGGTTTTGACAGTCTCCTACGGGACTTTTTCCTGCACATTGGAGGGGTTCGACGATTCTTTCGGCACGATGAAGGCCATTGCGGAGTATTTCCGCGATCTGGCCTCCGATGACCGCTACTTCGGGGCCGAACCGCCGCAGCCGGACGCCGAAATGCTGGCGCGCATCGCCCAGCGTGAGGTCGCCCGCCAGGTCGAGGCGCGCACCAGCGCCGAGGGCATCCACCTGCGCGCCGCCACCCTGCCGCCGCCGCCGCAACAGACCGCACCGCCGCAGAGCGCAACACCGCCCCGCCCCGCTGCCCAGCAGCCCAGCGCAGAAACCTCGCAGCATCGCGCCACCGGCGCCCTCGCCGCCCCTGCTGCCCCGGCCCCTGTCAGCGCTGCCGAACCGACAGACCCCACCGCCCGCACCGCCCCGGCCAGCGCGCCCAAAGTCCGCGCGCCGCTGTCGGAGCCCTCGGCGACGCCTGTGGCTGAGGTGAAGTTGCAGCCGGTCCAGCAGACCGTACCCACCTCTGCCGCCGCCAAAATCGCCGCAGCCCCGGCAGCCGCTGCCGCCTCGGCCCTCGCGGCCCAGGATGCCCCAGACGATAGCGGTACGGCCGCCACGGCCGGTGCCGAGACCAACGCCGAAAGCATCGCCGCCAAGCTGCGCCGCATCCGCGCTGTTGTGGCCAAGACCCCGGTTGATGAGTTCACCGAAGACCAGCACGCCGAACAGGCCCGCGAAGAGGCGGTCAAGGAAATCACCAACGCGCTCTCCGCCGATCACGATGCCGTCGACGCTCCGCGCGCCGCAGATGGCCAGATCGCAGCGCAGGACCCCGACGAAAACGACGAGGATGACGCCGCCATCGCCGCTGCGCTGAACCGGCTCGACCTCGGCAACACCCCGTCAGTTCCTGCCACACCCAGCGTGCCCAACGTCCCCGAAGGCGCCGAAGAATTCTTCGCCGACAGCAGCAGCGCCACGGATGACACCGAGGCCGACAGCCTTGAGGACGATCTCGACGAGAGGGTCGCGCCCCTGTCGGAAACTGCCCAGCCACAGCCTGCGAAGGCAGAGGTCCAGCAGGCAGAGGTCCAGCAGGCCGAGCGCGCCCCGGAAGAAACCTCAAAGAGCGAGACCGCCGCCGAGACCCCAGCCGCGCCCGAAACCGCCGCGCCCCGCAAACGTGGCCGCGTGCTGCGGATCAAGCGCCGCGATATCGAAGGCGCCATGGCCGATGGCACGCTGGAAAAACTCGACGACACCGCCGCCGCGACTGTGCCCGATACCCCTCCGGCGACACCCGCCGCCCCGGCGCCCGAGGCCGCCGAAACATCCGAGGCCCGACCAGAGACCCACAGCAGCCTCTCACCCGATGACGAGGCCGAACTGCTGGCCGAACTCGCCGCCGTCGAGGCCGATCTGCTGGGCAGCGATGATGATGAGGCCTTCTTTGACGACGAGGATGACGAGGACGAGGACAGCGCCGCACCGGCCGCAGCTGTGCGCGCCTCGCCCCGCACTGACGCACCGCTCAACAGCGCCGCAGAGGCCGCCGCCGCCGTGGCGCCCGGCTCCCGACGCGGCGCCACCAGCACCGCCGACAGCGATATCGCCCGTCTGATGGCCGCCGCTGACGAACGCCTGGAAGATCCCGAAAACACCACCTCGCGCGAAACCTACAGCCAGCTGCGCGCGGTCATGGCTGCGGCCTCGACCGAGCGCTCTGCCGGTGGCGCGCTGGAGGCCGAGGACGACGCCCAGGTCTACCGTGACGATCTGGCCAGCGTGGTGCGCCCGCGCCGCCCCGAATCCCGCGAGACCGCCGACCAGCGGCCCGCCAAACCGGCGAGCCGCCCCGCACCGCTGCAACTGGTCCAGGAACAGCGCATCGACGACAGCGCCGCCGCCCCCGTGCGCCCGCGCCGGGTCTCCGCCGCCGTGCTGGCCGAAGAGGCCCCGCGCAACAGCGGCAGCGACGGCGGCTTTGCGGCCTATGCTGCGAAATCCGGCGCCGTGGAACTGGCCGAACTTCTCGAAGCCGCCGCCGCCTACATGAGCTTTGTCGAAGGCCGCGATCACTTCTCGCGTCCGCAGCTGATGAACAAGGTCCGCGATGTCGATGGCACCGACTTCAACCGCGAGGACGGGCTGCGCAGCTTTGGCCAGCTCCTGCGCGAGGGCAAGATCGAACGCGCCGACAATGGCCGCTTCACCGCCTCCGGCCAGATCGGCTTCCAGCCTGGCAACCGCGCCGCAGGCTGATCCCCGACCCAGATGACACTAAAAAAGGCGGCCCCCAAAGGCCGCTGGACCGGCCCGAAAATTTTTTGACTGGGGCGCATTTAAAATTTGAACGCGCCCCGGTTAATTCACCCCTCACTCTTTGGCAGTTCACCCCGGATCTGGGTGGTGTAACCACCACCGCCCAGCCGGTGGGTCACTCCGGTGATCGACCATAGCGGCGGGATGCTGGGGCGCAGTCCAATGACCAGGGCCTGACCCTCGGCCCGCAGGATCGGATTGCCAACCAGGGTCAGGCTGATGGCATGACCTGCACGGGCCTGCTCATCAAGCTTGGATTTGGCCGCCCGCTGGGCGGCCTCTTCCGTTCTGTAGGGGTGCGTGATCTCGTAGGCTGGGGAACCCTCGCCTGCCGTCACTGTTTTTTTCTCCCCCACCTTCTTATCGTGCCAGATGGCTTTCACACTCTTGTATGCGGTGGCCTTGTCCTTGCTGACGCGGGAACCGGGCATCAACTGGGATTTGAACACCCATGTTTGCGGCAGCACTGCACCACTGGCGGATTTGCCCTCTCCCTTGCCGATGAACAGCAAGCCGCCGTCTTTGACCGACACGATGGCGTCATGTTCCTTGCCGATCCGGGCAAGAAAGTTGATGTCGCTTTCCGATCTCTGGGCCAGGTATTCGTGCTTGATGCCTTTGAGGCGCTCGGCAACCTTGGGTTCCAGCTTATGCTCGGCGGCGATCTCGGCCACGATCTCACCGTTAGTTTTGCCGTCCCAATTCCGGGTTTTCTGATCTTTGAGCGTGCTGCCGAAATGCGCGGCCTTGCCGTGGATGATCATGCGATCCGGGGCGATCTCATACTCTACCTTGTCCAGGACAAAGACGCCCATCGGCATCGGGAACAATTCCTCATAGCCCAGGGCCACCAGGATAAGAGTGCCGTCAGGCGGTTCCACAATGCTGTTATCGCGGTCATCCAGCTCAATGCGCACGGTGTCGGACTTTGACCCGGCCTCATCGTTGACCGTAATGCTCAGCACCCGCTTCTTGATCCTGCCGGTGATGTCGATCCCATCCATGAAGATTTCAAACGCAGGCGTCATGCTCAATCCACCAGCCGGATCATCTGTGGCTTGGGATCAACCCGGGCATCTTCCGGCAGCTCTATTGTGATCCCCCTGGGAAAAACCGGCCCAAGGGCGGCCAGGCCCATGTTGGCGGCCAGCACCTTTTGCAGGTCAAAACCGTTCGCGCCATAGTGCGCCGCGCAGATGGCGTCCAGCACATCGCCCTTTTCAGTCAGGTATTTCATAGCAGCCTCGAAGCGATAGACAGGCCCAGGGACAGGAGATCCACGCCGCGCCCGTCATCGCCGCCGTATTCCTGCAAGGTAACCCCGAATTCGATCTTGAGCGGTGCGCCATTGAAGTATTCGGAGCCGGTTTCAGATACGCTCGCGATCTCCCAGCGACCCCAGCTTTGACCGAACCCGTCGATCAGCTCGTGCGCATCGCCGCTGTCTGCCATGGCGCGCAGCCGGTCCATCTGGCCCCAGCCGCCGTTCCAGTGCGGCAGGACGGTGCCATTCATCTTAATGGTGCCCACATTTGTGCCGAGGTGCTGGGTTGCGGATTTGCCCCCAACCCGCTTCAAGACAGCCTTGTTCTGATCGTGGCGGCGCTCCAGGCTCTGGAACTGGGCGGTGCTGATCTTGAACTCAAACCCTCCGAGGATCATTACAACGTCAATCATCGAACAGGCTCTCCAGGCTTTGGCGGGCTTCGCGGGTGTGTTCTTCCAGGAGCTGACGCAGGCGCGTTTCCATATCCGGCGACACGTCACCCGTGATCGGGATCGTATAGCTGGGGTTCATGGTGACGGTGACCTGCTTACCAAGCCCGCCCAGTTGCGAGGAAATGCGCTGGAAATCCAGATCGCCTGCCTGCGGCCCGGCGGCTGCGGCGGTGGCGAACGCACCGGCCCCGATAGCGCCAATGCCGCCTTTGGCGATGCCATCCAGGTTGAACCCTTGGGCAAAGCCGCCGAGGTTGAGGCCACCCATCAGGCTGCGCGCGCGGCTGGCCATGTCCAGCATGCCCCGTAGTGCACGGTTATGGGCAATGAAACCGCCCTTGTCGGCATAGCGCAGCTCTGGGCCTTCCTCGCCGGTCAGCAGCCAGCCGGGGCTAAAGCTGCCGCCGCGTGCCCGCGCCTGAATATTAGTGGCCTGCATCTGTGGACCCGCACCGCTGGCGGCAGCCAATTGCAGATGCGCGGACTTGGGCAGGGCATTGCGGATGGCTACGGTGACTTCCTCGGTTGTTCTGGTGACCTGCGCGATCTGCGAGCGGATGCCCTCGGCCAAGGATTGCATCAGGCGCTGCCCCTCGCTTACCAGGCTGGTGGCCTGCAAGTCGGCAATGATCTGGGCCATGGATGCCGCAACGGCGGTTTGCGTTTCCTGGGCGGCGGCGGTCAGGGCTGGATATTGTTGGGTCAGTTCCTCGGCTGCGCGGGCCGCCTCCACCAGTGTCTCAGGGTTCTTGATCTCGGGCAGCTCTGCCGGGGCCTCATCCAGCTCTTGCAGCAGTGCCAGCATATCCTCGGCGCGGTTCACCTCAAAACTGTTGAACATCGCGCCGTTTTCGCTGGCCACCTTGGCCTCCAGCCGGGTGCGCACCTCCTCGATGCCGATCAGGCCTCGCCGGTACTGGCCGATCAGGTCCAATCCTTCCTGCCATTCGCGGCCCACCATATTGGATGCCCGGTTCTCCAGGCGCACATCAATGGTTTCGCCCGCATCGGTGAACATGCCCTTGAGATCCGGCAGTTCAGGGATAATGGCGCTCCAGTCCCAATCCGGCAGCACGTCGGCCCAGGAGAAATCAAACCAATCGCTGATGTCCAGTGCATCCCGGATTTCCGCCCATTTGGTGGTGAATGTGGTTTTGACGCCCTCCCAGAGGTTACCGAACCAGGCGGAAACATCCTCCCAATGGGTATAGATCAGCCCTGCCGGGTGATATTTGAAGAACCCGGTTTTGATGGCATCCCAGCCCGTCGCAACGCCTGATTTGACCTTGCCCCAAAGGCCGCTGAACCAGGTGGTGATGCTGTCCCAATGGGAAATGATCAGCCCGTGCGGGGTGTAGTTGAAGAATATCGACTTGATGTTTTCCCAGCCATTGGCCGTGAAGGCCTTCACCCCAGCCCATAGGCGCTGAAAGAACGCTTTGATCGGCTCCCAATTGCGGTAAATCAGGTAAGCACCACCCGCTATGGCAGCCACGGCCAGGCCGATGGGATTGGCCAGCAGCGCACGCCCCAGGCCCATGGCGGCGATTTTCAGGAAGCCGAAAGCGCCTGTCAGCACCTTGATGCCCCTGGCCAGCAGGCCGGTTTTCGTGCCGGTCCCCTTCAATGCCACCCCCATAAGCACACTGCCATGCCGCAAGGCGGCAAAGGTGGTCACCAGGGATGACGCGGTGAACAGAACCGGGGCGGCGACGGACGCCAGGCCGAACAGGCCCACAACAATTGACCCGAAACCGGCAACCAGCGCAGGATTGCGCTGAATGAAGCTGCTGACAATCTGGGCAATATTGGCCATAGGTGCAGCAAGTGCATCCATTGCGGGAAATAGGCCTTCCCCTACTTCTTCTTTGATCGACTTGACCTGCTGGAGGAAAAGCTCCCATTTGGAACCGTCGTAGTCATCGACATTGGACGCCATATCCTCGGTGAACTCCGCGCCTTTTTCTGCGGCTTCATCCAGCGCAGCGATGTTGGCACGCACGGCCTCCTCACTGCCGTAGAGTGCTTCAATCAGCTTCATAGCTTCTTCCGTGCCGAAAGCCTTGGCGATCTCAGCTTTCTCGAAGCCGTTGAGGGTTTCACCGTAGCGGGCTTTGATGTCCGCCAGGATGTCAGGCATTGCACGCAGCATGCCGTTCTCATCCAGCACCCGGACACGCACAGGATGCTTGGAGGTCACTTTCATTTCGCTGAAAGCTTCGTGCGCTTTGGCGGAGTTGGCTGCAAACGCTTTGAGCGCTGTACCAGCTTCACCGGCCTGCATTTGCTGCTGCATCATGCCCAGGAGTGCCATTTGCTCGGTCATCTTCACGCCGAGGCCGGTGGCACCGGCACCGGCGCTCTCAATGGCCTGCTGCATCTTCGCGCCATCCGTCTTGAACTGCTGCACGGATTTGGCCAGCGCCGCGCCGAACATGTCGCCCCAATCGGCGTCCGACATCTCGGCAAATTGCTTTTTGAAGATGCCGTATGAGGTCGCAAAGAGCGATGTCATGCTTTCCGGCACGCCTTTGGTGGCTTTTGCCACGGTCAGCGCCGAGGCGGTCATGGCAGCCACGCCCTCATCGGTGAGGGAGCTGACGCCGGAGCGGATGTCATAGGCCGCGCGCACAAAGGCCTCTGTGGTGAGGCCCACATAGGTGTTTTGCAGCCGCCGCCCTTCACGGACCACGGCCTGAATATCCTTCATGCCCAGTGCGCGCAGGTCACCGGATGCGCGCTGGATTTCCTTGGTGCTTTCGGTGAAATCGCTGATGATCTTGCTGGTGGCGATCTTGATACCAGTGGCCACGACCCCCGCACCGCCCAGCTTGAGCGAAAGCGACATGCTCTTGCGCATGCGGTCGGTAGAGTCCTTGATCTTGCCCTCCGCATCTTTCAGCGGCTTGGCGAGATCTGCCGCCATCTTCACAAATACGGATACGTCAAGGCCTCGGGTCATATGCGGCTCACTGGTTTATTTTATTGAGATTTCAGAAGCTCTTGGGCAAGCTCCACATCTTCCAGGAAGTCGATGGCGTCCATTGCGTCCATTTCACTGGGCTGCCAATGGTACACCCTCGACATGAGCAGGCGCGCGGCACGAATGCCGCGCCCATAAGGGTCGCCTACTCGGGCGACAACTTTCCCAGAACTTCTTGCGTCCATGCCTGCATGGGTGCGTAGTCCTCGGGGTCCAGCTCGTCGATCAGCCCAATTGGCTTGCCAGCCAGATCCGCTACGGTCTGGGATGAGGCTGCCAACGACTCTCCTTTGGCCGCCGCCAGCTTTTTCACATCCGCCATTTTGGGGCGGCGCAGGGTGATTTCGCCGATGTCCTCACCCTTGTAAGAGATCGGATATTGCAGGTCGAAAGTCTGTTCGCGTTCAATGCTCATGTGCCTGTTTCCTTCTTGGTATCGGGCTTAGCTGCGGCCCATAGCGGCGTTGAGATCAGCCAGGAGATCGGTGCCCCCGACGATGAGTTTGGCGGGCGGCCCCCGGTGCACCTCGAACTCCTGCACCCCGTCGCGCAGGATCTCGCAGTACACGATGTCGCCCTTGGCCTTGGTTTTGCTGGGATCTCCCGGCTTGAAGCCGCCGAAGTCCGGTCCGCCAAAGCTCACCTCGTATTTGTGCACCCAGGAATGCAGGGTACCGTCATCATCCGAGGTGGCGCATTTGGCGGTAAACAGCCGGGTTTCGCCGGGCCGCACGTCCACATAGCGCAGGAATTCCGGCGTCTTGTTCAGCATCTCGAATTCGATCTCCGGCTCCTCGAACCGGAAATTCTTGACGCGCGCGGACCAGAGCATGTTGGAGCCGAGCAGCTCATGCACCTTGGGCATGAACTTGGGCGGCGTCAGGGTTTCGCAGACGCCGATAAAGCTGTCATCCTCAGAGTAGAGGTCAACATCAATGAAGATTTCAGGGATCATGTGTGTGTCTCCTCAGATCGGGGTTAGACCGGCAGGATGTTGGCCAGGTAACCGTTGTTGATGTGGGCGGTGAAGGTGATGCGCTCGGCCTCGCCGTACTCGACAAAGTCGTAGTCGAAGTAAGCCGCACCGCTCTCCATGCTCTCAGGCGTGTTGAGCTTTTCGTTGACCCAGCAGCGCCCGCCCGCGATGTGCTCCAGCGCGACCTCATGGCGGATCCACTTGTTCATGCTGTCCACGACGCTCTCGAAGTAGCGGCGGGTCATGTTCCTATCGACCGCCCATTGCATCTGATCGAGAATGGTGCGGGCAAAGACATTCATCACGCGGGCGCGCTTGAAGAACACAAACTTAGGATCGGTGCCCAAGCCCCGCCCGCCCAACAGCTTATAGCCGCCCTTGGGATGGCGCACGACGGTGGCAGCGTGGTTCTGGTTCAGCAGCTCGGCCCGGCTGGTGCCGTCACCGCCCCTGTAGTCGATGTCCTTGGCCAGCCCGTTGATGCCATACATCTTGCGGCTGGACACACTTTGCCACCAGGGGGTGGCGGCGATGATGCCGGCCACCCGCGCGGAACAGGGTTCAATCACCTCCTGATCGGCATCGGTATCCCAGACGGACACATGTGGGTCGATCAGCATGCCATGCGGCTCATCAAAGTTGCCGCGATAGGTGATGGCGTCCTGGATCTTCCCGTTCGGCCCGTCCAGGGCAAAGACAGCAGCCAGTTTCTTGGAAACGGATGCCATTTCAGTTGCCACTGCCTGATGCTGAGACACACCGGGCGCGATGAAGATAGACGGATCAATGCCAAAGCGCTGTTTGACATCAAACGCCGCCTGCAAGCCATGGCGCTTTTCGGTGTCCACATCGACGCCGCCGATGGTGTTGGAAATCGTTTCTGCCTCGTCCGCCCCCTCGGGCAGGCGGTGCAGGAACACACGCGCATCCACCTGGTCAAAGATCCCGTCAATGAACTTGGGCGCATCATCGCCATTGCCCAGACCGGCGATCAGGGCAGTGTCATTGCTGCTCGAAATCAGAGTAGTTTCGCCAACCGGAAATTTGGCGGCATCCGCGTTGGGTGCCTCGCAGGCGATGAAAATGCTCTCATCGGATTGGGTGACGATCGGGCGGGTGCCGGTATCGTCAAAGACGTGCTTTAGCCCGTGAAAATAGCCTTCAGGCATTGGATTATCCTTTCTGCGCAGCAAGTACGTTTGCGGTCTCGGTGGAGCGGCCCAGGACTTCATCCAGGACAGCGGGCAGGCCTTTGACGCTGGCAGTGAGTTTCGCCTCACCACTGTTCAGGCGGGCCAGGGCGGTTTGCGCCAGGGCAACGATGTCATCATCCCCGGCCAGCCCCTGAAGGATCTCCAGACGGCGCGCGGCGGTGGCGTCACCGGGGTTTTCGGAGCTGGCGGCCACATCAGCCAGCAGAAACGCCAGGCCGACGCCTGCCACATCCGACAAGGTGCCCAGAAGCGATAGCGCGTCTCCGGCCTTCGCTTCGATTTGCTTACGGATCGACGCCTTGGCCGCCCGTTGGATACCCCTTTCAATAGCTTCAGGGGTGGCGGTCACATCTGTGCCCGCCGGGTAGGTCTTGCCGCCAATGATGGCAGCGGCTTGGAGCGTGGTGGTTTGCATGCTCTGCGCCTCCTTACGTGTTCAGCTCAATGATGGATGAGATGTCGAACACCTTGGCGGCGGTGCTCGTGGTGGCCCGGATGTCGTGCTGGTAAGCTGACGCCGAGGGCAGCTCGAACACGGCAGTGAGCGAGCGCACATTGCCGTCCGCGCTGTCCTTGTATTCCACCAGTGACGGGGTGTAGCGTGTGTCCCCCACCTTCAACGCCGGATCAAAGGTGTGATAGGTATCCACAAAGCCCACCAGCTCATAGGAAACCCGCACGTCCTGCGCCTCCGGGCGCTCGGTCGAATAGAACTGCATTTCCTCCGCCGGGCGCAGACCAATGACCTTGGAGCCGGTCACGTCGATCAGCGGCATGGCGTCTTCGGTGCCGGTCATGACCAGCCGCATCGGAGTGTGGGCAGGCAGGCTGTTCAGCTCCTCGACATCCTCAACCGACAGCCAGGTGCCGCCCAACTGGAATTCGGTCTGCACGTCACCGCCTTCGGGCACTTCTGCCAGCAAGTCTTGCTTGATCGACGCAATGCCGCCGGACAGGGACATGGGGCTGATGTTGATGGTTTCCGAAGCGCCCGCGAATTTGGCAAAGCGGAGCTGAAAGGCGAAGTCATATGAAATCTGCTGATCCCAGGCAGCGCCGTCCTGCGTATAGAACACGCCGCCGGTTTTGTCCTCATTGGACACACGACCCATGTGGAACGCTGCATCGGCGACAATCACAAATGCATAGCTCTTACCTGCCTCCAGCAGCACCGGGCGGTCAAAATCCACATTGCAGAGCTGCTGCTGACGGGATGTTGACGTACTGCTGTAGTTGTAGGCGGTGGTATCGCGGAAGGTCCCGTTTGCCACCACCTGTTCGAGGTTAGGATGACCATAGGCGGTTTCACAAAGGACAACGCGGGGATTGGCGGTCGCCTTCCAAGCGCCGGGCCGGTCAACGTAGACGTTCAAGCCGGTCAGCACCTTTTGCGCATCGACCCGGAATGTCTGGGCCATCATCGACCCTTCCAGCGCGGTTGTCACAGGCTCAACGGTGGTCACGGTATAGCGGCGCGTTACCACCACCCGGCGGGTGCGGCGACGCCAACGCAGCCAGCGGTAATAATGGCCGACGCGGTAGGAGCGGCGGGTATAGCTGCGGGTACGGGTGCGTGTGCCCGTCTGGATCTGATAACTATAGACGTCAAGTACGTGGTTGTAGTTCGGGACTGACGTATGACGTTGCTCAATCTCTTCCGTGTGGTTGGGCAGCAGCCAGTTTCCGATGCGCGCGGCATCGCCTTCAAACTGACGGTCCACAAAGATTTCATAATAGCCGTCAAACGGCATTCGCAGGCCATCTTCCACCTCGGCCCGGAACAGGATTTCCGTGCGGTCACCGTCGCCATCTTCTTCCAGAACCAGAGGTGACCAAAAGGGGCTGATCCGGTCTAAGCCAACCTCCCCGGCGATTTCGTCAACCTCCTGGATCAAGCCGCGCGACAGAGTTTCGAGATCCCCCACACGGACGCCGAGGTTTCCCGCCGAAAGCTGCTGTTGAAACATCGGGATCGACGGCACTTCAACCGGCGTATCCAGTTCGAAACGAACAAGAGCGGTGGTGTTCACCAGTTGCGGGAGCTTGCGCAGCACTTCGACAGCAAGTGCGCGGTCCTTCTCAATCGTACCGATGAGGGTGGGAATATCAGACATGGGATGCCTCCAAAGTGTTCAGTTTGTTTTGCTGGGCCAGCAGGTCGCGGTTCAGGCCGGAAAGGTGGGTGACGATCTGGATCATTGCGGCATCTGTCTGCGCATTGATCCGCGCGGTGGCCTCGTCTGAAATCCGCTTGGCAGTCTCATCCAGATCCAGGGCCTCATAGCGGATCACCAGCCCGTCAAAATTCTCCTCGGTCAGCAGCCCGAAGAATGTGAAAGTGGTGGAGGCGTCGATGAACGTGCCGCCCGCGTCCGGGTTATATTCAGCCGTCGCATACAGCGTTCCATCTTCCAGCAGCAGGCCGACATGCGCCATCTTCCCCGCCGCCTCGGGCGGGATATTGCCCGTCAGTTCAATGGTGTATGCCGACTTGCTTTCCTTGGAGAGCAAGGGCACCTCAGTCCAGACATTCTCAAGCTGAGTGGCATGAACCAGATCCGCTGTGCCTCCGGATGAAATGGCAAAGCGGTCCAGCGGTGACATGTTGGTGCCGTTCAGCAATGCTGCCTGGCGCGCAGCATGGCCCGCCGCAGTTACGTTAAGCCGCATGGGCAACCTCCTTTTCTCGAATGATGCAAAGCAGCGCACCAGCAGACCGCGCAGCCAGGCGCAGCGGCATGGGGGACGGCTTCACCTGGCGCATTTGCACGGCAATCACGCCCGACGAACTGACGCTTGCATTCACCTCGGCGTTCAGCTCATCGGCCTTGCGGCCAAATGTGCGGGCGAGCAGCGCACCGGCAGAGCGCACGGTTTGCGTGGCGTGCTGCTCGAAACTGAATGTGTAGTGGGCCGCCAGGGGCTTTGCCGCGTCGATCACGGACCTGGCATTGCGCGCCGCCAGCGAGGTGTTGCTGGGAACAAAGCCGCCCGCAGACACGCTGTTTGAAACGGTGAATGTGCCTGGCTGCGGGGAAACCTCGTGATCTTCGAACTCGAACCACTCGCGGATCTCGGCCTCAAAGCCGATGGCGGCCAGGGCTTCCTCAACAGCCCACCGGGTGCCCTTCCAGCGGTGCACCGCAATGGATCTCTTGATGACGGCGCGCTTTACATCGGCAGGCCAGTTATGATCCCAGACCTCAACGGAACGTTCCCAGGCAGGCCAGTGCAAGAGGTGCTCGGGGTATGTGTCAGGATCACCCAGCGCACGGATGATGTCGCCAAAACCTACCTTGCTTTCGGCAAGCACGATCTCAAGCGCCCGCATTAGCAGGCTGGTGCGTTCGGGCTGGAGCGATTGAATATCAGACATCGCGGCCCCCAATCGTGACCGAAAGCCCGGTGCAGTAGGCGGCCTGGTGCGGCTCAACAATCAGATCAGTGGCGAAATCGCCCAGGCTGATGTTGTGCAGATTGGCTTGCCAGATAGCGCCATGCAGGCCCGCAATCGTGATGTCATGGCCAAGCTGGTGGCGCTCCTCGGTGAAGTCGCGCAAGGCCTCCTCGGACGTTTCGCGCAGCACCTCGGCATCCGGCCCGTCAAAGACCGTGATCACTGCGTGCGCTTCAAAAGTCAGGATTTCAGCGGATTGCACCAGAACCTGGGTGCCCAGGGGACTGCGCGGCTCGACTTCCCGCAGAACCGTATCAAGCAGCTCCTGCGAGGCTGTACCGTCGCCTTCGGTGGAAAGGATAGTGAGGATCACCTGGGCCGGTGCGGGGCTGACCGGCTTCACGGATTTCACCAGCGGCGAGGCGTTGAGCGCCCAATAGATGAGCATGCCTTCGGTGCCGCATGTGGTATAGCTTTCCGGCGCAAGCTGGGTGCGGCGGCGCAGGCGTGCGTCGCTCTCCTGAACCTCATGGACAGGCGGGTTTGCGCTTGGGTCCGCAGGGATGACAACGGCACGTTCAACGCCGTAACCTGCTGCGATATGGTCAAGGTTTCCATCGCTGGCAAAGGCCAGCAGCCGTTCCATGCCCGCATCCTGCACCTCGGCGCGCAAGCCAACCTCGCGGTAGCTGTCCTCCTGAAGGATCTGCACAACCGGCTCGCTTTCCAGCTCCAGCGCCGCCGCAGCCTCCGCCAGCTCGGCCTCGCTCGCGCCCAGGTCTTTGGCGACTTCCAGCAAGCGCGTTTTGCGAGCGGCCAGAATGTCCTCATAATCGGGCTGGTCAATGAATTGGGGCGGCGGCAGGCGGTCAAGATCAATCGGGGTAAAGCTCATAGCTCAATCCCTTCCAGCGTGACCGGGCGTCCATTGGGCAGGTAAATGCCTTCAACCGCCAGGCTGACGGTGTTGTGTGCATTGGCGCTGGGTTCGGCAAAGACCCGCTGCACCTCAAGGCGCGGCTCCCACTTGCGCAGAGCTTCGACCGTGGCCGCAAACATCTGCATCCGCAGGGATTGCGTGATGTTCTTATCCACCAGCTCGGGCAGGCGCGAACCAAAGTCCCGGCGCATCACCCGGCTGCCAATGGGGGTGGTGAGGATCGTTTCAACCGACTGGCGCAGATGCGCGATGCCGGTAAGCCAGCGGCCTGTCTGACGGTCCATTCCTGCAAAGCTCATGGTCAGCCCCCCGCAAACACGGTTGATGCGCCGGTTGCGACGGCAGATCCGCAATCCACAGGATCACCGATGCGCCCCAGAACCCTGCCGTTAGCAAAGACAGTGCCGGAACCGCTGGCCAGAGCACCGCCATGCGGCGGGCACACGGCGCAGCCATGGGGTGCCCAGGCATCGCCCTGACGGTGAACGCCCAGCCCCTCGGCAAAGACATTGCCGCTGGCGCCCGTTGCGGCGCGCGGCGGGAAACAGCCGTGGCCGGTGCATTGGTCTGTTATGCGGGCAACCTGCGGCATCAGTTCAGATCAATCCTTGCGCCTTTGATGGAAACGTTGCCGTCGGCAACCAGTTGGATGTTGCCGGTGGAATGGATTTTGAGGTCATTGGCGGAGGCATGAGCCGGGCTTTGTCCGTTGGCCAGGGAGCACAGAATGAACCCTTCCTGCGCATCGCCAGAGACGGTGGCATAACCAACCTCCTCACCCACGGTGTAAGGCCAGGTCTGCTCGCCCCCGAAAGCCCGCATCATGCCCATGCGCAGCCAGCCGGTGACCAGATCGCCGTCTTTGACGCGCGCGGTGTAATCTTCCAGCCGCACATCAACGATTTTGCCCATGCCGATCATGCTGCTCAGGCGGCGGTCATTGCCGTTCTGATCCTGGCGGGGATTGCCGCTCATGCCGCGTCCCCCAGCACCAGCCGATCCTCAAGCCCGTTCCGCAGCTTTGCGTCAGGGCGGCCCGGATCGGGTGCGTACAGGCAGATTTCGCCGGTCACATCGAACCGCAGCGCACCAATCACTGCCTGATCGCGCACGGTATCGCGCACGTCCTTGAACACCAGGCGGGCTTTCGGCCAGGCCTCGCCCTCTGCAATTACGGTCATTAGCGGTTCAGGCAGGCGCACAAAGATCGGATCACCCGCCAGCGAAACCGCCAGCAGCTCGGGCAAAGAGCTGTCCACATCACCCGTGCGCAGCTCGGCGCGCAACACCCCGTCAAAGCTGGCCTTGCGCTGCCAGTCACCTTTGAAGCCGCTGGCGGGTTTGAAGTTTAGGTTTTCCACCATGACCAGCACGGCGCTGGTGTCCCAAACGGTTTCCATCGCCGCAGGAAACGCGGCTTCGAGCCGGGCTTGCAGTGCTTTTGCTGCTTCGGAACGCAATCGCATGGGCTTCCTCAGATCGACATGAGGGAGACGGCGCCAACACTCGCGTGATCTTTGGCGGTTTCGTCATCCTCAGCGGGGGTGATGATGGCCACCAGCTCCTCAAAGCGGGCGGTCAGGGTGTTCACTTGCTCCTCGACCTCCTCAGGGGTCAAAAAGCGATATTCTACAGAGCCTTCCAGGCGTCCCACCTTGGCAGCGCCGCTCAGCGCGAAGGTGTTCAGCCAGGGAAAGACGCTGGCCAGGGCGCAGAGCGTGAGCGCCTCGGCCCATTCCTGGTCCAGTCCCTCAGGCGCAGCCGCCACACCCGTTGTGCGCACTAGGTCGCGCTCAGCGATCCCCAGGTGCTTGGTTAGCAGAGCCTCCGGCACCTCCGGCGGGAGGTTCGCATAAGCCCGGATCTCTGCGGGTGTGACGGCTGCGGCCTCAGGCATGGGATTACTCGCCCAGGACCGCGAATTGCTTCACTGCAATCTCGAAATCGAACGACATGTCGAACGTGTATTCCAGTGCGCGGCGGCGCTGGTGATACGCGCGGTTGCGGTCAATCGTGGTATGCAGGCCGTAAATCAGGTTCTTCAGCGGGGTGAGCATAACCGATCCGCGCGGCATATCCGGGTGCGCCTCAATGGGCTTGCCTTTGTAGCGCCGTGCCGGGCTACCGGTCTGGACTTCATGGCCAGTCACGGGGGCGTTGATTTCCTCGGCATATTCATCGGCATCCGCTTCGTTCATCACAAATGCCGACATCGAACGTGCCCGGTCATCCTGCTTTTCCAAAATGGATTTCAGCGAGGCCACCCAGCCATCCGTTGCCGGGTCGATGTCGACCTTGGGTGCCTTGTCAGCATCCCGTGCGATCTGGAGCCAGCCCTTGTTCAGCCTGATAAACTTGGCCGCGCGGTCTGCACCAACAGCATCATCAGCCACACCGTTAAAGCCGAGATCAACGATGTCATTGCCCAGACGGGTGTTGAAACCCTTCTCAACCTCTTTCTGGAGGTTCGGATTATCCTTGTTTTCCCGCAGAAAATCCAAGGTCAGCGAGGCGAAAAGCTGCGCATCAAGCGCGGTCAGCTTGCACCCGAACTCGCCCGCGCCGGTCAGATCATCATCTTCGGGCTCTTTGCCCTGGGCCACGCGCACAAGCTGGCGGCGCATGATATCCATCACATCCACATCACGGGTCAGCTTGGACATGCGGATGGTGGTCACTTTGGACAGGAAGCTGTCTGCAAACAGCATCGAAATGAGCTTGGCTGCGCCTTGGGGCGTCAGGCCGCCGCCATTGCGCAGATCTTCCGGCTCGATCAGGCCCTTGGACAGGGCCACAAAGTCATGCATGCGCTGACCTTGGAGGGGGCCGGATTTGAGAGTGATAAGGCTCATGCAAAGCTCTCCTCAGCGTTGCCCGCAGACGGGTCGGTTTCGGTCACGCCCTTGGCCAGCGCCTTGGCAACAGCGTCTTCGACCTTGGTGCCGATTGCCTTGGTCAGCTCGGTGTCAGGGCTTTCCGCCTTCGGCTCGACGCCATGCGCCTTGAGCGCGGCAGCTACGGCCTTTTCAACATCGGTCTGCTCCGGCTCCACCGGCTCGACGCCAGCAGCTTTGAGCGCGGCGGCCACTGCCTTTTCCACTTCGGTTTGCTGGGGCGGTGCCTCGGGGGCTTTGCCGATGCCAGCGGCCTTGAGCGCCTCTGTCACGGCATCACCGACTTCCGAGCGCACGATGCCGCGCACTTGGTTCTCATCCATTTCAGTCTCCTCGGTAGGGTCTTGGGGGGTGTTCTTGCCTGTCAGCGCACGCAGGAGGGCTTTCACCAGGCCTGTCTCCGTGTCCTTTTCGGTGTAGCTGGCGCGCGGCTCATCCGGTTGCACACGGGCAATCCCCGCCAGGGAAATGCCAGTCAGATCGCCGGATTTGAGCTGTTTCCAGAGATCGGGATCGCCGATCTGGATGCCCACGGCCCACGCGCCCTCAGGCTCATCCGGGAACAAGGCATCGCCTTTGCGCACCAGCCAGCTTTCAGCCACAAAAGCCATCTCGGCGGTGAAAGAATGCTCGGTGTCGATGTTCTTGAGGCGGCCTTCGCGCATGAATTCGGCCTGTGCCTTGCGGATCGTGGCCGCGTCGGCGGTGTCGCCGTGGGCATCTTCCTGATCCGGGGCGTAGACGATGCCATAGGCGCGCATCATTTCATCATTCTTCACCACCAGGTCAAAGGCGGCGGCACGCTCGCCAGGCTTGGCGGATTTGAGTGTCAGGCCCTTGCCAGTCGCGGGTGCTGCGACCAGCGAAAGGAAGCTGACGGAAAGGTCTTTAAGCTGGGCCAAGGCGCTGTCTCCGGCGGGTTTCGATAATCTCTGAAAACAGTCTTGCCCGATCCGATTTCGTGGTGGAAGATAGGCAGGGTTGAGAGTGTCAGAACCTTGACAATCAATGGCTTAGGGGAATATCGCCGCCGGTGATCGGCCTGTATCTCTCATCTCATGAGCAGTGATACAGATCCCCAGAATGACGCCGCAGCCGTCACCATCTCCATTGAAAAATCGGAGGTTGAAAACCTGCTGTCAGGCCGTGCTGAGGCCGGGCTGGATGGCGAGTTCCTTTGGCCGATTGAGCCGCGAAGCCTGGCGCTCTTGTATCGCGCCAGCGCCGAACATGGCCGCGCTATCCAGATCAAAGCGGAAAGCGCATTCGGCGGCGGCTTGATTGGGGACGCCGAGCGGATTGAGGAGCTGTGCGAAACCGGCGCGGCGGAAATGTTCACGCTCCTGGGGCTGGATCTGGAAACCTACGCCAACGCCTTTCTGCAAAAGATCCGCTCCAATGATGGTGAACGGATCATCGGCCTGCGCCGTCTGCCTGCAATCACCATGAGCCGTTACCGGGCCGGGTTCATGCAGCGCATCGGCCTGCCGAATGGCCAAACCCGCAAAGTCACCTTCACCGCCGATGAAATCATTCATCTGCGCGAACCCTGCCCGATGGGGCGGCGATACGCCTTGCCCACCTGGATCGGGGCTGAGGGCATGCTGGAGCTGGCCTATGCCGCCACCCGCTACAACGCCTCGTTCTTCAAAAACAACGCAATCCCGGAATACGCCATCATCTTCAAGGGCGTGACCCCGACAGCAGAGCAAAAGAACTCAATCCGGGAGTTCTTCCGCAACGATTTCCAGGGCATGGATAACGCGCATAAAACCCTGATCCTCACCACTGGCGGAGGCGAGGAATGCGAGATCGAAATCAAGCGCCTCACCGCCGATGTCAAAGACGGGGATTTCCTCAAGCTGATCGACGCCGCGCGCGACCGCATGCCGGTGGCGCATGGCGTGCCGCCGCGCATGCTGGGCATCATGACCGCTGGCCAGCTTGGCGGCGGCGGCGAGGTGTCGGGCCAGCTTTTCACCTTTGAGCACCTCACCCTCAAGCCCAAGCGCCGCCGCATGCTGGACCAGATCCGCCCGGTGCTGCGGGAACTGGGCCTCAAGCCTGGCGACCCGGATAAGCCATTGGGCGACAATGAGGTTCTGTTCCGCCCGCTGGATCTGACCCCGCCCAAGGATGACGCCGAGGATCTGCCCGGACTGGTGCAAGCCGAGATCCTGACGCCAGCGGAAGCCAAGGCGATGCTGCGCGGCGCGGCCAAGGCATCGCAGGGCGACGCAGGGGCCGCCACAGAGCCGGTTGAGCGCAGCGCACCCGCTGATCCGATTGACACGCTTGCCGCCCTCCTGGCGCGTCTCTGAGGGGTTACGCGGCTATGGCGAACCACACCGGCAAACACAAGATCGGCTCAGAAGCCCCAGGAGCGGTGGAAAACACCTCTCCGCACCCTTCACCCGGAAAAGGTGATAACGCCGCTCAGCGAGTCGCTCCGGGGCGCTCAGGCATATCCAAGCGGCGCGGGCGGCCAGCCAAATACACCGACGCCCAAAAAGAGCAAGCGCTGGCCGAATATCTGGCCGGTGACAGCACCGCCGAGATCGCCCAGCGGATCGGCTGTTCCGACCGCACAGTGCGCGAATGGGTCAAGGCCGGTGACTGGTCTGCCGAGCTGCGCAAGCGGCGCGAGACAACCCAGGGGCTTGAGGCCCAAATCCTGCGCCTTACCCGGCTGAAGAACCCCACAAACGCCCAAGCACAACGGCTGGCCATGCTGTCCAAGACACTGGAACGCATGCGGAAAAGCGCACCAAAGCCCAAGCCGCGCCCGAAGGTAGCCAGGGCCGTATGCGAAACCGCCCTGGGGCGCGTCACAGACCCGGAATACGGGCTGTACGAATACCAGCGCGAGTTCCTGGAAAGCGAGGAACGGTTCCGCATCATCCTCAAAGCCCGGCAGATCGGGTTCTCCTACGTGGTGGGCCTGGCGGTGCTTCTGGGCGCGATGGCCGGCCGCCCGCAGATCGTGGTTTCCGCATCTGAACGGCAGGCCCAAATCATCCTCAATTACGTGCGCCACCATGCCGAGCGGCTGGAGGTGCTGCTGGAGGAGGACAAGGCGAACA
The DNA here is from genome assembly GCF_048056095.1 of Phaeobacter sp. JH20_34. Taxonomy (NCBI): domain Bacteria; kingdom Pseudomonadati; phylum Pseudomonadota; class Alphaproteobacteria; order Rhodobacterales; family Roseobacteraceae; genus Phaeobacter; species Phaeobacter sp. JH20_34. The sequence continues at coordinate 159,158 of NZ_JAYMWT010000004.1, read as the reverse complement.
AGATCACCGTCATGGGGTCTGACATCGTGGCGGTGTCGACCAACTTCCGCACGGCCCAGGGCTGGCCCGGTGATGTTTGGCTGGATGAGTTCGCCTGGGTCCGCAATCAGCGCATGCTCTGGGCGGCGGTGATCCCGTCGATCACGGCCATTGGCGGGCGGGTCACGGTGTTCTCAACGCCCTTCCTGCCGGGTTCGCTGTTCTGGGAGATCGCCACTAACCACAAGAACAAGCACGAACACTGGTGGCGCAGGACGTACACGATTGAGGATGCCATTGCCCAGGGCATGCCGCTGCCCGGCGGCCTGGATGAACTGCGCATGCTATTCGACAGCGAAAGCTGGGCGATGTTTTACGAATGCCAGTGGGCTGAAAATGGTTCGGCGCTCCTGTCCTGGGAGCTGCTGCACTCGCTCACAACTCAGCAAATCATCAGGCCGGATTACGGGCGTCTGCGCGGCGGTATCGACGTTGGCCGGATCAATGACCGCACGGCCATTGCCCTGGTCGGCCAGGAAAGCAACGGCAAAAAGTGGAATGACCGCTTTGCCCTGATCCACCACGAAATGCACAAGGGCCTGAAGTTTGATGCGCAGAAAGCCCGCATCCATGAGGTTGACGTGCGGTTCGACATCGAAGGCTGGAAGATCGACAAAACCGGCATGGGCATGCAACTGGCCGAGGAGCTGCACACCGCAAGCCCGGAACGGTTTGAGGGCGTTTGGTTCTCCGCACAGCGCAAGGCAAAGCTGGCCCTCAACATGCTGAAGCTGGCCGAGGAACGCCGCCTGCTGCTGCCCAATGACCTGGATGTGCTGGCGCAGCTCCATTCCATCCAGAAGATCGCCAGCGGCACCAGCATCAAATACGACGCCGAGCGCAACGATGATGGACACGGGGATTTGTTCTGGGCCGTTGCCCTGGCTGCCGATGGCCGCGCCAAGCCTGGCGGCGGGTCAGGCGGCCTTGGGGTGGAGGTGCTGTCATGACGCTCAACCTCCAAAGCCTGGCGCTCAAGATTGCCGAGCGGCTGCGCGAGATCGCAACGCGGCAGGGTAACGTGCCCTTTCGCACGGGGGATTTGCGCAAGGGGCACGTCGTGGAACCGCATGGGCAGAATGATGCGATCCTGTCCGTCAACACCCCTTATGCGCGCGCTGTGCACGATGGCCGCCCAGCCATCACCATCAGGCCGAAAAAGGGCAAGGCGCTGCACTGGAAAGGTGCCCGCCATCCCGTGAAATCCGTGAAGCAGCCAGCGCGCGAGGGCAACCCTTGGCTGCTGCGCGCGGTCGAAGACATGGAACGTGAGGGGCTGGATTTCCTCGCCCCCGAAGTCGGCCAGGAGGTGGCCGATCAGCTTGCAGACGCCCTGCGCGCCCACGGGCTTGAGGTGCGCAAGCGCTGACCCTCCAAATCAACCAAGCCATTGAAAGGAAAAGACATGGCAGGAAACAACTCCAAAACCACAGCAGCGGCCAAGGCCTCCGCAACGATCTTCGAGCAGGCCGTTGGTTTTGCTCTGAAAGAGCAGATCGAAGGCGGCTACGTGAACGATCCGCGCGACCCTGGGGGCGAAACCAACTTTGGGATCTCCAAGCGCAGCTATCCCAAGGTGAACATCAAGGAACTCACCCGTGAGGACGCTATTGCGATCTACAAACGGGATTACTGGGACGCCTGCAAATGCGATGAGTTGCCGCCGGAAATCGCCGTGGCCGTCTTTGACTGCGCTGTAAACCAGGGCACTGGCATTGGCGCGCGCCTGCTGCAAAAGGCCCTGCGCGTCACCGCTGATGGCATTATTGGCCCGAAGACCCTGGCCGCCGCGCACCGCGCCGACACTGCCGAGCTGGTGCTGGATTTCTTGAGCTGGCGCCTGCGCCGCTATGCGCACACCGCCAATTCCACCACCTACATGCGCGGCTGGTCCAAGCGTGTGTTGTATCTGCTGAACTTTCTGACTGCCGAAATTGAGGTGCCCGTATGACGGTCAAATACGTCAAGCCGAAATCCGTCACCTGGTGGGCCGGTGCGGTCTTGATCGGTCTGGGCGGCCTGATCGGTGTCGATGCCGGGCACGATCTGGGGGCTGCGGCGGACATCGCCCGCGCCTGGACCGGCAACGTAGGGGCAAGCGTCCTGATCGCCCAAGGCGCAGGCCTCATCGGCATCCGGGAGGCTATCGGGTAATGCGTTTCATCCCCTCGCGTGCGGCGGTCCTCGCCGCACTTGCCGCAGGCTTTGCCGCCTTTCTTGCCTGGCTCCGCAGGGATGCCAGGCAGCAAATCACCGAAACCCTTGAGAAAAAGGATCTCCGAAATGCCAATGCGATCACTGATCGGGTCAGTTCTGCCCGTGCTGATCCTGACAGCGTGCAGCCCTACAGCGATGCCGGTTACCGCGACTGAGGATGCGATCTGCCGCGCATGGGGGACCAGCCTGCCGACCCGCTCGCGCAGTGACACGCCCCAAACCCAAAACGAAATCGGCGAGGCCTACGCGGTGTTTGCGGCGGCCTGCCCGAACCAATCACATCTGATCCCGCGAGGTGCCAATGCTGGCTCTTGAAATCATCGGTTGGGGCTTCATCGCAGGATGTGCGCTGGCAGCGGCCATAGCGCCAGTGGCGCTCGTTCTGAACGCCATCTTCAAAGACGGCGGGTGATGCAATGTCGGTATTTACACAACCACTCATCGTCAGGGCTGTGCCTGTAAGGGCAACGGGCTGGGCACGCTTTCTCCCGCCAGGTTTTCGCCGTCCGAAATGGGAGGTCATTGGCGGCTTTCGCTATGCCGTGGGCAATCTGAAAACGCCTAGCGAGGTGATCAATGTGCCTGACGGGTTCACGTTTGATGGCGCATCGGTGCCGCTGCTGCTGCGCCTGTTCGCGCCTATGGCACACCCCGACTATATCCAGGCCGCAGCCCTGCATGACTGGATGCTGGAGCACGAGGATTGCAGCCGCTGGCACAGCGACCGGGTCTTTCGCGAAGCCTTGGAAGTTCTGGGGATGCCGCCGCTTTGGTGCGCTTTGATGCACCGGGCCGTCAACACCGCCACAATCCGCTGGCATATCCGCCGGTTGTTCAATGCAGGAGGCCTCCATGCAGGTTGAGCTTAAAGACCTACTGACCTGGGGCGGTATGGCCATCGGCCTGATTGCGCAATGGTTTCACCTCAAAGGCCGCGTGGCACTCATAGAAGCGCTCCAAAAGCGTGATCGCGAAAACGTGCGCGAAGGCTTCAAGGACATCAAGGATGGCATCCAACGCATTGAGGACAAGCTGGACGGGAAGGCAGATAAATGAATGCGCGTTTCTGCAGAGCAAAAGACGGCTCCGCATACGTGGAGCCGTCAAGTGACAGAAAACGTTATTGCGGAATTTGCACCAGTTTAACCAAAGACTCTGCCCTGAATACGGCTTGGCTGGCTTACTTTCTCCCTCGGGATTTTGGCATCGCAGTTGCCACAGCTGTACAAGTACCCCTTTTTCTGCAGCGGGTAGAACTCTTTATGTTTTACAACACAGTTAGGGCAGACTGCTTCAAAAAGCAGGCCGACGTAGGCGTCATCATTTAACGCCATGTATGTGCCGCCCGCGTCGGTGTCCATTGGCATGTAGTGACCTAGTGTCTCTTCGAATTTTTCTTCGGCTTTGGCGTGAGCCTGGAACTCAAGAAGCTGATTTTGAGCCTCCAAGGCTGTCATTCTAGCCTTGTAGAGTTCTTCTGCGAGCTGTTGAGCTACGCTCTGGAGTTCTTCTTTTGTAGGGTCTTCTGCCTGACGTGCAAACGTCTGATAGAGTTCACTACCTGCTTTGAGGGTTTCAATGCTGCCTTTTACTGCAGCTAGCGCAGCCCCAATAGTTGTTAGATCGACCAAACCTCTTTCCCTTTCCCTTTTGCTTTTGCTTTCGGGCCAAACTCAAGATGAAATCGTGCTCATGATTGCAAGAATAGGTCCGCAAAATCTACACAACAATCTGACATACCTTACAAGATGCGGGCTGAGTTGACCAAAATTCTCGGAGCACTGGCAAAGGCCTCCCCGAACGATCAGCCTATGTTCCTCCTAATCCAGCTCAAACGCTTGAGCCGCTTCGGTGTAGATTTCGCTATTGCTCCCCAACCAGTCCGGCCGCTCTACTGTGATGCTAAGAGGAGCGAGAAAACCATGGGTTCCACCCGGCTTAAGTGGTGACGGCAACGTGACCACAACGGATTGCTCAACAAGCGGTCTAACGGGCTCGGTTGCCAGATCAGAACTAGAGAAGATCTTTGGGTTTCGGCACCGTATAAACAAGATCACGTAGTGATGAGCGTTTCTCTTTTCCCATAGCCTCAGCATCAGCGAATAAGAAAGTCAGCGAACGATCTATTTCGCTTTCAACGTGGGCGATTGTGTGAACGAGCAGTTTGTACAAGAGATTCAGGTGTTCCTCATCAAACACCTGGGCCACCATTTTAAGTGAGAGAATGTCAATTACTTCGTCATCGTGGCCAAGAACCAATCCTGTTTGACCGAAAGAAAGGGTGTCTTCCTCATGAATGACATGAGTGTCTCTGATAGCCTTCCAGTACCTAAAGCACTCCTTTGCATCCTCCATGCCCTTAAACACGCGATCAGGTTGCAAGGGGGCGTAGACATTATTCTTTCCAAAACATGAAAAGTACTGGGCGACAGCACCGATGATTGCAGAATATCTTGCATTCTCCAAATCTGAAGGCAGCCGCAACACTTCCTGCATTGCTGCCTCACATTGTTCAAGGCGTTGCTGGTGGATTCGTAGAGCCGCTAGGCGCTTTGCTGGCTTAGTATCCAGTAGAGCAACACGTTTACCTTCTGCATATCCATCAATGTGAATTGAGTTGTCTTTGAAGCTGACATTAGTTGGCCCGGTGTAGGTGGGCGCAGGCTCATCGTTCATCTTTGTCCTCAATATTGGCGTTTACTCTAGAACGCTTCAATGCACCGCTTCGTGGTTATTTGGTTGCGAGTGTTAGGTTAGCTCTTTCTTCTGAAATGGGAAACCACCACCAGTGCCCGCGCGGGATCGGGGGCACGTCGCCATGTTCATCCTGCACAAAGCCGGTGAGCGCGGTGGCCTTATCCTCTTGGAAGTGAAACACCGCGAAGGCAGCATTAAACGCCTCCGGGTTCGCCTTCCAGTAGGCATCTACTTGGTCCAGCTCGGCCCGCTGCGTATCGGTGAGCTGATCGCGCACCAGCTCATAGGCCGAACGCTCATGCAGGCATTCGTCTCGATCCAGATCAAAAGCAGCATCGCCGATGGTGTCATAGCAGCCGAACATGCCGGACAGCAGCGGCTCTCCGGCTAGGTCTTCGGGCTTCATGCCAAATACTGTATAAGCCATTTCATAATCCCCCGTCCGGGCTGTTTCTGTGCGGGCACCTCATCGCCCGTGGTTTCAATCTTAGTGCGCCAGTGGTGGCTGGTGATCTTATTCTCGGTCACATCCACGGCGGTGACTTCAAAGCCCTGGCGCGTTTTTCCGCTAGCCAGCGTGATGGTTTTGCCCCGCACGAAGGTGGCGTTCAAAACACCCTGACGCATAGACAGATACACATCCCGGTCACCGCGCCGGATCAGATCCACCGCTGCCTGGCTGTAGTCCGCCTGAGTGTTCCTACCCAGCCTGCCGCCGTGCGTGCGGTAGTGGCCGCGCACCACTTTGGTATGCGGCCAGCGTGCGCTCTTGGCCCGGTCGATCACTGTGCCGATGTCCGTGCGGCTCAGAGGCTCGCGGTCATAGGCGGCACGGGTCCAGCGGTCAATATCGCTGTCACCGCTGCCGAAATATGCCACGGTGATGGTGCGGCACCGAAAGTGATAGGGCGGCCCGGCGGTGCCCCGGCCCAGCTTGGACGTGGGGGTGTTGCTCAGATCTGCATCACCGCCGTGCATGGTCCAGGCAGCCTTTGCGGCAGGCTCATTGCGGCGGCTGACCGCTTCCAGATACTCATCCCGCTGTTCGCGCAGCCGGGGCACATCAATGATGCGTCCGTGCATGTGGCGACATATCCTGGTGGTGCGCTCATCCAGATGGGCGCGCACCTGAACGCGGGCAATCCCCGCCCGTTCGTATCCAGATACGCGCCCCATTTCGCGGGTTTTGGTCGCGGTGTGATCCGCCAGGATCTCCCAATATCTCTGCCCGCGTTCCGCGAGTGTTCCAAAATCATTGGCAAAGCGCGCGGTCAGCTCCTCCCGCGTCATGCCCTCGGTGAAATAGTCCTCCAGCGTTTTGGCCATAAGGTTCTGGGTGTTCACGTTCCAGCTATTGCCGACCCAGTACAGGTTGCCGGATTTCAGGATGTCGAGCGCATCCAGATCCGGGCGCATGAAGGCGATGGAAACCCCGGTGGCCTTGCCGACTTCCTCAGCTCCGACACGGTATAGCGCATCGGTCAGGCTGATCACCGGCTCACGCATGGCGGCGCTGATCGCCTCGGCCCCCACCGATCCCTCAAGCACCCGCAGGATCATCTTGCCATCCTGATCGGTGAACTTGCCGGGGCCGAGGTCGCGCAGCCGGTCCAGTGCCGCCGCGATCCCCTCGCGCATGGCATCGGACCAGGCATTGCTCATAGCGGTCTGTAGCTGGCCGTAGAGCGCCTCATAGGCCTTGGCATCCTTGATCACCACCGCCCGCGCCATACGGCGGCGCACAGCGGATTGGAGGGCTTGCTGCGCGATGGTCATACGTCCATTTCCTCATGCACCCTGATCTCTTCATCCATGCATTCACGGATCGCGCCAATATCTGTCCTGAGGTTTTCTAGGGTTAGATCAATTTGGCCGGTAACTTGGCCTTCATCCCAAAACACAGCAATCTCAAGAAGATGCTTTCTGAGGTGCCGTTCAACAGCCTTTAGTTTGCGTTCGGATCTTGCTCGCGCCTCGCATTCGGATCTTGGAAAACGTGTCATGCTTTTCTCCTCAGTTCTTGTCTTTGGCCCGGCTCATGCGCTGAATGCATGTTTTCATGATGCGGCGGCGTGTGGCCCTATCCTCTTTCAGTCCCATTTCGCGCAGCCAGATCCGCGCTTGCAGCTTGGCCAGGCGCGTGAGCTCGGCTTCCGTCGCGTACTTGGTCCAGGGGGCGCCGCAATGGAACGGCACGGCGGTTTCAGTGGTGCGCGGGCCGATCAGCGCAAACAGGCGTTCCGCTTCCATATCCGGGCCGCCGTTGTGGCCGATCCCGGCATGTAGACCTGATGCAGGTCTACGCGCTCTTTTCGCCATTCGCGTAACCTTCTGTTTTATCTTCTAATTCCGCGAACAGATCCGCGCGCACTGCTTTTTTTTCGTACTTGCGCAAGGTCCGGTCTTCGATTTCTTCCCAGGTGGGATACCGATGATCACAGATCCGGCAGCGGCGGTATCGCTGCCGCAGGCTCCCATGCGACCGACCACCATAAACCAGCGTTTTCCCGCCGCACTTAGGACATTGCATCCGGCACCCCCTCGGCATTGCCCTGGCGCACCCATTGCTCCAGGCCGGTGATCACGTCCGTGGCTTTGGCACGGCTCAGGAACCGGGCGTTTGAGATCTTGGCGGTGCGCTTCACAAAGCTTTGCAGCCGCGCATCTTCCAGCCCGTCCCAGCCCAAATCCCGCGACAGCCCGCCAATTTTGGCCCATTGGGCCGAGGTGGGCCGATCCTCGCCGCCCACAGTCTGGCCATGGCCGCCGCGCCCCTTTTCCGGGATAAGCCCCTCCTGGCGAAGGATCTTGATCAGCTCCACGCGCTCGGCCACGGTCAGCTTGCCCGCTGACCGCTTGCCGGTGTGGCGCGCCAGCCAATCCTCATAATCGGTGCGGCCATCACTGCCCTTGGAGACATCGCCAAACAGCCGCTTGGCAGCGATATGGATCATAGCCAGATCACCGTTGCGGCGGTTGGGGGAGGTCTTTTTTGAAGCACTCATCGTTATATTCCTTCTGGTCAATGCAGGAGCTGGAAACGGTCATTCAAATTCAATTTGCGCCGGGCTAGATGAGCGGGAGTTCCCGCTGATCCAGCATCACAAACGCCTCGCGGATGTGGTCCGGCAGGGTGGCGAACACGACCTCCGGGCCGTGCTCCCCTTTTTCAATGCGCAGGTTGGCGCCAAACCAGGTGTCGCGGGTTTCAGGCTCCGCGCCACGCGACCGGCCAATCATCCGGCGCACATGCTTTTCAGTGCAGCCAACAACCTCGGCGATCTCGGCGGGGGTGACGCGGGATGGGGTCATTTGTCCTTGCTCGCCTCGGTTGTTGAAGTGCCTCCGCGCCAGCAAGCAGACCGGCGCGGCGGCGGGAGGTCAGGCCAGGTGATCAGCCAGGGACTTGGCGGGCTTGAACTGCGCCACCGTCTTGGCGGGAACAGCCACCGGCTGGCCGGTCTGCGGATTGCGGGCGGTGCGGGCGGCGCGTTCTTTGGTCATGAGTGTGCCAAAGTCAGGCAGCGCCACTTTCTTGCCGTCTGCCAGTGCGTCCCGCGCCACCTGAGTGAAGGCATCAAGCACGTCCTCCGCGTCGCCTTTGGTGACTTCTGCTTTGGCGGCAACTGCTGCGATAAGTTCAGATTTTTTCATGGTTTTCCTCGTTTCCTATCTGAGAAAGGTTAGGGTTTCTGCGGCTTGTTCGGGCCGGGGCAAACTGCCTGGTGGGCCTTCAAGCCTTTCTGTCCGCGCACGGGCTTGCCGCAGGCGTTACAGACGGTTTTGGAGCCATCGCTCGCAATCTTGGTGGTACGTGCGCTCATGATTAGGACGCCTCTGCCAGCTCGGTTTCAAAGGGTTCCACAATGAAATCCTCGCCATCCGAACCGATGGTCACGCCTTTAATGGCCGCCGCCGTGGCGCGGTTGCCCTTCTCCAGCATGGCCTCTTTGTTGATCTTCTCCTCAACGCGGATGAACTTCTTGCGCAGGCCAGCCGCCTTGATCGCCTCAACGACGGCATCAACGCCCCGGATGTTGACCTTGGCCGGGCGCAGCCGCCAGGAGATCTCGCCGGTGGCAAACTTGTGGAATTTCACCTTGCCGCCATTGGTCAGCCGGTCGCGGTTGACCTCGCAGAACATCTTGAGGCCTTCCTGTTTGGCCACGGCCTGCTCGCGGATCGGCGCGACCAGCTCGCCATATTCCTCCTGGATTTTGGCAATCTTGTCGTTCATTTCGGTTTGAAGGCGCAGGGCCTCGCGGTTCAGCTCGCCGATCTCGCGGATGACGGTGCGCGCCTCGCTGTCATCCTGGGGCACCGGAAAGTTGGTTGCGGTCGATTTCATCTTGCGGGTTGCCATGTCTTTCTCCTGTTCAGAAGTGTGAAATTACGGGTGGTTCGGGGCGGATCGGGGCCGGTTGGCCCGGTTCCGTGTCTTCAAGAAACAGGTGCGCGAACCAGGCCAGCGCCTGGATCTCCTCCCGGCTCAGCATCGACCAGCCACGGGCCGTGGCCTGCACCTTTGTCTTGGCACCAGCAGCCAGCCGGGTGAGTTCACTGACCGTGAAGCCGGGGCAATCTGGGCCAAAGCTGATCACTGTTTGATCCCGGCCTGTGGCCATGTCGCATCCGCTGCGCATAACGGCCCCCTCAAGCATGCCCGGCCATCAGGGCCGCAGCGGTTTCAACAACCGTGTGATCCAGCTTCTCAATCTCGTTGGCCTGCATCATGCGCTCGCAGGTGTCCGCCAGCTCCAGCGCCGTGCGCCAGTTGCCGCCGCAATCAACCCGGAACCGATGCGCCGTTTTCTTGGTGATGGAACCAAAACGCGGGGCGAGGACGTAGTTCAGCATTTCCGCCTCGGTCCTGATCTTGTCGATCACCACCCGCTTGGCCCCGATGCGCGAGGCGAGCTGGCGCAGGTAGATTTCTACACGCCCGTCATTGAACCGGCGGGACAACAGGTCAGTGCCGCACAGGACAACACCAGCGCCGCCCAGGTCAGAAAGCGCACGCAGCTTTTCCAGCATCGCCCAAGGCAGATGATTGGCCTCATCCACCAGGATCAGCATGCCGGAACAGGCCGCTTTCAGGCGCGCAAAGATGGTGTTGGAGGTGCCTTGCTCCTCAATCGAAATGCCCCGTTCGTTGAAGGCGCGGGCCAGCTCCTGCATCAGGGATTTGGCGTTCATGCCTTCCCAGCATTCGATGCGCACGCCTTCCAGCTCATCGACCAGCCATTCGGTAATGGCCGTCTTGCCGACGCCTGGTTTGCCGATGATCTGCCCGACGCGGCTGTATTTACGCGCCGCAAGCGTGGCCTGGCACACCTCATATGCACGGGCTGCGTTGGGGGTTTTCACAAAGTCACTCATCCTCATCCTCCAGGAATTGCGCGGTGCCAATCAGGGCGTTTTCATCAATGCCCCATTGGTCATTCGTTCTTGGTTTTTCGGTTTTGGGTTGGGCCAGTTGCTCGGCAATCGCCTGGTTGCTGAGTTTGGCCATACGGTCGATGATCCCGGCATCCACCACGGCGGCCACAGGGGCCTCCGGCGCATCCGGCATGTGGGCAATGTGGCGAGCGGTTTCCTCGGTGAGGGACAGCAGAGCAACATGACGCCGTTTCTCGGCGATCTGGCGGCGGAACGCTTTGCTGCGCCGGTTGACTTCCTCGGCCCCGCGCGTGTCCAGCACGCCATAGGTGCGCTCTGGGAAGGCCTGGCAGATCAGCTCATCACCATCAAAGCAGAACACGAATTCAGGATTGAACGCAGGCACGCGCAACGTGATCTTGCGATCATAGCCCAGCAGCTCATCCGCATAGTAATAGAGTGTCTGGCCGCGCCGTGGGGTATAGCTGACCCGTCCGCGATCCGGCGTGCGCTCGACTTCCTCGGAAAACGCCAGGGCAAGCACCTCAGGGCGTGACAAGGTGGTTTTGCCCCAGCCGTGGTCAATGAAGCCGCGCAGCATTTCATTCGGGCTTGCGCCGTTCAACCGCCCATACTGCGGGCGCTTGTGATACCACTCCAGGGCCTCGCCTGCGGTATTCAGGAAGTCATTGGCATCACCCTGGAACGCGATGGGGTCTTTGCCCTTGGCATGGGTTTTCTTGTTCATCCGGTCCCCAGCAGTCCAGCCAGGGATGGTGGCAAAGAACACCTGTTCGATGTTGCCGAATGCGCCCTCAATGCCGGGCTTGCCCTTCGCGTTATATGGGCGGGAGCGGGCAATTGCCTCGCGGCCCTGCGCCACACGCTTGGCAACATCCGGGCTGCCTTCAAGGTCATAGACCTTCATGCTGCCTTGGGTCAGGCGGGAAAGCTGGGTGAAGCCGCCAATCATGGCATCCCAGGAATACTCGCCACCGTTGTCGAGATAGAGCATCTGCGGCAGGCCCCATTCCTCAACCATGGCCTGGAAGCTCATGGCCACATGCTCGCGGCGGATGCCCTCTTTCGGCTCCAGCAGCACAAAGGTCATGTGGATCTCATTGGTGGCCACGTCATACCAGGCGATGGCCTTGGGATAGACCACGGTGCCATCCGGGCGGCGCATCATGATGTCCACCGGGTGCACGTCGCCCACCACGATCTGGCGCGGCAGCAGATCCGAGTAATCGCGCCGGATCGACGGCATATACTTGTCTTGGAAAACCGCGTTGTCCTTATCCTTGACCGCGATAATCCGGTAATCCCGCTCGACCTCGACCTTGCGGCGGTTCACATAGCAAACGCCAAACTGCGTTGCAGCCTTGGCCGTGTCACCGCAGCGGCCCAGATCCAGCACATCAAAGGCCACCACGCGCAGATCCCGCGACAGCTCAATCAGCCGGGTGGTGGATTTCTCCGAGATCGACCGCCAGCCGCGTTCGCCCGATGCCCACAGCGACCTTATATATGTGGTCAGTTCGTCGCTGACCTTGGCTTGGGTGTTTGCATCAATGTGCATGGCAAAGAACGCATCCCATGCCCTTGTGACCTTCTGGCGCTTGGCTCCGGTATCGTTGCGCTTCTTGCGGATCAGGCCGCTCAGCCCCTCGGCCTCGAAGGCATTCAACCAGTTGTAAAGCGTCTGTTTGGTAACGGCCTTGCGATTGCCGTTAGGGAACAGGCGCGGCACGGCTGCCAGTTCCCCGATCAGCGCGGCGCGTTCAGCCGACTGCTTTTCCAGGGCCAGGAGCGGGCGGATCACCTCATGCCGCCAGCGCGCCAATTCCAGATCGGCCTCAAATTTGGCGTCATTCTGATATGCCTGCTCGGGCACCAGCACCTGTTGGCCGGTTTCCGCATCGGGCTTTTCATGCAGGACAATGCCGCGCTCCAGATACCAGGCCTCGCGCAGATCGGCCGGCAGGCTGTCCACGTGCACTTGCAAAGTCTTGCCGCCGCGCCCGCGTCCGGTGATCTCCTCACGCACCAGCAGTTCGCAACCGCGCCAGGTGCGTTTAGACAGGGCCTTGTGAACCGCCGCCTGCGAAACTCCTGCCAGTTCCTCAAGTTGGACACTGGCAAGCCATTTCTCGGGGTTGTTTTGAGGTTGTTTAGCCGGTTGTTTTGGCTGGACCCGGTCCAGCTCAAAACAACCCCCTTCGATCAGCTCAAATTGGTGAAGTGCCTGACCCATGGATTACACCGCTCTTTCTGCAATCTGCTGGCAGGCCACACAGCGCACCGCAAAGGGTGCGGCTGCGCGCCGCTTGGGTTCGATCCCATCCCCGCAGTCCAGGCAGGCCTTGCGGCCTGTTCCTGCTACTGCGCTGGTCACGCGCTGCACTGCCCGTGCGCGCTCGGCCTCAACGGCCCGTTCTGCCTGATCCAGAAACCGCTCATCCATCATGCGCACTCCTGCTCGAAGGCTTCGCGCATCAGGATGCGGGCGTGCTCATCGGCGCGCTTTGCTGCAAAGTTCAGCGCTGCTGCGGCTTCCGGGTCCGTGGTGTCTGTCATGACCTTGACGGCAAAGTGCACCTTGGCCGTGTCGGTCAGCCCTGCCAGCGCGTGTTCTGCGAATTCACGCTGTGCTGCCTCAAATTGTTTATGGTTGGGGGTCATGCCTTATCCTCAAGGATCTCTTGGATGTTCAGCCCGATGCGGCGGGCTGCCTCGATCTCGTTGACGGCTTCGGGGTGGTGCTGTTCCACGTAGTCGGCATAGGTTTGCAGGATCTCTGCCAACTCCTCGCCGCTGATCATGTGACGGTCACACAGCCCTTTCAGCCATTCCGCGCTTACGCTGCCGCCCCGCTCTCCATAGCGGGGCAGGAACGTTTTAAGCGGGAGGCCTCCATGACCATGCGTTTGGTGTAGGCGGCCTTCACGGTGTCGCGCCCTGCGGCATCAATGATCCGTTCGCGGAGCTGTTCGCCACGCACGCCGGAGGACTGGCCGTATGTGGCATTGCGCGCAGTGCTGGAATGCACGTCGTTTTCGCGGCACCAGGCCTCAAAAGTGGTGCCCATCGACCGAAACGCGCCATCAATTACCTCATGCAGGATGGTTCCAGGCTGGAACATTTTATTTTTTAGTGCCATATTTTCCTCGCAATGCTCGTTGCGTTGTATCTTGCAAACTAAATCTGGCAAATATTTCCAATCTATGCAAGCCTGATGGGGAAATATTTTACTGATTTTAAGCGCTTTGGGTGTTAAATGGATGTTTTGGCGGCAAATTTTGCCCAACTTAGATCTGATCTTGGACTTTCTAGGGCAGAATTTGCCCGACGTCTTGGCGTATCATCGGACAAAATCAAACATGTCGAGTCTGGTCACCAGAGGGCCGACCACGAGCTATTGATAGCTGTGGGGACCAATTTTGATGTCGATATGAATATCTTGCTAGGCCTTGAACCCATGAGGCAAAATTTGCCAACCCAAGACGGGCATTTTGCCAGCCAAGACGTGGGGCTAAATTTGCCACCCGAGGCTGGGCCAGACAGCGACTTCGTGCATGTTCGGCGGTATGACATTTCAGTTTCGGCAGGAAATGGACGGCAAGCCACTGACGAAAGTGTTGTTGGCCACTATGCGTTTAGCCGACGCTGGCTAACCCGCCGCAACCTTAACCCAGACAATCTGGCAGTTGTTCGGGTGGCTGGCGACAGCATGGAACCCAAACTGTCAAACGGTGACCTTGCAGTCATCGACACAACGGCCACAGAGATGAAAGACGGCGTTACCTATGTGTTCCGCCTCGGGGATGACCTGCTTATTAAGCGGCTCCAGATTTTGCCGCAGCGGCAAGTAAACCTGTGCAGCCACAACCCTGAATACTCACCGATACAGGTCGAACTGGCCTCAGGTGAACTTACCAGCATCGGGCGGGTTGTCGCTTCAATGCACGAATGGTGAGGTGTTTGCTTCCGCACTTGGCATCGTGCGGCAATCAACGGCAGTAATAAAATCTATTGTGCGCCACAGCGCCTAGGTGGTGGGGAGAACCGCCAAATTGGGTTTGCCAGTAAACACAGGGCTTTCACGATGCACCCGAAGGCCACGTTCAAATTTACCCCGTGCTCACCATTCCAATTAATTCCGATCCCCCCCACCGCCTTTTTAGATTGAGACCAGCCCGGCGTGACACTGCCGACCTGTCATCTTTCCCGAAATACTCCGGGGTGAATTGACCGTCAGGTCAAGAGGGGCAGCGCCCCTCCCCGGCTCTTATCCCCGCGCCTCAGCCCTGATCCTGATCCGCATCATCCGGATCCGCCTTGCCGACACCGCGAAAGACGAATTTGAACGGCAGGATCCACAGGACACCCAGCAGCACATAGACAATCAGCTCAACCAGCAGCGACGGCCGGTCCAGCCAGCTGATCACATTGACCGCCAGCACGATATAGACCGGCATGCCAATCAGCAGGATCACCAGCGCCCAGCGCCGCCGCGCCTTATAGCTCAGACCACCCTCGCCCGACATCAGTCGGCAAAGGGATCGGTCACCAGAATGGTGTCGTCCCGCTCCGGGCTGGTGGACAAAAGCGCAACCGGGCAGTCGATCAGCTCTTCCACGCGCTTGACGTATTTGATGGCATTGGCAGGCAGGTCGTTCCAGCTGCGCGCCCCTTCGGTGCTCTCGCTCCAGCCCGGCATCTCTTCATAGATGGGGGTGCAGCGCGCCTGCTGGTCGGCTGCGGTCGGCAGATAGTCCAGACGCGCGCCGTCCAGCTCATAGCCGACACAGATCTTCAGCGTCTCGAACCCGTCCAATACGTCCAGTTTGGTCAGCGAAATGCCGGTGATGCCGGAGGTGGCACAGGTCTGACGCACAAGGCAGGCATCAAACCAGCCACAGCGGCGCTGACGGCCGGTGGTGGTGCCAAATTCATGACCACGGGTGCCCAGACGCTCGCCATCCGCATCCGGGGTGCCGTCTTCCTTCAAAAGCTCGGTCGGGAACGGGCCTTCGCCCACACGGGTGGTATAGGCCTTCACGATGCCCAGCACATAGTCGATGGAGCCCGGACCAATGCCCACACCGGTTGCCGCCTGACCGGCAATCACGTTGGAGGAGGTCACAAACGGGTAGGTCCCGAAATCAATATCCAGAAGCGCACCCTGCGCCCCCTCAAACAGGATCCGCTTGCCCGCCTTGCGCTTTTCATTCAGCACTTTCCACACCGGCGCGGCAAAGGGCAGGATATCCTTGGCGATCTCTTTCAGCTGCGCGATCAGATCGTCGCGATCCACGGCTTCGATGCCCAGACCCTTGCGCAGCGGATCATGGTGCTGCAACGCACGATCAACACGCGCGACCAGGGTCGCCTCATCCGCCAGATCCGCGACACGGATCGCACGACGGCCCACCTTGTCCTCATAGGCCGGGCCGATGCCACGACCGGTGGTGCCGATCTTGGTGCCCTTGGAGGCCGCCTCTTCGCGCGCCCGGTCCAGCTCGCCATGCAGCGGCAGGATCAGCGGCGTGTTCTCCGCAATCATCAGCGTCTCGGGAGAGATGTCCACGCCCTGGGCGCGCACGGTCTCGATCTCCTTCATCAGATGCCAGGGATCCAGCACCACGCCATTGCCAATGACCGAGAGCTTGCCGCCACGCACCACGCCCGAGGGCAGCGCGTGCAGCTTGTAGACCTTGCTGTCGATCACCAGCGTATGACCGGCGTTATGGCCGCCTTGAAAACGCGCAATGACATCAGCGCGTTCGCTGAGCCAATCGACAATCTTGCCTTTACCTTCGTCACCCCATTGGGCGCCGACTACCACGACATTGGCCATCTCAGGTCCTCATGTATGCTGGTTGAAACCGACGCTCCGTATAACGAGACCGCGCAGACAGGGGAACCGGTTTTTCGTCGCAGGCGCGGGAATCCACGGCAAAGCCCCCTGCTGCGTGGCGAAAATGGACGATCAGGCCGCCGCGCAGCGCTGTTGCGCGTGGAGCGCCCGTCGCAGGGCCGTTGCGTCCGCAGCGCGCGCCCTCTTCACCCCTTCGGGACCAGGATATGTCAGTCTGGACGCGGATCGATCCCCCGCGTCAGGGTCACTTAAGCCCGGCGCACCCACACGCACAGGAGACCGGCCCCGATTCCATCGGGGGCGTGTCAGGATATCCTGCCTCCGCAGGCCCCATCCGGGCCTGTCCACCTCCACCGGCGGCGCCGCCATCCCTGTTTTTGGCACAGCGCGAGACCGCAACCGAGACGAGACAGACAAACAGACCGATAGACTGGGACGGCGAAACAGAGACAGGAAGGACACGAGAGAGCGACAGAAGAGACACCCAGACCCGAACGACCCAGGCCCGAACGACCCAGACCCGGTGCGGATCTCCCCGCGCCGCACCATCAGCTGTGGCGGTGGCGCCCCGAACCGGTGCAGCTGCGCCCGGCCCTCCGCAGACGATATTTCCGGCCACTCGCCCGACTAATCCGCAGGCAGCTCAACCGGCATGCCATGTGGCGTCGACAGATAGGCCGCCTCCCAGCGGGCGCGCATCCCCTCGGCATCGACAGGGGCCACCCGGCCTGTCTCTGCCAGAAACATCTCCAGCGTCTCCAGCCAGACGGCAAAGTAATCCTCGCCCCCGTTCAGATCGCGCTCCAGCCCATGGCGGCGCAGGCTGGCAGAAAACCGCGTCACCCAGTCGCCCCAGGACAACGCCCCGCTTTCATTCAGATGCACCGTCAGCGCAAAGACCTGCGCATGCCACGGCTGTTCAAAGGCCGGTTCCGGGCGCTCTGCCACCGGCGTGTCAGTTGTGCTCATGCCGGCTCCAGATAGCTTTGCCACAGGTCGAGAACCACCTCGTCGCGCGGATGCTCCGGCGCGCTCCACAGCTCGGCCGCCGGGAACACCACCGCATAAAGCGGCTCCGGCGCCTCCCCCAGACCATGTGCGGCACTGTCCGGCAGAATATGCGTCCCATGCAGGCGCAGCACGCGACCGCTGGCGCCCACTGCATAGCCGGGCAATCGGGTGTGACCGCCCGCCACCAGCCGGTTGCCACCGGGGCGGCGACAGCGCACCGCATCGCCGGGGGCAAAGACCACCGGCACATCAGAGGGCCGGTCCGCCGGTCCGCCCTTGGCGAGGGTTGCGGCCACATCCGATGCCTTCAGCGCACGGGCAGCGAGCGGATGCGGGGCCACGGCCTCTGCGCCCGTGCCGTCTTTCTGACGCCCCCCTGCCTCGGCTGTCGCCAGATCCGCGCGGCTCAGCACACCCTTTTCCACCAACAGCGTCGCCAGACCGGCCAGCCATTTCTCGTAGTAGGAAAACCGCGTGTAATCCTTCGGTGCCAGCCGCTCGCGGGCGTGGCGCGAGGTGTCGATATTCCACTGCCCCAGCGCGCCGCAGGCCAGCGTCACCGCCAGGGCACGGGCGTGCCAGTCTTCGGCAAAGACCGGGGCATCCTCTGCCTCGGGCACCACCGGCCCGTCCCCGAATCGCCCGCCCATGTCATGCACCCGGGTCATGCTGGCGCCTCCCCCGGCGCCTTGGCCAGACCGGTGCCGATCATGCTGTCGCGGCTGACCAGCGCCGCCAGCGCGTCCTCGCTCAGCCCCTCACTGCCCGCAGGCCGCATCGGCAGCACCAGATAACGGACCTCAGCGGTGGAATCCCAGACCCGCACCGCGGTGCCGTCGGGCAGGCTCACGCCGAATTCCGCCA
Organism: Phaeobacter sp. JH20_34; assembly: GCF_048056095.1. Taxonomy (NCBI): domain Bacteria; kingdom Pseudomonadati; phylum Pseudomonadota; class Alphaproteobacteria; order Rhodobacterales; family Roseobacteraceae; genus Phaeobacter; species Phaeobacter sp. JH20_34. Next base: position 141,070 of record NZ_JAYMWT010000004.1, on the reverse strand, counting down.
GCACCTTGCGCGGCTCGCGTACCGCTCGGGCGCGGTAGGCGTCGGATTTGTACCAGCCCGGCGGGATCCCCAGCAAAGGCCAAGGGTAACAGCTGCATAAGGTGCAGACGACCATGTTATGCTGCTGCGCGGTGTTCTCGACCACCACCATATGTTCACCCTGACGGCCATAATACCCAAGCTCCGCCAGCACCGGATCGGCATCAGCCAGCAGACGCGCCCGAAACTCAGGATCAGCCCAGGCCCGCGCCACCACGCGGGCGCCATTGGCCGGGCCGATACGGTTCTGATAGGTATCGATAATTTCATCCAGCGCCGCCGGATCAATCAGCCCCTTTCGGGTCAGCACCGTCTCCAGCGCCTTGACGCGCAGGGCGGGGTCCGGGGGCAACAGGCTATGCGGGGCGTCTGCGTGATCATGAGGCATAGGGCGAGACTGCCCGCAGCGGCGCAAAGCTGTCCAGTCACAATCCGTCATGATCCCGATCACCAGCCGTGATGCCCGCGCGCAGCCGCGGCAGCCGGACCTCTCATGCGCCGTTTTCTGCGGATTTGATGCGCCCGAAACGCCGCAGGCCCGCCTTCTCCGCCCTTCGGCAAACTGAGCCCTTGCCCCTCAGAGCAATCTTCCCTATTTACCGCCCGATACTCAGCCAACCGCCGTAGGATCCTATGGAAAACGTCGTACTCATCATCCATCTTCTTCTGGCCCTGGGGCTGATTGCCGTTGTCCTCTTGCAGCGCTCCGAAGGCGGCGGCCTTGGCATGGGCGGCGGCGGCGGCGGGGCTATGTCCGGCCGTGCAGCAGCCACCGCGATGAGCAAGGTGACTTGGATCCTGGCCGTGGCCTTCATCGCCACATCCATCACGCTGACCATTCTGGCAGCACAGAAATCCGCAGGCTCTTCGGTTGCAGATCGCCTCTCGGCGCCTGCCGCAGAAGGCGCTGCCGACACACCCGACACCCCGCTGGGCAGCGACCTGCTGCCGCCGGTGCAGGGTGACAATGCACCGCTGGTTCCCAGCGCAGACTAATCCGGCCACCCGGCCCGGAGGACCCTCGGATCAGCCCGACAGCCAATTGCGCTTCGGGCAGATCCGGCAAGACCAGAGCGTCTGACGCGGGATTCGCGAGGATCCACTACACTTAGAATGAACAAAAGCAGCCGTAACAGCATCTTGCGGCTTGCTTGCGCATTTTGCGCGAATCCTTTATATGTAAAGCCCCGTGATGCTGCGGTTTCTGCAACCGCCGGGCAGCTGAATTCTGACTTCTCACGGGGGCAGCCGAACAGACATGGCGCGTTTCATTTTCATTACTGGCGGTGTTGTATCATCTCTGGGCAAAGGGCTGGCATCCGCCGCTCTTGGGGCACTTTTGCAGGCGCGCGGCTATTCCGTCCGCCTGCGCAAACTGGATCCCTATCTGAACGTCGATCCGGGCACGATGAGCCCCTTCGAACATGGCGAGGTCTTCGTCACCGATGACGGTGCCGAAACCGATCTCGACCTCGGTCACTACGAACGTTTCACCGGCGTGGCCGCCCGCAAGACCGACTCGGTCTCCTCGGGCCGGATCTATTCCAACGTGCTGGAAAAGGAACGTCGCGGCGACTACCTCGGCAAGACCATTCAGGTCATTCCGCATGTGACCAATGAAATCAAAGACTTCATCTCCATCGGTGAAGATGAGGTTGATTTCATGCTCTGCGAAATCGGCGGCACCGTCGGCGACATCGAGGGGCTGCCCTTCTTTGAAGCGATCCGCCAGTTCGCCAATGACAAGGCGCGTGGCCAGTGTATCTTCATGCACCTGACCCTCCTGCCCTATATCAAGGCCTCCGGCGAGCTGAAGACCAAGCCGACCCAGCACTCGGTGAAGGAGCTGCGCTCCATCGGTCTGGCACCGGATATCCTGGTTTGCCGCTCCGAAGGGCCGATCCCGCACAAGGAACGCGAAAAACTGGCGCTGTTCTGCAATGTGCGCGCCGACAGCGTGATTGCCGCGCAGGATCTGAAATCCATCTACGAGGCCCCGCTGGCCTATCACCGCGAAGGTCTCGATCAGGCGGTTCTGGATGCCTTTGGCATTGCGCCGGCCCCGAAACCCAATCTGACCCGCTGGGAAGATGTGGCCGATCGCATCTACAACCCCGAAGGCGAGGTCAAAATCGCCATCGTCGGCAAATACACCCAGCTGGAAGACGCCTATAAGTCCATCGCCGAGGCGCTGACCCATGGCGGCATGTCCAACCGCGTGAAGGTGAAGATCGAATGGGTCGATGCCGAGCTGTTCGACAAGGAAGACGCCGCCCCCTACCTGCAAGGCTATAACGCCATTCTGGTGCCCGGCGGCTTTGGCGAGCGCGGCACCGAGGGCAAGATCAAGGCCGCGCAATATGCGCGCGAGCATAAGCTGCCCTATCTCGGCATCTGTCTGGGTATGCAGATGGCTGTCATCGAGGCTGCGCGCAATGTCGCGGGCATCGCGGAGGCAGGCTCCGAGGAATTCGACCATGAGGCAGGCAAGAAACGCTTTGAACCGGTGGTCTATCACCTGAAGGAATGGGTGCAGGGCAACCACACCGTGGCGCGCAAGGTCGATGACGACAAAGGCGGCACCATGCGTCTGGGCTCCTACAACGCCACGCTGGCCGAAGGCTCCAAGGTGGCTGAGGTCTATGGCACCACCCGGATCGAGGAACGCCACCGTCACCGCTATGAGGTGGACACCAAATACCGCGAGCAGCTGGAAGCCTGTGGCCTGAAATTCTCCGGCATGTCGCCGGATGGTCGCCTGCCGGAAATCGTCGAATGGACGGATCACCCGTGGTTCATCGGCGTACAGTTCCACCCCGAGCTGAAGTCGAAACCGTTTGAGCCGCACCCGCTGTTCGACGATTTCGTCCGCGCCGCCAAGGAAGCCTCGCGGCTGGTCTGACCGGCACAGCGCCCGACGCATCGGGCCTGACTGAAACACACCAAAAGGCAGACCACCCCGGTCTGCCTTTTTTGCGTGCGAACGCCTGACGGATATGCCTGCCTGCGATGTTTCGCCGAACCGCCGCCCGGTCGCGTCACTGTTAGCGGAGGCGTTAGCGCAACCACTTGATACAGATAGTTGTTTCCTGCCGCAGGCGCGGTATAGACGATGCCAGACAGACAATCCCTTTTCGTGGAGACCCGACCTATGGCGCAAGAAACCTCGACCCAGACTGCTCAGCTCGATCGCATCGCAAACGGCAAGGGCTTCATTGCGGCGCTCGATCAGTCCGGCGGGTCAACCCCGAAGGCGCTGGCGCTTTATGGCGTGACCGAAGACGCCTACAGCAATGACGACGAGATGTTCGGCGAAATCCAGAAAATGCGTGCCCGCATCATCACCGCACCGGATTTCAACAGCGAAAAGATCCTCGGCGCGATCCTGTTTGAAAAAACCATGGATGCCGAAATCGACGGCCTCCCGGTGCCCGCCTACCTGTGGGACAACTGCGGCGTTGTACCTTTCCTCAAGGTCGACAAGGGCCTCGCGGATGAGGCGGACGACGCCCAGACCATGAAACCGATGCCCGATCTTGATCAGCTGCTGTCGCGCGCGGTACAGGCCGGGATTTTCGGCACCAAGATGCGCTCGGTGATCAAGGGCGCCAATGCCACCGGCATCAAGAACGTCGTCGGCCAGCAGTTCATCGTCGGCCGCCAGATTGCCGCTGCCGGTCTGCTGCCGATCATCGAACCCGAAGTGGACATCAACTCCGCCACCAAAGCCGAGGCGGAAACCCTGCTGAAGGCTGCGATTCTGGACGAGCTGAACGCCCTGCCCGCCGATACCAAAGTGGCGCTGAAACTGACCATCCCGACCGAGGCCGGTCTCTATGACGATCTCGCCGCCCATGCCAATGTGGTGCGCGTTGTTGCGCTGTCCGGCGGCTATACCACCGATGACGCCTGCGAAAAGCTGGCGAAGAACAGCACGATGATCGCCTCCTTCAGCCGCGCCCTGACCGAAGGTCTGAATGTCGCGATGAGCGACAGCGACTACAACGCAGCGCTTGGCTCCAACATCGACAAGATCTACCGCGCCTCGATCTGACGATCACGCCGCCCCTGTCGGGGACAGACACCAAGGTAAAGAGCCGCGCCGGTCAGATCCCGGCGCGGCTCTCTTTCATTTCAGATCGAACTGACGTCGGCCTCAGTCGAATTTGGGCGCGCGGTTCTGCATCTGGGCGGCCACCACTTCCATCTGCTCAGGCTTGCCGATCAGACCGACCTGAACACGGGACTCCTCCAGCAGCACCTCGGCGCGATCCGCGCTGGCCTCGGCCGTCTCGATCAGCGTTTTTGCCGCGCGGATGGCGGCGGGGCTTTGCCCGGCGATCACTGTCGCCAGTTCATGGGCGCGGGCGATGGGATCCTCGGCCAGCTCGGTGACCAGCCCCCAGTCCAGCGCCTGCGGCGCCGACACTTTCTCCGCCGTATAGGTCAGCCGCCGCAGCACATCGGAGCGCAGCAGCCGCGGCAAGAGCACCATGCCGCCCATATCCGGCACGATCCCCCATTTCATCTCCATCACTGAAAACCGCGCATCGGGTGCAGCAATGCGGATATCGGCCCCCAGCGCCAGTTGCAGACCGCCGCCAAAGGCCACGCCGTTGATCGCCGCAATCACCGGCATCGGCAGGCGACGCCAGACCATTGCCACCTGCTGCACCTGATTGGCATCGCCATGAGAGCGGCTCATCAGCCACTCTGTCGGGTCTTTCATCCCCATCTGGGCAAAGCTCATCAGATCAAGGCCGGCGCAGAACGCCTTGCCCTCGCCCGAGAGCACAACCACCCGCGCCTTGCTGTCCATCAGGCTTTCGCCAGCGGCAATGATCTCTTCGATCATCTGGCTGTCCAGCGCGTTCATCTTGTCACCGCGGGTCAATGTCACCCGTGCAATATGGTCTTCGATCTCTACCGATACCCGTGCCATCTCGGCGCCCTCCTTCTTGGAATTTCCGTTGGCCGCAGACTGCCCCGGATCCCGGCAGTGATCCAGCGTAACGCCGGGGCAAAGCGACGCGCTTGCCCGGACGCACCGGATCACGTTATCTCAGCCCATGACACAGCCACGCTACACCCCGCTTGCCCACTCCCTCCCCGCCTCTGTCCCCTTTGTCGGGCCGGAAACCCAGGAGCGCCAGCGCGGCGCGCCCTTCACGGCGCGGCTGGGCGCCAATGAAAACATCTTTGGCCCGTCGCCCAAGGCGATTGCGGCCATGCAGGCCTCGCTGGGCGAAATCTGGAAATATGGCGACGCCGAGAGCCATGACCTGCGCGAGGCGCTGGCCGCGCATCACGGTGTTGCGCCCCAGAACATCATGATCGGCGAAGGTATCGACGGGCTGCTGGGCTATCTGGTGCGGCTGCTGATTGGCGAAGGCGATGCGGTGGTGACCTCGCTTGGCGCCTATCCGACCTTCAACTACCATGTCGCGGGCTTTGGCGGCCTGTTGCATACCGTCCCTTACAAGGACGACCACGAAGACCCCGCCGCGCTCTTTGCAAAGGCGGCCGAGGTGGATGCCAAGCTGGTCTACCTCGCCAATCCCGACAATCCGATGGGCAGCTGGCACAGCGGCGCTGATCTGCTGGCCGCGATGAACGCCCTGCCAGAGGGCTGCCTGCTGCTGCTGGATGAGGCCTATATCGACTGCGCCCCCGAGGGCACTGCCCTGCCGATAGATATCGACGATCCCCGCGTGATACGCACTCGGACGTTTTCCAAGGCCTATGGCATGGCCGGTGCGCGGGTGGGCTACGTGCTGGCAGAGGCCGGGCTGGTCAGCGCCTTCAACAAGGTGCGCAACCATTTCGGTATGAACCGCACCGCTCAGATCGGCGCATTGGCGGCCCTGCAGGATCAGGCTTGGCTGGCTGAGGCCCTTGGCCGCATTGCCACCGCACGCGACCGGATTGCGCAGATTGCCCGCGACAATGGGCTAACGCCCCTGCCCTCGGCCACCAATTTCATGGCCATCGACTGTGGCAGTGACGGTGCCTTTGCCAAATCGGTGCTGGAGAGCCTGGTGGATCAGGGCGTGTTTGTGCGGATGCCCTTTGCGGCGCCGCAAAACCGCTGCATCCGGGTCAGCTGCGGGCCGGAGGATCAGCTGGACGCCTTTGCCCGCGCGCTGCCCCTCGCGCTGGAGCGGGCGCGCAACGGCTGAGGCTGCGTCAGGGCCTGCTGCGGATCACCCGCAGCAGCTGCCTCTCTCTGATGTGTCTGCAACAGATGCCGCGCCACCCCCGGCGATCACCTGTGAGGCCGCCTCCAGCGCGCCGGATCCATGCGGGATCTCCAGCGCCTTCAGACCGGCATCAACCCCGCCCAGCAGCCCCATGATCATTTGACCGTTCACATGGCCCATATGGCCCAGCCGCAGGAACCCGTGCCACTCCGGGCTGTTCGGCGGCGCCATGCCAAGGCCGATGCCCAGCGTCAGCCCAAGGGTCTGTTCCACCCAATTGCGCAGGCGCGTGCCGCGATCGCCGCCGATATGCAGCGATGTGACCGCGTTTGACCGCAAAGCGACCTCCTGCACATTCATCCGCAGCGGGCCACCTTCGCCCCAGCGGTCACAGGCCGCCCAGATCGCCTGCGCCAACAGGTGATGGCGCGCCCAGACGGCCTCCATCCCCTCACCGTGGATCAGATCCAGTGCGGCCCGCAGACCATAGAGGTGATGCGTGGGCGCGGTGCCGCCGAAATACTGGTAGAATTCCTCAGGGTTGGCGCGCGGCTGCCAGTCCCAATAGCGGCTGACCCGTGGCAGGCGGGCGCGGGCCTCCGCCGCCTTTGGCCCGAAGAAGACAAACCCCATGCCCGCAGGCACCATCAGCCCCTTCTGGCAGGCCGAGACCATCACATCCACGCCCCAGTCGTCCATCTCGAACCGGTCACAGCCAAGCGAGGCAATGCAGTCGACCATCAACAGCGCCGGGTGGCCGCAGGCATCCAGTGCCGCGCGCATTGCCGTCACATCATTGCGGATCGCGCTGGAGGTATCGACATGCACCGTCAGAACCGCCTTGATCCGATGGGCGGTATCGGCGGCGAGATGGCTGGAGATCTGGTCCATGTCCCAGGCCGAGCCGGTGCCGAAATACAAAAGCTCCACCTTGATGCCGAGCGCCTCCGCCATTTCCGACCAGCCAATGCCAAAACGGCCCGAGGCGGCGACCAGCACGGTGTCACCCGGCTGAAGGGTGTTCAGCAACGCCGCCTCCCACGCGCCGTGACCGTTGGAGATATAGATCGCCACATCATGATCGGTGCGCGCCACCCGGCGCAGGTCCGGGATCAGGGTTGCCGTCATCTCCACCAGTTCACCGGCGTAGATATTCGGCGACGGGCGGTGCATCGCCTGCAACACCGCATCCGGCATGACCGAGGGGCCGGGAATGGCCAGATATCCGCGTCCCGCGGCAAGGGAAACACCCGCTGTCATGCTGCACTCCTATGTTTATCTGGGCAAACTGTGACGCGGGTCTGCGGTGGCTGCAACCCCTTGCAACGGCGCCGCACGCGCATTTGACGCAGCGGTTTTACCGCCGCCCAGAGCTGGCCCATCGGCTGCGAAACCCGCGCCATGCTTGCACCTTTTCCCCCAGCTGCTTAAATGGCTCAGGCCTGACGTGGATGTCAGCGCCAGAAAAAACCACATCGGTTGTGATCCTTGCCCCAGACTGACCCTAAGACGACGCCCCCATCCGCAACGCCGGACACGCCGGACGCCCCTGCGGTGGATGCCGCCCTCTCGCCCAGGCGGGCGGTGGCACCCGCCACGGCAGAGGCCCCGGCCATCAAGTCAAAGCCCGAGCACATGTCCTCGCGCGAGCTGCTGGGCTGGCTGTGGCGCGGCTATCTGCGCCATTACATGGGCCTTCTGGGACTGGCGATCGTCTTCATGCTGATCGAAGGCGGCACCGTCGGCGGCCTCAGCTACATGATGCAGCCGATGTTCGATCTGGTGTTTGTGGCGGGCAATACCACGGCGCTGTTCTGGGTCAGCCTGGCGTTTCTGATCATCTTCTCCATGCGCGGGATTTCCAGCGTCTGTCAGAAGGTCATTCTCAGCAAGATTTCCCAGACCTCCGCTGCCCATATGCGCAAGGACATGCTGGCGCGGCTGATCCGGCAGGATCCGTCCTTTCATCAGGTGAACCCGCCCGGTTTCCTGATCCAGCGGGTGCAGAGCGATGTGATGGCGATCAATTCGGTCTGGCAGGCGCTGATCACCGGTGCCGGCCGCGATGTCACGCAGATGGTGGCCGTTCTGGCTGTGGCGATCAGCGTTGACTGGCGCTGGACCGCGATCATGCTGGTCGGCCTGCCGATGCTGCTGTTGCCGCTGGCCGCCGTACAGCGCTATGTGCGGCGCAAGGCCTCGCAGGCGCGCGATCTGGGGGCCTCGCTGTCGACCCGGCTCGACGAGATCTTTCACGGGATCGTGCCGATCAAGCTGAACAATCTCGAAGACTACCAGACCGATCGTTTCGGCGGCCATATGGACCAGTTTGTCCGCTCCGAAGTGCGCGCCTCTTTTGGTGTGGCCTCAACCACCGGGATGATCGACATCATGGCCGGCTTGGGCGTGATGGGCGTGGTGCTTTATGGCGGCGCCGAGATCATCGAGGGCAAGAAGACCGTGGGCGAGTTCATGAGCTTTTTCACCGCCATCGGTCTGGCCTTTGACCCGATGCGCCGGCTGGCCTCGATCAGCGGCACCTGGCAGGCCGCGGCCGCCGCCATGGAACGCATCAAGGAACTGATGGACTCGCCGATCAAACTGGTGTCGCCGGAGACGCCGGTGCCCGCCCCCAATGGCCTGCCCGAGGTGGCGCTGAGCGATGTCACCCTGCGCTATGGCGACTCGGATGTGTTGCGCGAACTGTCGCTGGTGGCAGAGGCCGGCAAGACCACCGCGCTGGTTGGCGCCTCCGGGGCCGGGAAATCCACCATCTTCAACCTGCTCACCCGGCTGGTGGACCCGCAGGAAGGAGCAGTGACCGTGGGCGGCGTCGCCGTGCGGGACATGGATCTGGATGATCTGCGCGGGCTGTTCTCGGTGGTGACCCAAGAGGCGCTGCTGTTTGACGAGACCCTGCGCGAAAACATCCTGCTGGGGCGCACTGATGTGAGTGATGCGCGGCTACAGGAGGTTCTGGAAGCCTCGCATGTGGCCGATTTCCTGCCGAAACTGGCCAATGGGCTGGATACGCTGGTGGGTCCGCGTGGCTCGGCCCTGTCCGGTGGCCAGCGTCAGCGGGTGGTGATTGCCCGCGCGCTGCTGCGTGACACGCCGATCCTGCTGCTGGATGAAGCGACCTCGGCGCTGGATGCGCAATCTGAAAAGGTAGTGCAACAGGCGCTGGAGAAACTCTCGGGTGGGCGCACCACGCTGGTGATCGCACACCGGCTGTCGACCATCCGCAATGCCGACAAGATCGTGGTGATGGAACGTGGCCGTGTGATGGATCAGGGCACCCACAAGGAACTGCTGGAGCGTGGCGGCATCTATGCCGATCTCTACCGGTTGCAGTTTCAGGACGGCAAAACGCTGGTGGACCGCGCAGGCGTCGCCGCGCAGGCGCCCAGACAGTTCAGCGAAGGCGGCGACCAGCCGCGCTGGTTCCAGAAACTGGCCCGGCGCATGTTCGGCTAGGCCTTGCCCACTTCGCGACCTACATTGCCTTCGTGATCTTTCAGGAGCCTGACCCATGACCAACCGCCGCATCCTGCGTCTTTCCGGCGCTGACACCCGCGACTTCCTTCAGGGGTTGATCACCAATGATGTCGCCAAGGTGGATCAGGGGCTGGTCTATGCCGCCCTGCTGACCCCGCAGGGCAAATATCTGGCGGATTTCTTTGTCGCCGCTGATGGCGATGACCTGCTGGTGGACGTGGACGAAAGCCTCGCCGCGGGGCTGGCGAAACGGCTGACAATGTACCGGCTGCGCGCCAAGGTCACCATTGAGGAAACCGATCTGGCCGTGCGCCGGGGCACCGGGACGGCGCCTGAGGGCGCGCTGGCGGATCCGCGCCACCCGGATCTGGGCTGGCGCGCCTATGGCACCGAAAGCGGCGAGGACGGCAGCAACTGGGACGCCATCCGGGTCGCCCATTGCATCCCCGAAACCGGCATCGAACTGGGGCCGGAGAGCTACATTCTGGAAGCCGGGTTTGAGCGGCTGAACGGCGTCGATTTCCGCAAGGGCTGCTATGTCGGCCAGGAGGTCACCGCCCGGATGAAACACAAGACCACCCTGCGCAAGGGTCTTTCCACAGTCGCCATCGAGGGTAGCGCGCCCATCGGCACCGAGATCCGCCGCGCCGACAAAGCCGTCGGGACGCTGTTCACCCAGTCGGGCGAACACGCGATTGCCTATCTGCGATTCGACCGTGCGGGCGAAGATATGTGTGCGCAGGACGCGCGGGTTCACTGGCAGGTTAAGACCTGAGGCGATTCCGTGGCCGCCACCCGAGATCGTGACGCGACGTCACATCGGGAGCGCGGCCTCGGGCGGCTATGTCTCAGACATCATTTCACGAGGATAATTTCATGCGATTGCTCCCCTGCCTTGCCCTGACGCTGCTGCCCCTGCCCGCGTTTTCCAGTGACTACTGGGAATATCAGGACTGGTCCGTCGCCGCCGATATGCGCGTCACCGAAGAGCACGATTGGCGCGATTGCACCGCCTGGACCGGCGGCGACGGGCTGCCGCTGCTGCGCCTCACGGTGACCGAAGGCGATGTCGGCCCGCCCGAAACCTATCCCCAGCTTGAGCTGTTTGAGAGCGCCGCGCGCCATTATCCGACGCAGGTTCAGAACGGTCAGGCCATCGGCTTTATCATCGACCAGAAGGCGGTGTTCTACGGTATCGCCGATGCCGAGATCAACGAGGAAGGCATTGCCGAAGCGCGCGCCATGGTCCGCTGGATGGATGCGCTGAACACCATTCTCTGGATGCAGGACGGCGATCGGATGGAGGTGCGGACCGTGGTGCCCTATGGCGCGGGCGAGATGGTTCTGGATGCCTCTCTGGCCGGGTTCACCGCTGCCTATGGCAAGATGATGGACGAATGCGGCCACAGCCTGGAACTGCGCAAGATTGAAATCGACTACAACTGATCGGCTCTGCCACCTGTTGTGACACCATGAAAAACCCCCGCAGGACAGCCTGCGGGGGTTTTTTATTTGCTGAAGCTGTTGGCGCTAACCGCTTAGGCGCGCTCAGAATATTCCATGGTCTCGGTATTGACGACGATCATCTCATCCTGACCAACAAAGGGCGGCACCATGACCTTGACGCCATTGTCCAGGATCGCAGGCTTGAAGGAGTTGGCAGCGGTCTGACCTTTGACCACCGGCTCGGTCTCGACAATCTTGCAGGTGACTTTCTGCGGCAGCGTTGCGTTCAGCGCCTCGGATTCATGGAATTCCACAACGATGGTCATGCCGTCCTGAAGGAACGGGCGGCGATCGCCCAGCAGGTCGGCGGGCAGCTCGATCTGCTCATAGGTTTCGGCATCCATGAACACCAGCATGCCGTCGCTCTCATAGAGGAACTGCTGGTCCTTCTGTTCCAGACGGACCTTTTCGACCTTGTCGGCGGAGCGGAACCGCTCGTTCAGTTTGGAGCCGTTGCGCAGGTTGCGCATCTCGACCTGGGCAAAGGCGCCGCCCTTGCCGGGCTTCACGTGATCGACTTTGACAGCGGCCCACAGACCGCCGTTGTGTTCGAGAACATTGCCGGGGCGGATCTCGTTACCGTTGATTTTGGGCATGACAAAAATCCCTCTCGGGTGGTTGATGAACTGTTAACCGCCCCTATATCTGGCAGGGAGTCGGCTGGCAAGACAACGATATGTCGTGTGAGGGACCGGGGAGCCATGCAAATTGCGCATAAAAGATATGCGTATGAAGGCTATCCGAATCGTCACAATTCCGCCATAAGGAGCGCTACGCCGAAATTGCAATAGCAAGAACAAAAAGGAAGCACGATGCGAGATTTCGTTGACGGCACCGCATATAACAACGAGCAAGGCAACCGGGCACGCAAGCTGTTTGCGGCGGTGGTATTGGCTGCGCTGGACGATGCGATTGCTGATGACAAGAAATACGGTAACGGCCCCGAGCAGATCGCTCGGTGGGCACGGTCGCGCGACGGGCGCGAAGTGCTGAGCTGTGCAGGCATCGACCCGAACGAACGTGTGGTCGGCGGCCTGATGGAATTTGTGGGCCGGGGTGTCCGTACCTCTGTTGCACTGTCGCGCGAAGAGAGCGAACGCCGCAACGCGGCACAGGCCGAAGCGGCCTGATCAGACCTGCCAGTCTGACGGACAGTTAACCGTCAAAGAAAAGCGCGTCCTGGGGGGCGCGTTTTTTCTTTTGGCGATGGCGGTTTCATGGCGAAATCGGCCGCTCGCCGGGCTTTTCATGGCCCGAAAAATCCGCCATGGCTGACAGGTGACAGATCACACCAGCAACAGCGGGAAAGAGGCGGCCATGACAGCACGGGCCATCATGATCCAAGGCACCGGCAGCAATGTCGGCAAATCAATGATTGTCGCGGGGCTGGCACGTGCCTTTGTGCGCCGGGGCCTGTCAGTGGCGCCATTCAAACCGCAGAACATGTCCAACAATGCCGCGGTCACGCCCGAGGGCGGTGAGATCGGCCGCGCGCAGGCGTTGCAGGCACGGGCCGCGATGCGCCCGCCTCATACCGATATGAACCCCGTGCTGCTGAAACCGGAGACGGAGACCGGCGCGCAGGTGATCGTACAGGGCAAGCGGCGCGGCACCCAGGCGGCAGGCTCCTTCATGCGCGATAAGACCGGCCTGCTGGAGGCCGCCTTGGAGAGCTTTCGCAGGTTGGCGGCGGATGTCGATCTGGTCCTGATCGAGGGCGCCGGATCCCCGGCGGAGACCAACCTGCGCCGGGGTGATATCGCCAATATGGGATTTGCCTGCGCGGCGGATGTGCCGGTGGTGCTGGTGGGCGACATTCACCGGGGTGGTGTGATTGCACAGATCGTCGGCACCCATACGGTGCTGGAGCCGCAGGATCTGGCGCGGATCAAGGGCTTTGCCGTCAACCGGTTCCGCGGCGACCGCAGCCTGTTTGATGCCGGTCGCGATGATATCGCCGCACGCACCGGCTGGCCGTCGCTGGGGGTGATCCCCTGGTTCTGGGAGGCCTGGAAACTGCCGGCCGAGGACATGATGGACATCGCCTCGCACCGGGGGGGCGCCTGCAAGATCGTGGTGCCGCAGCTGGAGCGGATGGCGAATTTCGACGACCTCGACCCGCTGGCGGCAGAACCCAATGTCACGGTTGAGATCGTGCCCGCCGGGCGCGCCCTGCCCGGCGACGCGGATCTGGTTCTGATCCCCGGCAGCAAATCCACCATTGGCGATCTCACCTATCTGCGGGCGCAGGGCTGGGACATTGATATCCTGGCGCATTACCGGCGCGGCGGCCATGTGATGGGGCTCTGCGGCGGCTACCAGATGCTGGGGCAGACAATTGATGATCCTGATGGTGTCGATGGCCGACCGGGCAAGGTGGCCGGGCTGGGCCTGTTGGATGTGCATACCGTGATGGCGGGCGAAAAGCGGGTGACGCTGACCGAAGCGGTGACCCGCGACGGCAATCTGCCGGTCAGCGGTTACGAGATCCACATGGGCCGCACCGATGGCGCGGATTGCGCCCGCGCCTGGCTCAGCATTGAGGGCCGTCTGGAAGGGGCCGTATCGCCGGATGGGCGCGTGCGCGGCTCATATCTGCATGGTCTGTTCAGCTCGGATGCGTTTCGGGCGTCGGTCCTATCTGGTCTGGGACATGAGAGTGTCGCAGGCTATGACGACGGGGTCGAGGCCACGCTGGATGCGCTGGCGGCCCATCTGGAGGACTGCATGGATCTGGACGCGCTGCTGGCGCTGGCCGAACCGGTTCGGGGCGCATAGGCGCGATGAGCGCAGCTATGGTGCCGCCAGAGACGCGCGCCAGTGGATCGGTCGGGATCTGATCAGAGCAGGTTCTGGGCCGACAGGGCGCGGTGGATCTCGCGGCGCACCAGTTTGCGGACGTTGCGGGTGATCCGCTCACCCAGGGCGCCCTGCAACTCCTCGCGGACGATTTCAGAGACCAGCTCGCGCAGGGCCTGTTCATCCAGAATGCCCTCGTCGGCGCTGAACCCCACCAGCGCCTCCAGCGCGGTGTCGGTGACAGCGGTTTCGGCCAGATCGCGGTGACCGTCGGGGGGACTGTCAGGGGCCTGCGCCGCAACTGCGCCCTCCGTGACCTCCTCCGTGATCTCTTCCGGGTCTTCGCTGACGGGCGTCTCCTGCGCCTCGCGGTGCGAGCTATCAGCCTCTATCCCCGTCTCCGGTTCTGCGATCTGATTCTCCTCCGGGGTCTCGGCCTGCGGTGCCGAAGCGGCCAGCTGAACCTCCTCAGCGGCCTCCGCGTCACTGTCCTGATCCCCCCAGGCGAGGGTCTCCAGATCGCTGCCGGCATAGGGCGTATCGCGGGAGCCATCCGGCTCCCAGAGCACGGGGCGGGCTGAGTTTGCAGCCTCCATCTCGGCCAGTTTCTGCACCACGGCGCCCACCTTCGGGTTCAGCTGGGCATGTGGTTTCACCACAACCGCTGGCGCCTCTGTCTCGGGCCGGCGTTCGGGTGCGTGTTCGGGCCTGTGCTCAGGTGCGTGGCCGGTGGTGGCGGCCGCCTGATAGAGCGTGGCAGAGGGGTCGGTCCAGGGCGCGTCGGCGCTGCGCGCAGCAGCAGCCGGTTGCGGCGCGGGCTTGGCCGCATCAGCGGCAGCCTTGGCGGCATCAGCGGCAGTTGCGGCGGCGATACCGTTGAAAAACGCCAGATCCTCATGGCCGGGATCATTGTCATGCAGCGCCAGCCCCTGCGCGATACGGTCCTGCGGCTCATCCCAGAACTCAATCGCATCAACGGCCATCAGCGCCTCGAAACGCGCCTTGCCGGATGTCGCGGCATCAGAGGCCTGCTGCGAAACCGGTGCGGTGTCCGCGTCCTTGGCATCCTGGGTGATCGGCCTGTCAGCCACGAATGTATCGGCAGTCGGCGTATCGGCGATGGGCGCAAGCTTGTTCTCGGGGACGCGCAGGGCCGGTGTCAGAACCAGCCGTGTTACCGGCTGGCTGCTGTTGGCGCTGTCCGTTTTCGGCTGCACGCCCGTGTTGCGGTGGATCCGCTGCGGCTGGGCGATCTGGGCGGCCAATGCCACCTCGCCCCCCTTGCCAAGCCGGGGATCAGCCGTGCGACTGTCCTCGCTCACCAGACGGCGGATCGATGACAGGACGTCTTCAATTTCAGCTTGGGTAACCGGTTCGGACATTTTTGCTTATCACTCTCGCCTCTTGAGGCTGAGTGTAGCGATCTGTCCCGGTTCAGACAACCGTGTGAATTAAGCGGTTTTTAAGGAGGCCCGCCGCTGCGGACCCCCGGTCGAGCGCTCAGCGAGGTCTCAGTTCTTGCCCAGAGCGCGCATCACGCGGTCCAGATCCTTGCTGCGCTGGCTGACATGGGCCGGCGCATCCTTGACCAGATTGTAATAGAGCGTCGGATCGTAGATTTCGACAGCCAGACCAAGGTGTTCTGCGGTCAGAAGTCCCTGCGCCTGCAACAGCGCATAGGCCGCCAGCACCTGATTGGCGCGGGACTGCACGCGGTCGGTCTGGGCGTTCAGCAGCTCCTGCTCGGCTTCGAGCACGTCGAGCGTGGTTCGCGCGCCCAGCGTTGCCTCCTCGCGGACACCGTCAAAGGCGACCCGCGCGGCGCGGACGCGCTCATTCGAGGACACCAGGCTGGCGCGCGCGGTTTCCAGCGCCACAAAGGCCGCCGATACATCCTGTGTCACGCCGCGCTGGGTGGTGATCAGGGCACCGCGTTCGGCCTGAAGACGGGCAATGCTGGCACGGCGCGCCGAGGCCAGAGAGCCGCCGGAATAGAGCCGCTGTGACAGCGTCACGCTGGCGCCGGAGGTGTCGCGCGTTCCCGGCCCGCTGGCGTCAGAGGCATGGGTGGCATTGGCTCGCAATGTGACCGATGGCCCGAGGTTGCGGGTGTTGCTCTGCGAGGCGTAATCCGCAGCCTTTACCGCGTGTTGCTGCGACAGCAGGCTGGGGTGATTGCGCATCGCGATGGCTTCTGCCGATTGCAGCGAGGCCACGCGCTGCGGCAGCGGCGGCTGGCCGGCAATCGTCCCCGGCGCATTGCCAACAGCCTGAACATAGGTCGCACGGGCATTGCGCAGGTCGCCCTGGCTTTCGATCAGGCTGGCCTGCGCGCCGGCCACGCGGCTTTCGGCCAGAGCCACATCGGTCCGGGTGACTTCGCCCACTTCAAAGCGGTCATTGGCGGCGCGCAGTTCCTCGCGCAGCAGCCGCAGGTTGTTGCTGCGCAGCGCCACGGTCTCCTGTTGCAGCAGCACGTTCACATAGGCCTGGACGGCGGCAAAAAGCACCTGCTGTTCAACGTCGAGCAAGGCCTGACGCGTCGCCAGAACGGTCTCCTGCGCGGCGAGCTGGCTGAGCCGGGAGACCCCGTTGTCAAACAGCAGCCAGCTGACATCAATACCGGTAGACAGGGTCGAATCATGGTTGGAGCTGGCAATGGTGCCATTGCCATTGCGCACATACTGACGCTCTGCCCGGGCAACCCAGTCGACCACCGGACGCAGGCGCGCCACTGCGGCGGCAACGTTTTCGTCCTGCGCGCGCAGCAGGGCGCGGTTCTGTTCCAGCAGGCCGCTGGTCTTATAGGCGCCGATCATCGCATCCGAGAGATTGTCGGCAGCAGCCTGTTTCGGAGCACCCAGCAGCAGTGCCGCGCTTCCTGCGAAGACGAAGGCCTTAACCAGGTTTGCCGTCAGTTTATTGCGCATCTTAAGCCTCTTGTGATCCGGCCTACCGACGCGGCAGTGCCGTTCTGCTCTCTCTGGCGCACAGGGGTCTCAGGCGCCGATCTGTCACGATCCGCCCGGACCAAGGTCAGCGCGGATCACCTGTGAACTCTCTGACGGATCAGAGAGCGAATTCTTCAACAGCCGCAAAACCGGGCAGCACCGGGGCGCCCGCATTAAAGGCCAGACGCCAGGAGATCTGGCCGCCGGTCTTATAGCCGACTTTGACCTCTCCCAGCGGACCGGACATGAAGATTGCTGCCATCCGGCCGCCATCCTTCAGCTGATCCAGCAGCGCCTCCGGCAGGGTTTCCACCCCCCCCTCGACGATCATGACATCATAGGGGCCGTGTTCTGCGGCGCCCTCGACCAGCGCACCGGTGTGCACGATCGCATTGTCGGCGCCAACGGCCGACAGCTGGCCCTGCGCTTCGCTCGCCAGGGTCTCGTCTTCCTCGACGCCGATCACCATCTGCGCCACCCGCGCGATCACCGCAGTGGAATAGCCCAGACCGCAGGCCACATCGAGCACCAGCTCATCCGGCTGCACGTCAACCGCATCCAGGATCTTGCCCAGGGTGCGCGGCTCCAGCAGCACCCGACCGGGTCCGATATCCAGATTGCCATCGGCATAAGCCGCCTCGCGCTGCGCATCGGCAACAAAGGCTTCGCGCGGCACGGCCAGCATGGCTTCGATGATCGGGAACTTGGTGACATCCGACGGGCGGATCTGCGTGTCGACCATCATGCGGCGACGTTCGGCAAAGTCAGTCATATGCTAAACTCATCTGTTCAGTCAGTTGCTGTGGTTGTGCCACATCCGGGACAGGGCGGCAACGGGCGGGCGCGCATTTCTGCTGCGTTGTGGCGGGTGAGACGCCTATTTCTTTTTCACGAATTTGGTCAGGATGACGATGCGCTGCCCCTCGACCCGGCCTTCGATATGTTCGGGGTTGTCGGCAACAAGGGAGATATTGCGCACGGCGGTGCCACGTTTGGCGGTAAAGCCTGCGCCCTTCACCGGCAGATCCTTGATCAGCACCACGCTGTCGCCATGGGCCAGCGGCGCGCCATTGCTGTCGCGGTGGGCGCCGGGCTGAGGTGCCGCATCGACCCAGGCGCGCGTGTCCTCGTCAAGCCAGAGCTGATCGGAGAGATCCCGCGCCCAGTCCTGATCCGACAACCGCGCCAGCAGACGGGCCGCCAGCACCTGAACCGCCGGCGTTTCTGACCACATCGCTGAGGACAGGCAGCGCATATGTGCGGGATCCGGATCGCCCGTCACCTGCGCAGCGCAGGTCTGGCAGATGGCAACCTCGTCCAGCTGGCCCTCGGGGGCGCCAGCGACCTCATGGGTGACAAGCGGCGTTTCGGCGGCACATAGGGCGCAGGACATCGGCAAAGCTCCTTCAGGACAGGGTTGCCCCTGCTTTAGGCGAGCGGACCGACAAAGAAAACCGCGAAAGAAAAGCGCCCGCGTGGAGGCGCGGGCGAGTTGGGATGCAGCACGGAGACCTGCTGCGGGTCCACAGGGGAACGGGGGTACTCGTAAACGCAAACTTGCGGAGGCGGGGGAATGCGGGCTCGGTTGGAGGTACCCGGCCTGCATTTCCGGCCTGCATCTCCGGCCTGTATCGCCGGCGCGGGCGGCTAGCCTGCGCAGGAGGCGCAGAACGGCGTGGTCGGATGCTCGCGCAGGTGGCTGTCGGTGATGCGATCACCACAGATCTGGCAGTAGCCATAGGAGCCTTCGTCAAGCCGGGCCAGAGCGCAGTCGATATCCCGGCGCAGTTCCAGCCATTTGCGGCTGAGCAGCGCCTCCGACGGCTGCGCGACTGCCGGGCTGGCGCGGCGCGGCGTCATCGGTACGACGTTGCCCGCGGCATCCGCGAAAGCGGCGCCAACGGCAGGCAGGCCATTGCGAAGATGTGTCAGTATGTCTTTCTGAGCGGCGTGGTTCATTGAGAAATCCTCCCCGGATCGGTGACAGGTTGTGCTGACGAAAATTGATCGACCCGACTCAACCTATGCGGTTTTGACCGAAAGTGGTACTCACCGGATATGGGGGATGGGGTCGGCGCGGGCGACGGGCAGCCGGGGCGGCGGCGGTCGTGAAAATGCCGCCGATATATCGCCCCGCAAACCACTGGAACGCGCGCCGCGCGCTTGCTATCTGTTGGGCAAGATCGACCACGGGAGACATGCGATGATCCGAACCGCCCTGACCGCCCTCGCCCTGACGGGCGCGCTGTTTGGCCTGACCGCCTGCGAAACCACCAAAGGCGCCGGCCGCGACATTTCCAAAGCCGGCCAAGCCATCAGCGGCGCCGCACAGGACGTGCAGAACAGCTTCTGACGACGGGATGCGAAAGATGTGGAAACGCCCGGTTTGCCGCCGGGCGTTTTTGTTTGCCCTGCGGGGCCTCAGATGCCGAGCATCGCCTTGGCCTCGGCCAGGGTCTGAACCGAGGCATCATGGTCGCCCGCGTCATGCAGGCTCTGCCCCTCGTCGCGCAGCTCCTGAACGGTTGCCAGATCCGCCTCCGACAGTTCGGTGCCCGCGGCAAGTGCCGCGTCGATGGCGGCAATGTCGGCAGGGCACTGCCCGGCCAGAAGCGGCGCGGCCAAGAGGGTGATCGCGGCGGCCAAAGTCAGCTGTTTCATGGTGTTCTCCTCCCCAGATGAACGGGGTGGAGGATAGCACGGAACGGGTGCGGTTTCAGCGGGTTGGTGCGGTGAGGCCGCGGATGGGCGGAGAGTGGCGCATGGGGTTTGGAGAGGAGCGGCGGTTGGCCGACAGCGTAGGGCGAGACTGCCAGCTTAACGGAGTTTGCCCGACATCAGATCGCACGCGGAGGGCAGCGCCCGGCCCGGCGGGGTGGGATGCGAAGCGCCCGCGTCTTTCTATTGGCTTCGCCAGTTCAGCCCGAGCCAACAATCGATGCTGACGTGAGATCTGTGCAAGAAAGCGCAGAGTCTCGCTCCCCCCCTGTAGGCACAAGTGCCTACAGGGGGGGAGCCCAAAAGTCCAACAAAAATGCACAGATTCATGGACGCAACAGCCAGAAACAACTATAGCCACCCTAGGGTGGCTATAGGATTTGCCGCCTGCAGTGCAGTTCGGCCTTTAGCATTTGCTACAAACAGCATATGGCGTTTGCGACCACTACTGTCAATGAAAACTGGAAAAACTAGGTAAACGAGCGGTGAAAATTTGCTACATTGATGAAGCTGGGTGCACCGGCGGCCTCCCGACCACTACATCTAGTATCCAGCCCACCCTGACAATCTCGGGAATTTTCTTAGACTACTCAAAACTTCATCAGTTAACCACCGACCTAATCGAGTTGAAGCAGCGATTCTTTCCAAAACTTCTTCCGATCACAGCGACGCATCTAGACTGGATCAAGGCTGAAGTTAAGGGCTCTGACCTTCGAAAGCGAGCTTGCTCCGGTAGCCGCAGCGATACAAGACACGCATTTGGCGTTTTGGACAAAACTACAACCCTAATTGACAGGGCTGAGGCAAAACTGGTTGGCAGAGTTTGGGTCAAGGGAATTGGAAAGGAGATGAAAGGCATCCCAGTGTACACCTCCTCAATCCAATCAATTTATTCGGATTTCCAGAGATATTTAACAGAGACAAATGACTACGGGTTCGTTGTTGCGGACAGCCGTGTTCAACACCTCAACACTCAGGTTGCTCATTCTATTTTCACACAAAAATTCAAGGGGACAGGTGACGCTTACGACCGCATCATCGAACTCCCTGCGTTTTCGCATTCAGACAACCACGCTGGGCTGCAAGTATCAGATCTACTCGCATCTGCTTTTATTACGCCGATTGCTATTAACACCTACTGCGAAGGCCACCTAACATCCGTGCATGTAAGGTCGAAGTATCACCTCATCAAAGACAAGTACCGCACATGGCTCAAGGGCTTACAGTATCGCTACAAAGAGGCCAGCGGGCGCAGCCGTGGGGGGATTATCGTTTCAGACTCCTTAAGCGCCCGTCCTGGCGGGGAAATGTTCCGATAGTACGAAACATCCCTGAATCTCCATAAATGCAGGGGGCTAATAAGCAGGAAGTGAGAAAAGCTCCCCCTAGATAGGGGATTCAGGCCCAAAGTTACAATCGATTGCAGAGATGCTGCTCAACCTGACAAGCACGGCAGAACACGCCGGTGCGGGCACGCAGTTGGCTGCGCCAACCGCTTTCGCTCGCCCGCCCGCCTTGAAAATGGCCAGCTTTAGCTGTCCATTTTCAAGGCGGAAATGAACGCTTCCTGCGGGATGTCGACCTTGCCGAACTGGCGCATCTTCTTTTTACCGGCCTTCTGCTTGTCCAGCAGTTTGCGCTTCCGGGTGGCGTCGCCGCCGTAGCATTTGGCGGTCACGTCCTTGCGCAGCGCCGAGAGGGTCTCGCGCGCGATCACCTTGCCGCCGATGGCGGCCTGGATCGGGATCTTGAACATGTGGCGCGGGATCAGGTCCTTGAGCTTTTCACACATGGCGCGGCCCCGCAATTCGGCGCGGTCGCGGTGCACCATCATCGACAGCGCATCCACCGGCTCGTCGTTGACCAGCACCGACATCTTGACCAGATTGTCCTCGCGATAGCCGGTCATCTGGTAGTCAAAGGAGGCATAGCCCTTGGTCACCGATTTCAACCGGTCGTAGAAGTCGAACACCACCTCGTTGAGCGGCAGGTCATAGACCACCATGGCGCGGGAGCCGGCGTAGGTCAGGTCTTCCTGAATGCCGCGACGGTCCTGGCAGAGCTTCAGCACATCGCCGAGGTATTCATCGGGCACCAGAATGGTCGCCTTGATGCGCGGCTCCTCAAGGTGGTCGACCTTGGACATATCGGGCATGTCGGCGGGGTTGTGCAGCTCGATCATCTCGCCCTCAACGCCTTCCTTGCCCTTCATATAGACATGGTAGACCACGGAGGGCGCGGTGGTGATCAGCTCGATATTATATTCGCGTTCGATCCGGTCGCGGATCACCTCAAGGTGCAACAGACCAAGGAAGCCGCAGCGGAAGCCAAAGCCGAGGGCCGCGGAGGTTTCCATTTCAAAGGAGAAGGACGCGTCATTCAGCGCCAGCTTGTCGATGGCGTCGCGCAGGTCTTCGAACTCGGAGGAATCCACCGGGAAGAGACCGCAGAACACCACGGGCTGTGCCGGTTTGAAGCCCGGCAGGGCGACCTCGGTGCCGTTACGGTCATTGGTGATGGTGTCGCCGACGCGGGTGTCGCGCACCTGTTTGATGGACGCGGTGAGGAAGCCGATCTCGCCTGGTTCCAGCTGGTCCACCACCTGCATGGCCGGGCGGAACACGCCGATGCGGTCCACATGGTGCAGGGTGCCGTTCGACATGAATTTGACCCGCATACCCTTTTTCAGCACGCCGTCCATGATGCGGACCAGAACGATCACACCGAGATAGGCGTCATACCAGCTGTCCACCAGCATCGCCTTCAGCGGCGCGTCGCGGGTTCCGGTTGGCGCGGGGAGTTTCTTCACGATGGCTTCGAGCGTCTCGCGGATGCCCTGCCCTGTCTTGGCGGAAACCCGGATCGCCTCGGAGGCGTCGATGCCGATCACATCCTCGATCTGTTCGGCGACGCGGTCACAGTCAGAGGCCGGCAGGTCGATCTTGTTCAGGACCGGCACGATTTCATGGTCGGCGTCCAGCGCGTGATAGACATTGGCCAGCGTCTGCGCCTCAACCCCTTGCGAGCTGTCGACCACCAGAAGCGAGCCTTCGACCGCGCGCATGGAGCGGGAGACCTCATAGGCGAAATCGACGTGACCGGGGGTGTCGATCAGGTTCAGCACATAGGTCTCGCCGTCATCGGCCTTGTAGTCGATGCGGACGGTGTTGGCCTTGATGGTGATGCCGCGCTCGCGCTCGATATCCATGGAGTCGAGCAGCTGCTCCTTCATATCGCGGTCCTCAACCGTTCCGGTCTCCTGAATGAGCCGGTCAGCGAGAGTGGATTTGCCATGGTCGATATGGGCGACGATGGAGAAATTGCGGATGTGAGCGAGGTCTGTCATGCAAGGGGATATGATTTGGTTTTAGGGTTTGGTCAAGCGGGCGCTGCAGGATCAGATCAATCATTTTTATCAGCTCAGGTCATGGACAGCAAAGTGAAAGCAGATTTTGAAGAAGAGCTCTCCGAGAGACTATCATCACTGTCAGCGCGAGACAGACAAGCTATCAGCGTTAGAGCTGCTCTCCGAACTCTACCAATGCTCTGGAACAACCTCGGCCCCGACCCCCAAGTTGCGGAACCAAAACTACTGCTACTTGCCTGCCGCACGTTAATCATGGCCGCGGTTGAAAGCACTAAAAACGAGCACGCGGAAGACGGCATACAATATGCACGCAAGAAGACTGCTGACTTTGTAGCGCCACGCTTTCAAGCCGTCCGCTCTTCCCACACACCTTCTTTCAATGATGCTGGTGACGCTTATTTCTTTTGCCTTTGGGCAAGCGCTGAAGACAATGGAATCTCTACCGCCAAAAGCGTTTCCTACTCTGCTAAGTTTCTGGAACTCTTCTCTAGATCCGGAGGGAACTCACTCATGCAGTCTGTCGCTACGGATCTTAGCGCGTTGGAGGCCAGTAACAAAAATACGAACGACTCTCGGCTATTCGCAACCCATCTATGGGGCAGCGGATTGGAGAACTTGGAACTGGCCAACTCACTGATGTACGCGCGGTCAAGATTCATTGACTATCTTGTCGCTAAAGACGCTTGGTACTTTTGGCACGAATGGTACGACGGCTTTCAGAAGGGGACCCCCCTTGACTGGGAACTGCAACGCCGGATTGCCCTGATCGACGATGCGATCTGGGACGCTGGCCCAGAAACGGTCGCTGCCGAAATCGAGCGGATCAAGGCTGAATTCCTCGCTGAAAAACTACCATTGGCCGAGACCATCGAGCTGAACCCGGAGACTGGCAAGTTCCGCGCGGTGCCGATCCCGGTGGAGAATGCCCCCTATATGTCCGCTCTGCTGTCGCAGATCGGCGACGCACTGGAGGATTGCCTTGGCGGCCATAACGGGCTGTCGGACCATTCGGGCGATGTAAAAAAGCTCAACCGGGTGCTGACCAAATACAGGAACGATCCGCAGAACGCGGAGCTGACGCTGACAACAGTCGCCGGCAGCCTGCGGCGGCAATTGATTGAGACCAGAGAGCTTCCGCCGAATGAGGATAACCACGCCCTTCTCCACACTGTAGAGGAAGGCGTGCGCGGCATTCGGGCCAATCACCCGGACGTGGCGGCGAACCGCGAACAGCTTGCAAGGCAGGCGTTCAAAACGCTTGCACTAGAGGAAAAGCAGGTGCTGGAAGAAGCCTTGCCCATCCTTACAGCGATCAGCGAGGCAGAGCTTGCGGAAGATTTCGCGCAGGATATTCCAGAACTGATCAACGATGCCACATTGCCGCTGGCAAATGGCGCGCCCCCTTTGCCCGGCGCGGATGCGGCAACACGGGTGTTCAGCCGTGTTTCCAAGATGGCCTTGTTGAAAGATCAGTATGACACGGTCACACGCAAAGGTGCCGAATGGTTCGACAGCGACACTCGAAAGACAGTGCAACTCGCTGGCTTGGTAGGTGGTGGTGCAATTGCGGCAGGGGTCAATTTTGGCCCCAAGTTGCTTGAACTCGTAAAAATTGGCCTGCGCCTGCTCGGTGTTCTCTGAACAGGCCCCCGCCCAGTCCCAAGGTCAAACCGCGCCTGCCCTCCCCACACCGCCAAAACGCCGCAAATTCGTCTGGCCTCCTGCGGGCGGGTCGAAAATACGCTATACTGTGGCCATTCCGCGAGACGCGCGCCCCCGCTGCGGGGGATCCCACTGCTCAGGAGGACACCGAAATGGATGCCATCAGAACTGCCGAATATGCCCGAGCGCTCTATTCAGCGCATGGGGACAAGGCCGAGGCCGAAGTGGCGCAGAAAATGCGGCGTTGTCAGGAGGCTGGCAAAACCGCCGAGGCCGAGGACTGGAAGTCGGTCCGCCAGATGATCCTGTCCCTGCGCGGGCCAAATCAGTCCTGACCTGCGCCCGCTGGCCGCTCGGTCGAACAGCTGCCCGAACGGGGGGCCGGACTATCGGACAGGGCCGCATCGCCATAGCAGATCACCAGAGGGGCCGGCGCCCGATGGGCGCGGCGGCGGCTGGGCTGTGCCCGGGCCGCGGCGGAGGCCCTCTCGCCCGTTGGCGGGTTTCCGCCGAGGGCTAACCAGCTGTTTACCTAGATTGAAAGCCTCCGCCGCTTGCGTCATAGTCCCGGCACACGCGGGCATCAGACCCGTTCAGATCAGAGCACTTGCAGATTTCTAGGGACAATGAAGATGAAGCTACTGCTGACTGCCACGCTATGCGCTGTGATGATCACCGGTGCGATGCCTGCCCCCGTCGACGCCGGCGCCATCGAGAAGGCCTGCCGCCAGTCCAACCGCGCCGCAGCCTCGCCGTCACTCTGCCGCTGCATTCAGTCGGTGGCCAATGCAAGCCTCAACCGCAGCGAACGCAAGACCGTGTCGAAATGGTTCAGCGATCCGCATCAGGCCCAGGTCGTGCGCCAGTCGAGCCGCAGCTCGGACGAGCGGCTGTGGAAACGGTACAAATCCTTCGGTGAAAACGCAGCCCGGGTCTGTAGCTGATCCGCTGCGGCGGGGTGGGTTCATCACGTCCAACCCGGCGCCCGGATGACACCGGGTGACATCGGATAAGACGCCCCGCAGGCAGAGGCTATCACGGACCGCAGCTGAGCAGACGATGCGCATCGCCCCTCCCCTTTCCCATCGACGGGACGCAGAACGGCGCCCGCACCATCAGGCAGGACCGCAGATATGTTGATGAAAGGGGTGACGCTGCGCGGGCTTGAGGTGTTCGAAGCGCTGGCCAAGACCGGGTCGGTGGCACAGACGGCCGCGCTCACCGGGCTGAGCCAGCCTGCGGTCAGCCAGCAGCTGCGCAATCTGGAAAGCGCGCTGGGGGCGGAGCTGGTCAACCACGGCCGCCGTCCGATGGTGCTGACCCCGGCGGGGCGCAATTTCCTGGCGCGGACGGAGGCGGTGCTGACCGAGCTGCGTCTGGCGCAGAGCGAATTGAGCGTGGTTGACCTCAACCACCTGTCGACGCTGTCCATCGGTCTGATTGATGATTTCGACAATGATCTGACCCCGCGTCTGGCCACCACGCTGGCCGAGAGCCTGGTCAACTGCCGTTTCAAGATGATCACCGCAGGCAGCCACGACATTCTGGACGCACTGGACGCGCGCGAGCTGCATATTGCCGTGGCGGCTACCTCAGGCGCGCTGCGCGAGGGGATCACCGAATACCCGCTGGTGCGCGATCCCTTCATGCTGGTGGCGCCGCGCGGGATGCTGCGCAAACCGGAGGCGGAGATGGATATCCTCAGCGCCCTGCCGTTTCTGCGCTATGAGAGCAGCCAGCTGATTTCGCAACAGATCGAGGCCCATCTGGCGCGCCAGAAGCTGCTGTTTGAGGAACGGTTCGAAATCGGCTCGCATCTGTCGCTGATGGCGCTGGTGGCGCGGCGGATCGGCTGGGCGATCACCACGCCGCTGGGCTATATGCGGGCTGGCCGGTTCCATGATGAGATCGAGGCCTTTCCGCTGCCCTTTGGGGCGTTTTCGCGGCGAATTTCGCTGTTTTCCAGTGCCGATTGGGCCGACCGGGTGCCGCGCGACGTGGCGCAGACGATGCGGCGGCTGGTGCAGGGCCATATGATTGACCCTGCGGTGCACCGCCTGCCCTGGCTGGCCGGTGAGCTGAAGGTGCTGGAGGACTGAACCCGCCTTAGCGTAATGTTCTGGCCAGCCCGGCTGCGGCGGCTTCGATCAGATCGAGGCATCCGTCAAAGTCGCGGGTGTAATAGGGATCCGGCACGTGATCGGCGCCATGATCCGGGGCGTAATCGGTGAACAGCCTGACCGGCGTCGTGGCTCCCTCGGGGCGCAGCGCTTCGATATCGGCGAGATTGTCGCCATCCATTGCGATGATCAGATCAAAGCGGGCGAAATCCTGTGGTGTGAACTGACGCGCGCGCAGATCCGACAGATCAATCCCCCGCGCCCCGGCTGCGGCCTGCATGGCGCCATAGGGCGGCGCGCCCACATGGTAGCCTGCGGTGCCGGCGCTGTCGGTCCCGACATGAGGGCAGAGCAGTCGAAACACGCCTTCGGCGGCGGGGGAGCGGCAGATATTGCCAAGACAGACAAAGAGAATGTTCTGCGTCACGGATGCGGCCTTTGCTGGATGCGCCGCGATTTGGCGCGAGGGGAGAGGCCCATGGTAACGCGCCCGCAGAAAAAGAAAATGGCCAGCCCAAGCGGCGGTCTGCGCGGGCTGGCCAAAAAAGGGCTGTGGTTTCAGATCAGACGGGCGATCAATGCGAGTGTTTCATCGCACCGTGATCTGCCTTGCGCTCCAGATCGACGGGCACGGTCACGGTGACCTCACCGGCCTTTTCGAACACGAGGGTAAGATCGACCGTATCGCCATGCTCCAGCGGTCTGGTCAGCCCCATCAGCATCACATGATCGCCGCCACGTTGCAGCATATGGGTGGCACCGGCAGCAACGGCAAAGCCCTCCTCGACGTGCAGCATCTGCATGACGCCGTTTTCGCCTTCCTTATGGGTGTGCAGCTGCACCAGCTTTGCGGCGTCGCTGCTGGCTGCGATCAGGCGGTCGTCGCTGTCGGAGGCGTTTTCGATCATCATGAAGGCAGCGCCGCTCTTGGCGGCTTTGGAGGAGACGCGGGCGTAGCTGTCTGTCACGGTGATGTCGGCGGCAAAGGCGGCACCGGCAAAACAGATGGCAGCGACGCTGGCGGCAAAAGTGGTCTTGAAGGTCATTGGTCGTGATCCTTGATACGTAGGCTTCGGAATTCGGGTCTGGTGGAGCGCGCTCAGACCACGCGCAGAGGCACCAGTTCCGGTGGCCCACGGGCCCAGGCCGCCAGCCGCACCATAGGCAGGATCGCGACGGATTCGCCCAGATCGCGCGTCAGCTGTCGCGGCAGGGTACTCCGCGCCGGAAGCGGCAGCGACAGCGCAAGATCGGCGGTGAAGGTCAGGCATTCGGGGCAGTCCATCGGCGGCGAGACCGGCTGGCCGTCGCTGTCGATATAGACCATCACCGGCCCGGTGCCGGTACAGATCACCATCTGCCCCGTAGCATCGCGCATACCAGCCTGCGCGCTGACGCCGGTGACGGCCATCAAAGCGATCAGGGCCAGAGCCAGATATGAACGCAGCAAGGTCATTGTGCCGCGAGATATGCGCCCGCGACCGCGCCGCTGCAAGGCGAAAAAGGGACGCAGGCAAAGCAGGCGAGACAGGCCAGCAGGCACGCCAGTGGCACACATGAAAACGCCGCGCATGAGGGTCATGCACGGCGTTTCGAAATCTTGTCCCTGCCCGCTGCGGGCCGGGTCTGGCGATCAGGCCTCGGCGGCTTGTGCCTTGGCGATCTCTTTCTTGACCTTCAGCGCTGCGGTGGACAGCTCTTCGTCCTTGGCTTTGGCCAGGAATGCGTCCAGACCACCACGGTGATCAACGGTGCGCAGAGCAGCCGCGGAGATGCGCAGCTTGATACCACGACCCAGAGTCTCGGACTGGAGGGTCACGTCGTTCAGGTTCGGCAGAAAGCGACGTTTGGTTTTGTTGTTGGCGTGGCTGACATTGTTGCCAGTCATCGGGCCTTTTCCGGTCAGTTCGCAACGGCGCGACATAGGTTCATCCTTCGTATCTGGGGCGCCCGTGGATCATTGTTCGAATCGAGCACCAAATTACAAGGGGCGCGGCCATTGGCTGCGCCCGAAAACTGGTTGGATGCGTTTAGGAGGAATCGCGTGCAGGGTCAAGCCATATGAAACGGATTTATGGGACAACCCGTGCACAACCTCCCAGCGGGCTGTTTCAGCACCCAAGGTCTGCGCCCTCATAGCCTGTCTGAGGCGCGGACTCCAGCGTTTATCACAGCATCTGCGCCTGCCGCAGCATCCCCTCCCGGCAGCCGGTGCGGACCTCAACCGACGCCCAGCCCGGCCAGCAGATCCCGGGCCGCCGCCGCCGGCGTGATCTGCCCTGCTGCCACATCTTCGGAGAGTTCCGCCATGCGGCTCCGCGCCCAGGGGGTTTCCAGCCGTGCCAGCAGCGCCTGACGCACATCCTCGCCAAACCAGTAGCGGGCCTGTTCGGCGCGG
This sequence comes from Phaeobacter sp. JH20_34, assembly GCF_048056095.1. Taxonomy (NCBI): domain Bacteria; kingdom Pseudomonadati; phylum Pseudomonadota; class Alphaproteobacteria; order Rhodobacterales; family Roseobacteraceae; genus Phaeobacter; species Phaeobacter sp. JH20_34. The sequence goes on along the minus strand of NZ_JAYMWT010000004.1, from coordinate 111,812 downwards.
CGGCGCTGCCAGTGGCCATTGGCGCGACGCCAGTCGGCCAGCGCCTGCATGTCGTCCCATGCGGTCTCCAGCCCGTCCTTTGTCGCGGCAGAGACCATCAGCGCCTTGGGGAAGCCATCGGGATCCTGCGGACGTTTGCGCAGCAGGCGCAGCGCCCCGGCATAATCGGCGCAGGTGCGGGTGGCGGCCGGTTTCAGATCGCCGTCGGCCTTGTTCACCAGAATGATGTCGGCCATTTCCATGATGCCGCGTTTGACGCCCTGCAATTCGTCGCCCCCCGCCGGCGCCAGCAGCAAGAGAAACAGATCGGACATTTCCGAAACCACGGTTTCTGACTGCCCGACCCCGACGGTTTCGATCAGCACCACGTCAAAGCCCGCCGCCTCGCACAGCGCCACAGCTTCGCGCGAGCGGCGCCCAACGCCGCCCAGATGGGTCTGGCTTGGCGAGGGGCGGATAAAGGCGTTTTTTTCACGGCTGAGATGTTCCATCCGGGTCTTGTCGCCCAGAATCGATCCGCCCGAACGGGTCGAGCTGGGATCAACCGCAAGCACCGCGACCCGCAGGCCTGCCGCGATCAGCATCATGCCGAAGCTTTCGATGAAGGTGGATTTCCCCACCCCCGGCGTGCCGGACAGGCCGATGCGCAGAGCCTGACGGTTTTCGCGGGCCAGACTGTCCAGCAGGCGGGTGGTGGCCTCGCGGTGGTCGGCGCGCCCGCTTTCCACCAGCGTGATCGCTCGGGCCAGGGCGCGGCGTTCGCCATTCAGGATCCGCGCGGCCAGATCGTCGATATCCAGCGGACCCCTGCGGTCTGCCGTTGTGCCGCCTGTTCCACCGGAATTGCCTGCTGCTGCCATGGTGGCCCTCTCCCCGCTCCTAGGTTTGGGCATTGATGGCGCAGCCGGGCGGCGCTTGTCCAGTGAACATCCGTCGCAGGAGGACAAAGCCGGTGCGCTCGGCGCTGGACCACGCCCGCGCCATTGGCGATAAGGCGGCATGACCAGATTGCCCATTGATGACGCCCTGCCCGAACTGATTGCCGCCCTACAGCGCCAGAAACGCGCCGTGTTGCAGGCCCCGCCGGGGGCAGGCAAGACCACGCGGGTCCCGCTGGCGATGCTGGAAGAGCAGCTCTGCGAGGGGCGGATCATCATGCTGGAGCCGCGCAGGCTGGCAGCGCGGGCCGCGGCGGAACGTATGGCCGACACGCTGGGCCAGCCGGTCGGCGCAACCGTCGGCTACCGGATCCGCGGCGAGGCCAAGGTCAGCGCCGAGACCCGGATCGAAGTGGTGACCGAGGGGATCCTGACCCGGATGCTGCAATCGGACCCTGATCTGCCGGGTATCGGCGCGGTGATCTTTGACGAATTCCACGAACGGTCGCTCAATGCCGATTTTGGTCTGGCGCTCTGTCTGGAGGTGGCCGGAGCGCTGCGCGACGATCTGATCCTGCTGGCGATGTCTGCCACATTGGATGCCGCACCCGTCGCCGAACTGATGGCGGCGCCGCTGATCACCTCCGAGGGGCGCAGCTATCCGGTAGAGACCCGCTGGCTGGACACTCCCCTGCCCGCCGACAGCCGCAGCGGACGCGGTCCGAGGCGGCTGGATGCGCTGGTGGATCTGGTGCTGCGCGCAGAGGCGGAGACACGCCCGCCCGGATCCGGCGGCAAAGGCGGGTCCGAGGCCAAGGGTGGCGGCATTCTGGTGTTCCTCCCCGGCGAGGGCGAGATCCGCAAGGCCGCTGCCGCGCTGGCGACCCGGCTGCCGGGAGATTGCGTGGTGCGTCCGCTATATGGCGCGCTCCCCTTTGCCGAGCAGCGCGCGGCGATCCAGCCGGATCCTGTGGCGCGCAAAATCGTGCTCGCGACCTCGATCGCGGAAACCTCGCTCACCATTCAGGACATTCGCGTGGTGGTGGACATGGGGCTGGCGCGGCGCAGCCGGTTCGACCCCGGTTCCGGCATGTCGCGACTGGTGACCGAGCGGGTGACCCGTGCCGAGGCTACCCAGCGGCAGGGCCGTGCGGGCCGTGTTGCAGCTGGTGTTGGGTATCGGTTGTGGACCAAGGGCGAGGATGGCGCGTTGGCCGCGTTTCCGCCGCCGGAGATTCAGGCCGCCGACCTTACCGCGCTGGCGCTGGAACTGGCGCTCTGGGGGGCGGATCCGGGCGATCTCCCGTTTCTGACGCCACCGCCAGATGGCGCCCTGCAGGAGGCGCGCGCCTTGTTGCGGATGCTCGGGGCGCTGGACGACGAGGGGCGGATCACCCCCCATGGCAAGGCGCTGGCCCGGCTGCCGCTGCACCCGCGCCTGGGGCATATGCTGGCGCGCTTTGGCGCTGATGCGGCACCGCTGGCGGCGCTGCTGGCGGAACGCGACCCGTTGCGCGGCGCGCCGGTGGATCTGGCGCTGCGGCTGGAGGCCCTGAGGGATGCCAAGGGGTTTCAGCGTCGCCGGAGCTATCAGCTGAACCTCCCGACGCTGGAACGCATCAAGGGCGAGACCAAGCGGCTGGCCCGGCAGGCGCGCGGTGGGGCGTCCTCTGCGTCGGCAAGCGCTGCGGTGATGGCCGCCACCGCCTATCCCGACCGGATCGGCCAGCGCCGCAAGGGCGATGCGCCGCGCTATGTGCTGTCCGGTGGCAAGGGCGCGGTGCTGCCGCCCGAGGACAGTCTGGCGACGACGCCGTTTCTGGTGGGGCTCGACAGCGATGGCAACCCGCGTGAGGCGCGGCTGCGGCTGGCCGCACCGATCGCCCTGTCGGAGCTGCGCGCCGAATTTGCCGATCAGATCAAACCGCAGCTGACCTGCGCCTGGTCCAAACGCGACCGCCGGGTGGTGGCGCGTCGTCAGCAGTGTCTGGGCGCCATCGTGCTGGAGGATCACATCTGGAAGGATGTTCCGGCGGAGGCTGTGGCCACGGCGATGCTGGACGGCGTGCGCGAACTGGGCCTGCGGCTCAGCGGTGCGACGGCGCGGTTTGTGGCGCGGGTGCGATTGTTGCAGGCCGATGGCGAGGATCTGCCGGATTTCAGCGAAGAGGCTTTGCTGGCGACGCTGGAGGATTGGCTGCTGCCGATGCTGGACGGGGTGCGCAGCGCCGAGGACTGGAAACGCTTTGACCTGCTGCCTGCGCTGCGCGCGGCGCTCAGCTGGGAGCAGACGCAGCGGCTGGACCAGCTGGCGCCGCCGCATTTCACCACGCCGCTGGGGCGTCGGGTGCCGATTGATTATGCCGAGGAGATCCCGGAAATCTCCGTGCGCCTGCAAGAGATGTTCGGGGTCACCCGCCACCCTACTGTGGGTGGCGTGGCGCTGAAGGTCTCGCTGCTGTCACCGGCGCAGCGGCCGATCCAGATCACCCGCGATCTGCCCGGTTTCTGGTCCGGCTCTTATGCCGATGTGCGCAAGGATATGCGCGCCCAATACCCCAAACACCCCTGGCCCGAGGACCCCACGCAGGCGGATCCGACCCTGCGCGCGAAACCCCGGAAATAGCCAAAACTGATGCCGGAACGCGTGATTTCCCCGCGAATTCACGGAATTTTGCGCCTCTTTGGCGCAAAAACCCGCCGTTTCGCAATCTCGGCCTCTTGAATTCCGGCCCCATCATGCCAAGATTGTTCCAAAGCAAAAATGTGCCGGGCATCCAAGCGCCGGCAGCAGAAAGCTGAGCAGCAATGAAGCATATGATGTCCAGTGCCTGGGAGGAGTACCTCCGGCCAATGTTCTTCCGCCCCAAACGGCTGCAAGTCGCCGCCATGTGCTATCGCGATGGTGCCGAGGGCCGAGAAGTGCTGATGATCACCAGCCGGGGCACCGGTCGCTGGATTGTCCCCAAAGGCTGGCCGATCAAGGGCAAGAACGGCCCGCAATCCGCGCTGCAGGAGGCCTGGGAAGAGGCCGGTGTGCGTGAGGCCCGGATCGAGGGTGAGCCGGTCGGCACCTACGAATATGTGAAATTGCAGGACAATGGCACGAAGGAAACCGTGCACACGCTGGTCTATGCGGCAGAGGTCATTGAGCTGGCCAAGGATTACCCCGAACAATCCGAGCGGACCCGCAAATGGATGTCGCCGGCCGCCGCTGCGGATCTGGTGGCCGAGCCTGAATTGAGCGAATTACTGCGTCAATTGTAACAGTTCCGTGATGGAAATATGACAAACCCCTTGCATGACTGCAGAGGGGACGCTAGGCGCGTGCGCAACTTTTGAATCGGGATCGATACAATGAGCGACGCACCGCAGCGACCGCAGTGGAAGACACTGGACCGGGATCTTAACCGGATTTCTCAACTTGAACTGGCGACATCCTATGTGTCGCGCCCGCTGGTGGCCCCCGGCATCGCGCTGGTCTTTATCGCGCTGGCCGGCGTTGGCGCGGCGGTGTTCCTCGGCTCCACGCCCTCCAGCTTTGTGGTGATCGCGGCGGCGGCCTTCGGGGCTTATATGGCGCTGAACATCGGTGCCAATGATGTGGCCAACAACATGGGCCCGGCGGTGGGCGCCAACGCGCTGACCATGGGCGGCGCCATCGTGATTGCCGCCCTCGCCGAAAGCGCCGGTGCGCTGCTGGCAGGCGGCGATGTGGTCTCCACCATCTCCAAGGGCATCATTGATCCGGCAAGTGTTGCCAGCGCCGATGTGTTCATCTGGGCCATGATGGCGGCGCTGATTTCCTCGGCGCTCTGGGTGAACCTTGCGACATGGATCGGCGCGCCTGTCTCGACCACACATTCGGTTGTGGGCGGCGTCATGGGCGCTGGTATCGCAGCAGCCGGGTTCGGCGCCGTGAACTGGCCCACGATGAGCAAAATCGCTGCCAGCTGGGTGATCTCACCGGTGCTGGGCGGGCTGATTGCGGCCGGGTTCCTCGCCTTTATCAAGGCCAAGATCATCTATCAGGACGACAAGATCGCCGCTGCACGGCGCTGGGTTCCGGTACTGGTGGGCATCATGGCGGGGGCCTTTGCCTCTTATCTGGCGCTGAAGGGGCTGAAGAAGATCATCAAGATCGACCTGGAGATTGCGCTGCTGATCGGGGCCGCTGTCGGCGCGATGAGCTATGTGATCACCGCACCGCTGATCAAGCGCCAGTCGGAGGGGATGGAGAACCGCAACAAATCGCTGAAGGTGCTGTTTTCGATCCCGCTGGTGATCTCGGCTGCACTTCTGTCGTTTGCTCATGGTGCCAATGATGTGGCCAATGCGGTGGGGCCGCTGGCGGCGATCGTGCACACAACGGAATTTGGCGATATCGCCTCCAAAGTGGCGATTCCGACCTGGGTCATGGTGATCGGGGCCTTTGGCATCTCCTTTGGCCTGTTCCTCTTTGGTCCCAAGCTGATCCGCATGGTTGGCAGCCAGATCACCAAGCTCAATCCGATGCGCGCCTATTGCGTATCGCTGTCGGCCGCGATCACCGTGATCGTGGCCAGCTGGCTGGGCCTGCCGGTCTCCTCCACCCATATTGCGGTGGGGGCTGTGTTTGGCGTCGGTTTCTTCCGCGAATGGCATATGGAGCGCCGCCTGCGCAACAGCTCCGCCACCCAACCCGAAACCAAGCGGATTGCACCGGAAGAGCGCCGTCGCCGCAAACTTGTGCGCCGCAGCCATTTCATGACCATTGCTGCCGCATGGGTGATCACCGTGCCCGCCGCGGCACTGCTGTCGGGCTGCGTGTTCCTGGCGCTGACCGCGATCACAATGTGATCCCGGCCCTGGGCTAAAGTCCCGGCCCGAAGCCTCGGCCTGAAATGGAAAAACCGCCGCATCCTGGCCGGATGCGGCGGTTTTTTGTTGGCCTATTCGCAGGCTGAGGCGAGTGGTTCAGGCCCCGAGGCAATAGCGCATGATCGCCTTTTGTGCGTGCAGGCGGTTTTCAGCCTCGTCAAAGATCACCGATTGCGGACCATCCATCACGGCGGAGGTGACCTCCTCTTCGCGGTGGGCCGGCAGGCAGTGCATGAACAGCGCATCGGGTTTGGCATGGGCCATCAACGCATCGTTCACCTGATAGCTGCGCAGCATATTGTGGCGGCGCTCCTTGGACGACTGGCTGTCGTGCATCGAGACCCAGGTGTCGGCCACCACCAGATCGGCGCCCTCGACCGCTTTCTGGGCGTCGCGCTCGATGATGACCTGCGAGCCTGCGTTGCGGGCGAGGCCGATGAACTCAGGCTCCGGGTCGAGCTGGGCCGGACCGGTGAAAGTGAAATCAAAGCCGAATTGTGCGGCCGCATGCAGGAAGGAGGCGCAAACATTGTTGCCGTCGCCGCACCAGACGACTTTCTTGCCCTTGATGGGGCCGCGATGCTCCTCATAGGTCAGCACATCGGCCATGATCTGGCAGGGGTGGGTGCGGTCGGTCAGCCCGTTGATCACCGGCACCGAGGCATATTCGGCCATTTCGGTCAGCACGGTTTCATCAAAGGTGCGGATCATGATCATATCGACATAGCGGCTGAGCACGCGGGCGGTGTCGGCGATGGTTTCGCCGTGGCCGAGCTGCATGTCGCTGCCCGACAGCACCATGGTCTGCCCGCCCATCTGCCGCACGCCCACATCAAAGGAGACGCGGGTCCGGGTCGAGGGTTTTTCGAAGATCAGCGCAACCATCCGGTCCTTCAGCGGCAATTCATCGTCAAGGGCGGCCTTCGGGCGGCCCTGGCGGGCATCCTTGGTGATCCGGGCCTGGTCGATGATCCCGCGCAGATCGGCGGCATCGGTTTTGTGAATGTCGAGAAAGTGGTTCATGTCGGATATCGCTTTCGGTTGTCTTTGGAGGCGGCGGCACCGCATCCCTGGGCCGGTCAAGGCGGGGGCCAGCCCCCGCACCCCCGGAGTATTTCGGGAAAGATGACGGCTAGGCCTCGGCGCTGGCGGTCAGCGCGGTGGCGGCCTGATCGAGACGGGCGAAGGCCTCTCCAATGTCCTCATCGGTGAGGGTCAGCGGCGGCAGCAGGCGGATCACATTGTCGGCGGCCGGAACCGTGACCACCTCGGCCGCGTAGCCGGCATTGACCACGTCGATATTGGCCGCCACGCATTTCAGCCCCAGCATCAGGCCGGTGCCGCGCACCTCCTCGAAGACCTCGGGATGGGCGGCCACCAGCCCTTCGAGTTTCTGACGCAGGAGGCCTGCCTTGCGGTTGACCTCGGCCAGAAAGGCAGGGTCGGAGACGTGATCCATCAACGCGCAGCCCACCGCACAGCCCAGCGGGTTGCCGCCATAGGTGGAGCCATGGGTGCCTGCGGTCATGCCGCTCGCAGCCTCCTCCGTTGCGAGCACTGCACCCAGCGGGAAACCGCCGCCGATGCCCTTGGCCACCATCATGATGTCGGGGGTGATGCCTGCCCATTCATGGGCAAACAGCTTGCCGGTACGACCCACACCGCATTGCACCTCGTCGAGGATCAGCAGCAGGCCGTGATCGTCACAGATCTGACGCAGCGCCTTCAGCTCTGCATCCGGCACCGGGCGGATACCGCCCTCGCCCTGCACCGGTTCGATCAGGATCGCGGCGGTCTTGTCGCTGATGGCATCGGTGACCGCATCGAGATCGCCGAAGGTGAGATGGACAAAGCCGGGCAGCATCGGGCCGAAGCCCTTGGTCATTTTTTCAGAGCCCGCGGCTGAGATGCCTGCGGCGGAGCGGCCATGGAAGGCACCGGAGAAGGTGATGATCTCCACCCGCTCGGGCTGATCGTTTTCATAGAAATACTTGCGCGCCATTTTCACGGCGAGTTCGCAGGCCTCGGTGCCGGAGTTGGTGAAGAACACGGTGTCGGCAAAGCTGTGCTCCACCAGCCGGTCGGCCAGCGCCTGCTGCTGCGGGATGTGGTAGAGGTTGGAGACATGCCAGAGGTGTTCGGCCTGTTCCGTCAGCGCCTTGACCAGAGCCGGATGGGCGTGACCCAGCGCATTGACCGCAATGCCGGCGGCGAGGTCCAGAAAACGTCGCCCGTCAGCCTCGATCAGCCAGGCGCCCTCGCCCTTCACAAAGCTGAGCGGCGCGCGATTATAGGTTGGCAGAACGGAGGGGATCATCTGGATCTTCCTTTTGGGCATGATGGGCCAAGCAGTGACGCAGCCGGGCCGCAGGGTCAACGATTTTGGGCGTGATTCTTGAGGTCTTGAGGCATGCCGATGAGCTTTGATCAGGCACGCGGGATCGGGGCCGGTTACGCGCTTTGGCGTCGGCGTCGCAGCAGGGAGATATGTGCAGCGGTGATCATGACCGCGTCCATAACGGAGGTTTTGACAAAAGAAAAGACCATTTGTGAAGCCATATGCGACAAAGCGGCACCCCGGGGTGCCACAGTCGGCGCTCTTGCTCGGGGCCGGCCGCTTTGCCGGTGTTATGCGCGCCGCCAGCGGTCCAGCCGACCCATGCCGCGGGTGAAGGCCCAGGCCAGAATGCGCGGCATCCCCTTGGCTTCAAGCGCATCGACGCAGTGGGCCTGAAACTCGGCAAGGCTGGCACCGGGGTGCTGGAAGCTGCCGTTTTCATAACAGAGTGAACAATATGTCCCGCTGCGGCTGCCGTCCGCCTCGCTGCCGCCGCCCTCGGGATCCTTGCTGAGCGGCATTCCGCAGCTTTGACACTTGGGACCCATGTCACACCTCTTGATCCGGTTTCACTTCCGGATTATGCTCAAAACCATGGAGTTCAGTCAATTGTTTTCAGGGAAGCCACAGAGTGCGGATCGGTGAACTGGCGCGGCTGAGCGGTGTCAGCCGTGACACGCTGCGATTTTACGAGCGTCAAGGGCTGATCCATTCGGCGCCGGGAGCGGAACCGACCAACAGCTACCGGGATTATCCTGAGGAGGCGCTGATCACGCTGGAACAGATCGCCGATGCGCAGGCCGCGGGCATCAGCATTGCGGATCTTGCCATCCTGCTGAGCCAGCTGGAAGCGGCGGAGCCGGAGAGTTTCGATGGGGTTGCCTTTCTTGACAGCCGGATTGCCGAGGTCGAGGCCCGTATCCAGCGGGCGGAGCGGTTCCTGACCATCCTGCGCCAGGCCCGCGATGCGCTGGAGGCGGCACCGCTTCGACGCTGAGCAAACCGTTTTGGCTTGCCAAGGCGGCACCGCTGGCGCATCGCTGGCCCATGCACCGGACCATATCGCCCAATCCCGCTCTTGCCGCCGTCTTCATCCTGGTGGCCACAGTTTTCATCGCAGGCACCACCCTGATCGCAAAGGCTTTGGGGACCGAGGCATCGGGTGTGCCGCTGCATCCGCTTCAGATCAGTTTCGGGCGCTTTGCCTTTGCGTTTCTGGCGATCACGACCGTGGTCGCGCTGCGGCGACCCCGGTTCACCCGCCCGCATTGGGGGCTGCATCTCGGGCGCACCAGCTTTGGCTGGATGGGGGTGACGCTGATGTTTGCCTCGGTGGCCTATATCCCGCTGGCGGATGCCACCGCGATCACCTTTTTGAACCCGGTCTTTGCGATGCTGCTGGCGATTCCGCTGCTGGGAGAGCGGGTTGGTCCCTGGCGATGGGCGGCGGCGGCGATTGCGCTGCTGGGCGCGATGATCCTGCTACGCCCGACCCCGGCGAGTTTTCAGCCCGCCAGCCTGCTGGCGCTGGCGGCGGCTGCGGTGATGGGGCTGGAGCTGATCTTTATCAAGCGGCTGGCCGGGCGCGAGCGGCCGTTGCAGATCCTGTGGGTCAACAATCTTCTGGGCACGGTGATTGCCTGTAGCGCGGTGGTCGCGGTCTGGCAGCCTCCCTCGGCAGAGCAATGGGCGCTGATGGCGGCGCTCGGCTGTATGATGGCCTGCGCTCAGGGCTGTTTCATCAACGGGATCGCGCGGGCGGATGCGTCATTTGTGGCGCCTTTCAGCTATGCGACGCTGATCTTTGCCACGCTCTATGATCTTGCGGTGTTCGCGGTGGTCCCGGATGCGGTCACCGTGCTGGGGGCGGTGATCATTCTGGCGGGCGCGGCGCTACTGGCCTGGCGCGAGGGACGACAGCGCCCCCCGACCCTGCACGTGGATCCGGGCGTGCAGGCGGATCAGGATTTCAGCCGGTAACCGCTGCGCAGCATCAGCCAGGCCAATGTGCCGATGGCGAGGCTTGCGAGGCTGCAGACCACAAGCCCGAGCACCGGCGAACTGTCGGAGGTGCCGATCACGCCGAATCGCACGCCGTCGATCAGGTAGAACACCGGATTGAGATGCGACAGCAGCCGCAGCACTGGTGGCAGCGACTGCACCGAGTAGAACGTGCCAGAGAGAAAGGCGAGCGGCGTCACGATGAAATTGGTGATCGCTGCCATCTGGTCGAACTTCTCGGCGAAGACCCCGGCAACAATGCCAAGCCCACCGAGGAATACCGCGCCCAGCACCACAAAGAGCAGCGCCACCAAAGGGTGTTCCGGCACCACGCCAAGGACCAGCATGAGGCCGGTGCCGATGCCGAGGGCCACCAGAACGCCACGCGCGACCGCGCCGGCCAGATAGCCCAGCAGGATTTCAACCCCGGACAGCGGCGGCATCAGCGTGTCGACGATATTGCCCTGCACCTTGGTGATCACGATGGAGGAGGAGGTATTGGCAAAGGCGTTTTGGATCACCGTCATCATCATGATGCCGGGGGCCAGAAATACGATGAAGGGCACGCCCATCACATCGCCCCGCCCCGGCCCGATGGCAATGTTGAAGATCATCAGGAACAGCGCGGCAGTGACCATTGGCGCCAGCAGGGTCTGGGTCCAGACCACCAGAAACCGGGTGATCTCGCGCCGTGCCAGGGTGCGCAGGCCAAGCCAGTTCACCCGCCCGAACCGGCGTTCTCCGAGGGCGATACCCGGTGAGACAGGTGACTCTGCCTGTGCTGCGGCTCCTGCCGGGGTCTGCGGTGTATCCTGTGCCATGTCCGACCTCTTTCACTCTGTGCGGGCCAATCCCCCACCGGTCCGGCGACCTCGGGGGTGGTCACGGCCTTCGTAACCGGTCGCAGGCGCGCGTCAACCCGTGCTGCGCCCTTTGCCGGGGCTGATCGTCGAGCCTGATGGATAGGCCTGTCGCCGCAGATGGCCCGGCAGACCCCTGACAAGCGCAAGACGCTCTTGTAACTCGGGGCGCAGTGATTAGAATAGGGGCTTGTTACGGAATTCGATGGCGGCCGCAGGTTCCTGGGGCCGCTTTTAGCTTGGAAAGGCAACAGATGTCCTGGACAGACGAGCGCGTCGAACTGCTCAAGAAAATGTGGGGCGAAGGGCAATCTGCAAGCCAGATCGCCAAGGAACTCGGCGGCGTGACACGCAACGCCGTGATTGGCAAGGTGCATCGCCTGGGACTGTCCAACCGCAACAGCGGTACGGCCAAACCGGCAGCCGAGCCCAAGGAAAAGCCCGCCGCCGCGCCAAAGCCAGCGCCAGCCGCCGCTGCTGCGGCTCCGGCCAAGCCCAAGCCGCAGCCCAAGACCGAACCGGCCCGCCCGGTAACGCCAGAGCCTGCGGCCACCGGCGACGCCCGGAGCGCGACGCCTGCGCGCCGTCAGATCATCCCGGCCGGACAGCCGCTGCCGCCGCAGCCCTCGGCCAATGAGATCAGCCCAGAAGCGCTGGCCAAGGTCAATGAGATCGAGAAGAAGGCCAAGAAGCTGTCGCTGATGGAGCTGACCGAGCGGACCTGCAAATGGCCCGTAGGTGACCCCGCGACCGAAGATTTCTGGTTCTGTGGCCTGCCGGTCCAGCAGGGCAAACCCTATTGCGAAGCGCATGTTGGCGTGGCCTTCCAGCCGATGAGCGCGCGCCGCGACCGCAAACGCTGAACCGCCTGAAACCACCTGCCAGCTGGCCTTGGGTCTGAGCGGCAGGTCGTGTGATGTAAAACAGCGCCCCGGATGTCTCCGGGGCGCTGTTTTCATGCTGGGGGGAAGCGGTTCGAGGCCCGTCCCCCCGCGCCCGCAGGCGGGCGATCAGATCGGATCAGCCTTTCTCCGGCGCCGAGGATGTGAAGTTGGGGATCACGCTCTTGGAGGCATCGGCGGGTTCGATTTCGGGCCAGTTGCCCTCAGCGAGGTTGATGTTGCCGGGAATATCCGCTTCCCAGAAGCCGACGACGTTCTTGGTGATGTTGAGATAGAGTTTGTCATCCACGATGCGCCAGAGGTTCGGGTTGCCCGGAACCTTGCCGCCCTTGGAAACGCCATAGGCACAGTGGCCATCATATTGCGGCGCGTAATACTCGGGGTTGGCAGCAAATTTATCGCGGTTCTCGGCGCTGGCGAAGGCGAAGGTGGCGCCGTTATGCTCAGCCGTGAAGGCGGCATTGCCGGGCACCGCTGCGGGCTGGGCGTTGCCGACAGGGTTCTGCGCCAGATCACGATAGGCCACCACATCGTAGCCCGAAACGGCAAAGCCGGTGTTGTCGACATATTGATCCCCGGCAAAGGCTGGCAGACCAAAGGAGGCAGCGGCCAGGGCGGCAAAGAGAATGCGTTTCATAGACTATCCTTTTCAAAGGCGCGGGCCATCTGACCCGACAGAAGCGGAACGCCGACCATCCGGGCCGGGCTGTTCAGACACTAGCCAGAGATCGCAGGCGATGCGAAGGGGGGCTCACGTCCCTGTGTCCAGTGCGGAGCCGCCGTGATCTGACGCGGGGATTTGTTACAACCGGCAGGCCGCAGCCCTCCCCGGTCAAGAAAAAGTGTATGCCGCAGACCTTCCAGTCATTGGAATTTTGCGCGACCTGATTATCTGTTGCAGGATACGGCGCGGCCCCCCTCCTGGAGGACGCTGCGCCACCATCACCTGATCCATTCAAAAACCCTTTCATAACAAGGCCAACAGATGAGTGACACAACCTATACCCCACCGAAAGTCTGGACCTGGGACCAGGAGAGCGGTGGCCGCTTTGCCTCGATCAACCGCCCGATCGCCGGTGCCACCCACGACAAGGAGCTGCCGGTCGGGAAACACCCCTATCAGCTTTATTCGCTGGCCACGCCCAATGGGGTGAAGGTCACGGTGATGCTGGAGGAGCTGCTGGCCGCAGGTCACAAGGGGGCTGAATATGACGCCTGGCTGATCAATATCGGCGAAGGCGACCAGTTCGGGTCCGGCTTTGTCGAGGTGAACCCCAATTCGAAGATCCCGGCGCTGATGGATCGTAGCGGCGACACGCCGGTGCGGGTGTTTGAATCCGGCTCGATCCTGGTGCATCTGGCGGAAAAATTCGACGCCTTCCTGCCAAAGTCCGGGGCCGCGCGCGCCGAGGTGATGAACTGGCTGTTCTGGCAGATGGGCAGCGCGCCGTATCTCGGCGGCGGCTTTGGCCATTTCTACGCCTATGCACCGGAAAAATACGAATACCCGATCAATCGCTTCTCGATGGAGGCCAAGCGTCAGCTGGATGTGCTGGACCGCCAGCTGGCCGAGACCCGTTTCATCGCCGGTGAGGATTACACCATCGCCGATATGGCGATCTGGGCCTGGTATGGTCAGCTGGTGCTCGGGCGGCTTTATGAGGCAGCGGAATTCCTGGATGTGGAAAGCTATACCCATGTGCTCCGCTGGGCCAAGGAGATCGATGCGCGTCCGGCCGTGTCCCGTGGCCGCATGGTGAACCGTGCCTTTGGCGAGCTGCACACCCAGCTGCGCGAACGCCATGATGCGTCGGATTTCGACACCAAGACGCAGGACAAACTGGAACCGGCAGAAGCCGACAGCTGACCGCGGGCGGGGTCGGCCCCGCCTGCCACCACGGCTAAAGACACTGGGCATCGCGATACCTAACGGCGTCGCGATGTTTCTGTCTGAGACCTGCCGCCCTAGCTGAGCCGGGGCGGATTTTCAGGATCCCGTCCGGGGGCGGAGGGCAGTTTCGGTTCTGCCGGTTGCGGCAGATCGAACCGCAGTCCCACCTGCGCCAGCCGCGCCGCCATCGCATCGCTGCTGGCAAAGAAACCCACATCCAGCGCACCCGCCTCAACCCCGGAGAAGGTCAGCGCCTCTCCGACCGCCTTGGCCAGCGCGGGCTGCGCGGCGTCCCTGGCATCGACAAAGCCCAGCAGATGCCCCTGCCCGCCGCCGCGATAGTTCAGCCCGACCAGATAGGCGGCCTGAGCCAGCCCAACGGCGGTGGCCAGTTTGGTGTCCAGCGCGGTGACCAGCACTTCCGGCAGGCCTCTGGGGGCGGTGATCGCCTCGATTTCGGCGTCAACCTCGGCAGGCATCTGGCCGAGCGTCTCATGCAGCCAGGCCACCGCCTCGGCCGGGATCAGGATTGCCGAAGGTGCCACATCCAGGTTAACGCCAAGGCCGATGTTTGCGCCTGCGCCCTGCCCTGCCAGCATCTGCACCACAACCCGCCCCGACAGCGCGGCATAGGGCACGATGCGACCGGCGAATTCCGCGAGCCGGTCCTCACGGTCAAAAACCAGCGCAAAGGTGCCCTCCTCCGTCTCGAATAGCTCGGGCGCGATACTGTCGCCCTCTGCCTCGCGGGCCAGCATCAGGAACAGCTCGCTATCAGCCAGCCGTTCGTAGAACCGCAGGCGGGCCGCGTCATCCTGCGGCGCGGCCAGCATCGCGGCATGGCTGGTGTCCAGAGGGGTGGCTTCGGTCATGTTATCAGCTCCTGAACCCGGGCGCGCAGGACCGGCAGCAGATCGGTCTCGAACCAGGGATTGCGTTTCAGCCATGCGGTATTGCGCCAGGACGGATGTGGCAAGGGGAAGTCCTGCGGCGCGTGGTCCCGCCAGCTCTCCACCCGCGCCTGAACCGGCTGTTTGCCACCCAGGTGATAGCTGTGGGCATAGGCCCCGACCAGCACACGCAGGCCGATATTGGGCAGGTTGGTCATCACCCGGTCGTGCCAGGTATTGCGACAGATGGCAGGCGGCGGCAGGTCGGCTTTCTTCGGCGAATAACCCGGAAAACAAAAGGCCATGGGCACAATGGCCACCAGCGCCTGGTCGTAGAACTGGGCGGAGCTGAGGCCCAGCCACTCACGCAGGCGATCCCCGGAAGGATCGGTGAAGGGGCGGCCGCTGTCATGGACCCGCGCGCCGGGCGCCTGACCTGCGATCAGGATGCGGGCGGCGCTGTCGAACCAGGCGACCGGACGCGGGCTGTGTCTGGTGCTGGTGGCGGCAAAACGCGCAGCACAAAGGCGGCAGGCGCGAATCTCCTGTCGCAGCTGATCAATTGTCGTCATATCCGACCCTGCCATCCACGCCTCAGGCCCCGTTTTTCGCCCCGCGTAACCGGCGTCCAGGGCCTCTGTCATCCGGCATCGACCGCCATCTTCCGATCAAAGCCCCGTCACTTGGTTAAGGGAGCGTTGCCAAAACCCGTAACAATTGGACATAATATGGTCCAAATAGCAGCCTATGTCGTTAACACAAATCTGTTAGTGCAGTCATAAGGCCGCCGGGATCCGCCTGGCGCATGATGAGGATCAGAGACCCCGAACGGGGCCGAGAGCAGCACCGGAACCCGCGATGCTTGAGTTTGAAAACGTGAGCAAGTCCTTCTGGACCGGCACCCAGCGCAAGGTGATCCTTGACCGGGTGTCCTTTCGCGTTGAACTTGGTAAATCCATGGGGGTGCTGGCGCCGAATGGCACCGGCAAGACCACATTGATCAATATGATGGCGGGGCTGGAAAAACCCGACGAGGGCGATATCCGCCGGGGCTGCCGGATTTCCTTCCCCCTCGGCTTCATGGGTGGCGTTATCAACCGCCTCTCGGCGATGGCCAATGCCCGCTATATCGCCAATCTCTATGGGCTGGATCCCGATTATGTTGAGGCCTACTGCCGCTGGCTCTGCGGTCTGGGGGAATATTTCGACCAACCGGTCGGCACCTATTCCTCCGGGATGCGGGCGCGGTTCAGTTTTGCGCTGATGCTGGCGCTGGATTTTGATATCTTCCTCATCGACGAGGGGATGCCCAGCACCACGGATGTGGAGTTCAACAAGAAGGCCGGCGCCATCCTGCAGGAGCGGCTGGAAACCACCACCATCATCATGGTGTCGCACCAGCCCAAGACGCTGGAGAAATTCGTCCGCTCTGCGGCTGTTCTGGTTGATGGCCAATTGCATATGTTTGAAACCTTGGAAGAAGCGAAACAGCTCTATGACTACCAAACCCAAGGCGAGTAAATTCCGCGTCCGCCGGAGCGGCACCACGGCAGCGCAGCCTGCCGCCGCGCGCCCCGTGCCGCCACCGGGCGCCGCTCAGGCTGGCGCTGGCGCCCTGTCTGCGAGTGTAGCAAGCGCGGCGAGTGCGGCGAGTGCAGCAGCGGATAGCGCTACGGTAAAACCGACAGCCGCAGATGAGCCTGTCATCATCAAGGAACCCGCCGCCGCGCAATCCGGCAACGCGAAGCCCGGCAAGCCGTCCACCAATCTGGATGACATCCGCAAGGAAGGGCTGACCGGCCGTCAATTGCGACTGGCGCGCCGCATCGCCCAGAAGAACAACCTGGCCGCCACCTCTGATTTCGACGCGGTCCGCCAGCTGCGACTAAAGGGCATCGATCCGTTCCAGCGCGCCAATATGCTGGAGCTTGTGGTCCAGCCCAACAAGGCCCAGCCGACGGGCAGCCCGCCTGCCCCGGGCGGCGTGCAACTGCCGCAGACAGTCCCCGTCGACAAGATATCCCTGCCCGCCCAAGAGCTGAGCCCTGCGGAGCGGCGCAACCGGGAAATCAAGCAAATTCAGCGCGATATTGCGCGCCGCCGTCGCCGCCGGTTGCTTCTGCTGGGCGCGCGTCTGGCGTTTTTCGTCATGCTGCCCACGCTTCTTGCGGGATATTATTTCTACAGCGTCGCAACGCCGATGTATGCCGCGAAATCCGAGTTCCTCGTGCTCAAGGCTGACAGCGCAGGCAGTGGTGGCGGTCTTGGCGGGTTGCTCAGCGGCACCCAGTTTGCCACCAGCCAGGATTCGATCGCGGTCCAGAGCTATCTGCAATCGAAGGAGGCGATGCTGCGGCTGGACCGCGAGATCGGATTCAAGTCGCATTTCACCCAAGAGTGGATTGATCCGATCCAACGGCTGAACGACAACCCCACCAATGAGGAAGCCTATAAGACCTATTCGCGCCACGTGAAGATCGGTTACGACCCGACCGAAGGTGTGGTCCGCATGGAAGTCACTGCAGCGGATCCGCAGATCTCGGCGGAGTTTTCGCGCAAGCTGATCAGCTATGCGCAGGAAAAGGTGAACCAGCTGTCGGTGCAAAAACGCTCCGATCAGGTGGGGGATGCCGAAACCGCGCTGGAGATGGCCGAAGAAAAACGCCGCAATGCCCAGGAAACACTGGTGCGGCTGCAACAGCGCGGCACCGTGCTGGACCCCGAAGGCGTGATCATGTCGCTGCGTTCGCAGATCAGCACCTTTGAACTTCAGCGCCAGGAAAAGGAGCTGGAGCTGGCGGCCCTGCTGGACAATACCCGCCCAAATCAGGCCAAGGTGGATGGCGCGCGCGCCGATATCGCGCGGCTGAACAGCCTGATCCAGCGGCTAAACGATCGCATGATTGACGCCTCGGCCGGCGAAAACTCGCTTGCCAGCCTGACGGTGCAGATCCAGATGGCGCAGGCTGATCTGGCGACCCGCGATCTGATGCTGCAATCGGCGCTGCAACAGGTTGAACAGACCCGCATGGAGGCAAACCGCCAGGTGCGCTATCTCACCACGGCGGTAGAACCCGTTCCCAGCGAGGAAGCGACCTATCCCCGCCGATTTGAAAATACGATTTTGGCATTCCTGATCTTTTCCGGTATCTACCTGATGTGCTCGCTTACTGCGTCCATCCTCCGAGAACAGGTTTCGTCATAACGCCATGAAAAATATTTCCGTCGCCGATCTCAGCATCGGCAATGACCGCCCGCTGACCCTGATTGCAGGACCCTGCCAGCTGGAAAGCCTCGATCATGCCCGCATGATCGCGGGCCAGATGAAAGAGGCCTGCGCCAGATACGGCGCGCAATATGTGTTCAAGGCGTCCTACGACAAGGCCAACCGGACCTCGCTCTCCGGCAAACGCGGGCTGGGCGTCGATGAGGGGCTGAAGGTGCTTCAGACCATCGCCCGCGAATTTGATGTGCCGGTGCTGACCGATGTCCACACCGAGGCGCAATGCGCGGTGGCGGCTGAGGCCGTGGATATCCTGCAAATCCCGGCGTTTCTGTGCCGCCAGACCGACATGCTGCTGGCCGCAGGCAGGACCGGCAAGGCCGTGAACATCAAGAAGGGCCAGTTTCTGGCGCCCTGGGATATGGCCAATGTGGTCGCCAAGGTGGAAAGCACCGGCAATGAGAACATCCTTCTGACCGAGCGCGGCACCTCCTTTGGCTATAACACGCTGGTGGCTGACATGCGCTCGCTGCCGCAGATGGCGCAGGGCGGCTACCCGGTGGTGATGGACGCCACCCATTCGGTGCAACAGCCCGGTGGCAAGGGCGGCTCCACCGGTGGGCAGCGCGAATTTGCGCCGCTGATGGCGCGGGCAGCGGTATCGCTTGGCATTGCGGCGGTGTTCATCGAAACCCACGAAGACCCGGATAACGCGCCCAGCGATGGGCCCAACATGATCTACCTCGACCAGATGCCGAAGCTGATCGAGACGCTGATGCGTTTTGATGCCCTGGCCAAGGCCGATCCCATCCGCATCTGATTGACAAGAGAGCCGAGTGACATGACCAAACCCATCCCCGAGGTGCGCCCGAACACCTGGAGCTTTCTGCGCGATCCGATGATCACGCCCACCGGTTTTCGCGAATATGACGCGCGCTGGAAATACCCCGAGGAAATCAACCTGCCCGGCATGACTGCGCTGGGGCTGGGACTGGGCACGCAGATGCACAAGCGCGGCATCCCGCCGGTGATCGCCGTAGCCAATGACTATCGCGACTATTCCGTCGCCATCAAACAGGCGCTGATCATCGGCCTGATGCAGGCTGGCATCGAGGTGCGCGATATCGGCCCGGCGCTGTCGCCGATGGCGTATTTCGCGCAGTTCCATCTGGATGTGCCTGCCGTGGCCATGGTCACCGCCAGCCACAACCCCAACGGCTGGACCGGGGTCAAGATGGGCTTTGAACGCCCGCTGACCCACGGCCCGGACGAAATGGGTGAGCTGCGCGATATCGTCCTGAATGGTGAGGGCGTGGCCCGTCCCGGCGGCTCCTATCAGTTTGTGGATGGCGTAAAAGAGGCCTATCTGGACGATCTGGTCGGGGATTTCAAAATGTCTCGCCCGCTGAAGGTGGTCTGCGCCACCGGCAACGGCACCGCCTCGGCCTTTGCGCCGGAGCTGTTTGAGCGCATGGGCGTTGAGGTGGTCGATAGCCATAACAGGCTGGATTACAGCTTTCCGAACTACAATCCCAATCCTGAAGCGATGGAAATGCTGCACGATATGTCCGCCAGCGTAAAAGCCTCGGGCGCTGACATGGCGCTTGGCTTTGATGGCGACGGCGATCGCTGCGGCGTGGTGGATGATGAGGGCGAGGAGATCTTTGCCGATAAGGTCGGCGTCATCATGGCGCGTGATCTGAGCAAGATTTACCCGAATGCGACCTTTGTGGCGGATGTGAAATCCACCGGGCTGTTTGCCTCCGACCCCGAGCTGAAGGCCAATGGCGTGACCGCGGACTACTGGAAAACCGGTCACAGCCACATGAAACGCCGGGTGAAGGAGATCGGCGCGCTGGCAGGGTTCGAAAAATCCGGCCACTACTTCCTCGCCGAACCTGTGGGCCGGGGCTATGACTGCGGCATGCGGGTCGCGGTCGAGATCTGCAAGCTGATGGATCGCAACCCGGACAAGAGCATGTCGGACCTGAGGAAAGCACTGCCCAAGACCTGGGCGACGCCGACCATGTCGCCCTATTGTGCCGATACCGAGAAATATACCGTGCTGGAGCGGCTGGTGGAGAAACTGGTCGCCAAGGCCGAGGCGGGCGAGACGCTGGCAGACCGCCCCATCAAGGAAGTCGTCACCGTGAACGGTGCGCGTATGATCCTGGATAACGGCTCCTGGGGGCTGGTGCGGGCATCCTCCAATACGCCGAACCTCGTTGTGGTCTGCGAAAGCAGCGAGAGCGAGGCCGAGTTGCGCCAGATCTTTGCCGAGATTGACGCGGTCATCCGCACCGAACCGCTGGTCGGGGACTACGATCAGACCTTTTGATCATTCCGGCAACTGAGATAAAAACGCCCGCCATTGGCGGGCGTTTTTATGTTGTCGGCACTGTGGGATCTGGCCACTCGAATCTGGCGGCTGGATCAATCGCCGCCCAGAAGCCGCAACAGCTGATCCTTGGCCTCTTTCTCGATCCGGTCGCGGATGGCCTCATTGATGTCCTGCTCCGGCGCGATCTCTGTATCCAGCTCTTCGGCCAGCTTTTGGCGCAGGCGATCCTTGGCCTGTTGTTCCACCGCGTCGATTTCCGGCTCCAGCGCGCGTTTCAGATCCGGCCGAATCTTGGGATCGCTCCAGGGACCGGTGATCGCAACGGGGATCGACAGACGGGTGCTGCCGTCGCCGCGTTGCAGGCTCGGGGTGAACAGGTAGTCCAGATCCTGAGCCCCCAGCCCGATGCGGCCTTCTCCTTCGGCGCGCCACCCGCGCAGGCTCAACAGCAGATCCTGATTGAGCAGATTGCCGCCCTCGATCGTATAGCTGGCGGTCAGCCGGTCAAAGAGGGTGCTGCCGCCATTGCCGCTGCCGCTGCGCATCAGCTCTTCCAGATCGAAGCCGGTAAAGAACCCCTTGCCGACCTCCAGCCAACCTTTGCCGCTGAGCGAGGACATGATCTCTGCCACCGAATTGCCGACACCCAGATACTCAAGCTCGCCCAGCGCCTCACCATTGAGGCGGTCATAGCCCATGGTCTGCCCCAGCGCCTGTTCCAGCCGGATATCCTGAAAGCCCAGCTTACCGCCGACCGACAGCCCGTTGCGGTTGTTGACCACCAGCTGCCCCTGCAACTGACCGTCAAAGACCGTGGCGGGCTGGAATTTCAGAACCGCACGCGACCGGTCAAGGGTCAGGTCCAGCGAGCTGGGCCCAAGGCGGACAGATCCGGTCTCCACCCCCTGCACCTCCAGCGAAATCGCGGCATTGAGCGCGGCGAGCCAGCTGAAGTCCATCGGCGTGCGCGACCAGCCATCGCTGACCGGATCGTCACCATTGCCCGCAGCGGCGGCGGCCGGCAGATCGGCCTCTCCCGAGGGCAGCAGCGCCGACAGATCCAGCTGATCCCCGCTGAGCCGCGCCGTCACCATCGGCACATCGCCCAGCACCACGTCGGCAGCTCCGCGCAGCCTGTTGGCATCCGCCTCCAGCGTCAGATCCCGCAGCGCCAGCCGCCCGTCGGGGGTATAGGTGAGATCAGACCCGATGAGCCAGCTGTCCACCACCGGGGTCTCGATCCCGTCTGCCGCACCAAGCACCGCAAGGCTGCGCGCCAGATCGGTGCTCTTGCCGGTCACCCGCCCGGTGGCGGCGCCATTGATATCCGCCCGCCCGTCAAAGCGCAGCTCCGTATCGTCAGCGCTAAGCGACGCCCCGACCGAGGCCACCTGACCCGCGAGGAAGGCCTCGAACGTGCCGATTTCGGCGGCGATCTGCACCGGCGCCCCAGCCGGGCGCAGCGTCACATCGGCAATCACGGTGCCCGTGGGATCAGGCCATTGCAGCGCCAGGTCGACCTGTTTCATCTCAATCGGGGTTTCGCCATGGGGGGCGTATCGCAGGCTGGCGCCGGTGAGGGTCAGCGCCTCGATGCTGATCGGCAGGCTCTCCATCGTGCCGGAGGGGGCCGCCGGGGTCTCCACCGCGCCGGATGCGAGTGGCTCAAGCACCCAGTTGCCGGTGCCATCCGCGCGGGTGCTGAGGTTCAGCTGCGGCAGGACAGCCGACAATTCGGTGATCCTGACCTGACCGCGCAGGAGATCCGCCGCCGCAACCCCAATGGTCAGCCGTTCCGCCGTCAGCATCGGCTCAGGCCCAGCCCAGGGCGCGTTTGACAGCGCCACACGGTCTGCCTTCACTCCCAGCGTCGGCCAGAGCGTATATCCCACGCGCCCGCCAAAGGTGACCGTGCGACCGGTCTGCTTTTCGATCTGGGTTGCCGCCAGCTGGGCCAGCTTCTCCCCTGGCAGCAGTAACAACCCAGCCAGCAGCAGCACCAGCGCCACCACCAGCGCCGCAATGACCCGGATTATCAGCCTCATCACCCCACTCCTCTTGCCTTGCCCCCGTATTCCCCACGGGGTTTTGCGCAGCTTACCGCCTGCGCGCAGGGGTGCAATGCAGGAAGCCCCCGCGCAGCATCAAAGGTTTGCATGTTTGCATCAGAGGTTTATCGCAACCGGAACCGCTGGCGCAGGCCCAGACGCCCGAGGGCGACAGCACAGGTCACAGCATAAAATCGCCCGCTCTTCGCGTCTCACTTGCGCTCGGGATCACTATGGCTGTTCCGCAGGCTACGGGCCCTGGCCTGCCACCTTCAACACAGGAAGCGCGATATTGCACCGCCCCGCTGCACAGGTGGTGACGCTGAATACCCCTGTTTTCCTTGCCTCCTGCCGCAGTCCTGATATACGCGCGCGCATGACACAGACACCCGGTTCAGCCAACCCGCCCAGCCTCCGTCCCGACCTTGCCCCGGAACCGCAGTTCCGCGACAAACCCCGTGACGGCCAGCCGACCCTCGGCATGGTGTCGCTTGGCTGCCCAAAGGCGCTGGTCGACAGCGAGCGGATCCTGACCCGGCTGCGCGCCGAAGGCTACGGCATCTCGCCCGATTACGCGGGCGCGGACGCGGTGATCGTCAACACCTGCGGCTTCCTCGACAGCGCCAAGGCCGAAAGCCTGGAGGCGATCGGCGAGGCGCTGAAGGAAAACGGCAAGGTGATCGTCACCGGCTGCCTCGGCGCCGAGCCGGACTACATCCGCGAGCATCACCCGCGCATCCACGCGGTCACTGGCCCGCATCAGTATGAACAGGTGCTGGACGCGGTGCATTCCGCGGTGCCGCCCGCCCCGAACCCTTATGTAGACCTCTTGCCCGCAACCGGCGTCCGGCTCACCCCGCGCCACTTCAGCTATCTGAAGATCTCCGAGGGCTGCAACCACAAGTGCAAGTTCTGCATCATCCCGGACATGCGCGGCAAACTGGCGTCGCGCCCGGTGCACGCGGTGCTGCGCGAGGCGGAGAAGCTGGTGGAGGCCGGGGTGCGCGAACTCTTGGTGATCAGCCAGGACACTTCCGCCTATGGCCTTGACCGCAAGTATTCCGCGCATCCGTGGAAGGGCGCCGACGTGCGCAGCCATATCCTCGACCTCAGCCGCGAGCTGGGCAGGCTGGCCCCGGCAGAGGACCTCTGGGTGCGGCTGCACTATGTCTACCCCTACCCGCATGTGCGCGAGCTGATCCCGCTGATGGCGGACCCTGAGAATGCGCTCTTGCCCTATCTGGACATCCCCTTCCAGCATGCCCACCCGGATGTGCTGCGCCGCATGGCCCGGCCCGCAGCGGCGGCCAAGACGCTGGACGAGATCAACGCCTGGCGCGCCACCTGCCCGGACATCACCCTGCGCTCCACCTTCATCGTCGGCTTCCCCGGCGAGACCGAGGCGGAGTTCCAGCACCTTCTGGACTGGATGGACGAGGCGCAGCTGGACCGGGTCGGCTGCTTCAAATACGAAAACGTCGACGGCGCGCGCTCCAACGATCTGCCGGACCATGTGCCGGAAGAAGTAAAGCAGGAGCGCTGGGAGCGGTTCATGGAGAAGGCCCAGGCGATTTCCGAGGCCAAGCTCGCGGCCAAGGTCGGCCAGACGATGCAGGTCATCGTGGACGACATCGACGAAGACGGCATCGCCACCTGCCGCACCAAGGCCGACGCGCCGGAGATCGACGGCAACCTGTTCATTGATGAGGGAACGGAGCGGTTGCAGGCTGGCGATCTGGTGACGGTCGAGGTGGATGAGGCCGGGGAGTATGACCTGTGGGGAAGGACTCTATAGTTTGTAAGAACACAGTTCAGCGAGGTTCTGCTCGTCGGCGATATAGTCGCTCACAAACTGAACCCACTTGTCTGAATAGGTGTAGTCCTTGTGAGCAGAGTGATAGACACAGTAATCAGCGTTTGTATTTTCAGGCTGCGCCACCCCTGCTTTCGGCCGCACATCGAATTTCCGCCATGCTTGAGTATGATTGTGTGGAGTGAACTGTCGGCCAGATTTTTCTGAAATTTTCTTTGCGGCCACACTTGGCTTGTGTGGATAAAGCTTGTCGGAAATTTCTTTCTTTATTAGGACGTTTTTCACATCTTCCGCGACCTCGTCCGTAGGGTGAACAAACTTAATGTGTGATTTTGATTTTGTTGAATTTTCGAACGTGTAGACTACGCGAAACCTGTACTCCAAGTCGGACAGTCTATCATCCCCAAGTTCTTCCTCAAGCTTCTTATCAATAGCTTCGATTCCAGGAGGCACATCAAATTCCTGCAACTGCGTAACTTGATCAAATCCCACCTTTGCAAACTGTAGAGAAAACGTCAGCTCATTCTTCAGCGTTTTTTCCTCTCCAAATAAGTCACAGAGCACTTTATCAAAGTTCAAGCAACAAGCTTGAAATATTGACAGGAACTTCAAATCTGCCCGCCTCAAAAGCAAATGCTCTACTTGATCTCTTATCTCTTTGATCGCTTGCAGATTATCTTTCATACCTTGAGACAACGGCGCATCTTCACGCGCGATCATCTGGCTAAGAAGTAGAGACCTACCATCGACAACAATATCTTCGCCCTTTCGCTTATAGTGCTCGTGCAGGAGGTAGGTCCAAGCAATGTTGGCCAGGACAGAGAATACTTCACTCTTGAACATTAGGGCCGGACTATTGAACACTTGCACTGCGAGGATCATAGCTTCACGTGCTCGTATTAGTCTCTCGTCAGAATAAAGATTTAGACCAGTGATCGGATCGTGGTGCTTTTGCCTCTCCCGGAAAAACTGGACTTCTTCCTCGCTACTAGGTGATACAGTATCGTCCTGCTTTACCTCCGTTATTCTCGCACTATTGATGGTAGCTGATCGTCCGATATTAATCAGCGCTTGAATATCTTGGTTGCGCTCTCCTTCAGCCAATAGTGCTTTAACAAGCCTTTTCTCTTCGTTGGTCAGAGCCCCCTCAGGTTTCCTAGCAACCATCCCCACCTCAGCTTTTATTTGAATCACCCAAGAACAATACAATCCTAAGACCTTACAAGGTCAAGCACTCCCAGCGCCTGACCCTGGGTGGGTGCGAAGCGCCCTCCCGTGGGGAGGGTCGGGCGCTGAGCCCGCGCTGTGCGCGGGCCTTGGGTCCCCCCTCGCGCCAAATCCGTGCTACGTTCTCCACCAACCGCAATCAGCCCGGGAGAGCGCCCAGCCATGAACGGCACACCGCAACATCACCCCTTGCCGCGTTGTTGGTTGGACGGGGTGGACCGGGATGGATTGTGGCGCGTGGAGTTTTTGGGCTGCCTGTGACCATCTGCCCTTCGTCCGGCGGCGCGGCGCCGCTATATCGTCAGGTATCAGTGTTCAGCAAAGAGGCACCCACCATGCCGACCCCTCAGGATGACAGCACGGAGGTTCTCTACAACGGGGAATGTCCGGTGTGCAGTATCGAGATCCGCCATTATGCCAATCTGGCGGAGCGGCGGGATTTGCCGCTTAGGTTTGATGATCTGAACTCGCAGGATCTGGCGCTGTGGGGCGTGGATGCCGATAGCGCGGCGCGACGGCTGCATGTGCGCCATCGGGGCGAGGTGCTGAGTGGCATCCCGGCGTTTCTGGTGCTTTGGGCGCAGATGCCGGGATATCGCTGGGTCGCGCGGATCGTCGGGTTGCCCGGTCTGCGCCAGCTTGCATCGGCGGCATATGATCACCTGCTGGCGCCGACGCTCTATCGCTGGCACCGCCTGCGGCAGCGTCGCGGGTCGTAGCTGCGATACGTCAGTCGCGCAGCAGCATCAGCTGATCGGCATTGCGGCAGCCGGGCATCGGCGCCTGTGATCGCTCGCGGGTGGCAAGGAAGGCCTCGCAGTGCAGGGTCGCGTCGCAGCTGCGGCAGCGGGTGATCATCGCGGCCCAGTCCTCGGGAGGGATCCGGCCTGCGGCCAGCGCAGCGCTCAGCTCAACCCCCGCAGCCTGCCCCATCCGGGCCATCAGGCGCAGGTGATGGAGCGGATCGCCCAGCGGCCGCATCCTAGCGCTCCTGCTCTGTCTCCGCATCGTTCAGAAAGGCCAGCAGATCGCGGTTGCGGCAGAAATCCGGCGCGTCGGCGCCTGGGCGGCCCCCCTTCGCCAGCCAATTTCGGCAGGCACCGACGCCGCCGCAGCGGGTGCAGCGCAGCACCGCCTCGGCGATCTCGTCAAATCTCAACCGGCCCGAGATGGCTTCTTCCTGTAGGTCCAGCCCCACGGTTGTGGCCATGCTGTCGAAAAGATCGGCATGGGTCTTCAGGTTGTCCCTGCGGCTCTGATCGGTGTAGGTGGTCATCTCGGCGCCCTCGGAAATCATTCATTCTGAGGGCAGCTTAGCCATCTCCGGCGCATTGCGATTTGATGCAGGTCAAAAGGGCGCGTACCCGGCGGTCAGCTGCTCCTGGCCGGGTCGAGATAGGCGCGCACCGCGTCCTGAACCCGGCGAAACCGGTCGCCGCCCAGTTTCTTGCCGCCATACCAGCGGGTGACGATGATCAGGTGATCGCAGAGCCCCTCGCGCTCCATCATGCGCAGGATGACCAAACCGGCGCCGCTTTCGCCGTCATCGGCCTTCAGCGCGCCGGTGGGCAGCTGCGCGGCCCAGGTGTTATGGGTCGCCTTGGCATAGGAGCGGTCGGATTTCAGCGCCGCCAGCACAGCGTCGATCTGCTCGCGGCTGGTGACCCGCGCACCGCTGACCGCATAGCGCGAGCCGCGATCGGTCAGCACGACGCCCAGCTGCCTCAGCGAGGCGACGGCTTGGTCCAGATCGCTCAATTCAGGTTATATTTCTGGATCGTCTGATTGACCACGCGCACCCGGTCCGGGTTGGCCGGATGTGTGCCCAGAAAGCGATCTCCCGGATCCGGCAGCCGGTTGAAGAAGCGCACCCCGATGCTGGGACGATACCCGGCCTTATGGGTGATGATGGTACCCAGCTCATCCGCTTCCAGCTCGAAATTCTTCGAATAGGTGCGCGCGCCGACCACCGCGCCAAGATCCTGGGCGCGGGCCACATCCGCCGCGCTGGCTCCAGAGACGCTGGCACATCCCATCAACAGCAACACCCGACGCATGACATCTCCTTTGCTTTGTCTGTGCCATCTTATCGCGACAGCGGACCGAGGATCAATTGCATGAAGCTCCGGCGGCTGCAATCTGCTGCAAGATCACGTGATGCGACAAAGCCTTGTCAGCGGGGGCGGCCCGGTGGCAAGCTGGGGACATGTTTACCATTGAGCATGAATTCGACGCCACCGTCGTTACGCTCGTCGATGACGAGGCCACCCCGCTGATGGAAGATGTCTCCATCAATATTTTCACAGAATGCGTCACGGTCGAACAGCTGGACCCGCGCACCGACCGGGTTCAGACAATCACCCTGTCGCACAATCAGGTCCGCGATCTTGCAGCGGCGCTGGATCTGCCTGAGGGGGTCTATCGCTTTGCCCGCGATGATGAACCCGAGGCAAAGGGCTGAGATCCATCAGGAGCTGGTGAGGGCGGGCCCCATGGTTGGCGGCGCAGGCCCGGACCCGGAGACCTCAGCGGCGGTAGGCAAAGACCTTCTCCCGAGAGGTCGCGCCGCGCAGCAGTGTCAGCTGCGAGGGGGCAATACCCATCGCGCGGGCCAGCAGCAGCTGCACCGCAGCCGTGGCCTTGCCGTTCTCGGGCGCTGCCGTCACCGTGATCTTGAGCACACCTGCCTGCCCGCAGCTCTCCGCCCCGGCAGGGATAACGGCGTTGCGCGACGCTTTTGGCGTGACGCGGACGGCAATCTCTGCACCGGCGATGGCCAGATGGCTGAGATCGGGGAGGTCTTTCTGCTTTGGCTTGCCCATAGCGGGGTGATCGCGCGGATTGCGGGCAAAATCCATAGACTTTGGCGCTACGACCGGGATATTTCCTGCCTCACACCTCATGTTTGGATCCGGCTGCGGTCCGTGCCTGTCCCCGCTCCGGGCAGGCCAGCTTTGCCAAATTCTCGGATCCCCCTTGAAATCCCGCGCCGCCCTGCCGACATCGGGCGATAGATGTAAAAAGGTTTCACATATGCCCCCTCGCAATGATGCTGCCCTGGCGTTTCTGTTGTCGCGCCGTTCCCGCCCGGCCAAGACGCTGGTGGCCCCGGCCCCAAGCCGCGAGGCGCTGATGCCGCTGTTGACCGCAGCCGCACGCACGCCCGATCACGGCAAGCTGGAGCCCTGGCGTTTCATCGTGATCGAGAAACCCGCGATGGAGCGGCTGGCAGAGCTGACCGGCAAGGCAGGCGAACGACTGGGCAAATCGGCCGAGGATATTGCCAAGGGCCGCAGCCAGTTTGAACTGGGGCAACTGGCGGTCGCCGTGGTGGAGATCCAGAAGGCGAGCCCGAAGATCCCGCCCATCGAGCAGACCTACTCCGCCGGGGCCGTCTGCCTGGCGCTGTTGAACGCGGCTCTTGCGGCCGGCTGGGGCGCCAACTGGCTGTCAGGCTGGGCCAGCCATGATCCCGAGTTCTGCGCCGAAGCCTTTGGCCTGCAGTCGCATGAGCGGATTGCGGGCCTGATCCATATCGCCACCGAAACCAACACACCGCCGGACCGCCCCCGCCCTGATCTGGCGACGCTGACCACCTGGATGGACCAATGATTCTGACAGATTTCTCAAAGGCGCTGAGCCAGATCGGCGATCCCCGCTTTCGCCGGGTCCTGTTTCTGGGCATTGGCCTGACCGTCGCGCTGCTGGTGCTGGCCTATGCGGCGTTTCTGGCATTGATCCAATGGCTGGTCGGTCCGGATGCGACGCTACCGCTGATCGGCCCGGTCACCTGGGTCGATGATCTTCTTTCGATCACCTCGCTGCTGCTGATGCTGGTGCTGTCGGCGTTCCTGATGGTGCCCGTGGCCTCGGCGATTACCTCGATGTTTCTGGATGAGGTCGCACAGGCGGTAGAAGATCGCCACTATCCCGGTCTGCCACCGGCGACCAAGACACCGTTCTGGGATGGCGTGCGCGATACCATCAATTTTCTCGGCGTTCTTGTCGTCGCCAATGTGCTGGCGCTGGTGCTTTACGTGATGCTTGCCCCCTTTGCGCTGTTTATCTTCTGGGGGCTGAACGGGTTCCTTCTGGGGCGGGAGTATTTCACCCTCGCCGCGGCGCGGCGCATTGGCCTGCCGGAAGCCAAACGGCTGCGGCGCAAGCATCTGGGCGCGGTCTGGATCGCCGGTGTGCTGATGGCCATGCCGCTGTCGATTCCGCTGGTGAACCTGCTTATCCCGATCATCGGGGCGGCGACCTTCACCCATCTCTTCCATCGGCTGACCCGGCACGAACTGTCGGCAGGCTGAGCCGCGCGGAGCAAACCGGGGCGGCAAACCGGAGGACAAACATAAAACAGGCGGACCCCTGCCCGCCTGTTGTGATGCCAAAGATATGCTGCGCCGGGTTATTCGGGATCCGGCAGCCGGTCGAACCAGTCAAAATCATTCACCGTGATCCAGCCGCTAAGGATGATCGTTGCAACGATCGCCCAGATGACGGCAGCGGCAATGGTGGTGATCACGGCCTTCTGCTTCAGATAGTGATGCTCGGGCGCACCGGCGTGGGTGCCGGGCACGATCTCGCCTAGGTCGCCCTGCGTCTGAATGCGGATCGGGATCACGATCAGGAACGTCATGAACCAGATCACCGCATAGAGAACCAAACCGGATGTCACACCCATGATAACTGTCCTTCTGAGACCCCCGCCCCACTGCGGAGGGTTAGGGGGCAGATAGCGTCAAACCTGTTCCAATTCCACCAGGCAGCCGTTGAAATCCTTCGGATGCAGGAAAAGAACCGGTTTGCCATGGGCGCCGATCTTGGGTTCGCCCGATCCAAGCACCCGCGCGCCTTCGGCCTTGAGCCGGTCGCGGGCCGCCAGGATATCATCCACCTCGTAGCAGATGTGGTGAATGCCCCCGGCCGGGTTCTTTTCCAGAAACCCCGCAATGGGAGAAGTGTCGCCCAGAGGGTAGAGCAGCTCGATCTTGGTATTGGGCAGTTCGATGAACACGACGGTGACGCCGTGATCGGGCTCATCCTGGGGTGCGCCGACCTTGGCGCCGAGGGTGTTGCGATACTGTGCCGAGGCGGCATCAAGGTCCGGTACGGCAATTGCGACGTGGTTGAGGCGGCCAATCATGGTGCGGTCTCCTGAGTGAACTGATTGCCAAGACTTATCAAAGAGCCATGGCCTGCGGACAAGTGCGCCAATCCGCGCGGCAGAATATTTCCTGCAATAACGCTTCGTTGCGTCGATTTTTGCGCGGTAATTCCATTCAACCTTAGGCTGCGACCTGGATGTTAACCAGCTGTTAGCCCCGTTTCCCTAGCGTTGAGTCGTATCCAGTCAGGAGCCTTAGTCATGGACGATTCGGAACTGTTTGCTGCTGCCCACCGCCTGCCCACCACCAAACGACCTTTGTTGGGGCTGACCATTCTTGTGGTGGAAGACAGTCGATACGCCTGCGAGGCGATGCGTCTGCTGTGCCTGCGCAGCGGTGCGCGGATCCGCCGGGCCGATTGTCTGAAATCCGCCCACCGGCATCTGAAGGTCTACCGCCCCTCGGTCGTTATTGCCGATCTCGGCCTGCCCGATGGGTCGGGCGCCGATCTGATCCGCTCCATGGCGGAGGCCTCGCCGCGTGTCGGCGTGATCCTCGGGATCTCCGGTGATGAAGCAGGTGAGGCGATGGCGATGGACGCCGGGGCCGATGGGTTTCTGGCAAAACCGATCACATCGCTCGCCGCATTCCAATCCGCGATCCTGTCGCGCCTGCCCGCCGAACGCCAGCTCTCCGGCCCCAACCAGCTGACCGATGAGGTGATCGAGCCGGATCTCCTCGCCTTTCAGGATGACATGTCCCATGCCGCAGAGGTGCTGAACGAAGCTGAGGAAGGGCAGACATTGGACTATGTTGCGCAGTTCCTTGGTGGTGTGGCCCGCAGCGTTGGCGACTCACATCTGGCAGGAGCCGCCGCAGATCTGGCCGATGCCCGCAGCAGCGGACGCCCCGTTGCCGCCATTGCCGCCCGTGTCGCCGGGCTGGTTCAGGAACGTCTGAAACAGAAAGTCGCCATCTGAGATGATCGAAATCGTTCTCATCGCCTCAACCACTTTGGGCATTGTCCTATATCTTCAGGCGCGGTTCTCGGCCCGTGAAATCCGCCGTAACCGCGACCGGACATTGGGATCGCTGGTCATCCTTGATCGCAGCGACCGCTGATCTGCCGCGCCACGGGATCACCTGATCCTGGCTGACAGGTCACCCCGTTCGCACCCTTGCTGACAGATCGTTGGGCGAGCATCCTTGCTGACAGGTAGCCCGGTCAGTCTATTGGATGACAGATCGCACGGTCGGTATCGCGGTCGGCAAATGCGCAGCACCCACATAGCGGCGCAAGGCGACAGATCGCGCGAGCCGACACACTCTCGGCCCCTCTCCCATTAACCGCTGACTGGCGGCCCAGTGGCGGAGCCGCAAGCCGCCGCAGCGGTCAGCGCATCCCCGTCAGCGCCGCAGCACCCCCGGCTCAGCGCCCAGCTCGACGCCGGGAAAAACCACATCTGCAATCTGCTGGGCGTCGGTGCCGATCATACCGCGCATGATCCAGCCCATATGGGCCCGCACATCGCCGGTGGGCATCAGATCACGGCGATCAAACAGCGCCGCCTCCTCAAGACCCGGCCACAACCCGTGGACCCGGCCACCCCGGATCGCGCCACCGGCCAGCACCATCGCACCGCCGGTTCCGTGATCGGTGCCGCTGGTCCCGTTCTCGCGCACGGTGCGGCCAAATTCGGTCATCGCCACCACTGCGGTTTTGTCCCAGATCCCCGGCCCAAGATCGCGGTGCAATGTCAGTATGGTATCGGACAGGCGCCCCAGCGCCCGTGTGAGCGCGCCGGTCTGACGGTTGTGCGTATCCCAGCCGTTGATCGAGAAAGCCGCAATCCGGCTGTCACCGCGCAGCTGCTGGGCCGCATAGCTGGCAATCCGCTGATGCGGTCGGGATCGTGCCTTGGCCTGACCTATGCTTCCCGTTGCCTCTGCGCTCCCGGCGCCGCCCGCGTCCATGGGTGCGCTGTCGGCAAGGTCGAGCGCCTCTGCCAGAGCGGCATGAAACAGCGGATCCTGCTCCATCATCAGACCGGCCAGACGTTCGGCCTGCGGGCTGAGAGCCATTTCCGCATCCGGCGACCAGTCGGACACCGGGGCCGCGCCCTGCAACAGTTTCATTTCCCCCTGCCCGATGGCAAAGGCGGTGCGCGCCTCGACACCGGGCGTGATCTGCAACAGCCGGTTCAGCCATCCGTCGCGGCGCTGGTGCAGGCCCGGCGTCCCGGCTTCCAGCAGGTCCTGACCGTCGAAATGGCTGCGCTTGTCGCGATAAGGCGTTGATACCGCGTGAATAAACCCGAGCTGCTCCGCCCGCCACAACGGCATCAAGGGGGCAAGTCCCGGATGCAGGGAAAAATAGCCATCCAGATCGAGCCCGCCATTTTGCGGCCCTCCCCTGAGGCTCGACCGCAGGCCGGCATAGGCCGGATCACCATAGGGCTGGACCACATCGATGGCATCCATGCCGCCGCGCAGGATGATCACCACCAGCCGGCTGTCCCAGGGGGCCGCAGCAAAGCTCACGGGGGCCAGCAGCGGGCTTGCCGCCAGCGAACAGCCAATCAGACCGGAGCGGGCGAGGAAACCGCGCCGGGTCAGGCCCGAGGGGCGGGATGGGCCAGTGAACCCATGACGCGGTGTCTTGGTCATCTCGATCTCCCTCTCAACGCCGCTGAAAGGCGGGTGAGGCCAGGATCAGTCCTATCGCCTCCCGCTCGGTTTCGGCAGCTGTTGCGACGAACCGCAGCTGCGCGGTTTCCCGGCCGCCAAGGGCGCTTCGCAGCAGCTGAAGCGGCGCGGGCAATGGTCCTGCCCCCTGCACCATCACCTGTGTCGGCACCGACATGCACCAGCGCAGCCGCTCCGCCAGAGCCTGCGGCGTGATCCAGGTTGCATCGGCCTCGGGCCAGCCGTCGGGACCGTTGGAGACCTCCCAGCGCTGGCCCATGCGCTGCATCGGACGCAGGAAGAACCGGTTGACCTGCGCCCGGCTCAGCCCGGTCAGCGCGGCAGCTGGCAACGCCAGCGCCCGACAGGCCGAGGCGAGATAGGCAAAGGGCGGTTTGACGTTTTCGAGGTCAGGTTGCCAGGCCGCCGGATGTTCCAGCAGCGCCGCATAGACCTGCGTCAGATCCCCCGATGTCGCCCGGTAGCGGGCCGCCAGATGGGCGACCAGTGCCGGGTCCGGCGTGTCACGGGTGAAATGCACCGCCAGTTTATGCGCCAGATGATCCGCCGTGGCCGGGTGGCGCGCCAGATCCCGCAGCGCCTGTTTGATCGCAGCCAGACCGGTGACCTCGGCATCGTAGCGCTTTCCCAATAGGGTCTCGGCCCCCGGCTCGGCCCATCCCGGCGCAAATTTGAAGCCTTCGGTGGTGTCGTAGATCATGCCGGTGAACAGCTCGGCCAGCTGGCGCACGTCCTGTTGCGTATAAGGCCCGCCAACGCCGAGCGTGTGCAGCTCCAGCACTTCGCGCGCCAGATTCTCATTGAGCCCGACCACCCGCCCCTGACGCTGCGCGACCCGTTTGGCGCGGCGGCTGTTGGGGCCGGTGGACCGGTGCTGGTCCAGGTAATGCAGCATCAGCGGGCTGGTCACAGCCGCAATCAGCAGATCCTCGAACCGCGCGGCAATATGCGGGCGGATCGACGTCTCGACATAGGGGGTGGCAGCGTAGCGCAGCGCGGCAATCTTGCCCTGCGCGGTGAAGTGATCCGCCCAGAACAGGGCAAGCCGTTCGCGAAACCCATGCGGCGTTGTCACGCAGCGCAGCAGCCGTCGAACGAACCAATCCGCCTGATGGTCCCGCATCAGGGCGCGCTGGTGTTTCAGATCCCTGTCGCGCATCTCGAAATCCGGGCTGCCAGCGGCCGCCTTGCGGGCGCGGCGGGCGGCGGAATAGGCCCGAGCATCCGCCAGCGCAGCGTCAAACCCTGGGATCGGCCAGGTCTGCGCCGCATGATCCGGGGCCTGAAGGTCAGCAAGCAGCCGCTCCGGCCCAGCGGCTGGGGCATGCAGCGGCGACAGGCCGCAGCCGAAACGGATCTCCGCCAATTCCCCGTCAAAGCGCATCGCTTTCCCCGCTCATGAGCTGTTGCAACCCGACAAGAGTAGGATATCGCAGCGCCGACACCAGCTGAATTTCTTCAGGCACGCAACTCTCTGCTCATGGGCGCACTGCGGGCCGCCAAGATCGCGCCACAACTCGACGGAGCTGCGGTGCCCGCCGAATCAAAACAGGCCCGGACATCTGTCCGGGCCTGTTTCAGACTGACCTCCAGAGGTTACTGGTCCTGTGGAATCACCCGCAGCCCCAGCTCCATCAGCTGCTCGCTCAGCGGTTCCGACGGGGCCGACATCATCAGATCTTCGGCGCGCTGGTTCATCGGGAACATGATGACCTCGCGGATGTTGGCCTCGTCGGCCAAGAGCATTACCATGCGGTCGATACCGGCCGCGCAGCCGCCGTGCGGCGGGGCGCCGTACTGGAAGGCGTTGACCATGCCGCCAAAGCGTTTTTCGACCTCTTCCTTGCCGTAGCCGGCGATTTCAAAGGCCTTGAACATGATCTCCGGCTTGTGGTTCCGGATCGCGCCGGACACCAGCTCGTAGCCGTTGCAGGCGAGGTCATACTGGTAGCCCTTCACGGCCAGCGGATCGGACAGCAGCGCGTCCATACCGCCCTGCGGCATCGAGAACGGGTTGTGCTCAAAGTCGATCTTGCCGGTTTCCTCGTCCTTCTCGTAGATCGGGAAATCGACGATCCAGGCAAAGGCAAAGCGGTCCTTGTCGATCAGGCCCAGCTCCTCGCCGATGACGGTGCGGGCCTTGCCCGCGACGCCTTCAAACGCCTTCGGCTTGCCGCCGAGGAAGAAGGCCGCGTCACCAACGCCCAGGCCCAGCTGCTGGCGGATCGCCTCGGTGCGCTCAGGGCCGATGTTCTTGGCCAGCGGGCCAGCCGCTTCCATCCCGTTGTCGCCGTCGCGCCAGAAAATATAGCCCATGCCCGGCAGGCCTTCGCCCTGGGCAAACTTGTTCATCCGGTCGCAGAACTTGCGGGAGCCGCCGGTCGGTGCCGGGATCGCGCGCACTTCTGTGCCTTCGTTTTCCAGCAGGTTTGCAAAGATCGCGAACCCAGACCCGCGGAAATGCTCGGAACAGTCCTGCATCTTGATCGGGTTTCTGAGGTCCGGCTTGTCGGTGCCGTACCATTTGGCGGCATCCTTGTAGGAGATCTGCGGCCAGTCGTGCGCCGGGTCCACCTTGCGGCCGCCGCCGAATTCCTCGAACACGCCCGCCATCACCGGCGCGATGGTGTCGAACACATCCTGCTGGGTGACAAAGGACATTTCCATGTCGAGCTGATAAAAATCCGCAGGCGAGCGGTCGGCGCGCGGGTCCTCGTCGCGGAAGCAGGGCGCGATCTGGAAATACTTGTCAAAGCCCGACACCATCATCAGCTGCTTGAACTGCTGCGGCGCCTGCGGCAGCGCATAGAATTTGCCCGGATGCAGGCGCGACGGCACCAGGAAGTCGCGCGCGCCCTCGGGGGAGGAGGCGGTGATGATCGGGGTCTGGTATTCGTTGAAGCCGATGTCCCACATGCGGTTGCGGATCGAACGGATCATGTTGGAGCGCAGCACCATGTTGCGCTGCATCTTCTCGCGGCGCAGGTCCAGATAGCGATAGCGCAGGCGGGTTTCCTCGGGGTATTCCTGTTCGCCGAACACCATCAGCGGCAGTTCCTCGGATTTGCCCAGCACCTCGATATCGCGGATAAAGACTTCGATCTCGCCGGTAGAGATTTTCGGGTTCACCAGGCTCTCATCACGGGCCATGACATTGCCGTCGATGCGGATACACCATTCGGAGCGGACCTTCTCGATCTCGGCAAAGACCGGGCTGTCCGGGTCGGCCATGACCTGGGTCACACCGTAATGGTCGCGCAGGTCGATGAACAACAACCCGCCATGGTCGCGGACGCGGTGGACCCAGCCCGACAGGCGGACGGTTTCACCGACGTTGGATTTGTTCAGTTCTGCGCAGGTATGGCTGCGATAGTCGTGCATGGGGTGACCTTTCATTATACCGGTCTCATGTCCGGGAGGGCCGTCAATCGGGAAATGCGCCAGAACGGCGCGGAATTCGTCCGGGGTGGTACACTAGGTTGCGACGCCGTTGTCAAGCAAACTGGGCGGATTCGACAGCCGCGAGCCACCAATAGTGCCTGTTGCGCGCCCGAGCGAGGGCCTCCCGCCCTCTACGGTCTCATCGCGGACGCGCTGAGACCTCCGACGTTGGGCCGGGCGCCGTGCCTCTGGCACGGCGTCGGTTGCGTTCTGCGGAACCGCAGCGCACCCAATGGTGCGCTGCCACGCCCAAAGGGCAAGGGTCCGCTGGCGTCAGCCAGAAGGGCGGCTTGTCCGCGGGAGCGCCCCCGTCACACCAGACGTGCCGGGATCAGCCCGCGCAGGGAATTGCCCATATGGATGGCCTTGGCACACCTCAGGTCCTCAAGACGCAGCACCGCCTCCTTGCATTCCTCCCGCTCCAGCATCACCTGCCGCAGGATACCCGGCAGCAGGCCGCAGCTGAGCGGCGGCGTGATCACCTGCCCGTCCGGGCGGGTTACAAAGATATTGGTGATGGTGCCCTCACAAACCTCGCCCTGCTCGTTCAGGAACAGGAGTTCATCCACGCCTTCCGGCAGCGTGGCCCGCGCCGCATCGTAGACCGCGCGGCGGGTTGTCTTGTGCTGAAGCCACATGTCGTCCGCTTCCAGCCGGGTCTCCGCGACCCCCAGCCGCGATTCAGAAGGCGTGCCGCCCAGCGGAGCCGTGGTCAGCGCCAGTTGGCCAGCCGCGTCCAGCGTCAGGCGGCAGCGCAGCGGCACCGTATCGGTGGCTTCCGCCAGAACCGCCTCCGCCCGCTTTGGATCGAAAGCGATCCCGAACAGGGCCGCGCTGCGCGCCATCCGGGCCAGATGCAGCCGCAGGTGACGAAATCCCTGCCCCGGATGCCAGCCCAGCGTCTCGATCAGGCCGAAAGCGGGATCGTTCTGGAGGGTGTCACGCGGGCAAAGCGGGCTTTCCATAGGGCTTCCTCATATTCTGCATCTGCGGTGCTGTCCCAGACCACGCCACCGCCCACATTGAGCGTCGCGCGGCCCGCGTCCAGCATCAGCGTGCGGATTGCCACATTGAATTCTGCCCGGCCGTCCGGCGCCGCCCAGCCGATGGTGCCGCAATAGATGTCGCGCGCCCAGGGTTCCAGTTCCGCGAGGATTTCCATCGCGCGAATCTTGGGGGCGCCGGTGATGGAACCGCAGGGAAACAGCGCGGCAAAGATCTCCGCAAGCCCCGCGTCGGGCCGCAATCTGGCGCGGACGGTGGAGACCATCTGATGAACCGTGGCGTAGCTCTCGACCGCAAACAGCTCCGGTACATGCACAGACCCGGTCTCGGCGACGCGTGAGATATCGTTGCGCAAGAGGTCCACGATCATCAGGTTTTCGGCGCGGTTCTTCTCATCCTGGCGCAGAAAGTCGCGGCGGCGGGCATCCTCCAACGGATCGTCGCTGCGCGGCTGGGTGCCCTTCATCGGGCGGGTCTCGATGCCCTCTTCTGCATCCGTGCGGAAAAACAGCTCCGGCGAGCGTGACAACAGGTCCGGCAGCCCCTCCTGTTGGACCAAGGCACCGTGGCCGACGGCCTGTCTGGCCTGAAGCGCGGCATAGATGTCTTCGGATGTCCCATAAGCGTCGGCATCAATCGGGAAGGTCAGGTTGGCCTGATAGATATCGCCCTGGCCAATGTTGCGGTTCACCTCTGCGAAGGCTTCGGCGTAGCGGTCAAAAGTCCAGCGGGGGGTAATTCCTTCAAGACCAGCTTCGCTTTCCGCCTGCGGTCGGGTCCGGCCCCCAATGTTCTGCGCTCGCGGTTCCGCATAGACCCCAAAACAAATGAGCGGCAGCCGCCGCCCCGCAGGCATCCGGCCCGCCAGTTTTGGCTCCAGCGCATAGCCCAGCTCATAGGACGCATAGCCCGCCAGCCAATGGCCGGCGTCGCGCGCCGCATCCAGCGCCGCCAGCGCGGCAGGCACGTCTTCGGCCCGCTCTGCGCGGATCATGCGCAGCGGCGTTTCAAAACATGTCCCGGCCCCCATCGGCCCCTGATCAAAGCGAATCCGCACGTCAGCCTGCTCCGTCGTTATGACCTCTCCACATATATCCGTTCGCTATGCGAACAAAACCCACGGATGCGGCATTTCCAATTCGGTTTCCGATCCCCCTTGAACCTTTCGGTGCGGTCCCTATAACGCAGGACAATTTGGGCGCACGGGGGTGCCCATGACTCGCGCAAATCAGAGGGATTCAGGCCATGCCGAAAAGAACCGATATCCAATCGATCATGATCATTGGTGCGGGGCCGATCATCATCGGCCAAGCCTGTGAGTTTGACTACTCCGGCGCGCAGGCCTGCAAGGCGCTTCGTGAAGAGGGCTACCGGGTCATTCTGGTGAACTCCAACCCGGCAACGATCATGACCGATCCGGGTCTGGCGGATGCCACCTACATCGAGCCGATCACCCCGGAGGTGGTCGCCAAGATCATCGAAAAGGAACGTCCCGATGCGCTGCTGCCGACCATGGGGGGACAGACCGGTCTGAACACCGCACTGGCGCTGGAAGAGATGGGTGTGCTGGCGAAATTCAACGTCGAGATGATCGGCGCCAAGCGCGAAGCCATTGAAATGGCAGAAGACCGCAAGCTGTTCCGCGAAGCGATGGACCGGCTTGGACTGGAAAACCCCCGCGCCACAATCATCACCGCCCCGAAGAAAGCTAACGGCAGCGCGGACCTGGATGCAGGCGTGCAAATGGCGCTGGACGAGCTGGAAGACATCGGCCTGCCCGCGATCATCCGCCCGGCCTTTACCCTTGGTGGCACCGGCGGTGGCGTCGCCTATAACCGCGAAGATTACATCCATTTCTGCCGCTCCGGCATGGATGCCTCGCCGGTCAATCAGATCCTCGTGGACGAGAGCCTGCTGGGCTGGAAAGAATATGAAATGGAGGTGGTGCGCGACACCGCCGACAACGCGATTATCGTCTGCTCGATCGAGAATATCGACCCGATGGGCGTGCACACCGGTGATTCGATCACCGTGGCCCCGGCGCTGACGCTGACCGACAAAGAATACCAGATGATGCGCTCTGCCTCGATTGCGGTGCTGCGCGAAATCGGCGTGGAAACCGGCGGCTCCAACGTCCAATGGGCGGTGAACCCTGAGGATGGCCGCATGGTGGTGATCGAGATGAACCCGCGTGTGTCGCGGTCCTCGGCGCTGGCGTCCAAGGCAACCGGCTTCCCGATTGCCAAGATTGCGGCCAAGCTGGCGGTTGGCTTTACGCTGGATGAGCTAGACAATGATATCACCGGCGTGACACCGGCGTCGTTTGAGCCGACGATCGACTATGTCGTGACCAAGATCCCGCGCTTTGCCTTCGAGAAATTCGCAGGCTCCGAGCCCTATCTGACCACGGCGATGAAATCCGTGGGTGAGACCATGGCCATTGGCCGCACGATCCACGAGAGCCTGCAAAAGGCGCTGGCGTCCATGGAGACCGGTCTGACCGGCTTTGACGAGGTTGCCATTCCCGGCGCCGAGGATGGCACCGATGGCAAGGCTGCGGTGATCAAGGCCATCAGCAAGCAGACCCCCGACCGGATGCGGACCATTGCCCAGGCGATGCGGCACGGGTTGTCGGATGATGAAATCCAGGCCGTCACCAAGTTCGATCCCTGGTTCCTGGCCCGGATCCGCGAAATCGTGGAGGCCGAGGCCGAGATCCGCGCCGAGGGCCTGCCAAAGGATGAGCATGGGTTGCGCCGGGTCAAGATGCTGGGCTTTACCGATGCCCGCCTTGCGAAACTCACCGACAAGAGCGAGACCGACGTGCGCCGCGCCCGCCGTGATCTGGGCGTCAAGGCCGTCTTCAAGCGGATCGACACCTGCGCCGCCGAATTCGAGGCCCAGACGCCTTATATGTATTCCACCTATGAGGCCCCGGCCTTTGGCGATGTGGAATGCGAGGCCCGGCCGAGCGACCGCAAGAAGGTTGTCATTCTGGGCGGTGGCCCAAACCGGATCGGCCAGGGGATCGAGTTCGATTACTGCTGCTGCCATGCCTGTTTCGCGCTGACCGACGCGGGCTTCGAGACCATCATGATCAACTGCAACCCGGAAACGGTGTCGACCGACTATGACACCTCGGACCGGCTGTATTTTGAACCGCTGACCTTTGAGCATGTGATGGAAATCCTCACCAAGGAGCAGGAAAACGGCACACTGCACGGGGTGATCGTGCAGTTCGGCGGTCAGACCCCGCTGAAGCTGGCCAATGCGCTGGAAGAGGAAGGCATCCCGATCCTTGGCACCTCGCCCGACGCCATCGACCTGGCCGAGGACCGCGAGCGGTTCCAGGCGCTGGTCAACCAGCTGGGGCTCAAGCAGCCGCATAACGGCATTGCCTCGACCGACGCGCAGGCGATTGAAATCGCGGCTGAAATCGGCTTCCCGCTGGTGATCCGCCCGTCCTATGTTCTGGGTGGCCGCGCGATGGAGATCGTGCGCGATATGGACCAGCTCAAGCGCTACATCGCCGAGGCGGTCGTGGTCTCCGGCGACAGCCCGGTTCTGCTCGACAGCTATCTCTCGGGCGCGGTTGAGCTGGATGTGGATGCGATTTGTGATGGCACCGACGTGCATGTCGCAGGCATCATGCAGCATATCGAAGAGGCCGGGGTTCACTCTGGGGACAGCGCCTGCTCGCTGCCGCCTTACTCGCTGTCCAAAGAGGTGATCGCCGAGGTCAAGACCCAGACCAACGCATTGGCCAAGGCGCTGAATGTGGTTGGCCTGATGAACATCCAGTTCGCGGTCAAACCTGACGCCGACGGCAATGACGTGATCTACCTGATCGAGGTCAACCCGCGGGCCTCGCGCACCGTGCCCTTTGTGGCGAAATCCACCGACAGCGCCATCGCCTCCATCGCGGCGCGTGTCATGGCGGGTGAGCCGCTGTCGAACTTCCCCAAGCGCCCGCCCTATGAGCCGGACGCAGGCTATGACGTCAACGTGCCGATGGCGGATCCGATGACCCTGGCCGACCCGGACATGCCGTGGTTCTCGGTCAAGGAGGCGGTGCTTCCCTTTGCCCGCTTCCCCGGCGTCGACACCATCCTCGGCCCCGAGATGCGCTCCACCGGCGAAGTCATGGGCTGGGACCGCAGCTTTGCCCGCGCCTTCCTGAAGGCGCAGATGGGGGCTGGCATGGTGCTGCCATCCTCGGGCCGGGCCTTTATCTCGATCAAGGATGCCGACAAGGGCACTTTGATGCTGGACGCCGCAAAAATCCTCGTGGAACAGGGCTTTACCCTGGTTGCCACACGCGGCACCCAGAGCTGGCTGGATGAGCACGGCGTGCCCTGCGAACTGGTCAACAAGGTCTATGAGGGGCGCCCTCATGTGGTGGATATGCTGAAGGACGGCAACGTCCAGCTGCTGATGAACACCACCGAAGGCGCGCAGGCGGTTGAAGACAGCAAGGAGATGCGGTCCGTCGCGCTCTATGACAAGATCCCCTATTTCACCACCGCAGCCGGTGCCAATGCCGCCGCCCGCGCGATCAAGGCGCAGGCAGAAGGTGACGTTGAAGTGAAGAGCTTGCAGGGCTGATCTGCCGAGGCTGGCAGAGATCGAACCTATTGGAAGGCCCCGGACACCTGCGTCGGGGCCTTTTCTTTTGCCCTCGCCGCAACAGGCGGCCTGCTGGGAGGGCTGGGCAAAGGTTCGGACATAGGAAAACCCCGGAGCCGAGGCTCCGGGGTTTTTGGCTGATCAGGGATGGCCCGCCTCCTACAAACGCTTTTGTGGGAAACGGAGCGGAGGCCGGACAGCCCGTGCTCAGCCCGCGCGGCGCATCAGCGCACGCAGCGATCCATCAAATGGGGTGGCCAGCGAAACCCGTTTGCGACCCATCTGCGCCTTGGCAGAGATCACCGATACCAGCCGCGGGGTGCCGCCCGGACGCATCTGCAACACCGGCGAGCCGGAGGCGCCATATTCGACACGGCAGGAGGTCACCAGCGTCGCGCTGCGGGTGGACAGGATCTGGCAGTCTTTTTCGCGGGCCGGTCGGGTGGCCTGGTTCACGGTATAGGACAGTACATCCACGCTTTCCCCCGGTGTCGGCGCAGCGGCAAGCACGAAGGGGCGGATCTCGCTGCCGGAGATCGGGCGGTCCAGACGCAGCACCGCAATATCGCTGCCCGCTGCGCTGTTGCTGGACCAGCTGTGACGATAGCCGGGATGAACAACAGCCTTCACCACACGGCGTGACGCCTTGGCCCGGCGGCCATTGAGACCGGCCTCGAACTTGATATTGCGCGGGTTTACCGCCTGCCCGGTCTGCGGATTATAGAGACAATGTGCGGCGGTCAGCACCAGATTTGGCGCGATGAGGCTGCCGGTACACATATTGCGCCCGCCAATATTAAGCCGTCCGACAGCTTCCCAGCCCTCGACGGCGCGCA
This sequence comes from Phaeobacter sp. JH20_34, assembly GCF_048056095.1. Classification (NCBI taxonomy): domain Bacteria; kingdom Pseudomonadati; phylum Pseudomonadota; class Alphaproteobacteria; order Rhodobacterales; family Roseobacteraceae; genus Phaeobacter; species Phaeobacter sp. JH20_34. The sequence goes on along the minus strand of NZ_JAYMWT010000004.1, from coordinate 68,815 downwards.
CGCCTGCGGATTGCGCCTCGGCAGGGAGGCTAAAGGTTGTACTCGAAATAAAGGCGGCGGCGATAAGTCCGATAATGCGTTTCATGGTCCACTCCAGTTTTTCCCACATCGCCATCATCAGGGTCTGCTGGGGCTGGAATGCGGCTTGGAGTTGTAGGGAGCTGTCAGAAAGAGGTGCAGAATGTGACGTGATTAACGTCCGGTTAACGCGGCCGATATTTGCGGCCATCACTGCGCCACATCTCTATATTTTCCTTAACCTTCCTGAACACTTTTAGAATAATTCCACTTAAACACATGAATAATTGTAACTTTTCCAGCAAGGATTTTGGTGCGTTTTTTCCTGTGTCTGCTGATGTCGCATCGGAATTTGGAAAGGAATCATCGGGATTGAGGCGGAATTAGGTCGGCCATTTCCCCAATTGAGGCGTCACCGGACGACTCGCTCAATGCGCGAAACTCTTAAGGCAGATGTCTGCCCTCCGCCTCTGCCTTGCCCCTGCCCTGACGGGCTGCGGGGGCCGCGATAGCGGGGTTCTCCCGTGATGCCTGACGCCACTGCACGCATCATGCGGACGACACGCTATCAGCCGCACAGGGTCGCGCACAACCTGAGCGAGATCATTCGCATAGAAAAAGCCCCGGTTCTGCAACCGGGGCTTTTTCAGAGTTCAGCGGGGCGGGATCAGGCTGCGGCAGCCTGTTCGCGCTTTTCATCGCGGGCAAAGAAGATCAGGTAGAACACCGGCGCGGCCACCAGCGTGAGGATGGTGGCAAAGGCCAGCCCCCCCATGATGGTGATCGCCATCGACACGAAAAACGCGTCGGTCAGCAGCGGCACCATGCCAAGGATGGTTGTCACCGCCGCCAGCATCACCGGGCGCAGACGCGACACCGATGCCTCGACGATGGCCTCCCGCAGGGGTTTGCCCTCGGCCCGGACCAGATCGATTTCCTCAACCAGCACGATGCCGTTCTTGATCAGCATGCCAGAGAGGCTGAGCAGACCCAGAAGCGCCGTGAAGGTAAAGGGCATACCGGTGCCAAGCAGACCAATCACCACCCCGTTGACCGACATCGGCACCAGCAGCCAGATGATAATCGGCTGACGGATCGCGTTGAACAGCAGTACCGAGATAAGAACCATGATCAGGATCGTCACCGGAAGCTGCTTGCCGAGGCTGGCATTGGCATCGGCTGAGTTCTCATGCTCGCCACCCCACTCCATGGTATAGCCGGTCGGCAGCGACATCGCCTCGATGCTGTCCTTCACCTGGGCAAAGACGGTGGCTGCGGTCAGATCCGCCCGGATATCGGCACCAACGGTCAAGGTCGGCACCCGGTCCCGACGATGCACGAGGGTGTTCTCCACCACCACATCGACCCCGTCGACCATCTGCTCAAGCGGGATGAATTTGCCCGCCGCCTCTGAGAACACCAGCTGGTCCATCAGATTATAGGAGCTGTCGGCAGGTCGGCGCAGGACGATGGGGATCAGGCGGTCCCGCTCCCGGAACACGCCGGTGCGCAGACCGTCGGTCGAGAATTGCAGCGCATCAGCGATGGCATCGCGCGACACACCGGCTGTCTGTGCCCGATCGGTGGCATAGATCGGCTTCAGCGTGATCTCCTGCTCGCGCCAGTCCTGACGCACACTCAGGATGTCCTGCGACGCCTCTTGCAGCCGTTGCATGGCCTCGTCGCCCAGCTGGCGCAGCACGCGCGGATCAGGGCCGGCGAAACGGACCTCGATAGGCGCCCCCCCACCGGGGCCAAAGACCAGCCGCTTGGTGCGGAATTCGCCTTCGGGGAAGCGTCCCTGACCGAAGTCCTCCAGATCCGCCTGCAGAGCCGGGATGCCCTCAAGGCTCGTTGCGCGGATGATCAGATGGCCATAGCTGGGGTTCGGGTCTTCGGAATCATAGGTCAGCATGAAGCGCGTGGCCCCCTGCCCGACAAAGGTCGCGACCGTCTCTACATCGTCCCGTTCGGCCAGCCAGTCCTCAAACACACGCATATGCTCGGAGGTTGTTGCAATCGACGTACCCTGCGGCAGCTTGTAATGCACAAAGAACAGCGGCGTGTTGGAGTTGGGGAAGAACTGCTGTTTCACCTGACCAAAACCGATGAAGCACAGCACCGTGATCGCAAACAGACCCGGCACCACAAGCCAGCGCAGCCGCAGGGACAGGCGCAGGATATTGCCATAGGTGCGGAACAAGAGGCCGGAATAGGCATCCTGATCGTCGCCGGTACCCTGTTTGAAAAAGTAATGCCCCAGCAGCGGCGTCGCGGTCAGCGCCAGCAGCCAGCTGAGCAACAGCGAAATCCCGATCACCGCAAAGAGCGAGAACATGAATTCACCGGTTGAATCCGGGCTGAGACCAATCCCCGCAAAGGCCATGATCCCGATCACCGTCGCGCCCAGCAGCGGGATCTGGGTTTTCGATGCAGCCTCATGCGCGGCCTCGCGTGAGGTCCGGCCCCGGGCCATGGAGATCTGCATCCCCTCGGCCACGACGATGGCATTGTCCACCAGCATCCCCATCGCAATGATCAGCGCCCCGAGCGAGATCCGTTCCATTTCGATGGCGAAGATATTCATGAACATCAATGTGCCAACAACCGTCAGCAGCAGGGTGGCGCCGACAACAACAGCCGCGCGCCACCCCATGAAGACCGCCAGCACGATGACAACGATACTGACCGACATCGCGAGGTTCACAAGAAAGGCATTGGAGGCCTCGTCTACGACCACATGCTGCTGATAGATTGGCTTCAGCTCCACACCATAGGGGATGTGTGTGCTCAGCTCCGCCAGCCGTGCATCAACCCGCTGGCCGACCTCAACGATGTTTTCAGTCGCAAGGCCCGCAACCCCCATGGTAAAGGCCTCGACGCCGTCAAAACGAATGATCTGCGAGGGATCATCGAGGCGGCCGCGATGCACATCCGCCATATCAATGATATTGATGACCTCCCCCTGAGAGCCAATCGTCAGCCCGGCGATTTCCGTCACCGAGTCCGAGCCTTCCGGCGCGCTGATGCGTGTCTGGGCAGGCCCGTTGTCGACCTGACCGGCAGAGCGGACGGAATTGGCGGTGGCCAATGCGTTCGAAACCGCGCCAATCGGGATATTCTGGTTGACGGTAATCGCCATCTTCGGCTCGACAAAGATCGCCTCTTCCGGCAGGCCCGCGATTTCGACGTCGGCGACGCCATCAACGGCAAGAAGCTCTCGGCGCAGGAATGTCGCCAGCTGGTGGCGTTCGGCATCCGTGAAGCCTTCGGCGGTAACGGCGTAGAAGACCCCGAACACATCACCGAAACCATCGTTCACAAAAGGGTCGCTGACGCCGTCGGGCAGGTTCCGCGCCGCGTCTTCGACCTCTTTGCGCAGCTTGGTCCAGAGGCCCGGCAGTTCGGTGCCGTCAAAGGTGTCCTGCATTTCGACATCGATGCGCGACAGGCCCGGCTGGTTCATCGAGGTGATCTGCTTCACCTCCCCCATCTTCTGGATCGCTGATTCCAGTGGCTCTGACACTTCCAGCGCCACCTGCTCGGCGCTGGCGCCGGGGTATTGGGTAATGACCACAGCCTGTTTGATGGTGAAGGCCGGATCTTCGAGCCGCCCGAGGTTCAGGAACCCCCAGATACCGCCAAACAGGGCGGCCAGCATGATGATCCAGGTATAAAGCGGCCGATTGATCGACCCGCGTGCAATGTCCATCTGATCCGCCCTCAGTTGGTGAAGCCGGTGAAGCGACGCACGGCCGCCCCGTCAGCAAGCGCGCTGCCACCGGTCAGCACGATTTCTTCGCCACCGTTCAGGCCCGAGACGATCTCGATCTGGCCACCGTCGGTGGCCGAGGTTTCGACCCTGGTCCAGGTGACGGTGCCCTCATCCGCGCCCTTGGGTGTAAATAGCATCACCCCGGTGTCGCCGTTGGCGGCGGGCACGATGGCGGTTGGCGGGACCACAATCGCAGACATGCCGGTATCTACGGTCACCCGCACAGAGGTCGAGGCCCCGGGGAAAATCTGGCGGTCCTCGGGCGGGTCAAGACGGAAGGTCACGCGATAGGTCTGGCCAACGCTGCTGGCCTCGGCGTCGAACTCAAGGATTTCCAGCGGGTAGGTCTTGTCGCTGCCGGGGAAGCTTGCCGTGATGGTCAGCGCGTCATTGTCCTCGCCTTGCTGGAACAGAACCTCGGGCACATCGACCTCGATATGCAGCTCCGACATGTCGTGCAGGCGCACAATCGGGCTGCCGGCGCTGACGGTGCTGAACAGGGCGACCTCACGGCTGGACACCAGGGCATCAAATGGCGCGTTCAGCGTTGCATGTTCCAGCGCATAATCGGCATCCCTTAGCGCAATGCGGGCCAGTCCGGCCTGGGTTTCGGCATCGTCGATGGAGACCTGGCTGACCGTGCCGGTCAGCTTTTCCAGCCGCGTGACGGTTCGGTCCGCCTGCTCTTTTTGCAGCTGGGCCTGTCCCAGTTTCAGCTCGAACGGCTCCAGATCCAACTCCGCGACCAGAGCCCCCTTTGGCAGGAAAGCCCCCTCAGTGACAGGGAATTTCACAACCTGTCCGCCGACCTGAAACGCCAGATCCACCGTCTCTTTTGCCGCGACCTGACCGAAGAACTCGCGCTGGATCGGCACCGCGCCTGAGCGTGTTTCCATCAGTTTCACGGGTTTCAGGACGTTCTGTGCCAGTGTTGGTGTGGCCACCAGTAGCAACGCGGCGACCCCGGCGATGACTCTCGAACTCAGCTGCATGGGTTACTCCTTCCGACGCGGCTTCGCGTCCGCTTTAATGACTGTGTCATGAATCTTGGCCGACAAGGCCGCAAATTGTTTGATTTCCTCCGGGTCCAAACCGGAAATACGTTGGAACAGATCCGTCATCGCCTCGACCAGATACTGGCGTTTGGCGGCGCCGTCGGGGGTAAGCGACAACAACCAGGCGCGCCTGTCCTGCGGATCCCTGCTGCGGCGGATCAGACCCTGCCGTTCCAGCCGGTCGGCGGCCGTGGTCACCGACGAAGGCACCGTCTGCAACATCCGCGCCAGCTCTCCCATCCGGCAGGGCGTGCCCAGACGCACCAGCACATGGCATTCCATCCGGCTCAGGTCTGGCAGGTCAACGGTGTCTTCGATGCAGGAGTCGATGCGCCAATAGAGCGCAAAGACACCCAGCATGGCGCAGACCTCCGGGCAGGTCTCAGCCTGATTGCCGTCCGTCGCGGTTTCGCCGTCAGTTTGGGTGTCGCTGTCGTTGCCGGTTTGTCGAATCATACCACCATCGCCTTCATCGCGCATATACTTCAAATTTCGAACCATTCAAGGAGGGAAGCATTTTATTCATATCAACAATGCTCCGGGACGCCCTGATCAGGTTGACGTAGGGGCTGCGCCCGTAACGCCAAGGGCCTTGCCCTTGACCTCACTGGGGGAAGATGCCCAGATATGCAGCACTTTTGAAAACCACCCGAAGGTCCAGCTCATGTATACACCCGCCATCACCGGCACGGGCGTCTTTACGCCGTCACAGACGATCACAAACGCCGAGCTGGTCACAGCCTTCAATGCCTATGCCGATAAGGTCAATGCCGAGAACGCAGAGGCGATTGCAGCGGGTGAGATGGATCCTCTGGCGCATTCCTCCGAAGACTTCATCCTGAAGGCCTCCGGTATCGAACAGCGCTACGTGATGGACAAGAGCGGTATTCTTGATCCTGAGGTGATGCACCCGCTGCTGCGTCAGCGCAACGATGACGAGCCATCCATCATGGCCGAAATGGCACTGGATGCCGCCAAGAAAGCACTGAAACAGGCCGGCAAGACTGCGGCGGATGTCGACGCCGTCATCTGTGCGGCCTCGAATATGGAACGCGCCTATCCGGCGCTGGCAATCGAAATTCAGGATCTTCTTGGCATCGAAGGCTTTGCCTTTGACATGAATGTCGCCTGTTCCTCCGCCACCTTTGGGATTCAGGCGGCTGCCGATATGGTGCGCTCCGGCTCCATTCGGTCGGCGCTGGTGGTCAATCCCGAGATCTGCTCCGGCCATCTTGAGTGGCGCGACCGCGATTGCCATTTCATCTTTGGCGATGTGGCAACGGCCACCCTGATCGAGCGCAGCGAAGACGCCAGCGGCCCGCATTTCGAAATCCTGTCGACCCGCTGCGCCACCAGCTTTTCCAACAATATCCGCAACAACAATGGCTATCTGCGCCGGTCGCGCCCGGATGGGGTCGCAGATCGTCGGGACATGCAGTTCATGCAGAACGGGCGCAAGGTCTTCAAGGAAGTGCTGCCGATGGTCAGCCAGCATATTGCGGATCACATGGAGGCCGAGGGCGTCAGCAACACCGAGCTGAAGCGGCTCTGGCTGCATCAGGCCAATAAGACGATGAACGATTTCATTGGCAAAAAGGTCCTCGGCCGCACGCCAGAGGCCGGTGAACAGCCCAATATCCTGCAGGATTACGCCAATACATCCTCGGCAGGGTCGATCATCGCCTTCTCCAAATATTCGGATGATCTGGCCGAGGGCGATCTGGGGCTGATCTGCTCTTTCGGTGCCGGTTATTCGGTGGGATCGGTGATCCTGCGCCGCGCGGCCTGAGCCTGCCGGACCAGTTACCAAACGAATTCGGGCCTGCCGATCCTGGCAGGCCCTTTTTCAGTCTCGCCTTCAGCTCGGGTCCGGCGCTATTTCTGCGACACCCGCTGGTGCACGGCCTCGGCGTCCTCAACCCGCTCTGAGTAGCGGTCGACCAGGTAGTCCTTGCGACCGCGAGTCAGCCAGGTGAATTTCACCAGCTCTTCCATCACATCGACAACGCGGCGATAGAACGGGCCTTCGGGCAGCCGGTCCCCCTCGGCAAATTCCAGCCACGCCTTGGGAATCGAGGATTGGTTGGGGATGGTCAGCATCCGCATCCAGCGGCCCAGAATACGCATCTGGTTGACAGCGTTGAAAGATTGCGACCCGCCGGAGACCTGCATCACCGCCAGCGTCTTGCCCTGCGTGGTGCGAACACCGCCTTTCAGCGACAGCGGCAGCCAGTCGATCTGTGTCTTCATGATGCCCGTCATAGCGCCATGCCGTTCCGGGCTGGACCAGACCATTCCATCGCACCAGACCGCAAGATCGCGCAGTTCGCTCACCTTGGGGTGATCTTCGCTGCCGGTGTCATCGGGCAATGGCAGCCCGCTCGGATCGAAAATCCGCGCCTCGCAGCCCAGCGCGCGCAGGATCCGGGCTGCCTCCTCGGCAACCTTGCGTGAGTAGCTGACGGCCCGCAGGGAGCCATAGAGCAGCAGGATCCGGGGCGGATGCTGCGGGTCATCTGTCGCTGCCAGGCGGGCGATATCAATCTGCGGCAAGGCCTCGGCGATGAGCGCCGGCAGATCCTCCGCCACACGCCCGTCAGCCGAAACAGCAGGCCCCGTCGTCAGTGTCTCAGCCACTTTCTTCTTCCAGATGCAGTTTCATATCCAGAAGCACCTGCTGCAGCATCACCGTTTCGCGCAGCAACCGCTTGGCCTCATTGATGGTGATGATCCCATCGGCCATGGCCTCCTGATATTCGCTCATCAATGTGGCAAAGCGCTGGCTGAGCGCAATCACATCCGCATTGACGCCACCGCGGCGCGCCTCTGAGGCCGGGCTGGCCTGACAGTAGGACAAGGTGATGTTCTTCAGATCCGCCAGACCGGAAGTCACATGCGGGAAGGAGGCCGCAGCTTCCAGTTTGGCAACGGCGTCGACGGGCATGAACCGATCGACATGTTCGGCATTATCCGAGTAATACCGCCCCAACGTCGCCTTGGATTTTCCTGTGATCTGGCAGGCTGCCTCGATCCCCACATCCTTGACCAGAGCCTCGGTGTGCTTTTTTAGATAAGTACCTATGTCTGCCATATAAAATCTACCTGCATATGACCGCGACCCCATCGGGGAAGAAACGCGTTAATTTCCCATTCACGACACTTAAAGGAAATGCAAAGCTATTTCTATCCCTAAGGTTTTTAAGGGACTTACCGCGCTGTTCCGGGTCGCGAGACAGGGAAACGCGCTGGGGGCGAAGGCGTGTTTCGTGGGCCTTCGCTGGTGGGCAATTTCCGTCCAGTTGGCGCCCTGCCGCAGGTGTCATGTGGTTCGTTTCTCGGGTTGTTTCGCCGCGAACCGGCATCCGCGCGCAGGGCGTTTTATCCTCAGACCGAAAATGCCGTCGGCTCATCGGGCAATCGGTGAAGAATTGGTGAAGAAAACCGTTTCCTCCGACCGGCTCTGCGGCTAAATCAGCGCCATGGCCAAGCTTTACTTCCACTACTCCACCATGAATGCCGGCAAATCGACGGTGCTCTTGCAAGCCTCGCATAACTACCGCGAGAACGATATGGACACCTATCTGCTGACCGCAGCGCTGGACAACCGCGCCGGTCAGGGGCGGATCGCCTCCCGCATCGGGATCGGTGCCGAGGCTGACATCTTCCGGCCCGGTGAGAACCTGTTCGACAAAGTGACAGAGCGACTGGCAAGGGGCAGTGTTGCCAGCATCTTTGTCGATGAGGCGCAGTTTCTGTCGCCGGATCAGGTCTGGGATCTGGCGCGGGTGGTCGACGATCTGCGGGTGCCGGTTTTGTGCTACGGGCTGCGGGTCGATTTTCAGGGCAAACTGTTTCCCGGCTCCGCCACCCTGCTGGCGCTGGCCGATGAAATGCGCGAAGTCCGCACCATCTGCCACTGCGGTAAAAAGGCAACCATGGTGATCCGGCAGGATGAGAACGGCCAGACCATCACCGAAGGCGCGCAGGTGCAGATCGGCGGCAATGAAACCTATGTATCGCTCTGCCGTCGTCACTGGCGCGAGGCCACCGGCGATCAGCCCACCTCTGCTGCGGGCTGATCTGAAACGGCCTGCACCGAGCGGAGGCCGGGCGCATCTGACGCCGCGCGGGGCGTTAGACGCCCCGACGCGATACGCTGGCGGTTACACAGACAGTTACACGGGCGAAATCAACGGCCGACCAGCAAGGAAGGCGGCGACATTGTCCAGCGCCAGATGTCCCATGGCGCTGCGCACCTCCTCGGTGGCGGTGCCCAGATGCGGCAGCAGCGTGACCTGCTCCATCTGCCGCAGGGCCTCCGGCACCTCCGGCTCGAATTCATAGACATCCAGACCTGCCCCGCCGAGCGCGCCCGCCTGAAGGGCGGCGATCAGCGCCGCCTCATCCACCACCTCACCGCGCGAGATATTGATCAGCAGGGCATGAGGGCGCATCGCCGCCAGAACCTCCGCGCTGATCAAATGCCGCGTCTCCGCACCGCCGGGCACTGCAAGCACCAGCACATCCACCTGAGCCGCCAGAGCGGTCAGGCTTTCCGCGCGTGACACCGGGAAGCCGGGTGATTTGTCGCTGCGCGCCAGATAGCTGACCGACATGCCAAAGCCGAAGTGACAGCGCCGCGCGATGGCCTCACCGATGCGGCCAAAGCCGACGATGCCCACATGTTTGCCTGTCAGATGCATCCCCAGCATCTGGGTGGGATGCCAGCCCTGCCAATCGCCGGAGCGGACCAGACGTTCGCCCTCGCCGGCACGGCGGGCGGTCATCAGCATCAACGTCAGCGCAATATCAGCGGTCGCATCGGTAACGGCGCCGGGGGTGTTGCTGACCACGATCCCGGCCCGGCGCGCGGCCGCCACGTCGATATGATTGAAGCCAACGCCGAAATTGGCCAGCAACCTGCACCGTGGCTGCGGCACGGCGGCAAAACTGCCTGCGTCGAACTGGTCCCCCAGGGTCGGCAGGACGATGTCGAAATCACGCAGCGCACGCTGGCGCTCATCGGCGTTCAAAGGGCTGGTCTGCTGGCGGATCTCGACATCGAATTCCGCCCGCGCACGCGCCTCAACCGCGGCTGTCATTGGCCGGGTAATCCAGAGTTTGCCGCTCAATGCATCCGCCCTCCCAATGGGACCGGTCCATCCGGACCAATCAGAACAATCTCTCCGGTGGCATCCGGCAGCCCCAGCACCAGCACTTCGGACATGAACTTGCCAATCTGGCGGGGCGGGAAATTCACCACGGCCATCACCTGTTTGCCCAGCAGCGTTTCCGCCGTGTAATGGGCCGTCACCTGCGCCGAGGTTTTCTTGATGCCGATGTCATCGCCGAAATCCACCCACATCTTGATCGCGGGTTTGCGAGCCTCGGGGTAGTCCTCGGCGCGCACCACCTCGCCCACGCGCACATCGACCTTGAGAAATTCGTCAAAACTGATGTCAGCCACGGGACAGCTCCCTCGACCGGTTGGTGGCTGCCGCCACGGCGCGGCGCAGCAACGGCGGAAAGCCGTCGGTCTCATCCATCAGCACCTCCAGCGCGGCCTGGGTCGTGCCATTGGGGCTGGTGACATTGACCCGCAGCTGCGCTGGCGTTTCCTCGGAGGCTTCTGCCAGGGCACCGGCCCCTGCGACGGTGGCCTTGGCCAGCTGCATCGCCAGATCGGCAGGCAGCCCCTCAGCCTCGCCAGCGGCGGCAAGGGTTTCGATCAGATGGAAAACATAGGCCGGGCCGGAGCCGCTGACGCCGGTGACAGCATCCATCTGCGCCTCGCTCTGCAATCGGACGGTCTGGCCGATGGCCTGCAACAGCGTATCGGCGCGATTTATATCCGCCTCGGTCGCGCGCATGTTGCCGATGAGCGCGGTAATGCCACGCCCGACGGCGGCAGGTGTATTCGGCATGGCGCGCACGATCGGCGTCTGCGCCCCCAGAAGCGATTCATAGGTAGCGATCGAGGTTCCGGCAGCAACCGAGATAAACAGCGTCTCGCCATTGCCCAGCTGTTGCAGCTGCGGCAGCGCCTCTCCCATCATCTGGGGTTTGACAGCAATCAGCACGATCCCCGGCGCCCGGTCACCGGCCTCGGGCAAGGGCGCATTGAGATGCACACCAGTCTGGCGCAGCCAGTCGGAAGGATTGGGATCAATCACCCAGACGGTATCCGGGTCAACACCCCGGTCAAGCCAACCGGCCAGCATTGCCGACCCCATCTTGCCGCAGCCCAAGAGCGCGATGCCCCGCGCTGCGATCTGTGATACCTGCATCTTTCCCCTCCCCTGATCGGATCTCCGGCACCATGCAGCGCCGGTTCGGGGAAAGGTTTACGCGCGCCCGTAAGCCTCTGCAATGGCGACCTGAAGCGCGTCGCGCGGCGATTGTCCGCCCCAGACCATCAGCTGGATTGCCGGATAGTAGCGCTCGCAATTTGCGACAGCGGAGTTGATCAGCGTGTCGATCTGCTCAGGGCTTGCCACCTGTCCGCCGGTCAATACCAGCCCATAGCGATACAGCATCAGCTTGTGATCGGGCCAGAAGGTAAAGCCACCGGCCCAGCACTGATCATTCATCTCGTTGATCAGCTCGTAGAGCCGCGGCAGCTGTTCCTTCGGCGGCTCCATCTCAAAGCTGCATACCATCCGCAGGGTTTCTTCATAGCCGGACCACGCCAATGTCAGCGAATAGGTGCGCCACTGGCCTTCCACCGCCATGGCGATCTGATCGTCGCCTATGCGGTCAAAGTCCCAATCGTGGTCCGAGGCCAAGTGTTCGACGATGTCGATAGGGTGAATTTCGTCTTCCAGAAAATGTTCGGAAAGAGCCATGTTGCCACCTCTCTGATCTCTAGCAAAAGAGATGCGGGGCACCCCCAATTGCTAGCGGCCTGCTCAATAAGGAGAGGGATTTACCCGTCCTCCTACCAGATATGGTGGAGGCACCAAGGCCGTCTGGCAACCCTTTATTTGGGGATAACTGCAATAAGTTGTGGACGAAAGGCGATGACCCTCAAAATATCGTGACAGTGCTGTGAAGAGAGGCAGCTGCGGGATCCTGCTGCGCCGGGTGGGAGTCTGCGACGCGGGCTCGGTCGCAAAAATGGCGCGCCACCCGGACCGGGCCGCACGCCAGCAAATGTTGCAGATCGGATATTTCAGCGCCGGGCGGCGGGCTGTGCCTGCCGCTCAGCCCCGGAACCGGATCACGCGGATTTATCCGCTTCCAGCGCGTCGAGCCGGGCCTTCAGCGCTTCGTTTTCTTCACGCGCCTTCTGGGCCATGGCGCGCACGGCGTCGAACTCCTCGCGGGTCACGAAATCGCGATCGGCCAGCCAACGGTCGATCAGCCCCTTCATGGCGGTCTCCGCCTCTTCCCGCGCGCCATGGGCCACACCCATCGCGTTGGTCATCAGCTGGGAAATATCATCCATGATCTTGTTGCGCGTCTGCATTGTCTTCTCCATGTCTGCCTTGACCCCTATATGGTCATCAACACCGGCGGCGGCAAGCCGTTGACACCGCAGCCCCCGCAAAGGCATTGACGGCACATGCACGCATTCATCCTCCAATTCCCCGATCTGACCCCGGAAATCTTCACAATTGAGCTGTTCGGCAGCCAATTCGCGCTGCGCTGGTACGCGCTGGCCTATATCGTCGGGATTGTCATCGCCTGGCGGCTGGCGGTCGCGGCGCTGCGGCGCCCCGCGCTCTGGCCCCACGCACAGCCCCCGATGAAACCGCAACAGGTCGAAGATCTGCTCACCTGGATCATCCTCGGCGTCATTCTGGGCGGACGGCTTGGCTATGTGCTGTTCTATCAGCCCGGCTACTACCTTCAGAACCCGGCCGAGATCCTGCGCATCTGGCAGGGGGGCATGGCCTTTCACGGCGGTCTCCTGGGGGTGATCATTGCCACCTGGATTTATGCGCTGCGCCACCGGATCCCGCGCCTTCAGATCGCTGATCTGGTGGCACATACGGTGCCACCGGGCCTCTTGCTGGGCCGACTTGCCAACTTCAACAACGCCGAGCTCTGGGGGCGGGCAACCGATCTGCCCTGGGGGGTCGCCTTTCCCGGGCGCGCGGCGCAGTCCTGCGGGCAGGCACTGGGGGAGATCTGTGCGCGCCACCCGTCCCAGCTCTATGAGGCGCTGCTGGAAGGGCTGATCCTTGGTGCGGTGCTCTTGTGGCTGGTCTACCGGCGCGCGGCGCTGACCCACCCAGGCCGGGTGACCGGCGTGTTTCTGGCAGGCTATGGCGCGGCGCGCTTCGCGGTTGAATTCATGCGCCAGCCCGACGCCCAATTCGTAACCGCAGAGAACCCCCTGGGGCTGGCCTGGCATATCGGCGGCTACGGTCTGACCATGGGACAGCTGCTGTCGCTGCCGATGATCGCCATCGGCCTCATTCTGGTGCTGCGCAGCCGACGCATGGCGGTGGTTCCGGCATGAGCCTGAGCGACCATATCACTGCCCGCATCCGTGCCGAGGGGCCGATTTCGGTCGCGGATTACATGGCCGAGGCGCTGCTGCATCCAAGCTATGGCTATTACACCACCCGCGACCCACTGGGGGCCAAGGGGGATTTCACCACAGCCCCGGAAATCAGCCAGATGTTCGGAGAGCTGATCGGGCTGGCGCTGGCACAATGCTGGCTGGATCAGGGCCAACCTCAGCGGTTCACATTGGCCGAACTGGGTCCCGGTCGCGGCACCCTGATGGCTGATCTGCTGCGCGCCACAAAAGGCGTGCCCGGGTTTCACGCCGCCATGCAGATTGCCCTGCTGGAGGCCTCCCCCACCCTGCGCGCCCGTCAGGCGAGGCAACTGGCAGGCCATGACCCGGTCTGGTACCCGAATATCGCCGAGCTGCCCGAGCAACCGCTGTTTCTAATCGCAAATGAGTTCTTTGATGCGCTGCCGGTGCGGCAATTTCTGCGCGATGGCGATGGCTGGCGCGAAAAATCAGTGGGTCTTCAGGATGGCACGCTCAGCTTTGGCCTTGGCGCGGTGGCGCCACAGCCCGCGCTGGCGCATCGCCTTGAGGACACCCGCGACGGTGATCTGGTCGAGCAGTGTGAAGCCGCGCAACCGATGGTTCAGACCATCGCCACCCGGATCGCGCGCTACGGCGGAACCGCGCTTATTGTCGATTACGGCGATTGGCGTTCGCTGGGGGATACGTTGCAGGCCCTGCGCGCCCATGCGCCAAGCGATCCGCTGAAGGATCCGGGCAGCGCCGATCTGACCACCCATGTCGATTTCGAAGCGCTTGCACTGGCTGCGAAATCTGCGGGCTGTGCCTATAGTCGGCTGACCCCGCAAGGCGTGTTTCTGGAGCGTCTGGGCATCACCGATCGGGCACAGGCGCTGGCGGCGCGGCTAAACGGCGACGCGCTGCAATCTCTGATTGCGGCGCATCGACGGTTGACGCATCCTGAGGAAATGGGAAACCTGTTCAAGATACTGGGGATTTTCCCCGAAGAGACCGCACCCCCACCGGGATTGAACGCATGACGCTGGAAATTCTCATCTCCGAGCTGCTCAATGGCACCAAACACGGCTTCTTTACCCGTCGCGGCGGGGCCTCTTCGGGTATTTTTGCCGGATTGAATTGCGGGCTTGGCTCGTCGGATCAGCGCGAAGCGGTGCAGATCAACCGGATGCGCGTCGCCGCAGCGATGGAGGCATCGCCCGAGGCGCTTGGCCGGGTGAATCAGGTGCATTCCGCCAATGTCCTGACCATCTCCGATCCCCGGCAGGACAATATTCAGGGCGATATTCAGGCTGATGCCATGGTCACCAATGTGCCCGGCGTGGTGCTGTCGATCCTGACCGCCGACTGCCAGCCGGTTCTGTTTCACGACCCGGAGGCCAATGTGGTCGGCGCAGCTCATGCCGGGTGGCGCGGCACGCTTGATGGCGTGCTGGAGGCCACATTGGACGCGATGGAACAGCTGGGCGCGCGGCGGCAGGCCACCCGCGCGGTTATCGGCCCGTCGATCTCGCAGCGCGCCTATGAGGTCGGCCCTGAGTTCTTTGACGACTTCATGATGCAGGATCCGGAAAACGCACGGTTCTTTGCCAATGGCGAGGGCGATCGCTACCTCTTTGATCTGCCCTCCCTGGGTCTGCACAAACTGCGCAGCGCCGGCGTGGCCGAGGCCGCATGGACCGGACATTGCACTTACTCCGACCCGGAACGGTTCTATTCCTTCCGCCGCGCGACCCATCACAAAGAGGTCGACTACGGGCGCCTGATCTCCTGCATTCGCCTGTAGGCGCCGCGACCTGCAATTCGCGGCCCAATGTGACCACCGAAGCGCGCCCGCGCGGGGGCTGAGTGCGCGCGGATCACTGCGGCGTTCCTGTGATTTCCACAGATCGGCCACATTCCCGGCGCATTGGCAGGCGACAAAAGACGGGACTAAAGCGCGGGCCGCAGAATGCTGCCCCGCTCCTACAGGAGACGCCTCATGAAACCAAAATCGCGCTTCATCAAATCCATTGTAGCTGCCGCCAAGACCGAAGAGGTGCGCCTACCCTGGACGCGTGGCGCCACCCGGCAGATCGCGATTGAGCGGCGTCGCGAGACTCTCCGGCGCCCGGCCCAGGCCAAGAGCGCCTGAGATCATTGAAGAGGCGTCCCTGCAATCTCGACGGCCCCCTCTCACGACGGGGCCGGGAATACCCGCCTGACACCGTCCACCGGTGATCACCTCCGGCGGCGGCCTCTGCCCAAGACAGGACCGCCGCATTTACCTGCCCGATTGGGCGCATTGCCCCGGACCGCGCGTATTGCGACCGGGGCGCCCGACAGGGACCAAGCGATTCCGGCGCGCCTTCTGCTCATCGCGCTGCCGGGGTTGATGCAAGTACAGTCATGAGAGAGGCACGTTCGCCATGACCATACCCCAGTCGCTGCGACGCGCAGCTGCCAATGCGGTCGAAGCCAATGCTCTGCTACAGGACCCTGCTGCCCAGCGCGGCGGGACCCGGCCACAGCTGCGCCGTTACGATGTCTGTAGCCTGCTGCCAAACGGCCAGATCGCCGAGACACGCCATGTCGCACCGTCGCTGCCATTGTTCGAAGACGCCTTTACCGCCTTTTGCCGCGGATCCCTGATCGAGACCACGCAGGGGCCCATTGCAATCGAGGATCTGCTGCCGGGCGATGAGCTGATCACCTTTGATGGCGATCCCCTCCCCCTGTTGTGGAAAGGCAGCACCAGCCTTGTCCCATCGCGCAGCGGGCAGCACGGTCGCAGCCACCGGCTGACCAGCTTTACCGCCGATAGCCTTGGCGAGGCAAAGCCGATGTCGACGGTTGTCGCAGGCCCCGCCGCGCGGCTGTTGCAACGGGCACCTCTGCCGGGGATCAAGCTGGACAATGCCGCCTCGCTGGTTCCGGTGCAGCAATATCATGACGGGATGAGTATTTTCGAAACCGCGCCCCCGACCGCCGTGGACCTCTTTCATCTGTGCCTGCCGCGCCATGCGGCGATCAGTGTCGGCGGTCTGCCGTTCGAAACCTATCACCCCGGCCCGGAGGCCCTGAAACTGGTGAGCCACGCCATCCGCACGCTCTATCTGAACCTGTTTTCGCATGTCGAATCGATCGCAGGCTTCGGCCCGCTGGCCTATCCCCGGATCCTGCTGCAAGATCCCGATATGAATTAAGCCGGGTCCGCCGACCGCTGCGGCGGTCGCCCCAAACGAAAAAAGCGCCCGCATTGCGAGGCGCTTTTTCTGATCAGACTGGCCTGACCGATTTCTGCGAGGCTCTGCCCCTCAGGCTTCGCGCGCGAGCCGTTGCTCCAGCACATCAAAGGGAACGCCGGGTTCGTCCTTGGCCCCCCGGATCACCAGCGACGTCTTGACGCTGGCCACATTCGGCGTCGTCAGCAGATCGCCGGTCAGAAAGCTCTGGAAGGTGCTGAGATCGGGCGCGACGCATTTCAGGATGAAATCCACCTCGCCGTTCAGCATGTGGCACTCGCGCACCAGCGGCCAGTCGCGGCATTTCGCTTCAAAGGCGCTCAGCTCGGCCTCGGCCTGGCTCTCCAGCCCCACCATGGCAAAGACCTGCACTTCGAACCCCAGTTCGCGTGCGTTGACCTCCGCATGGTATCCGCGGATCAGCCCGGCCTCCTCAAGCGAGCGCACCCGGCGCAGGCACGGCGGTGCGGAAATACCCACACGCTTGGCCAGTTCAACATTGGTCATACGACCGTCGGCCTGTAACTCCGACAAAATCTTGCGATCAATCGGATCAAGGCGTGTTGTGACCATCTGGAAGCTCCTGTTGAATTTTCCGTTTGTTATACCAGCATCCGTAACGCACGCAATATTATTTCAGACGCGCGCAACAATATTTGCCGTTGACAAGATGAGACCTCAGCATCTTAGCCCAGGCATCAAAACCGGGGGCATCCGACATCGCTGAAGCCGGGGCTTTAAGACATCGCCGGGTGCAGTTATATGCATTGCCTGACGGCGGCAAGACCGCCCTTTCATCGACTGGGGAAATGAGATGAGCGACACGCGCCACACCAAGGTTCTGATCATCGGGTCCGGCCCGGCAGGCTACACCGCCGGCGTCTACGCCAGCCGCGCCATGCTGGAGCCGATTCTGGTTCAGGGCATTGAGCCGGGCGGCCAGCTGACCACGACTACCGAGGTAGAGAACTGGCCTGGCGACACCGAGGTTCAGGGCCCGGATCTGATGGTGCGGATGCAGGAGCACGCCAAGACGATGGGCTGCGAGATCATCGGGGACATCATCACCGATCTCGACACCACCTCGCGCCCATTCGTGGCCAAGGGTGACAGCGGCACCGTCTACACCGCCGATGCGGTCATTCTGGCAACCGGCGCGCGCGCCAAATGGCTCGGCCTGCCGTCCGAGGAGAAGTTCAAGGGCTTTGGCGTCTCCGCCTGCGCGACCTGCGATGGTTTCTTCTATCGCGGCCAGGAGATTGTGGTGATCGGCGGCGGCAATACCGCTGTGGAAGAGGCGCTGTTCCTGACCAATTTTGCCTCCAAGGTGACGCTGATCCACCGCCGCGACGAGCTGCGCGCAGAGAAAATCCTGCAAGACCGCCTGATGAAGAACGAGAAGATTGAGCCGCTGTGGTTCCACCAGCTGGAAGAGGTGATCGGCACCGAGAACCCGCTGGGCGTCGAGGGCGTGCGGGTGAAGAACGTGAAGACCGGCGAAATCACCGAAATCTCCTGCAAGGGCGTCTTTGTCGCCATCGGCCATGCGCCTGCCAATGAATTGGTCAAGGACGTGCTGGAAACCCACAATGGCGGCTATGTGAAGGTAACGCCCGGCACCACCGAAACCTCCATCCCCGGCATTTTTGCCGCTGGTGACCTGACCGATCACAAATATCGTCAGGCGGTGACCTCCGCCGGCATGGGCTGCATGGCGGCGCTGGATGCCGAACGCTTCCTCGCAGAGCAGGAGTGAGCGCGGTGGCGCATGATTTCGACACCCAGAAGGCCGAGACATTCTCGGCCTTCTCCGATTTGCAGGCCGAGGGTGACCTGCCGTTTGAGGCGGATCTTGATCTGTTCTTTGTCGCTGAAGAGGCCAAGGACTGGATGCCCCTTGCCGAGGCACTGGCCGATCTGGGCTTTTATACCCAATGGGCAGAGGCCGAGGGCGATGATCCCGCCACATTGATCGCGACGATGCCCGAACAGATCCTGTCCGCATCAGCGATCTGGATGGTCGAAGAGGTCGCAACCCGGACTGCACTTGACCATGGGTTTCGGCCAGACGGCTGGGGATTTGCCGAGGATTGAGCCCAAGGCAGCCCCGGCTGCCAGACCCCTGTCCCGGCCCGTCGGGGACAACAGACCGCCCGTTCCGCTTGCGTTGCAATAGGGGAACGGCGGTCTTTTTCGCGAAACTCAAAAGCGTTTTGACTTTGCTGCGACTGCAAAGCATGACATGTGTTCACCCATGAACACACTTTGAGTCGACCCGATGCCATCCCGATCCACACCACTCAGCCATGAGGACGAAGACCTGCTCTTTCGTATCCTCAGCCAGCTCGACAAGGCGCCAGACGCCTCGCAGCGGACGACGGCGACGGCTGTCGGGATATCACTTGGGCGGCTCAATGCACATCTACGCGCAGCCGCAGAAGCCGGTCTTGTCAAGGTCAGCCATCGCGCAGGTCCCGACAAACGTCAACGCTTCGCCTATGCGCTTACCACCCGAGGTGCTGCCGAAAAAATCCGGCTCACCGATCAGTTTCTCGCCCGCAAGTTCGCCGAATACGACGCGCTTCACGCTGAACTCACTGGGACCACCAGTGGCCTCGTCCCCTTCAAGTACAGGACCAAGTTGATGCAGAATAATCTTGCCCCCATCCCGGAGCTTTATGTCTCCTATGACTCCGCCCAAAAGCTGAAGGTCGAGGCCGCAGAGCTGAAGAGCCATGACCTGAGCCCGCGCCAGATCTGCGATCTGGAGCTGCTGATGAACGGCGGCTTCAACCCGCTGAAAGGGTTTCTGAGCGAAGCAGACTACAACGGCGTTGTCGAAAACATGCGCCTTGCGGACGGCACCCTCTGGCCGATGCCGATCACGCTGGATGTGTCCGAGGATTTTGCCGCATCGCTGGAAATCGGCGAAGACATCGCCCTGCGCGATCAGGAAGGTGTCATCCTTGGCACCATGACCGTGACCGATCGCTGGGAGCCGAACAAATCGCGCGAAGCCGAAAAGGTGTTCGGCGCTGATGATGACGCCCATCCGGCGGTCAACTACCTGCATAACACCGCAGGCAAGATCTATCTGGGCGGCCCGGTGACCGGCATCCAGCAGCCCGTCCACTATGATTTCCGCGGACGTCGCGACACTCCGAACGAGCTGCGCGCCTATTTCCGCAAACTGGGCTGGCGCCGCATCGTGGCCTTCCAGACCCGCAACCCGCTGCATCGGGCACATCAGGAACTGACCTTCCGCGCCGCGCGCGAGGCCCAGGCCAACCTGCTGATCCACCCGGTTGTCGGCATGACAAAACCGGGCGACGTCGATCATTTCACCCGCGTACGCTGCTACGAGGCGGTGCTGGACAAGTATCCGGCGGCCACCACATCCATGTCGCTCTTGAACCTGGCAATGCGTATGGCCGGCCCGCGCGAGGCGGTCTGGCACGGGCTGATCCGCAAAAATCACGGCTGCACCCATTTCATCGTTGGTCGCGATCACGCAGGCCCCGGCAAGAACTCCGCCGGTGAAGATTTCTACGGCCCTTATGATGCGCAGGATCTGTTCCGCGAGCATCAGGAAGAAATCGGCATCGAAATGGTCGACTTCAAACACATGGTCTATGTGCAGGAACGCGCCCAATACGAACCCAACGACGAGAT
The DNA here is from genome assembly GCF_048056095.1 of Phaeobacter sp. JH20_34. NCBI lineage: Bacteria > Pseudomonadati > Pseudomonadota > Alphaproteobacteria > Rhodobacterales > Roseobacteraceae > Phaeobacter > Phaeobacter sp. JH20_34. Next base: position 48,562 of record NZ_JAYMWT010000004.1, on the reverse strand, counting down.
TGAAGATCGCGACAATGTCACCATCCTGAACATCTCCGGCACCGAACTGCGCCGCCGCCTGCAAGAAGGCCTGGAGATCCCCGAGTGGTTCTCCTTCCCCGAGGTTGTGAATGAGCTGCGCAAGACCAAGCCGCCACGTTCCAAGCAGGGCTTCACCGTGTTCTTCACCGGGTTCTCCGGCTCCGGCAAATCCACCATTGCAAATGCTCTGATGGTCAAGCTGATGGAAATGGGCGGCCGTCCGGTGACGCTGCTCGATGGCGACATCGTGCGGAAAAACCTCAGCTCCGAACTGGGCTTCTCGAAAGAGCACCGCGACCTCAACATCCGCCGCATCGGCTATGTGGCCTCCGAGATCACCAAGAACGGCGGCATCGCCATCTGCGCGCCGATCGCGCCTTATGCCACTACCCGCCGCGCCGTGCGTGAGGATGTGGAGCAGTTCGGTGCTTTCCTGGAGGTGCATGTTGCGACCTCGATCGAGGAATGCGAGCGCCGCGACCGCAAGGGTCTCTACAAGCTGGCTCGTGAAGGAAAGATCAAGGAATTCACAGGGATTTCCGATCCCTATGATGTCCCCGTTGATCCGGAGCTGCGTGTCGAGACCGAGAATGTCGACGTCGACAACTGCGCCCATCAGGTTCTGCTGAAGCTGGAGAACATGGGGCTGATCGCAGGCTGATCCACCCGCAAGACTGACAGAAGGCCGCCCGATCGGGCGGCCTTTTTCGACTCACACATGGGGTTAAAGGCTGGCCCGAAGCGCCTCCGCCGCGCGGCGCTCAATACTGCCATATCGCGCAGCCTCCGGCTTAAGCGCCCTGAGCGTCGGCAGCCGCGCCGTGTAATCATCCTGCGATATCATCGCGATGGCCGCGCGTATCTCTTCGCCGGTCGAGCAGATCATCATTCCGGCAGGATCAAAGAAATCGCTGATATTCGGGCAGCCCCAATAGATCGGCACCGTTTCGCAGAGAACCGCGTCGATGAGCTTCTCTGAGAAATAATTCCGTTCGCGGACATTCTCGATCACCACACTATAGCGGTAGGGCGCCAGCCCGTCGGATTTTGTCTCAAACGGCTGGTATCCACGCCCGAGGATGGCCACCTCGGGCGTGCTGCGCCTCAGATGTTCGACCACGTCATGGCGCAGCTTGTGGCCCGGATGGTTCCGCTTGGCTGAGGCGATGATTGAAAGATCGGCATGTTTCTCTATCACCAGCTCCTGCCACTCAGGCACCCATGTGGTGCCGAAGGGCAGGAAAAGCCCGTTGCCGATGCCTGCCAGCAAGTCCTCATTATAGCTGAACACCCGAAAGAACTGCCGCCAGGTCCAGGGCAGCAGCCGGTGGTGCAACGACGACATGATTTTGGGCTCCATCACCATCATGGAGATCCCCGCCCGACAGGGCCAGCGCCCCGGCAGGTGCATTCCGGTTTTTGCCCAGACAATCAGATGGTCTTGCGCTGCAAGATCCGAGACCCGCCCGCCGATCAGATCGCCGGGGCAACCGAACGGCCAGTGCAGGCTTGCAAGCTCGCGATTGGCAAAGGCCCGGTTCAGCTTTGCCCCATAGGGCACCACCGCAATGGCAGGCTCGCGCGTCACAGTCCGCCCTCTGTCAGCCGAGGTCTGGCAGATCTACGGTGCCGCGCATCAGAACATAGCCCCGGCCCGCCACCCGCACGCCCTCAATCGCATCCGCCGGGCCAACCCGCGTCACCACAGCCTGACCGGGACGGCCAAGACCATGTCCCTGCTCGGCAATGAAACGGTCGGGCTCCATCAGACCGTGGTGCCACAGATAGGCGGCCATGGCGCCGGTCGCCGAACCGGTAAATGGATCCTCCGGCGGGCTCGGCGGGGCCATCAGCAGCCGCGAGAATGTGTCCCCCTCGGCGGTGGCACCGCTCAAGGTCACCAGAAACGGTTCCATCATGTCGATACCGTCGGCACCCATTGCCGCCCCCAGCCGGGCCAGAGCCGGCACATCCAGCGTCGCGGCCTCAAGCGCGGCACGGTCCCGCAACACCGTGATACAGAACGGCAATCCGGTCGACACCCGCTGCGGTCGGCCAACAATCGCCTCCACCGGCAGCGAAACCGCCGCCGCGACCAGCTGCGGATCGGCAAAGGCGCCGAATTCTGGCGCGATCTGGGTCATTTCAATGAGATCATCCGCCATGCTCACCCGCACCAGACCGGCTCCGGTCTCCAGCGTGATCGCATCGCCCTCCATCAGGCCACGGTCGCGCAAGGCTGCCACGGTGGCAATGGTCGGATGGCCTGCAAAAGGGATCTCGCGGCTGGCGAGGAAATAGCGCACCCGCACATCGGCAACCTGTGACGGGCCGGTGAAGGTGCATTCCACCAGCGAGGTCTCGCGCACATAGGCCATGCAGATCTCATCGCTCAGCCCGGCGCCGCCATGGACCACCGCGCAGCCGTTGCCACCAAAGGCCCGGCCCGAAAAGGCATCTACCCAGTCAAAATCGTATCGCAATGTACCCTCCCCGGCGTGATCACGGTCCTGCGTCAGCAAGATCACGCCGCACGCGGCATCGCAAGCGGATTTGGGCCCGGAGTTGCCGCCTGCCCCTTTGATTGCACCTGCGCGCAGCGCCTGCCGGACAGCCTGAGAGCCCCGCCGCAGCTGTCAGCCACCCAACAAAAAGGGCGCCATGGGTATGGCGCCCGATCCGCTTGCAATCACCTGCGCTGGCGTTGCTCACGCCGTGCGGCAGTATCTATTAGTGCACCGGCACCGGCGCATAATCATGCTGCCGCGCCAGAACAAAGGCCATTTTCCGGTCGCTGACCAGGGCCAGCTGTTCACCAGCGGCATCATGCACCGCATAGAGGTGGCTGCGCCCGGCGGCACCGGCCTGAACCTCCGCAGGGAGATCCGCGACATCAACCGCCTTGACATAGACAATGCGGCTGTCGGCATCGTTGAACTGATAGGCTGTATGCATCTGTCTTACCCCTTCTTGATATTGATCGTCTGAACCACGGTTTCGGGCCGCGATCGGGTCAGGTCGACATGCAAGAGGCCATTTTCCATAATGGCCTCCCCCACCTCGACCCCATCCGCCAGCACAAACATGCGCTGAAACTGCCGCGCGGCAATGCCCCGGTGCAAAAACACCCGGCCATCGCTGTCATCGCTCTGGCGTCCCCGGATGACCAGTTGACGGTCCTCGACGGTGATCGCCAGATCCGCCTCGCCGAAGCCGGCCACCGCCAGCGTGATGCGATAGGAATGATCTGAGGTTTGTTCGATATTATAGGGAGGATAGCCCTCGTTCCCGGATTTGGCCGAGCGTTCCAACAGGCGTTCCAGCTGCTCAAATCCCAACATATGCGGATACGAGCCAAGTGTGAGTTTAGACACGGGTTTCGTCCTTGATTCTAAAGCGACGTATGGTGACGGCCCCATTATGGCGACCGCTTCCCTAAGAATATGGATGTTTTATCTGTTTTCACAAGCCCAAGGCACCGCGGCGCTGGCGCAAAAGCCTCTAAAAGCGTAATATTCGCCAAAGATTAACCCGCCAGCCGACGAGTCGCCAATGAACGCACCAACCGATATCTCCATGAAAACCGATGATGTTTTACAGGTGGAGCTGGAGGTCTTTCGCAGGCAACACCGCGATCTGGACGAAGCAATCGTGGCCCTGCAGGAGCGCGGGACCAGCGATCAGCTGACCATTCAGCGATTGAAGAAGCAGAAGCTGATCCTGAAAGACAAGATTGCCTTGATCGAAGACCGGCTGACACCGGATATCATCGCCTGATCCCCGATCCAGCCAACGCGCCCGACAGCTCCAATGCCGCATTGCGCGATGCACAGGGTTCTCTATAGTGCGCGCTTCCTCCAACCCAGCGGGTTCGCAGGCCCGCGGCATGACAGGATCCGAGCCTATGCCAGAGCATACCGCCGACATCAAAGTGGGCATCATCATGGGCAGTCAGTCCGACTGGCCAACCATGAAAGAAGCCGCCACCCTCCTCGACGAACTGGGCGTGCCTTATGAGGCCAAGATCGTCTCGGCCCATCGCACCCCGGACCGGCTGTGGAGCTATGGCAAATCTGCCGCCGAACGTGGTCTGCAGGTGATCATCGCAGGCGCCGGCGGGGCCGCCCACCTCCCCGGTATGGTCGCGTCGAAAACCCGCATTCCGGTGGTTGGTGTGCCGGTTCAGACCCGCGCCCTCTCCGGTGTTGATTCGCTTTATTCCATCGTGCAGATGCCCAAGGGCTTCCCGGTTGCGACCATGGCCATCGGCGCCGCCGGTGCAGCAAATGCCGGATTGATGGCCGCCGGAATTCTGGCCTTGCAGGATCCCGAACTTGCCCGGAGTCTCGACGACTGGCGCGCGGCTCTTTCCGCTTCGATCCCAGAGGAACCGGTTGATGACTGATCGTTTGAACACAGGCGCCACCATCGGCATTCTCGGTGGTGGCCAGCTGGGCCGCATGTTGTCGGTCGCCGCCTCCCGTCTCGGCTTTCGCACGCATATCTTCGAGCCGAGTGCAAATCCCCCGGCCGCAGATGTCGCCCATAAGGTGACAACCGCGAGCTATGAGGACGCGGACGCGCTGGCAGGCTTTGCCGCCTCTGTTGATGTGATCACCTATGAGTTCGAGAACATCCCGACGTCGGCGCTGGACCTGCTGGAACAGCACAAACCCATCCGCCCCGGCCGTGAGGCCCTGCGGATCAGCCAGGACCGGTTGACCGAAAAGACCTTTCTGCAGGATCTCGGCCTGAGCACCGCAGCTTTTGCCGATATTGCCGATCAGGCCAGCCTAGACGCGGCGCTGGCAACAATCGGCACCCCCTCGATCCTGAAAACACGCCGCTTCGGTTATGACGGCAAGGGGCAGGCCCGGATCAAGGCGCCTGAAGACGCAGCCACCGCGCTGAGCGAGATGGCAGGCGCCCCTTCGATCCTGGAAGGGTTTGTCACCTTCAGCCATGAGATTTCAGTGATCGCCGCGCGCGGCGTCAGCGGCGAGATCGCCTGTTTTGATCCCGGTGAGAACGTTCACCGCGACGGCATTCTTCATACAACGACAGTGCCCGCGCGCCTCAGCGCCGGACAGCGTATGGACGCGGTCCTGATGGCGGGCAAGATCCTGAATGCGCTGGAATATGTGGGCGTCCTCGGGGTCGAACTCTTTGTCACGCCACAGGGGTTGATCGTGAATGAAATCGCTCCCCGGGTGCATAATTCCGGCCATTGGACGCAGAATGGCTGCGCCGTGGATCAGTTTGAACAACACATCCGCGCAATTGTTGGCTGGAGCCTTGGCGATGGGCAGCGGCACAGCGATGTGGTGATGGAGAACCTGATCGGTGCCGATGTGGACCGGATCCCTGAGCTGGCTCAGGAAACCCGCTGCGCCATCCATCTCTACGGCAAGACCGAAGCCAAGCCGGGCCGCAAGATGGGCCATGTGAACCGGGTGCAGCTGCCACAGACCTGACCAATTGGGGCTCTGCCCCAAACCCCGGGATATTTTGAGCCAGAAGATGGCGGCAGGGCAGTAAAAGCGGCCCGGCCGGTTTTACGCGCCGCAAAGAGGGCCATCCGGCCTGATGCGCGGCGCTCCCCTCCCGGCGACGCGGCGGATCTGTCAGACCAGAAAGCGGCCTGCCACATCGCCGTTCATATAGCTGACCCTGCCGCCCGAGAGCGTGGCTGCAACACCACCCTGGGCGTCAAGGATCACGAGATCGGCGCGTTGTCCGGGCCTTAGCTCTCCGCGATCCTCCAGCCCGAGGATACGCGCCGGGCCTGCTGACACCAGCCTCCAGGCTGAAGCAAAATCCAGAACACCGGTTTTCTCAAGCATCAGAGCCGCCCGGCGCGGACTGGGGTAGTGATAGTCGGAGGCGAGCGCATCGCAGAGCCCCATGGCGATCAGATCAAGCGCCGAGGCATTGCCCTTGTGTGAGCCTCCGCGCACCACATTGGGTGAGCCGAGGATGACAGGGTCGCCCGCTGATGTCGCGGCCTCTGCGGCCTCCATTGTTTCGGGAAACTCGGAGATCCGCGCGCCGCGGTGGCGCCAGGTGATGCGGTCATCCGCTGTATGGTCATCATGGCTGCCCAAACAGACGCCTGCGGCCTGAAGCTTTGCGGCCAGCTGATCCAGCGCCGCGGGCACTTCGGGTCTGCGGGCATGCATCTGCTGCAACATCTGCCAGTGAACCTCCGGATTACGCCCTGCCTTGAGCGCCTGGCCGGTCAACCGCGGGGGCTTTTTTCCTTGCGCAAGCCGGTCATGAGGTAGGTGATCGTTGAAGACGACATAGGGGACCTGCCACCCCGCGATCAGTGCCGGCAGATCATCGTAGGCCTCCAGCAGGTGGATTTCAAACCGCAGCTGCGGAATCAGATCGGTAACGACACGGGGTTTTGCGGATTTGATCCCTTCAAAGACCTGATCTGCAAAGTCGGGACCGCGCAGCCCCCCCTCCCAGGAGTAGAACTGGGCAAGAACACCGGTTGTGATGCCGTTTGCCGCCAGTTCTGCCTCTGCGGCGATCACCCCTTCGACCATCTGTTTCATGGCACCGCGCCGGGGCGCGAGGTGACGTTCGAACCCATCGCCGTGACAGTCAACGATCCCCGGAAGGATCCGATATCCGGTCAGGTCAATCTGCCGCCCCGCCCGCTCGGCCTGGATCCGACCTGCTGCCAGCGCCAGCACGCCACCGCGCTCCATCCCGTCCGGGCGCAGTACATCTGCACCGGTCAATGTCAGTTCAAGCGTGCTCATGGCCGGGCCTCCCCTTGCAGCTGATCCCCATCGGCGCTGCACCGACCACCGGCACAGGCCTCCTCTATCTCACCCGTGATGGACTCAAACCATGTCAGATCGGGGTCAAAGCGCCCCCTGTCGAGGAAATGCAACGCCTGCGCAATGACCTGCGGATTATTCATCATGAAAGTATGGGTCACGGGCAACACGATGTGATCCGCCATGCCCTCCAGATATGTGCTCTTCACCGACACCTTGCCGTCATCCGGCCCCGGAATGATGGCCGAAAACACCGGGTTGAGCGAGAAGCGCCCGGCGATGATCCCAACCGGGAAACTGGCAGCAGGCAGCTGGTTGGGCAGGCTGTCCTCGCCGGTTCCCAGCTGCAGCCCCGCAGGCCCGTTCAACAGGCCAAAGACCTCCCAGTCGCCCAGTTCGTCCACCAATTCGCTGCCGTGGTTGGGAGGGGCCAGCATCACCACCCGCCCCAGCGCCTCTGGCCGGTTTTCCCGCAACCAGTGGCGCAGCAGGATGCCGCCCATCGAATGGGTGATAAAGTGGATCTGCTCGCCTTGTGATATCTGCTCCGCACATTGCCCGACCGCATCCGGCAGCGTCTCCGCGGCAAGCACCGCCACCGGTTTGTCGGTTGACGGGTACCCGGGTGTCACGACCTTGACGCCGCGCGCCTCCAGCACCTGCCCCATAACCGCCAGCGAGATTTCGCTGCGCGCCAGACCGTGCAGCAGGATCGCGCAATCTGCACGGGCCAATCCCGGAGCAAGACACAGGATCGCGGCGACACATGCCGAAATACTGGCTAAGAAAGTGGTGGAATGTCGGGTCATTGTGCTCGCGGTCTCAAGGGGTCGTGACACCGCAGATAGGGGCATTTCACCTCAACGGAAAGAGCAGACCGCGATTCCCAGAGCCGTGACGCGGCGCCTTAGCCCTCTTTGCCCGCCGGGATGCCAGCCGCCCGCCTGCGCCCCGGCCCAGACAGGACGACGATTGCAATACCGCCCAGAACAGTGATCGCGCCAATGGTCAGCTGCAGGCCAATCACCTCTCCCAGCACAACCGCACCGGCGAGGATCGCGATCACCGGCACCGACAGCTGAACCGTGGCAGCCACGGCGGGCGCAAGCTGTGGCAAGACGTGATACCAGAGCGCATAGCCAAGGCCCGAGGTTACTGCGCCGGACACAATGGCCAGCACCACGCCCCATGGAGAGATGACGACGTCCGCGCCGAAGATCAGCACTGCGGGCACCATGATCACGCTCGCCGCCGCGAAATTCACAGCCGTTGCCGCCAGTGGCGCCTTTGCGCCCCGTCCGAGCAGACTGTAGCCCGCCCATCCAAGACCGCCCAGCGCCATCAGGCATGAGGCCCCCAGCGGCGCCGCTGGCACACCGTCGGTCGGCCAGACCACCGCAGCAAGCCCGACCAGAGCAATTGCCGCGCCAGCGACCTGCCCCGGCGCGACCGGACTGCCCCGCAGCGCCCCCCACAGGAACATCGACACCTGCACCACGCCGAACAGGATCAGCGCGCCAAGCCCTGCATCCAAGTCCTCATAGGCGATGGAGAACCCGACGATATAGGTCGTAAGCGCCGCCGCCCCCCAGAAGGTCTGGCGTCGATCACGTCTCAGCGACAGCCCGCTGAGGGCACAGAGCCCAACCAGCGTGACCGCCCCGGACAGCACGCGCAAAAGGCCAAAGCTTGTAGCCTCCATATGCCCGCCTCCGATCGCCAGTCGGCTGAGGATGGAATTGGCGGCAAAGGCCACCATGGTGAGGAAGACAAGAAGAAACAGGCGCATGAACTGGCTGCTATCGTGCAAACCAACTTCGGGCCAGTGATATTTTCGTGTCAGAGATCTAGCTTCGACTGAACATGTGCCCCGAAGCGCCTCTAACCCTTAAAGACATTCTCCCGATGCCAGCGGAGATATGATCTGTGTGGTTTGAATGCGGGGTTCACAGGCTCAATCAATCGCCGGTCCGGCAGCAGCAAACGATCCAGCGTCGCGTCATCCACCGCCTTCTTCGCAACAAGCACCTCATTGTCGTCACTGATCGACAAAAGACCTCGGTCAAACATCCAATGCACCGTTCCCGACAGGGCCAGCCCATTGCGCACCGTGTCCGGACCAGATTCCGAAACCGGCACGATATGGGCGGCCTCGACCTCCGGCCGCCCGCCGCCATTGCGCAACTCCAACCCCGACACCGAACAGCGGCCGCCATAGGCATGTTTGACCTGTCTTGCAAAACTGCGATCCCGGAAGGCCCGCTGGGACAGCAGCATTTCGCGAGGTCCATTTGGGGATTCAAAAGCGACCTGTGCTTCGGCAAAACCAGGTTCCGCGGTGAAATCCCCGGTTCGCGGAATGGCATTCGGCTCTTCGCGCGCAGTCAGGCCGGCATTGATAATGCGCGCAAAATCCGCGTCGGAGATCAGCCGCACCGCGCTTGTGTTGCTGCCGCGCGACCGTGGCAGCCCGGTTTCATAGGGTCCTTGCCCCTCTACCCATCGGGGAACAAAATTCTCAAAGGACAGCTCGCTGCCTGTGTCCAGCAGCGCATAGGCCAATGCTGGGTCCTCAGGGTCATCCTGCACCTTCAGGACACGCTGTACAGCATGGTACCCTTTACCGCCGCCGCGCCGCCCCTCGTAGAAGATGACCCAGTCGCCCACGGTTTGCTCGACCCGGCTCAAATAGAGCTTCTTCGGGAAATGATACGCTTTTCCAGGCTGGTCGTCATAACCCGAATGCGAGGACTGAATAAAAACTGCTTTGACCATGGCGGCAACTTTAGGCCTTTGTTTCGAAAACGAAAAGAGAAGAGACAAGAGGCATCATCCCCTCTTTCTGGCCAAACATGCCGACGCTGCGACGCCCCCCCCTCATTCACCTTTCCAAAAATACTCCCGCCGGAGGCAGGCCCGCAAGGCGGGCCTTCTCTCTCCCCGCCGAAATGAAAAGGGGCCGCCCGACGGCAGCCCCTAATTCTTCCAGTCATCAGCGGTGGGCTTCCGGCGAATTGGCCCAGATAACAAACCTGCAGCCAATCGCCTTTTGCCTCATCCCAAATCCCAAGGGGATTTGTGATTACATCATGCCGCCCATGCCGCCCATGCCGCCCATGTCGGGCATGCCGCCACCTGCCGCGCCTTCTTTGGCGGGCTTGTCGGCAACCATGGCTTCGGTGGTGATCAGCAGGCCTGCGACCGAGGCTGCATCTTCCAGCGCGGTGCGGGTCACTTTGGCGGGGTCGATCACGCCGAAGGAGAACATGTCACCATATTCATCAGTCTGGGCGTTGTAGCCAAAGCTGCTGTCAGAGGATTCACGGATCTTGCCCGCAACCACGGCACCGTCAACACCGGCGTTCTCGGCGATCTGGCGCAGCGGCGCTTCGATGGCCTTGCGAACGATCATGATACCGGCGTTCTGGTCGGAGTTTGCACCTTCCAGACCGTCCAGTGCCTTGCCGGCCTGAACCAGAGCAACACCACCACCAACGATGACGCCTTCCTGCACGGCTGCGCGGGTTGCGTTCAGAGCATCGTCGACGCGGTCTTTGCGCTCTTTCACTTCCACTTCGGTCATGCCGCCGACGCGGATCACGGCAACACCGCCTGCCAGTTTGGCAACGCGCTCTTGCAGCTTCTCACGGTCGTAGTCAGAGGTGGTCTCTTCGATCTGGGTGCGGATCTGGGCAACGCGTGCTTCGATCTCGGCCTTCTCGCCAGCGCCGTCAACGATGGTGGTTTCGTCTTTGGTGATTTCGATTTTCTTGGCGGTGCCCAGCATGTCCATGGTGACGGACTCGAGCTTCATGCCCAGATCTTCGGAGATGACCTGGCCGCCGGTCAGGATTGCGATGTCCTGCAGCATGGCCTTGCGGCGATCGCCGAAGCCCGGAGCCTTGACAGCAGCAATTTTCAGACCGCCGCGCAGCTTGTTGACAACCAGGGTTGCCAGCGCTTCGCCTTCGACGTCCTCAGCGATGATCAGCAGCGGTTTCTGCGACTGGATCACCTGCTCAAGCAGCGGAACCATTGCCTGCAGCGACGACAGTTTCTTCTCGTGCAGCAGGATCATGCAGTCGTCGAGTTCTGCAACCATCTTGTCGGGGTTGGTGACGAAATAGGGCGACAGGTAGCCGCGGTCGAACTGCATACCTTCGACAACAGTGGTCTCGGTTTCCAGACCCTTGTTTTCTTCGACGGTGATAACACCTTCGTTGCCGACTTTCTGCATCGCGTCAGCGATCTGACGGCCGATTTCTGCTTCACCGTTGGCGGAGATGGTGCCAACCTGCGCAACTTCGTCGCTGTCCTTCACGTCGCGGGCCGAGGCTTTGATCGCTTCAACAACCTTGGAGGTTGCCAGGTCGATGCCGCGCTTCAGGTCCATCGGGTTCAGACCGGCTGCAACCTGCTTCAGGCCTTCTTTGACGATGGCCTGGGCCAGAACGGTTGCGGTGGTGGTGCCGTCACCGGCTTCGTCGTTGGTGCGGGAAGCAACTTCCTTCACCATCTGGGCGCCCATGTTCTCGAACTTGTCTTCCAGTTCGATTTCCTTCGCCACGGACACGCCGTCCTTGGTGATGCGCGGTGCGCCGAAGGATTTGTCCAGAACCACGTTGCGGCCTTTCGGGCCCAGGGTCACTTTCACGGCGTCGGCCAGAATGTTGACGCCACGCAGCATACGGTTGCGGGCATCGGTGTCGAATTTGACGTCCTTAGCAGCCATTTTTTACTCTCCTAGAGAAATTCTGTGGGTTTAAGCGATCAGAGATCAGAGCAGACTTGGGAAAAACCCGGTGTCTTACTCGATGATGCCCATGATGTCGCTTTCCTTCATCATCAGCAGCTCTTCGCCGTCGACGGTGACCTCGGTGCCGGACCATTTGCCGAACAGGATCTTGTCGCCAGCCGAAACAGCCATTGCGATCAGCTCGCCGCTGTCCTTGCGTGCGCCTTCGCCGGTTGCGACGACGACGCCTTCGCTCGGCTTTTCCTTGGCGGAATCAGGGATGATCAGACCACCGGCGGTTTTTTCTTCGCTTTCGGTGCGACGGACCAGCACGCGGTCATGAAGCGGTTTCAATGCCATCTTTGTAGCTCCTTAAAGGCTCAAAGGTTGTTGTCTCGCCCCCCTGCTCCCCGCAGAGGGTGTTAGCACTCAATACTGCCGAGTGCTAACGAAGGAATAGCTAGGCAGGGCGTGCGGTCCTGTCAACAGGTTGGTTGGGAAATATTATGGCAATATTCTGCCGCGGCCATCACGCAGGGCCCACCTCGGCCGCTGTCCCATCGTCGGCCCCCAGCGCTTCCCAGCTATGCGCCCAATGAACCAGCCCCGCCTGACCGGCCTCGGTCAGTTGATAAATGCCGGTGGCGACCCGCATGAACCAGCCATAGTGATTGCTCGCCATGATCCGGGTGGCCTGCGGGACGCCCGCTGCCCTAGCCACTGCGGCCCCCTTGCTCGGCCCGTGGTCTGCCAGATGGGCGGCACAGCGCAGGGCGTCCTGGCGATAGGCGGTCACGATCCCGTGGCGAGTGGCCCCACCGGCATTCGGATCCCCCTGCAGGCGCTGGAATTCGCGCAGCAGCCGCGCCTGTTTCTTGGCAGATTTTCGCGGCGCATAAGGCCCCGGATCACACTGGACCTCCGTCCGACCATCCGGCAGAACCGTGATCAGCCCCAGCCCTAGACGCCGACACATCGCCAGATTGTCCTTCAGCACCCGCCGCGCCTGGCGGCCAGCGGGTTTCGGCACAGCGATATAAACGAGGTCGCTCAGCGCAAGCCGCGTGATCGCCTGATGGAACAGCGACAGTGAAAACCGCAACTTCAGCTCGACAATAACCGGTGGTTCATCGCCCCGGCAGGCAACCACATCAGCGGCCCCCACCTCCCCCTTCACGGTATACCCCTGCTGTTCCAACAGGGCCTTCACGGGCGGATAAAGCTGATCTTCGCGGGTCATGGCGCAATGCTACCCCCAGCCGCAGCCGAGGAAAAGCCATTCGCCAAATCAGGGCTATGATCCGCAGCCATTGGCGCCCTTGGCGCGCCTGCGCTGCCCTGGTCTGCACGGACGGCATAGCTGCATTGACGAGACAACGGGCCGGGGTGACAAGATCGCCGCCCCCACCTATAAGACGCGCAAAATTCCGGCATCTGCATAGGACACACTTCAATGACTACCTTCGTCTTCGGCCATAAATCCCCCGATACCGATTCCACCGGCTCCGCCATCATCTGGTCGTGGTATCTGAACCAGATCAAAGGCGTCGAAGCCGCTCCGAAATTGCTGGGCGAGCCCAACACCGAAGCGGCCTTCATGCTGCAACACTGGGGGCTGGAAAAGCCGGAGATCATCAGCGATGTGGCCGATGATCAGCCTGTCGTCATCGTCGACACCAACAACCCGGCTGAACTGCCCGCCAATATCAATGGTGCTGACGTTCGTGCGATCATCGACCATCATAAACTGGTCGGCGGGCTGGAAACCAAAGGCCCCATCGACATCCGCATCGAGCCGGTCGCCTGCACCGCGACCATCATGTGGAAAATGATCGGCAGCGATCTGGCGCAGGCACCACGCGACATCAAAGGCGCGATGCTGACCTGCATTCTGAGCGACACGCTGGAATTCCGCTCGCCGACCACCACCCAGGAAGACAAAGCCGTGGCCTATAGCCTGGCCGAAGATCTCGGCGTCGATATCGCCACCTATGCCGCCGAGATGTTTGCCGCGAAATCCGATGTTTCGGCCTTCTCCGACGCAGAGCTGCTGCGGATGGATTCCAAGGAATACGCGGTCGAAGGCACCAAATTCCGGGTCTCGGTTCTGGAAACCACCGCTCCCGCCGTGGTGCTGGATCGCAAGGCGTCGCTGATGGAAACCATGACAACCGTCGCTGCCGAAGATGGCGTTGATCAGGTTCTGCTCTTTGTGGTGGATATCCTGAAGGAAGAAGCCACCCTTCTGGTGCCCAACGACCTGGTGAAAACCCTCGCCGCCAAGAGCTTTGGCGCCACAGCGGAGGGCGATAGCGTTGTGCTGCCGGGGATCATGAGCCGCAAGAAACAGATCATCCCCAATCTGGCAATCTAAGGCCCGGCGCCTTCGAGCCTATGAAATGCGAAAGATGCGGGTCTTCTAAGGAGGCCCGCATCTTTTATGATGGACCTGCAGTAGCCGGCGGTCCGATCTCCGGGTGATACCACCGCGTGTTTCGATCGACCGGCAACCAGGTGCTGGTAGCACGCGCAGAGCGATCGCCACCCTCTTGCGGATCCCCGCGGACCTCTGTTTGCCGCATCTGCGGTGCGCATTGACCAATTGCTGTGGTTGCCCGTGTCGCGGTCCCCGGATGACACTCCAGCAAATCACGCCTCAGGGCGAAAGTAAGTCACGGATACCTAAGTCATCCCAGCCCGCCCCGGTGCAAAAGGGGCCAAAGCGCCGCGACCGGCGTCAGCGCCTCGGCAAAGGAGCCAGCACCGCCAGAGGTGACGTGGATCTATCGACCGGCATTGGCATTTCCGTCATGCAAAGGCATTGGCGCAGGCAATCCTGCCATAAAGTCGCGGGCGCCCGATTCGCTCACAGGCATCGGCTGACCGAGGCCGGTCGGTTCAGATTGCACCGGGCGAAGCTGACGCCCGATCCCAGGTGACAGGCCGCCACGCGCGGCAGGCGGCAAGCCTGAAACCGGCGCGTGGTCAGCTGCCTACCGTTCCCCACAGACGACTATCAGGCGCTCAGGCCGTCAGGCCGTCAGGCGAAATTGGCAACCGCATCCCGATCCGCCCAATCGTCACCGGCATCCCCTGCTTTCGACCCCACGGACTTGTGCAGCGATGCGCGGTCGGTGTCCCAGTCATCGATGCCATCGCCGGAAACAGGCCCATGGGCGGAGACTTCGTTATAGTCTTCCCAACGCTCCTCATCCGGGTGACCTGCTTCGACAACGGCCGCTGCGCGCTCCGCCGCTGAGGGTGCGCGGCCTGCGGCACCATCTGCTGAGAGCAGAACAAACTGGCTGACGATCTGGTTCAGACCATAGGTCTCGCTGTTCATCTTCAGGATGGCAGCGCCGGATTCCTCAACCATCGCGGCATTCTGCTGGGTGACATTGTCCAGCTGGGCAACACCGATATTGATTTCGTTCAGCCCCTGCGCCTGCTCACCGGATTCCGAAGAGATACCAGAGACAAGCGTGGCGATATTGACCACCTCGCCGACAACCTGTGACAGGGCCTTGCCGGCGCTATCGACCTTCTCCACGCCCTCTTCCACTGTTCTGGTGCTGGCCGAAATCAGCGACTTGATCTCATTGGCGGCATCCGATGACCGTTGCGCCAAGGCGCGCACCTCGGAGGCGACGACGGCAAAACCGCGGCCGACCTCACCTGCCCGCGCCGCCTCGACACCAGCGTTCAATGCCAGCAGGTTGGTCTGGAAGGCAATGTCGTCGATCACGCCGATGATCTGCGAAATCTGCCCGGACGAGCGTTCGATCTCATTCATCGCCTCGATCGCGCCCTCCACGACCCGGCCGCTGTTTTCAACATCCTTGCGCGCGGAATCCACAGCGCTTTCGACGGCTTTGGCGTTCTGGGCGGAGTTGTTGACACTGACCGTCATTTCTTCCAGTGCGGCAGCCGTTTGCTCCAGCGTGGCCGCCTGGCTTTCGGTGCGGGCAGACATGTCTTCAGCACCGGACCGGATTTCATCGGATTGCGCCTGGATCGCGGCGCTTGCCTTGACCACCTGGGCCATCACCTCATTCAGTTTATCGACCGTTTCGTTATAATTCATCCGCAGCGGATCATAGGCCTCGCCAAAGCTCTCTGCGATGCGAACGCTGAAGTTCCCGGACGCCAGCGCCTGCAGGCCCTGACGCAGCCGGTCGATGACATGCTCACCCTCCACACGCAGCGTATTCTGTTTCTCCAGCTCGCTGATGACCCGGGCCGACACACGGTCGATATCGCGGGCGATCTCGCCAAAATCGTCACCGCGCATCCGCTCAGCGACCTTGATGCCAAAATCCCCTTCTGCGACTTCGCGCAGGGCTTCGCGCAGCCGATCAATCGGGCGCACAGTGTTCATGGTCATCTTGCGCGCGTTATAGAGCGTCACCAAGACCAACAGGGCGGATGTTCCCAGGAGGACATAAAGCAGAAGCATGTCATGTGCCCGCGCCGCCTTTGCGGTTTCGACCGCCGAGGTTTCAATCCAGTCACTCAACGGGTGCAATTTCTCATTGAGGGCCGCGTAACTGTCCTGAAAGGCATCGACAGCAGCCTCCGCGGCGACCGGGTCGGTGACGGCCAGCTCTGCCAGGGCGACGCCCTGACCGACAAAGGTATCAACCTCCGCCACCATCCCCTCGACCTGCGCCAGCGCCTTTGGTGGCAAGGAATCGTTTTTCAACAATTCCAGATTCTTGCGAAGCTCCTCGCTGGCCTGGACCACTCGTGCGCGCAGCGCCTCTTTCTCGGCTGCGGTCGCATGATCCCCGGCAAACACGAGATAGATCACTTCCGCGTGCAACTCTTCATGCAGGAGGTCGACCTTCAGCTCGTGGCGCACCGTTTTGGTTACATCAATCTGCCGCTCAAGCTCCAGTTCGCTTTGCCACAGGCTGTAGACAGATATCAGAGCCAATATAACAATCGCAAAAACGGATACCGCACCCGAAATAATAAATCGGGTTTTTGTTGACATCGTTCGAAACATTACCGCACACCTCTGGGTTGTAGCCTCGACCTGTTCTACGCCTCTGTTGTTAAAAAACCGGAAACATCGCCGATCTGGTCAAATTCCGCAGGCTCTGGCATAGCTTGAACAGCCGAAATCCCATGTGAAAGACCTGTCCCATGACCCGACTCATTGCCTCCCTCGCCGAGGTCTCAAGCCAGTACAAAGCCCTGTTTGTCGATCTTTGGGGCTGTGTGCACAACGGTATCACCGCCTACCCCGAGGCCGTCGCTGCCTTGCAGGCCTTTCGCGCGGCAGGCGGTGTTGTTGTGCTGGTGACCAACTCGCCCAAGCCAAGGGCGGGGGTTGCGGCACAGCTTGGCGACTTCGGCGTCCCTCAGGATGCCTATGACACCATTGCCACCTCCGGCGATTCCGCACGCGCCGCCATGTTCAGCGGTGCCGTTGGCCGCAAGGTCTATTTCATGGGGGAATGGGAGCGCGATGCCGGCTTCTTTGAGCCGCTGAAGATGCTGGACGATCCGATTGATGTGACCCGCGTTCCGTTGAAGGAGGCCGAGGGCATTGTCTGCTGCGGCCCCTTCGATACGCAGGCCGACCCGGATGTGAACCGCCCCGACTTCCTTTATGCCAAGCAGATGGGGCTGAAACTACTCTGCGCCAATCCCGATATCGTGGTTGATCGCGGCGAGACGCGCGAATGGTGCGCCGGGGCGCTGGCGCGGCTTTATACGGAAATGGGCGGCGAGAGCCTGTACTTCGGCAAGCCCCACCCGCCGATCTACGATCTGGCGCGGCGGCGTCTGGCGGAGCTGGGCCTGGATATCGCCGACCGTGACATATTGGCGATCGGTGACGGCCCCCACACCGATATCTCGGGCGCAATGGGCGAAGGTCTGGACTCACTCTTCATTACAGGTGGACTTGCAGCAAAAGAGACCAAAACCGACCACCAGCCCGATGAAGCCGCGCTAAGCACCTATTTGGAAAAGGAAAAATCTGCACCGACCTATTCTATCGGCAGATTGCGCTAACGGAGAAAACACTTGCCTTTCTGCGACTGCAAAGTAATAAAGTTGCCGTAACAAGTCTGCATTTGCCCGATTGTTTCAGGTTCGACCCGCAACCCATAGACAGCACCGCGCAATTTTTCGCAGAGCAACGGCAACAGGAGAGGCATATGTTGGACAATTTTCCGCGCGGAACGATCTGCATCGAAGATATCGAAATGGGGATGGTCCGCTATCTGCGCAAAGAGGTGACGGACAAGGATATCGAGATGTTTGCCGAGGTCTCAACCGACCATAACCCGGTGCATCTGGATGAAGATTACGCGCAGGACACCATGTTTCAGGGGCGCATCGCCCATGGGATGCTGACTGCCGGGTTGATCTCTGCCGTAATTGGCGAGCAACTGCCCGGCCATGGCACCATCTACATGAGCCAGTCCCTGAAGTTTCTTGCCCCCGTCCGCCCCGGCGATCTCGTGCTTGCGGAGGTCGAGGTGACCGGCATCGAGATCGACAAACGCCGGGTCAAGCTGGATTGCCGCTGCATGGTGGAGGGCAAGAAGGTGCTGGTCGGCGAAGCCATGGTGATGGCGCCGTCACGCAAGTTCGACTGACGCGATGGCCGCCAAGCTGTGGCGCCCCGTGGCATGGCTCTTGCAAGCGCGCCCCGGCGCAGCTAGGCAGTGGCCATGCGCATTATCCGTGACTTTCAATTCGTAGATCCAAAGGATCGTGGGGCCTCTGCCGCCATCGGCAATTTCGATGGTGTCCATCGCGGCCATCAATCGGTCATCGACCTGGCCCGCGACGCTGTGCCCGAGGCGCCGCTCGGGGTCCTGACCTTCGAACCTCACCCGCGGGAGTTCTTCGCCCCCGATGCCCCGCCGTTTCGCCTGATGTCGGCCGAAGCCCGGGCATCGCGGCTGGAAAAACTGGGGGTGGAGCGTCTCTACCAGTTGAATTTCAATGCCGCCCTCTCCGGTCTCACGCCCGAGGGCTTTGCCCGCAAGGTGATTGCCGACGGTCTAGGCCTGCGTCATGTCGTCGTCGGCTCGGATTTCTGTTTCGGCAAGGGTCGCGCCGGCTCTGCCGACGATCTCCAGCGTTTTGGCGACCAGATGGGGTTCGGCGTCACCGTGGCGCCGCTGATGGAATATTCCGAGGACACGGTCTCCTCCACCGCCATCCGCCGCGCGCTCAGCGACGGGCGGCCGCGCGATGCCGCCAATATGCTCGGCCATTGGCACCGGATCGAAGGCGAGGTCATTGGCGGCGAACAACGCGGCCGCGAATTGGGCTATCCCACCGCGAACATGTCGATCGACGGGCTGCATCAGCCCGCCTTTGGCGTCTATGCCGTGCTGGTCGATGTGCTGGATGGCCCCTATCGGGGCAGCTATCATGGCGCAGCCTCCGTCGGAGTGCGCCCGATGTTCGATGGCAGCCATCCCAATATTGAAACCTTCCTGTTCGATTTCACCGGCAACCTCTACGGCGCGACGCTGTCTGTGGGGCTGGTCGAATACCTGCGCCCGGAAATGACCTTTGACGGGCTGGAGGGGCTGCTGGCCCAGATGGACGCTGATTGCATCACGGCGCGCCAGCTGTTGGCGGCGCTATGAGCCAGGGCATTGACCGCAACGGGCTGGGCAAGCGCTTCTGGGAAAAGAAGCCGCTGACAAAGCTCAACAACCGCGAGTGGGAAGCGCTCTGCGATGGCTGTGGCAAATGCTGCCTGAACAAGCTGGAGGATGAAGACAGCGGCGAAGTGGCGCTGACCCGGGTTGCCTGCCGTCTGCTGGATGATGCCACCTGCCGCTGCGCCCATTACGAGAACCGCCATCAGTTTGTCCCCGAATGTATCGTGCTGAAGCCCGACAATCTGGACACCCACGCCTATTGGATGCCACAGACCTGCGCCTATCGCCTGCTCTGGGAAGGCAAGCCGCTGCCCGACTGGCACCCGCTGATCACCGGTGATCCTGCAAGCGTGCATGAGGCCGGTGTTTCGGTGCGGGGCTGGACCGTATCGGAATTCGACACTCCCGAAGAAGACTGGGAAGAGCATATAATCGAGGAGCCGCTCTAAATGCATTTCGCCTCTGACAACTCCGGTCCGGCCAATCCTGAAATTCTGGCAGCCCTTGCAACGGCCAACACTGGCTATGCCATGGGCTACGGTGCAGATGACGAGATGGCACAGGTCACCACCCGCATCCGCGAGATCTTTGACGCCCCGGACGCAGCGATCTACCTCGTCGCAACCGGCACGGCCGCCAATGTACTGGCCCTTTCGACCCTGTCGCAGCCCTGGCAGACGCTGTTCTGCACCCGACAGGCCCATATCAACGTCGATGAATGCAACGGGCCTGAGTTCTACACCGGCGGCGCCAAGCTGACGCTGGTGACCGATGCTGACAAGATGACCCCCGCCGATCTGCGCCAAGCCCTTGAGGGCGAGGAAAATCGCGGCGTCCACGGGCCGCAGCGCGGTCCCGTCTCGATCACGCAGGTGACGGAATTTGGCACGGTCTATTCGGTCGAAGAGCTGCGCGCGCTCTGCGAGGTTGCAAAATCCTACGGTCTGCCGGTGCATCTGGATGGTGCACGTTTCACCAATGCGCTGGTGACGCTGGGCTGCACCGCCGCCGAGATGACCTGGAAGGCAGGCGTGGATGCGGTGTCTTTTGGCGGCACCAAAAACGGCTGCATGGGGGTTGAGGCGGTGATCTTCTTTGACCCTGCCAAAGCTCAGGAGTTCGAATATCGCCGCAAACGCGGGGCGCATCTGTTCTCCAAGCATCGCTATCTGTCAGCGCAGATGCTGGCCTATCTGACCGATGATCTCTGGCTGCACAACGCCCGCGCGGCAAATGCCAAGGCAGCGCGTCTGGCGGACGGGTTGCGCAGCAAAGGCGCCCGGTTCAGCCATGATCCGCAGGCCAACATGATCTTTGCCGCCCTGCCACGCGCCACCCACCAGCGGCTGTTCGACGCCGGCGCGGTCTATCACCTTTGGGACGGCGGCCTGGAAGGCGCAGCGGACGAAGAGGTCACCGCGCGGTTCGTCTGCGACTGGTCCATAGAAGACGACCAAATAGACGCGTTTCTCGCGCTTCTCTGACACATATCGCGGTTGGGCCGCCACCTCCTAATGGGACGCCGGTTTGCCGCCCACCGGCGGCTCCCGGTCACATCGGCTCAGCGGTCATCGCAGGCCCGCCACCCGGAGCGCTGCCACCCCCGGCGCCAGCACCCATGAAGCTCTGGCGGCTCAGGAAATGCCGCGCCATAGCGTCGGCAAATCCTGTTTTGCGATAGCCGACACCAACCACCCGCGTTACCGGGTCGACGTCCGAAATCTCCCGCAGCACAATGCCCCTGTGAGCATCGCCATGGGACATTGGCATCAGCGCCATTCCCAAACCGGCAGCCACCAGATCCATCAGCTGGGCATCATGTATCGCGCTGGCCGCCACCCGCAGCCCCGTCCCGCCGTCATCCCGCGCCAGTTCAGCCAGATACCGGTCCGCGCTGGGGCAATAGGGGCGCGCAATCAGGGCCTCATCCGCAAGATCTGCCAGCGTCAGCTGCGGTTTTGCCACCAGAGGATGCCCGGAGGGCAGACCGAGACCATAGCGCTCCTGCCAGAGCGGATGAAAACCGCAGCCCCGTGGCAGGCAGCTCTCAGCCGCAAAATGCAGATCCGCCTGCGTGGGATCCTCGGTAAACTGAAACTGCGCCTGTGGTTCCGCCCGCCGGATCCGGGCCAGCCCATCCTCAAATGCCGCCATCAAGACGTCGGGCGCGCAGAACACCCTTACCGTTTGCGCGACATGCCCCTTTAGCCGCGCCTCAAGCTGGCTCATCTGCGCCAGCACCCCACCTGCCTGCTGATAGAGTTCGTGCCCGAGCGCGGTTGGCGTCAGACCATCCCGACCGCGCCGAAACACCGGGCCGCCATACCGTTGCTCAAGTCGGGCAATTGCCGCCGAGACCGAGGGCTGGCGCACCTCGCAGGCCCGTGCCGCAGCACTGAAGGTTCCCATTTCATAGGCAGCCCGGAAATATCGTAGCGGTGTCAGATCATCCATAGCTTCAAACTATAACATGGATAGCCTCCAGAGCAATTCCCTATAGTCGGTATCTTTGCCATCCTGTCGGCACCACTCAACAGGAGAGCATCATGTCCGCAACCACCCTCGCCCCCGCGCCCCAAGCCGCAACCGCCCCCGAAATCGAGCAGTTGCTGCGCCTGTTCGAGGCAGGCGACCCCGCCCTGATGGGCTTTATCGCGCCGGATATCGATTTTCGCATCGACCATTACCGCGACAGCGATGGCGTCGACGTCAGCTGGCAACAGGCCACCGATATCGAGGGCTTTGGCGTGATCCTGTCCCGGCTTGGCCCCGAAGTTTTCCCTCAGGGAACAAAAATCGTGGATCTGACATCACAGGATCTGGGGGATGGCTGGTATAACACCCGGTTCCAGCAGCGCTATCACTACGCCGTGCGGGATCGTATGGTGGAAAGCGTGACCTTCATCCTGTCCCATCAGAAGGACGGCAAGATTGACTATTTCCGCGAAACCGTCACCACGGTGACCGATCTCTGAGGCCAACTCACGCGCCCTGACGTCGCAAGCTGAAAAACCCGAAGCCGCCTCTGGCGCGCTTCGGGTTCTTGCTACGGGAACGCCCGCTCGGGGCCGCGCAGCATCGGTTAGGGCCTAGGCCTGCGCCAGCGCCACGTCCGGCCAGAAGCTTTGCAGCAGAGCCGCCGTCTCGGCCGGATGTGTGATCGGCAGCATATGTCCCGCCGCCTCGACCCTTCGGCAGGTCACCTCCGGCAGTCGTGCGGCAAGAGCGCGAATGACCTCATGCATGATGGGCTGGCTTTTGCCGCCATCAATCAGCAGACAGGGCATCGTCAGCAGCGCCAGCTTTTCCGGTTCCAGCACGCCCAGCATATCGTCGTAGATCTGCGTATCGCAGGCCATGACCGCTGGAAAACTGCGGACCATGGCGCTGCGGGCGCTTTCGGGCAAATCTGGCCATTTCGGATGGCCTGCTCCCCAGGCCCGGTTGAACAGGCGAGTCGCCTGCTCCACATCACCGTTGAGATAGGTTTCGCGAACGGTCATGTGGTCCCGGCGCAGCGCCTCAAGCGCCTCGGGATCGGTCGTCGTCGCTGTCCCCAGCGAAAAAAACACAGGTTCGATCATCACCAGAGAGCGCACCAGGTCAGGCCGCATCTGCGCCATTGCCAGCGCCACCGTGGCACCAAAGGAATGGCCCAGCAGGTCAATCGGCCCGTCCTTGGCCAGATTCTCCGACTCGATCAGGGCCAGCCCGGCCTCGGCATTGCGCAGTTGCAAAAGCCCCTCACCGTCCCAATCGGGACTGCGCCCGTGCGACAGCATGTCGAAACTTGAGATCGTCACATGTTCTTCCAGAATGGTCGCCAGACCACGCCAGGCACCGGAATGGGCAAGGGAGCAATGGACTCCCAGAACCTGCCGATTGCCGCGACCAAAGGAATGGGTGACCACGGGCTGCGCCAGCCCGGCCGAGATTTCCGCCATCATGACTGCCCTTTTGCGGTCGCGATGCCACCGTCAACCAAGGTCCTTCTTCGCTGCTCCTCTGCGCAACTCCAGCAGGTTTCCCCTGCCCTGTCGTTTGCCACCATGGGCCTGTTCTCCCGCATTAAATCTAGGCGCGACGGTACGCCCATGCTAAGCGGGGTTCAACATCACGAATCTGTCACACTGCCATTGCTGCCTGGGGATAACAGCCAATGCCGACTTTGAACGAACCCAAGCTGATTGCTGGGAACGCCAATCTTCCGCTTGCCGAAACCATTACCCGCCGCATGTCGATGCACCGCGGCGTTGATCAGGGCCTCGTAGATGCCCGGGTCGAGCGGTTCAACGACGGCGAAATCTTCGTCGAGGTTTATGAGAACGTCCGCGGTGAGGACATGTTCATCATTCAGCCGACCTCGAACCCGGCCAATGACAACCTGATGGAGCTCTTGATCATCGCAGATGCCCTGCGCCGCTCCTCTGCCCAGCGTATCACCGCCGTGATCCCTTATTTCGGCTATGCCCGCCAGGACCGCCGCACCAAGGCCCGCACGCCGATCTCGGCCAAGCTGGTGGCGAATATGCTGACCGGTGCGGGCATCGAACGGGTTCTGACAATGGACCTGCACGCGGCCCAGATCCAGGGCTTCTTCGATATCCCCGTCGACAACCTCTATGCTTCGCCGATTTTTGCTCTGGATGTGAAAAACCAGTTCAAGGACAGCATGGACGAACTCATGGTCGTGTCACCGGACGTCGGCGGTGTGGCCCGCGCCCGTGAACTGGCAAAGCGCATCAACGCGCCTCTGTCGATCGTCGACAAACGCCGCGAGAAAGCCGGCGAGGTCGCCGAAATGACCGTGATTGGCGATGTCACCGACAAGATCTGCCTGATCATCGACGACATGTGCGACACAGCCGGCACCCTGTGCAAGGCGGCGCAGGTGCTGCTCGACAATGGGGCCAAGGAGGTCCACGCCTACATCACCCATGGTGTGATGAGCGGCCCGGCTGTTGAGCGCGTGACAAACTCGGTGATGAAATCGCTGGTGCTGACCGACACCATTCAGCCGACCGAAGCGGTCCTTGGCGCGCCGAATATTCGCATCCTGCCGACCGCGCCCTTGTTCACTCAGGCCATTCTCAATATCTGGCACGGCACCTCCGTGTCCTCTCTGTTCGAGGACAAGACGCTGGTTCCGATCTACGAGTCGCTGTCGCGCAACGGCTAAACCGCGCCGCCAATCGGCCAAGCTCTTTGACCCCACACCCGGAACCCGGCGCGTGGGGTTTTTCGTCTTGCCGCTATCGACGGCACGCCGCCCAGCACGCTAGGCTTGGCGCGTGGCTTAAAGCGGGGAGGCAGGAGGATGCAGCACCATCAGGGCAGCTGCCTGTGCGGCGCCATCCGTATCAACGCCTCCGGTGCGCCGCTCCGGGTTGGCATCTGCCATTGCAGCGACTGTCGCAAGCACCATGGCGCGTTGTTCTACGCGGCTGCGATTTTCCCGGCATCGGCTGTCACTGTTGATGGCAGGCCGCAGCATTACAGGGGGCGCCATTTCTGTGGTATCTGCGGCTCGTCGGTTTTTGCCCGAAGCGGCAATGAGATCGAACTGCATCTGGGTGCGCTCGAAACCACGGACGGGCTGCTGCCAAGCTATGAAGGCTGGTGCCTGCGCCGCGAGAGCTGGCTGCCCGCGTTTCCGGGTCTGACCCGTTTTGACCGCGACAAAGACCCGTGTTAGGGAACGTCCCAGTCATCGGCAAAGGGCAGCGTTCCGATCGCCAGCCAGGAGGCCCGGATCCGCGCGACGCGGCTGTCATTCCAGGTGCGAAACACCACGTCAAATCCTTGGTGGGTGACCTTCTCGGCGACCAGCTCCGCCCGGATGGCGGCCCCTGAATCGATGTCCACCAGCGAGCTGGAGAGATGCACCGCAGGCAGTTCGGCAAAGGGCTCGGAAAAGCGCACCTCGCGACGGCGTTCGCGCGGGCCGGTTCCGGTCCACATGCTGCCGCCATTCTCGAACTCCGAGAAGATCTCGATATCGCCCTGATCCACCCCAAGGCGGGGGCTCTGTACACGTTTCATACTGTTTCCGCCCCCTGAACCCCTGCCCGATCTCTTCCCTGCCCGCTCTGCGCACCGCCCGACCTGCGCAAAGCCTGGTGCACAGGGCGCGGGCGAGTGCGCCGCCTGTCGTGCAACTCTGCCAAAAAACAAAACCGGCCCGCAAGGGGCCGGTTTATCGTGTTTTGCCATGGCTCTGACGGATCAGAGGCTCATGTGGGTGCCCAGGGCTTCCATGTCAGCGAGCAGCTTGGCCGCGTCTTCAACGAGACCATGCGGTTGATCGGTTTCCTGCACGGTCTTGTAGGTCGTGCGGGCCTCTTCAATCAGCTCGTCCAATTGCGCGCGCGTCAGCTGGTCCATGGGGATTGCCTTCTCAGCAAGGACAGACAGACCGTCAGCGCCGATTTCAGCAAAGCCACCGGTGACCAGATATTCCGATGTGCCTTGCGGGCCTTCAACCCGCAGGACACCCGGACGCAGCGTGGTGATGGTCGGCGCATGGTTGGCCATAGCCGTCATGTCGCCTTCCGCGCCGGGGATCATTACCGCGGTCACCGGGAGCGACGCCAGGCGGCGCTCCGGGCTCACGAGGTCGAATTGCATCGTATCAGCCATCAGGGCCCTCCTTAGGCCGCGTCAGCAGCCATTTTCTCGGCTTTAGCGATCACCTCGTCGATGCCGCCAACCATGTAGAAGGCGCCTTCGGGCAGGTGGTCGTATTCGCCAGCCACAACGGCTTTGAACGACGCGATCGTGTCCTCAAGCGGAACCTGCTTGCCGTCTGCGCCGGTAAAGACCTTTGCAACGTCGAACGGCTGGGACAGGAAGCGCTGGATCTTACGCGCGCGGGTCACGGTCAGCTTGTCCTCTTCGGACAGTTCGTCCATGCCGAGGATCGCGATGATGTCCTGCAGCGACTTGTAGCGCTGAAGGATCTGCTGAACGTCGGAGGCCACAGCATAATGCTCTTCGCCCACGATGGACGGGTCCATCAGGCGCGATGTGGAGTCGAGCGGGTCAACAGCCGGGTAGATACCCAGTTCCGAGATCGAACGGTTGAGAACGGTGGTCGCGTCCAGGTGGGCAAAGGTGGTTGCCGGTGCCGGGTCGGTAAGGTCGTCCGCGGGAACATACACAGCCTGGATCGAGGTGATCGAACCGTTCTTGGTGGAGGTAATGCGTTCCTGCATCGCACCCATGTCGGTGGCCAGCGTCGGCTGGTAGCCCACAGCCGAAGGAATACGGCCGAGCAGAGCCGAAACCTCGGAACCCGCCTGGGTGAAGCGGAAGATGTTGTCCACGAAGAACAGAACGTCGGTGCCCGACTGGTCACGGAACTGTTCCGCCAGGGTCAGACCGGTCAGAGCAACACGGGCACGCGCACCCGGAGGCTCGTTCATCTGGCCGTAAACCAGGGCCACCTGCGATTCTTCCAGGTTATCGGGCTTGATAACGTTGGATTCGATCATCTCGTGGTAGAGGTCGTTGCCTTCACGGGTCCGCTCACCAACACCGGCGAACACGGAGAAGCCCGAGTGCACTTTTGCGATGTTGTTGATCAGTTCCATGATCAGAACGGTTTTGCCAACGCCGGCGCCGCCGAACAGACCAATTTTACCACCCTTGGCGTAGGGGGCCAGAAGGTCGATCACCTTGATGCCGGTTACCAGCACTTCGGATTCGGTGGACTGGTCGCTGAACTCGGGTGCGGGCTGGTGGATCGAACGGGTCTCCGCTGCGTTCACCGGGCCCTGCTCGTCCACGGGCTCACCCACGACGTTCAGGATGCGGCCCAGGGTCGCGTTGCCGACGGGGATCGAGATCGGTGCGCCGGTGTCGGCAACAGCCTGACCGCGAACCAGACCTTCGGTCGCGTCCATCGCGATCGTACGGACGGTGTTTTCACCGAGGTGCTGGGCAACTTCCAGAACCAGGGTCTTACCATTGTTGTCGGTGGTCAGCGCGTTCAAGATCGCCGGCAGGTGGCCGTCGAATTGCACGTCCACAACGGCGCCGATGATCTGGGTCACCTTGCCTTTTGCATTTGCCATGTTTCGTCTCCGGTTTTCTTTTAGAGCGCCTCGGCGCCCGAAATAATTTCAATCAGCTCGTTGGTGATCACGGCCTGACGCGAGCGGTTGAACTCGATGGTCAGCTTGTCGATCATCTCGCCCGCGTTGCGGGTCGCGTTGTCCATCGCGCTCATCCGGGCACCCTGTTCGGAGGCCCCATTTTCCAGCAGCGCTGCAAAGATCTGCGTTGCGACGCCGCGCGGCAGCAGGTCGGCCAGAATGGCCTCTTCGCTGGGCTCGTAGTCATAAACCGCAGAGCTGGTCGCAGCCGCGTCTTCCGTGGCATCGAACGACGCCGGGATCACCTGCTGGGCTGTCGGCACCTGGGTCACAACGTTCACGAACCGCGCATAAAAGAGCGTCGCAACGTCGAATTCCCCGGCATCAAAGCGGGCCAGAACGTCCTTGGCGATGTCCTGCGCATTGGCATAGCCAACACGTTTGACGTCGCTCAGATCCACGTGGCCGACAAAATATTCGCCAAGGTCGCGCTTCATCGCGTCCCGGCCTTTTTTGCCGACTGTCAGGATCTTGACAGTCTTACCCGCCGCCTTCAGCGCCTGGGCTTCCACCCGGGCCAGCTTGGCGATGTTGGAATTGAAGCCCCCGCAAAGCCCGCGTTCGGCGGTCAGCACGACCAGGAGATGAACCTGGTCGCTACCGGTGCCGGCAAGCAGTTTGGGTGCAGAATCGCTGCCACCGACAGATGCGGCGAGCCCGGCCATAACGGCATTGAACCGTTCGGCATAGGGACGTGCATCTTCGGCGGCCTCTTGGGCGCGGCGCAGTTTTGCGGCCGCGACCATCTGCATGGCCTTGGTGATCTTGCGGGTCGATTTGACCGACGCGATCCTGTTTTTAAGGTCTTTAAGGTTAGGCAACGCCTGATCCCCCCTTAAGCGAAGTCAGCTGCGAACGCGTCCAGAGCTGCTTTGATCTTGTCGGCTGCATCACCCTTGATCTTCGGGTCTTCGTTGGTGATCCAATCCAGCAGGTCCTGGTGCTTGCTGCGCAGATGCGCCAGCAGGCCAGCCTCGTAACGGCCGACTGCTTTCACGTCGACTTTGTCGAGGTAACCGTTGGTACCTGCAAAGATCACACAAACGATCTCGGCGTTGGTCAGCGGTGCGTACTGCGGCTGCTTCATCAGTTCGGTCAGGCGGGCACCACGGTTCAGCAGCTGCTGGGTCGCGGCGTCCAGATCGGAGCCGAACTGTGCAAAGGCTGCCATTTCGCGGTACTGAGCCAGTTCCAGCTTAACCGGACCAGCAACGGATTTCATTGCATTGGTCTGAGCCGAGGAGCCCACACGCGACACCGACAGACCGGTGTTCACAGCAGGACGGATGCCCTGATAGAACAGTTCGGTTTCCAGGAAGATCTGACCGTCGGTGATGGAAATCACGTTGGTCGGAATAAACGCGGACACGTCGCCGCCCTGGGTTTCGATCACGGGCAGCGCGGTCAGCGAGCCGGCACCGAATTCTTCGTTCAGCTTCGCGGAACGCTCCAGCAGGCGGGAGTGCAGGTAGAAAACGTCACCAGGATAGGCTTCACGGCCCGGCGGACGACGCAGCAGCAGCGACATCTGGCGATAGGCCACGGCCTGCTTGGAGAGGTCATCATAAACGATCAGCGCGTGCTTGCCGCTGTCGCGGAAGTATTCGGCCATCGCGGTCGCGGCGTAAGGCGCCAGGAACTGCATCGGAGCCGGTTCGGACGCGGTTGCGGCAACCACGATCGAGTATTCCATCGCACCGGTTTCTTCCAGCTTCTTCACCAGCTGGGCCACGGTCGAGCGCTTCTGGCCGATCGCGACGTAAACACAGTACAGTTTCTTGGATTCATCATCACCAGCGGCGTCGTTGTAGACTTTCTGGTTCAGGATGGCGTCCAGCGCAACGGCGGTTTTACCGGTCTGACGGTCACCAATGATCAGCTCTCGCTGGCCACGGCCAATCGGGATCATCGCGTCAACCGATTTCAGGCCGGTTGCCATCGGCTCGTGAACCGATTTACGCGGGATGATGCCCGGTGCCTTCACGTCGGCAACCTTGCGCTCGGATGCGTTGATCGGACCCTTGCCGTCCAGCGGGTTGCCCAGACCGTCGACTACGCGGCCGAGGAGCTCGGGGCCAGCGGGAACGTCCACGATGGAGTTGGTGCGCTTGACGGTGTCACCTTCTTTGATGTCACGGTCGGAGCCGAAGATAACGATACCGACGTTGTCGGATTCGAGGTTCAGCGCCATGCCCATGATGCCGCCGGGGAATTCGACCATCTCGCCGGCCTGGACATTGTCGAGACCGTAGACGCGGGCAATACCGTCACCAACGGACAGCACGCGGCCAATTTCTGCCACCTCGGCTTCTTGACCAAAATTCTTGATCTGGTCTTTCAGGATCGCAGAAATTTCTGCTGCTTGGATACCCATTTATCCGACCTCTTTCATTGCGTTCTGTAGGGAGTTGAGCTTGGAGCGGATCGAGCTGTCGATCATCTTCGAGCCCACTTTAACGACAAGACCGCCAATGATGCTTTCATCGACGGTTGCATTGATCACGACCTTTTTCCCGGTGCGTTCGGCCAGTGTCTTGGCCAGCTTTTCGCTCTGGGTCTTGGTCAGCGCCTTTGCCGATGTGACATCGGCGGTAATCTCACCACGGGTTTCGGCCAGGCGTGCGCGCAGAGCCTCAAGCAGCGCAGGCACCACAAACAGGCGGCGCTTTTCGGCCATCAGCGACAGCGCATTTGCCAGAACCGGGGCCAGGCCCATTTTCTTGGCAATTGCGGTGATCGCAGCCCCCTGCTCCTGACGCGACACCAGGGGTGACGTGATCAGGTCGCGGAGATCTTCACTATCCGCCAGAGCGGCAGACAGGTCATTGATGCTGGTTTCAAGGCTATCAAGCGCCTTGCTCTCTTCGGCGATCTCAAAGATCGCGGTGGCATAGCGCGCGGCAATGCCTGCGGAGATCGAAGCTGGTTCGGACACGTCCACCCTTCCGATATTGGCCCCGGTTGGCTAACCCTTGCAGGTGGCGTCCGGGGGCGTGAGGTCTCCCCACAATCTGGTGGGGCGTCAAAATCAGCGTGGATGTAGCAGAGCGTTGGCAACCTATCAACTGCCTTGGACAGCGAGGTAAAAAAGGAAGTTTCAAGCGTTTTCAAGTGATTAGGCAATAACACTCGATGAAACGACAGAACATGCGTCAAAAAAACCGACTTTAGGCGTCAATTTTGCGATTCCAAATCAGCAAAAATCACGCCCTGAGGACAAAAAAACCTCCAAACCGTCGAAAACGAGCACTGAAAGCGCGATTTTGAACCATATGCGGGGAATCAAGCACCAGAGCACCCGAAGCCGCCTTCCGCAAGGTCATCCTGCGCCACCTGCCAAAGATTAAGAACCGCCTATTTCATAGCCTCTCATCGCGCCCCATTTTGCGCCACCTGTCCAGCCCGCAGACGTCGCGACGCGGCGTCGTTTGCAGGCGACCTGCCGTCACCCTGTGCATACGCCGCAAACGACATCGACGACCGCCCGGACGCATCCGCCCGCCCCTGAAATCGCCCCCGTCACGCCGGTTCGGGCATCGGATTGGACAACCCTTCCAGCACCCGGATCGGATTGGGACGGCGCAGGCGGGTCATCTCGCCGCGCTGGACATGCACCTGCTTGCTGACCTCCACCAGAAACGCACCGCCCCCCAGCATCGCCGGAAGACGATCCCCCATCCGCTCAAACAAAGGCCCGGACTTCAGCCAGAAGCGGCGCTGACTGGGCGGCAGATAAAGCGCGGCTGAGTGCCGCTCGACGGTGAACTGATGCAGGCGCAGCTGATTTTCCACCTGGCTCAGCGTATAGGGGCGGCCAAAGCCAAACGGGGTCACATCCGAGCGCGCCCAGAGACCGGCACGGTTGGGCACCACAAAGACGGCGCGCCCCCCCGGTCCCAGCACCCGCCAGCATTCCTCCAGCAGATGCGACGGCCGGTCCGAGGTCTCCAGCCCGTGCAGCAGCACCAGCCGATCCACATGCCCGGTTTCAATCGGCCAGGAGGTCTCTTCGCAGAGCACCGAAACATTGGGCAGCCCGGCCGGCCACTGCATCACCCCCTGCGGCCCGGGCATCAGCGCAATCACCCGCCGTGCCTCCGCCAGATAGGGGCGCAGCAGCGGTGCCGCAAACCCAAACCCCGCGACCGTCAGCCCGGCCGCCTCGGGCCATAATTCCAGCAGCCGACCGCGGATCGACGCCTGCGCCGCCCGCCCCAGGGTGCTGCGATAGTAGAAATTCCTCAGATCCTGAACATCAACATGCATTGCGGGCGTCCGTTGCTTGGGCCAATCTGAGGCCAGTCGCCGTCAGTTTACCCATCGAGAAGCGAATGACCATGCCCCTTGAAATCGTCACCCTGCCCTGCCTGTCCGACAACTATGCCTTTTTGCTGCACAATGCCGCCACCGGTCAGACCGCGCTGGTTGATGCGCCGGAAGCGGAGGCCATCAAGTCGGAGCTAGACAGGCGCGGCTGGGGGCTGGATCAGATCCTGCTGACTCACCACCACTGGGATCATATCGACGGGGTCGCCGACCTGCGTGCATCCTATGACTGCCAGATCGTCGGCGCGCGCGCCGATGCCCATCGCCTGCCGGATCTAGATCTGGCGGTGGCCGAGGGAGAGACCTTCAGCTGCCTCGGCGAGGAGATCCATGTGCTGGATGTCTCCGGCCATACCCTCGGCCATATTGCCTTTCACCTCCCGGCGTCCTCAGCGGTTTTCACAGCCGACAGCCTGATGGCGCTGGGATGTGGCCGCCTGTTTGAGGGGACTGCCGACCAGATGTGGCAGAGCCTGCAGAAACTCGCCGCCCTGCCCGGCGACACCACGGTCTATTCCGGCCATGAATACACCCAGTCCAATGCCCGCTTCGCGCTCACCATCGACCCGGACAACCCGGCGCTGCAACAGCGCTGCGCGGCGATTGATGCGGACCGTGCAGAAGGGCGACCAACAGTCCCGTCACGCCTGCAGGAGGAGCTGGACACCAACCCGTTCCTGCGGGCCCATCTCGACAGCGTCAAGGATGCCCTTGGCATGGGCGGGGCGCCGGCGACCAAGGTCTTTGCTGAAATCCGGGCGCGAAAGGACAAGTTTTAGGCGCCCCGGCTGCCGTTTCACGGCACAGTCACGAGAAATGTGACAAGAAATTGCAAGAAAGAACTTGAAGCCGGGCACGTATCAACCAAACTCTAATACTATCAGGACATGGTTGGACTGTGGAAGGCTAGGCATCCGTCCCACAGCCTCAACGCCAACCCAAGACCAAGAGGAGCACGCCCGTGCCTTCATTCTCGAGCACTTTGGAACAGGCCATTCACGCCGCGCTTGCGCTGGCAAACGAACGGCGTCACGAATTCGCAACCCTGGAGCATCTGCTTCTGGCCCTGCTGGATGAGCCGGACGCGGCCCGCGTCATGCGCGCCTGCAGTGTCGACCTCACCGAATTGCGTGCAACCCTTGTCGAATTTGTCGATGAGGATCTCGCCAATCTGGTCACCGACATCGACGGCTCCGAAGCGGTACCGACCGCTGCCTTCCAGCGCGTGATCCAGCGCGCCGCCATCCATGTTCAAAGCTCCGGCCGGACCGAGGTGACGGGCGCCAATGTGCTGGTCGCCATCTTCGCCGAGCGCGAGAGCGACGCGGCCTACTTCCTGCAGGATCAGGACATGACCCGCTATGACGCGGTGAATTTCATCGCCCATGGCGTGGCCAAGGATCCGGCCTTTGGTGAGTCCCGGCCCGTCACCGGCTCCCCCGAAGTCGAGGAAGAGCCCCAGCCCACCACCGAGGGCGACAAGAAAGAGAGCGCGCTGGCGAAATACTGCGTCGATCTCAATGAAAAATCGCGCGAGGGCGACATTGACCCGCTGATCGGGCGCAGCCACGAGGTTGAGCGCTGCATCCAGGTTCTATGCCGCCGCCGCAAGAACAACCCGCTTCTGGTTGGCGATCCCGGCGTTGGCAAGACCGCCATCGCCGAAGGCCTGGCGCGCAAGATTGTCGCCGGTGAAACGCCCGAGGTTCTGTCGGAAACCACCATCTACTCGCTGGATATGGGCGCGCTGCTGGCGGGCACCCGCTACCGCGGCGATTTCGAGGAACGTCTGAAAGCCGTCGTTACCGAGCTGGAAGATCACCCCGATGCAGTTCTGTTCATTGACGAAATCCACACGGTGATCGGCGCAGGCGCCACCTCCGGCGGGGCCATGGACGCGTCCAACCTGCTGAAGCCCGCGCTTCAGGGCGGCAAGCTGCGCACCATGGGCTCCACCACCTACAAGGAGTTCCGCCAGCATTTCGAGAAGGACCGCGCGCTGTCCCGCCGGTTCCAGAAAATTGATGTGAATGAACCGTCGGTCGAGGATTCCATCGAGATCCTGAAAGGGCTGAAACCCTATTTCGAGGACCATCACGGCATCCGCTTTACCAGCGATGCGATCAAATCTGCGGTGGAGCTCTCCGCCCGCTACATCAATGATCGCAAACTGCCGGACAAGGCGATTGACGTAATCGACGAGGCCGGTGCCGCACAGCATCTGGTGGTCGAAAGCAAACGCCGCAAGACCATCGGTGTGAAGGAGATCGAAGCGGTTGTCGCCAAGATCGCCCGCATCCCGCCCAAAAACGTTTCCAAGGACGACGCCGAGGTGCTGAAGGATCTGGAGCGCTCGCTGAAACGGGTGGTCTTTGGTCAGGACAACGCGATCGAGGCGCTGTCCAGCGCCATCAAACTGGCCCGTGCCGGTCTGCGCGAACCGGAAAAACCCATCGGCAACTATCTCTTTGCAGGCCCCACCGGCGTCGGCAAGACAGAGGTCGCCAAACAGCTCGCCGATACGCTGGGTGTGGAGCTTCTGCGGTTTGACATGTCCGAATACATGGAGAAACACGCGGTTTCCCGCCTGATCGGCGCGCCTCCGGGCTATGTCGGTTTTGATCAGGGCGGGCTGTTGACCGATGGTGTTGACCAGCATCCCCACTGCGTGCTGCTGCTGGATGAAATCGAGAAGGCGCACCCGGATGTGTTCAACATCCTGTTGCAGGTCATGGATAATGGCCAGCTGACCGATCACAACGGCCGCACCGTGAACTTCCGCAATGTCGTGCTGATCATGACCTCGAATGCCGGCGCATCCGAGCAGGCAAAGGCCGCCATCGGCTTTGGTCGTGACCGCCGCGAAGGCGAGGATACAGCCGCCATCGAACGCACGTTCACCCCGGAGTTCCGCAACCGTCTGGACGCGGTGATCTCCTTTGCACCGCTGCCCAAGGACGTCATCCTGCAGGTGGTCGAGAAATTTGTCCTGCAACTGGAAGCCCAGCTGATGGACCGCAATGTCTCGATCGAACTCACCCGCAAGGCGGCAGAATGGCTGGCTGACAAAGGCTACGACGACCGCATGGGCGCGCGTCCTCTGGGCCGTGTCATTCAGGAGCACATCAAGAAACCGCTGGCGGAAGAGCTGCTGTTTGGCAAACTCTCCAAGGGGGGCCTGGTCAAGGTCGGCATTAAGGATGGCAAACTGGATCTCAGGATCGAAGGCCCGGCCAAGCCTCGCATCTCGGGGGACAGGCCGCCGCTGCTTACGGCCGAGTAACAGCCAATGCGTCTTCTGCCCCTGGCATTTCTCTCCTCGCTCGCCGCGCCCGTCGCGGCGAGTGATCTCGTTCTGGACTGGCCGGTCGATTGCACCCTCGGCGACAGCTGCCAGATCCAGCAATATGTCGACCGCGCCATCGGACCGGCGACACAGGATTTCACCTGCAATACCCTCACCTATGACGGCCACAACGGTACGGATATCGCCCTGCCCTATCTCAGCGACATGGAGGCCGGCGTCACTGTCTTTGCCGCGGCGGATGGCACCGTGGTCGGCAGCCGCGACGGGATGGAGGACCGCTATTCCAGCGGGCCGGACGACCCCGCGATCGAGGGGCGGAAATGTGGAAACGGGGTTCTGCTGCGCCACGGCGGCGGCTGGGAAACTCAGTATTGCCACATGAAACGTGGGTCCATCCAGGTCAGCTCCGGCGACAGGGTCACGGCCGGCACACCGCTTGGGGAAATCGGCCTCTCCGGCAGCACCCAGTTTCCCCATCTGCATCTTTCCGTGCGCAAGGATGGTGTCACCATAGACCCCTTTGGCCCCCGGATGGACCAGGGCTGCGGTGCCGACATCGGCGCGCCGCTCTGGGCCGAGGAGATCACCTATCAGGCCGGCGGCTTTCTGGGCAGCGGCTTTGCCGACCATGTTCCGAAATATGCCACGGTCAAGGCCGGGATCGCCGATCAGTCGCCGCTGGCATCCGGCAGCGGCACAATCGTGTTCTGGGCCTATGCCTTCGGCGCCCGCAGCGGTGACCAGCTGGTGCTGCGTATCGACGGGCCGCAGGGCACCCTGCTGGAGCAGACCGAACCGCTGGAAAAAACCCAAGCGCAGCTGTACCGCGCCGCGGGCAAACGGATCCGTGGATCGGGGCTGCAACCCGGCCGCTACATCGCAACCGCGACACTGCTGCGCGACGGCCAGGTCGTAGATGATCAGCGCCAGGAAATGACGGTGAAATAGGGCTTCACCGACACGGCGGGGCCAAGCCCTCTTGGCCTTGCCGCTCTCAGCGGCTAATCTGCTGCCACGGTCGGCAGACACCGAGGCGTCGCTGTTCCCGCATGGGAGAGCTAAACCTGCCATATCACCGAACGGTTTCCATTGCAGATGGCGCCGCGTCGTCAGGACAGCGACCAACGACCCGCACAGGCGCCGATTGGATGCAATATGACCCGAAAACCGCTTCCCCTACAGGTGGATGACCTGTCCCATTTCTCCCGCGCCTTGTCCCGGCAACTGGGCGAGGCCAGCCCCTCGCATCTGACACTGATGAACATGCTCGCCCGCGCCGCCGGTTTTCAGAACCTGCAACACCAGCGCGCCATACAGGCAGCGGCCCGACGGCTGACGAAAACCACAATGGCGCCGGCGGCTGATCATCGGCTGATCGAACGCACGCTGGGCCATTTCGATGATCACGGGCGGCTGCTGCGCTGGCCGTCAAAACGCGCCGTGCAGACGCTTGCGCTGTTTGGGCTCTGGTCGGTCTTTCCGGCCGACAGGGCGTTGCAGGAGGCGCAGGTGAATGCGCTGCTGATCGGCGAACATCGCTTCAGGGATCCCGCAACCCTGCGGCGCACCATGATTTCCTGTGGATTGCTGACCCGGCAACGCGATGGCAGCGACTACAGGCGTATCGAACAGGAGCCCACCGCCGAAGCCAAAGCACTGATTTCGCGACTGGCAGCCCGCCGCAAACAGCGCACCCAGGCAGCAGCGCAGATCACGCGCCGGTAGCACCGGCAATGGCACCTCAGCGCTCGGTGAATTTCAGCTCGATCCGGCGGTTCTGCGCCCTTGCAGCCGCAGTCGGGGCTGGATTCACCGGCTGATATTCACCAAATCCATTGGCAGACAGGCGCTCGGGCGGGATGCCCAGCGCCTGCACCATGTAGCGCACCACCGACAGCGCGCGGCCCTGGCTCAGCTCCCAGTTATCGGCAAATTTCGGGTGCACCCCCAACGGGGTGTCATCGGTGTGCCCGTCAACCCGGATGATCCAGTTGATTTCCGGCGGAATGGCCGCTGCCACGGTCTGCAGGATCCCTGCGACCTTGGCGATTTCAGCCCGCCCTTCCAGCGACAGATCGGCGCTTCCGGGGGCAAACAGCACTTCCGAGGCAAAGACAAAACGGTCGCCTTCGATCCGCACCCCTTCCTGATTACCCAGCACATCGCGCAGCCTGCCAAAGAACTCTGAACGATACTGCTCAAGATCCTGCGCCTTGGAGCTGAGCTGCTCTGCCTCAGCCTCCAGTCGCTTGCGCTCACTCTCCTCCAGCAGCCGACGTCGGCGTTCCTCGGCGGCTGCCCGGGCCAGGGCAGCGTTCAGATCCTGACCAAGGTTCTGCATCTGCACCGACTGTGCTGTATCACGGGCTTTGTAATCGTCCAGCAGAGCCTGCAAACCGCCAAGCTGTTCGCGCAGGGCGGCGACCTGCTGGTTCAACAGTGCGGTCTGACGCCGCGCCTCCTCGGATATGGCCTGCTCGGCGTTCAGGCTCTCGCGGGCCTGTGCCAGCAGGGCGGCACGCTGCTCTGCAAGGCTCGCCAGCTCGGCGCTTTCGGCGGCCTGATCCTTGCCGTCGCTCAGGGCCGCCAGCAATCGCTGCTGCAACAGATCCCGGTCCGCAGCAGCTGCATTGGCCTGTTCCAATTTGCCCAGCGCCTCCAGCAGGCGCTGTTCCAATTCGGCCTGCGCCGCCGTGGTGGTTTCAAGATCCGATTGCGAGGTGTCGCGGCTCTGCCGCAGCCGGTCCAGCTCTTCCTGCAATGCCGCCACCTCGGTGTCGGCGCGTGTCTGTGTGGCATCGAGCTGCGCCAAGACACGGGTCAGCCGCTCGGCCAGAACATCCCGGTCCGCGGTCGCAGCCTGTGCGCTGTCGAGCGCGTCCAGAACCTCGGCCAGCCGCGCATCCAGCTGGTCCTTGGCCGTTTCAGCAGCGGCAAGCAATGTCAGCGTATCCTCGGCGGCCTGCCGCTGCGCCTCAAGCGCGAGGGTCATGGCGGTCAGTTCGGCATCCGCATCTTGCAGCCGGTTGCGCAGCGCCTCGGCGGCAGCCGCCTCCGCAAGGCGCGCTGCCTCGGCAGAGGTGAGCTCCGTTTCCAGCTGCTGCGCCGCTGCCGTGGCATCCGCCGCCGTAGTCTCCAGATCGGCAACCAGTGCCTCCAGCGCCTCGCGTTTGGCCGCAGCCAGCCGGGCCGCCTCCGTCTGGGCGTCGATTTCACTGCGGCTGGCAGCCAGCGCCTGCGAGAGCGCGTCACGCTCGCCTTCCAATTCAGACTGCGAGGCCTGCAACGCCGCGCGCTGTGCGGTCAGATCACTGATCGTGGCATTGGCCTCCTCCTGGCGAAGCAACAGCTGCGCAACCTGCGCCTCAAAATCGCTGATCTCTCCGCGCGCCGCCGACAGCTCCGCCTCGGCAGCCTCAAGTGCGCCCTGCGTGGTGCCGAGCGTCGCCGACAAGGCGCCAAGACGGGCCTGCAACTGACTGTTGGCCCGCTCCTCCAGCCCAAGCGCATCCGCCAGCGCCCCGACTTCCGCGGCCAGTTCATCCAGCTGACTTTCCTGCCCCGAAATCGTCTCGCGCAGCACAAACTGAACCACCATGAAGATGGTCAGAAGAAACATCAGGACCAGCAACAGACCCGTCATCGCATCCACGAACCCCGGCCAGATCGAGGCCTGAAAACGTTGTCCGGTGCGACGTGACAGGGCCATCGCTTAGTCCTCGGAGCCGCGTGCGGTGCGACCCAATCCACGCGGTCGGGCAAAGGCCTTGACCAGGAGGTCGATATCCTTGCGCAGCTCCGCCAGGCTCTCCTGACGGCCGGCGGAGATTTCTTCGAGGATGCGCAGCATCTGGACGTCGATAGAGCGCAGCCGCATCCGGCTTTCGGCATCCAACCCGACGTCGCCATGGGCGCGCATCAGTTCGGTCAGGGCCTCCTGCCCCACTGCGACCCGCTCCAGCGCCCGGGCCGTGCCTTCGGTTTGGTCCTGCCGCCGGTTCATATCTGTAATCGCATCCACCAGCTCGGACAGTTTCTGATCCACCCCGGCACGGGCTTCGGAGGTTTGCACAAACATCGACTGCAACGCGTCCATCTGCTCGGTCATGCTGTCCAGCACACCTGCAAGTGCCGTGTTTTCACCGCCGCCTGTCTCCTCGCCTGAGGAAAAGCTGACGCGGGTAAAAGACGACAGCCATTCTTCAAGCTCACGGTAGAACCGGTTCTGACCATGGCCTGCGAACAGCTCAAGCAGCCCGACGATCAGCGATCCCGCCAACCCCAGCAAAGACGAGGCAAAGGCAACGCCCATGCCGCCCAGCTGCGCCTCAAGCCCGGTCATCAGCCGGTTGAACACTGCGATCCCTTCCTCGCCTTCCTGCGGGGCGAGGCTGCGGATGGTATCGACCACCGCGGGCACCGTGGTCGCAAGACCATAGAACGTCCCCAGAAGGCCAAGGAAAATCAGCAGGTTAACGATATAGCGTGTAATTTCACGCTCTTCGTCGATCCGGGTCGCAACGGAATCGAGGATAGAGCGGGTCGAGGATGAGCCAAGCTGCATCCGCGCGCCCCGCGACCGCAACAGTGACGCCAGCGGTGCCAGCATCGACGGTGGGCGAACATCCTCTCTGGCGACCCCGGCAGCGAAAGCCTCGATCCAGCGCACCGACCCGATCAGTTGCAGCACCTGCCAGAAACAGGCCATCACGCCGAAAACAAACACCAGACCGATAAACCCGTTGAGCCAGGGGTTGGCTTCAAACACCGGCAAAACGCGCGGCAGCGCCACAAAGGCCCCGAACCCTGACAGCCCGAGAGCGATCAGCATCATGATAATCTGGCGTACCGGTTGGGAAAACTGCGGTCTGCTTTCGCGGTCTGGCTGCGCCATAGCTGTGGCTCCTGACACTTTTTTTTGGTGCTCTTGCAGAACCGGAGCCTATAGGCAAATCCTCAAAAGAGCCAAGGCTTTATGACGCAAGATCCCGCACACGCGCCGCAAGCCAATCCAAATCAGCGTCGCGAAGCCCGATCTCCGCCAGATGCTCGGCCGTATTGAACAGATATTCGGTATTGGGGCCACGTCCCCCAACCGCTTCGGCAATGATCTGCGCCTGAGTTTCGAGGCTAATGCCGCCGCAATATTGGATATGATCGGGATCAATCACATAGGTCACGGCGGTAACTTCCCCGCCGCTGGCCAGCTGCACCGTCAGATCCTTCTCCACATAGGCCGAGGAAATCAGCTCCCGCGCCCGCAGTTCCAGCAAGGTCTGCTCTTCGTGGCCAGCCTCGACTGCCAGCGCGATTCCGGTACAGGCCGCCCCTGCGATGGCATCCAGCGCCAGCACAAGACCGGGTTTCTCCTCGCTGCCGCGATGATGGATCGACTTCATGCAGAAGGACCGCGCATAGCCCGGCAGGGTCGCAACTTCGCGGCGGGCCACCGGAAAACCTGGATTCCACAACAAAGATCCGTATCCAAATACCCACATGGTCATGACGCTGGCCCTTTTTTGATCGCGGTCTATAAACATCAAATCCCACGTCCAGAAAAGAGGCCGAATGATGATCCGTTGGACAAAAATGCTGCTCATTTCGGTCTCCGTCTGGAGCCTCTACTGGGCGGTTGCCGCCTGGGGCCTGCGTCAGGGGCTGGATGGCTGGTTTGCCGAGCAGCAGCGGCAGGGTTGGCAGGCCGATTATGCCACGCTGCGCACCTCCGGCTATCCACTCTATCACCATCACCGGATCACCACCCCGGCCCTCGCCGATCCGGGCACCGGCACCGCATGGCGTGCCGATTGGCTCGACATCCGCAGCCTTGCACTCTGGCCCGGCACCGTGACGCTTCTGCTGCCGCCGACACCACAACGGTTCTCCTATTTCGACAGCACCGCGATCCTGCACACCGAGGGGCTGCGGGCCGAGCTGCAACTGGCACCGGGATCCGCGCTGGACCTGGAACAGCTGCACATGATGGCCAGAAACTGGACGGTACAGAGCAATGGCAAACCCGAGCTGAGCGGTCAGGCGGTCCTGCTGGAGATGACGCGGACCGATGCGCAGAACCACTACCAGATCCACGCCGATGCGCAGGGTGTGTCCCCTCACCCGCTGTTGCGCCAGCGGTTAGCGGCGACCGAGGGGCTTCCGGAGCGGCTGGAGACGGTCACGCTCGACATGAATGTGGGGTTCGACACCAGCTGGAACCGCAGCGCGATTGAGCTGCGCCGCCCGCAGCCGCGCCAGATTTCGCTGCATCTGGCCGAGGCCCGCTGGGGCCCGATGCGCATCAAGGCGACGGGCGAGCTGCGTCTGGATGAGACCGGCCTGCCAGAGGGCGATCTCGCGCTTCAGGTTGAAAACTGGCAGGACATCCTGCAAATGGCCGAAGCCTCAGGCAGCCTGCACCCGACTGCGCGCTCCGGGATTGAGCGGGTTTTGCGGGTCTTTGCCGGGCTTGGCGGCAACCATCGCGACCTTGATCTGCCGCTGACTTTGCGCTCCGGCTATGTCACACTCGGTCCGCTGCCGATCGGTCCAGCGCCACGTCTGATCCTGCGCTAGCGGCAATAAGGACCGCCGCGATGGCGGGCGACGTCCAGATGGAAATGATCCAGATGGTACCGGTCCGAAAGCGGCCCCAGCACGGTGCCAAACGGGCCACAGGCACCTTTCCACATCTTCCGCAGCCCCTTGCGCGTGGCGCGCGCGGTCCAGCCCTTCAGCACCGTGATCACCTTGCCGCTCTCCAGAACGAAGCCCGAGATATCAATCGCCTTGGCCCGACCATGTTCTGAGATCTTTGCGCCCGGCCGGTTGTTCCGGGTGCGGCAGGAATAATGCGCCGCCACCCTCAGGGCCACCACCTTGTCACGCCGGCCAAAGGCCTTGACCACATCCCGCTCCACCCATTTCTTGAGCGCGCGGGCGGTGTCGCAGGTCATCACCGACTGCTGGCTGAGCGTCACCCCGGCAACCGAGCGCACCCGCACCGCATTCTTTGCGCCGCAGCCGTTCAGACGCCCCGGTACGGCACCCACCTCTGCTCCCTGAATGTCGATATCACCGCAGACCGAGGTCTTGCGGCGTTTGCGTTTGCCGAACAGGATTTTCTCCGCCAGATCGCCGGGCCGCAGATGTGGACGCAAAGAGGCCTCTGGACCGGTCGGCATCATCGGCAGGCGCAGCGCAGCCATGGCGACGGCCTGTTCAGACGGCGGTCGCCCTTGCGGGCGCAGATCCGATGAAACGGTGACCGCAGCAGCGGCGGGCGTCGGCGTCAAAGCGGCGACAGCCGCCGGATCCGGGCGCGCATTGGGCCGCAGCGAGCGGTCAGGCGCATTGGCCGCAGTGGCCCCGGCGCTGACAGCGATCATGACGATCAGCCCGGCTGCCGTCGCAACCGCTTGCGCCCCCGACCGCCAGCCGCGCCTCATGACTTGGTCTCGCGGCCGAAGTTCGGCGCCGCCGTGTCCTGCCCGGCCTCGATAATGCCCCGGCGGATGGCCCGGGTGCGGGTGAAATACTGGTGCAGATGCTCCCCATCCCCGGTGCGGATGGCCCGTTGCAGGGCAAACAGCTCCTCGGTGAAACGTCCCAGAATTTCCAGCGTCGCATCCTTGTTGGTCAGGAATACATCCCGCCACATGGTCGGATCGGAGGCGGCAATTCGGGTGAAGTCACGAAATCCCGCAGCCGAGTATTTGATCACCTCGCTGTCGGTCACCCGGCGCAGGTCATCAGCCACGCCAACCATCGTATAGGCAATCAGATGCGGCGCATGCGAGGTCACCGCCAGAACCAGATCGTGGTGATCCGCGTCCATCTCATCGACGTTGGAGCCCATCCCCTCCCAGAGCCGGCGCAACCGGTCCACCGGGGCGCGCTCGCAGCCCTCAACCGGCACCAGCAGACACCAGCGGTTGTCATAAAGCTCGGCAAACCCGGCCTCGGGCCCGGAATGTTCGGTGCCCGCCAATGGGTGGGCGGGCACGAAATGCACCCCGTCGGGGATATGCGGCAACACCGCGTCGATCACATGGCGTTTGACCGACCCCACGTCGGAAACCGTGGCACCGGGTTTCAGCACCGGCGCAATGTCCGCCATCACAACATCCATCGCCCCCACAGGCACACAGAGCACGACCAGATCAGCGTCCTGCGCCGCCTCCGCAGCCGTCTCGCAGACACGATCACACAAGTTGATACGGCGCGCGGTCTCGCGGGTCTGTGCGCTGCGGGCATAGCCGGTGATCTCGCCTGCCAGCCCGCCACGGCGAATGGCATGTGCCATGGAGGAGGCGATCAGGCCAAGACCAATCAGCGCGATGCGGTTGTAGATCGGCGCGCTCATGCCGCGCCATCCTTGAACGCCTTCACAGCCGCAACCAGTTGCTTGCATGCGGTCTCATCACCCACGGTGATCCGCAGCGCTGCGGGCAGCTTGTATCCGCTCACCCGGCGCACGATCAGCCCGCGCGACTGAAGGAAGGCATCGCAGGCGCCCGCTTCTTCCGGGCTAGCAAAGCGCGCCAGAATGAAATTCGCACAGGAGGTGTCTGAGGGCACACCCAACTCTGCCAGCGCCTCGGCCAGCCAGCCGCGCCACCTGGCGTTTTCCTGACGGCAATGTTCGGTATACTCCGTATCCCGCACCGCTGCCTCCGCCCCGGCAAGCGCGGTGGACGACAGGTTGAACGGACCGCGCACCCGGTTCAGCACGTCAATGATGACTTTCGGCGCATAGCCCCAGCCGACCCGAGCGCCACCCAGCCCGTAGATCTTGGAGAAGGTGCGCGTCATCACCACATTGTCGCGGCTGGCCACCAGCTCAGCCCCGGCGTCATAATCTTCGACATATTCCGCATAGGCGCCATCCAGCACCAGCAGTGCTCCCCGAGGCAGACCATCGGCGAGCCGGGCCAGATCAGCGGTGCCGATCATCGTGCCGGTGGGATTGTTGGGATTGGCGATGAACACCAGCCGCGTGCGCTCGCTGCATCCGGCCAGCAGCGCATCGACATCGGTGACGCGTTCGCGTTCCGCCACCTCGACCGGGGTCGCCCCGGCCGCCAGGGCGCTGATGCGATACATGGCAAAGCCATGCTCGGTGAACAGAACCTCATCCCCCGGCCCCGCATAGGCCTGACAGAGAAAGGTGATAATCTCG
The DNA here is from genome assembly GCF_048056095.1 of Phaeobacter sp. JH20_34. Classification (NCBI taxonomy): domain Bacteria; kingdom Pseudomonadati; phylum Pseudomonadota; class Alphaproteobacteria; order Rhodobacterales; family Roseobacteraceae; genus Phaeobacter; species Phaeobacter sp. JH20_34. The sequence continues at coordinate 4,405 of NZ_JAYMWT010000004.1, read as the reverse complement.
TCACTGCCCGCCCCGCAGATGATCTGCTCCGCCGGCAGGCCGTAGACCTCGCCAATCGCCTGACGCAGGGCGCTGTGATCGGAACTCGGATACCGGTGCATCTGAGAGACCGCCGCCTGCATTGCCTCAATGGCTTTCGGGCTTGGCCCCAATGGGTTTTCATTGGAGGAGAGCTTGGTCACATTGCTCACCCCTTTCACATGGGCAGCCCCGCCCTCATAAAGGGCGATGTCCAATATGCCAGGCTGCGGCGCGATGTGGGTCATGGTAGATGCTCCTTGATGCCGCCTCGTAATAACCGCCTTGGCAGCAATGGGAAAGCGGCAAGACGCCTCTTGCCGGATTGCTCTGTCCCGGTCCCGTCCGTTGGCTGCACTGAGTGATTGAACTCCGCCATGCCCGCCGCCATGATGGGGCCATGACCCATAAGCTGGATAACATCGACCTGGCCCTGCTGCGCGCCCTGCAGCGTGACGCCAGCCTCTCGCAGCGCGATCTGGCAGAGCAGGTCGGCCTGTCGCAGAACGCCTGCTGGCGACGCCTGAAAACCCTGAGCGAAAGCGGCCTGATGCAGGGCACCACCGCCCGTCTGGACCGCAAGCAGCTGGGGCTGGATCTGGTGGTCTTTGTGATGCTGCGCACACGTCACCATTCGGCGGAATGGTTGCAGACCTTTCGCCGCCATGTGCTGACCATCCCCGAGGTGGTCGATTTCCACCGCATCGGCGGCGATTACGATTACCAGCTGAAGGTCGTGACCGAGGATATGGCCAGTTACGACAAGGTCTACCAGCGCCTGATCGAAGGTGTCGAGCTGGACAGCGTCACGTCGTATTTCGCCATGGAAGCCATCGCCGAAGGACGCCCGCTGCCGCTATAGCCGCAGGCGCCCGCAACCGGTCACCGCTAATCCGCAGTCGTGTCAGCTAATCCGCAGTCCTGTCAGCGGCCAAAAGCCTTGTTCGGCATCCAGGTGACACGGCTGCCCTGCGGCCCCATTCGCATATGCAGGCAGGAGGTATTCAGCCGCTGAAAATACAGCACATGGATCGGATACCAACCGGCTTGCGGCACCTCCACCTGCTGGGCAAAGGTCTCCTGACAGGTCTGCCGACCATCGAATTTGCCGACCACCTTGCCGCCGATCGTCGCCCGGATGCCATCATTGGTGAGGAAATCAATCGTATAGATGCCCGGCGCATCAAAACGCACATAGCCACGGATGTCAGCCGCGACATGCTCCGAGCGTTTGGAGGTGAGGGCATTCTGCCCGATGCTGGTGTCGCGATAGTCAAGCCCCTTGAGCGGCGGTCCGACCTCGGCTCCGGCCTCCAGCGCCTTGGCAGCGGCGCGCAGCGTCTTGACGTCGTCGGGATAGGCATAGCGCACCGACAGACCCGGCTTCAGCCCCGTCGGTTGCGGGTTGGCCGGGGTCAGACGCAGGGGCGCCGCCCATGAGAGTGTTGCTGTGAGTGTTGCGGTGACAGCTGCCATCGCAGCCATCCCCAGAATACGGGTCATTTTCATCGTCTACCTTCCTGTTCATCACCTCTGAGCGGGCGTCTGCAAAAAGGATAGGTCCGCAAAGGGGCAGCTGGCAATCGCAAATGGCGGCAGCGGCGGGTGGCGCCTGTCACCACAAGCAATCACCAGTGACCCTCCGCTGCGGTGGCAAATGAAAAAGGGGCCGCCAGATGGCAGCCCCTTTCTGTCGTGTCCGGTTCGGACAGGACTTAGTTCTTGGCGTAGAATTCGACGACCAGGTTCGGTTCCATCACAACCGGGTACGGCACGTCGGACAGGCCCGGTGCGCGCACGAAAGTGGCGGTCATCTTGGAGTGGTCGGCTTCGACGTAGTCAGGAACGTCACGCTCTGCCAGCTGAACAGCTTCCAGCAGTGCGGTCATTTGCTTGGACTTCTCGCGAACCTCGATCACATCGCCTTCCTTCACGCGGTAGGAGGGGATGTTCACGCGCTTGCCGTTGACCAGAACGTGACCGTGGTTCACGAACTGACGGGCCGCAAAAACGGTTGCAACGAATTTGGCACGGTACACAACCGCGTCCAGGCGGCGCTCCAGCAGACCAATGAGGTTTTCACCGGTGTCGCCTTTAACACGCTCAGCTTCGGCGTAGATGCGACGGAACTGCTTCTCGGTCAGGTCGCCGTAGTAGCCCTTGAGCTTCTGCTTGGCGCGCAGCTGGATACCGAAATCGGACAGTTTGCCCTTGCGGCGCTGGCCGTGCTGGCCGGGGCCGTATTCACGACGGTTCACCGGGGACTTCGGACGGCCCCAGATGTTTTCGCCCATACGGCGGTCAATTTTGTACTTGGCAGACGTGCGTTTGGTCACGGCTGATCTCCTTCAGTTTTGGTCGCACCCCAAAGGGCTGCATCGAAGGGCGTTGTCCTCTTGCTCCGTGTCGCGAAGGACCGGATGATCCTTGCGCTCTTCGGGCATGACAGGCATTCCCTTGCGGGAGCCGCCAACACCAATGAAGCCGCGTGTATAGACGAGGGCGAGAGAGAGTCAACCAGCTTTTCCGCCCCTATCACGCCTTGCCAAAGGCAGAGGGAAAAACGGCTCCGCCAGCGGCGCAGTCGCACGGTCTCAGCGCGCGGCCGACAAGCGGTCAGGCTGCTGCATGTCGCAGGATTGCCGCCTCCGGCTGGCTGAGATTGCGGCGCGCGAATTCGCCATAGCGCATCGCATCGACTTCCAGATCCGGCAGCTGCTGCAACAGCCGGGCGCGATCCTCATCGCGCAGCGCGCTCAGCGCCGCCTGGGCGGGGTGAAAGCTCTCCGTCTCGACCCCATTGGCCCACAGCACCTGATGCTCCGCCAACAAGACATGAATATAGGTGACCTCGCGCAGCTGCGTATCGACCGTAATCTCGCGACCATTGATCAGATCGCGCGCCGCAACCAGCACCTCGGGCGTGTTGAACAGGCTTTGCACATGCGGCCCTCGCAGCAGCATGCGATGGCTCGGCGAGACCAGCAGATCCGCATCGGGCCGCTCGATGCCAAGCGCCCCTCCCCTGATCCGCACCGGGCGCAGCTCGGGCGCGACGAACAGCCGTGCGCCGGTCATCCGCCGCGCGCCAATCCACTGGATCTGCTGGGCGCCGCTGTCGCGGGTCTGGATCCAGTCGCCTTCCCGCAGCTGTTCAACCGGTACCGCCCCTGCAGGGGTGCGCAGCATGGTTCCGGGGGTAAAACAGATCACGCCGGTATGCGACCGCACATCGCGTCGGTCGCCTGTGTCCAGCCGCACATCGACGACCCACAGATCCCTGTCGTTCGGAGGTTGAGAATCGACAAACATCAACAGCGGCCGCTGCACGGGCCCGACATCAATCAGCGTCACCGTGTAATTGCGCCGCCCGTCGGTCACCACGAAATAACGATCCCGCAGCACCGTCTCCGGGCGGTCCTCCTCCGGCCGGTCAGCCAGCCGGTCCCGCCCCTGCGGTCCGGGTTCAATCGCCAGCCCGACCAACCGGCGCACGGACCGCGCCGCATTGCGCCGCAGATCCCGCTCGGCATCGCCAGGTTCCAGTTCCAGGAGATTGCCAGGCCCGTCGACCCGCAGCGGCGCCCCGCGCCAGCGCCAGCTTGCCCCGGCGGCCAGTGCCGACACCGGCGCCGCCGGCAGACCATCCACTTCGGTCTGCCCCCACGAAATGACGTAGGTGCCTCGAAAGCCTGTTTGCATATGCTCGACTGCCTGTCTCTGGCGGTATTGTTGTTAAACCAACGTTAACAGAAACCGCCCGCCCACAAAAGCCACATCACCAGAACGGTTCACAGGCCCTCGTCCTTTATGGTCAAAGAGATGCAGCCGACGATTTCAAGACAGCTCATATGAGGAAGGACGAAAGGGATGGTGGGTGTCGGCTGGCAGGACTGGGAGCGACAAGGGCTGGAGCATTGCGTCTGCCGTGGGACCCCGCAAGCGTTCTTAGCAGACCGGCCTTGGCGAGCGCTTCGCCCAAAAAATCGTTTTCCAGCGTCAACTGGCCTATCTTCGCGTGCAACGATTTGACATCGATCTCGAGCTCCTTCGACGCCTTCAGATTGTCGTCAAAAACATCTGTCACGCGGTCTAGGAGCTGGTCTTTCCATTGCTTGATCTGGTTCGGATGAACGTCAAACTGCGTCGCCAATTCGCTCATCGTTTTGTCGCCCTTCAAAGCTGCCAATGCGACTTTCGCCTTGAATGCAGGGCTGTGGTTCCGTCTGGGTCGTCTTGCCATCGTTACTCCTTCGTCCCGGCACGCTGCCGGATCAGGAGCGGGAAATCCACCTAACTCAACTGTCCATATTTCTCGGGCCAAATCTGTGTTTCCACACATCCAGTGCTACGAACGCCAGAAGCGCCCCTTGGGGCGCCATGTTGT
>NZ_JAYMWT010000003.1:0-90468 GCF_048056095.1 Phaeobacter sp. JH20_34 | reverse complement strand
CTGACCCATAATTATACCGGCTATCCGCTGCTGCGACAGGCCCGCGCCATGATCGCGCGCGGCGATCTTGGTCGGATCCGGCTGGTGCAGGCGGAATATGCCCAGGACTGGCTGACCGATCCGATTGAACAGGACGGCCACAAACAGGCCGCCTGGCGCACCGATCCCTCACAGTCCGGCGCAGGCGCCATTGGCGATATCGGCACCCATGCCTTTAACATTGCCTGCTTTGTCAGCGGTCTGACCCCGGAGGCGCTCTCGGCAGAGCTGCACAGCTTCGGGCCGGGACGCCGGGTCGATGACAACGCCCATATCCTGCTGCGCTACGACGGCGGCGCGCGTGGCATGATCTGGGCCAGCCAGATCGCCGTTGGCTGCGAAAACAGCCTGCGCCTGCGGATCTTCGGCGATAAGGGTGGTCTTGAATGGGGGCATGAGGACCCCAATCAGATGAGTTTCACCCGTTTTGGAGAACCAAAGCAGATCCTGACCCGTGGCGGGGCCGGCATCGGACCCGACTGGACCCGCGTTCCGCCCGGTCATCCAGAGGGGTATCTGGAAGGGTTTGCAACGCTTTACACCGATATTGCCGAGGTGATCGAAAACCGCACCGACAATCCGATGCTGCCGGGTCTTCAGGCAGGGCTGGATGGGATGTGGTTCATCTCCGCAGCTCAGGCGTCCTCCGCCGACGGCGGCTCCTGGGTCACCCGGTAATCCCAATCAGCGCGCCACCAATGCAATGCCCCCCGACAGCGAACTTGCCGAGGCGGGGCGTTGCGCCTCCTGAGCCGCAGCATCAAAGCATATAATCTGTGTTATGTTGATATTTGACGCTGCCCGTCAGTCGGCTGCTCAGCGCTTGTCCTGCACCGTTTGCAGATAGGCAATCAGACTGCTGAGCGACCGGGGCACCATCATCGGCTGGCCGCTGGGCAGCGCAAGGGCGACATATTTGTCCTCGTCCAGCGTCGGGCCGAACATCGGCATATCGCCATGGGCGGCAATCGGTTGCCGTCCGTCGATCTGCCTGGCCACGGCTTCAACCGGAAAATCGCCGCCGTTTCGCGTCGCCAGCTGGGTCAGATCCGGCGGGCGCAGCGCCATCATCTCGGCCATGGGGCCAAGGCTGGCAGCATCCTTTCCGTGGCACTCCGCACAGAAATACAGAAACAGGTCCCGGCCCTCATCGCTGTCGGCCTCCTGTGCCCAGACCGGTCCTGCCGCAATCGCCAGTATCGCTGCGAGCCGCATCAGCATGGCTGTTCTCCTTTGTGTCAAACCTGCCGCGGCGCATGTCCCGGGTCTGTCCGGTGGCCGCCGTCCGATCATAGCAGCATTCCCGCGCCGCCGGATTGACCCAGCGCAAGGTGGCCGATGCCCAGATCATCTAGGCTCCGCAAAGGACGCAACGGGATCGGGGTGCTGTGCCATGACCAGAACAACGGGTGTTTTTCTGACTGCCGCCGCCGCGCTGCTGCTGGCGGCTGCGGCGTATCTGTTTGTTTCGGAAAACGGCGCAGAGCTGCCGGAGGGTTTCGTGCAGGGCAATGGCCGGATCGAGGCCGAACAGGTGGAGATTGCCCCGGCAAGGGCGGGTCGGGTGGCCAAGGTGCTGACGGCTGAGGGCAGTCTGGTTGCGGCGGGCGATGTTCTGGTGGTGATGGACACCGATGAGCTGGCGGCGACGCATGACCGGGCCCGCGCCGAAGTCGCGCTGGCGCGCCAGACCAGGGCCGAGGCGGAGGCGCTGGTGGTGCAACGCCAGAGCGAGCACCGCCGCGCCGAGCATGAGCTGGAGCGCGCCACCGCGCTCTTGGCCGGGCGCAATATCTCCGAAACCCTCCATGAGGAGCGCGACACCATCCATTCGGTGGCCGAGGCGGTGCTGGGCGCGGCAGAGGCGCGGGTCGCCACCGCCGAGGCCGGGATCGCGGCGGCAGAGGCCGAGGTCCGCCGGATCGCCGCCCAGATCGAGGACAGCACGCTGATCGCGCCGATGCCGGGCCGGGTGCTTTACCGGCTGGCGGAACCGGGCGAAGTGGTTGGCGCCGGCGGGCCGATCCTGACGCTTCTCAGTCTGGAAAACATCTATATGGAAGTGTTCCTGCCCGCCCGCGAGGCCGGGCTTTTGCCGATCGGAGCCGAGGCCCGCATCGTGCTGGACGCCCTGCCCGATTACGCCATTCCCGCCACCGTCACCTTTGTCTCGCCAGAGGCGCAGTTCACCCCAAAACAGGTCGAGACCCTCAGCGAGCGGGAGCAGCTAGTGTTCCGCGTCCGCGTCCGCATCCCGCAGGATCTGGTGGCAGCGCGGATCGAACATGTAAAAACCGGCCTGCGCGGCATCGCGGTGATCCGGCTCGACCCCGCGATGGAATGGCCCGAAGCGCTGGACCGGCGCATCCCGGCTGAGCTGTTCGAATGATCTCCGCCGCAGGCACCCCCGGCATCCGCATCGCCAAGGTCTCTCACCGCTACCGCAGGCATATCGCGCTGGATGACATCACCTTGGATCTGCCGCCCGGTCAGCTGGTGGGCTTCATCGGGCCGGATGGCGTCGGAAAATCCACCCTTCTGGGCCTGATCACTGGTGCCAAGAAATTGCAGGCCGGATCGATAGACGTGCTGGGCGGCCCGATCGCTGATGCCGCCCACCGGCGCCGCATCTGCTCGGCCATTGCCTTCATGCCGCAGGGGCTGGGTCGCAATCTGTACCCCGAACTCTCCGTGCGAGAAAACCTCGAATTTTTCTCACGCCTGTTCGGGCAGCGGGCGGCAGAGCGGGAGGCGCGGATTGCATCGCTGCTGTCTGCCACCGGGCTCGCACCCTTTGCCGACCGGCTGATGGGCAAGCTGTCGGGCGGTATGAAGCAGAAGCTGGGCCTCTGCTGCGCCCTGATCCATGACCCGAAACTCTTGGTGCTCGATGAACCGACCACCGGCGTTGATCCCTTGTCGCGCCGCCAGTTCTGGGCGCTGATCGGTGCCATCCGGGACACCAGCCCCGGCCTCACCGTGCTGGTGTCCACCGCCTATATGGAGGAGGCGCAGAGCTTTGACTGGATTGTCGCCATGGATGCAGGCCGCGTGCTGTTCCAGGGCTCGCCGGATAAGCTGAAGGGCCGGACCGGTGATCTGGAAACCGCCTACCGCCAGCTGCGGGCAAAGGGCAGCCCGCCGCCGGTTCCACACCCAACACCAGCAGCACATAGCGGCGAGCCGGTGATTACCGCGCGCGGTCTCACCCGCCGCTTTGGCGATTTCGTGGCGGTGGACAGCGTCGATTTCAGCATAAGGCGCGGTGAGATCTTCGGCTTTCTCGGCTCCAACGGTTGCGGCAAGTCGACCACCATGAAGATGCTGACCGGCCTCCTGCCCATCAGCTCCGGCGCGGCGCAGCTGTTCGGCAGGCCGGTGGATGCCAGGAACCGCGCCATGCGCCGCGAGATCGGCTATATGAGCCAGGCGTTTTCGCTCTACGGCGAACTGACCGTCGAGCAGAACCTGCAACTTCACGCCCGCATCTTTGCAATTCCCGACCGCGCGGCCCGGATTGCGGAGCTGACGCAGCGCTTCGGTCTTGCGGCGCATCGTTCCTCCCTTGCTGCCGCCCTGCCGCTGGGCATCAAGCAGCGCCTGTCGCTGGCGGTTGCGGTGATCCACCGCCCACGCGTACTGATCCTGGACGAGCCGACCTCCGGCGTCGATCCAGAGGCGCGCGACATGTTCTGGGCATTGCTGGTCGAGCTGTCGCGCAACGAGGGCGTGACGATCTTCGTCTCCACCCATTTCATGGGCGAGGCGGAACGCTGCGACCGGGTGTCCTTCATGCACGCGGGCAAGGTTCTGGCCGAGGGCACACCCAAGGCGCTGATGGCGGCGCAGGCTGCGGCCACCCTCGAGGAGGCATTCATCGCCATTCTGAAGGCCGCTGATCCGCCGCCCCCGGTCTCCGCTCCGCAAACAGCGGTTCAGACAACGGGCAGCGCCGCGGGCGGTCCCACCCGCGCGCTGGCCTATGCCCGACGCGAAACGGTTGAGGTACTGCGCGACCCGGTGCGCCTCGCCTTTGCCTTCCTTGGCTCGCTGATCCTGATGCTGGTGTTCTGCTTCGGCATTTCGCTCGACATAGATGAGCTGGACTATGCCGCGCTCGACCTGTCGCAAAGCCCCGAAAGCCGCGCCTATCTGGCGGAGATTTCCGGCTCCCGCTACTTCCGCCCCACCCTGCCGCTGTCCAGCGCCGCCGAAGGCCGCAGCCGGCTGGTCTCGGGCGAGGTCTCGCTGGTGATCGAACTGCCGCCTGACTTTGGCCGCAAGCTGCGCGCGGATGAGCCGGCAGAGGTGCTGGCCATTGTCGATGGCGCCATCCCCTTCAAAGGCGAAACGGTGGAGGGCTACGCCGCCGGGCTGCATCAGTCCTTCCTCAGTGCACAGGCCGCCGCCAGCGGCACCCGCCAGCCCGAACTCGCCCGGATAGAGCCGCGATTCCGCTACAACCAGAGCTTTGAGAGCATCGCCGCAATGGCCCCGGCCATGCCCGCGATCCTGCTGATCATGCTGCCCGCCGTGCTGATGGCGGTCAGCGTCGCGCGGGAAAAGGAACTGGGCTCGATCACCAATTTCTACGTCACCCCGACCACCCGGTTTGAGTTCCTGATCGGCAAGCAGATCCCCTATATCGTGATTGCCTATCTGAACTTCCTACTGCTGACGGCAATAACCATCGCGGTCTTCGGGGTGCCGCTCAAGGGCGATCCGCTGCCCTTGGCCCTTGGCGCGCTGCTCTATGTCTGGGCCGCCACATCCTACGGGCTACTGATCGCCACCATGACCTCCAGCCAGGTGGCGGCCACTTTTGCAACCACCATCGCCTCGGTGGTGCCGACGATCCAGTTCTCTGGCCTGTTGCAGCCGGTCTCGACGCTGGAGGGCGGCGCCCAGGTCATCGGCTCACTATGGCCGTCGTCTTATTTTCTGCATCTGAACGTGGGCGCCTTCACCAAGGGGCTGGGCTGGGAGGCGCTGCTGCCCGATATTCTGGCACTCGCCTGCTTCGGTCCGGTGTTCACCCTGCTGGCCGCGCTGGCGCTCAGGGCGCAGGAGAAGTAGATGCAGCGCCTGTCCCGCATAGTCTGGCTCGGCCTCAAGGAGATGATGAGCCTGCGCCGCGACTGGGTGATGATGGCGCTTCTGGTCTGGTCCTTCACCCTGTCGCCGGTGATGGAGGCAACGGGCGTGGCAACCTCGGTCAACAACGCCTCGATCGCCTTTGCGGATGAGGACAACTCGCCCCTGTCGCGCACCCTGGCGGAGGCGTTCTTTCCGCCCGAATTCCAGCCGGTGGTGCAGATCGAACCCGGCACCGGCGCCGCCCGGATGGATGCGGGCGATTTTCTGTTTGTGGTGGCGGTGCCGCCCGGCTTTGAAAAGGACCTGCGCGCCGCCCGGGTGCCGGAAATCCAGGTGCTGATCGACGCCACCGCGATGGAACAGGCGGGCATTGGCGTCCATTACATCACCAGTATTCTCAGCGCCGAGATCCGCCGCTTTGCCATCGGCGCCGATCTGGCCCAGCCGCAGCCCCTTGGCATCATCATCCGCAGCGCCTTCAACCCCAACCGCGACACCATGCGCTTTGCCGGCATCAACGCGCTGATCGGCCAGATCATGTGGCTGACCACGATCCTGACCGGCGCGGCGATGATCCGCGAACGCGAGCACGGCACCATTGAACACCTGCTGGCGATGCCGCTGTCGCCCTTTGACATCGCGGTGGCGAAGATCTGGGCCAACGCCGCCGTGGTACTGGTTGCGGGGGCGCTGTCGCTGGGTTTTGTGATGCAGGGGGTGCTGGGCATCACCATTGCCGGGTCAAAGATTCTCTTCCTTTGCGGCACGGCGCTGTTTTTGTTCACCGCCACCGCGCTGGGGGTGTTTCTGGCGACGGTCGCGCGTTCGATGGCGCAGTTTGCGCTCTTGGTGATGCTCACGATCCTGCCGATGCTGATGCTGTCGGGCGGCGAAACCCCGGTGGAAAGCCAGCCGGACTGGTTGCAGGCCATCACCACCCTGCTGCCCTCGCGCCATTACATGGCCGCGAGCCAGGCCATCGTGTTCAAGGGCGCAGGGGTTGAAACCGTCTGGCCGGAGTTCCTGTGGATGGCGCTGCTGGGTGCTGCGCTGCTTGCCACCAGCCTGCTGCTGTTCCGCCGCTCGGTGGCGCAGGACCGATAGCGCGGCCGGTTGCCTGCCCGTTGTGCCACCTTGATCGGGATCATGGCAGCGGCCAGCGGGAATGATCTACTGGTGCGGCCGCTGCCCCGCCCATGCCCCCATAACTGCCGGAGCCGACAGATGACCAATACGCCCACTTTTGACGCCTATAAACCCGCCGAAATCGCCGCATTGGTGGAAACAGCCGGCACCGCCAAGGCGCGGCTGCCGCTGCCCCAGATGTTCGTGCTGGCGATGCTGGCGGGCGCCTTTATCGGATTTGGGGCGGGGGCCTATACGATGACTCTCGCAGGTGCGGCCCCTGTGACCGGACCGCTCCGCGTGCTGGGTGGCGCGGTGTTCTCGCTTGGGCTGATCCTTGTGGTGATTGCCGGGGCGGAGCTGTTCACCGGCAACGTGCTGATGGTGATCGCCGCGGTGGACCGCAGGATCCCGCTGCGCCTGCTGTTGCGCAGCTGGGGCGTGGTCTATCTCGGCAATCTCGCGGGCGCAGCCGGGCTGGCGGCCGCCTTTGCCGTGACCGGGCTGCTGGATGGTGCGATGGGCACAACCGCCGTCGGCATCGCCGAGGCGAAGGCCGGGCTGACCCCGCTTGAGGCCCTTATGCGCGGCGCGCTGTGCAATGCGCTGGTCTGCCTAGCCGTCTGGCTGTCCTTTGCCGCCCGCACCGCTGCGGGCAAGGTTCTGGCCATCCTCTGGCCGATCACCGCCTTTGTGCTGCTGGGGCTCGAACACTCCATCGCAAATATGTATTTCTTCCCGCAAGGCTGGGCCGCAGGGGCCAATGTCCCGCTTGTCGCAGCGGCCGCCAACCTGCTTTGGGTCACGCTGGGCAATATCGTGGGCGGCGCGGGCGGCGTCGCTCTGGCCTATTGGTTCGCCTTCCTCGGGGGCACCACGCAGAAGCCACCCGTGCAAAGCCGCTGAAGCCGCAGCACCCTGAAAGCCATAGCGCGCGGGGGCGCCGCCGCCCCGTTGCTGCGGGTCAGACCCGGAACAGGCTGCCTGCCAGATAGGCGACAGCAGCGGCGCAGGAACCGATTGCCAATGTCTCCAGCCCGGATTTCCACCAGGGCGCCAGCGACCAGACGCTCTTGCTGGCGCCAATGCCGAAAAACACCGCCCCGGTGGCCAGCGCGGCGGTCAGGAACGGATCGGGCAGCCCCAGAATGAACGGCAGAAGCGGCACGATGCCCGCCGCCATGAACGCCGCAAAAGTCGTCAGCGCCGCCGCCACCGGGTTGGGTTCTGCCGGCGCCAGCCCATATTCGCTGGTCAGCATCAGCGCGATCCATTTCTCCGGCTTGGCGGTCACCGATGCCACCGCGCCCTCCAGCACGTCGCCGCTCAGCCCCAGCTCCTGAAAGATCTGGCGCAGCTCCTCGCGCTCACCCTCCGGGTACTGGCGGATATGACGCTTTTCCACCTCGTAGAGACGCCGCCGGTCGTCCAGATCCGCCTTGGTCCCCAGATAATTGGCCGCAGCCATGGAAAACCCGTCCGCCAGCACATTGGCAATGCCAAGGGCGATGATCACCGCAGGGGAAAACCCCGCGCCCTCGACCCCCGCAGCAATCGCAAAGGTGGTGACCGCGCCGTCAATGCCACCATAAACCGCATCCCTGAGCCGCCCGGTGCCATTGCTGCCCGCAAGCCGCCGCGCGATGTCGTCCTTGCTGTGACCGTGATCCTTCTCCATGCCCGCAGGATGCCCCGGAGTGGCCCCCGCCGCCTTGACGGAGGTCAAGCCGCCGCCGCTGCCCTCCGCTGGCGTTGACCACTGAGATAACGCAGGGTTTTCAACACCTCCGGCACCAGCAGGATGGGCAGCACCAGCAGCGCGATCAGCCCCCAGTGCTCCCCTTGCAGCGGCACCGTATGCAGCATCACCTGCAAGGGCGGCCAGTAGACCGCCGCCACCTGCGCCCCGATGGTCACCACCAGCGCCGCCAGCAGCAGCGGATTGCTGAACACCCCGATCCGCCAGCACGGCAGATGCAAGGAGCGGAAGGCAAAGACGCTCGCCTTCTCAAAAACCACCATGGCGGTAAAGGCGGCGGTGCGGGCCAGATCCTCGTTGCCGTCCAAAAGATGCAGGAACAGCCACAGGCTGGCCAGCCCGGTATAAAGCCCCAGCGCCAGAATGCTCAGCAGCCCGGCCTTGCCCAGGATCGGCGTGTCTTTCTGGCGCGGCGGATGCGCCATCTGGTCCGGCTCGCCCTTCTCCAGCCCCAGCGCCACCGCCGTGACCCCGTCGGTCACAAGGTTCATCCACAGGATCTGCGTCGCCAGAAAGATCAGCGGCCCGCCAATCAGGATGTTGATCAACAGCGCAATCACCTCGCCCGCGTTGGAGGACAAGAGGTAGCGCACGAACTTGCGCACATTGGCGAACTGCCGCCGCCCCTCGCCGATGGCCCGCACGATGGTGGCGAAATTGTCATCGAGCAGCACCAGGTCAGAGGCATCCTTGGCCACATCCGTGCCCCGCACCCCCATTGAAACCCCGATGTCGGCCTGCTTCAGGGCCGGCGCGTCGTTCACCCCGTCGCCGGTCATCGCCACGATCTGATGCTGTCCCTGCAAGGCCGAGACGATCCGCATCTTATGGGCGGGCCTTGTGCGGGCAAACAGCACATCTTGCTGCAGGATCCGGTCCAGCTCCGCATCCTCCAGCGCCTCCAGCGCATCGCCGGTCAGGGTCTTTCCGGCAGGCAGCCCCAGCTGGGCCGCAATCGCCTTGGCAGTCAGCGGGCTGTCGCCAGTGATCATGATCACCCGGATACCCGCCGCCCGCGCCGCGCCGATGGCGTCCCGCACTTCGGGCCGCGGCGGATCAATCAGCCCCGCCAGCCCGAGGAAGGTCATGTCCTCCTCGCGGATTTCTCCGCCCTGCGCCGCCCCGGCTGCCAGGCCGATCACCCGCAGCCCTTCTGCCGCCATTGCCTCATAGGCGTCGGTGATGGCGACCGCCTCCCCTGCGCCCAGCTTCCGCGGGCCATCCTGCGTCAAAACTTCTGTGCAGAGGCCCAGAACCTGCTCCGGCGCGCCCTTGGTCAGGACCTTTTCGCCTCCGCCGCTCTGCACCAACACGCTCATCCGCTTGCGCTCGCTGCTGAAGGGGATTTCCGCCAGCACCGTGTCCGGCGGCGGCAGCTCTGCCCAGCCCTTGTAGCCGAGGGTCACCAGCGCGCCCTCGGTCGGGGCGCCGGTCATCTGCCAATGATCCCCCTCGCGGTGCAGGCTGGCATGGGTGCAGGTCAGCCCCGCCGCCAGCAGCTCTGCCAGCACCGCATCCTCCCGCGCGCCGGTGACCGTGCCGCCATGGGCAATATGACCTGCCGGATCATAGCCGGTGCCGGTCACCTGATAGCTGCGGTCCAGCGTCCAGACCCGGGTCACGGTCATCTTGTTTTCCGTCAGGGTGCCGGTCTTGTCGGTGCAGATGACCGAGGCCGCACCCAGCGTCTCCACCGCCTGCAACCGCCGCGCCAAAGCTTTCTGCCGCACCATCGCCGCCGCCCCCAGCGCCAGGGTGATGGTGACCACCGCGGGCAGGCCTTCGGGCACCATCGCCACCGACAGCGACAGGCCGGTCATGAACATCTCCGCCGCGTCCCGCCCCATATAAAGCCCCAGCGCCAGAATAGCGGCGGAAACACCCAGCGCCGCAAACCCCAGCTGCTGCGCCAGACGGCCCAGCTGCACCTGCAGGTTTGTCTTCTTCAGCCCCACCGATCCGGTCAGCGATGCGATCTCGCCAAAGGCGGTGCGCGCGCCGGTCGCGGTGACCACCGCCAGCGCGCGGCCCGCCGCCACCACCGTGCCGGCAAACACCTCTGCCGTCTCTGTGCCGGGCGCCTTGTCCACCGGAACCGATTCCCCTGTCAGCGCGCTCTCATCCAAAGATAGTCCGGCAGCTTCGTGCAGGCGCGCATCGGCAGGCACCCGGGCGCCGGCCTCCAGAATGATCAGATCGCCCGGCACCAGCTCGCGCGCCGCAATCACCTGCTCGCGCCCATCACGCACCGCCAGCGCCTGCGGCGACAGCAGGCTGCGCAGGCTTTCCAGCGCGGTCTCCGCCCGCCACTCCTGCACAAAGCCCAGGATCCCGTTCAACCCGATCACCAGCCCGATCGCCAGCGTGTCGGCATATTCGCCAAGGGCAAAGGCGATGATCCCGGCAGCAATCAGGATCAGCACCAGGAAATTGCTGAACTGGCGCAGGAACACCCGCAAAGGCCCGGTGCGTTTGCCCTGCGGCAGCTCATTCCATCCGTATTGACGCCGCGCCGTCTCCGCCTGCTGCCGCGTCAGCCCGCCGAGCCGCTCGCCACCGTTGTCCTGAACCGGGTGTTCCATCCGCTCTGCCCTCCGCAGCCGCCACAGGCTGCTGTGCCCCAGCCTGCCGCACTCCGCACCCTTCGGGCAACTGCTGTGGTGCCGCAGGTCCAGCTCCTAGCGGGACATCGGCGACAGCAGATCGGGATTGACCACGAGGGTGCGCACGCCATGGGCATGATCTTCGTCAAAGGCATTGTCGCCCAACCATGCCTCCACCGAGGCAATGCTCACCTTGGCCACCTTGGGGCGAATGCTCCAGGTGACCTGCACGGGAGAGCCGGTCTCATTATAGGCCGGACCGGTCGTCGATCCGGTATATTGCACCGGCGTACCCATATCCTGCGGAATATGGATTGCCTGATGATAGCCATCAACAAACTCATGTTTGGTCAGCCTCACGAAATCCAGCGCGGCAGGGTCATTGACCAGCACCATCACCTGAGTTTCAACCCGCAGCTGCGGGTTCAGCGTGGCGACATCCAGACAGGATCCCAGCGTCGGACCCGGTCCCACCTGCGCCGTGCTGTAGACATAATGCACCTCGATCGTGTCACCGGGCGCCAGTGCGCCATGGTCGGTGCTACCAACCGGACGGGCATAGGGGGCCACCTCGGCCGCTGTCAGCTCGCCTGAATAAAGATACCCGGTGCCATAGCCCTGACCATCGCCATGTCCGGCATATTTGGTGAATTCACCACCCTTGTGCTCTGCGCTTTCGTGGAAATGGATGTTGCAGAGGTTCATCCGGCTGGCGGGTGGCGCAAATGCAAAATCGCGCTTGTTTGATCCCACCGCCGAGCTGAGATCACGCGGCGACTGCGGGCCAAATCCCTGATCCGCAACCGCCTCTGCCAGCGCCCGCCGCTGCGCGTCGATCACGCTGGCACCGACCTGATCCGCCGCATGGGCCAGTGTCGCGACAGTCAGCGCTGCCCCGGCGGCGGCCGCCAGTACTCTCTGAATGGTCATCCCGTGTCCTTTCCTCTGCCGGGCCGGTGCCGGGTTCATCCGCCGCAATCGCGTCCCGGTCACAACGGGAAGGAAAAAAGGCACCCGATGCCTTTTTAACCATGGCAGGCAACAGGTGACTGTCTGGACTGTGAACGGAGCCAAGACCGCATATGAACGGGAGATGAACGCACCATGGCCGGTCGGCAGCCCTTGGCGGCGCATTCGTTCATCTGTTGTTCATGATTTCGACAGGACGCTGTCATTGCTGCAAACTAACTCTACCACTGGCGGCCCTGACAGGGTTATGGTCAGCCGGTGCGTAGCCAACCCAAACCCCGCACCGGCTGACCTCGCAATTGGCAGTCCGACCCACAACGACGGGACCACCTCGACCAATGAAAATAGTGCATATTGTCAATATTTTCGCGGCCGTGGTACTGCTGGCAGCCGCTGCCAGTGTGTCAGTTGCGGTCTGGGCCGCCAGACAAAGCGATCTGCACAATTACCGCATTTCGCTGGCTCACACCTCCTTTGAACACCATCTGAAACTGGCGGCAGACACCTATCTTCTGTTCAAGCGTTTTGGCGATCTGCTGCTGGCCGACGACACCGGGCAGGTGGCGGATATCACCGATATTTCCAACCGCCTCCAGACCCATATCACCAATATTCGCGCCGCCATTGAGCAGGAAATCGAGCTGGTCGGCGACGAGGAGCTGGCAGAGCTGATGCTGCTGGACAAGATTGAGGAGATCATTGACGACATCCTCGACCTTTACCGGCGGGCGCAGTCGCGCGAGGCCGCAGATGGCATCGGTGGCGACTGGCGCCAGGTGTCGCTGGCCCTCAACGAAGACATCAAGGAAGATTTCCGAACGCTGATCTCAACGGCGCTCACCGAAGAGCAGGAGGAAGTCTCAAGAGCCGAGGCCGAAGCCAGCGCAAAGATGGCGCTGGTGCGCATGATCTCCTTTGGGTTGGCGGTGGCCTTTCTCTGCATCACCGCCATCGCGCTGATTGTCTTTCGCCGCGAATTCACCCGCCCGTTAAGGCAGCTTCTGGGTGGTGTGCGGCAATTTGCGGCCGGGGATTTTTCCAGCCGGATCGCCCTGCCGGGGCGCAGCGAACTGTCGGAAATCGCCGGCGTTCTGGATGAAATGTCCGCAGTGGTCTCGGCCCGCACCAAAAACCTGACCACCCAGAACGAGGAACTGGAACAGGCCGTCCGCCAGCGTACCGAAACGCTGGAAAAACTGCTGACCGAGGCGCGAAAATCCGAACAGAACCGCCGCCAGCTGCTGGCAGATGTCAGCCATGAGCTGCGCACCCCGCTGACCGTCATTCAGGGCGAAAGTGACGTGGCGCTGCGCGGCGCCGACAAAACCGTCGAGGAATACAAGGACGCCCTGACCAAGACCCGGCTGGCCGCCAATCACACCGCCAATCTGATCAGCGACCTTCTGTTCATCGCGCGCAAGGAATCCGGCTCGCTTGAACTGGTCAGGAAACCCGTCGATCTGATCAGGCTGATCCACGAGGTGATCGCACTCTGCGGGGCCGAGGTGGGCTTTGAGCCGCAGCGCGACAAGGTGATCGTCATCGCCGATGGCCAGCGGATCCGTCAGGCCGTGCTCGCCCTGCTGGAAAATGCCAAATACCACGGCGGCGACATGATCGCCGTCACCCTTCAGACCCATGGCGATATCGTTGAGATTGCGGTGTCCGATGACGGGCCGGGCGTGGATAACGCGGAAAAGGAACTGGCCTTCGAGCGTTTCTTTCGCGGCTCCAACGCCAGCGGCCGCTATATCGAAGGGCTGGGCCTTGGTCTGCCGATCGTGCGCTCCATCGCCGAGGCCCACGGCGGCTCGGCGCGGATCTTTGATCGCCCAACGGGGGGCACAACGGTTGTGCTGACGATCTCCACGGATGCCGACCCATAGTCACAGGACGCCAGAGAACAGCTGATGAATATTCTGCTTGTAGAGGATGAAGAGCGCGTAGCCGATTTCATACGCCGGGGGCTGAAGGCTGAGGGCTTCAGCGTCGAGCACGTGGTGGATGGCGAACTGGCGCTGGGGTTCCTGCAAACACGCGACTTTGATGTGGTGATCCTCGACCTGATGCTGCCGGGGATCTCCGGCATCGAGGTCTGCCAGCGGATGCGCGCCCGCGCCAATACCACCCCTGTTCTGATGCTCACCGCGCTGGATTCAACCGACGAACGGGTCGCGGGCCTGCGCATCGGTGCCGACGACTACCTGCCCAAACCCTTCGATTTTGAGGAGCTGGTCGCAAGGTTGGAGGCGCTGCATCGCCGCCGGGTCGGCTATGGGAGCACACCCGACGATGAGGTGATCACCCATCGCGGCCTCTCCTTTGATCCCCGCGCGCTGGAATTCTACGTGGACGGCCGCCCGGTCGCGCTCTCCAGCAAGGAGCGCGAGCTGGCCGTGCTGCTGATCAAGAACATTGGCCGCGCCCTCAGCCGGGAACGCATTCTGAATGCGGTCTGGGGCACGCAGTCGGACCCGATGACCAATATCGTTGATGTCTATATCGGCCGCCTGCGCAAGAAATTCGGCCCCGAAGGTGACGCCATCGTGACCCTGCGCGGCGCCGGGTATCGGCTCGATTGAGCGGCACCGGCAGCCGTGACAGCGCGGCCCCTGCGCGCTAGTATCGCCGGACCGGAACAACCTCAGGGCATCCCCACCATGGCCTCCCCGCTCCTGCTTCGTAACCGCAATTACCGGCTGCTGTTCACAGCCGGGGCGCTGACCAACCTCGGCGATGGGTTCATCCTGCTGGCGCTGCCCTGGCTGGCAACGCTGATGACCCGCGATCCGGTGGCGATTGCCGCCGTGGCCGCAGCCGGTCGCCTGCCCTGGCTGTTCTTTGCGCTGCCCGCCGGGGTGATCGCGGATATGGCCGACCGGCGCAAGCTGATAGCCCGCGCCGACCTGCTGCGCGCCGTGATCGTGCTCGCCATCCTCATGCTCGCGCTCAGCGCACCGACGGCCGGGGCCATCTGGGCGCTGGCCGGCCTGGCCTTCCTCCTTGGCGCGGCGGAGGTGATCCGCGACAATGCCGCCCAGACCATCCTGCCCGATATCGTTGCCAGCTCCGATCTTGAGGCGGCAAATGGCCAGATGTGGACCGCCGAACAGCTCACCGGCCAGTTCATCGGGCCGCCGCTCGCCGGCCTGCTGATCGCGGCCGGCATCGCTATTCCCTTTGGACTGGATGTGGTCGTGCTGGTGCTGGCGGCCGGTTTTGTCTGGCTGATCAGCCTGTCGCCGCGCGCGCCGGTGCAGCAGAGCTTTGGCAAGGCGCTGATGCAGGGCATCACCTTCATGCGCGGCGATGGGCTGCTGCTGCGGCTGGCGGTCGTGCTTGGCATCGCCAATTTCCTCGCCACCGCAACCATCACCGTAGAGGTGCTTTTCGCGCAGGAGGTGCTTGGCCTCGGCCCTACCGAATACGGGTTTGTCCTATCGGTTGCCGCCCTTGGTGCTGTGACCGGCAGCCTGATTGCGCCGCGCCTCAGCCGCCTGATCGGGGTGCAGCCCTGCCTTTACCTGTCGATTGCGGGCTGGGCGGTTGGCTATGCGCTGATCGGTGTCAGCAGCAGCGGCATCATCATGGCGCTGGCGATGTTTGGCGTGATGGCGGCGGCGATGGTCTGGAACGTGATCACCGTCTCCTGGCGCCAGCGCCGCATCCCCTCCGAACTGCTGGGCCGGGTGAACAGCATCTACCGCTGCTTTGGCTGGGGCTCGATGCCGCTTGGCGCGCTGACGGGCGGTGCCGTCGTGGCGCTGCTGGAACCGGAGCTTGGCCGCGACCTCGCCCTGCGCGCGCCTTTCCTGATCTCCGCCAGCTGCTGCGGCCTCCTGCTGGTCTATGCCGCGCTCCGGCTGCGGCTGGACTGATGCCCGCGGGGGTAGGCTGACCTGCGACGGCCAGCCCACCCCGGCCAGATCAGGAAACGACTTCCATCACCGGCAGCCGGGCGGTGTGCCGCGCTGCCGCTGTGTCCTCCAGCTCTGCCAGACACCGCAGGATCTGACTGGCGCCCAGCCGAACCTGATCCGCGTCGATGGCATAGGACAGCCGGATATTGTCCGGCGCGCCAAAATGACGACCGGGAACAGCAGCCACGCCATATTCTTCCAGCAGCAGATTGCAGAGATCCTCATCGGTGCTGATCATCCGCCCCCGGTGCAGGGTGCCAAAGACCCGCGAGATATCGGGGAACAGGTAGAATGCCCCACCGGGGCGGGCACAGCGGATCTGCGGTGCGCTGTCAAACGCCGTGAGCAGAAGATTCCGCCGCATCCGGTAGCCCTCGGTCATCCGCTGCGAGAACCCCTGATCGCCAGCCAGCGCCTCCGCCGCGGCGGCGGCCACCACCGGCGGCATATTGGAGATCGAGTTGCTGTTGAGCGTGGCAACCGCCGCCGCCACCTCCGTTGGCGCAGCCAGCAGACCCGCGCGCCATCCCGGCATCCCGTATAGCTTTGAAATACTGTCCACCTTGATGATCCGCGACGCCAGATCGGGCGCGATCTCCAGCAGATGCGGGCAAGGCTCGTCGGCATAGACAAAGCGCTGGTAGACATCGTCGCTGATGATCCACACATCATGGCGCCGCAGCACCTCGGCCAGCGCCGCCAGCTCCGATCTGCTGTAGACCGCGCCGGTGGGGTTGGACGGGTTGTTCAGCACCAGCGCCCGAGGCCGCCCACCCAAGGCCGCCTCCAGCGTCGCGGGGTCCAGCTTGTACCCCTGATGCAGCCCGCAATAGGGCGTGCGCACCTCAACCCCGCTGAGCCGGGCAATGTCGAAATAGGTCGGCCAGCAGGGCGCCGGGATGACCACGGTATCGCCGGGCTGGAACAGCACCTGAAACAGCGCATAAAGCAGGTGCTTGCCGCCCTGTCCCACGGCAATATTCTCCGCGCCGAACTGATCCAGCCCCAGCTGAGCCAGATAGTGCAGATAGGCCTCGATCAGCCCGGCCTCGCCCCGGCTCGGACCATAGCGGCAGCGATCGGCACGGATCGCGGCAATCGCCGCCTCGTAAACCCGCTGCGGCGGTGTGAAATTGGGCACCCCGATAGAGAAATCGACCACTGGGTCAGGGCGGCTCTGGATCCGTCCGGCCAGCGCCAGAATCGGACAGAAGGGCGTGTCGCGGTGAAGCGCGGGCAGATCAGGCATGGCAACCTCCCCGGCCTGCGATGGCGGCGCCACAGCGCCGGAACTCCGACATGCGCATCAGGCCACGCTCTCCATCGGCTGCGCCACCGGCGGGTGGCTGTCCCGCGCGGTGCGGTCACGGGCAATGGCCTCGGCCATCCGCGTGGCGGCGGCGGTGATGATATCGAGATTGCCCGCCGACGGATCCAGATAATCTCCGGCCCCGGTGACCCGCACCATGGTGAACAGCCGATCCCCGGTAACATGCGGCTCAACGATCACGTCATAGCCCGGCACCGCCGCGCGCAACCGCGCCACCGCCCCGGTGATAGCGCTCCGGGTGGCCTCCAGATCATGCTGCTCTGCCAGCGCGGAGATTGCTGTCTGCATATAGACGTTCGGCTTTGCCGGGTTGATGTTCAGGATCGCCTTCACCCGGTTGCAGCCGGTGAACTGCCGCAGCGCGTCTTCGGTGGTTTCGATATAGTGATTGAGGTTCAGCCGCGTGGCCGGCCCCGCGCTTTCGGCACTGATCGAGGACACCACCTCCAGATAGTGGATCGCCGGGTTCGCCGCCGTCATCGCCTGGGCAATCGGGATCGAGGCCTGCCCGCCGCAGGTGATCATGTTGATATTGCCCGCCGCCAGCAGCGCATCGCCGTTCAGCGACGGCACGCAGAGCGCACCATTGGGAGCCGGGGTCAGGTTGATCAGCACCTTGCCCGCAGCCTGCAAAGCCGGGGCATGGGCCTGATGCGCCGCCGAGGAGGTGGCGTCGAACACCAGATCAAAACTGTCGAGCGCGGCAAACAGCCCCTCCGCCCCGCGATCGGTCACCGGGATGCCACGGCTTCGGGCCAGCGCCAGCCCCGGCGATGCCGCATTGCGCCCGGCAAACAGGGTGCACTCCAGCAGCGCGGAACGCTGCACCTTGCACAGCACGTCACAGCCGATATTGCCGCTGCCTATGATGGCGGTTCTCAGTTTCATGCGTCCACTCCTTCCAATGCGGGTGCCGCCGTCCGGGCCAGCCGCGCCGCCGCCGAGATGATCAGATCCTCCTGCCCGGCCACGGCGTTGCAGCGCGACAGCTCTTCGTAGATGAACCGTGGTGCAACGCCGAAATCCTGCGCCGCGCGGGTCACATGTTTTTCAAAACCGGCACAGACGCCGTAGATGCCGCTGATCAGGTTAGAGGTGCCCACGATGGTGCGCCGCTGCACCGGCGGCAGCTCGGGCAGCGCTTCCACCGCCTCGCAGAGCGCAAAGACATCGGTTCCGGTCTCAAACCCGTAGCGCTCCAGCACCGCACAGAGCACCTCCAGCTGGGTATTGCCGGCCCCGGCACCAAACCCGCGCATGGTGCCATCCAGAATGGTTGCGCCCGCCTCGGCGGCGGCAATGGAATTGGCAATCGCCAGTCCCAGATTGTTATGCGCGTGGAACCCCACCGGCACCTCCAGCTCAGCCGCCAGAACGCCGATCTTCTCGCTTGTGTCGCGGGGGTCGTAATTGCCTGCGGAATCCATCAGGACAATGGCATTGGCGCCATAGGACACCTGCCGCCGCGCCTGCGCCAGCAGCACATCCGCAGGCGCCATATGGGTCATCATCAGCACACCCTGAACATATTTGTCCTGGCTGCGGGCATATTCGATGTAGCTCTGGGTCAGATCGCCTTCGGTGCAATGCGAGGCGATGCGAAACACATCCACCCCGGCGCCGATGGCCGATTTGATGTCCGAGATCTTGGCAAAACCGGGGATCGCATGAATGCCCAGCTTGGTCTGGCTGAGATTGGCGCGGGCGGTTTCCAGCATCTCGATATCGGCATGGCGCGCCATGCCCAGCTGCAACGAGGAGGCCCCCAGCCCGTTGCCATGGCCGACCTCGACCACCGCCAGGCCGCAGCCATCCACGGTCCGGCAATAGGCGGCAATATCGTCAAGGCTCAGCGCATGGGCGATGGCATGATTGCCGTCGCGCAGGGTAGGGTCGTGAATGGCAATGGCCATGGTCTGGCTCCTTGTCATGGGACTTGATTTCATGGGACGTTGATTTGAGGCGATGATCAGGGGGCCGCAGGCCGGTGCCGCATTACCTCAGCGCGATCCGGGCCACGGCGGCCTCGGCATGGGCCAGCGCCTGCTCGCGGCTGTCACCGCGCGCCAGCACATAGGCAACCCGAGAGGCCGCAGACAGCACCGCATCATAGCGGGTGCCCGGTTTGGCAGAGGAATGCACCCGCGCCACACCTTCGGAACTGGCGGCGCAGTCCAGCCCGGTGATCGCATCCAATGTGCGGTCCTGCGCCAGCATGTAGCGGATCGCCATCGCCGCGGTGGAGGGCGGCGGCGCATCATAGGCAAGCCCGAGCACCGCGGCAAAGGTCTCCTTGAACACATCGGCACCGGTGGTTTCCAGGGTCAGCTCCCAGATCTGGTCACCGCCGTTGCGGGTCTGGGTCTCGATGATATAGACCGCCCCGTCGTGCAGCTTTACCTCGGTATGGGCCGGTCCGGTCCGGTAACCGACCGCCTCCAGCAGCGCCTGAACCCGCTCGGCAATTCTGGCCTCATCCGCTGCACTCAGGGCGGCGGGCTGCACATGGCCGCTCTCGATGAAATAGGGCGCGCCGCTGGTGGTCTTCTCGGTGATCTGAAGCACCCGGTGACGACCGCCAACCGACATGGTTTCGACACTGTATTCCGGCCCGGGAATAAACGCCTCGGCGATCAGCTCCTCGCGGCCCACCTGCAACGCATGGGACAATGCGGTCTGAATATCGGTGGAGTCATCGACGAAATGAACCCCCTCGCTGCCGCCGCCCTCGGCCGGTTTGACGATGCTGTCGCCATGGCGCGCCACAAACTCGGCGATCTCCGCCACCGTGCGCACGCGGGCAAAGGGCACATCCTCGATACCCGCCGCCCGCAGCGTCTCGCGCATCCGTCGTTTGTTGCGCGTCAACCGGACCGTCGGCACCTGGCAATTGCTCGGCAGATCCAGCGCTTCGGCGATATGCGCGGCGGTCAGAAACCCATATTCGGCAAAGGAGAACACCGCATCAAACGGCGTCTTGCGATGCAGAGCGCGGGCCAGCGCGACGCTGGTTTTCACATCCTCGTAATCGGTCACCACCACGGTTTCGGCCTGGTCAAGCAGCAGCTCGGTCAGATGGGACCGGATCTGAAGCGCGCTGTAGCGCAGCCCCATCTCGTCGATACGGACAAAGGTGTGATCGCGACCGCCAATCATCAGGATATTGCGTTGCGGTTCAGACATGGCGTTCCCCGTCATCTGTCATCGGTTGGATTGGATCAGGCGCGGACCGGAACATCTCGCGGTTCATGAACATCGGCGCGATATGCAGCACCGACATGCGCAGCACATGGTTCAGCATCACAAAGGCAGGCTCCAGCCCCAGCGCCAGCGCGGTGGCCACCATCACCTCGACCCCACCCGGCACCCAGGACATGAACAGCACCAGGAACGGCTGACCGGTCAGCAGGCTGAACAGCGAGGCCATGGCAACCGTGATCCCAAAGGTGATCGAGGTGACGATCAGCCCGGCGCGCAGGTAGCTTGCGATATCGCTGCGGGTGATATCCTTCAGCCGGATGCCGATCAGCCCGCCCAGCAGCGCCATGGCAAACAGCACCAGCGGTTCCGGTACCACGATCGGATCGCTGCCGCGCCAGAGGTTGGTGCCCGCCGCCAGGATCAGACCGGTGACCATATAGGGCGCCGGCATGGCAAAGCGCTCCAGCACTCGCCCCGCCGCATAGGCCGCCGCCGCCAGCAGCAGAAAGATCGCGTAGCCCGCCAGCGTGCCCGCCCCTGTGGCGGCCTCGTCGGGCAATGCGGCGATCTCCTGCGATCCCTCCTGCGGACCGGCGATCAGAAACACCGCAACCAGCAGCGCGATCATCCGCACCATATGGGCAAAGACCATCTTGGCCGAGGTCTTGCCCTCTTCGCCGGTCAGGGTCATCACCGCCGCCATGGCGCCGGGCACCGCCCCAAGCAGGCTCTCGGCGCGGGTCCATTTTTCCACCCGGTACAGCCAGGTGAACCCGGCCGCCAGCTGCGCCGACATGCAGATCAGAAGCCCCGCAAGCACGGTCAGATCGGCCATGCCCTCCAGCATCTCGGCATTCAGCAGCGCCCCGACGCTGGCGCCCAGGATCAGCTGGATCACCACAATGGCCGCCGGCGGTGTCGCCAGCGCCAGACCAAATCGACAGGCCAGCAGCACCAGACCCGCCGCCCCCAGAAGCTGCCCCAGCGGCAGCCCGCTCAGATATCCCAGCGCCGATCCGGCACAGGCCAGCAGCAGGGTGATCGCAAAATTCCGCAGCATCAGCCGACGCTCCGCAGAATATCCGCCGGCGCCAGCGCCGATGCGGTGGCAATGCGTGCCTGATGGTGGATCACGTCAATGTTGTTGACCATATAGAAGGTGCCGCAGGTCAGCTGCCCCAGCGCAAACAGGCCCGGCGATGGCCGCCCGTCGCGGGTCAAAACCCGGCAATCCTCCAGCTGCACCTTGATCCCGCCGGTTGCGTCCCGCTCGGCAAAGCCCTGCGCCAGCAGGCTGCGGATCAGCGGGTTGCTCTCGTCCAGCCCGCGCTGCAGGCCGGTTGCATTGATCACTGCATCCACCTCGGCGATGCCATCGGCAAACTCCATCCGATAGCGGCCATTGCGAAAGCTGACATTGCGCAGCCCGCTGCGATGGCTGAGCGCGCCACTGGCCTGCAACATCGCGATACGGTCGGCATTGGTGCGCGAGATCGGCACCCGCATATTCGACCAGAGCCGGTGGAAATGGCGCAGGAACGCCGCCTTGGCGCGATCCGAAAGACTGGCCCAGAGCTGCGGGATCAGCATATTGGTTTCGGCCAGAATGCTGGACACCAGATCATTGTCGGCACTGTCGACGCCGCGCAGCAGATCGGCAAAGCTGACATCCACCCCCTGATGCTGCATCTCTGCCTCAAACAGCTCCATCACCGCCGACAGCGAAATCCGCCCGCCATCCGGGCCGTTGCGCAGCGCCGCCAGACCGGCCGGCGTCAGATGGTGCAGCGTCACCGGGCGATAGGCCGTCACCGCCTTGGGCAGCCCCGCCCGGCGCGAGGTCATCAGCATCCGTCGGCCATTCACCCCAAGCGCCACATCATAGGCGGTCAGCCGACAGCCCAGAATGCCCACCCGCAAACGGGTCAGCGCCGTCAGGCGGGCCGCCGGATAGGGCGCGCGGAAATAGCCCGGCGTGCCGCCCAGCCCATAGGGGTCGGCCTCCAGATTGGTGCCCAGACACAGGTAAACCGCATCATAATCGGACACGCTGCCCATCCAGCCCAGACGGTAGAGCGCATCGGCGCGCGGGCTGGGGGCAATCGTCTCCACCTCGGCGCCAATCATGCGGATCCGCCCCCCCGCGGTGCGCACCCGACCGCTCAGCGCATCGAACCGGCTTTGCAGGAACCGCCCGAACAGGGCACGCTGTAGGAAACCATCCTCATCCGCTGCCGCCTCCGTCGCCCCGGTCTGGCGCAGCCAGTCGCGGAAATCATTGCGGCGCGCCAGATACATCAGCTTAAGCGGCCGGTTGAGCAGATTGGTCTCGGCATCCTCCTGATAGGCCACGCCGGGACCAAAACTGCGGCTCTTGTCAAAAACATCCACCGACAGCGCCGACAGATCAGGCAGGGTGGCGACCAGATTCTCCAGGACCGAGACACCGGCATAGCCCGCGCCGAGAACAGCAATTTTCATGTGGTAGATCCTTTGTTGGGCATCAGGCGAACAGGGGCAGGTCTGGATCAGGCCGCGGCGCTGGTCTCCCATTGGCAGGCACTGTGGAACCAATCCTCCAGCTGCCGCAGCCGCGCGCGCAGCTCCGCCTCGCTGTCGCCCTCGACGATGGCGTTCAGGATCTCGGCATTGGTATAGGCCATCTGACCATACTGCCGCCCCGCCACGCCGCTCATCCGATAGGCACGCACGAACTCGAACGGACAGCGCTCCGGCACCGCGCGCAGCACACCGTCGCGCGGCGGCACGCAGAGCTGGCCAACCAGCCGCACGGGCTCCAGCATCGGCTCAGGCCGTGCCGTGTTCTCAAACCCCGGATCCCGCATCGCCCGCAGATAGGTCATGCGCGGATCCAACCCCCAGGCCTCGGTCATTTCCTGGTTGAAGAACACCCCGCCCAGCCGCGAGGCGATCTCGCCCAGGACAATGGTGCCATCCGGGCTGACAAAGACCTCAAGATGGAACAACAGCGTCGGCGGCGAGGGCATCACCTCTTCGACCAGATGGCGGGAATAGGCCACCAGCCGATCGCGCAGCGGCGTCGTCGGCTCCAGCATATGCAGATCATGTGAACGCCCGCCGAGGAAATCCAGCGCCGAGGTCAGCACCCGCACCGGCGAAATCACAATCGGACGCCCATCCACATAGAGCCCGTTGACGATATAATGATCCCCGGCGACAAACCGCTCGATCATCGTGTTGTAAAACGTCGTACTGTCCTGCCGCGCCAGCCATCCCGCCAGATCGTCGGCCCCGCGGATCACGCAGACCCCGTTTGATCCGCGCCCGTCGCGGGGCTTCAGAACAACCGGATACCCCCAGCTGTCGATAAATCCGCGGATATCCATCGCATTGCGCACCACCGCCATGTCGCTGACCGGCAGCCCTGCCTCCCGCGCGCGGGTCTTCATCGCGTATTTGTCGCGATAGGCGTCGAGCTGCACCGCAGCATCCGTCGACACGCCGAGGTAGTCATTCACCCGCGCGGCGCGCAGCACGTCAATCTCCGCCAGCGCGACACAGACCGGATCCGCAAGGCCGCGCGCGATCTCGATCGCCGCCAGCTCCACCTCCGCGTTATCATTGAAATTCTGAAAGAAGCGGATATCCAGCCCCTCGGGAAAGCTGTCCATCAACGCCGCTTTGGCACTGGCGCAGGTCAGGATGATGCTGGCTGGCCCAATCGCCTCAACCCAATCGGTAACACTATGCTGTAAAAGGATTTTTGGCGGCGCAAAGAGAATGATATTCATGACACGACGGGACCTTCGACAAAGTTTCAACAGGTTTCGGCGCAGAATTTTCTTCGCCTTTTACGTGTTTGCACGCAACTTACAGTATGTTTTGTATCCGTCAAGCGGCAGTTTTATGAAACTTACACAACGTTAAGGTGAGCGATTTTCCGCCTTTGTCCTGCCGTGATTTCTCTGGAAATACATGGCCGCGCCGTCCAAACCCATGACGGCATCCCATCGTATACTGTGGCAAGAGGACGTGATGCCGCAGCTGCAAAATCGCCTGTCAGCCCCGGCAGGTCGCGCGCCCGTGCAGTGCCTCATTGCTCCCGGTCGCGACAACCGGCCGAGGCTTGATCAGGATCATGGCGGCCGCTGTCACAGATGATCTAATGACGTCAGCCGCGGGCAGATCCGCCCGCCGCATCCCGTCAGGAGGCACGCCATGCAACGCAGAACATCCCTCTTCATCCTCAGCAAAGACACCCGCGACGAGACCATCACCGCCGCCGCCGAGGCCGCAGCCGAACAGGAGGCGCATCTCGCCTGCCTGTTGCTGGAGGCGCTGCCCGGTCCGCCCAGTTTCGCCTTTGGCCACTCCGGTTACGCCGCTCTGGTTGCCTCGGACGGTCCGTTGGAACGCCTGCGGCAGAACAAGGCCGCCGCCAAGAAACGTGTCGACGACATCGAGACGCTGCTGGCCCGCAGCAACTGCCCCGGCGACGTGCAGTTCGCGGTCTGGTCGGGCAATGATATCGGTCTGGTCGCCGCGCGGCGGGCGCTGACCTGCGACATTGCCCAGATCGCCGACGATCTGACCGACCCGGACCCCGTGTTCCGCGAAGCCACCTATGGCATCCTGTTCCAGTCCCCGGTGCCGCTGATGCTGAACGGCAGCCCCTTTGCCCACCGCGACCGCATTTTCCTCGCTTGGGACAGCAGCCTGTCAGCGGCGCGCGCCGCCCATGCCGCCCTGCCCTATCTGCGCAAGGCCAGCGAGGTGATCATCGGCTGCATCGACTCCGATCTGTCCCATGGCCGCGATGGCGAGGATCCCGGCACCGATATCGCCGCCTGGCTCAGCCACCATGGCTGCGCCGTCACCCTGTCGCAATTTGCCAGCAACGGGCAGGAAATCGGCACCAGCATCCAGTCGCGGGCGCGCGAAATCGGCGTCGATCTGGTGGTGATGGGGGCCTACGGCCACTCCCGTATGCGTCAGGCGATGTTCGGCGGCACCACGCGCACGATGCTCCAGCAGACAGAGCTGCCGATCTTCCTCGCCCATTAACAGGGGCATCACGCGACAGGCATCACGCAATATGGCCGCGACAGCTCAACGTCGCGGCCATATCCCGGCACGGATCCGGTCAAGCCCTCAGATGTCGGGCGTCAGGTGTCAGGCGACACCCAGATCTTCCGCCGGACCAAAGAACTCATAATGGATCCGCTCCATATCGACATTCGCCGCCCGCAGACCCGCAATGGCCATCGCCATGAATCCCTTTGGCCCACAGATGTAATAGTCCGAAACGGCGGTATTGGTATTCGCCGCCAGCCAGTCCGGGGTGATCCGCCCTTCCACATCATAACGCGCGGCGGCGCGGTCAGCCTCGCTCGGCGTTTCGAGGAAGATCACACTGCGTTTCGCCAGTGATTTGCTCAGCCCCTCCATCGCCAGATTGTCGCCATCGACCGCCGCGTGCAGATAGGTGGCGCTGCGATCATTCGCGGCCAGGCTCTCCAGCATGGCAACCATCGGCGTCAGCCCGACACCGGCCGACAGCAGCACCACCTCCGCCTCCGCCTGATCCTTCAGATAGAAATCCCCCGCCGGGGCCGCCACGCGCAGGATGGTGCCCTCCGCCGCGACCTCATGCAGCCAGCCGCTGATCACGCCACCCGGCTCCTGCTTGACCGAAATCCGGTAGTATTCCCCGTTCGGCGCGCAGGAGATCGAATAGTTTCGCCGCGCCTTGCCGGTCTCGGGGCTATCGAAATCAAAGGACAGATATTGCCCCGGCTTGTGCCGCAGCACCGCACCGCCATCCACCGGCCGCAGGACAAAGGATTTGACCGAAGCGCTCTCGCGCAGGATCCCGGTGATGGCAAAATCGCGCCAGCCCTCCCAGCCGCCCTCCGCTGCGGCAATCTCCTCATACATCCTGCTTTCCGCCGCGATCAGCAGATCGGCAAGGAACCAATAGGCGGCCCCCCAGGCGTCCAGCACCTCCGGCGTTGCCGCATCGCCCAGCACCGCCTCGATCGCCCCCAGCAGCGCGGTCGCCACATGGGCGTAATGCGCGGGCTTGATCTGCAGGCTGACATGTTTGTTGACGATCCGCTCCACCACGCCGCTCAGCGCGCCCAGATTGTCGATATTGCGGGCGTAGCCCAGGATCGCATTGGCCAGCGCCGCGTGCTGGCTGGACCCGTTCTGCTGATGTGACTGGTTGAACAGGGCGCGGATTTCCGCATCCGCCAACAGGCGCTCATACATCAGCGCAACGATGGCGCCACCATGGGCCTCCAGCGCGGGAACGGTTGCGGTCACAATCGCCTTGGTCTGCTCTGACAGGGGCTGTGCCATGGGTCTGGTCCTTCTCTGCTTTGGCCGGAACCGGGATATCCGGGTGGCCGTGGTAAAACATTCATTTCAGCTGAATGTATATTTCCGCTATACAAACATTCAACCGAAATGAATATTAAACACCGCAGATGCCGCCACCCGGAGCCCGCAATGAAGCTGAATCTGAAAACCGACTACGCGCTGAGGCTCCTTATTTTGCTGGGCAGCCGGCCAAAGCAGATGTTCGAGATTGAGACATTGAGCCGCATGCACCAGCTGCCGGTCAGTTCCGTGATGAAGATCATCAGCGAGCTGGTCCGCCACGGCTATATCCGCAGCATCCGGGGCCGGTCGGGCGGGGTGCAGATGAACATGGATCCGGCAGAGATTCGCCTCGGCGATGTGGTGCAGGCGATGGGCGAACCGATGGAGATCGTCGATTGCAGCAGCTGCCTGCTGGTCGGCAACTGCCGCCTCAAAGGGGTGCTCTGCGAGGCAGCGCAGGCCTTTGCCGAGGTGCTGATGAAATACCGTCTCAGCGATCTGATCGAGGCCCCTGCCCCGGTGCTTGCACCGCTGCTGGCAACCGAAAGCGGCGCTGCCGGCTCCACCCCGACCTGAGCCATGAAAAACCCGCCCGGCATCAGCTGCCGGACGGGGTCGTTTAGGTCATCATCCGTGAAATCGGATGGGGTCAGTGCAGATCGAACCGGTCGGCGTTCATCACCTTGGTCCAGGCTGCGACGAAATCCCTGACGAATTTCTCGCGGTTGTCATCCTGGGCATAGACCTCGGCATAGGCGCGCAGGATGGAATTGGAGCCGAACACCAGATCCACATTGGTGGCGGTCCATTTCACGTCGCCGCTCTGGCGATCCGCGACCTCGTAGACCTCATCGCCCGCCGCGCGCCAGACATTGCCCATGTCCAGCAGGTTGACGAAGAAATCGGTGCTCAGCACGCCTTCGCGGTCGGTAAAGACCCCATGCTTGCGGCCGCCATGGTTGACACCCAGCACCCGCAGGCCGCCGATCAGAACCGTCATTTCCTTGGCGGTCAGCCCCATCAGATGGGCCCGATCCAGCATCATCTCCACCGCCGAGGCGGAGAAATCGCCCTGCAACCAGTTGCGGAAAGCATCGTGAACCGGCTCCAGCACCGCAAAAGAGGCAACATCGGTCTGCTCAGCGCTGGCATCGCCACGACCGGGGGCAAAGGGCACCTCGGTGGCGAAACCGGCAGCCTCGGCGGCGGCCTCAATCGCCACAGCTCCCCCCAGAACGATCACATCGGCAAGGCTCGCGCCGCTCTTTTCGGCAATCCCTTCATAGGTTTCCAGCACGCGACCCAGACGCTCCGGCTCATTGCCGACCCAGTCCTTCTGCGGCGCCAGACGGATCCGGGCGCCATTGGCCCCGCCGCGCAGGTCAGATCCACGGAAGGTCCGCGCGCTGTCCCAGGCGGTGGCGATCATATCGGCCTGCGACAGGCCGCAATCGCGCAGCAGCTGCCTGGTCGCGGCCACATCATAGCCGGTGCTGCCAGCGGGCACATTGTCCTGCCAGATCAGATCCTCCTGCGGCGCCTCCGGGCCGATATACCGGTTGCGCGGCCCCATATCGCGGTGCAGCAGCTTGAACCAGGCGCGGGCAAAGACATCCGCGAAATAGGCCGGATCCTTGTAGAACCGTTCGGAGATCTTGCGGTATTCCGGGTCCTTGATCATCGCCATATCCGCATCGGTCATGATCGGGTTGTGACGGATCGAGGGATCCTCCACATCCACCGGCTTGTCCTCTTCCTTGATGTTGACCGGCTCCCACTGCCAGGCGCCTGCCGGGCTTTTCTTCAGCTCCCAGTCGTAGGTGAACAGCAGGTAGAAATAGCCGTTGTCCCATTTGGTCGGATTGGTGGTCCAGGCGCCTTCGATGCCGCTGGACATGGTGTCGCGCCCATGGCCGGTGCCGTTGCTGTTGCTCCAGCCCAGACCCTGTTCGATCAGGCTGCCGCCTTCGGGATCATTGCCAATGGCATCGGCGCGGCCATTGCCATGCGCCTTGCCGATGGTGTGGCCCCCTGCGGTCAGCGCCACGGTTTCCTCGTCGTTCATCGCCATACGTTCAAAGGTGATCCGCACATCCTGCGCCGTGCGCAGCGGATCCGGTTCGCCGCCGACACCTTCGGGGTTCACATAGATCAGGCCCATCTGTACGGCCGCCAGCGGATTGGCAAGCGAGTCACGATCCGCGCCATCCTCATAGCGCCCTGCGGCCAGCCATTCCTTTTCCGCGCCCCAGTAGACGTCTTTCTCCGGCGACCAGATATCCTCGCGGCCAAAGGAGAAACCGTAGGTCGGCAAGCCAACGGACTCATAAGCAATATTGCCCGCCAATGCGATCAGATCGGCCCACGACAGGCTGTTGCCGTATTTCTGTTTGATCGGCCACAGCAGACGGCGCGCCTTGTCCAGATTGACGTTGTCCGGCCAGGAGTTCAGCGGTGCAAAGCGCTGGTTGCCGGTGGTCGCCCCACCCCGGCCATCCGCCGCGCGGTAGGTGCCCGCCGAATGCCAGGCCATCCGCACCATCAGACCCGCATAGGTGCCCCAATCGGCGGGCCACCAGCTCTGGCTGTCGGTCATCAGCGCCGTCAGATCCGCCTTCAGCGCCTCAACATCCAGGGATTTCACCGCCTCGCGGTAGTCGAACCCCTCGGGCATCGGGTCGGTCTTGCGGTCGTGCTGGTGCAGGATGTCGAGGTTCAGCGCATTGGGCCACCAATCTGCCACACCGGCGCTGGTGTTGGTGTTGCTTCCGTGCAGAACCGGGCATTTTCCGCCTGTGTTTCCGTCACCTTGCTGCATGTTGTCTCTCCTGGGTCTTGGGTCATGACGCACCGGCATTCCTCCCTGACAATACGCCGGGACCGGGCCTCTCCGGGCAAAGGCTAGCAGTGGATCGTGATTATAAGAAATGATAAATCAGGATTTCTTATATAGGAAATAGCTATCAAAATTTCCCGTCCCCTGCTGTCGCCCACCCTAGCACATGCCACCTGAGTCGGGGCGAGAACCTGATCGGCACAGCTTGCCTGCCTTCGTAAAACCGGATTAAAAAACGCAAGATGATAGACGCACCCTATAACACCAGCCTCACCCTGCGACAGCTGCGCTTCCTTGTGGCGGTTGCGGATGAGCTGAACTTTTCCCGCGCCGCCGCCAGATGCTTTGTCAGCCAGCCGACGCTCAGCGTCGGCCTGCGGGAGCTGGAAGAGCGGCTCGGGGTCACCCTGGCAGAGCGTACCAAACGCTCGGTCATCCTCACCCCGGTCGGCGCCCAGATTGCCGAACGCGCCCGCAAGCTGTTGCAGGACAGCCGCGAGATCGAGGAGCTCGCCGCCGCGCAGGCCAGACCCGAAGGCGGCACCCTGCGAATGGGCGCAATCCCCACCATCGGCCCCTTCCTGATCCCCCGCGCCATGCCTGCGCTGAAATCCAGCTTTCCCGATCTGCAACTCTACCTGCGCGAGGAACTGACCGGCCAGCTGCTGGAAGGCGTCCACAGCGGGCGGCTGGATCTGGTGATCTATGCCGAACCCTATGCCGCCTCCGGGCTGGAAACCCTGCATCTGTTCGACGACGGCTATCACCTTGCCGCGCCGCCGCCCGCCTCTGACCTCAGCGCCGGGGCCGACACCACCCTTCGCGGGGCCGATCTGGACGGGCGACAGCTGCTGTTGCTCGAACAGGGCCATTGTCTGCATCATCACGCGCTCAGCGCCTTTCCCGATCGCGATATCCAGCGCGACGACAGTTTTGCCGCCACCTCGCTCTCCACCCTGATCTCCATGGTGAGCGAGGGGCTGGGGATCACCCTGCTGCCCGATCTCGCGGTCGATGCCGGGGTTGCAGCGGGACAGGATGTGGTGATGACGCCGCTTGCCGATGCCTGCCCGCGCCGGGTGACCCTCGGCTGGCGGCCAACCAGCGTGCGCGCCGATCTGTTCCGCAAGATCGGCACCGTCCTGCGGCAGGCCCGCGGCTCGCTGACCGGCACATAGAGGGCGGGTAATTCCGCCGCAGCCCTGTCGCCGGATCTTACACCCGCCAGCCAAACCCGCTAGCCTGCCCGCAGCCTCTCCCGCAACCGGTAGAACCATGACCGCAGACAGACCTTCGCCCCGCCTGAGCCGCCGCCGCGCGCTGCAATTGACAGGGGCCGCCGGAATGCTGGCGCCACTGGGGCTGGCGGGCGCACAGCTCACCACCCCCGCCAGGGCGCGGGCCAGCGCCCAACCCACGGCGGTGCCTCTGCCGATCCACATCCAGCGCGCCCGCTATACCATCGCCGATCAGCCCACTGATGACCTGATCTCGACCCGCCCTGACGGGCCGCCGCCGGTCATCCGCCTCAAACAGGGTCGGCCCTTTGCCGCGCGGGTCACCAATACCCTGCCCGATTACACGGCAATGCACTGGCACGGCATCCGGCTGGACAATGCCATGGACGGGGTGCCCTATCTGACGCAATTTCCCATCGGCGAGGGGGAGAGTTTCGACTACCACTTCACCCCGATGGATGCCGGCACCTATTGGTATCACCCGCATTGCATGACGATGAACCAGATGGCCATGGGGCTGACCGGCGTGCTGGTGGTGGACGAGGCCGAAGACCCCGGATTTGACGCCGATATTGCCCTGAACCTGCGCGATTTCCGACTGCGCCCCAATGGCGAATGGCTGAAGCTGTGGACTGCGCGCGGGGCGGCGCGGGCGGGCACCTTTGGCACCATCATAACCGCCAATTGGGACAGCGACCCGGTCTATGAGGCCCCCACCGGCGGGCTGGCGCGGCTGCGGCTTGCGGCCACCGATACCACGCGGATCTACAAACCCTTTGTGCTGGGTGCCTCCGGTCAGGTGATTGCCGCCGATGGTCACCCGCTGCGCGAGGCCATCGACTGGCCCACGGATACGGCCCCTGCCCTGCTGTCACCCGGCCAACGTCTGGATATCGCGGTGCAGATGCCCCGGATCGAAGGCGCCTATGTCGATGTGATGACCGACTTTCCCGGCGGACCCCGCCGTCTGGCCCGGATCCGCGCCACCGGTCCCAGCCTTGGCCGCGATCTGGCCGAGCTGCCGCCGCTGCCCGCCAATGACGTGCCTGAGCCGGATCTGACCAAAGCGCGCACCGAGGATCTGGTTTTTGGCTGGACGCCCGAAGGCGGCGCGCAGGAGAACGGTTATTGCGGCTCGCTGGGCTATAGCTTCTGGTCGATCAACCGCAAACCCTGGCCCGGTGACGCTGCCGCTCCCGACACCCCCGGCGCCGCCCCGCTGCTGGTGCTCAACCGCGGCGAAAGCGTGATCCTGCGGCTGCGCAATGAAAGCCCCAACGCCCATCCGATCCACCTACACGGTCTGGTGTTCCGCCCGCTGCGGTCGAACCGGCGCAGCCTGCCGTCCAACTGGACCGATACCGCGCTGCTGCTGAAGGATGAAATC
This sequence comes from Phaeobacter sp. JH20_34, assembly GCF_048056095.1. NCBI lineage: Bacteria > Pseudomonadati > Pseudomonadota > Alphaproteobacteria > Rhodobacterales > Roseobacteraceae > Phaeobacter > Phaeobacter sp. JH20_34. The sequence continues at coordinate 58,595 of NZ_JAYMWT010000003.1, read as the reverse complement.
ATCGAGGTGGCACTGGTGGCCGACAATCCCGGCGACTGGGCGTTTCACTGCCATGTGATCGAACATCAGAAAACCGGGCTGGCGGGCTATATCCGCGTGCTGGCCTGACCTGCCGGCTCCGCCCCTGCGCCGAGAGGCACGCGCCGGTGTGGCGCGGTCGCCCGATCGCTTGGTCAGGGAACGGCCTTAGCCGTTCAGCAATTGCCGCAGCGACGGCGTGCCGGAGGCATCGGCCCGGGGCACGATCCGGTAGCGCGCGTTGACAAAGCAGAACAGGCCAAACCCCAGAAGACCAAGGCAGAGGGCAATCACCAGCGCCTGGCCATAGGCTTTGGATTGCAGCCAGTCAAAGGCCGACCCCAGACCACCCGCCTCGCTGCGGGAGGAATAGGTGGCGGCCTGTACGATCAGCAGGCCGATGATGCCCACTGCAACCCCCTGCCCGGCCAGCCCGATGCGCAGCGCCATGTTCAGATGGCGGGTGACCGGGTTGCCCTGTAGATGGTCAAGGTAGCCCTGCGTCCAGGCCTTGTGCAGATAGTACAAGCCGACGGCGATGGTGATCACCCCGATGATCCCCGCCGCCAGCTGACCCATCGGAGAGGCAAACAGCTGCTGTACGACGCCAGTGTCGCCACCGCCCCGGCTGACCCCAACCGCAACAATGATAGCAAGCGCGGCCAGCCCCAGATGCACCAGACCGGTGATGATCATCCCGGCCCTTGCCACCACTCCTTTGAGGTCGCTGCCATAATCTTCAAGATCCCAGATCCCGTCGACGGCCCTCCAGATGGCATAGGCCAACATCGCCAGCGCGATCACCAGCAGCACCGCGATGCCCCAGCCGCTGCGAAACCGCTGCATCGTCTCGGCGGTGCCCTCCGCCTCTCCGCCATTCAGGATCGACCAGAGCGACAGACCCGCAACCAGCAGGTAGACCAGCCCGCGCCCGGCGTAGCCCGCCCGCATGATCGGCACGGCCCAGGCGAAATCACGGGCGGAATGATCGGTGGTACGGTCTGCGGACATGGCGAGGGTTCCTGACGATGGTGCCTGCGGCATGGCAGGTGAAGAATGACAGCGGGCGGTCACGACCCCGGTGCGGCGGGTCGAGCAAACGGCGCGACAGATCCGACCGGTGCAGGATCCAGCGCCTGCGCTCCGCCCGCGCGCGCCGGTTGGGTCAGCATCGACAGCAGGATCAGGGCGGCAAGACCCGACAGCAGGACCGCCAGCAGCGTCCGCAGCAGGCTCAGCGCAAAGGGGTTGAATAGAAAATAGACCATGCCGGACCAACGCGGCAGACCGCTGTTGGTTCCCTCGCGCCCCCTGCCGGGACCGCGCTAGCTGTCGAAGGCCTCCGGCTCCAGCTCACGCCAGAAGGCGATGATGGCCGCAGCATTGAGCGCCGAGCGCCAGCCGTGCTGACGGAAATGCTCGCGGTCCAGATCGCTCTCCAGCCGCGACAGGAACAGCCGTTTGTCTGCGTCACGCTGGGTCGGGTTTCGCCGCGAAACCAGCGCCTCGACAGTTTCCAGATGCCGCGCCCGGTCCCGGCGGGCTGCGGCGCGGGCGTCAAAGGCGGCGGCCTCTGCGGCGGCCTCCGCCTCGCGTGCCAGACGGGCCTCGCGGATGCGGGCCTCCTCCTCGGCTGTGATCGGCGGCGGGGTTCCCGCCTCTGGTGTCGCGCTGTAATCGCCGTCAATCGCCGCCCGCAGATAGCCAAGCCGCGATTTCACCGCCCCCTGCCCGGCCACGTAATCCAGTTTCTGCTGAACGTAATCCGGCCCGTGTTCGGTGATCCACTGCCGCGCCAGACGGTCTGACACGCCCTGCCCGCGCAGCGCCCTATAGACCGGTTGCTGGCGCAGCCCGTCGCTGTCGTCGATCTGGAACATCGCCATCTGCGGATTTTCACGGATCAGGAAACGGATTTCGCTGACCGCGCGGCCTTTCTTGCGGGTCTGCGGCTCGATGATGATATCGGAGGATTTATTGACCTCGGCCACCGCCGGTTTGATGATCTTGGCGTTGAGATGTTTGAAACTCTCGTAATAGGCGGAGCCATCCACCCCCATCAGCTTGCGAAAGATATCGAGCCCCCACCAGCCAGTCGATCCGGTGCGCACAAAACGATAGCAGTTTTCATAAAGCGCCAGCCCGTGACCGGAGCTGAAATTGCGCTGAATCTTGACGTTGATCAGAGCAAAAATCTTGGGGTCGTGCAGTTTCTTGGCCAGCTCCGGCGAATAGGCATATTCGCAGATCCCATTCTTCAGCTTGGCAAAGCTGAGCAGTGACGAGACGCCCCATTCCTGATGACCCTGTTCGTCCAGCATGTCCCATTCGGCAACGGTTTCGGCCAGCGCCCGCAGGCTGGCGCGCAGACTGTCGATATCGTTGGAATTATACCCCACCATCATCGCCAAGGTGCGCGCGTCGATGGTATGGCTGCGCGCCGAGGTCAGCGTGTCATAGGCATTGAGCAGCAGCACATTCGACAGCTTGCGCTGCAACAGCGTCAGCTTGCCGCTGATATGGATCGCGGCGACATTCTTCTTGACCGTTTCGCGGGTCAACGCGCCGGTCAGCCGCTCTGTGTCAAAGCCGGGCTCTGCCATGGAATCACTGCCTGTCATCATGGGCCTCAATTGCGCCATACCCTGCCACAAAAGGAACCTATGCGACAACCGCACATGGGTTCCTTTGTTATTGGGTCGGCCGACATTTGTCTTTGGCACCGGTTCCGGGCAGCGGCCACCGCCACGCCGAAAGGGACCCGTTCACGGGATCAATCGTGGCAAATGACGCCCTGTTGCGAATCGCGGCGATGCCCCATGATCGCATGATCCGACCCGCCGTTGCGCCGCAGAGGCCCAGAGCGCGCGCTGGGGGCGCAACAGGAATTTCCGCCAATCAGTGTCAAAAATGGCGCAACAGGCTCTGTTTTATGGCTGTCATTCGGTCTAGCATCGGGCTGGTAGCACCTCTGACACCGGACTGCCGGCGTGCAGCGCCATCCTGAGAATCGGCGCCTTTTGCCCCGCTTTCAGGCGCCTGTTATCCCGCATACGGGTCCCTTTCATCCCGTGTTCAGGTGCTTCTTGTACCGGATGCGGGTCCCCAAACTGGGGTAACTGACTGTAATTGAATGTTAAACCGGAACCAAAGACTCTAAAGACTCTAAAAAATATAAACGTTTAGCTGTCAGCTATTTTTGAGTTTTCCAAGGAAAAGCCGAACGTTTCGCGGCGAAACCGGGCGGAGGTGGATTGAAGCACCTGCAAAAATTGCCCTTGCGGGTCCATATGACCTAGGCAGCCTGCAAGATGTTCCCTATTCTCTGGCATATAAGCGCAAATAGAAAACACGCGCGATAACACGCATCCACATGCACCGAGATCGAGCCGCAACATGACATCGCCTCCCCTGCCCCCGTATTTCAATCTGGATCCCAAACAGGCCGCCGCCAAACTGCCGGATCCGATCCAGACCACACGGTTCGCCAAGGCCGCCGCCATGTGCACCAAAGGGCGCGAGGATCTGGCCCGGCGCGGCTATGCGCCCGACGGCGAAAAACGACTGCGCAAATTCTCCACCTGGGAGATCACCCGCTATCTGATCCCGGTCGCGCCACAGCATCTGCGCCGGGTATTGAAGAACCACCCCGACCTGCCGCAGGGCGAGGGAGAAGGCGGCTCCAAATGGTTCACTCTGGAGGAGGTGCTGGCGCTGCGGCGGCATTTTGCCTCCGAAGGGATCTCGACCAAGGAATATCTGCCCTACCGGCCCAAGGGCGTGCCGGCCAAGGTGACGGCGGTTGCCAATTTCAAAGGCGGCGTTGGCAAGACCTCGACGGCGGCGCATCTGGCAATGTCCGCTGCGCTGGATGGCTACAAGGTGCTGGTCATTGATCTGGACAGCCAGGGGTCGATGACCTCAATCCTTGGCGGCAAGGTTGAGGACGAATGGTCCACCGTCTTTCCGCTGATCGCCAAGGATTACGCCAAATCCGTGGTTGCGGAAAACGCCGTGCGCGCCGCCGCCGGAGAGCCGGAACTGCCGCTGGATGAGACATTGAACGAGGCGCTGCGGGTTTCGTCGCGAAACGTCATCCAGAAAACCCATTGGTCGAATATTGATCTGATCGGCGCGCAGCTGAACCTGTATTGGGCGGAATTCCAGATTCCGGTCTGGCGCATGGGGCTGCGCAGCTGGCCGCTGTGGGATGCGCTGAGCAACTTCCTCGAGCAGGAGGGCATTCTGGACGATTACGATATCGTCTTCCTCGACACCCCCCCGGCGCTTGGCTATCTGACCATCAACGCGCTGGCGGCGGCGGATATCCTGCTGGTGCCGCTGGGGGCATCGTTTCTGGAGTTCGATTCGACGGGTCGGTTTTTCGACATGCTTTATTCCACCTTCGCCTCCATCGAGGAGGGCGAGAATATGGCACAGCGCGCGGCGGGTTTGCCGGAAATTAAATTTGAATGGGATGTAGTGAGGGCGCTGATCACGCGCTTTGACGCCAGTCAGCAGACGGACATGGCGAATGTGATCCAGGCCTATTTTGGAGATTTCATGAACGCCTACCGTCAGGATGTCACCGCCCTTGTTGGGCAGGCGGGAGAACAGGTGAATGGGATCTACGAAGCAGACTATCGCGACTTCAACCGCGATACCTATGTACGCGGTCGCGAAACCTTTGATCGGACCTATGCGGAGTTCAAGGAGCTGCTCATCGGCAGCTGGTGGCGTGACACCCAGATGGAAGAGGCGGAGTAACATGGCAAAACGCAGACGGCTGAGCGCCCCCGACGCGTCCGAAATCGAAGCCATCGAGGAGGGTTTCGCCGCGAAACCCGGCATCAACCCCTTTGATCCGGCGCCCGGTGGCGTCCCGGCCAGCGCGCCGCCGATTGCCAAGGTCTCGGCCGAGGCGGCACAGCTGCGCGGGATGGCGGCGGTGGCGGACCGGGTCGAGATGGCCCGCGACAAGGCAGACGCCGAACGCTGGCGCGCGGCTGAGACTGCCGGGGAAACCGTGCTGCGCATTCCGCTGACCGAGATTGACCGCGACTATCTGCGCCGCGACCGGATGCAGATCGACGAGGAGGAGCTGGACGAGCTGATCAGTTCTATCCGCGCCCATGGTCTGCGCAGCCCGGTTGAGGTGATCGCGCTGGACGATGGCTACGGTCTGGTGTCGGGCTTTCGCCGTCTGGAAGCCTATGCGCGGCTGAACCGGAGCGAAGACGGGTTTGCCGAGATCCCCGCGTTTCTGCGGCGGGGCGCGGACAGTGCGGGCGCCTATGTGGCGATGATCGAGGAAAACGAGCTGCGCGCCAATCTGACGCCCTATGAACGAGGGCGCATTGCGGTGCTGGTGGCGGGGCAGGGGGTGTTTGCCTCGGTCGAGGCGGCGGTTGAGGCGCTGTTTGCGGCGGCGTCAAAGGCGAAACGCTCCAAGGTGCGCAGCTTTGCCGCCGTGCATGAGGGGCTGGGCGATCTGCTGCGCTATCCCAATGCGCTGTCGGAGAAGGCCGGGCTGAAACTGGCGGCGGCGCTGCGGTCGGGCGGGCAGGGCGCCTTGCGTGCCGCGCTGGCCGGGGCGGATCCGGCGGATGAGCGGGCGGAATGGCGGCTTCTGGAAACCGCGCTGTCGGATATGGACCCGGTGGCGGAGGCCAAGCCGCGTGGCGGACGCCCCCGGCAGGTCACCCGGCTGGCCGCGCGGCGGCTGCAATCGGGGGGGGACCTGTCGGCTGAGGTGGCGCCGACGGCGGTGCGAATCGACCTCAAGGGCCGCAGCCTTGACCCCGCGCAGGTGGAGGCTTTGCTGGCATTGATCGAGGATACCCTGGACTGAGGGCTGCCCGGAATGGCCGCTCACCCGTCTGTTCTGTTCGCCCCAGCTGTCGACCTCGGCGGCTGGGGTGCTTTTTACGGGGATTAATGGGTAAAACTGTAGGTACCGTCCCGTTTTAACGATAGGTTCAGACATTTTTGGCCAGATGGGTGGCTTGAGGGGTATGCACAGCGGGACGGCACTTGCAGGTACTATTTTCATTCACGATACGGCGCTTGGCGGTATTGCTGTTCTTTGCTCTCGTCGGTGTTCCGACTTTGGCCAGCATGGGGCAGGCCGAACCGATCCGGATGACCTATGAGGAATACCCGCCCTATTCCTTTACCGATATTGACGGATATCCAAAGGGCGTGTCGATCGACCTGATGCGCCATATCGCCAGCGCGGCGGGGCGGGAGGTCGTGTTTCAGCCCAACACAAACCCGGCCGGTATGCTGGATGAGCTGCGTCTGGGCCGGGCGGATGTGACATCGCTTCTGGCGCTGACGCCGGAGCGTTTGAGCGCCGGGCTGGCCACGCGCACGCTTGGATCGTTTGAGATGCGGGCCTTTGTCCGCAAGAGCGATCAGCTCTACGAGCTGGATGATCTCGCTGGAATGGATATCGGCGTGGTCAGCGGCAGTTTCGCCGTTGACGGTGCCCGCCAGATCCCCTTCACCGAGATGGTCGAATTTGCCTCGATGGACACCCAGATCCTGCCGTTTCTGACCGGTGAGATTGATGTGGTGGTGTCAGGCCACAACAGTTTCCTGCGGCGGCTGCGTATGGCTGAGGTTGACGACCATGTCCGGGTGCTGTCACCGCCGCTGGTCAGCAGCCCCTATGGGTTCCTGGTGGCGCCGGGGCAGGAGGCGCTGCGCGATGAGCTGGACGCCGCCATCGCCGCAAGTGTTGACGCCAACTTGCTGCGCGATCTGGACAAGAAATGGTTTGGCCAGTCACGCACGATCTGGGACAATATTCTGGTGCGCTGGGGCCTGCTGATCGGTGCCGTTCTGGTGGCGGTCATCCTGACGCTGGGCTATTGGTTCCATTATTATCGCAACAAATCCAATCAGTTGCTGAGGGATCGCGCTGGCGACCAACTGCTGGTTGAGGCACTGGATGAGGTGGCTGCGGCCATCGTGATCTATGATCACAACCTGCGGGCGGTGCATTGGAACCATGGGTTTGAACTGATCTTTCCCGGCATGGTGGCGGCCCTGAAAAAGGGCGCGACGATGCAGCAGATGATCGTGAAATCCTATATGGATGGCACCATCGAAAACCCCTACACCGATGCGCAGATTGTATCCCTTGTTGATCAGGTTGTTGAGGATCTGCAGCGCGGAAGATCCGAGCCACGGACAGTGCGCACGACGGATGGCCGGGTGTTTCAGGCCCGTGATGTCAAGCTGGGGCCCCGGCATTTTGCCTCCCTGCGGGTGGATGTGACCCGCTTGCAGGAACAGCAGGATCTGATTGCCGCGCAGGCCCGGTCGCTGGAGGTGGTCAATGAGGATCTGCGCACCTTCTCCGCCATTGCGGCACATGATCTGAAGGCGCCTTTGTTCAGCCTGCTCAACCTGATTGATTTCGTGGCCGAGGACATGCAGGAAGCCGGGATAGATCTGCCCGACGGCGTCCGCTCCAACTGGGTTGAAATGGAACGCCTGTCGCAGCGGATGATGCAGCTGGTGCAGGATCTGCTGGTCTATTCCACCACCCATAGCGAGAGCCATCAGGCGGAGGTGATCGAGCCATCGCAGCGCCTGCATGAGGTGCTGGAACTGGCCGGACCGCGCGCCGGTTTCGAGGTGATCATCGAAGCGGGGATGCCGGAACTACAGGTCAATCCGATCGCCTTTGACATGGTGATGCGCAACCTGATCGCCAACGCCTTTCAGCATCACGACCGGGAACGCGGCCATGTGGTGCTGAGCGCGAAAACCGGTCCCGATGCGGTGACGATCTCGGTGCGCGACGATGGTCCGGGCATCCCGGAGGAACACCGCGAGCGGATCTTTGCCCCGTTCCACCGGCTGTCCTCCTCGACCGAAGGCAGCGGGCTGGGGCTGGCGTTTATCAAGAAAACCGTGGAGAGCTGGGGCGGAACCGTGCAGGTTTCGGCGGCCCAGCCTCGTGGTGCGGTCTTTGAGGTGAGTTTTCCTCGCCCCCTCGCGAAGGGTGACGCCGCGCCGAAGCAGCTTGTCGGCTAGACCTGTTCCGGGCCAGCTGCGCGCTTGGGGTTCATAAATTCAGGCTCTAACAAAGGCATTACAGACCAATCCCTGCGGTTGCATTGACTCTTCTTCCGCGGGCTGGCTACACACGGGCTGACACCTGATCGGCCCGGCCTGCGTGCGGCGGCTGCATTAAGGACAAAATTGGGACAAAACAAAGACAAACACCCCGTTAATTATGGTCTTAAGGGCAACCTTATTGTGACATCGGGGCTGGGGCGGCCTGTTATGGGCCGCGGGTTGTGATCCGGCGACCCCCGGCGCGCGACGACACCAAGGCGGAGTTTGACGATGACAGAACCGCAGACCATCTCTGGCGTGACCGGCTCCACATCTGGAGGCGGGGCAGGAGATCTGACGGTTGCGCTGCATATCGGGGCGCCGTTTACCGATGAGGATCAGCTGATCTGGTCGCTGCGCCGGGATTCGGCGCGGCTGTTGCAGGATGGCGTGCTGGTGCGCCGACCGGGAACCTATCTGAAAGACCTGACCGATCTGAAGGGCCGCGCCGCAAAGGAGGGGGTCAGCGACGAGGCGTGTGAAGACTTTCTCGAGGGGGTTCTGCGCGACGCGGATCCAGCGCGGGTGGTGCTGTCGATGTCGGCGATTCTGGGCGTGCCAGCCTGGATGCTGAATGACGGGCGGCTTTATCGCAATGCCGGTGCCAATACCGCCGCGCTGCGGGCGGTGTTTGCCGATCATCGCTGCGAGTTTTTCCTGGGTCTGCGCAATCCGGCGACGCTGGTGCCTGCCGGGTTTGCCGCGCAGTCGCAGAAGGATTGGTACGGGTTTGCCGGGGATACCGACCTGATGGAGCTGCGCTGGTCCGAGGTGGTCGGCGATATCCTGACCGCAAATCCCGATTGCGCGATCACCGTCTGGTGCAATGAGGAAACGCCGGTGGTCTGGCCGCAGGTGCTGGGACATGTCACCGGGTTGGGCGCGGGCTACCGGTTCACCGGTGAGACGGATATTCTGCGTCAGGCGATGACGGAGGAAGGCACCCGGAGGCTGGAGGCCTATCTGGCCGAGCGTCCGAAGCTGTCGGAACAGCAGCGCAATCAGGTGCGCGAGCTGTTCCTGTCCTATTTCCACGCAGAAGATGCGGTGGAAGAGGAAATTGACCTGCCGGGCTGGTCGCAGGGGTTCGTCGATGAGATGACAGAGCGCTATTTCGCGGATATCGATCTGATCCGCAGCCTGCCCGGCGTGACCGTTATCGACTGAGCCTTTGACCTGTGCGAACGGCAGGTCCGGCCCGCTGCGATGCTCAGCTGTCGTGGGCGGAGGCCCGCATCCGGCCCAAATGTTCGTCCCATCCCTTGTCCAGCGCCAGCAACAGGTCAAAGGCCTCGACCCCCTGTGGCAGGCCGGTGTGGGTCAGCGACAGATTGGTGCCGCCGGGCACCTCCTCTAGCGTCCAGGAGACGGTGCTGGTGCCATCGCCCATCGGCGCGATGGTAAAGCTGTAGTCAAGGCGGGTGAAGGGCTCCGCCAGCAGCACCTCGCCCCACATCAGCCGCTTGCCGCTTTCGGTGCCGAACATCTCATAGGGGCCTTCGACCAGCGGGGTCTGGGGTTTGTGGAACCAGATCGCCAGTTTCTCCGGCTCTGTCAGATAGGCCCAGACCTGGGCCGGGGTGGCCCGCAGATAGATGGATTTGCGCAGGATCGTATCGGTCATTGGATGTCCTTTTCGATTTCGGATTTGAGCGTCGCAAGGCGGTCGTCCCAGAAGGCATCAAAGAAGCCGAACCAGTCGAACACCTGCCGCAGCCCATCCGGGTTGAGGTGATTGAGCCGGGCGCGGCCCTCGGTCTGGACCGAGATCAGATTGCCCTCGTCCAGAATGGTGAGATGTTTCTTCACCGCGGCGCGGGTCATCTGAAAATTCTCCGCAACCTCGGCGATGGTGAGGCTGTCCTGCGCCAGCAGCCGGAGGATCTGGCGGCGTGTCGGATCCGCCAGGGCGCGAAAGGCCAGTTGCTCCGGGTGCTGGTGGTTCTGCTGGTCCGGCGTCTGCTGTGACATGGCGGTATCTGCTCCCTATATGATACCGTTTGGTATCCTTTTAATATGATACCTTATGGTTTCGCGTCAAGCCTGATTCTGCGGCATCGCGCCGGACCCCCCGCTGGTCGGGGGCAAAACCGTGCTGTCCGGCGTCCTGTCCTGCCGGGACGGGCAGTCTGGCGTCCTTTCCGGCCCGGTTGGACGACGGGGCTGCGCGGCTCTGGCTAGGGTCAGGGCGAGGCGGCGGATGGCCTGCCCTCTACAGCCCTGCTGTTGCGCAACCGGAATATCTGACCAGAGAGAGACCCCGCCATGCTCAGACCTTCGTTTCAGTCCCGTTATCTGACCTCTGCGCTGCGGCGGTATCGGCGCGCCGTGCCGCTGCTGCCGGTGGTGTTCTGCATCGCACTGGGGTTTGCCATCGGGGCCACCCCTGCGACCAGCGCCGGAACCGGCAGCGTTGATATCCAGCCGCGCGACGGGCATTGGCTGGCGCTGATGCAGTTCCGGTCGGTCAGCGGCTGTTCGGCGACGCTGCGGCGCGAGATCGAGTCCGATGCAAAGGATGAGGTGCTTTATTCCAAGCCCCTGCATTTTTCCAAACCACTGGATCTGAACCAGCTCAATGCGGCCTGGGAGGTAGATATCAACTGGACCCGCACCAGCCCCAACCGCTGGGAAGGGGTGATGACCGAGGTCGAGCGCACCCTGTTCGGCAAGGTCACCACCGTGACCGAGTTGCAGACACGGGTGATTTCGGAGGGGCTGATTGATCAGAAGGCGGTGGCCACGATCAGCTTTCCACCGCGCATGGTCCGGCAGATCGGTTCAGCCGAGCCTTGCGTGGTCCATGCCGATATCACCCACCGGCTGCGCTGATCCGCAGCTGGCCAGCATCGCCCGCGCCTGACCAGGGCGCGCCGGGGCGTCCCGAAACCCATACCCAAGACCTAAAACACGATCTGAAAAAGGATAAGACCATGAATTTTTATCGCAGCGCCGCTCTTGTGACCGCGTGTAGTCTGGCGGGCGCATCTGGCGCCGCCGCCGAGGGGCTGTTTTCCAACGGCCAGTTTACCCTCGGGCTGGGGGCGTTTGCCTCCTCCGACCTTTACAAGGGCGAAAGCACCGAAGCCGCCGCCCTGCCGTTTGTGTCCTATGACAGCGACCGGCTGCATCTGGGCTGGGACGGGGTCGCCTATCATATTCTGAACAGCGAGGACCTGCAGGTTTCGGTGCGCGTGGGTGCGGGCGAAAAGCCGGATTACCCGGAGAACAAGCCGCTGTTTGCCGGGCTGAAGCGCAGCACACCGATCGAGGCGGGATTTGACATGACCTATCGTTTTGACGGGTTCTATGTGGCGGGCAGCGCGATGGTGGATGTCTCCAATGAGCATGACGGCTATCACGCGGAGGCCAAATTCGGGACCGAGTTCCAGATGGGCCAGCTGGGTGTCGATATTGGCGCCGGGGCGCGGATGCGCGACGGCAAGCTGAACAACTTCCTTTACGGCGTGTCCGCCAGCGAGGCGAACGCGCAGCGGGCCGCTTATGATGTTGGCTCCACTACCGAGCCGTTTGTGGATATGACCATGGTCTACCCGATCAGCGACACGTTGTCGGTGCTGGGGACGGTGAATTATCAGCTGATCGACAAGAAGGTTCACGACAGCCCGCTGACCAATACCATGGACAGCTATTCGGTCGGGCTTGGCCTGATCTACAGCTTCTGATCCATGGCGTTTCCGCTTCACTCGAAACCGCGGGGCAGGGCAGGGGAGGCGCGGCGGGAGACCGCGCCGCCAACCGGCCCCGCAGCCGCCGTGCCGCCGCTCTCTGCCGTTACCGGGGCCGCTCCAGCGGCGCCGGTTGAGCTGGTGTTTGTCAGCGATGCCAGGGCGACATGGCCGCCACTGCTGGCGGCGGCGATCTATCTGGGGCTGGTGGTCTGGATGCTGGTCGGGCTGTTCTGGCCCGCCGCCCCGCTGCCGCCGCCCGATGGTGGGAATTCCTCCGTAACAGAGCCTGTTTCTGTCGCTGTGCAGCTGTCACAGGCGGTGCCGGTGACACGGCTGCTGCACGCCGAGGGGCATAGCAGGGCTGACCGGGACGCCACCCTGCGGGCGGAGATGTCGGGCCATGTGGCCACCGTTGCGGTGGCGAAGGGCGCACGGGTTGCGCAGGGGCAGATCCTCGCCACCTTGCAGGCTGGTCCCCGGCAGGCGGCGCTGGCGCGGGCGGAGGCCTCGCAATTGCGGGCCGAACACGAGTACACGCGCGCGGCGGCGCTGCATCAGCGGGGATCGACCACCGATCAGCGGCTGAGCGAGGCGCGCGAGGCGCTGGCCGTGGCCAAGGCGGATCTTGCCGCGGCCCGGCAATCTCTGGCGGAAACGCAGCTGACCGCGCCCTTTGCCGGGCATCTCGAAGCCTTTGACCTCACCCCCGGTGCCTATGTGCAGGAGGGGGCCGAGGTGGCGCGGGTGGTGGCGCTGGATCCGCTGCGGGTGGTGTTTCAGGTGCCCCAGCACCAGCGCGGCTCCCTGACCGAAGGGGCCATCGCGCAGGTCCGGTTTCTGGACGGGCGCAGCGCCGAGGGGCGGCTGAGTTTTCTGGGGCAGAGTGCGGCGGCAGAGACCCGCAGCTTCACCGCCGAGCTGACGCTGGCCAATCCGGCGGAGCGCAGCGCTGCGATCCCGGCCGGGGTCAGCGCCCGGATCGAGGTGCCGCTGGATCAGGTCCAGGCGCATTTTCTGTCACCGGCGCTGCTCTCGCTGGATATGGCGGGGGGGCTGGGCGTCAAATCTGTCGATGACACCGACCGTGTGGTCTTTACCCCGGTGGAGATCGTCCAGTCAGCGCGCGACGGCGCCGGTGTCTGGGTCAGCGGCCTGCCGGATCAGCTGCGGCTGATCACCGTCGGACAGGGTTTTGTCAGCGCAGGCGAACGGGTGCGGCCCGGTGGCGATGGCAACGGCGCGGCGGATCCGTCGTGAACGGCATATTGGCGGTGATCTTTTCCCGCAGCCGCGCGGTGATCCTGATCTTTGCGGCGCTGCTCTGCGCCGGGGCCTATGCCTATGTCAGCATTCCCAAGGAGAGCAATCCCGACATTCCGATCCCCTTTGTCTATGTCAGCACCAGCCTGTCGGGGATATCGCCGGGTGACAGTGAGCGGCTGCTGGTCAAGCCGCTGGAAACCGCGCTGAGCGGGCTGGCGGATCTGAAGGAGATGAAGGGTCACGCCTATGAGGGCTATGCCAGCGTGACGCTGGAATTCGAGGCAGGTGCTGATGTGGCAGAGGCGCTGGACCGGGTGCGGGTGGCGGTGGATCAGGCCCGCCCGGACCTGCCGGAGGCCGCCACCGAACCGGTTGTGATCGAGATCAACACGGCGTTGTTTCCGGTGCTGACCACGGTGCTGTCCGGGCCGGTGCCGGAGCGCAGCCTGAACCGGATGGCGCGCGAGCTGAAGGCACGGCTGGAGGCGGTTTCAGGCATATTGGAGGTCGATATCGGCGGCGGTCGTTCGGATCTGCTGGAGGTGCTGATCGACCCGGTTGCCTTTGCCACCTATGGGCTGTCCTTCGAGGCGCTGGTGGGACAGATCAACCGCAACAATGCGATGATTGCCGCCGGAACCATCGACGGGGCGGCCGGGCGGTTTGTGCTGAAGGTGCCGGGGCTGGTCGATGGGGCGCAGGATCTGATGCAGATGCCGGTGAAGGTGCAGGGCGGTGCGGTGGTGACCCTTGGCGATATCGCGGTGGTGCGGCGGCGGTTCGAGGATCCGCGCAGCTTTGCCCGGATCAACGGCCAGCCGGCGCTGACGCTGGATATCACCAAACGCAGCGGCGCCAATATCATCGAGACGGTGGCGGCGGCAAAGGCGGTGATCGCAGCGGCGCGGCAGGAGTGGCCGCAGAGCGTCAAGATCGACTATCTGCTGGATGAGAGCCGCGAGGTGGAGACCATGCTGGGCGATCTGGAGGCCAATGTGGTGGCGGCCATCGTGCTGGTGATGCTGGTGGTGATCTATGCGCTGGGGCTGCGCGCGGCGCTGCTGGTTGGCCTGTCGATACCGGGGGCGTTCCTGGCTGGTGTGGCGCTGCTCTGGGCGATGGGGATCACGATGAACATCGTTGTGCTGTTCTCGCTGATCCTGGTGGTCGGAATGCTGGTGGACGGCGCCATTGTCACCACTGAACTGGCGGATCGCCATTTGCAGGAGGGCGCGACCCCGGCGCAGGCCTATCGCGCGGCGGCGGGGCGGATGGCGGGGCCGCTGATCTCCTCGACCGCGACCACGCTGAGCGTGTTTGTGCCGCTGCTGTTCTGGACCGGCACCACCGGTGAGTTCATGAAATTCCTGCCGATCACCGTCATCGTGACTCTGGCGGCATCGCTGCTGATGGCGCTGGTGTTCATCCCGGTTCTGGGGGGCGTGATCGCGCGGCGGTCGCCGCAGACGGCGGCGGCGAAACGGGCGTTGCATGCGGCGGAATATGGTGATCCGCGCCTTGGCCGTGGGACGGCGGGGCTATATGCGCGGATGCTGGCGCGCGCACTGCTGTTTCCGGGCACCACCGTTCTGCTGAGCCTTGCGCTGTTGATCGCGACCTTTGGCCTATATGGGACATTCGGCGCGGGGCTGAGCTTTTTCCCTAAGATAGAGCCTGAATTCATGCAGGTTCAGCTGCGTGCACGGGACAATTTTTCGATCCATGAACGCGATGCGCTGGTGCGGGTGGTGGAGGATCAGCTGCTGCGCCGCGATGGGATTGCCAGCGTCTATGCGGTGGCCTCGCTGGGCGGGGGCGATGATCTGGACCTTATCGGCACCATTCAGCTGGAGCTGGATCCCTGGGACCAGCGCCCGCCCGCAGCGGAGATTGGCGCCGGGATCCGTGCCGAGGTGGCGGCTCTGCCGGGGGTCGAGGTGCGGGTGGAAACCGAGGATGACGGGCCAAGCGGGGCCAAGCCGCTGGATCTGCATGTCACTGCCCGCGACCCCTCGGCGGCCGAGGCGGCGGTGGCCCGGATCCGCGAGATCATGGGCGGGATTGGCGGGTTCACCGATGTTGCCGACAGCCGCGCCCTGCCGGGGGTGGAATGGCGCATCGAGATCGACCGCGCCGAGGCCGCGCGCTATGGCGCGGATCTCAACCTTGTGGGGCAGGCGGTGCAATTGCTGACCCATGGCGTGACCGTGACCACATTCCGGCCCGATGACGTGGCGGAGTCGGTGGATGTGCGGGTGCGTTTTCCGGCGGCGGACCGCAGCTTTGACCGTTTGCGGCAGCTTCAGGTTCCGACCAGCGCGGGGCTGGTGCCGATTGCCAATTTCACCCGCTTTGCACCGGTGCCGCGCTCCGGCGCGATCGAGCGGCGGGACCAGTCGCGGGTGCTGACGCTCTCGGCCAATGTGGCGCCGGGGCTGCTGGCCGATGCGCAGATCGCGCGGCTGCGTCAGGCGCTGGACCGGGCCGATCTGCCAGACGGCGTAAGCTGGCAGTTCCGGGGCGAGGCAGAGGAGCAGGATGCGGCGATGCGGTTCCTGATCCTTGCCTTTGTGACGGCGGTTGTGCTGATGGCGGTGATCCTGATCGCGCAGTTCAACAGTTTCTATCAGGCGGCGGTGGTGATGTCGGCGATTGTCTTTTCCATCGCGGGGGTGCTCCTTGGGCTGCTGCTGGCGGGGCGGCCGTTTGGCGTGGTGATGGGCGGCATTGGGGTGATCGCGCTGGCGGGCATCGTGGTCAACACCAATATCGTGCTGATCGACACCTATAATGCGCAGCGGCAGGCCGGGCAGTCGCCTCATGAGGCGGCGCTGCGCGCAGGGGCGCTGCGGCTGCGGCCGGTGGTGCTGACGGCGCTGACAACGGTGCTGGGGCTGATGCCGATGGTCCTGGGGATGAAGCTGGATCTGCTGGCGGGCAGCATGGTGTTTGGCGCGCCGTCCAGCCAGTGGTGGACCGAGCTGTCGACAACCATCGCGGGCGGGCTGGTGGCGGCAACGCTGCTGACGCTGCTGGTGACCCCGGCGATGCTGGTGCTGGGCGCGCGTGGCCGCAGCTGGCGGGGTCAGCGGGCGACGGGTGGCTGAGAGCGGCAGCGGCAGGCCAGCGGCCAGCTGCTGCCCCGTCGTCGGCGTCAGGTCGATGGGGCGGCGCTGCCGCGGGCGGCACGCAGCGCAGAGGGGGTGGTGTTCATCTCGCGCTTGAAGGCGTTGTAAAAGGACGAACGCGAATTGAACCCGACATCATGGGCGATCACCAGAATGGTCTCATCGCTGTCATGCAGCTGTTTCACCGCATCCTGAATGCGCCATTTGTTGACGTAATCAAAGAAATTCGACTGAAGCGTCATATTCAGCGTCTGCGAGACGTAGTTTGAGGTGACGCTGATATGTTTGGCCAGATCCCAGAGCGACAGGTTGGGATCGCGGTAGAGCATATCCTTGGTCATGGCGCGTTCGATCTTGGCGGCGATACGGGCCGCGTGATCGTCGGTGAGCGCGGAGCGTTCGTATTTTGCGGCGGCCAGTTCCCGCTCGGCGGGCGGCTGCGTGTCGCCGCGCGGTTTCGGCATCAGCCCCGGCTGCTGGCGCACGCCCCAGACGCCGATCACCCAGGTGATGGCGAGGCTGGACAAGCCATTGGTCAGGTCGGAGGCTTCGCTGAACAGGATGAACAGCTCAAGACCAAAGAGGTCGGCCAGAATCTCGGCGACACTGAGCAGGAGATAGGCGGAGACCGTGGTGGTGATCCACCAGACCCAGGTCAGCTCGCGGTCCTCGGTGGTGGCAAACAGATCCTTCAGGCGCGTGCGATATCGCGACAACATCCGCATGATCAGCCCCAGGTAGATGGCGACCTGGCAGTAAAACAGCACTTCGACCAGCTGGAAGTAGATCAGGATCGCCTGAATATACTGGCTGAGGTCCGCGAACTCCAAATCATTCTGGGCGAACAGGGATTTCGGGATGGTCCAGAACAACACCACCATGCTGATCGCCAGCAGGATGGGCACCGCGTGCCAGAACCTTTGTGTGACCGGGGGGCCGTCATCCTCGGAGGTGAGACCGCGCACGTAGAGCCAGAGCAGCAGCGGCTGGGCAAACACGGCGGGCACATGCAGGCTGTTGAAGCGCGCGACAAGATAATCATAGGCGTCATCGGTGACCACCAGATCAAGGATGCCGAGCATTTCGGTAACGGATTGAGTGATGAAGAACAGCGCCAGCGGCACATAGATGCGCTGATGGCGTTGGTGCAGCAGCAGCTGATTGGTGCAGAACAGCGCCATGCCGAGGTGAAAGGCCGACAATGCCAGCAGGTATTTATCGTCCACCATCACGCGCCCGATCCTGAAATTCCCTATCTGGCCTTTAGCAGCGGGCTGCGCTGATGGACAGATCTGCGGGCGGTCTGGCTGTCCTTTCCAGCAGGGAAGAACGCCGGACAGGGGGCAGGGGCGGCTTTTGACCCTAGGGGCCGGGCCTCGCGGAGGGCCGGATCCTGGCGAGCACGCCGATCGCCTCGACCCGGTTGCGGACGTTCAGTTTACGGTAGATTGAATGGGCGTATTCCGAGACCGTATGGGGCGAAATCTTGCAGATTGCCGCGCATTCCTTGGTTGTCAGCCCCTGGCTGAACAGATAGAGCACCTCGCGTTCGCGCGGGCTGAGCCGGGTCAGCGCCTCCGATTGCGGGGCGATCAGGGACCGGTTGAACGCGGCCTCTGCCGGGGCGTCGGCGGGGGGCTGTTCCGGGGCCGCCGCCGCGGGCTGTCGCAGCTCCTCCATGCGGCGATGGATGATCATGCAGAGAAAGCGCAGGCTGTCGGTCTTGCCCGCGACATGGGCGAGAAAATCGGCCCGCGTCAGACTGGTGCCGATGTTGAAACCGCCGAACCGGTCGGAACCTTGCAGCCGAACCGGGATGGCAATGCCGGCGCGAAACCCGCTCTTGACCGAGGCGTCGCGGATGAATGCGGTTTCCGCAGCGGCCAGATAGGGGTGATCGGCCAGAAACTCCGCCCCGGTGAACTGCGGCTCGTAGCTGTTGCAGCAGTGATCCAGAAACGGATCCCGATGGCTGGGCAGTTGCTGGTAGATATCGGGCAGGTTGGTCTGGATATGTGGATGACTGCGGTCGCCGTCCACGGTCAGGTAGATGGCGTAGTCAAATCCCATCGCAGCAAAGACCTGCAAGCTCTGCGCCCAAAGCTCGGCGATGCTGGTGCAGCGTTCCAGACTGTCGATATCAGTCCAATCCACGACGATACCCCCTAATGTTAAGGGATAACACCTGCGGTGCCGCATTGCTAGCGTGGCCGAGGCGCCGGCGATACGGCCATGTCTCTCCTCGGATATGTTGGGCATGGCTGTGGTCCGGCGCTGGTGGCCTGTTGTGAGTGCGGGGCATCTGAGTGTTTTTGACCGCCGCGGATCCGGTGTGAGGCCGATGCGGGGCGGCGAAGACAGCATAGCCTGATGGGCCTGGCCGAACGTCGCATTACCGCATGTCGTATTGGCCGGGGGAGGCGCAGGGTGAGGCCGAATTGATCGATCCTCGCTGCTGCCGGGGCCGTGGCATCGCTTGCCGGGGGGTAAGGCCACGGTCGTCGGCGGCGCCATTTGACCCGCGTCAGCCAGGGGGCGGGCGGGCGGTGACTTGATTAGCGCCGCTATTCAGATCATAATAAGCCAAATTTTGATCCGATTAAGGGTGCTTATCACATCATGCCGCATATCTGGCAGTCTCCGTCCTGGCCGCGCTTTGGCTATGATCCGGCACATATCGAACCCGAACTGGCCCGCGCCGCCGAAGCGGTGGGCGAGGTGACGGGGCTTGTCCACGGGCTCAACCCGCAGGAGCGCGAGGAGATGCTGCTGCGCCAGATCGTGCAGGAGGCGATGGCCTCCTTTGGAATCGAAGGCGTGGCACTGGATGCCAGCGAGATCGAAGCCTCGGTTGTGGCTTCGCTGCGCCATCGCGACAGGGCGGCGATCTCGCGGCGCTCGGATGCGGTGGCGGAGCTGATGCTGGCGGCGCGCCGGGCCGATCAGCCGCTAGACAGCGCGCAGATCCTGACCTGGCACCGGTTGCTGTTCACCGGCATGGAGGTGGAGGACCTCGGCCGCTGGCGACGGTTCGAGATGGAGATCGTGCGCTCCGCGACGGCGGGTCCGGGGGATGTGCTCTATAAGGCGCCGCCGCCGGATCGGCTGGAGGCTGAGATGGCGCAGTTTCTCGACTGGGTGAATGTCGATCAGGGAATGCCAGTGGCGGTGAAGGCCGCGCTGGCGCATCTGTGGTTTGAATCCATTCACCCGCTGTCAGATGGCAATGGCCGCATTGGCCGCGCCCTGATCGAACATGTGTTTGCCCGCAACCGCGCGTTGCCGTTCTCGCTGTCGCGACAGGTGGAGCGGGACAAGAAAGCCTATTATGCCGCCCTGCAGGCAGGGCGCAAAGAGGGCGCGACTGGCATGATTGACGCCAGCGAATTTGTGCTCTGGTTTCTGCGCACGCTGACGCGGGCGGCGGCTTCGGCCCGCGATGAGGCGGGGTTTATCCTGCGCCGCAACCAGTTCTTTCTGCGCTACGGACCGGTGTTGAATGATCGCCAGAGCCATGCGCTGCGTCTGCTGTTTGAGCAGGGGCCGGAGCGGCTGGCGGTGGGGCTGAGCGCCAAATCCTACCGCAAGATCACCAAGACTTCTCCGGCCACCGCCACCCGCGATCTGCGCGCGATGGAGGAGGCCGGTGTGGTCACGCGGATGGACGCGGGCGGCCGCTCCACCGCCTATGCGATCCGGTTCTGACCTCTGGTCAGGCAGGGGCTGTTGCGGAGGCCCAGGTCATCGCCTCAAATTCTTCGCGAAAGGCAAAGCGCTTCAGGTGGTTGTCGATGATCTGGCGGGCGTGATCCAGCTCTTCGGCAGTGGGGGCGGTGACCTCGGCCAGGAGCCGGTCGGCGCTGGCGGTCAGCGTTGCAGGTCCCATGCCCAGAGCCACGGTGCCCCGGCTGTCGTCATGGGTGACGGCGACCTTATGGGCAAAATGCTTGCACAGCTGTTGCAGGTATTTGGAGGCGTTGGGGGTGTCGAAATGGCCTGTATCCGTAATCATTGGGCTTAATCCTTAGTTTTTCTGTCAGCTTTGCAGGATAGAGATTCCGGGGCGCAGCGCAAGGTGAATTCACCGCTGCCAGCCATGGTGCGCGGGGGGCTGCAAAATGGGGCGCAAGCCAGATTGCAGGACTTGGCGCATGGTGGATTATCCGGCTGACAAACCCATCCGGCGGCAGTAGAACGGCCCGGCTACGGTGCAGGCAGATGTCGCGTCAGGCGCGGGAAGCAGCGGGTCACGGACCGTCACGCTGCTGTCCTGCTGATGCGAAAGACAGGCGACCCACATCTCAGGCGAATTTCAATTCATCCTTGAGAGGGGCGCTATGTTCCGGGCTTTTGAAAACCTTGTCGATCCGTTTGCGGCCTCGCAGAGGGCGGCGCCGCGTGCCGGTCTCTGGCCGTATCTGTGGCAGCAGCTGGCGCCCTATCGCAGATGGCTGCCGCTGATGCTGGTCACTGGCGTGCTGACCGCGCTGATGGAAAGCGGGCTGATCTTCTATGCCGGGCGGCTGGTGGATCTGATGACCGAGAGTGGCGCTGCGGCGTTCTGGGCCGATCACGGCGGTGAGATGATCCTCGCGCTGGTCTGTGTGCTGCTGCTGCGTCCGACGCTGGTCGGGCTGAACCATCTGCTGCTGGAGCAGACCCTGTCCTCCAACCTGCAGGAACAGGTCCGCTGGCATGCGCATCAGCATCTGCTGGGGCAGTCGGTTGGCTTCTTTCAGCATGATTTCGCCGGGCGGCTCAGCAATCGGGTGATGCAGATGGGACCGGCGGTGCAGGACAGCGTGCATATGATGTTCGAGGCGGTGCTGTTCGCGGTGACCTATATGCTGGGCGCGGTGGTGGTGCTGTCGCAGATCGACGGGCGGCTGGCGGTGCCGCTGCTGATCTGGGTGCTGATTTACGGCGTCTACGTGCGCCATGTCGCCCGCCGTGTCGCGGCGACGGCGGAGAAATGGTCCGATGCGCGCTCCGGGGCGACGGGGCGGATTGTCGATGCCTATGGCAATATCGAAACCGTCAAGCTGTTTGCGCAGGGCGGGCAGGAGCTGGGTTATGCGCTGTCGGCGCTGCGGCGGCTGCGGACGCGTTACCAGCGGTTCATGCGGATGATGACCACGCTGGCCTTTGGCAGCATTGCCATCAACGGCGTGTTGATCCTGATCGTGGTGGCTCCGGCGATCTGGCTGTGGACGGTGGGTCAGGTCAGCGTTGGAGAGGTGGCCGCCGTCGCGGCATTGACCATCCGGCTGAACGGCATGAGCGGCTGGATCCTCTGGGTGACGATCCGCTTGTTTGAAAACATGGGCATCATCCGCGAGGGGCTGCGGTCGCTGGCAACGCCACATGCGGTGGTCGATGCAGCGGCGGCGCCGGCCCTGAAGGTCACGCGGGCGGAGATCCGCGTGGAGGGGCTGCATCACAGCTATGGCAAGGCATCGCAGGATGGCAGCGGGGGTGTGGCGGGGCTTGATCTGACGATCGGGGCCGGGCAGCGGATCGGCATTGCCGGGCCGTCCGGCGCGGGCAAGTCGACGCTGGTGTCGCTGCTGTTGCGGTTTGATGACCCGGACCGGGGGCGCATTCTGATCGACGGCCAGCCGATCGACAGCGTGACACAGGACAGCCTGCGGGCGCAGATTGGCGTGGTGACGCAGACAACCGCGCTGGTTCATCGCTCGGTGCGGGCCAATATCCTATATGGCAATCCCGGCGCCAGCGAGGCGGAGATGGTGATGGCCGCCAAACGCGCCCGTGCCCATGATTTCATTCTGGGGCTGCGCGATCAGGCCGGGCGGACCGGCTATGACGCCCATGTCGGCGAGCGCGGAGTGGCCCTGTCCGGCGGGCAGCGGCAGCGGATTGCGATTGCGCGGGTGGTGCTGAAGAATGCGCCGATCCTGATCCTGGACGAGGCAACCTCGGCGCTGGACAGCGCGGTGGAGGCGGAGATCGAGGAGACATTGCGGGATGTGATGCAGGGCAAGACGGTGATCGCCATTGCGCATCGCCTGTCCACGATTGCGCAGATGGACCGGATTGTCGTCATGGATCAGGGCCGCATCACCGAAGATGGCAGCCATGCCGCGCTGCTGGCGCTGGGGGGCACCTATGCGATGCTGTGGTCGCGGCAGGTGGGCAGCCCCTGCGCGTCGGCGGATTGCTGACGGCAGGCAGAGAACGGCGCGAGGATTGATCCGTGCCGTTCTCTGCCGCGCTGGCTCAGCCGACCGAGCGCGTTTTTTGTCCGGTCGGGGTCAGATCATCGGCGGCAAGCGCGCGGATCTCGGCGATGTCACCCGCAAGCGTCTGAAACACGGCGTCCCCGAACCATTCCAGCGAGGCCTCGCAATCGCCGTCCCGCTGCATTTCGCGCAACAGGGCGCGGTAGTCATAGGCGCCCTGCATCAGCGGCACCATGCCCGCGCGACAGCCGGCGGCGCTGTAGACATTCGCCGGGGCAAAGACCGGCAGGCGGGTGCGGTCGGAGATGTTCTTCAGGTGATAATGCGCAATTCTGGACAGCAGGGTCCGGCGCGCCGTCACCGGATCATCCCCGCCTTCCCAGACGTGGAGCGCGTCGAAATTGATGGCCAGCGCATCGTGGTCGGTGGCGTCGATCAGCGCCACGGTTGAGGCGAGCGTATCGGCCAGCGTGCCGGGATGGGTCTCCACCAGCAGGCGCAGCCCGTGATCGGCGGCGATATCGCAGGCGTGGCGCAGGGCGCGGGTGGTCTGGTCGCGGTCTGCCGCCGGGACCGTGGCGCTGGCCTGCATCCCGGCAAAGGTGCGGATCTTGTCCGCGCCCCAGCCCTGCGCCAGCGCGCAGAGGGCGCGGGTTCGACGGGTCAGCTCCTGATGGTCCTGCAGGGGCAGGTAGTCGCTGATCATCGGGATCGACAGCCCCTGCGCGGCCATCCACTGGGCGTTATGGATCGCCAGCGGTGACTGATTGCGGGCATGAACGCCCCAAAGCTCAATCCCCTGAAAGCCGGTATCCCGCGCCCAGAAGGCAATGTCCTTCAGATCAATCAGCTGATGGCGAAAGGAAATCGTACAGAGCGAGATCTTCATGCCGGCTCCCCCGTTAGCGCCGCGGCAGATGCGGGCGCCGCTGGTATCTGTGACTGGCACCAGATCTGGAATTCGGTGTGAAGTGCCTCCTTGATGGCAAACTCCAACCGGTCCAATGCGTCCAGCGCGGCGATCAGATCCGGCACCAGTGTGCGGTCTCTGGTATGGGCGATTTTCGCGGCAAGGAAATGCAGGCTGCGGAACCCTTCGCAGAGCGCCTCGACCTGATCGCAATTGGCGTCGAACGCGGCAAAGCTGGTGTCCAGCGCGCGCCAGAAGAAGGCAAAGGCGTGTTCATAGGCGTATTTGCGCAGGGACAGCACCGGAAGTTCGCGCAGGGCGATCTCCAGCTCCGGCAGTGCCAGAGGCCTTTCGGGACGGCAGTGATGCGCGATAATGCCGCGCAGGGCGTCCGTCAGCGGGTTGGCGTCCGGGCGGAAGGTCGCGTCGAAATAGGCCACGAGGTCATGAGGCTCGGGCGCGCGGACGCGTGTGCTGTCGAGGATATAGCCGCCCGCCACGCTGGGCTGTGCCATGGCATTGAGGATGGCGGCGCGCGGCAGATCTCCGCGCCAGCGATAATCTGGGTCGTTCATATGCCAGACCTCGGGGTCGGCGGTCGGCTCGACAATGACGAAATGCGGAAACGGGTCCTGATTGTATTTGGTGTCCCGCTCCGGCAGGTGGAACATGTCGAGCATGACAACCAGCTGGCGGTCGGTGGCCGGGTTGTGGAGCAGTTTTTCAAAGCGGGTCAGGTTGTCGGATTTCGACAGGGCGGGATCGTGCCACTGGCTGACGCGGATGCCATACAGTCGTTCGACCCAGCGGATATAGTGATCCTGCGTCATCTCGGCGCTGTGATAGGCCAGATGCTGATGGGTAGTGATGGCAAAATCGCTGTCCCAGGTGCCAAAATAGAAGGGTCGGAAATCCAGCCCCTCATGCCGCCGGATCGCCGCACAGAGACAGCTGACAAAGCAATGCACGGTGATCTCGCTCGGGTCCTGATTGGCGGGCGCGGTCTCGGGTTCTGCGCTGGGAGAGGTCGGCGGGTCGGGCAGAAGCACATGGATCAGATCGGCGACGGTGACGAAATCCTCCTTGCGGAAATCACGCTCGGGGATGGCCACGCCGTGGTCGGTTTCCAGATGCACCAGCAGGTTGATCAGCACCACGGAGTCGATATGCAGATCATCGTTCAGCACCGCCTCGGGGCGGAACTGCGCCATATGCGGATTGTCCAGCGGTCCGGCGAGGGTCTGCTGCATTGCGTGCAGCACGCTGTCGAAGGTCATGCGGGCACCTGCTGATCGGCTGTGTGATCGGTGCCGGATGCGTATCTGTTGGCGATGTCGCGGCGGCTGATCTTGCCATTGGCCTGACGCGGCAGGGCGGGGAGGCGGCGCAGGAAGGTTGGTCTCTGGTAGTCGGCCAGCAGATCGGCGCAGTGCGCGCGCAGCTGATCCTCGCTGAGATCCGGGGCGACAAACAGCAGCCCCACCCGCGAACCGGCCTGCGGGTCGGGCAGGCGAAAGGCGACGGCATCCTGCACATCGGGCAGGCTCATCACCGCGCGTTCGACGTCCTGCGGATAGACGTTCAGCCCGGCCACATTGATCATATCGTCCGCACGGGCGGTAAACACCAGCCCGCCATCGGCGGTGAGATAGCCCAGATCGCCGGTTTCGACCCAGTTGGTCGTGGCGGCATCCGTGGTGGCCGGTTCCCCTGTCGTCAGCTGCACGCGGACCGGGCCGGGCGTGCCGGGCGCGCCTGCCTGCAGGTCGAGATGCGGCAGTGGGCGGCCGACATCGCCGGGCGCCCGCAGGTCCTGATTGATGGCGATACAGCCCACTTCGGAACAGCCATATTGCTGGAACAGATGCCGGGTGCGGGCGCGAATGGTGTGGAACCATGGATCGGGCAGCACGGTCCCGGAGGTGACGGCGGCGTTCAGTGTCTCGTCCGGGGGCAGGAGCCTCGCCAGCGTGTGCAGCATCGCAGGCGAGGTATAAAGCACCGGGTCAGGCAGCTCGCGCAGGCGGCGCAGAATGTATTTCGGGTTCACCGCATCAATGATCACCGGCACATGGCCGCGGTGCAGCGCCACCAGAACCCCCGGTATCAACCCGTAGGAATGGGTCACCGGGCAGGCGATCACCGGCGTCATACCGGCCGCGCGGTCAAAGAAGGCGGCATAGGTGCGGATCTCGGTAGCGATGCTGTCCCAGCTGCGGGTGATCACCTTGGCCGCGCCGGTGGTGCCGGAGCTCATCTGCACCAGAACGCCTGCGCCGGGGCGCGCGCTGGCGGTCTGACCGGGCTGCCGGGGCAGCGGTTGCGGGACAAGATCATCCTCCAGAAACCAGTCGCATCCGGCCTTGGTCGCCATCTGTTTCGCGGCTTCCGCCGGGATATCGGCGTGGATTGGGAAAACGCCGGCCTTGTGGTCCTTCAGGTAGAGCAGGGTTGCAAGGCCGAGGCCGGTGTCGCGCATCCGCAGGGCGTAGCGGTGGTGCAGATCATTGCCAAGCGCCTGTTGCAGTCTTGGGTGCAGCGCGGTTGGATCAGAAAGGGTGTCGTTCAACACAAACATGGGTCAGCTGTCCTTTGCAGTGGCCAGAGGGTTGTCGATGAGATGGCGGTAGCTGCCGCGTCGGTCGGGGTCGATTTTGCGGGTGATCAGGCTTTCGGCGTGGATCTGGCGCGCAAAGGGAGCGAAGCCCGCCATGCGCTGTTGCTGCCCGTGATCGGCGGCGTAGCGGTCCAGCCGGTCGCGCAGGCGCTGCCAGAACCGGGTCTCCGGCAGGTCGAAATGGCGTTGCAGGAGGTCCGACAGATCCGCGAGGTTGAAGACAAAGAGCGTGTCCATCACCAATTCGCGCAGCCCGTCAGCACAGGAGAGCGCGTGGAACTGATCCGGCTCTGCGCTGGCAAAGGCGGGGTCAATCGCCGCCAGATCGGGGCATAGCGCGGGCTGCGACAGCAGGGTGTCGACATATTCGACACCATCGTGGAAATCGCGGGCAATGAGGCCGGTCGGCCAGCCGTTGTCATGCTGAAGGATGAGGTTCTGCCCATGGGCTTCCAGCCCGATGCCATGGGCCACCATCAGGTGCCAGACCGGCAGTACCGCCGTTTCAATCAGCTGCGCCAGCCAGCGGTCGCGCCCGTGGGCGGCAATCCAGGGGGCGATCAGCGGCTTGCCGTCCTCTTCTGTCAGGGCCAGCGCGTTGAACGGCATCATCTGATTGTCCGCCAGACCGAGCGAGGCCGGGCTTTGCCGCCAGATCGCGGCCAGATGCCCCTCCAGCGCGGTGCCGCGCCCGGCGATGATGCCGGCATATTCCGGCAGCAGGGTCAGCGGATAGCGATCCTGCAACAGCGGGTCACTGGCGATCACCGCGGCAAGCCAGTCCGATATCAGCGGCGCGATGGTGACGGTTTCGGGGATCAATGTGCGCAGGGACGAGGTGTTGCGCATGGTCATTGCGGTTTTGACATGGGCGCGCTGCGGCTGGTCGGCGTTCATCAGCGTGCGCACCGATTGGGTCGCCCTGTAGCGGTCGCCGATCTCGCCGAGGGGGACCAGCCGACCTGCGGCGTGCCAGGCCTGCACCAGCGGATCCTGTGCCAGCTGGTCCCATTGCCAGGGGTGGACCGGCAGCAGGGCAAAGCCCTCGGCGCTGTGCGTGGCGGCGAGGCTGCGGATGCGCTCCCATTCCGCCGGTCCCAGCTCGCGGGGCCAGAAATCCGCATCGGGCAGGCGCTGTTGGACCAGCGCGGGGTGCAGCAGCAGCCCGATCAGGCGAAAACCCTGCCCTGCCTCAGGCCCGTAGCGGAGATGATCGCGGTCGCTAAAACCGCTGCGCGCCTTGTAACAGGGGTGGTAGGGGTGGCCTTCGTGGATGGCGCGCTCCATATCGGCGATGCCCAGCTGGTGCCGCCGGGGCGGGCGGGGGATCTGCCGGTGGTTGAGATCATCCAGATGGGCGGTGCGGTCAAGGTCGACGCGCAGCGCGGCCAGTGCCGCCGCCGGGGCCGTGAGCGCCGAGAGCACCTCCTCAAGCGCGGCGGGCTGCCAGCCGTGCTCCTGTGCCATCTCGATGCTGCCGGCATCCAGCCGATAACGGCCAAAGGCGCCACAGCGCCCGCTGGCGCGGAACGACCGGTTGCCGAGCTGCCAGCGCAATCCGCGATCGTGCCAGGTGATGTCTTGGGCGCAGCCTTCGCTCAGCAGCGCTTCGCATAGCTGGCGCAGCACCCGCAGCGCGCCGCGGGTCTGCCGGGTTTGCGGGTGGGGCTGTGCTTTGCCCAATGGGCACGCGAGGTCATAGACAGGCATCTTGCATCACCTCTCTGGTCTGGCGTTGCGGGGCGGCAATCGGATTGGGGATATCGACAAACAGCCCTTCCTGAGTGTCGGTCTGCAATTCATCCAGATCGTGCAGGCGGGTCAGCAGATTAGCCTTGGTCGCCAGCCGTGGCGCATAGAGCAGCTGCTCCACCAGCGCGCGCGCGGGTCCGGTAAAGCGCGGCCGCAGGCGGTGCAACTCATCGCGCAGCTGCTGCAGGAGCGCGTCTTCGCTAAGCAGCCCGTCGCAACCCATGCGCCAGATCACCGCAAAGATCTGGTTGACCACAAGGTAGTAGGTCAGGCGGGCGTTGATATGGGTGCGGCTGAACACCAGCGCGGGCACATCGGCGAGGCTGGGCTCGATCTGGCGCAGCGGGGCAAAGGCATCATCGGTGATGAAATAGCCCTGATTGTCACGGTAGAAGCCCTGCCGGGGCAGCCCCTCGGACAGATCCAGCAAGGCGTTCTGCTGATGCGCCTCAAGGGCGATGCCGTGCCGGTCATAGAGCGTCAGAACCGGGGTGAGCATACAGTCGAGATAGGCGCCGAACCAGCGCGTCGCCGCCTGTCTGCGGGTGCTGCGCTGGCGCGCGGCGAGATCGGCGATCTGCGTGGCCAGCAGCGAGGCACACCCCGGTCGCGGATCGGCCGTAAGTGCGGCGAGGGGGAAGATGCCGGCGCCCGCCTCACCTGCAAAGGGGTTCTTGCGGAAAATCACCTCGAAACCGCTTTCGCGGCGCTCCGGCAGGGTCAGGGTCAGATAGGCCGGATCGTCGATGATCTGAAACTTTGGCAGGCTGGTTGCGATGTTCAGACGCCGCAGCAGCCGCGCCATCGCAACCCCCTGCTGCAATTCGCTGGCAAGGGTCACGCGCAGCGAATTGGTCAGCCGCACCGGCACCGAGAATTTGAGCATCCAGGGGCACTCGGCGGCAAAGACCGTCCGCAGGGACGACGTCGGGGTGAAAGCCGGACCGGCAGACCCCAGATCGCGCAGCTGACCGCTGGCCAGCAGGGCCTGAACGGCGGGATCGAGCAGCAGCGCCTGCGCCTGAAGCGGATGGGCCGGGATCAGCTGCTCGCCCGGGTGCAGGCAGAGGCCATCGGTCAGGCCCCCAATATCGCGCAGGATCTGCGCCAGCGGCGCGGCGGCGCTGTCCTGGCGGGTGATCTCGGTCCGGGCGGCAAATAGGTGCAGCTGGAACTCTCCCGCATATTCAGGTGCATAGGCCCGCTGCTGCCAATCGGTCAGGCCGTCGCGGCTTTTGGGTGTGGGATGCAGCCAGTGACCAAAGACCAGCGATTGTTCCGCCTGCCGGAACTGGTGCGGGCTGGGGCTCGGCGCGGTGCGCCGCAGCGCGGCTTCGATCTCGGCGTTGCTGTTGAAAATGGCGCGCAGGAACTCTGCCAGTCTGGCCGGATCCGTTGCGCCGGAGCGGTGAAAACACTCCTGCGCGATCAGGCTGATGGTCTGGACCGGTGGCGCCGGCTGCCAATAGGTTTCGCCGCAAAACCGCAGCTGCGCGGCGCCGAATTTCAGCGGGCCGGTCCGGGAGGTATAGCGCAGGCCAAGCCGCAGCACGGCGGGGATATGCGCCAGCGCAATGTCGATCCGGGGCGCGCGATCCGGGGCCGATGACCTGTGGTCGCCGGGCAGCTCGGGGCATTCGCGAAGGAAGCCGTTGAGCAGCGCCTGAAGGCTGGCCGCCAGCGCCGCCTCTGCGGCGGCATCCGGGTGGGCATCGGTCGGTGAGACCGACAGCGGGTCGGGGAACAGGCCTGTCTGATAAACCATCATCGGACCGGCCCCGCCGCCCGCATGGGGCGGTATGGAATTGGGTACATCTCTTACAGCGCTTCCGCAGCGATGCCAGACAGCGCCACCGAAGAGGGATCCCGGCGGGGCAAGCGGTCTGGCGATGTTACAGGAGAACTGGCGGAATGCTGGCGGCTAAGCGGTGAGGAGACCCCAGCCGCCTTGGCATGATTTCATGCGTTGGTCTTAGGCAATACGGACATGTTTCAAAAGGGTTTTGATCGCCGTAGGTGTGTTTCTGCCGAAGGGGCGCGCCACAGTCTGGCGCGCCCGAAGGGTGAGGGCCGGAGCGGGGTCAGACCCGCCGCTCAGAAGGAGACATTGGCCACGATGGAGACCGAACGGCCCGGTTCCTTAAGCGTTGCAAAGCCGGGATAATCGCCGCCATAGGTGGCGCGGTCGGCGTATTGACGGTCAAAGACGTTGTTGATCTCGGCGCGGATCGAGACATTGTCATAGGCGGCCGGGCGATATTCGGCAAAGAGGTTCAGCACCTCGTAGCCCTCCAGTTTGGTTGTGGCTTCGGCCTCATTCAGCTGCTGGTCGTAGTCGAAGGCCGCGTCGATATGGCCGCCGACAACCAGGTTCCATTGAGGCAGTTCCTGCTGCACCTCAAGCGCCAGCACCTGTCCGATCGGGGCCCCGGAATCCAGCAGGTAGTAGCCGGAGGCGGGCGCGCCGTTGACGCGGGTTTCGCTGTCGCTGAAGGTCAGCCGGGCAAAGCCGCCCTCCCAGCCATAGGTGGCGCCCAGATTGTAGCCCCGGCTTTCGAAATCATAGCTGGTGACCACCGGGCCTGCGACGTCACGGGTGTCGTCGATCCTGGTCTGGAAAGCTTCTGCGCCAAGGGTCCAGTTGCCGCTCTGCCAGTCGGCGCCGATGACAACATTGCTGGCACGGCGCGGTTTCAGCGCCGAATAATCCCAGTCGCGGAAGAACAGGAAGTTGTCCTCGACCCCGATCCCGCCAAAGACGTTGGAATAGCCCGCCCGCAGGGACAGCGCATCATTGACGCTATAGACGATGGAGAGGTTGCCACTCAGCCCGGAGCTGTCCTGCTGATAGGGGCTGCCGCTCTGGCCGAAGTCCTGGCCGGTAAAATCGTTCCAGTCATAGCGCAGACCGGCGGAGACCTTCAGCCGGTCGCTGGGTTGCAGGCGGGCCTGGGCAAAGACGCCGACGGTCCGGCTTTGTTCCGAGGGGCGATTGCTGCCCCAGAAATCGCCGCTTGCGGTGCTTTTCTGGTCCTGGAAGTCCACCCCGGCGGTGATGGTATCGCTCTCTGACAGGTGGAACCGGTTCTGGAAGGTCGCGGAGTAGGTCCGGGTCACACCCACGCTGGTTTCTGTGGTGCCGATGCTGCCGATCTCATTCTCGGAAAACCCGATGGTGGCCGAGGGATCCCAGTTGCCGCCGCCGTTCACATCCTCGTAGCGCAGCGAATAGACCGTGCGTTTGGTGTCGTAGACCGTGCCAAGCGGATTGAAGGACGCGGTGCCGAAATTGGCGCGACGGTTGCGCAGGGCGGTGTCCTGCATCTGCTGGCCCGAGAACTCGAACCGGTGGCCTTCGTCGGTCTGATAGGCCAGTTTCAACAGGCCGGCGGTCAGGTCGCTGCGGGTGCCGCCCACCGTGTTGCCGGCGCCATCGGTGTAATCGTCACCGGTCATGCGCTTGCCGTAGAGCAGGATCTCGAACCCGTCTGCCTGCCCGGCCAGCGTCAGAGAGCTGCCGAAGGTATCGCCGTTTTCGCCGTAGCTGAGACGTGCTTTGCCGCCAATGGCCTGACCGTCGATCAGGATGTCCTCGGCGTCGATAGTTTCCATCACCACCCGACCGGCCAGGGCGCCGGGGCCTGCATCGGCCGGGGCCACACCGGGATCGACCCGGACGGATTTCATCAGGCCGGGGTCAAAGGCATTGGCGCTGGCGTGGTGGAACACGCGGTTGTTCTGGGACACGCCGTCGACCTGTACCGCCAGTTTCAGCATGTCGATGCCGTTGACGTAGATCTTCTGCGCCACCGGGATTGCCCCGCCCACCGACACCGAGGCGATTCCCGCAAAAAGGTCTTTCAGATCGCCCATCGCGGCGCGTTCGATTTCCGCATACGCCACATAGACCGCCGTCGCCCGGTCAGCGGCTTCGCCATCGCTGTCGCGCTGCTTCACAAGGATGGGGTCGAGCGACAGGACAGTGTCGTCCTGCGCGTAACCTGTTGTTGCGGAAAAGAGAGTGAGCGCCGTGCTGCACAGCAGCCCGGTCATGAGGAGGGAGGATTTCTGTGCTGTTTGATGTGCCATGTTAACCCGCGTGATAATGTGCTGATAGCTTGGGGTAACCTGGCTTGGCCCCCGCTGGGGCCTTGGGTCTCATAGTGAGCATTGCGGCACCTTGCAAGCAGCGGTGGCAAAAAATCTTGCCTTACCTGTCTGCCTGTCTGGCTGATGGTCGGGCCCCCGCAGCGTGCTGTGGACAGACAGCGCAGGCAATGACGTCTGGACTTTTGCCCGGTCCCGGCCTAACAAGCGGGCGATTTTGAGCCAGCCATATCGCCAGCCTTCCTCCATCTGACGGGATTGAACATGGCAAATTGGACGCGATTGCAGCTGACTGCTGCGCTGGTGCTTGGATTGGTCGGCGCTGCTGCCGCCAATGACGACAGGCCGGAGACACCCCTTCTTGACACCGCGCGGGGCGCGCAGGCTGTGCCGTCGCAGCCGCAGGCCCTCGTGGTGCTGGATGTTGCAGCTGCGGATACGCTGGCGGCACTGGATGTGCCGATGGCAGGGCTGCCATCGCGGCTGTATGTCGATTATCTGAACGCCGAGCAGGCGCAGGCGACCCCGGTCGGGACGCTGTTTGAACCGGATTTCGAGGCGATTGCCCTGCTGGGGCCGGATCTGATCATTGCGGGCGGGCGGTCCTCCGCTCAGGTCGATGCGCTGTCGGAGATTGCGCCCACCGTGGACATGACGATCTGGGGCGCGGATCATGTGGATATCGCGCTGTCACGGCTGCGCAGCTATGGCGCGCTGATGGGCCGGAGCGCGCAGGCCGCCACGCTTGAGGCGGCGTTTCTGGCCAAGCTGGAGAGTGCCCGCGCCGCCGTTGCCGACCGGGGGCGCGCGCTGATCGTGATGACCAATGGTCCGAAGGTGACAACCTATGGCCGCGAGTCCCGTTTTGGCTGGATTCACAACGCGCTGAACCTGCCCGAAGCGATGGTCGAGCAACCTGCCGCGGCGGCGGCTGAGGCGGCGGAGGCCGCGCCCCATGGCGAGGCGATTTCCTTTGAATATATCGCTGAGGCGAATCCCGACTGGCTGATCGTCGTGGACCGGGCCAGTGCCATCGGGCAGGACAATCAGGCCGCCGCCGCGACGCTGGACAATCCGCTGGTGACCGGCACTGAGGCCTGGAAGAAAGGTCAGGTCATCTATCTGAACTCCGCCAGCATCTACATCGCAGGCGGTGGCATCCAGTCGATGACCGCGACGCTGGAGGATATCCTGGCCGGGTTTGCGCGCGGTGGCTGAAACCGCGGCGCCAGCCCGCGTGTCGGGCGGATCACCGGCGGGGCGGCTGGGCCTGTGTCTGCTGCTGCTGGCGGGTCTGGCGGTGCTGAGCTGCGCGATTGGCGTCACTCAGGTCTCGCCGCTGGCACTGTTTGACGACCCACGGGCGGCGCAGCTGCTGCTGGTCAGTCGCATACCGCGCACGCTGGCGGTGATCCTGACCGGCGCGACGATGGCGGTTGCCGGGGTGATCATGCAGCTGCTGGTGCGCAACCGATTTGTCGAGCCGGGCACCACCGGCACCAATGAGGCGGCGATGCTGGGGTTGTTGGGCGCAACCCTGCTGGCGCCGGCATGGCCGATCTTTGCCAAGATGCTCTGCGCGGCGGTTGCAGCGCTGCTCGGGACGTTAGTCTTTCTGGCGCTGGCCCGGCGCATTCCACCGCAGCGGCCCCTGCTGGTTCCGCTGGTGGGGCTGGTTTATGGTGGCATCCTTGCGGCCTGCGCCAGCTTCGTCGCGTTTCAGGCCGATCTGCTGCAATATCTGGCGATCTGGATGAGTGGCGAGTTTTCCGGCGTCCTGTCAGGCCGTTACGAGCTGTTGTGGCTGGCGGGCGTCCTTGCCGTGCTGGCCTATCTGGTGGCGGATCAATTCACCATTGCCGGTCTGGGAGAGGTCGCCAGCCGGAGCCTCGGTCTGCGCTACCGGCAGGTGCTGGGCTTTGGCGTGGTGGTGGTGTCGCTGGTGTCGGCGCTGGTGATTGTCACCGTGGGCGTGCTGCCCTTTGTCGGGCTGGTGGTGCCCAATCTGGTGTCCCGGATCATGGGCGACAATCTGCGTGAAAGCCTGCCCGTGGTGGCGGCCACCGGCGCTGGGCTGCTGTTGATCTGTGACATGCTGGGGCGGGTCCTGCGGGCGCCCTACGAGATTCCGGCCGGCACGGTGTTCGGGTTGTTCGGAGCGGCGCTGTTCCTCATCATGCTGCTGCGCCGGGGCGCACATGGCTGACCTGTCCTTCTCATGGATCGACCGGCGCCTGTTGCTGCTGGCGGGGCTGCTGATGGGTGCGGCGGTTGGTTTTGTCGGCTGGGGCCTGCCATGGTCCGAGGGCGTCCCGTCGCGCTACATCCTTGGGCTGCGCATGACGAAGCTGGCCGGGCTGCTCTGCGTCGGGGCTGCGGTCGGGCTGGCCACTGTGCTGTTCCAGACGCTCAGTCAGAACCGGATCCTGACGCCTTCGATCATGGGGTTCGATGCGCTGTTTCTGCTGACCCAATCGGTGCTGGTTGCGGTTTTCGGCCTTGCGGGGATGGTGCAGCTGTCGGGATTTGCCGGGTTTGCGCTGGACACCGCCGTGATGATGGCGGCGGCGCTGCTGTTGTTTACCAGCCTGCTGCGGCGGACCCGGGGGGACATCCAGCTGCTGATCCTTGTTGGCGTGGTGATTGCGGTATTGCTGCGGACGCTGGCCGGGTTTTTGCAGCGGCTGATGGATCCGTCTGCCTTTGCCGTGGTGCAGGGGCGCATGTTTGCACAGTTCGGCAGTATCGACCGGACCGCCCTGCTGGCGGCGCTGGTGGTGATCCTGCCGGTTGCCCTGTGGCTGCTGCGCCGCTCGGCGCTGCTGGATGTCGTGGCCTTGGGACGCGATCAGGCCCGCAGTCTGGGGGTGCGGTATGACCGGCTGCATTTGCAGCTGCTCTGCGTGATTGCGGCGCTGGTTTCGGTCTCTACCGCCCTTGTTGGTCCGCTGGCCTTTCTCGGGCTGCTGGTCACCAGCCTTGCCCATAGCCTGATGCAAAGCCATCGCCACGCACTGCTGCTGCCTGCTTCGGCGCTGATTGCGGCGCTGGTTCTGGTGGCGGGGCAGACCCTGTTCGAGCGGCTTCTGGACCTGCAGTCCAGCCTTGCGATCGTGATCGAATTCTGCGGCGGGCTGCTGTTCATCGTGCTGTTGTTGAAAGGAAAACTGAGATGATCACCGTGGCGGGCCTGTCGTTCACACTGGCCGGAAAGACGATCCTGAACGCGGTTGATGCCAGCCTGCCTGCCGGGAAGATCACCGCGCTGATCGGGCCGAACGGGGCGGGGAAATCGACCCTGCTGAAGCTGATTGCGCAGCAGATGCCTGCAAGTGGCGGCGCGATCACCCTGTCGGGTCGCGATCTGCGCGGGATCAGACCGGATCAGCTGGCGCGGCGGATGGCGGTGGTTGGCCAGCAGCTGGAGGTGGCCAGCCGGGTGCGGGTGCGCGATCTGGTCGGCTTTGGGCGCTGGCCGCATAGTCAGGGGCGGCTGACGGCGCAGGATCACGCCGCGATTGACGCCGCGCTGGCGCAGTTCGGGCTTGACGATCTGACCGACCGGTTTCTGGATGAGCTGTCCGGAGGCCAGCGCCAGCGTGCCTTTATCGCGATGGCCCATGCGCAGGACACCGACTGGCTGCTGCTGGATGAGCCGCTCAACAATCTGGATCTGAACCATGCGCGCAACCTGATGGCGCAGCTGCGCCGTCTCGCCGATACCCGTGGCAAAAGCATCGTGATCGTGCTGCATGACCTCAACTATGCGATCAGCTGGGCCGATCATGTGGTGGCGCTGGCTGGGGGGCGCGTCGCCTTTGCCGGTCCGGTTGCCGAGGTTGCGACGGGCGAGACCCTCAGCGCGCTGTACCAGACGCCGGTGGCGCTGTGCGAGATCGAGGGGCGGCGTATCGCCTGCTATCATGGCTGAGGTCGGACTGTTCGCGTGGGATTGACGGCACCGGGGGGGCTGCGGATAGCTTCTGCGCAGACCCTGACATCTGATGGCACGCCCGAATGAAACGTATCTACGAACCTCTGGCCTATACCGATCGCCCGATCCAGACGCGGTACTGGAACCGGTTTCTGCCCGATCCGGCGCCACGATACGCGCCGCTGCGCGATGAGGTGACGGCGGAATTTGCCGTCATCGGTGGCGGCTATACCGGTCTGTCGGCGGCGCTGACCCTGGCCGAAAACGGCGGCGATGTGGTGTTGCTGGATGCCGAACGGCCCGGCTGGGGGGCCTCGGGGCGCAATGGCGGGCTGGTTTCGGTGGGCAGTGCCAAACTGGCCGATGATGCCATTCTGTGCCGCTATGGCGAACCGGATGCGCGCCGGTTCTTTGATGCCGAACGCGCGGCCGTCGATCTGGTGGAGCAGTATCTGGACCGGTACGCGCTGGAGGTGGATCGCCATTCGCGGGGCTATACCTATGTGGCGCATCGCGCGGACCGTCTGGAGGAGCTCCATGCCTATGGGCAGGAGTACACCCGCCGCTATGATCTGCCGTATGAATTTGTACCAAAGGAAGACATGGCGGCGCAGGGGCTGAACAGCCCGGAGTTCCATGGCGCGGTCCATCTGCCTGTGGGGTTTGCGCTGAACCCGATGAAATTCGTGCTTGGCCTGACCCGCGCGGCAGAGGCGGCGGGGGTGCGGATGTATTCGGACAGTTCCGTCGAGGCGATTGACACGCAGGGTGACGGCTATCTGCTGCGGGTCGCCGGCGGGCAGGTCCGCGCCAGGCGGTTGCTGATTGCCACCAATGGCTATTCTTCGGACGATCTGCCGGGTGCATTCGCGGGCCGCTATCTGCCGGTTCAGTCCAATATCATGGTGACCCGCCCGCTGAGCGAGGCCGAGATTGCCGACCAGGGCTGGTGGAGTGAGCAAATGGTCTGCGACAGCCGCACGCTTTTGCATTATCTGCGCCTGTTGCCGGATCGTCGGCTGTTGCTGGGGCTGCGCGGATCGGTGCGGGTGAGCGAGGAGAATATCGCCGCCACCAAAGCCCGCGCGCGGGCGGATTTTGACCGGATGTTTCCGGCCTGGCGCCATGTGGAGACGGAGTATTTCTGGTCCGGGCTGATCTGTATGACCCGCAATCTCGTGCCCTTTGCCGGGGCGGTGCCGGGGCTGGATAACGCCTGGGCCGCGCTCGGGTATCATGGCAGCGGCGTCTGTATGGCGCCTTATGCCGGGGCGCTGATCGCCGATCAGGCGCTGGGGCGCAGCCGCCTGCCGCATCCCGATCTGATGCAGCGCCCGCTGCGCCGGTTTGAGCTGGGCCGCTGGCGGCGGATGTCACTGCCGCTGGCCTTTGGCTGGTATCGGATCAAGGACCGGATCTGACCGGACCCCGGCAGCGGCATCAGAGCGGCGCGCTATGCGGCTGGTGGATCCGGCTCTGTCGCAGGCTGTCCGGGGCCGGGCCGCGAAAGGCGCTGCGGCGGATCACGTCCGGCGCATGGCCATAGGTTTCGCGGATGTGCTGGCTGAGGCTCTGGTAGCTGCCAAAGCCGGTGGCGACCGCGACCTGACGCAGGGGTATATCGGTCTGGGTCAAGAGCTGATGGGCGCGTTCGATCCGCAAGGACCGGTAAACGCTGAGCGGCGAGCGTTCAAAATGGCGGGTAAAGCGCCGTTGCAGGCAGCGGGTGGAGACATTCAGCATATCGGCCAGTTCGGCCACCGACAGCGGCGTTTCGATATGGTCCTGCATCACGGCGAGGCATTGGGTGATCAGCCCGTCGCCTGCGGATTTCTGTTCTAGGTTCAGCGCAATACGGCTCTTCTTGGGGCGTTTGCCGGTATCAAGACCGAGGTAATGCGCCATGCCATTCGCGGCCAGTCGCCCGCAGTCGGCGGCGATGATATCCAGCAGCATATGCGGGGTGGCAAAACTGCAGATCGCCGAATGCACGGTGCCGGAGGCGGCAGTGGCGGCGCCGTCCTGATCCTGACGCAGGCTGCATTCCCCGGCCGAGGCGAGGAAATTCGGATGGATCGCCAGATGGTGATCGCCGCCGCGCGCCAGCGCATCCAGCAGGAACACCGCACCGCCGACAAAGGCGCTGCGCTCTGACAGGCGCATCACCTGATTGACGCGGGCGCGTTCCTTGGCATTCAGCTGCCAGCGGCTGTAAATATCGCCCAGAAACACCACGAGCGCGCGGGCGCGGCCGGCAACCGGGCCGCTGGCGAGCATATCCAGACCACAGACGCGCACCCGGTATTGCACCCCGTCCAGCAGATCGTTTGCGGCGTCGAACAGGTCGATGATGATCTGGGCGCGGGATCGTGGCGCGCCGTCGGGAAGGACGACATCAATGTGACGCAGGCCACGGCCACCGGTGCGGGCAATCTCGCTATCGCCGTGGGGCCGGGAATGAAGTGTCATCTGTCTGCCTCGCATACGGTGAGCGGGATGGATCGGCATAGGGGTGCCGCCGGTGGGAACCGGCGACACCTTGGGTCTTGGCGTGGATTTATTCCGCCGCCTCTGCGTAATCCTCCATCGGAGGGCAGGTGCAGATCAGGTTGCGGTCGCCATAGGCATTGTCGACGCGGTTCACCGCCGGCCAGTATTTATCCACACCGAGGTTGCCCGGAGGGAAGCAGGCCTGTTCGCGGCTGTAGGGGCGATCCCACTCACCGACCAGATCGCGCACGGTGTGTGGTGCGTGCTTCAGCGGGTTGTTTTCGGCGTCGATCTTGCCGTCGATGATGTCCTGCGCCTCCGACCGGATGGACAGCATGGCATCGCAGAAGCGGTCCAGCTCGTCCTTGGGTTCGGATTCGGTCGGCTCCACCATCAGCGTGCCCGCCACCGGCCAGGACATGGTCGGCGCGTGGAAACCGCTGTCGATCAGGCGCTTGGCCACATCATCCACGGTCACGCCGCCGTCGTCATTCAGCGGACGGGTGTCCAGAATGCACTCATGCGCCACCCGACCGGATTCGGAGGTGTAGAGGATCGGATAGGCATCCTTCAGACGTGCCGCGATGTAGTTGGCGTTGAGGATCGCAACCTTCGTCGCCTGCGTGAGGCCAGCGCCCCCCATCAGCAGCACATAGGCCCAGCTGACCGGCAGGATCGAGGGCGAGCCGAAGGGCGCTGCCGAGACAGGACCCACGGCGGTGCCGTATTCCGGGTGACCCGGCAGGTGTTCGGTCAGATGCGCCTTGACGCCGATCGGACCCATGCCGGGGCCGCCACCGCCATGCGGGATGCAGAAGGTCTTGTGCAGGTTCAGGTGGCTGACGTCGCCGCCAATGTCACCCGGACGGGACAGGCCGACCATCGCGTTCATATTTGCACCGTCGATATAGACCTGACCGCCGTGCTCATGGGTGATCTGGCAGACCTCCTGAACGGTGGTCTCGAACACGCCATGGGTGGAGGGGTAGGTGATCATGCAGGCGGCGAGGTGGTCCGAGTGTTTCTCGGCCTTTTCGCGGAAATCCGCGACGTCGATATTGCCTTTGTCATCCGCCTTGATCGGAACCACCTGATAGCCAACCATCTGCGCGGTGGCCGGATTGGTGCCATGGGCGGAGGTCGGGATCAGGCAGACGTTGCGATGACCCTGACCGTTTGCCGCGTGGTAGTTGCGGATGGTCAGAAGGCCTGCATATTCGCCCTGCGCGCCGGAGTTCGGCTGCTGGGAGATCGCATCATAACCGGTGATCTGGCAGAGCTTGTCGTTCAGATCGGCGATCATCTCATGGTAGCCCTGCGCCTGATCTTCGGGGACGAAGGGGTGCAGGTTGCTGAACTCCGGCCAGGTGACCGGGATCATCTCGATGGTTGCGTTCAGCTTCATGGTGCAGGAGCCAAGCGGGATCATCGCACGGTCCAGCGCCAGATCGCGGTCGGCCAGACGGCGCATGTAGCGGGTGATCTCGGCCTCGGCCCGGTTCTTGTGGAAGATCGGGTGGGTGAGATAGGCGCTCTCGCGCAGCATGGCTTCGGGCAGGCGGTACTGCTTGTTGGAGCTGTCGTCCTTGCGGTCGATGCCAAAGGCACCCCAGACGGCCTCGAT
Organism: Phaeobacter sp. JH20_34; assembly: GCF_048056095.1. NCBI lineage: Bacteria > Pseudomonadati > Pseudomonadota > Alphaproteobacteria > Rhodobacterales > Roseobacteraceae > Phaeobacter > Phaeobacter sp. JH20_34. Next base: position 18,724 of record NZ_JAYMWT010000003.1, on the reverse strand, counting down.
GGTTTCGGCGCGGGTCTGTTCGTCGAGCGAGATGCCGACCTTGGTTTCGCCGACGCGGCGCAGGTTGATGCCCCGCTGAACAGCGGCTTCCATGACGGTTTTCTGCAGGTGACCCACCTCAACCGTGATGGTGTCAAAGAAGACTTCCGGTTCGACCTTGAACCCGGCCTGTTCCAGACCAGCGGCCATGCGGGCGGTCTTGCGGTGCACGGATTGCGCAATCGCCTTGATGCCATCGGGGCCGTGGTAGACCGCATACATCGACGCGATCACCGCCAGCAGCGCCTGTGCGGTACAGACGTTGGAATTGGCTTTTTCGCGGCGGATGTGCTGTTCGCGGGTTTGCAGCGACAGGCGATAGGCCTTGTTGCCGCGCGCATCGACGGACACGCCGATGATCCGGCCGGGCATGGAGCGCTTCAGCTTGTCGGTGGTCGCCATATAGGCCGCGTGCGGGCCGCCGTAGCCCATCGGAACGCCGAACCGCTGGGTCGAGCCGATGGCGATATCGGCGCCCATTTCACCGGGGGATTTCAGCAGCGCCAGCGACAGGATATCCGCCGCGACAACCGCAACGCCTTTGTTGTCATGCAGGGCGGCGATCTGGTCGCTGAAATCGGTGACATGGCCATGGGTGCCGGGATACTGGAAGATCGCGCCAAAGACGGCGGCGGCCTCCAGTTCGGAGGGATCGGCGACAACAACGTCGATGCCCAGAGGTTCGGCGCGGGTCTGGATCACGGCGACGGTCTGCGGGTGGCAGTTCTTGTCCACGAAGAAGGCCGCGTTATTCGCCTTGGAGCGCGACCCACGATGGGCCATCGCCATGGCTTCGGCCGCGGCGGTGGCTTCGTCGAGCAACGAGGCATTGGCCACCGGCAGGCCGGTCAGATCGCTGACCATGGTCTGGAAGTTCAGCAGCGCCTCAAGACGACCCTGCGAAATCTCAGGCTGGTAAGGCGTGTAAGCCGTGTACCAGGCGGGGTTTTCCAGGATGTTGCGCAGGATCGGCGCCGGGGTGGTGGTGCCGTGGTAGCCCTGACCGATCAGCGAGGTCAGCACCTTGTTCTTGCCCGCGATCTCTCGCATGTGGAACAGCGCATCGCGTTCGGTCATCGCCGGACCCCAGTCCAGCGCCTCTTTCTGGCGGATGGCGGGGGGCACGGTGGCGTCGATCAGCTCATCGAGGGTGTTGAAACCGATGGTTTTGAGCATATCGGCCATTTCACGCGGGCTGGGCCCGATGTGGCGGCGATTGGCAAAATCATAAGCTTCGTAATCAGTCAGTTTGAAGGCCATGTGGAGCGCTCCTGTTGCGAGGGGTCGCCTGCCGAGGCTGCGGGAGCCTCCGGCGGGGATATTTAGAGCCAGAAGATGCGGCGGAGCCGGTTGCCGGATCCGCCGCGCAGGATCAGCCGATCAGCGCCTTGTAGCCGTCCAGATCCATCAGATCCTCCAGCTGCGAGGTGTCGGAGAGTTTGATCTTGTAGATCCAGGCCGCGCCTTCGGGGTCTTCGTTCAGGGCGCCGGGGTTGTCGGCCAGAGTCTCGTTGATGGCGGTGATCTCGCCATCGAGCGGGGCGTAGATTTCCGACGCGGCCTTCACCGATTCAATGACGCCGATCTCGCCGCCTTTTTCAAATTCCTCGCCGCTGTCCTGCTGCTCGATGAAGACAACTTCACCCAGCTGCTCGGCGGCATGTTTGGTGATGCCGAGCGTGGCGGTGTCGCCCTCGACGGTGATCCATTCGTGATCTTCGGAATAATAGGTGGTCATCTCGGGTACTCCTGGAGCTTAACGTTTGTAGTTCTGGGTGACGAAGGGCAGCGCGGTGATTTCTGCATCATGGGGCTTGCCACGGATGATCAGCTTGACCTGTTCGCCCGGTTTGCCATGCGGCGCGGCGACATAGCCCATGGCGACCGGGCCGCCGACGGTGGGGCCAAAGCAGCCGGAGGTGATTTCACCGATGGTATTGCCGTCGGCGCATTGGATTTCAACGTGCTGACGGGCGGGCGCGCGGCCCGAGGGTTTGATGCCGACCAGTTTCTTCGCGGCCCCCTCGGCCAGCTCTTTCTGGATGCGGGCAGCCCCGGGGAAGCCGCCCTCTTCCTTGCGGCGTTTCTGGATCGCCCAGGCCAGCGAGGCCTCGATCGGGGAGGTCGACTGGTCGATGTCATTGCCATAAAGGCAGAGACCGGCCTCCAGACGCAGGGAGTCGCGCGCGCCCAGACCGGCGGGTTCGCAATCGTCATGGGCCAGGAACAGCCTGGTGATGCGTTCGGCGTCAGCCTCGGGGATGGAAATCTCATAGCCGTCTTCGCCGGTGTACCCGAGGCGGGAAATGCGGCATTCCACGCCGTCGATATCGGCAAGGATGGTTTCCATGAATGTCATCTCGCGGGCGGCGGGGCAAAGGTCGCCCACCACATTTTCGGCTGCCGGGCCCTGAACGGCGACCAGCGCGCGGTCGAAGATCTCGGTCACCTCGACACCGTCGAGATGCGCCTTCATATGGGGGATATCCTGATGGCGCAGGGCGGCGTTCACCACCACGAAGTAATGATCGCCGGCATTGGAGACGATGAGGTCGTCCATGATGCCGCCATCGTCATTGGTGAAGAAGCCATAGCGTGCCTTGCCTTCCTTGAGGGTGGCAAAGGCCTGCGGGCAGAGCGCCTCCAGCTTTTCGCCGACGTTGTCGCCGCGCAGGATCACCTGGCCCATGTGGCTGACATCGAACAGCGCAGCCTTTTCGCGGCACTGTTTGTGCTCTCCCATGATGCCCATGGGGTACTGGACCGGCATTTCCCAGCCGGCAAAATCCACCATCTTGCCGCCGAGGGCGACATGCAGGTCATAGAGCGGGGTACGTTTCGGCGCGTCGGTCATAGCGTCTTGCCCTTGAATTGATGTGGTTGAAAAGCCGGGGCGCGACGCCTGCCGCGCCCCGATGTCGGTTGGTCTTGATTATTCTGCCGCGCCTTTGCTCGGCTCTTCCGTCTGCCCGTTGGAGGCAAAGAACTCTTTCGTCACCTTGAAGACGACCGGGCTTAGCAGGGCGAGGGCGATCAGGTTCGGGATCGCCATCATCGCGTTCAGCGTATCCGCCAGCAGCCAGATGAAGCCCAGATCCGCCGTGGCCCCGAAGTAGATCGCGACGATCCACAGCACACGGTAGCCGATCAGCACCTTGGCACCCAGAAGATAGCCGACGCATTTCTCGCCATAGTAGGACCAGCCCAGAATGGTGGTAAAGGCAAAGATCGACAGCGCGATGGCGATCACATAGCCGCCAAAGCCGGGCAGGGAGGTTTCAAAGGCCAGCGAGGTTAGCGCTGCACCGCTTTCGCCCGAGGTCCAGGCGCCGGAGGCGATGATGGCCAGACCGGTGATGGAACAGACGATGATGGTGTCGATGAAGGTGCCCAGCATGGCGATCAGGCCCTGATTTACCGGACCCTTGGTCTCAGCCGCGGCATGGGCGATCGGGGCGGAGCCAAGACCGGCTTCGTTCGAGAACACGCCACGGGCCACACCAAAGCGGATTGCGGCCCAGACAGCGGCCCCGGCAAAGCCGCCTTCAGCGGCCGAGGGGGTGAACGCATAGGTGAAGACAAGACCCAAGGCATGGCCCAGCTGATCGGCGTTGATGATCAGAACCAGCAGGCCGATGGTGACATAGCTGACCGCCATGAAGGGGACCAGTTTCCCGGCCACCGCACCGATGCGGGTGATGCCGCCAAGGATCACGGCGCCGGTCAGCGCCATCAGCACGATACCGGTGATGGAAGGGTTGAAGCCGAAGTTGGTTTCCAGCACCTGTGCCACACCATTGGCCTGGACACCATTGCCGATGCCGAAGGCGGCGATAGCCCCGAACAGCGCAAAGGCAAAGCCGAGCCAGGCCCAGTTCGCGCCAAGACCGTTCTTGATGTAATACATCGGGCCACCAACATAATTGCCCTGGCTGTCCTGTTCGCGGTATTTTACCGCCAGCACGGCTTCGGAATATTTGGTGGCCATGCCGACCAGTGCGGTCATCCACATCCAGAACAGTGCGCCGGGGCCGCCGAGGAACACGGCGGTGGCAACGCCGGCGATATTGCCGGTGCCGATGGTGGCCGACAGCGCGGTCATCAGCGCGTTAAACGGGGTGATCTGGCCCTCGCCATCTCCGGCCTCGCGGCCCTTGAACAGCAGGGCAAAGCCGGTGCCGATACGCAGGATGGGCATCAGCTTCAGCCCGATCTGCAAGAACAGGCCAACGCCGAGAATGAGGACCAGCATCAGCGGTCCCCAGACGATCCCGTTGATATAGCCCACAATCGAATTCAAAACTTCCATAATTTTCCTCCCTTTGGGTGGTGGTCCTTGGCCTATGAGTGCCTGTCCCGGCCTTTGCTGCGGTTCGCGACCGATGACAAGTCGATTTCCCGGTTCTGCCCCTCCTGCCGCGACCCACCAGTCGCGGGGCAATCCCGGTCCGAGGGGTGGTCCGTTAGCCGGCACCCTCCGCAAGGCTGTCGCCAAGCTGCCTGTTGCGGGCTTCCTTGAGCGCCGCAAAATCCTCATCCGCGTGAAAGGAAGAGCGGGTCAGAGGTGTCGCCGAGACACCAAGGAACCCTTTGCTTCGGGCCATGCGTTCGATCTGCTCAAACTCCTCCGGGGTGACGAAGCGATCAATCGGATGGTGTTTCGGGGTGGGCTGAAGATACTGTCCCACGGTCAGGAAATCGACGTCCGCAGCGCGCAGATCATCCATCACCTGACGCAGGTCTTCCAGGGTTTCTCCCATGCCGACCATCAGGCCGGATTTGGTAAAGACCTGTGGATTGGCGCGTTTGGCGTCATCCAGCAGCCGCAGCGAGCTGTAATACCGCGCACCGGGGCGGACACGGGGGTAGAGATGTGGGACGGTTTCCAGATTGTGGTTGAACACATCCGGGGCCGCGTCAAAGACGATCTTTGCGGCATCACCCTTGCCCAGAAAATCCGGGGTCAGCACCTCAATCGTGGTGCCGGGGGTCTGGTGGCGCACGGCGCGGATGGTCTGGGCGATATGCGCCGCGCCGCCGTCCTCCAGATCATCGCGATCAACGCTGGTGATCACGACATGGCGCAGCGCCAGTTTCTTGACCGCCTGTGCCACCCGACCGGGCTCAAAGGCGTCCAGCGCATCGGGGCGACCGGTCGAGACATTGCAGAAGGAACAGCCGCGGGTGCAGATCTCGCCCATGATCATCATGGTGGCATGACGTTTGGACCAGCATTCGCCGATATTGGGGCAGGCGGCCTCTTCGCAGACGGTGGTCAGATTGTGATCCCGCATCAGGCGGCGGGTCTCGAAATACTCGGCGCTCTCGATTTTCTTGCGGCGGATCCACTTCGGTTTGCGCGGGATCTCGCTATCGGCCTTTTTCGATTTTTCCGGGTGGCGGAGCCGGGGCATGGGGACGTTCATCCTACGGCCTCCTTACGCTTGCCGACAAAGGCACCTTCGGGACCGGTCTTGGCGATAGCAGGCATCGAGGTTGAAAAGCGTTTGTCCACCGCGACATAGCCCGCAGGGCCGCTACCGATAACGATCCGATCATAAAGGCTCATCTCTGCCCCTCACTATTGTCTGTCAGGGGAAAACAGCCCCTAACTCTCCCGTGTGTTTCCTTTAAGAAACTTTTCCACGATAAGCAACGATTGCTTTTACATAGAAACTTTGACCTATCACCGGGGGAAGGGTAAACATTGGGAAACTCAGGAGATTGCACGCCCATGGAACCCATCAACGCGGAAGACGGCGCCCCCGCGACGGAGTTTGCCGAGGCTCCCGATGGTGATGCGCTGGGGAAAATGATTCGCGAATCCCGCAAGGAGAAGGGGCTGACGCTGGAGGAAGCGGCGCGGGCCGCGAACATCGGCCGCTCCACCCTGTCGAAGATCGAGAACAACCAGACCCGCCCCAGTTTCGAGATCATCCGCCGCCTGATGCAGACGCTGGATTTGCAGACGCCGCAGCTGTTTGTGCAATCCGCCAAGAGCGATATCTCCGGGCGGCGCGACTACACCCGCAAGGGCGCGGGAGAGCATCAGGAAACCCAGACCTACGACCACGAACTGGTGTGCACCGAGCTGACCAGCAAGCGGATGCTGCCCTATATCAGCCGCATCAAGGCGCGTGACGTGTCGGAGTTCGAAAGCTGGATTCGCCACAGTGGCGAGGAGTTCATGTTCGTGATCAGCGGTGAACTGGTTCTTTACACCGAACATTACCGCCCGCTGCCGATGAAGGCCGGCGATACGGTCTATTACGACAGCGGCATGGGCCATTGCTGCGTTTCGACCAGTGAAGAGGACGCGCAGGTGCTCTGGGTCTCGCTGAACTGATCCGAACTCAGCGGCGCCCCCGGCGATATGCAATCTGCGCCGCCCGGATATTGGCCGGGGCGGCGCAGATCGGTGTTCCATGGCTTGGGGTGATCCGCCTATTCGGCAGCAATCTCCAGCGCCGCGCGGTTGGCCGTGCTCTCGTCGGGTTCCATGCGTGACCAGTTGAGATCGCCCTCGTAGCGCCAGACCAGATGCCCCTGATCGTCCATCGCCATCAGATGAAGCCAGCCATTGTCGAATAGGGCGCGCACCTGTGGGTGGCGGTCCAGGATCTGCGTCATGGCATCGCGCGGCGCCTCGATCACCACGGTCAGCCGCAGCGGGTCATGTTGCAGCGCCTCGCCATCATGCACCGATTGCCAGGGCAGACCGGGTTTCAGCGCGCCGCCATTGCCTTCCAGCACACCGATGCCACCGGCGACGTTGTGCAACAGTTTGTTGCCGCCACCGAACAGGGCGGGGGCGACGCTGGAGCCGTAGTATTGCAGGCTGATCCAGCTTGCGACCACCACCGGCGCGGTCATGATCAGCTCCAGCACGCCAAAGCCCTCATCCGCCCGCCAGTCATAGCTGTGCAGAAAGGATTGCCCGTCAAGCGCCCGGCCCTCGGTCCGCTGACGCGGGGCGGCGATAAAGGCGCGGCAACCGGCCAGCCCCCATTCCGGGCGCAGTTCCGCCCAGTCGGAGGAGCGGCGCAGGATGTCTGCACCAGCGCTTGCGCGGGGCAGCCGCACCGCCCGTTCGCTGCGGGCCAGAGCGCCTGCGGCCTCGATCCAGCGACGGATATTTGCCAGCTCGCGGGCAAAACGGGTGGCAGCGCCAGCGGGCAGATCCTGTTCGTAGAGCGTGACCTGATCGGTTGTGGTGTGATGCAGCGCGGGCAGGAAAACGGTGTCCTCGGGGATGCTGATCCCTGCCTCGCGCAGTCCGCCGCGTACCGCCCGGTCATTCAGCAGTCCGGCCAGCAACCGGGCATTCACGTCACCCGCATGGCCACCGCAGGCGCCACAGTGCAGAGCACTTGCATGGGGGTTGTTGGTCACATCCGCGCCATGGCCTGCCAGCATCACAACCGGGGCAAAGCCACCGGTCAGCGACATCGCCGACAGGATGGTCCGGGCCATCGCAACCCGGTGGTCCAGATCCACCGAAGCATCAAGCACCGGCGCCGGATCCGTGGCCAGACGACTGCTGGCACCAAAGGCATCGCGCAGCAGCTTGCCCGCATAGACCGGGCCTGTGGCCTCGACAAAGGCAAAGGAGGAGACCGCCGCCAGTTTGAACCGGCCCCAGGCGCGCCGCGCCCGCGCTGCATAGCGCCGGGCAAGGTCAAGCTCCGCCGGTTCCGCCGCCCGCGACTGGACGCCCGCGCTCAGCAGCACCGGGCCGCGCCCTTCGGTAACGTCGGAGCCCGCTGCGTTATGCGCCGCGGCCAGCCCGAAGAAGCCCGCAAACCCAAGTGTCTGCACGCCGCTGTCCTGTGCTTCCAGCGCGCGGCGGAACACTTCGGACCGTACATCAATACAGAAGGCGGCCTGCAACAGGGGGCGATCGGTGGCCTTCGCCTGTGCCGCTGGCTCCGGGGTCTCGACGGTCAGCCTGCCCGCCAGTTGCCGCTGCGCCGCCCGTTCGCCTGCCTCTTGCAGAATGGCGTCGATCACATGATCGCGGCTTGGGGTGATTGGGGTTTCGTGGCTTTCGACGACCTCCTGCCAGCGGGCCGCGATCTGGTCGCGATACTGGTGGAACAGCGCCTCCTCAAACACCATGCGGATCGTCAACAGCTCAACCGTGGTGGTGTCGCTCTTGCCCTCCAGCTCGGCCTGCCACGACAGGTAGCGGCCATATTGCGCCCAGCCTTGCAGTGTCATCAGCCAGCGGTGAAACCCGGTCTCGGCGGCCGCAGAGCTGACGCCCAGCGTTTCGGAGGCCCGTCCGATGGCGCGCCAATGTGACCGGTTGGTAGCAGCGACAAACCCGCCAAACCCGTGCAGCCCGTGGATTTCCGGCGTCAGATCGCGGCTGGCAAACTGACGCCAGGCCGCATAGGTGCCGCCGGTCCGGTCCGGCTGCCACAGCGCCTGCCCCTGATCGAAATGGCTGGCGGCAAAGGCGCCGATGCGTTCCTCGATCAGGCCGGGCCAGTCGACGCCGGACAGCTCCTGCGCCAGCTCCGCCACCGTCGGAAGCGCTCTTGGGTCATCGTTGGTGTCCGTGGCGCCCAGTGCCGCATGGAGATCGGCCATCTGCACATCGCTGAAGCGGGTGCCGGCCCGCGCCAATGCGGCCCGCAGATCGCTGTCGGTGAGGTCTCCGGCGGCCCGTTTCGCCGCCCAATGGCTGCGGTCCGGGGTCACCCGTGTGCCCGCAACCCGCGCCAGCCGCGCCGAGGTCACCGCCAGCGGCTCGTCGCTCTGGCCGAGGAAGGGGTTCACCGCAACGCTGGAGGTGAGCGGGAACAGCGGCGGGATTGCGCGGGCGGCCCGATTGGCGCAGGTGACCAGCTCCAACAGGGCGGCGGGGTAGGTTTCGTGCTTCATCAACATGGGTCGATCTCCCGGTTTCAGGATGTGGTCTGCTTTGACCAGCCGCCCAGCAGCCGGTCAAAAATCGCATTTGCATAAAGCCCGTTGGACAGATGGACCCGCAGCCCCGCTGCCGCCGGGTGCATCGCCCAGAGCGGGAAGGTCGCCTGCGCCACGGCCACCGCGCCAAAGCTGACCAGCGCCAGCAGGATCAGCGCCCATTCCAGCGGGCCGGGAGCAGGGGTGGCAGGCAGGGTGCCGGCGGTCAGCTTCAGCGCCGCCAGTTGCAGCAGGAAATAGCTGACAGAGGTGGCCGCCGCATAGATCACCGTGCGCCGGGTCAGCGCACCGGGGGCGGCATCGGCCAGCCCCTGCGCCAGAATATAGGCCACGCCAAAGATCAGGATCACCCCCAGCGCAATTGCCTGCACCGATTTTCCGTCAAAGCCAAAGACCGCTCCAACCAGCGCATAGATCACGATGCCGATGCCAAAGGCCTGCATCACATTACGCGCGCTTGGCACTGCGACGGGACCGGGGCGCCGGATCGCGGCGACATTGGCCACCGCCTCGCCAGCGCTGAGAAAGGCGTGCGCCTTGTAGAGCGAATGCGCCACGATATGCAGCAGCGCCAGCGGGAACAGCGCCAGACCACATTGCATAATCATAAAGGCCATCTGCGCGATGGTGGACCAGGCCAGCGAGGTCTTCACGGCCGGCTGCGTCAGCATCACCAGCCCGCCGAACAGCGCGGTAAACCCGCCCAGCATCACCAGCACCGCCATCACCGCAGGCGCGGCCAGCATCACATCGGCAAAACGGATCAGCAGGAAGCCGCCCGCATTGATGACGCCTGCATGCAGCAGGGCGGAGACCGGCGTCGGCGCTTCCATCACCTCGGTCAGCCAGCCATGGGCCGGAAACTGCGCCGAGGCGAGCACCGCCGCCAGCGCGATCAGCCCGGCGGCGGCAAGGGTCAGCAGATCGGGGCTGGCAGCGGCAAGAATGCTGGCGATATCGCTGGTGCCATAGGCGGCAATCAGCAGCGCGACAGCGAGGCCGAGTGACATTTCGCTGGCCCGGGCCACCAGCGCCTTTTTCCGCGCGGCCCGCTGCGCCGTTGTGCGCTCACGATAAAACAGCAGCAGCTGATGCAGGCACAGGCTGGTGGCGGTCCAGGCCAGAAGCAGCTGCACCAGATTGCCCGACATCACCAGCAGCAAAACCGCGGCCAGCGTGGCGCTCATCCAGCCGGTAAAGGCGCCCTGACGGCCCTCGCCGTCCATATAGGTGGCGCTGTAGCGCAGCACGATCCAGCCGATGAAACTGACCAGACACAGCATCACGGCGCTGACCACATCCAGCCGCACCGACAGCCCAACTCCAAAAAGGCCAAGCAAGGGCGAGCTGCCCGGACCGTTCAGGCCCAGCAGCACCGCAGACAGCGCCGAGACGGCAAAGGCCGCCAGCGCGGCATATTCCGCCAGACGCGGCAGATGACCCGGCCGCAGACCCGGTGTCCGGCGCGCCCGCAGGGCGACGGCCAGCAGCAGCATCGGGGCCAAGAGCGGCAAAAACAGATAGAACATGAAAGGCTCCCGTATTCACATGCAGCAGGGGACGCTGCGTCAACGAGACAGGTAGCGCGGATCTTTGATTAATAAAAATTCATTGTTATGGCCTTATCATTCTATTAAAACGAATGAATGCCCCTGAACTATCATCATCTGCGCTATTTCTGGGCCGTCGCCCATGACGGCAATCTGACCCGCACCGCGCAGCGGCTGAATCTGTCGCAATCGGCGCTTTCTGTGCAGATCAAACAGCTGGAGGAGCGGCTGGGCCATCCGCTGTTCGACCGGCGCGGACGGCAGCTGCATCTGACCGAGGCGGGGCGTATCGCGCTGGATCATGCCGATGCGATCTTTGCCACCGGGCAGGAGCTGATCGCCACGCTGGAAGGCAGCGAGCGCAGCCGTCAGGCGCTGCGGGTGGGTGCGCTGGCCACACTGTCGCGGAACTTTCAGATCGGGTTCCTGCGGCCCATGCTGGCGCGCAGCGATGTCGAGGTGATCCTGCGCTCCGGCAGCCCAACCGAGTTGCTGGAGGGGCTGGCAACGCTGAACCTCGATCTGGTTCTGATGAACCGCGAACCTCCCGACGACAGCCTGACCCCCTATGAAACCCATCAGATCGGGGATCAGGCGGTGAGCATCGTCGGCACCCCGGCGCGGCTGGATCCACGCCTGCCGATCCGCGAATTGCTGACCACCCATCCCTTTGTGCTGCCGACCACCGACAATACGGTGCGGACCGCCTTTGATGCCATGGCCAGTCGCCTGTCGGTGGTGCCGCAGGTGGCTGCCGAGGTCGACGACATGGCGATGATGCGGCTGCTGGCCCGCGAGGATATCGGCCTGGCGCTGGTGGCCCCGATCGTGGTGCAGGATGAGCTGTCCTCGGGGCGGCTGCTGGAGGCCGAGGAGCACCCCCGCATTCGCGAGACCTTCTATGCGGTCACCCTGCGGCGCCGTTTTCCAAATCCGCTGGTTCAGGAGGTGCTGGCAGGCAGCGCCTCGGTGCTGAACGGCTGACCTTCCGGCCCGCTGCCCGGCAGAGCTGGCATGAAGCCACCAGCGCCTGGCTCGTCCCGGCACTGCGGCGCCGCCCCGGTTCGTGATCCTTTGGGTCGGACCCAGCGCTGTCCCCTATCGCAAAAAAGTCATCGCCCCGCACGATTGGCATATTGGATGCAAGAAATCTTTAATAAGCCCGCCACATAATTTGGCCATTACCGATTGATTAACCTCGATATCCTATAGGTTGAGCAAGACGACTGATCATACCTTTGGATTGTAAGCTTTAATCTCAGAGCGCTCAGATGATTGATACCCAGTATTTCGTTTTTGATTCCGCCGTCGACCACTGTCAGACCCTGCATATCGATCTGCCGGATGACGCAACCGTCATCTACCTGACCCGCAACGGGTCCGGCCTGCGTCAGATCGCAGAGGCCCTCAGCGCAGTGCGCGGTCTGTCGGCGCTGCATATCATGTCCCACGGCGAAGACGGCGCGCTGCTAATCGGTGACGAAACCGTGACCGAGGCCACGCTCGCCCGGTACCCTGAGGTGATGGAGGTGCTGCGCCGGGCGCTGCATCCCGGTGGTGACATCCTGCTTTATGGCTGCGAGGTGGCGGCAACTGCCCAAGGCGAAGCCTTCGTCGCTGCCCTGGCCGAGGCGACCGGCGCGAATGTTGCCGCATCGCGGACACTGACCGGCGCTGCCGAGCTGGGCGGCGACTGGGATCTGGAGATGCAGATCGGCGCGATCTCAACCCCGATCGGGATTTCGGCAGTGGCGCAGGCGGCCTATCCGGCAGTTCTGTCCACTGTATTGAACTACGGCAACTATACAAATGGCGGCAACAACAAGGACGCCTGGGCCGATGGCAGCGACGGGATCGCGGATTTCCCCGGGCTGACGCTGACGCTTGATTTTGGTGACGGCAGCGAGGGTTCAAGCACCTTCACCAATCTGAACATGCGCGGCGCGCAGAACCTGGCGGTGGGCGCTGTCGAGGGCGGGACCATCGGCGCAATGGACGGTGCCTTCTACAACGATGACAGCAACGGATTTCAGCTGGCCGGTGATGGCGATTTCAGTTTCGAGGGGTTTCGGGTGCTCGGCCGGGCGCAGAGCATCACCTCACAGACTTTCACCATCCGTGGCTTTGACAGCAGCGGGACAGAAATCGTCTCAGATACGCTGACCTGGGCTGCGGCCGGTTCCAATGCACTGGTGTCATACAGCATCGGCAGCGGCGACTGGGACGCGGATGCAGCCTGGGGATCGGTGCGACGCATTGCGGTCGATTACACCAATGAACCCAGTTTCCAGGAATTCGCGGTCCTGACCATGACCGTCGACACGGCCGTGGTTTCAGCCAATAACGCCCCGCTGCTGGGCGGGACACCGCCAGATGACACTGCGACAGAGGATGTTGCGACAGCGATTGACCTGTCGGCCTACAATATATCTGACGCCGACGGCGATACCATAACCCTGACCCTGGCCGTGGATCGCGGCACCATCGCCACCACCGATGGCAACGGAACAACCGCCGGTGTGACCGTGGCAAATTCCGGCACCGGGTCGATGACGTTGCAGGGGTCGGCCGCTGATCTCAATACCTATCTGAACGACACGTCAAAACTTCGCTACACCACCGCCAGCAATGACACCACAACTGCGGTTCTGACCGTCACCCCCAACGACGGCACCACAAATGGCAGCGCCGATACGGTCAGTATCACCATTTCGGCGGTGAATGACGCGCCGGTGCTCGACGCCGCGGCGTCGCCCGTGCTCAGCACCATTGCCGAGGACGCAGGCGATGACGACGGCTCCTCCGCTGATGGCGACGACGACGCCAGCAACAACGCCAATAACACAGGTGACAGCGTTGCCAGCATCGTGTCCGATGGCAGCGTGACCGATGTCGATGGCAGCCCGGTCGAAGCGATTGCGGTGACTGCGGTCGATAACACCAACGGGATCTGGCAATATTCCCTCGACAACGGAACCAGCTGGACGAATTTCACCGCCACCACCGGCACATCGGTCGATCTAACAAGCGCTGCGCGCCTGCTGGACGGGTCGCTGGCGGGGGCGGCTACCCATCTGATCCGCTTTGTGCCAGATGCGGATTATTCCGGCACCGCCACCATCACCATCCGCGCCTGGGATCGCTCCACCGGCTCTGCCGGCGGCGTCGCGGACGCCAGCGTGACCGGCGGTACAAGCGCGTTTTCAGCCATCAGCGACACCGCCAGTATTACTGTCACCAGCGTCAACGACGCCCCGGTCTTTGCCGGTCTGGATGCCACGCCGACCTTTGTCGAAGGCGGCAGCGCCGTTGTTCTGGACAGCACCGCCACCATTGCCGACACCGAACTGGCCAGCCTGAATGGTGGCAATGGCGATTTCGGCGGTGCCTCGCTGACCATCGCCCGCAACGGCGGCACCGATCTCGTGGATGATTTCGGCTTTGATGTGACCGGGGCTCTGTTCACGGTCAGCGGCAATATGCTGCAAAGCGGCGGGCAGAGCTTTGCGACATTTGCCGAGGTGGGCGGTACGCTGACGATCAGTTTCACCTCCCTCGCCACCCCGGCGACAACCGCTCTGGTGAACGACGTGTTGCAGCGGGTGACCTACAGCAACACCAGCAATGACCCGGATGCCTCGGTCCAGTTGGACTGGACCTTCTCGGACGGCAATGTGGGCAGCCAGGGCAGCGGCGGGATCGCCTCCGCTACCGGCTCGGTCACGGTGAGCAATACCGGCGTCAACGACGAACCAACGCTGACTGCTACCGGCGGCAACCCAACCCATGTTGAGGGCGGCGCGGCGGTTGACCTGTTCAACAGCGTTACCTCCGGCACGGTTGAAACCGGACAGACGATCACGGGCCTGACTCTGACCATCACCAATATCGCCGACGGCGCGGATGAAATACTGGTGTTTGACGGCACCGACGTGGCCCTGACAAATGGCACCGCTCTTGTCAGTGCCGCCAACTCCCTGTCGGTGAGCGTCTCCGTAACCGGCAGCACCGCCACCATCACCGCCACCGGGGGCACCCTCAGCCCTGCGGCGCTTCAAACACTCGTAGATGGTATAACCTACCGGAATACATCAGATAATCCCACAACAACCGCCAATCGCGTGGTCACCGTGACCGAACTTGTCGATAGTGGCGGCACGGCAAACAGCGGCGATGACACCGCCGCCCTGGCCGTGACAAGCACGGTCACGGTGACCGCCGTCAACGACGCTCCCGTGCTGGCAAATCTGACGGGGGATCAGGGCGTCCTGACACCTGGCGCATCTGCGCTGATCGATGCTGGCGCCGACGCCACTCTCGCCAATGCAGATTCGCCCGATTACAACGGCGGCGTCCTGCGGATTGTCGACAAGGACAGCAACAACACCGCAAGCGGCAGCTTCTCCGTCGACGGCACAACGGTGACATCGGGCGGTGACGGGGGCATTGCGGCCAATGAAACCATTCAGATTGGTGGCGTGACCATTGGCACCGTCGATGCAACCGAGGACGGGCAGGGCGGCAACACGCTTGCAATCAACCTCACCGCCAATGCGGACGATGCCCGAATCCAGACATTGATCCGCAATCTCGCCTGGGGCGCCTCGGCCGGGACCGGTGCGCAGACCTTCACCCTCAGCCTGGATGACAACGACGGCACGGCCAATGGCGGCGCGCAGTCCACCTCGGTCGATTTTTCGATGATCCTTGGCAACAAACCCGTGGTTGCCAATCTGGCCGGCGATACCGTCGCCTTTGTCGAGAACCTCGGCGCGGTGGCGCTGGATAACGGCGGCAATGTCACGATCAGCGATGCCGATAATAATCTGGGCAGCGGCACACTGAGCCTTGCCTTCCAAAGCGGACAGACCGCCAATGATCGCCTGCTGATCGACACCAGCGGTTCCGTCACACTGTCTGCCGGGCAGACAGCGGCCTCCTCCGTCAGCGTGGGCGGCGTGGTGATCGGTACCTTGGCCAACGGTGCGACCGGCGGCGCCAATGAAACCCTAGGCATCAATTTCAACGCCAATGCGACCCCCTCCCGGGTGCAGACGCTGGTCGGCGCGCTCTCCTACGACAACAGCAGCGATGACCCGGCGACCCATGACCGGACGCTGGGTCTCACCATCACCGACGGCACCAGCATCAGCTCCGACACTGCGACGCTGACCGTGACCGTCGCGGCCACGGATGATGCGCCGACGCTGGTCGCAACCGGCAGCAATCCGAATTTTGTGGAAGGCGACCCGGCAGCGGATCTGTTCAACACCGTCAGCGCCGACACCGTCGAGGCGGGGCAGACGCTGACCACTCTCAGCCTGACGGTCGCCAATATCGCCGACGGCGCGGCGGAGGTGCTGACGATCGACGGCAGTGTCTTGGCGCTGACGGATGCCAACACGCTGACCACCGCGAGCAACGGCCTGACTGCGACGGTATCCGTCTTGGGCAATACCGCAACCGTCACCCTGACCGGCGGCACGCTGAGCACCGCCGCGGCCGAGACGCTGGTTGACACCATCACCTATCGCAACACATCCGAAACGCCGACCGGGGGCAGCCGTGTTGTCACCATCACCGGCCTGACCGACAGCGGCAGTGCAACCGGCAGCAACGCCAACAGCGCCCCGCTGACGCTGTCGTCGTTGGTAAACGTGCTGCCGGTGAACGATGCCCCGGTGATCGGCAATGCCCACTACCATGCGACGAGCCAGGTTGTTGTCGGAACCGGCGCCCAGAGCCTTGGCGGTTTGTCCGCGGTAACGGTGTCCAACCTCGATTCCAGCGATTACAATGGTGGCCAGCTGACAATTTCGCAGAACTCAGGCACCACAAATGGCAATTGGGGCGTTGACGGCACGATTGTCACTGCCGGAGGCGATGCCAGCCTTTCCGCAGGAGAGACTGTTCTGGTCAACGGCGTGACCATTGGCACGGTGGATATCACCAATGACGGGCAGGGCGGTTCGGATCTGACCATCAACTTCAGCACCGCCGACGCGACCAACGCGGCGATCCAGACCCTGATCCGGTCTATCACCTATGAGGCCCCGTCCACGGTCGGCGCGCGGGATTTCACCCTGACGCTGAATGATGCCGATGGCACTGCCAACGGTGGCGATCAGGATAGCAGCGTCAGCTTCCTCCTGAATGCGACCGGCACCCCTCCGGTGATCGGCAATCTCGACGGCGACAGTTTCACCTTTACCGAGGGTGACAGCGCCACAGCTCTTGATGTGGCAGGAGACCTGACTGTCAGCGACGCGGATAGCGCCGATTTTGATACCGGCACGCTGACCGTCTCCTTCGAGAGCGGGATGCAGGCCGAGGATCGGCTCCTCATCGATGTCAGCGGCACCGTGTCGCTCTCTGCCGGTCAGGCCAACGGCTCGGTGGTCTCCGTCGGCGGTGTGCCCGTCGGAACCATCGTGGCAACCGGCACCGGCGGCGCGGGTGAAGATCTGGTCATTACCCTCACCTCCGGTGCAACACCCGCGACGGTCCAGACCCTGCTGCGGGCCCTTCAATATGACAACGCCGCAGCCGACGCGCCAACCGACGGCAACCGTCAGATCGGCGTGCAGATTGCTGGCGGTACCGACAATGCCTTGTCAGATATGGCCGTAGTCACGATCAACGTTAACCCGGCGCCAGCGCCGGGAGGCGGATCAACAGGCGGCAGGCCGCTGGATATGTCGGCTGGCGACGACGATGACTCCATCGGCGGCACCAACTTCAATGACACCATCAACGGCGGCGGCGGCAATGATCGCATCACCGGCAACCGGGGCGAGGACCTTCTGAGCGGCGGCAGCGGTGTGGACACGCTGCGCGGAGGCGACGGGGACGACCAGCTCTTCCTTGGGTCCGGGAACGACCGGGGGGTCGCCGGCGACGGCAATGACCGTTTGAACGGCGGCAGCGGCAATGACTTCATGCACGGTGGCACGGGTGAGGATACGCTGCGGGGGGGCGTTGGAGACGATACTGTTTATGGCGGCCTCGGGAACGACACGATCGGAGCGGGACGTGGCGATGATATCGTCTTTGCTGGCGGCGGCGCCGACCGCGTGAACGGCGGGGGCGGCAACGACCAGATCGCAATGGGCTCCCAGGACGACCGCGCCTTTGGCGGCAGCGGCAATGACAGCCTTGCTGGCGGCGAGGGTCGGGACACGCTGAACGGCGGTATGGGCGACGATATGCTGCGCGGCGGTGCGGGCAGTGACGTCTTTATCTTTGTCAGCGGTCGCGGCAATGATCGTATCGCCGATTTCGACGCGCAGGAGGACCAGTTGACCCTGCGCGAATTTGGTTTCACCAGCCGGGACCAGGCGCTGTCTTTCGGGGCGCAATCGGGGGATGATTTCGTCTTTACCTTTGCCGATGGCAGCACCCTGACCCTGATAGATGTCACGCGGGCCGAACTGGAAACCGCCGACCTCCTGTTCTGAGCAACCGGACCGCCCTGCCGCCGCCAGACCGGCGGACCACCGCATCAGGCGGCGCCGCTTCGGCCGTCAGCGGCGCCTGCCGCTTTCGCGCTCCGTGCTACAGGGCCGTGCTAGAGGCCGGTTGATTTTACGGGAGTATTTCCCAAACGGTGGCAATAGGGCTATGACAGCTGGGCAGCGCTCGTATCGGAGTGCTGGCTGAAATTGCCGACAGTAACGGGTTGCCAAAAGGCGCACCCGTTTTCACGCGCCATCTGATCGAGGGCACCGACACGGCCTTTGAGCTTGCGCCGACGGCGAACGCGACAGGAAGACAATTCGGGAGATGCTGGAACTATGACGACGGATCGCAGGACGCGCCTCAGACTGGGGATGGTCGGGGGCGGGCAGGGTGCCTTTATCGGTGCGGTGCACCGGATTGCTGCCCGGATGGACGACCGGTTTGAGCTGGTTGCCGGCGCGCTATCATCAGACCCGGAACGCGCGATGGCCAGCGCCGCAGAGCTGGGGATCGCCGCGGATCGCAGCTACGCCAGCTATGACGAGATGGCCCGCGCCGAGGCCGGGCGCGACGATGGCATCGATGCGGTTGCCATTGTGACACCCAACCATCTGCACGCAGGTCCCAGCATCGCCTTTCTCAACGCGGGCATTCATGTGATCTGCGACAAACCGCTGGCCGCCAGCGCAGCCGAGGCCGAGGCGATCAGACAGGCGGCGGAGGCCAGCAGCGCCCGGTTTTTT
>NZ_JAYMWT010000002.1:0-7619 GCF_048056095.1 Phaeobacter sp. JH20_34 | reverse complement strand
CCATCAGCTGGCTGATGCAGAAGATCAAAATGTCCTTGTCGAAGATGGTTGGGAGGCCTCGACCCGAGGGGATGATCTCAAGCTTGTTGGTGCCATTCTTGTACACCAAGTGGCGCATGTCTGGCTTAGTCGCGAGTGAGAACAG
The DNA here is from genome assembly GCF_048056095.1 of Phaeobacter sp. JH20_34. Classification (NCBI taxonomy): domain Bacteria; kingdom Pseudomonadati; phylum Pseudomonadota; class Alphaproteobacteria; order Rhodobacterales; family Roseobacteraceae; genus Phaeobacter; species Phaeobacter sp. JH20_34. Next base: position 7,474 of record NZ_JAYMWT010000002.1, on the reverse strand, counting down.
CGGGTGCTCCATCGAGGCCATATCGTCTTTTGGCACGACATCGGAGATGTCGAGGATGAAGAAGTCTTTCTGAGGGTGCCGGTCGGGTAATAATGCCATGGAATCCTCATAGCGGATATTCGCACCATCAGGAACCCGAAATTCGCACTATCAGGAACCGGATTTCGTTTGACCTATCAGGAACCCGGCTTCGCACCTTTCGGAACCAAAATTCGCACCTTTCGGAACCGAGACTCGCACCTTTCGGAACCCTGTGGATAAGTTACTATTATAGTATCAGTGAGTTAGGGGCGATTTTTGGCCCCGTAACATACTCCGTAGGTAACACTATTAACACTAGGCGTTGCCTGTGGATTATTCGCTGATCTGGAACACACAGAACTTGCCGTTCTGCTGATCCGCGATGAACCCGTCCTGGCGTGTGCAGGCCCAATCCAGCCCCATGAGCTGGACGCTGTCGGCAAAATCGCGGCCCAGGTAGTAATCGAACACTACCACGGAAGCCAAAGCGCCCGTGGCAAGCCCTGTAAGGGCTGAGAAAGCCATCAGGAGCCAGACGTTGCGCCTACGGGCCAGAACCGTGCTTGAAGCCGCTCTACGGGCCTCTGAGAGGCTGCGCACGGCATCATCAACCTTCCCCTGCATCTCACGGGCGGTCTGATCCAGAGAATGGGCCAGACGGGACGCGCCTTCCCTGCCCCCTTGCGAGGCTGCATTCTGGACGCCCGCGATTTTTTCCGCGTTATCTTCCAGTGCGGCTTGCAGGTGCTTGAGCCGTTCTTCCGTGATCTGGCGCTTCTTCACATCGGCGATCTCGACCCGCAGCAAGGTAAGGGTATCGGTCAGGGTCTTGATGGGGTCGTTGCTCATGCTTGGTCGTCTCCGATGAATTTCCGCAGCTCATCCAGCAGGGGTTCCGCGTCCTGCTTGTCCACTTCCCGTGTCAGCGAGGTTTCCAGCAACCGAACCAGATAGCGGGCCAGCTTTTTGTCTTTGAAGGCGGCAGGGATGATGGTCGCGCCGACGATGATCTTTCGGCGCGTGTCTTTTGTCCGCTTTTTGGTCTTGAGCCTCTGGACCCTGTTTTCGGCCTCGGCGATTTGCTGGTCGATGGTTCGGGGCATCAGAGTTGCGAGGTCCTGTTCTGGGTGCTACGGTAGAAACACTTTAAGTGCTCACTTATACATTGCCAAGGCAATGTGTGAGGTCTCAACGGGGTAAACCCCAAGGCGACGCCATTCCCCCTTGCCGCTTGCGGCAACATGGGGCGGCGCTTCGCCCGCCCCAAACCCCACCAGACCAGGGCATTGCCCTGGACCAACCGCACAGGCTCACCGGCTCCGATGGCGATCTATCATTTCTCCGCAAAGATGATCTCCCGCAGCACGGGCCGCAGTGCCGTTGCCGCCGCCGCCTACCGGACTGCCGAGCGCATCGAAGACCACCGCCAAGGCTTGGAGCATGATTACTCCAACCGCTCTGGCGTCCTGCACACCGAGATCCTCGCCCCTGACGGCACACCCGAAGCCCTTAAGGATCGGGCCACGTTGTGGAACGCCGTCGAGCAGGTGGAGCGGCGCAAAGACGCCCAGCTTGCCCGCGAGGTGACGGTCGCCCTGCCCCACGAGCTGACGGACGCACAACGGGCCTCTCTGGTGCGGTCCTTCGTGCAGTCCGCCTTTGTCGATCGGGGCATGATTGCCGATGTGGCTTTGCACGCCCCCGGAAGGGAGGGGGACGAGCGCAACCACCATGCCCATATCATGCTGACCACCCGTTCCATCGGCGCAGACGGCTTTGAGGGCAAAGACCGCTCATGGAACAGCAAGGAGCTGCTGGAGGACTGGCGCGAAAGCTGGGCCGATCATGCCAACGCCTATCTGCGCGAGATAGAGGTCGGGCGCGAGATCGACCATCGCAGCCTTGAGGCACAGCGGGAGGAAAAGCTGGACCTCAAGGAACGGGCGCTTGAGCGGGGCGACACCAAGACCGCTCACGAGCTGGAGATTGAGGCCGTGGAGCTGGACCGCGATCCCCTGCCGGACATTGGCTGGAAGGCGTGGGGCATGGAGCGGCGCGGCATCCAGACCACCGCAGGCGATTTGTGGCGCGATGCTTACGGGCGGCTGGAACAGGTCCGCGAAGTTGTGTCCGGCCTACGCGAGCGTTTTGCCGAGACCTATGCCCGTGTGCGGGAGGTGGCCGAGCATTCCCTGAACGGGTTGGCCGAGGCGCTGCGTGGCGCGGACTTCTCGACGCTTGAGGCCGCGCATGAGCAGGTCAGGGAACGCGACAGGGAGGCAGAACGCAGCATCGAGACCGAGCGTGATATCGGTATTGATCGAGATCGTGGGCATAGTCTTTGAATGGTACAGGAAACACGGGAAGGGCTTTCGGTATGGAAAGAGATTACTGGCAGAAACTGTTGACGACGGAAGAAGGTGCAAGAGGTTACACAGATGGATTCAAACTTTTGTTTTGCCCTTGGCGGCTGATTGATACTGCCGACACCTTATTTCTAAGCCTGAATCCTGGAAATGATCCGTCAGGTGAGTTCATGCGAATTGCCTCAGACGAACGTGGCAACTCTTATCTGGTCCAACGGCAGGCCAAGCATTCTCCAATAGCGGACCAGTATCGTCAGCTTTGTGAGTTCGTTGGTAAAAATCCAGAGGAGGTGCTGACAGGTACGTTAATGCCTTTCCGAACCCCAAGCTGGGACAAACAACGTGATGCACCAAGCATAGAAGTCACTGAGCCTTTCTGGCGCAATATCTTTGAGAGTGGCAAAATTCGTCAAGTTTTTTGCATGGGAAGGGACGTTGAGAGCGCGGTTGTTAAACAGTCCAAAGCACAGATTGATTGTCAAATTCCGGCAAATTGGGGAAACCTCAGCATCCGGCGCTATACGACAGAGAGCGGCATGAAGGTGTACGGCCTACTACATTTTTCGACATACAAAATGTTTGGCCGCGCTGAGTGTCTGCCACAACTCGCAGAGCTTTTAGAAATCCCAGATCAATAAGCCGTTTATGGGTTCAGCTTGTGATCTCTTTCAGAGCCTTTCGGTTCTTACCATCACGCCTGCTTGCGCGGCCTGCCACCCTTGCGGCCATTTTCACGGGCGGCGGCGGCTTTCGCTGGCGATTTGGTCTGCCCTGCCCGCCGAGCCATATAGGCCTTGGTTCCGAACAGTCCCGCCAACAAGCCGGGGATGGACAGGTCCACATCGAGGGCTTCCCAATGCAGGCCGTAACCAGCACCGAGGATTTCAACCGCGGCGAGGTCTTCGTCCGTTGCAGTCTCCAACCCCTGCGCCACACGGGGTGGAAAGGCGAAGGTGCAACCGTTCGTCAGATCGACGATGATACGGCTATTTCGCTTGTCATAGCGCACTGCATCCGCGCGCGGCTCGGTCTGCTGCGCGATCTGGCCACGCTCAATGGCGGCATTGATTTCAGAATCTGTCAGTTCAGCCATGGATTTCCCTCCATCTGGCAAGAAACGCCTCTTGCTGGTCCTGGACGATCTGCACGGCGCGGCGCACATCGTTCCCCTTCATGCCCTGGGCCCAGACAAGAGATGGAGCCCCGTCAGGCCCGATCAGGTTGATCTTGACTTGCCCGTCACCGAACACATGCACATGGGCCGGCTCATGATCGTCTGTGAAGATGATGACACGCAGACCGTGCGCTCGGTATATGGTGACCATAACTGAATTTAACCTATCGTGTTGGGTTTTTCAAGAGACTTGCAAACCGCCTATTGGCGAGTGTTTCCGATGTGTGTATCCTGAACGGTAAGAAAACCAAGGGGAAACCCCCGTGAAATACAGGCGGAAACACCATGAAACTGACACTTGGACAGGCGGCTAAGACCGCGAAGAGGTCGAAGGGAACGCTTTCAAAAGCCCTTAATTCAGGCGGCATATCTGCCGAGAAGGACGACAAGGGGCGCTGGCAGATTGATCCGTCAGAGCTTTCCAGGTGGATGTCCGCGAACCCGTTTCCGAACAGTCTTCAAAACCAATCGGAAACCCCAGAAGAAACGCATGAAAACAGCGCCTTGGGCGTCGAAGTTAAGATGCTTAGAGAGCGGATCGACGCCATGACCGCCGAGCGCGACAGGGAGCGCGGCCAGCTCGTCGATCAGATCGAGGATTTGCGTGCCCGCCTGGACGGAGCGGAGGCTGAGCGGGTGCGTCTGAACGCACTCCTAACAGATCAGCGTGAGAAGGGCGCAGAGCCGCAACGTAAAGGTTTTTGGGCACGATTGAGAGGTTAGTCTGCTACGCTTTAAGGAAACCAAAGTGATAAACTTGGGGCCTTAATTTATCACCTAAGGCTTCGTAGGCAGTTTCAAATGGTGTCCATTTTACTGGGGTTGTGGACCCGTTCGCGTCTCTTGCCTTGAGCGCGTTCCGGATCTGATACCAGCCAACATCAGGACGATTAAGCTTGAACTGTTCCCTCACCGAGTACTCATCAGTATGCTCAAAGTAATTCCCCCAAATGGTTTTACCTGCATTCAAAACAGCTTTGGCTTCTTTCGATAGTTTTAGCTTTGCTATGTGCTTCGACATGAAGTCAGATTCAAACCGCTTGGGTGACTTCACTTCGGTTTCGGTGAAGGGGATGAAGTGGTTGACCAAAGACCAGTTCTTGCCGTTCCATTGAAGCCCATCTGCTCCGGCTGTGAGGTTTGATGTGTTGAAAAGCATCCAAATCAGGCAGTCATTGCTGAACTCAGGATCGATAGGCAGCGTTGGGATCAAGAATTGATCCCTGTCATTGAGCCATGTTTTGCGGATCACCCTTCGTACTGTGAACATCATGGCTGCTTTAGGTAGGTTTTCTTTAGTAATCAGAAAGCCTCCCGCACTGTTGTAACCAGATGAGAATATTGCAGTAGCATTTGCGTTCTGGAAATCTGACCCCTTAGAGATCATTCCACCGATAGCACCGTCAGCCCATGTTCTCCCTCTGACATCGTTGGTTCTTGTTGTGGGACTGAGAGCGTTGCTGAGTGGCAAGGCCTCCATACCGTTTGGTTTCGGCCGCTCAATCCAGTTATTCAGAAGCATCTTCTTAGGAGCTGGATAGAACACTTTTTCTCCAATAGGGTCTGCATTTCGGTTCAAAACCTCAGCAGATATTTCTCCCATAGCCTTTTTCTTGTGGGCTTTGGAGCTTGTGTCCCAAACAAGGAAGCCAATGGGGAAATCCCCTTTCAAGCCTTCAAATGCTTTACTATGGACAACAAACCCGCCTTTGTACTTAGGGTGCCATGTTTTGCGAAATTCTTCAAAATTTGGAGAGTTGACGTACTTAATCTTGCTGAACATCGCTATGACTGCGTTGGGCATTTCATTTGAAATGCGAGCTAAAAACTGAGTGAAAAGTTCGCGTGAAGCATACCCGCTAGTGTCCATCGTCGCGCCTATACGAGTTGTCGCTACTCCTGTACCCGCGTTCATTCCCTCCGCATATGGAGGGTTGATTAGCACCAGTATTTTCTCTTTCGACGCTATGATTTTTCGCAACTCGTCAGGTAACTTGTTCGTCAGGCTATAATCAATTTCACCGTCATCAGTGATATCGTCGTTTAGGTAGTCGTACTGAAATCGGTGAGCTGCAACGCATGTTTTTGTGGCTTTCATCACATTAACATCTGAAGCGTCTAAGGTAGACATGAAGAGCTTGCGGTGGTTGCTGTGCTTTACTTCAAGGTTGCCGACACCGCAGCACATATCCCAGACGGGATAACGCTTTTGCCAGTTTTTCCCTAAGGCCTCAGCCAGTAGATCATAGGCCTTATCAACGACGTTTAGCGGGGTGTAGAAAGCTCCTTTGAAAATGCGTTCGTCGATAGGAATGAGGCTGTCGCGTCTTTCGAGGAGGTAGTTGCGAAACTCTGCCTTTGGGGGTTTGTGGTACATCGCCCAAAACCTGCGATACCCTGCTGTGCTTGCTAACTGGTAGAGCTTTTTATCAAGGCTAAATACTGGTGCGCCGTTCATATGAAGCAGTGCTGCTGGCAGGTCTTGATGTGTGGATGCGGTGCCGTCATGCATGATGTCCGCAAAAAATAGGAGACTGTAGCTTTCTTCTTCGACGTCGATGATCTCACGCCCAATCATCGACACCCATTTATCAAACACCTGTTTTAGGTTGTCAGGTGTGATTTGGGTGCGGATGATGTCCCCAGACTTGATCGCATCCTTGACGGTGCTGATGAACTCGGCCTCGTCTGTTGCGATTGTGAACTGGACAAAGTGGGTGCCTATATGTGCAGAAATCGCTTCAAGAGCCTCTTGTGTGTATTGGCTCGCGGATTTACCCCATTTTATTGTTTTCTTTGATAAAAACGGGATCACATCAGAGCTTTTCATGATGGCCGCTTTTTCCACGTCAATGACGGCTAAGAGCGCTGGAACATGCTCACCTTTGTTCAAGGCTACTTGGACGTAGTGAAGCAGCTGTGTGAACATCGAATAGCTAGAATAGCGACCAGTATCCTTGGCCTCGAACCAGACTTCGTCAGTCTGAATATCGATCAGGTTCTTCGAGTATCCTTTGAGCTTAAGAGCCTTGATATAAGCATCTTTAACGTCTTCTTCGCTGCCTACTTTTTGTAAATCACTATGTAGCGTCACAGGTAATCTTCCTCTAAAATCCAGCCTTCAATCAAGGCGCCGTTCAAGCAGTGTATCACCGCAGTTTTTCTTGTTTTTTGCAGTATGAAACAAACGCCGCACCAGCACTTCTGGGAGGGTTTCCTTTAGTCGTTTCAGCTTGCGCAAAATTCATCCAATTTGCGCGTAGAGCGTGGTAGTCCCATCCCTTTTCCCGCGCGATTTCACGGGCCTTTTCTTCGGCCCATTCTGGCAGCCGGATATCGGGCAAGAGATCGCTCTGCGGTGAACGTGGACGGAAGATCACCAGATCCTCTGCGGTTAGCTCCATGCGATAGAACGGCGTGTGGTCGTCCTCGATAATTTGGCGGATGTTCAGCCGGAACTTCTTCAGGGGGGCGTTGCTACCAGTCTTTTCCTGAAGCTTGGCGAGGCCGATGTGCCACTTCGGCTGGCCACCGCAGTGCTTGCGGCCAATCTCATACAGACGGCGTTCCAGCGGGCGGCGCAGGCGGAAATAGTCGTTCGAGATCGTCACGACTTCATCATTCTCGATTGCGCGCATCACCCAATCGGAGAGAACGATTTCACAGTAGTCGAGACGGAAATGCTCGTCAGCGGTGCGGACAAAGCCGCCCTCGTCGATCAAACCAAAGATGCGAGTCTCGATCTTGTTTCCGGTCGCAATGTTGGTGGTGAACGTGGTCCCACGTAGACGCTGAAACGCATGTTCCAGGCGATTGTAACCTAGATTGTTGGTCGGTCGGTTGGTTGCGATCAGTAACTCCCGACCCGTGAAACGAACGCGCTTTCCGATCTTCTCCCCCCGGTTCTTTTTTT
>NZ_JAYMWT010000001.1:0-227235 GCF_048056095.1 Phaeobacter sp. JH20_34 | reverse complement strand
GAAACTCAAATTAAATAATGTATCATGAGGCCAGATATCTTGTCGGGCGGCGCTTTCCTGCGATAAGTCGCCTGATAATAAGGGGGAAATACGGTGGTTAAATCGGACAGGCTTTCACATTCCGGCGAACTGCGTGAAAGCAGTCGCCTTCAGGTATTCGATACCATCCGGGCCGCAGGGCAAATCGCACGAATCGATATCGCTCAGGCCACCCGCATCAGCCCCGCGACCGTCACGGCGATCACCGCCGAACTGCTGGCCGCAGGGCTGATCGAGGAAGTCAGCCCGGATACAGCGCGCGGTGCCAAACGCGGCCGCCCACGGGTCGCCCTCAAAATCTGCGGCAGCGCCCATCGGATCGCCGGGCTGAAATTGTCGCATCACGCCATCACGACCCTGATCACAGATTTCGAAGGCACAGAGCTGGTCAGCCACGAAATGCCCCTGCGTGGCGGTCAGATGTCGCCAGAGGCCCTGTGCGAGAAAATTGTCGAAGCCCTGGACCAGAGCTGCGCCAAGGGCGGGTTCACCCGCGCGCACATCTCCGGAGTTGGCATTGGCATGGCCGGCGTTATGGATGCCGAGCGCAATTTCATCTACTGGTCATCGTCGCTCAACGTGCGGAATATCGACCTTGGCAGCCTTCTTGGCAGCTATCTGAGCATGCCGGTGTTTATCGACAACGACGCCAATCTGGTCGCCAAGGCTGAGCATCTCTTCGGTGAAGGTGACACCCGCAACAACTTTGTCGTGGTGACCGTCGAACATGGTGTCGGCATGGGCATCGTCATCGACAATCAGATCTATCGCGGCGCGCGGGGCTGCGGCGCAGAATTTGGCCATATCAAGGTGCAGCTCGAAGGCGCGCTGTGCCAATGCGGCCAGCGCGGCTGTCTGGAAGCTTACGTCGGCGACTACGCCCTGCTGCGCGAGGCGAATATCACCAGTGGCGTCGAACGGCACAAGGATCTCGCCTCGCTTTATGCTGCCGTCGGTGACGGCGACACCATGGCGCAATCCATCCTTGACCGCGCCGGGCGCATGTTTGCCATGGGACTGGCCAATATCGTCAATATATTCGACCCGCAGATGATCGTTTTGGCGGGTGCGCAGCTGGCCTTTGGCTACCTGTCCTCCGACAAAGTGGTGGAGGAAATGCGCCGCTGGGTGGTTCAGGTGGACGGCCCCCTGCCCGAAGTGCGCGTCCATGGCTGGGGCAACAAGATGTGGGCAAAAGGGGCCGCCGCCTATGCGATTGAAGAAGTCTCCGCACTGACCATCCGCGAAGTTGCCAGCCATGCGGGATAAACTCTCATATATCCTCGCGCCGATCTGGCTCCTGCCGCAGATCGCGCTGGCGGACATCCCCGAGCCTCCGGTGTTCCGCTCCCAACCAGTTCCCGCGCATGTCTATGATGGCGGTTGGGAGCATTTCGTGGGTGGGGGGCTCGCCTCGCTGGATTGCAACGACGATAAATTCCCTGATCTGGTGGCGGCGGGCGGCAGCAACCCGGTTCAGCTGATGATCAACCAGAGCGAGGCACCAGGCGCCACGCTGCGGTTTGCATCCGCTACACCGGCCGCCCTCGCACAGACAGGTGTCACCGGCGTCTACCCGCTCGACATTGATGGTGACGGTATTCTCGATCTTGCCCTGCTGCGCGTTGGCGCGGATCAGCTGCTGCGTGGAACCGGAAACTGTCAGTTCGAACCTTTCGATGGTCTGGGGTTTACCAGTGGTGACCACTGGACCACCGCGTTTTCGGCCACCTGGGAGCCGGGCGCCCAGCTGCCGACGCTTGCCTTTGGCACCTATGTCGACCGAAGCGACCCCGAGGGTCCGTTTGAGGCCTGTGACGACACACTGCTGTATCGGCCCGATGGTGACCGCTACGGCCCGGCCATCCGGCTCCAGCCAGGGTACTGCGCGCTGTCCATGCTGTTCACCAATTGGCACCGAAGCGTTGGGGCAACCGCCCGCGGTCGGGCCGATCTTCGGATCAGCAACGACCGACATTACTATGTCCGGGGCGGGCAGGAGCAGATGTGGAAAATGACCAGGCCGCCAAGGCTCTACCAGCAGGACGACGGCTGGCTGCCCTTTCACCTCTGGGGGATGGGGATAGCGTCTCGCGATCTGAACGGTGACGGGTTTTCCGATGTCTACCTCACCTCGATGGGAGATCAGAAACTACAGCTGTTTGATCCAAGCGGCACCGGCCCCGCCTACCGCGATGTGACTTATGATTACGGCACCACCGCCCACCGCCCAACCAGCGGCGGTGACGGGCGACCATCCACCGGGTGGCACGCGGATTTTGGCGATGTGAACAACGATGGGCATGACGATATCTTTGTCACCAAGGGAAATGTCGAACAGATGCCCGATGCCGCCATGCGCGACCCGAATACCCTGTTGATTCAAGGGGCAGATGGGCGTTTTTCCGACATGGCCGCCGCTGCGGGTATTGCCAGCATGGAACGTTCTCGCGGCGCCGTGCTGCGCGATCTCAATCTCGATGGGCAGCTTGACCTTGCCGTGATCAACCGGCGCGCGCCAATGGAACTCTACCAGAACACCACCAGCCCATCCGGAAACTGGCTGAGCCTGTCACTCAAGGGCACTGCCCCGAACACGCAGGCAATTGGTGCCTTCGTCGAGCTGGACACAGGCATAAGGATACACACCCGCGAGGTCACTGTCGGCGGCGGCCATGCGGGCGGCTCTGCCGGGGATCTGCACTTCGGTCTGGGAGAGAGCGATGATCTGCGGTTGCGCGTTATCTGGCCGGATGGGGAAACCACAATCTGGCAAGAAATCACGCCCAACCAGCATCTTACCCGAACACAATAGACTCTTGGACCGGTAGATCAGCGTTCCACCGGCAGGCCCGATGGAACGCTATCCGGCACCCCAAGCCGCCCCTTGGCTGCGGCGCTGTCGGTCAGCGCTTCCAGAAAAGCCACGAGATCGGGAATATCCCCGTCACTTAGCGCAATCGGATCCAGATCATTCGCTGCCGCGATACGCTCCAGCTCGACCGGATCATCCATGACGGCCCAATCCGACACCCCACCAAGACCGGGCAAGATCGCCTGGCTGCGATCATAAGACATCAGCGCCGCGACGGGATCCAGATGGTGACGCACAACAGCCTCCAAAGTGGCATAGGCGCCGTTATGCCCATAGGGCGCTGTCAGCGCGACATTGCGCAGCGACGGGGTGCGAAAGCGGTAAGCGTCATCCGGGTTTCCTGTCACCCGCAACCGCCCCTCGTCGCGGGCGTGGGTTTCAAATCGGGCGGCCTTGCCCGGACCAAGCTGCGGCATCGCGATTGCATGAAACCTATTGTCCGTCTGCAACCAGCCTGTATGGCACTGACTGCATCCGGCGCCCCCGTAGAAAAGCTCCTGCCCCCTTGCTGCTGTGGTGGGCAAGGCCTCTCCATACAGCTGAGCACGATCAAACGGGCTGTCATCAGCCCGCCATTCAAACCGGATAAACGCCGCCAGCATATTGCCGATATCGGTAAAGCGGATGGGTTCTTCCGCTCCCAGAACCTCATCGAAACGCTGCCGATATTCGGGGATCTCTGCGACCCGGCCCGCGATGATATCCCATGCCCCACCGGGATGGCTCAGCTGACCCAGACGTACCGCGCGCGAGACATCATTTTCGCCGTAGTGGCCAGCCATCTCATCTGCCGAAAGCACCGGAAACATCGCCTGTGCGGCCAGCGCGGAATCGAATCCTGCGACCATATCACCTTCCAGCGGCGTGCGGATACCCGACCCATATGCGGGGTCAGCCTCCAGTCGGCCGTCGTGGAACATCACATCCATATCATCAGCGCCAAGATTCCAGAGCGCCGGCGCATTACGCGGAATACGCTGTTCAGGACGGTTATCCGGATCCGCGCGCCGCTCAGGGCCAAGCGTGGTTGCACCCTCGCCCAGCGACAGGGAGACGCCGTCACCTGTGCCAAACCGTGGATGATGGCAGCTGGCGCAGCTGATGTTGCGGTTGCCCGATAGAATGGGATCATAAAACAGCAGTTGGCCCAGCTCGACCTCTGCCTGTATCTGCGGGGCAAAGCTTGGCCGCGGCCCCAGATCCAAATTCATGGACTGTTCCTCAGCGCTACCAGCACAGGCGAAAGTCGCGTTCGTTATGCAGATCGCAATCGCGCCACACAGGCGATATCGACGCCGGTATTCAGCCATCTTGCTCCCTCTCCGCTACGGAAAATTTCAGCAGCAACTTCTGGCGATACGGATGACCAGGGTCCACCATAACACTCGGGAAATGGGGCTGATTTACCGCATCCGGCAAACCCTGCGGCTCGATACAGACGGCAGAAAAGGGTGCCAACCGCTGTCCATCCCGCGCGGCGCAGGAACTGTTCAGATGACTCGCCGTGTAAATCTGCGCACCCGGTTGATCTGAAAAAACCCGCATGACAACACCATTGGAGGCGCCAAGCTGGGCTACCTCGCGCATATCACCCGAAGCGTTCGGGGGGAAACTCACATGGATATCCGTGCCAAGCCGCTCTGGATCCAGCGCGGCAAAGCTCCGGCCAGCGCGATAGTCAAATCTGGTGCCGCTAGTTGGTGCAACTTCGCCCGTAGGCACCCCATCCCGGCGCAGCGGCAGATAGCTCTCGGCGCTGCTGCGCAGGCGATGCTCCCAGATATCGCCCTTGATACCAAGCGTATAATAGTTGTGCTGCGCCAAGCTAATCGGGGTGAGCTGGTCCACCGAAGCTGTCATATCATAGCTGACCGTTGTGCCGGACACGGCAATCCTAAGCCGGATATCGGCACCGCCCGGATAGCCGTTTTCACCATCCGCGGAGAAGTGGCGCAATTCAACCGCCCCGGCCCCCAGCCGCCGCATATCCCAGAACACCCGTCCAAGCCCCTGCGCGCCGCCGTGAAGCTGGTTGCTCCCTTCATTGGCATTAAGAGAAACCTCGCGACCCGCGAGGTGGAAACCCGCCCCGCCAATCCGATTGGCCACCCGGCCAACAATGGCACCCAGATAATACGGATCCCCCAGATAGGCCGCCATATCGGCATATCCCAGCACCATGGGTTGCCAGGTTTCACCATCGCGCAGATCCAGCCAGGCCGTTATGGCGCCAAGGTTCATCACCCTTAGCCGCAGATGATCATTCTCCAGATCGAGCCAACGCAATCTCTCGTCAGCATCGTCCTGCAGATGCGAGTGCTGCTGTAAGGCTCTGGAGCGAGGCTGGATGGATGATGGCATACAGGGGCGTCCTTTGGGTGCAGAACCCCGGAAGTCCTGGTGATGATATTTATTTCACCGATCAAATTAATACGCCGAACGGCGGCTGTCAATTCAACTGTTCGGCCGCATCACCAGCTCGGGAACGCTTGTTCAGCCTGGCTGCCGATCTGCATACCCCATCTTTAGAACGCCCCAGCATGACTTTGTTTACGACAAAATCTTGCCACGAATTTGAATCAAATCTTAGGAAAGGCGGACGATATCGCAGCCAGAAAATCGGCCAGCGACCCTGTCGACATCAATGTCGACACCGCGAGGCTGAAGATCGGGGTAAGGCATGAGCGACATCACGAATTTTGACCACCTGCGCGCGCCATCAGACAGCGGTCAGGCGGCAAAACCGCGCTTCGATATTTATGCAAGGATCGGAAAGCGCCTTCTTGATATGTCACTTGCGCTGGCTCTTCTGCCCGCCCTCGCCCCGGTTATCGCGCTCCTCTGGCTCGTCAGCCGACGCGATGGCGGGCCAGGGCTCTTCGGTCATACTCGTATCGGCAAGGACGGAATACCCTTCACCTGCTGGAAAATCCGTACCATGATCCACGGCGCGGAGGATATTCTGGCCGAGCATCTCAAGTCGGACGCTCAAGCGGCCAGCGAATGGGCCCGCGACCGCAAGCTCAGCCGCGATCCACGGGTCACGGGCTTTGGCCTGTTCCTCCGCCGCAGCAGTCTTGATGAGCTGCCACAGATCTGGAACGTGCTGCGCGGTGATATGAGCTTTGTCGGGCCGCGCCCGATCGTGCGCTGCGAACTGCACAGATATGGTCCAGCCGCTTCTGCATATCTGAGCCAAAGACCGGGAATCACCGGGCTGTGGCAGGTATCAGGTCGCAACGATGTCAGCTATGCTGATCGGGTCTCCTTTGACGTTGATTACCTGAAGCGGCGGACATTCGGCTTTGATATCAAACTGATCCTGCTGACCGGCCGCTCAGTCATTGCGCGCACGGGACGGTAAACGGGCCATTAAGCCCTCTGCGGTAATGTTCAGCCAACGGCGATAGGGATCAGGGTCTGTACCAAGGGTGACAGCCGCAGCAGATTATGCTCCCTAACTGCAAAAGCGGGACCAACAGAATGCACGACAGCAATACCGATGCTTCGACACTCAGCCATATATCGCAGGGCCGCGGCCGCCTGGCGCTGATTGGCGTGTTCTGGTCCTTCGTCAACATCATGGTCAGCAACGGCTTGACCGTGGTTGTGTTCCTGGTGACCTCTCTATTGCTGGAGCCCGCCGATTTTGGCGCCGTGGCTCTGGCCACCTCGATCGTCATCTGGGTCATGACATTGGTGCCGCTGCCGCTTGGAGACGCCATCATTCAACGCAGCGACCTGAGGCAGAGCCATCTGGACAGCGCATTCTGGCTGACGATGGTGATCGCACTTGCCACTATTGCGATCCTGGTTCTCTGTGCGCCGATGATCGCGTCCTGGACCAAACTCGAGGCACTTGCGATCATATTGCCGGTGCTGTCGCTCCGTATCCTGTTTGTATCACTTGGAAATATTCCCGCGGCACTGGTGAACCGGCGGATGGAGTTTCGTCATATTGCGTTGCGGACAACCCTTGCAAATGGGCTGGGCGCGGCAGGTTGCCTGCTGCTCGTGTTGCAAGGATATGCCATCTGGGCACTGGTCTGGGCGCAGGTCATTACCGCGATTGTCGGCTGCGTCGTCTCCTACTGGGCCGCTGGCTGGCGCCCTGGGCTACAGCTCTCGAGGGCCGCTTTGACGGATCTGCGCGGCTTTACCCTGTTGACGATGGGTGGCCGGATGATCGAACCGACCAAGATCAACCAGATCCTGCTCGGGATCGTCGCCGGCCCAGCAGTGCTCGGCATCTTCTTTTTCGCCCGCAGAATGTGTGAAATCCTGCAGGAGCTTACCATTGGCACACTCTTGCCTGTCACAAGGGTCCTATTTGCCAGTCTGCAAACTGAAAAAGAACAACGGCGGGAAGCGTTTATCCTCAGCAGCTTCGCCGCTGCAACCGCCGCCTTGCCGCTGTTCATCGGCTTCATCATTGTGGCCCCGACGGCGATACCCTTCGTCTTTGGCAGCAAATGGCTCGCTGCGATCTACCCGCTCCAGTGTTTTGCAATGCTCAGCCTGATGATGAGTATCGGCGTCATGCAGGCCTCTTTGCTCAGGTTCTCCGGTCATGCACGTTGGTGGTTCGGATTTGAATGTGTCGTCAGCCTGTCTGGATTTGCAGCGATCCTGCTGCTTGCCCCGGAGGGTCTGAACAGGATCATGTCCGCATTGGTTGGCATTTCCTTCTTGCTCTGGCCGGTCGCCACGCGCAAAACTCTGAAAACCCTCGAAATCTCGGCGACAACCTATATCTTCGATGCACTGCGCCCCGCGCTGATTTCTGTCTCAATGATGTCCATTGCGCTCTTCGCGCTACGTGAGTTGGGGCCGCCGATGTATGGCACCCCACAGCTTATGGCTCAACTTGCGGTCGCAATCCCCACCTATCTGATCATGATCCTCCTCGTGGGCGGCGACCGCTTGCAGCAAATCCTGGGAAAGATCCGCAACAGAAGAGATAGCAATCCAATTGAGCCTGGCGCTCACCAGTAGACGTTTCCACCGGCGACTGCCGTCAGCATTCTGATTTGCACCCGCATCTCAAGTCGCAGGCCTACCGGCGTTCGCAGCCAAACAATGATCCGCAGCACCTCTCCAGCGGACGCCAGTCATCTCATGACGCCATGTCGAGGTTTCGAGGAGCTAGGCCGTTCGGTGCGCGCAGCGGACAAAAGCCGGTACCATGGTCAAAGGCGATACAGTGCAGCATCGGACACTCAGGAAGCAGAGGCTGCCTTGCCGCCCAGAACGATGGAAACCGCCGAAAAAGCCGCGCGGTATTGAAGCAACACCCGCCCATCTGCTTTGACAGGCTTCCGGTTGGCACCGCTCCCACCGCAGGGATGCCAACAGACCGCGAGCCAGCTCAGGATCGTCGCCCCGTCAGGATCAAACATCCGCTGGTCGTTTGCACGCTGATGGGCAGCGGACAATGGATGCTCCAGACTGAATGATCTCAATCGGGTGCTGCACCACTACCCGGCATGATAGGGATCTGGATCGTCAAACCTGCTTTGCGCCGCCCCGCAACAAACCACTTCAATCAACCAGAGTTGGCGTTAGCGTGTCATGCTTGCGACCTCGCTGATTGCGGGAAACTCAGATCACGGAAACGCTGCCGGACTGCAAACCATCCAGCTCAGGAATGACCCAAAGATCCGACACGGGGCCATCACCGGCAGCAACAGCGGACATCAAAGACGAGAGCCACCACTCAAAGGAGTGGTGGCTCTCAAGCATTTGGCGGAGCTACTCTCGGACTCACCGGCCCCGCCTGGACACCCAGTGACGCTCGCGCCTCCAGAGCAGTCTAAGTCAGCGCCCTAGGCCGCAGCCGTATAACTGTGGTGCTGCGCACTCTGCACGGGCTGGCGGCCAGCATCTCCAGTCTGAAAGGCTGTGACCAGCCGCGACAGATTGGTTGTCTCATGGTCCAGCGAACTGCAGGCGGCGGCGGTCTCCTCGCACATGGCGGCATTCTGCTGCTGGGCAGCTTCCAGTGTGCTCATCGCGCCATTCAACTCCGAAATGCCCCTGGATTGCTCGTCGGCCTGTTTGGCAATATCGCCAACATGTTCCGAAATGCTGCCAATGGCATTCATAATGGTCTCCAGAGAGGAATTGGTCCTGCCGACCAGATCCACGCCATGGGCCACCTGCGCTGCGGAGGCGGTAATCAGCTTCTTGATTTCTAGCGCCGATTCAGACGAACGCAGCGCAAGACTACGGACTTCGGCGGCAACAACCGAGAACCCGCGACCCGCTTCGCCAGCCCGCGCGGCTTCAACACCGGCGTTCAGGGCAAGCAGGTTTGTCTGAAACGCGATATCGTCAATCATGCCGGTGATCCGGGTGATCTGCTCAGAGGTGGCGGCAATCGAATCCATCGCATCAACCGTCTCCCGGGCAACCGCGGAGCTGTTTGTTGCACTCTGATTCACGGATGTGACCAATGCCTCAGTTTCGCGCGCGCCGCTGGCGACATGCTGGACGTTCTGCGTGAGTTCGCTCAGCGACGCCGCAGTCTCTTCCAGCTGAAGCGCGGATTGTTCTGTGCGCTGCGACAGATCGTTGGTTGCCGAGGAAATCTCCGTCAATCCGGTATCGATCGAACGTGCCGAGTCATTGACCGAGGTGATCAGCTTGCTCAACTGTTCAACAGTATTGTTGAAGTCCTGGCGCAGCCCCTCATACTGGCTGGGCATTTCATCGTGGATTTTGACATCCAGCCGCCCGGAAGCCAGCTGTTGCAAATTCTGGGCAAGGGCCTGAACAACCGCCTGCTGCTGCTGCTGATCGCGCAGCTGATTTGCTTCCAGCTCCTCCTTGGATGCCAAACCCTGGCGCAGGGTCTCGATGGACAGGGCCATCGCCCCGATCTCATCTTTACGCTTTGGAATATCAACGGGTTGATGCACCTTCCCGGCGGTAAGATCCTTCATGACCCCAAGCATTCGCCCCAGGGGACGCCGGACAAGCGAGCGCACCGAGAAGAAGATGGTGGCCAGAGTCAGCGCCAGCAAGAGAACATTGGCGATCAGCTGTTCGTAGATGCTTGCCTTTACCGGGTTGACGAAGACATGGCGTGGCACATCCAAGACGACAACCCAGGTCTTGTTCATGCCGTAGGCGGTGAAAGGAAAGAACAGGCGTGTCGACCCATCAGCGCGATCCGAAACGATCTGCACCTCTCCGGTTTCGACAGCGGCCTGGAAATCTGCCACCTCTTCCCCTTCAAAGGCCTGAATCAGCATTTCCGGGTCAGGATGTGACAACCATTTGCCGCCCTGGCCCAGCAGCATCACACTGCCGCCTTCATAAACCGACAGCCCCCGGACAAAATCACCGAGATTATCGAGCACGATATCGACACCGGCAACACCGACGATCTGGCCCTGTGCATTCACAGGCACCGACACCGATGTCAGCAGGCGGTTTTCATTTGAGAGATAAGGTTCGGTGATGACGCTCTCGCCACTGTCGATCGGCAGGCGATACCACTCGGATGTGTCATTGGGATCAACGTTGAACGTCTCGAAATTCAGCCCGCCGGACTCCGCTTTGGTCCAGTAGGCGGCAAAGATACCATCGGCATTTCGTCCCTCTTCACCGGTAATGAAATCTTCGGTGGCGCCGTCCGGAATCGCTGACATCCAGGAAGAGAATACAAGATCATAGCGGCCGGGGACGCCTTCCATGATCTTGATCAGATCGGCGGTGGTTGCATCGCCATCTTCGATATATCCGGATAGCGCGCCGCCTAGCGCCGCCGCAGCTGAGGTCGCTTCGACCAGTTGCGACGACAGGCTTTGCGCGATATCTGAGGCTCGCTGCGACGCGCCCTCCAATACCCGCTCCCTGACCTGTGCAGATTCATTGAGGGCCGTAAATACGCTGAAGCAGAGCATCAGCCCGGTAATTGCAACCGTGGTCGCGGCAAGTAGCTTGCCTGATATTGTGTTGAACAGAGCTGGCATTCATATCTCCACTTGGAAGGCTCGTCTTGCACAACCTCTCGCATATTCGCCTGAACAAAGTGTTGACCCACCGCGCCGGGGGCAGTCCCCCAACCGGTTTACCCAGCAGTTTTCAATTAGATTGAAGATATATTTTAGGCCAGCCCCGAACGAGGACTGGCCGCCGCGCAGCAAAGCGAGAGACAGACCTCTAGATCGGGGCCGTCGCCGCCGACAACCACCGGCCCGCTGCATCGCTGACCAAGGGCGATAACCGCTGCAGCACATCCTGATGATACGTATTCAGCCAACAGCGTTCGTCCTCACTCAGATCTGCCGGGATCAGCATGTCGGTTTGTATTGGTGCAAGCGTCATATTGCGAAAGCTGAGGAACCCATCACTTTCTTCAATAACCTCAAAGATGTTCTCAATCCGGATGCCAAAACGCCCGGCCTCGTAATAGCCCGGCTCGATCGACACAACCATGCCAGGCACCAGATCCACCGGATTATAGGGCTTGCCGATGCGTTGCGGGTGCTCGTGCACCGAGAGCCGATGTCCGATGCCATGACCGGTGCCATGGTCGTAATCCAAGCCGAGATCCCAGAGCGGTCGCCGACAGACCGCATCTATATGATGGCCCTGCGTACCCCGGGGAAACCGCAGCGTGGCCAGCGCATGGAACGCGCGAAACACCGCCGTATACGCCCGGTCATAGCCGTCGGGGCGCATCCCGAAGGCATAGCTGCGCGTGGCATCGGTGGTCCCGGTGTCATACTGGCCGCCGCTGTCCAGCAGATAAGGATTCTGTGGCATTATCGGAGCATTACGCCCGTTGGTGGCCGCGTAGTGGCACATTGCAGCATTGCCTGCCGCGGCTGAGATCGTCTGAAAGCTCTCGGTCAGAAAACCCGGACGCGCCTGTCGGCAGGACAGGATCTGTGCTTCCGCCTCACGCTCGGTCACCGGCTCACCAGCCGCCGCGCGCGCAGGAACCGTCTGCGCCAACCAGGCCGAGAACTCGACCCAGGCTACCCCGTCTTCCAGATGGCAATCATGCAGACCGGCGATTTCGACCGGATTCTTAACGGATTTGGTCCGGGTCAATATACTGGCCACCGCAGCCGCAGTCGCCCCGGCGTCGGCAATAGTATGACGCACCGCAACCGGCGAAAAATCCGGATCAAACAGGATCCGTTCTCCGGCGTTGCATCGGTTTTGAAGAGCGCCCAGAAACTGCGAGACTGGCTGGGCGGTCACGATGTCCGGCAGGTGATCCTTGACCTCATCATCCAGCTTGGCCGGATCAACGAACCAAGTGACCGTCCCGTTTCTTTCGGCAATGAGAAAGGACTGCGGCATCGGGTTGAAGGCCACGTCATCCCCACGCACGTTCAGCAGCCAGGCAATATTGTCAGGTTGTGTCTCAACCAGACATGCGGCGTCCTGCTCGCTCAGATATGCTGCAAGATCCGCACATTTCTCGGCACTGCTCCGCCCGGCCCATTGCATCGGAAAAACGCTGATCCGCCCGGTCGGCGCTGGCGGCTGGTCCGACCAGATCGCATCCACCGGATTGTCGCCTTGCGGCAACATCGTCGCACTGGCCTGCACAGCGGATGCGGCAAACCGATCGAACCAGCCGGGTGGCAGGTGCATCGGGTCGAACCCGATCTGCCAGCCTGCCTGCGCAACCGCGCCCAGCCAGTGTTCCGGTGGCTGTTCAAAAATGTGAAGCCGCGAAAACAGCGGTCCTAAGCATTCATTTGCGACCTGCACGGTATAGCGGCCATCCACAAACACGGCGACGGTCTCAGCCGTGATGATGGCCATCCCGGCCGATCCGGTAAAACCTGTGATATAGGCAAGGCGTTCGTCATGGGGAGCCACATATTCCCCCTGATGCGCGTCGAACCGGGGCAGAATGAAGGCATCCAGATCGCGGGCACGCAGCTCGCGGCGCAGATCGGCAATGCGGGCAGCGGCAGGGGGCCCGCTCAACATGTCATCCATTTTGATTGATCTCTTCCGCAAGATGGCAGGCGACCTCGCCACGGTCGCCAAGAGGACGCAGTTGCGGGACATCCCGCCTGCAAATTTCCGAAGCGTGGGCGCAGCGCACATGGAACGGGCACCCTGGCGGCACGTTCAGCGGCGACGGCAGCTCTCCCTCCAACCGGATCGCATCCCCTTTGTCATCGGGATCAAGCGACGGGGCCGCACTCAGCAACGCCTGTGAATACGGATGCGCCGGATTGGCAAACAGGCGCTCGCTGTCGCCGATTTCCACGATGCGGCCGAGATAGATCACTGCGACACGGTGGGAGACATGGCGCACCAGCCGCAAATCATGGGCGACAAACAGGATGGTCAGATCCAGCTGCTCCTGCAGCTCCAGCAGAAGATTCACCACCTGCGCCTGAACCGAGACATCCAGCGCCGATACCAGCTCATCGGCGATCAGAACCTCAGGCTCCACCGCCAGCGCACGGGCAATGGCAATCCGCTGACGCTGGCCACCGGAGAACTCATGCGGCAGTTTCTGCGCCGCATCTGCGGGCAGCCGCACCAAATCCAGCAGCTCCGCGACTCGTGTCGGGATCTCGTCGGAGGGGCGCATCTTATGGACCTGCAAGGCTTCGCTCAGGATCTGACCGCAGGTCATACGCGGGTTGAGCGACGAATAGGGATCCTGGAACATCATCTGCACGCGCCGGTTATAGCTGCGGTCGCTGCGCGCGCCGTCGGCGAATATATCCTGCCCATGATGGCGAATGCTGCCACCCTGCGGCTCGTAAAGCCGGACGATGCAGCGCGCCAATGTCGATTTTCCGCACCCCGATTCTCCGACAACACCTAGGGTTTCTCCCTTCCTCAGCGCCAGGCTGACGCCGTTCAGCGCGCGTACGGCGCGACCGGGTTGCTTGCGCATCACATCAATCAGGCTGCGCGGCAGATGAAACGTCAGGCTGAGATTGTCGATCTCCATCACCGGATCAGTCATGCCACCTCTCCCTGGACCGCGGGAACCGGATTGAAACAGGCCGCGCGACGCCCGGCACTGATCGCCTCCAGTGGCGGGCGCGCATTCAGGCAGGCCTCAGTCCGTGCGTCGCAACGGGGCGCATAGGCGCAGCCTCGGGGCAGCATCTCCAGACTAGGTGGCGTACCCGGCACAGAGTAAAGCGGCGTCCGTGGCGGCACATCCTGTGGCACCGACTGCATCAATCCGGCCGTATAGGGATGGCGCGGCGTGCGCAGCACCTGCCGCACCGCCCCCTGCTCGACGATCCGCCCAGCATACATCACCGCAACATTCTCGCAGGTCTGCGCAACGACCCCCAGATCATGAGTAACGAGGATCACGCCCATGTTCATCTCTTCAGACAGGCGCAGGATCAAATCAAGGATCTGCGCCTGAATGGTAACATCCAGCGCTGTGGTCGGTTCATCCGCCAACAAAAGCTTCGGCTGCGCCGCCAGCGCAATGGCAATCATCACCCGCTGCCGCATCCCGCCCGAAAACTGATGCGGATAATCCTGCAACCGAGAGGCAGCCGCCGGGATACCTACATGATCCAGCATCTCGACCGCCCGGTCCCGACGCGCCGCACGCGGCAGATCGGTATGTGCCTTCAGTGTCTCGGTCAGCTGCAGGCCCACGGTCAATAGCGGGTTGAGCGACGTCATCGGCTCCTGAAAGATCATTGCAACCTCACCGCCGCGCACCTGGCGCAGCTGCCGATCCGACAGGCGGGAAATATCCCGCCCCTGCCAGCGCACCTCGCCTGTGACCTCTCCATGGCGACGGGTCAGCCCCAGGATCGACCTGAGTGTGACGCTCTTCCCCGAGCCGCTTTCGCCGACAAGCCCCAGAACCTCACCCTGTCGCACATCAAAGCTGACATCGCGTACCGCAGGCAGCATCACACCGCCGCGTCGAAACGTCGTACAGAGGTTACGGACCTCAAGTATCGGCTGGGTCTCTTTCATGCTCATACTCTCTTTCCCCTTAACCGCGAGGCCGCAACAGATCGGCCAGCCCGTCGCCGATCAGCGAGAACCCGATCCCGGTCAGCACGATGGCGATGCCCGGCATCAGACTGAGCCACCAGGCCGTGGTGATGAAATTGCGCCCTTCGGCAATCAGGACACCCCATTCAGCCTGCGGTGGCTGCGCCCCCAAACCGAGGTATCCAAGCGATGACCCCAGAAGAATGGCCAGCGACATATCGGTCATCCAGTAGACAATCACCGGGGTGATCGCATTGGGCAGCAGGTGGCGAAAGATCACGCGCCGGTCAGAATATCCCATGACAATTCCGGCCGCCGCATAGTCATTGCCCATCTGGGTGATCACCTCGGCGCGCATCAGCCGGGCGTAGTAGACCCAGCCCACCGCCGTGATGGCGATATACATATTGACAAGCCCCGGCCCCAGCACCGCAACAACCGCGATCACCAAGACCAAAAACGGGAAGGTAATGACGGCATCCACGACCCGGCCAAAGATCATATCGGCAATGCCGCGATAATAGCCCACCAACGCACCAACCGTGACCCCGATCAGCATGGCAAAGACCGTGGCCAGAACGGCCATCTGCATATTCACAGAATAGGCAGAGATCACCCGGCTGAGGCTGTCGCGCCCCAGCATATCGGTGCCGAAAGGATGCGCCCAGCTCGGCGGCTGCCGCACCGCGTTATAATCGATGAAATTGGGATCATATGGGGCGAAGAGGCCCGGCGCGATGGCCAGCAGCGTAGAGGCTGCGATAATCGCGACACCGATCATGAACCCCGGTTTGCGCAGCGCGATCTTCCACCGGCTCTGCTGCGGTCGCGTCGCCTCGGGCGACAGAACTGTGGCATCGGTCATGTCAGACGCATCCTCGGGTCTAGGGCGCTCTGGATCAGATCGGTCATCAGGAACACGATCGACACCAGCACTGCAAATGTCAGGGTCAGCCCCTGGATCAGCGGATAATCACGGGCAAAGATTGCCTCCAGCATCAACCGGCCAACGCCCGGCACCGCAAACACCGTTTCGGTGACCAGGGTTCCGCTCATCAGGTTGCCGATGGACAGGCCAAGCAGCGTGACTGTGGAAATCAGCGCATTGCGCAACACATGCCGCCCCAGGATCTGCCAGGCCGACAGTCCCTTGGCACGGGCAAATTCAACATATTCCGCATCCACCACCTCAACGATGGCCGACCGCAGATTCCGCATGATGATCGCAGAGGTATAAAGCGCCACTGCCACCGATGGCAAAAACAGATGGTAGAGCCGCTCGGAAAAACTGTCGCCATAGCCCCCCACCGGGAACCAGCGCAGCTGCGCGGCTAGAAATGTCAGCAAGATCAATCCGATATAAAACACCGGCATGGACAGGCCGACCTGAAAGACGGTGCGGATCACCGCATCGGGCCAGCGCCCCCGGTTCAGTGCAGCAACAAAGGCCAGCGGCCCCGCGATCAGCACCGACAATGCCACGGCATAAACCGTAAGAAACAGGGTCGTCGGCAGGCGGCTGGCGATCACATCTATCACCGGCGCTCGCATCAGGATCGAGCGCCCCAGATCCCCCTGCACGGTATTGGACAGGAACTGCCAGAACTGGACCACCAGCGGCTGATTCAGTCCCAGCCGTTCGCGAATAGCGGCCAGATCAGCATCCGACGCGCGGTCCCCCGCGATGGCGATTGCCGGGTCTCCGGGTAATAGGCGCACCAGAAGAAAGATGATGATCATGACCAGAAAAAAGGTCACGGCCATCAGCAACAGGCGCTTGAGAATATATTGAATAGTGGCCATTCCGGCATCCGTTCGTCTGCACCGCCAGCCCCAGGGCTGACGGTGCTTTTACATTGCAGGGCGAAACTGATCAGCGGCTGATCGACGCTTCCTCAAAGAGGTTGTTGCCCAGCGGTGTCTGCACGTAGCCGCTGACCTTCTTTGACAGGGCCACCGCAAACGGGGTCTCGTACATGAACAGCAGCGGCGCCGCCTCGGCATAGATCGACTGCATCTCGGCATATTGACCAGCACGCGCACCCGAATCCATTTCCGTTGCCGAGGCCTCAAACAGGCTGTTGAACTTCTCGTTCTCCCAACCTGTGCCAACGGCCTTCGCAGTGGGGAAGTAACCGAGCCAACCAGTGACCTGACTTGGGTCATTCACATCATTGACCCACCCATAGGTATGGATATCAAATTCACCCGACCGGTTCTTCGCGCCACGGGTGGCATTGTCGACCTGCTCCACCTTAAGCTCGATGCCCAAAGGCGCCCACATCTGCTGAAGTGCTGCAAAAATGGTGCTGTCATCCGCCGATCCGGCCAGCGTCGTAAAGGTGATCTCGGTTCCAGGCTCAAGACCGGCCTCGGCAATCAAGGCCTTTGCCTTGTCCAGATCATAGCCATAAAGCGGATCAGTTGATGTCGCCAGCTGGGTCGCCGCCGCCATCAGAGGCGAGGTCATGGGCTTGCCGGCCCCCTGCAGCACCAACCCGATCAGGGCCTGTTTATTGGTGGCATAGTTCAGCGCCTGACGCACCCGCTCGTCCGCCAGCGGATTGGGCGATCCATCTGCCCGCGTCGGGCGGGTATTGATCGGCGAATAGATAATCCGGGTCGAGGGGAACAGATTCATATCGATGTTCGGATCCGCCTCCAGCTCGGCCACACGCGAGAACGGGATGAATTCCGCCGCATCCATCTCACCGGCCTGCAGCTTCAGGATACGGGTGGCATCATCGGGGATAATCTCGAAATGCACACCGTCCAGATAGGGCAGCGGTTTGCCGTCCGAGCCACTGCGCCAGTAGTGCTCATTGGCGCAGAAATCCATCGATGTGCCCTGCTCAAACCCGCAGAGATAGAAGGGGCCAGTGCCAACGCCCGCACTCTTTGCAGCAAAGATGGCGGCTGACTTCTCCTGATCCGTTGCGCCTTCGGCGGCCTCGAACGCGGCTTTGGACACGATGCCGGTGGTAAAGGTTGCCAGCATCGACAGGATCGTCGGATCCGGTGCCGAGAGGGTCAGGGTGATCTCGTTTCCATTATTGGCAACTGTATCCAATGTACCGAGGAGACCCGCCCACGGGCTCAGATCAGCATTGCGAGCACGATCCAGCGAAAACACCACGTCCTCTCCGGTCAGCGGTGTGCCATCGGAGAATTTGATCCCGTCGCGCAATGTCAGGGTCACCGTGGTGCCATCTTCAGAGACATTATATGTCTCGGCGAGGCCAGGAACGACCGAATTTCCGTCGTCGCTGGGGCGCAGCAACGTGTCGAACAGGCTGCCAACCATCCAGATATCCGGATTGCGATCCGCATAGATCGGGTCGATCAAGGTCGATCCGTCGTAACGGGCAAAGTTCAGCACGCCGCCGCGATCCTGCGCCAGCGCCGGTACGGTCAGTGCCGTGGTCAGGGCAGCTGCGGCCGCCACCAGTTTTCTTGTCATTTGTGAGATCCTCCCAGATCGATTCTCCGTCTCATGTGGGGAAGCATAGCGCGGGTTTTAAAATTACTAAAATTATTTTTAGCAAAAGTTCTGATTGCGGCAGAAATCTCCGGTAGCTCAACTGCAGATGGACGCCGAACTTGCCGCATCAGCCCCAAGGCCGGAGGGTAGATATATGCGCATTAGCGCCTGATCCTTCAGCGGGCAGAGCTCTTCATCGGCATGGTGCTCACCCAAAGTTCAACCGCCTCTTCGTCGCTCAGAACGATCGAATAATGCGGCTTCGAGCAGTCATGGTGAACCGTATCCCCCGGCGACATGATATGCACCGAATCCCCCAGATGATATTCAAGCTGCCCCGAGATCAGGTAGCAGAACACCTCGCCCTCATGGCACATCTTCTCCGAGACATGACCAGGTGGGCGGTGAATGATCGACGGGTAGCAGAGCGCGCCGGAAAACCCCGGCCCCAGCTTCTCATACAATCTACCGTTGGTTCCCAGAGCGTAGGTCTGCCGGTTATCCTTATGAATATACTCTCTAAACTCTTCCTCAACACTCAACAGCTGCTCGACGCTGGTTTGCAGGGCGGCAGCGATGGACAACAGCGAGGACAGCGAGGGCGTGCTGATGCCCCGCTCAACCTGAGAAATGAATCCGGGCGTCAGTTCAGTGTCCTCGGCAACCTGCACCATGGTCATCCCCATCGCCTTGCGGCGGCGGCGGATCGCGTGTCCAAGCTGCTCGGAATTGTCCTTCTTGCGCGTTTTCTTGCTGGCGCCTGCCTTTATGGTCTCTGTCTTGCGCGTCTCTGAGGCGTCCATATCCGTATCCTGAAATTCCGGCAGCCCGACACCGCGCTGACCAAAGTGACCCATCCAACCAGCCGAACCTGTTTGGTCATGATCTGTGATGTGGGCTTCAGGAAAACATATACTAAAATTTATTGTAGTGCTACATCAGAAACAGGCGATCGATTGGCTTGACCACCTTTCAGCCCGCCCCAAGCCCGCCGGGACCGCAGGAGACCGAGATGCGCAGCACTAGGACCGTACATGTCATTTCCGCCCATGCCGAGGGCGAAGTGGGTGATGTCATCGTCGGCGGCGTGGCACCGCCGCCGGGCGCCACACTCTGGGATCAGCGCACATTCATCGCGCAGGACCAGACCCTGCGCAACTTTGTCCTCAATGAACCCCGCGGCGGCGTGTTCCGGCACGTCAATTTGCTGGTGCCCCCCAAACATCCCGACGCCGACATGGGGTTTATCATTATGGAACCGGAATACACGCCGCCGATGTCCGGATCGAATTCGATCTGCGTTGCGACCGTGCTGCTGGATGGGGGCATTCTGCCCATGCAGGAACCGGAAACGCATCTGACGCTGGAAGCGCCAGGGGGGCTGGTCAAGGTGCGCGCCGAATGCAGAAATGGCAAAGCTGAGAGGATATTTGTCCGCAATGTTCCCAGTTTTGCAGGGGCAATTGGCGTTGCCTTGGATGTCCCGGGGATCGGTACGCTCTATGTGGATACGGCCTATGGCGGCGATAGTTTTGTGGTCGTACAGGCCGCCGATCTGGATCTGACCATCTGCGACGCAGAGGCCAAGGCCCTGGCACAGATCGGAACCTGCATTCTGGATGCGGCAAATGAGCAGCTGGGTTTCAGCCATCCAGACAATCCCCACTGGTCGCATATTTCCTTCTGTGCATTTTGCGGCCCGCTGGAGCGCACCGACATCGGGTGGCGCAGTCGCTCTGCCGTGGCCATCCAGCCCGGCAAGGTGGATCGTTCACCCACCGGAACCGCAGTATCGGCCCGAATGGCCCTGATGCTGGCCAAAGGGGAAATGACCGCAGATGAGGAGTTTGAGGCAGTGTCGATCATTGGCTCCAGTTTCAAGGGCCGGATCACCGACCAGACAACCGTCGGAGGCCAGCTCGCCATCATTCCGGAAATCAGTGGTCGTGGCTGGATCACGGGAATACATCAGCACATGCTGGACCCCGATGACCCCTGGCCCGGTGGCTACAGGCTGAGCGACACCTGGGGGGCGTGATGCCCTGCCCCTTGATCCGCGCTTCCCGGCAGGGCACACCCGAACAACAACCGCCAGATTGGCACCTACGTAACCCCGACCCATGAGGCTCCCATGGCAGCCAAGCGCGCCATCTCCCGCAGCACCCTCCCCGACGTGATCGCCGCCGATTTGCGCGAGCGTATCCTGAGTGGTGAACTTGCCGAAGGTGAACCGATCCGCCAGGAGGCACTGGCAGAGGAATACGATGTCTCGCGGATGCCGGTGCGCGAAGCTCTGAAACGGCTCGATGCCGAGGGGCTGGTCCTTTTTGCGAATAACCGCGGGGCAACAGTCACCAAACATTCTCTGCGCGAAATCGCGGAGATTTTTGATCTGCGCATCCTGGTCGAGGTCGATCTGTTCCGTCGCTCGATCCCTGCGATGACCAGCACTGACTTCGCAAGATGCAGCCAGATCCTGGATGAAATGGACGCCTCCTATGATGCTGATGACGTGGCAACCTGGGGCGCATTGAACCACCGCTACCACTCTGCGCTCTATGCTGCTGCCGAACGTAAGCTGACCAATGAAATGCTACAGGGGCTCAGCCTTCATTCCGACCGGTTTGTGCGCATGCATCTCAGCGTGATGAAACAGCGCGAACCCGCCAAGGCCGAGCATCGCGACCTCCTCGCACTGGCGCAGGCCCGCAATGTCGAGGCCGCCTGCGACGCCCTGACCCGACATATTTCCCGCACCAAGGAAGAGCTGCTGGCGCTGGTTGCGGAGAACCGCAGCTAATACCGCACGCCGCAGGGCATACAGCGCGATTTTTGCTAGCGCGCCTGTTCATCTCTTGTGAGCGCCCATAAAACCAATATATTTAGTCAGGAATTAGCCGGGGCGCCCAAGTGCCCCTCTAGATAGACGGATTCATCACCCATGATGCCAGTGCAGACCTTGTCCCTGCCGCAGGTGACGGCCCCTGATCGATTGCGCAGTACTCCCCTGCTCGATGAGCAGGAATATATTGCACTCAATACGTTGCGTCTTGCGGCGATGGGCTGCCGCGCCGCTGCGCGGACCGATCTGTTCGAAGCCTGCGCGCTGCTCTGTGTCGATGGAGAGGATGCCAGACGCACCTATGTCGATACTTTTGTGAAATGCCTGCCAGAGGCAATGCCACGTCGAATCAAATGGTTTCGCCCCGGCACGGCAGAGGTCTCGTTCGACGAAGCTTGGGTGATGCGCTGCCTGTCCTGTGTATCAGCAAAGGATTATGACAGCCTCGGTTTCTTGCTGCGGTCGC
Source organism: Phaeobacter sp. JH20_34 (assembly GCF_048056095.1). Taxonomy (NCBI): domain Bacteria; kingdom Pseudomonadati; phylum Pseudomonadota; class Alphaproteobacteria; order Rhodobacterales; family Roseobacteraceae; genus Phaeobacter; species Phaeobacter sp. JH20_34. The sequence goes on along the minus strand of NZ_JAYMWT010000001.1, from coordinate 205,559 downwards.
AAATCGACCCGGCGCGGCGGCGCTACATCGGGTTTCTTCTGGGCCGTATTTCCGAGCAATTTCCTAAGTTTTAGAATCGTTCTAAAAACTCTTGCCATATGCCCCCGGATGACTATGTTGTGTGTCACAGCAAGCCAGCTTCCTGCCAGCCAGCTATTTTATGGAACAATGGGGAACATGATGACACAGACCGCTGCTGCACTCTCGACCGATGCCAAAACCGCAATCGCCGATGCTCTGAACCAATCCGTGGCAGAAACCGCTGTCACCACGATGTTGGCCCAGAATTTCCACTGGAACGTCAAGGGCATGGCATTCGGCCCGCTGCATGATCTGTTCCAGAAGATCTACGAAGATCACTTTCTGGGGCAGGACGACCTTGCCGAGCGCGTACGTGCACTGGATGCCCATGCCGAGGGCACATTGGCCGGGATGCTGAAACGCTCCAAAGTTGCCGAACACGACGGCCATGCGACCGATCAGGAAATGATCCGGATCATGATGGAAGCGCAGGAAACCCTCGCCGCGACCCTTGCAGGCTGCGGTGCGCTGGCCGCCGATCATGGTGATACGCTGACCGAGGATCTGTGCATTGCGCGCGGCCAGACCCATGAAAAATTTGCCTGGTTCCTGCGCTCGCATCTGGCGGGCTGACACGACAACGGCGGTGGGTGAACAACCCAGACCGGCAAAGACATATAATCGCGGTCAGAGGATCTCCTCTGCCGCGATTTTTCGTTTTGCCAGTTTCTTGCGGTAGGCAAGGTCCCAATGCGTGTATTTTCCCAGCTGGCCCTGCTGCGCGGTCAGCATCCTGACAAACGCGCGCCTGTGGCTGTCTTTCTTCAACGCTTTGAACAGCGACTTCTGGGCCTTGGTCATCGAACAGCCGATGCAATGTCCCTCACGCTTGAATTTGCAGACATCAATGCAGGGGCTGGGAGTCTTGGGCATATCGAACCTTATGCGTTACCGGGCATCTTTGCCCACAAATGGGGCGACACGGGTCACTCTGCAACCGCAAAGACGAGTATTTTTGTCAATTTCTCGATACCCCCACTCGCGCGCCAGCTCCGGTAGCGCCCTGACGCCGAACCAACCGGCCGTCAGAAGCGCACAGGGCACATCTAAATCTCGCTACAATTATATGTCGACTTTGACAGCCACTCCGGGTTGATCTCGATCCCCCAGCCGGGCTGATCAGTGACCGTCGCCTGACCGTTGTCGATGCGGAATGGATCAGTGACAAACAGATCCCGCTGCCAGGGATAATAGTCATCGCCCTCGATAGAGAATTCCAGATACCGCCCGGGCAGATCGACGGCGCGGAGCATATGCATCGTGAACAGGGTGACCAGAGACAGGTTCGCGCAATGCGGCGTGCAGGGCAGCCCCGCCGCCGCACCCAGCTGCGCAACCTGCATACTTCGCGTCATCCCGCCCAGATACAGAATATCCGGCTGGATGATATCAACCGCGCGCATCTCGATCATACGACGCCAGACCTGTAAATCCCAATCCTGCTCACCGCCCGCCACATCCAGATCCAGCGTGCGGGTCACCTCCGCCGTCTGCTCCAGCATCCAATAGGGGCAGGGTTCCTCGAAATGCTCATACCCATGGTCCTGCAGGCGCTGGCCTACCTCAATGGCGCGTTTCGGGGAAAACCCGGAATTGCCATCAACCAGCAGGGAGACCCGATCTCCCAATGCTGCCCGGATCGTCGGAATGATCGTCTCCGTCCGCCCCGGCCATTCATCCCGGTCTTCGCCGCATTCGGCGCCGACCCGCACCTTGAATGCGTCAAACCCGTGGCTGTCACGCAGGGACTTGAGCCGGTCCGCCTCGTCCTGTGGTGTGATATCGCGCCGCATCGAAGAGGCATAGGCCCGGATCGGACCCGGCGACCCGCCCAGCAACACCGCCACTGGTTTTTCGGCCACCCGGCCGCGCCAATCCCAAACCGCCGTATCAAAGCCCGCCATCGCACGCCGCAGATAGGTGCCCGGATATTTATGCTCGCGCAGCGGGATCTCGGTGATCACCGCCTCAAGCGCATCCATACCCCGGCCCAAGGCCCAGGGCGCCACCTGCCGATGAAGGATCTCGCAGGTCAGATCGCTGTTATAGGTCGAAACCTGCCCCCAACCCTGCTGGCCATCCTCCGAGGTAACCCGGACAAACCCCACCAAGGGCGTGCAGAATGTCTCGATCCGGCAAATACGCGGCCCGATGTCCTGTTGTCCGCGATCATCCTGCAGCGGCACCGCACCCGAGGCTGAATAGGGCGTATTCATCCGGCCTCCAGAATAAGATCAGCCGCCCGATGGGCCAGCATCATAGTCGGAGCATTGGTATTGCCCGAGGTGATATTGGGAAAGACCGAGGCATCCACGACCCGCAGCCCGTCAAACCCGTGCAGCTTCAGCTTGGGGCAGACAACGGCGGTGCTTGCATCCGCCCCCATACGGCAGGTCCCGACCGGATGAAACACCGTGCCACAGCGTTCGCGGAAATCCGACAGGATGTCGGCATCTGTCATCTGCCGCAGATCAGGCCCCATTGGAGCCTCGATCAGCCGGGTCAATGCCGATGTGCCTGCCAACCTCTGGCAGAGCAGCCCCCCTGCGATAACCTGCGCGCGGTCTTCCTCAGTCGCGAGAGAGCCGGGCTGGATCAGCGGAGGGGCAGTTGGGTCGGCGCTGCGAATGTCGATCCGGCCCCTGCTGGTCGGACGGGCGGGTTGAAAGCCGATAATGAACCCGGCAAACGGATCCGGCTGGATCACCTCACGCTTGCCGTCAGGCGTAGTGGTATAGGTCACCGGATTGAAATAGAGCTGCTGGTCAGGGCGGCCCAGATGCGGCGCGCTGCGGAAAAACCCGCCGCATTGGTTCACCGACAGCGCCAGCGGGCCCCTGCGGCGTATCGCATACTGCAGGGCGGCGTGGAGCTTTCCGGTCAAGGGCGACAACACATTGTTAAGGGTCGGCTCTGTGGCGCGAAAATAATAGTTGATCCCCAGATGGTCCTGCAAATTGCCACCAACATGGGCCTGCTCCTGAACCACCTCGATCCCGTGCCTGCTCAGCAGATCCGCAGGACCGATCCCCGATTGCTGCAGCAGACAGGGCGAGGCAACAGCCCCGGCGGACAGGATGATCTCACGTCCGGCCGATATCGTCATCAATCTGCCGCGCCGCCGCAGCTGTACCGAAACGGCACGACGACCGTCAAAAATGATCCGTTCCACAAGCGCACCGGTCATCAAGGTCACATTCATCCGCTTTAGCGCGGGTGCCAGAAATGCCCGCGCCGAATGCATCCGGCGACCACCGCTTGTGTTGATCCGATAGACCGCCGCGCCTTCGCCACCGGGATCGTTGATATTGCCGGTACTCGGCAGGTCCAGTTCAGCCGCCGCGGCAAAGAAATGCCGGTTCGCCGGGTGTATCTGGTCCGATACATCCTGCACATGCAGCGCACCGCTTCCCTGCCGCCGCCCATCGGGCGCCACTTGGGTTTCCATCGCCTCAAAGGACTGATGCACGGTCTCCCAGTTCCAGCCCGTCGCGCCCGCGGCCTCCCAATCGTCAAAATCCTGCGGCACCCCGCGGGCATAGACCAGAGCATTGATTGCGCCCGAACCACCAACCCCCTTGCCACGCGGCCAGTAGCCGCGCCGCCCCGCGAGCGTCGCCTCGGGTTCGCTTTCATATTTCCAGTTCACCGCAGGATCAAAAAACGTCTTGCCGTAGCCCAGAGGCAGCGCAATCCAGGGGGACCGCCCACGCCCGCCAGCCTCAAGGACAAGCACCTTATGGCGGCCGCAGCGGCTCAGCCGCTCCGCCAGCACACATCCCGCAGACCCTGCGCCAATAATAATGTAGTCAAATCGCGTCACTGCCTGACCGTCCGCAAAGTCTTTATCGTCAGATCGTGACAAAGCTGATCGCAAAGCGGAAACGAAAAATAGTTCGTCGCTACCTTAAAAAAATTCGCAGCATGGGTATTCTGCGCCTATGTACAGCGATCTTCCTCCGATGAATTGGCTCCGTGCCTTTGATGCCAGTGCGCGGCACGGCAGCTTCACCCTGGCGGCGGAGGAGCTGGGCCTCACACCTTCTGCGGTCAGCTATCAGGTTCGCGGGCTTGAGGCGCAGCTGGGCCACAAGCTGTTCCGCCGCGACCACAAGCTGCTCAGCCTCACACGGCTGGGACATGCCTATCTGCCCGTGGTGGCCAAGGCTTTTGCCGATATTGACGCGACCACCTGCAATCTCTTTGGCAAAGGGACCGAGCAGGAGGTGACCCTGCGCTGTCTCACGTCTCTGAACCTCCTGTGGCTGATGCCATTGCTGGGCGACTACAGAAAACAATATCCCGCCAGTCGGCTTCGGGTGCTGTCGTCATCATGGAGTGAGCTGTCGCAGGGCGAATCGATAGATGTCGACATTCGCTATGGCGATGGCAGCTGGCGCGATGGCCCCGTCTTACCGCTGCTCCAGAACACGGTCATTGCAGTGGCGACACCCAGCCTGCTAGGCACTTCCCCCTGCCCCGAATTGGACAGATTGCCACTGATCGAAATGACCGGCGTTGTCGACACCTGGCGCCATTTCTTTGCGCTGCACGCCCCCGGCGTTACAGTCCCCGAACCAGCCTATAAGGTCGACCAATCGCTGATTGCACTTGAACTGGCCAACCGTGGTCTGGGCGTTGCTCTGGTTGCTGATGTCTTTGCCCAGCCGTATCTTGAGCGCGGCACATTGCGCCGCGCCAGCGATATTGCCCTGTCGACCCAGCATGGCCATCATCTGGTGTTGCCCTCGGATCGAAACAGCCATCGGCCTGAGGTGAGCACGCTTGTCGACTGGCTGCAAACCCAGGCGCATCTAACTGCCGAACGTGTCGCCGCCGCGATTGCCACACCGCCTGCGGCGGGCTAGGGTCAGCGGGAAACAGACCACGCCGACAGGCCAGCCAAACCAAGCAATCCCGCGCCCTGATCACGAGAGATCTGGCGGCTGCGCTGCGCGGTAACTCCAGTCAACATATATGAATAGGTCGGAATGCTCACTGTTCTTGCAAATCGGACCTATCGTCACCTGCTGGCCGCACAGGTCATTGCGCTGCTCGGCACCGGGCTGGCGACGGTCGCGCTTGGCCTGCTGGCATGGCAGATCGCAGGGGAGGACGCCGGCGTTGTTCTCGGCACGGCCCTCGCGATCAAGATGGTGGCCTATGTCGGCCTCGCTCCCATCGCGGCCGCCCTTGCCGATAGGCTGCCCCGGCGCACCATGCTGGTCTCGCTCGACCTGATCCGCGCCGGTGTGGCGCTCGCCCTGCCCTTTGTCACCGAGATCTGGCAGATCTATTGCCTCATTTTCCTGATGCAGGCCGCCTCTGCGGGCTTCACGCCGACGTTTCAGGCGACCATTCCCGATGTGCTGCCGGATGAGGCAGAATATACGCGCGCGCTCTCGCTGTCGCGACTTGCCTATGATTTGGAAAGCCTGCTGTCGCCGGCACTTGCGGCTGCGCTGCTGACCGTGGTCAGTTTCCCGATGTTGTTTGCAGGCACGGTCATCGGTTTTCTGACCTCTGCCCTATTGGTGCTATCCGTGCCGATCCCATCACCCCAGCCTGGCAAACCGCGCACGATCTGGGCTCGCACGACGCGTGGCATACGGCTCTATCTTGCGACGCCGCGACTGCGGGGCCTGCTGGCACTGAACCTTGTCGTTGCGGCGGCCTCCTCGATGGTCATCGTCAACACGGTTGTGTTGGTGAAAGGTAGCTTCGGCCTGCAGGAACCCGAGGTGGCCATTGCCCTTGCAGCCTTTGGCGGCGGGTCGATGCTGGCCGCGCTGCTGCTGCCACGGATGCTGGACCATATGCCGGACCGTCCGCCGATGCTGGCAGGCGGCGCCATCCTCACCTTCGGGCTCTTTCTCGGCCCCTTGGCCAACAGCTTCCTGCTTCTAGTTGCTCTTTGGATGATACTTGGCTTTGGCTTCAGCCTGGCCCTGACGCCAACGGGGCGGTTGCTGCGACGCTCGGCAAATGCAGAAGATCGCCCGGCGCTCTTCGCCGCACAGTTTGCCCTCAGCCATGCTTGCTGGCTGGTGACCTATCCGCTGGCAGGGCAGATCGGCGCCCGCGCCGGTTTCAACACGACCTTTCTGGTGCTCGGGCTGATTGCCGCCGTCGGTCTCTTGCTCGCCGCGAAGCTGTGGCACGGAAATGCCGATATGGTGGCGCATGATCACCCTGAACTGCCCGACGATCACCCGCATCTGGCCAAGCATGGCCATGGGCGACAGCACCGACATGCCGCGATTGGTGATGATCTCCATCCGCGCCGCTAGGCGATGAGTCTTAACGGCTTTGCGGATCCGATCTCTACGCCCTGTAGCGCGTGCTGCCAGAATTCAGGCCGGATGCGACGGCGCTCTCTTCGCGATCCTGACACGGGTCTTTAGCGGCTCCGAGAAACGTCCCCCCAAAAACCGCGACCGCAGCGGCGCAAAGGCGGCTGCGGTCACAGATGAATCGACACCTAAATCAGGATAGGCTTAGCCGGTGTTCTGCCAACCTTCCGGCTCATCAGCCCACATGTCCTGCTCCTCCCAGCCGTCACCGGACGTGTGTTGCTCAGCGGCATCGACCACCGCCTCCGGGGTCTCGGACCCGTCTCCTGCTACGGTGAAAATCGCCACCAGCTCCGCCAGCTTGGTCGCATCCCCGCGCAGCATATGGCTGGCGGCGGTGGATTGCTCCACCATTGCCGCATTCTGCTGGGTCACCTGATCCAGCTGCGACATGCCGATATTGATCTCATGCAGCCCGGTGGACTGGGCCGTCGCGCCATCGGCGATATCGGAGACCTGCTGCGAGATCTGCCCGACCTGTGCCACGATGCCGCTCAGCGCAGTGCCAGCCTTGCCGACGAGTTCGACGCCGTAGTCGACCTTCTTCGAGCTCTCGCTGATCAATGTCTTGATTTCCCGCGCCGCCTCGGATGTGCGCTGCGACAGGCCACGCACTTCGGAGGCAACAACCGCAAACCCACGACCCGCTTCGCCAGCGCGCGCCGCTTCGACACCGGCGTTCAAAGCCAGAAGATTGGTCTGGAACGCAATGTCATCAATCACGCTGATGATCTGCGCGATATGTTTGGAGCTCTCCTCGATTTCCGTCATCGCAGAGACCGCGCTGCTGACAACGCTGCCATTCTCGATCGCTTCGCTCTTTGCGGCCTGGGTGGTGGTCTCAACCGAACGCGCGCCCTCAGCTGCGGATTTCACACTGGCTGTCAGCTCATCCAGGGCAGCGGCAGTCTCCTCCAGCGTCGCCGCCTGGCTTTCGGTCCGCCGCGACAGATCATCGGAGGCCTGGCTGATCTCATCGGCGCCATTGCGAATGGAAGAGGCAACATCCACCATATCCATCACGGTTCTGCTCAAGGTCTCAACCGTCTGATTGAAATCCGCCTGCAACTGGGCGTAGCCCTCGGTCAGTTCTTCGTTGATTCGCGCCGAAAGGTCGCCCTGTGCAAGCCGGGCCAAACCCTGACCGATCGCCGTGACGGCAGCGGTCTGCTGCGCCTGATGGATCGCGCGCTCCTCCTCGGTGGCCTTGGACAGTTCCTCTTTCTCCACCAACCCGTCACGGAACACGGTCAATGCCTGTGCAATGCGGTAGATCTCGTCGCTGGTGCGCTCAAATCCCTTGATCGGGCTCAGATCACCATCGGCGAGCCGCTCGGTGGTCCGGCTGATCGCGTTGAGCGGTCGTTGGACCAGGAAATGGGTCAGCAGCAGCGCCACCATCAGGAGCCCGCCCGCCACCATCAGCATCCGTTCGATATTGGCGCGAGCCTCGTCTACGGTCGCTGCAATGTCGGTGGCCATATAGGCAATTTCACCCCGGCTGCCGGAGCCAAGAAGCGAGGCACGGCTCGCGATCTGAAGCACCGCATTGGCGGTTGCATTGGCCGCTTTGGTCGCATCCGCGTCTGCCGTGAGCGAGGCAATTCGGAAAACCGCCAGCCCCTGATCGGGTGCCGCCAGCGTGATGATCTCGTCGAGCTGCGCGGCCAGCCGTCCTTCGTCAAACGTCTTGTAGTCTGCAAGAGCGGCAGCGGCTCGCTCCATCGGTTCGGCAGCAGCGCGGGTCTGCACCAGACCCTGCGCGGTCACGACATCCAATGCTGCGACCTGGAAATTGCTGATCCAGGTATTGATCTCAAGCAATGTGTTGAGAAAACCGACCTCATTCGCAAGCAGACCCTGAATTGCCTTCTTGCTGTCGGTGCTGGCATCGTCAGCCGCCAATGTCACCTCAAACACCATGTCATCGACGGCAGTGGCCAGTTCGGTATCGCTGGACAGGCGCGCACTCAGCACCTCCTGACGCAGGGCGCTGGACTGAGCACCCGCGCGCGAAACCGCCTTCTGCAGCACCGCAGCAGCATCACGGATGGCAAAGATCGGTACGACACCAGGCGCCTCGACCTCCAGCGTGTTGATCACCTCGTTCAGACGGCCATCCGATGCCTTGGCCAGATCGGTCAGGATCGACTGCATGGCACGGTCCTTGGTATCGCCGATGGCAAGGGCGATACCGGAAATCAGGTTGATTTCCGCACGCGCCTGCAACAGCGACTGCAGGGTGGCAAATTTCACCTCGACCAGATCGGTCAAAGTCGCATCGACTGCAGACATCGTCTGCTCACCGCCTTTGGTGAGGTTCGAATAGGCCTCCTTTGCCATCTCGGCGAGCGTGACCTGCATGGCGCTGCTCATTTCCTGCAGCTCGGCCGTCATCGCGATCACTGCCGCAGCATTCTTGAAAGCAATGGTACGGGCGTCAATGGAGGCATCCAGCGCCTCCTCTACCATAACCAGATCTGGTTTGAATTCATCACGGAGCACTTCGGGCAGCTGTTCCACCGCGCTATCAAGAGCGCGAACCGCCGTTGTCACATCGCTCTTGGCAAAGTCGAGCGCATTCAGCGTATCAGCCAGCATCACCGCAACCATCGCGTCCTTGGTTCGGGCCGCAGCAGCGGTCATCTGACCGCTCAGTTCCAGTTCAGGAAGCTTTTCCCCGGACAGGACATGCACATCTCCGGCCACCTGTTCAAACGCCCGCGTCACCGCATAGCCGATGGCCCCCGAAGTACCCGCCATCGCCAGTAGGATAAGAAACATCTTGGCGCGAATACTGGACAACGGATTCCACCGCCGTGTCGCGCGTTTACGTGTCTGCTTCGTCATTATTCGCCCCATGAGTCCATTAAAACCACTCGGTTTTGCACAGAAATCCGGCAGAGGCCGGGTGATTGAGGCATCAGACATGCCTCAATCTGGCGCTTTTTCAGGATTCGCCGCCTGCCACGACAGGTTGGAAGCTGCCATCCTTGGCGATATGGGTCAGGAAGACGTCATCCATGCCCTGGTTGTCATCCGGACCAAAGCGCATGGTGACTCCGCCCAGATCCACCTCACTCAGCCCGGCGAAGGCCGCGAGATAGCTTTCACGGGTCAGCTCGGCACCTGCCTCTTCCAGAGCGCGGATGGCCAGACGACCTGTCAGATACCCTTCAAGTGTCACGAAACCCGGCTCGGCTGCGGCATCCACCGCCTTCAGTGCGGATTGGTACTGCGCCACGACTGGCAGCGAAGTGTCCCATGGGAACGGCACAACCTGGCTGATAATCACACCTTCACCGGCATCGCCCAGTTCCTTCGCCAGCGCGTCTGACCCCACAAAGGAAATATTCACGAAGGTCGGATTGAACTTCAGCTTGCGCGCCAGTTTGATGAATTCGGCAACCGGCTTATAGGCGCCAACCATCACAACCGCATCCGGTTCGGCCTTGCGGATGGTCAGAAGCGCCTTCTTCACAGCGGTGGTATTGCGGGTATACGTGCCCTCGGCGGCGAGGGTCATGCCGCGTTTTTCCAGTGCCGCGGTAACGCCAGCCAGGCCTACGCGACCAAAACCATCATCCTGATAGAGCAGCGCGATGGAACTCATGTTCAGCTCATCCACCAGATGGGCAATCCAGGCTTCGGTTTCCGCAGCATATGTGGCACGGACGTTGAAGATGTTCCCGTGGCTTGCATCGCGCAGGAAACCAGCACCGGTGAAGGGGCCGATAAACGGCATGCCAGCCTCGGTCGCGATCGGCTGCGTTGCCGATGCGGTCGGGGTGCCAACAGCGCCGATCAGGCCAATATGCTGATCATCAGCAATCACCTGTTTGACCAGCGTGGCCGATCGGTCAGGTTCATAGCTGTCATCCATACTGTCCAGAACGATGCTGCGTCCGTGAACACCACCCGCAGCATTCGCCTCGGCAAACGCGGCTTGCAGGCCAAGCTGCATCCCCTGCCCCAGCGCCGAAGCCGGACCCTCAAGTGCGGCGACCTGTGCAAATCGAACTTCAGTCTCTGACACGCCCTGCTGAGCAAGTCCAAGCGTCGGCAGGGCCATGGCCAGTACCGCTGCGGTTGTTAGTTTTCTTAGCGACATCGTATACTCCACCTTTCAAAACACCGGAGCAGCTTGCCCTGAACCCGTTAACAAAGGCCCTCCGGGCGAAAATAACCCTGCGCAAAATATGCAAAGCATTTTATCAATCGGTCGAAACCACAGACCAAAGCGCCCAGACCATCGACCTCTTCCCGCGCGGCTGTTAGGTTGGTAGCATCCTAATTCCGGTCAACGCTCAGGGCCCACCATCTTGAAAATCCCTTTGTTCTTTGATGGCTATGACCTGAAAGCCTATGATGTGCCGCACGGCCAAACCCTGTCGCAGCTACGTGAGCGCCTGCGCTATGGATATCGCCTGATGAAAGGCGCACAACCGCGTACCGGCTTCTACGTCGCCTTCACGAATCTTGCCAAAAGCCTTCGGCGTCTCGGTCACGATGTGGTGATAAATGACTTCGACTTTGCCCGCGGACATCCAGATCACCCGATCGGCCTGAGTGGATATCTGCCGCCGCTGGCCCGTTTTGGACTGCGCAACCCTGCCATTTACGGTCCCGGACGCGTGCCGGACAGCAGCGACCTTGCAACGCTTCGCGAACAGGTGAACCTGAAAGTCGTGACCTACCCGTCAGCCTGGCCGATCCAGCTCAATCCGGCAGAGACACGCGCACAATTCGCACCGATGTTCGTGGGCATCGACACCGATGCCTGGCCCGATATGTCGGGTCACAGCAAAAGCATTGATCTGCTCTTCTACAACAAGGTCCGCTGGCATCGAGAAACCGCCCGCGAATGCGATCTGCTCCAGCCCCTGCGTGACATGCTGACCGCGCGCGGGCTCAGCTGGCGCGAACTGGACTACGGGCATCATACGCCCGCGCAGTACCGCGATCTGGTGAGCCGCAGCCGTGCGGTGCTTTTCTGCACCGAACACGAAACCCAAGGGCTCGCCTATCAGGAAGCCATGTCGGCGAACCTGCCAGTCTTTGCTTGGGATGAGGGGGTGCTGGTCGACCCCTCACAGCGGATCCTGGCACAGGGTGACGTCACCCCCAGTTCGGTGCCCTATTTCGATGACCGCTGCGGGATGCGGTTCCAGATCGACAATATGGAAGAACAGTTTGATCGCTTCTGGACGGCGCTGCCAAACTATCGCCCCCGCGATTACGTATTGGAGAACCTGTCTCTCCAGCGCGGCGGTGAGCGTTTTATGTCACTCTACGAGCCGCTCTTTGAAGGGGCCTCATCTCTTCGGCCCGGTCTCACGCCTTTGGCCCGGAACCCCGACCCCGGCTGAAGCCAGCAACGCCGTCACATCATCGGCGGTCTGACGGAACATCGTCTCGGGCAGCGCCGCGATCCGATTGCGACAGGCGGCGATCCGGTCCGGCGTCAGCTGCTGCAACAGCCCGACCAGCTCGGCGGCATCAGCACGGCGCAGGGTCCAGCCCTGCCCTGTCTCCTCAATCTTGCGTCCAGTCTGCGTCGTCGCCACGGCGATCACCGGGCAGCCGTGCCAGCCAGCCTCATAAATACGGTTCGGCAGCAGCAGATCCGAATTGCCACCGGCGCGGGCCTCACCCGCCTGCCACAAATCCTGCGCCCAGACCACATCGCAGCCCCGGTAGCAGGCAGCCAGACCCTCCGGGTAGGCGTAGGCCCCGTGAAAGATGACATTGCCGAGCCCGGCGATCCGGTCATTAAAATCAGGCAAGACATGGTCGTGGATCTTGCCGTGAACATGCACCTCGATCGCCGCCCCCATTTGCTGCGCCACCCTCAGCAGCAGCTCAAAGCTCGGTCGGCAGCGTATGGCGCCGATCCAACCCAGCCGCAACGGCCCGGATGCCGCGCCATGAAAACCTCCCGCGACGGGTCGTGACAAGCGGTCCGGCACGACCATCTTGTTCTCCACCAGATACCAGGGGCCAACAAAACCCTGTACCGGCACGAAATACCCTTCGTGGAAACCGGGCGAGGACAGCCACAGCACCTCCGCCGCCGCGATCAGCCGCCGCTCGACCCAGCGGGCGATCCGGGGTTTCGGGCCGCTGCCTTCGAACAGCGAATGGATATCCAGCACCTCATAGGCAAGCGGCGCCGCGCTGCCGCTCCGCCGCCGCAGCGCGGCGGCCAGCGCCAGCATATCGAGATTGCGCGCCACCAGTAGATCAGCCTGCTGCACCAATGGCCGCAGCCGTGGGTCACGCAACGCAGTGAAGAGCGCCAGACGCCCCCGGCGTAACAGCCCGTGTTGACCAATCTCGCCCAGATCAATGTTTTGCCAGCTCACCTGCGGCAACGGCCCCTTGCGCGAGGACACCGAGATCACCTCATGCCCAAGCGCCTGAAAAGACTCCAGCCGTCTCAGCTGGGCCACGTCAGTCAGATCGGAGGCAAAACAGAGCAACTGCGCCATATGTCAGCCACGGATCCGCTGCGGCGACGGCTCTTGATCCTTTGCTCCGCCGTAGATCTGCGGCTGTGGCAGGGCAAAACATCCCGCCAGCACGCCCAGGTGCAGCAACCCCCGCAACAGCCAGAAATTCCGGCGCGGCTCGACAGGCAGGACAGGCAGGGTCGCAACGACACAATAGGCAACCTTGGCCAGCGCCGCCCCAGCCAGTTTTGTCCGTGCCAGCAGCCCCGATGCGCTGGCCGCATAGCTCTGCCCCATGCGGAACCGCCGTTTTGCCAACCAGCCCAGATGCAACCGATCCGACGCAACCACCTCAAAGACGGCCGCATCGGCCGAGATCGCAAACTGCGCGCCCAGATGTGAGAGCACAAAGAAATAGGCGGTATCCTCGCCGCCGCTCGTGCCGCGGGAGAGATCAAACTCCAGCCCCTCCCAGGGGCGACCGGCAAACCGCATCAGCGCATTACAGCTATGGGCGGTCTGTAGCTGCACCCCACCGCCATTGCCGGCGCGCAGTTCCGGCCAGTTGCTGTGCCAGTCCTGATCAACCATCCATTGCGGCGCATGCTGCGGGTAACGTGCGATGGCCGGCCCTGAAATCACATCCGCGCCGGTCTCCATGGCGCGGCGCATCAGCTGTTCGATCCAGTCGGGCGGAACCACCTCATCATCATCGACAAAGGCAACCCAATCCGACCGCCGCTTGCGCGCCATGGCCAGACAGGCGTTGCGGGCCAGAGAGATGTTGCGTGACGGCGCGTGGACATAGCTGACCGGCCAGGAGGTCGCGCAGCCGCGCACCCAGTGGTCCGCCGACGGCGAGGTATCATTGTCCGCCACGATGATATCTATCGTATAGCCCTGCGGTGCGCGCAAAGCTGCCAGGCTCTCCAATGTGTCCACCACGCTGCGGCGCCGATAGGTGCAGAGTAATATCGAAATCCGTTCGCTCATCGCTTCACCCTGCGCCCCGCCGCACCCGCCAGGGCCGATTGAACAGAATGCCGCGCCATCGCCCGCACCAGACCAAGCGCCCAGCCCATGTGCATCAGCACCAGAGCCACCCCGGACCAGATCCCGGCACCCCCCAGCCGCAGACAGGCGATGCCCGTCACCACAATCACCACAGTCAGGTAAACCAGCGGCCAGATCAGAGCCAAGGGCCAGAAGGGTGCCGCGACCAGTGCCAGTCCACATAGGAGGAGATTGGCAACCGGCACCATCTGCCGCAGCCGTGGCCGCATTCGGTGTTTGATCAATGTTGCCGCACGGCCTGCGCCATAGTTCTGATATTGCCGCCATAGCGCGACAGGCGTGCTGCGCATCACATAGCCAAGCCGCACATCACCGGCTAGCCAGATACGTCCTCCGGCCGCCAGCAACCGCCAATCCAGCTCAGCATCCTCATTGTGGCTGAAACTCGCATCATAACCGCCAACCCGGCGGAACCAGTGCAGATCCATCAGCGCGTGATGCCCGTGATCCACATAGCCCGAGGTCCGGCCTCCCCGATGTGCCGCACCACCCGATCCGAACGGGGTATCCACAACCCAGGCCGCCGCCTTGCCGAATTCACTGCGACCTTCGGACTGCATCGCCACCACGACCGCCGCACGATCATCGTCCTCCCGCAGCGCCGCGCACAGGGCGGTTGCATAATCCGCCGGATAGATCGCATGGGCATCACAGCGCAGCAGCACATCAAAACCGCCGCCAAATTCAGCAACCGCCCGATTGATGCCTGCGGACTGAATCCGGTCCGAATTATGCAGCACATGTATCTTGATCGGCGCTGTCTCGGCCAAGCTCTCGACGATGGCCACCGTTTCATCATCGCTGCCCCCATCCGCCACCACCAGCGCAGACCGATCTGGATCGCGCAGCAGCGGGTCGCGCAGCAGGCTTTCGAGACAGGGACGGATCGCAGCCGCTTCATTCAGGGTCGGGATCACCACCAGCACCCGCACATCAATGCCCCTGGGTGCAGCGCTGGCGCCCTCCCTGCCTCTCTGACCGCTCATGCCCATGGTCTTTGTTCCATTCCGTGTTATGGACCTGTCTAAAGGATCCGATTATGTTGCGACAGATTGATTTTTGCGCGCAGTCTGATGAACTTGGCACTGCCACCTACTTGCCACCCCTGCGGCGTCGCGCAGCGCAGGGCGGGCCGTGGGCAAACCAATAACGATGGGGTCAACCAACGTGTCCACGCCTAAGACGTCCTTTGCCGCGGATGACGGCCAGGAGGTGCTCGATCTCGGCGCCATTTTTGCAATCATCTGGCGCGGCCGCTGGGTCATCGCTGCCTGTGTCATGCTCGGTCTGTTTCTGGGCATCTGGCGGGCCTATCTCGCCGCCACTCCGCTCTACGGTGCCGAGGTACAGCTGGTGCTGGACACCCGCGACGAAAAGGTGGTCGATATCGAAAGCGTGGTCAGCAGCCTTTCCGCCACGGATGAGGTGATCCGAACCGAGGTTCACATCCTTGGCGGTCGGGAACTGGCGGGTCAGGTCGTCGACCGGCTGAATCTTGTTTCCGACCCGGAATTCAATATGATGCTGCGCGATCCCGGCCTCAATCCCGTCCAAACGCTGAAAGATCTGATCAAGGGACTCCTCGGGATGCCCGTCTATGACACGACCATTCCGCCAGATCCGGCCTTTGTCCGCGAAAAGGTGATCCAGACGCTGCTTGCCAACATGCGGGTGGTGAACATACCGGACACCTATATTTTCTCGATCTGGGTGCTGAGCGAGAACCCCTTCAAGGCAGCTGATATCGCCAATGCCTTCGCCGACACCTATATCGAAAATCAGGTGGCGGTGAAGCTGAACGTCACCGAACAGGCCACCGGCTGGCTGGCGGACCGGGTGACTGAGCTGCGCGGCCAGCTGGAAGCAAACGAACGGCGGGTTGCCGACATCCGGGCGCAGGCCGATGTGACCAGCCCCGCACAGTTGATCGGGCTGGAGAACCGCCTGATTTCCCTGCGCAGCGCGCTGACCGAGCGGGCCGAGGATGTCGCCGCGCAACGGGCCAAACAATCCGAACTGAGCAGCCTGCAAACAGCCGAGGAGCAGCGCGCCGCCGCCCGCCGCTACGGCTATAGCGCGCTTCTGGCGCGCGCTGATGATCCGCTGGCTGGCTGGCGCGCGGTTCTGGCGCAAGTCTCTCGTGATCTGCGCGAAGCCGAAGCCAAGGAACACGCAATCCGCCGCTCGATGGCCGATCTGGAGATCACCATCGCCACCCAGAGCGATGCACTGACCGAAGTTGTGCAGGCCGAACGCGACGCCGAAGCCAGCCGTCTGCTGTTTGAAAACTTCCAGAACCGGCTGCGTGAAACCTCCATGCAGATCGGCCTGCAACGCGCCGACAGCCGGGTGATCTCGCGCGCCTTCCCCCCGGACCAGCCTGCCCTGCCCAACAAGGGCCGGATCCTTATCCTGTCGGTCTTCCTTGGCGGGTTTCTCGGCACTGTTCTCGTTGTCGTGTTGCAGCTCTCCCGGGCGCGCCTGCATTCCCCAGCGCAGATCGCAGGCCTGACGTCCGTGCCTGTGATTGCGGTGCTGGACCAGTTTTCGCAGAAAATCCGGCCCGAACAGGCCGGCGCGCTTGGCCCGCAGACCCGCGATGGCGAGGCTGTTCGCAATCTGCGCACCACGCTGCTGATGGCGCGGGGAGATGTCCCGCCGCAGGTGGTTGTCTTTACCTCCGCCGAAAGCGGCGATGGCAAGTCGACGCTGTCGGCGGCCATGGCACATAATATGGCGCAGATCGGTAAATCGGTCCTGCTGATCGACGGCGACCTGCGCCGCCATTCCCTGTCTGACCCGCTGGCCAGTGGCAACAGCAAGCCGGGACTCTTTGATGTCCTCACCGGGCAATGTGATCTGGCAGCGGCGGTGCTTCCCGGTGCGCTGGGGCAGGCCGATATCCTGCCTGCCGGCACCGTAACCGGCAGTGCTGCGGATCTGCTCAGCCAGGGCGGGCTGACCGAGCTTGTGTCGGTGGCGCGCAATCACTGGGACATCATCATTTTTGACACCCCGCCCATCTCCGTTGTGCCCGATGCGCGGATCATCGGCCTGCATGCGGACCTTCTGATTCTGCTGGCGCAATGGAACACCACCCGGCAATCGGTCTTTACCAATGCCCTACGACAGCTGGAACAGGGCGGGCGCAGTCCCGACGGCATTGTGCTGACCAAGGTCAAAGGCACCGCCCAGCCGCTCTACGGGGCAACCAGACGGTCGCGCGACCGCTATTACCACAGCTGAGAGAGCCGATGCAGCTGTCCCCCCTTTTGCGCAAGGCCAGGATAGCCGGTCGCCGCTGCCTCGGCCGACCTGTGCTGAATTATCAGGTGCTGGGTGAGCGCTGTTCCGGGACCAATTTTCTCGACCAGCTGATCCAGCAGAACTTCGCCGCTGCACGCCCGCGCTATGACATGTGGAAACATGCCTTCCCGAACCTCATCGCGCTGCCGGCGGATGTGCTCTATATCGTGATCTTTCGCGATCCGTTCCAATGGCTCGAAAGCATGTATGGCAAGCCCTGGCACAGCCTGCCAGCGCTGCGTGATCTGCCGTTTTCGCAGTTTATCCGCGCCGAATGGCGCAGCGAGATCGACGTACCGGCGTGGTTTGACCTGCCAAAGACCAGCCCATGCAAAGGTCAGCCGCTGAACCAGGATCTGCATCCGATCACCGGCGCGCCCTTTGCCAATCTGCTGGCGTTGCGTCGCGCCAAGGCAGAGGCGCTGCTGTCCCTGCCCCGGCGCGGTGCACGGGTGATCTACACCACCCATGCTGCCATCAGCCGGCGCCCCGAAGACATCATTGCGCGCATCGCAGACGAAAGCCCGGTGCCCCCGAACAGGCGCTTGCAGGTCCCGCAGGGACACTATGGCTGGTCATGGTCCGACCGTGATGTAAAACCCAAGACCCCCGGCCACCTGATCACGCCGGAAGACCGCACCTGGATTCTCAGCCAGCTTGACCCCGCACTGGAGGCCGCAATGGGGCTACCGCTCGATCCGGCGCCGGATGAGAACCAGAACGCAGGCTAGACCCCAAAAGTACACTCAGATCCGGCGTGGCACATCCCGCCAGCGCCCCAGCGCTCGGCCGGCATAGATCCAGGCCATCGCGATCAGCATGTGCCGGATCGAATGCTCGTTGTAGATCACGTTATCCGACAGCGCCGCGACCAGATTGATCAGCACATAGAAGAGATAATACCCCGAGGTCACGCTACCATCCTGCAAATACCAGCGAAAACAGCGCAGCACGACGGCGATCAGCAGGCCAAAGAACGTCACCGCCCCAAGGAGCCCATTGCCCACCATCAGTTCGATATAGCTGTTATGAAACCAATAGAGTCCCTCGTCGACATAGGCCTCAATATAAAGCCGTGCGTAAGATGGCACCGACCAATACGCCCCAAACCCAACGCCGCCAATCGGCGCTTTGGCGATTTCTTCCAGACCAAAGGCCCAGATCACCGTGCGCCCGGTCAAGGTGCTGTCCTTGCCCAGCCGCTCCAGCAGCAGCCCCAAAGCGTCAATGCCTGAGATATAGATCGCGAGCGGCACCAGGAACAGCACCATCAGCGAAAACAGCAGCGCCACCCGCCGCGCTGTCCCGCCCCAGCGACGGATCCACAGCACCGGCACATAGATCGCCAGAATGGCAAAGGTCACATAGGCCCCCGCCGATTGGGCCATGCCCAGCACCGGGATCATCAGCGCCGCCGCCAGAATACCCAGGATCGAAAGCCGCCAGTAGAACCCCAGCGTCACCAGCCCATGCGCTGCATTCACCGTCGCTTTGGCGAGGGAGTTCTTGTGCATATAGATGCCCTTCAGCGCCCCGTTTGGATGAAAGGCCGGAGCAAGGAAGGTCACGACGGAATTCAGATAAGACAGCGCCACGCCGACCGCCGAGGTCAGGCTGACAACAATCATCGTATGATGCGCCGGAATGGCAGAGGCGATACGCACGGCAATCAGCGTTGTCATCGTCAGCTGGAAACTACGATAGGCGGTGACCGGCGGGTTGATGCTCCACAGGGTGGAGGCCATTGCAATCACGCAGGGCATCAGCACCGGCCACGCCTGCCAGAGAATGGCAGCGCTCTGCCGCCAGTCCCGCAGATACCACAGGATCGTCAGCACATAGAGCGCCATCCAGCCGGGCGACTGGAACCCAAGCCGATAGACCACCCCGGTACCCGACATGGCCGCAAGGATCAGATAACCCATGCGCAGATGGCCACGGGTCAACCACCAGCGACCAGCTCTGCGCCGCAGCACAGACACCTTCGGCTGCCCGATGTCTTGCGGTGGTTCAACCGTGAGTGTCATGTCGTCCCATATGCCGCCTCAAACGCCCGCCATTGTCCCTCGCTACCTGCTCCCCCTCCGCCAATCCGGCCGCGCGCCCAGCCGCGACGCCCGCCCGCGTCTCTGCGGCAACACCGCAGCTCTGCTCCCCTGGGGTTCGAACCGCCGGCACCATCCACAGGGCAGACCTGCCCAGGGCATCACTCACCGCCGCATCAATGCGCCTGCGCGAGGCGGCGCAGCACAGGCGCGCCCAGATCGGCGCCGCCGCGGCGCTGAGGTCCAGTTCGCCTGCGCTGTCTGTCGGCAGGCTCATCCCCCCTGCCCTACCGTCACGGCCCAGTCGCCAGCGCTGCGGACGACACCACAGGCGCGAGATCCCGGCCACCAGCTTCAGCTCCAGCCGGTTGCGCAGGACGGATAACACCCATGGCCAATGATCGCGGCACATAGCGGCGCGCCAGGCGGCGCGGCCCAGCCGACCGCTGCGAACCTCCCGCGCCAGTTCCAGCTGTGCCTGACGCCGCAGAAGTGCCTGCCGACGAATGCCCGCGTGGAGCGCCAGCTCCTCGCGCCTGTCCTGCGCAACCAGACCATCCAGCGCATGGATCTGTGCCGCCAGATCCTCGGGCACGTTGCGATACGAAACCGACGCCGGGTGCCGACGATAGAGATAGGCCGCCATCGGCAGCACCCACATCGTCGCACCCGCCAGCAGAAGACGCAGATAAAGGTCATGATCCTCGCCGATCCGCAGCGCGGGGTCGTAACGCAGATCGCGAAGAAGCTGATTTCTGATCAATGGCTTAAGGTATCCGATGTGACTGATGCCCTGCGGGTCAACCCCGCTCAGAACCAGATCCTTCAACGTCAGCGCGCGGGCGTGTTGCGGCGCATGACCACCCAGAATGGTTTCTCCCCGCACCATCGGGCGCTCTGAAAACAGGATCAGGTCATCAGCGACCACATCGGCCCCCAGATCCCGCGCCGCTACCAGCATCAACTCCAATCGCCGGGGATGCTGGCTGTCGTCACTGTCGCAGATCGCCACCCAGTCCCCGCGAGCAAGGCCGAGCGCATCATTACGTGCCCGAGCCGGACCGCCGCAGCGCGGCCGCCGTTGCGCCCGTATGCGCGGATCCGTGGCCGCAGCCGCGCGGATCACCGCCCAGCTGTCATCGTCGGAGGCGTCATCAATGATGATCAGCTCCAGATCCGCCATGGTCTGTGCCAGTACCGCCCGGATCGCCAGCGGCAGATGAGCGGCGGCATTGCGGGTGGCCATAATCACCGAGATCTGCGGGCGCGGCTCAGCCATCCCGGCGGCCTTGCGGCGGCATCAGATCAGAGACCACAGCCCCGCGCGCTTTGATATGCGCGGCGGCCGGGATCCGCCAGGCCGCCGATAGCCCGGCCTCGTCGCCATAGGTCACAGTCAGCACACGGCGCGAGGCCCGATAACACAGATCCGCCCATAGACTGCTATGGCCACCATCGGCGCCGGGGTCCGGGACAACGACATGTTGACCCTCTCCCTGCGGCGGCAGCCCATCGGCAGGGCCGATCAGATGGACCCGCTCCGCCGCAGCCTCACCGGCCTGTCCAGCTTGGCCGCCGCCCTGCCCTCTGCCAATACTGCGCATCTTCGCCCAGGCGATCTGCACCAGTCGAAACCCCAGCGCAGGATGCCGCAGGATTTGGCGCAGCGCCGCCCCAAACCGCCGCTGTTTCAGCGTCTCTGCCAGCGTCTCAAAGGCCAGACGGTCTTGAAGCACTTGCCGTCTCTCTTCAATAATATGTTTTAATTCAAGATGTTGTGATGCACTCAATTGACCCGGCAACGCCTCCATCGCAGCAAGCGCCGCAAGAATCTGCCGTCGGGTCGATCGATGTGACAGGGAATGCGGATGTCGGCGGTAAAGGTAAAGCGCCTCCGGCAGCAGCCACATACGCGTTCCTTGCAACAGCAATCGCAGATAGAAATCCTGATCCTCTCCAATCGTCAGCGCCTCATCATAACGCAAGGCCGCCAGCGCCTGACGGCGGATCAGGGGCTTCAGATAGCCTAGCTGCGCACCAGACGTGCCCGGTTCCGGCACCCGCAGCATATCCGCAGGCCCAATCTGTCGCGGTACCTCCGGTGCATCACTGCCAAGAACGCTGCGCGGACCAGCCAGCAGCTCCGTCGCGAAATGCACCATGTCATCCGCAACCGCATCCGCATCCAGCGCCTCTGCCGCGGCCAGCAGGCGCCGCAACCGGTCCGGGTGCATGATGTCATCGGAATCGCAGATTGCCAGCCAATCGCCACGGGCCGCCGCCAGCGCCCGATTGCGGGCGGCAGCAGGACCGCTGGGTGTTTCATGCTGCAGCACCCGCACGCGGGGGTCCTGGCGTGCAACCTCTCGCAGGATATCCACCGATCCGTCACTGGACCCGTCGTCGGCCACGATCAACTCCCAGTCGGCATGGGTCTGCGACGCCACCGACCGCAGCGCGTCCGGCAAATATGGCGCGCCCTGATGATTGGCCATGATGATCGAAATCATCCGCCCCTGCCCTGCCGGTTCCTGCATGATGCTGCCCACTCTTCTCCAAGCATATCTAGCATGTCCCCGCAGGGTGAGGCCAGATGCCGGGCAGCGGCGTTTGACGGAATGCACGGGGTCATTTCCCGTGGCACAGCCGATCCGAGGTGCTAAGACTGGCGCTCAGTACCGCCGCAATCGCCACGCCGATAGGAAAGACCCGCCATGACCACGCCCCCCCTTGCGCCATCCGGTAACAGCGCGGCACAGGCTGGTCCAACGCTGGTGGGTATTGGCGCACAGAAATGCGCCTCCACCTTCATTCACGCGGCCCTCGGTGCCCATCCTGATGCCGCCGTATCGGATCCCAAGGAACTGGATTTCTTCAGTGCCTATTTCGATCGCGGCTATCAATGGTATCGCAGCCATTTCAGCCATGGCGCGGACAAGACGGTGAGATTTGAGGCATCGCCCTCATATTTCTATGACCCGCGCTGCCCCGACCGGCTGAATGCCTTTGATCCGAACATCAAGGTGATCTGCCTGCTGCGCGATCCGGTCACCCGCGCCTATTCCAACCACCTGCATGAGGTGATCAAGGGCCATATTCCTCCCCTGCCCTTCCACGACGGGCTGGCGAACAATCCGGCCTATCTGGAACAGGGGCTCTACAGCCGCCATCTGGGGCGCTGGCTCGACACCCTCGGCCATGATCGCGTGCTGGTACTGCTGGCAGAGGAAATCAGCGCCGATCCGGTCGCGGCTGCCCAGACGGTCTATCGTTTTGCCGGGCTCGACGATAGCCACAGCTCTCCGGTGCTGCATGAGCGACGAAACGAAAGCGACCGCGCCCGGCTCCCTGCTCTTCGCAGCCTGCTTCGTGCAGGTGGTGATCAACTGCGCAAAGCCGGGCTGGAGGATAGCCTGGCCCGGCTAAAATCCACCGGGCCGGTTTCCGCAGTGCTGCGTGCCAACAGCCAGAACATGCGTGATGTGGTGCCGCCCCTGCGCGACAGCGATATCGCAGACCTGCGCAGCTGTTTCGCGGAGGATCTGCGCCAACTTCCCGCCCTGCTGGGCCGTGACAGCCTGCCTTGGGAGAGCTGGGCTGCGGTAACAAGGTAGCCCGCTAATGTACACATATGTCTAGAACAGGATCGCATCCTGAGCTATCAGCAGATCCAGTGTCAGCGCATCCGCCCGGTCATCGATCACCGCAACATTCACCCAGCCATCTTCGCCCTCGGCCTGCAACAGATCGCGCGTACCACGCCCACGCTCACCATCAAGCCAGCGCAGCTGATCCGCACCATCCAGATTGAACCGCGTCAGATCCAGAACGTCCCCTTGGGACAGGGAGAAATCATTGACCCGGTCCGGCGTTCCGCCCTGGCGGAAGATAAAAACATCCGCGCCGCCCCCGCCGCGCAGCTGATCACGACCGATCCCACCGTCAAGCTGATCGTCACCCCCGCCGCCCGCCAGACGATCCCGACCGCGACCACCAAATAGGAAATCATCTCCGTCCTTGCCGCGCAGTATGTCCCGCCCCTTGTCACCATAGAGGTGATCCGAACCTCGATTGCCCACCAGCTGATCCGCACCATCGCCCCCGTGGATCAGATCTGCACCAGCGCCGCCGAACAGATCCTCTGCCTGCTCCGTGCCACGCTGTTCGCTGTCGAACTCCGGCTCGCCGGGATCTTCCTGTCCCGGCAGGGACACATCCGCAATCACCGCGATCAGCGGCGGCGCATCCGGGTCAGGTGTTCCGGCCCAAGCAGTTTGATTGTCGGACACCGCCCAAAGGTCAGCGAAGCTCTTGACCGCCCCGGAGTACCAAAGCCCACCCGGCATATCAGCCCCGCTGAGATCGGCGCGCACCTCTCCATCTACGCGGAAAATCGCGCTGGTGCCGGTCAATTCGATTTCATAGGTATGCAGCCCCTCGGCGGCATCGAACCCAAGATCAACGACCAGCGGCCCCGCGGGGCCATCGGCCAGCCGCACGCGGCTGCCATCCTCCGCCTCCATATGGATGCTCAATTGAACCTGACGGGTATTGGCGCCAACGAATTCAAAATCGAACTCCAGCCAGCGATCGTTCCGATAGTCCTCCTGATAGAGGAACATCCCAAAGACCGTGCCATCCTGCATCTGCGGCGCCTGTGCAGTCCAACTCCAGGTGCCGGTCTCATGGGCCGCTTCGGACTGGATTTCACCACCGGTGAATAGCCGCTCTCCAACGCCATTATCCGACGTCAGATGCAGCTCAACCGCGCCGTCACTGTTGATCTGGACATTATCCTGTGACCACGTGGTGTCGCGCGACTGACCGGCATTCCATGTCGACACAAGCCAGTCGTCGCTGTCACGCATCTCGCCGGGGACCCGCAGGTCCAGCGCCGGTGTCGTTGCTGCCTGCGCGCTGTCTGTTGATGCCATGTCGATCACTCCAAACCTTGGTGCCGCGGAAAACGGCCATGCCTTTGGTTTGGTTGTCGGGGCGAACGATGGCAGGATTGTGCCTTAATTATCGCCCATTAATGCCCCATTCAGACAGTTTAACGCAAACTCAAGACCAGTTTTAGAGGGTTGCTTTTTAGTCGAATTGCGCAGCATGCAAGAGCTTGCGGAGCGACAGCCAAGAAGTCACCGGACAGCACATCCCCCGATGCGCCAACGAACGTCATCTCACCAGCACTTGCGGCGTGGCGGGTGTCCCCGCAGGGACAATGATAATGCTCTGCTCCCTTCAGCAGCGCGGCGAGCATGATCAATGACAATCCACCCATCTGAAGTCTGGCTCAAAAAAAAGGCCGTCCCCGCAGGGACAGCCTCATTGATACCGTCGTGTCGGCCAGCTTAGCGCTAGGTCTGATCCCCGTCCAGAGCATCAAAGAAAGCCGTGATCGCGGCCTCAAGCCGTCGCTGGTCAACCGCCGAGAAATCACGCTCCATCGCCATTTCAATCCGCCCGTCCCGCGCCAGACATCGCACCGTCCCCGCAGGGACAGAACAGCGCAGCGTGGTCTTGGCCATGCCGGCGCGCTGGCTGGTGCTGGCCTCCCTAACATCCGATGCAGGGGCCTTGAGCGCCTGCCGCAACACGGCTAGCTCTTCCTCAGCGCTCGAAAAACTCCGCTCCCTTAGGCGTTGCCGCAGCGGCTCAAGCGTGGCCGGGTTCTCCAGCAGGTGCTTCTTCAGATCCAGCCCTAATGCACGGGGGATCGCCTCGGCATAGGACAGCTCTTCTCCAATCAGTTCCAGCAGCTCTGCAAAGTGGCGAATGTAGCTGCGCTTCTGACGCCCGGCTGAGGCATAAAGCAGCGCAACAGAGTCTTCTACAGAGTCTGAATCCGTCTCTGGATCCTGCGAATAGGAGAGCGCGAGCTGCGCCATTTCGGCAAAGGAAATATCCCGGCGCACCAGGTTTTCGTCCACCATTCGCCGGTACAGACCCTGTAGCGTCTCGCCCCGCGCCACCAGTCCGGCCGGGATCAGGCGGAACTGTTCCTCTCCCGTTTCCTCGTAAAGCGCGCGATAGGCCGACAGTCGCCGGAAGCCCTGTACCAGCTGATACCCCTCGCCGTCCTCTTCCACCCGGATCGGGTTGGACAGACCAAGATCGCGGATCGACTCCTTCAACTCCTCCAGCTCAGGATCCCGGTTGACGGCGCGATCGCGGATCAGCTTGCTGGTCGAAATCAGATCCAGCGGGATCCGATCGACCACCAGACCAAGGGTCTTCAGCCGGACGAATTCATGCGCCAGGCGATCGTTCTCTGCCCGGATATTCTGCTCGACCTCGGCCCGTGTCCGCAGCGCTTCGGCGTTTTCGCTGATGGCGGTGGCCATCGGGCCACGGCGCGCCTCGCCTGAACGGAACGCCGATTTCGTCTCAAGCTCAGGGGCGCCGGAGTGCGGGTCCACCGGGGCAGGGGAGGCTGCCTCGGGCGTGGCGGGGGTGGGATCCGACGGAAAATCGATGTCGAACATTCTGCGCTTGCTCATGCCTCATCCTCCAGCTGGGCCCATGCGGTCAGGGCGTTGCCCTTGAACTCCATATAGGCCTGGTCAAAAGACGCGCGCGCCCGTCGCCAGGTCTCGCGCGTCATATCCCGGTAGTCGATTTCGTAAATCGAGCTGAGGAAGCGCCCGGATTGTTCCACCGCTCGGGTCATCTCAATCGGGTGTTCCGTCATCCGGTCGCCAAAGACCTTGACGAAGGCATCGCGCATGGCGCGGTGCAGGTCATTGCCGGATTCATAGCGGGTGAGCAGGAACCGGACCTCCTGAAACACCTTCGGCAGGCTGAACGTCCCCGCAGGGACAACCCCGTTGAACGCCGAGAGATCCTCAAGCGCCTCGGAGAGCTGGCCGATGAACGAGGTGGTGGAGTCATACTCCCAATATCCGGGACCTGACGGGATATAGAGCATATCGGCGGCGAAGACCGCATTCATAGACTGATAGCCAATGGCCGGCGGGCAGTCGAAGATCATCATGTCGTAATCGTCCGACGGCAACTGATCGAGATAACGCGACACCGCTGCAAAGAAGGACCATTCCGGATTGAGGTGGCGATACTGCGCCGATGCAAATTCGACAAAGGCGGCATTGGCGCAGCTGGGGATCACATCAATCGTGGGCCAGCTCGTCGGCTTTACAAAATCGCTGATCCGAAGATCCTGCAGGCCCATGCCGGTGATCGCTTCTGGCAGCCGCCGCTCGGGCAGGGCGGCCCCGGACTCGGCGCCGCGCGCACTGGCGTTCATCCGTTCGGTCTCACGCACGAGATCCCGCGCCATGATGCCCCAGACCGTATAATCTTCGGTCACATCGCTCAGCCCCATCGAATGGGACAGGGTGGCCTGCGGATCAAAGTCAACACAGAGCACACGATAACCGTCCAAGGCGGCGGCATGGGCAAAATGCAGCGCTACGGTCGATTTGCCGGCACCCCCCTTGAAGTTGGAAATCGCCACCCGCAAGGCCCGCTTGCCCGCCGGTCGCTCCGGCATCAGCGATTTGCGGTTCACCTTCAGCCGACGGCGCAGCTCATTGATTTCCTCAAGCGAATACCAACGCTGACGCCCGTCTTCCTCGACATGGCCCTGCGGCAGGCTGGGATCGGCCGCCAGCCGTCCACGCAGGGTGGACTGGTTCACCTTGAAGATCAGCTCGGCCACCTCCCAGCTGGAGAAGCGCCTCAGCGTCTTTTCCATCTTGGGAGAGAAGGTCTGCTGCCGGATCCAACTCTGCATTTTCAGGGATTGTGCCTGCATATTCGCCAGGTCTTGATGGGTAAACATCTCTGCTCCTCGATCTCTGTAGTGCGGCCTTATTCACCAAGCGGACGCTTTTTCTACCTAGAAACTCGTTTACGCCGAATTTGCAAAAAACGCAAAACCTATTATCGTAGGAATAAGCGTCCTGTCCCCGTGG
The DNA here is from genome assembly GCF_048056095.1 of Phaeobacter sp. JH20_34. Classification (NCBI taxonomy): domain Bacteria; kingdom Pseudomonadati; phylum Pseudomonadota; class Alphaproteobacteria; order Rhodobacterales; family Roseobacteraceae; genus Phaeobacter; species Phaeobacter sp. JH20_34. Next base: position 178,311 of record NZ_JAYMWT010000001.1, on the reverse strand, counting down.
GGACGTCGACAGGAATAGGCGGCAATACCCTTTGTTTATCGGGCGATTGCGATTCGGTCGGGCTCCCGCGCCGCTGACGGGTTTTCTGGATATTCGACCCTGATATAGGGGGACGCGCCCAGAGCTGCCCCAGCATATTGGGGGACATTTTTCGATCAATAGGGGACAGCCTACCTGTCACCCAATACCATGAATACCTATTTTTGATTCAAAAATGGAATTGGAACAGCCCCTCGGGCAACAGCGCTCTTGACAGAATCGTATCGCTGGACGCAAATCAGATAAACCAACCAAAGAACGTTGAGTTCGGATCAAAAGGACCCAGAGTTGCGACGCAGCGCAACCCACGGGCCACCCAGTCCGACAATGAACCCAACAGGATCTCGTGGCAAACATGAGACGACAGAGGCAGCCATCCACCATCGGATGGAGACAAGAGGGCAGCCATGCTTGCCAGCAAACCCGTCGGGCGTCAGGCCGCGGCACTGAAATACGATATCCTCACCGCAATGGGGACCTATGCCCTATCTCTGGAGAAGGGACCGCAGCGACTGGTTCTGCGGTTCATGACGCTGATGACCGCGCGCTACAACTGGCAACGCAATGAGCTGGCAGTTGGCCAGCGCGAGATTGCCCGCATGTGGTCCGTCGACGAACGCACGGTGAAACGCGAGATGGCCAAGCTGCGCGCACTCGGCTGGTTGGTGGTGAAACGGCAGGGCGCGCGGGGGCGGGTAACGGAATACGGTTTTGATCTGGAGCGGATCCTAGACGACACCCGCAGCTGCTGGGCCGCCGTCGGACCAGATTTCGATCACCGGATGCGTGGCAGCGATGAGCCGGAGAAAAACGTGGTGCCGCTGATGACCGGCACAACCGCGCCCGCACCTGATATCAGCGACGGCAGCGAGTGGAGCCTCGCGAAGGCGGTCCTGCACCAGGAGGACCCGGCCATTTACGCTGCCTGGATCCAGGCGCTGACGCGGGAGAGCAGGGCAGGGGGCCGTCTGATCCTACGCGCGCCAAGCCGGTTTCACGGAAATTACGTCACCTCACATCTGCAGGAGCGGCTGCTGGCGGCCTGTCACGATATCGATGGGGATGTGGAGCAGCTGACCATCCTGTCCTAGGTGCCTGTGAACCGGACCGGCAGGCACATGGGAAAGCCCCCATGCGCGGCACCTGGGGGCTCTTTGATCTTGCTGGGCGGGTGATTATTGCCGCTGCGGGATCCGGTCCTCAAACCGTTTGAAGGCGAGGGTGATCAGCCCGGCGATCACCATATAGACAAGCGCCAGTAGCAGCAGCGGCTCATAGACGATAAACGTGTCAGACCGCACCCGCGAGGAAACCGCGTAGATGTCCAGAACCGTGATCGTGGCCACCAACGGTGTCGCCTTCAGCTGAAGGATGGTTTCGCCCCCAAGCGTTGGCAGGACGTTGCGCACCGCCTGTGGCAGCCAGATCCGGCGGAACATGGTGCCGCGTGGCATACCGTAGGCCTTGGCGGCCTCCAGCTGGCCCTTGGCAACGCCTGAGAAGGCCCCGCGCATCACCTCGCCCTCATAGCCTGCATAAGACAGGGTCAGGGCAAGCACCGCATATGGCCAGGCTTGCCGCAGATAGGGCCACAGCTCGCTGGACCGGATCCACGGGAACTGCGGGAACAGCGATCCCAGCCCATAATAGAGCAGCCATATCTGCAACAGCAGCGGCGTGCCGCGAATGACGGTGCAAAAAACCCGTGCGGGAACCGACAGATACCAGGGGCCAACCGCCTGGGCGAGACCAAGCGGTACCGCCAGCGCAAATCCGAGGATACTGGTTACCACCAGGATCCAGATCGTCGTCCAGAGCCCTTGGAGCGCGAGCGGCGCATAGGCTGGAATCCAGTCCCAGCGCAGGGAAACCGCGCACCAGACAATCAGGCCTGCGAATAGCGCCATGAGGACAAGTCGGTGAGGCTGCATCAGAGGTTTCAGCACACTCATTGGCGGGTCTCCCGCAGCGAGGGCTGCCCACGTCTGGCCCAACGTTCAATCCAGTTGAAAATCACGCCAGAGCAGAGGGTTACCATCAGGTAAAGCGCCCCAGCCGCGAGGAAGAAGGTGAAATAGGCCCGCGTACTGCTGGCGGCCTGCCGGGTTTCCAAGGTCAGCTCGGCAAAGCCAACGATGGCCAGCAGGGCGGTGTCCTTGGTCGCGATCAGCCACAGGTTGGCCAGCCCTGGCGTTGCAAAACTCATCATGGCCGGGATGGTAACCCGGCGCATGGTCATGAAAGCGGGCATGCCATACGACCGGGCGGCCTCAATCTGGCCCGGCGGTACCGCCTTGATGGCGCCGCGCAGGACTTCGGTCGCATAGGCACCCTGCACGATGCCAAGCACCCAGATGCCTGCCACAACGCCGCTGATTTCGACCCGGCCATAGCCGAGGCCGGCGGCCAGCCTGTTGATCAGATCGGTGCCGACATAATAGAGGATCAGGATCAGCACCAGTTCGGGAACGGCGCGGATCACGGTGGTGTAAATGGCGAGCAGATCCCGCAGGATCGGCCCGCCATAGAGTTTTCCATAGGCCCCGAAAAGCCCGATAATCAGCCCCATGCCAAATGCGCCAAAAGCGATCTGAAGCGAATTGGCGAGGCCCCGTAACAGGTTGCCCCCCCATCCCGGCGGCGAGAGCGACAACAGCTGCGCGCTCTCGGCCAGACCAAACAGGTCGAGGAGTCCGGTCACGTTATGTCCTTACTCGGAGTAGATGCTGGTCGTGAAATACTTCGAGGTGATATCGGCATGGGTGCCATCGGCCAGGATAGCGGCGATCCCCTTGTTCAGGGCTGCCAGAACATCGGCGTCGCCTTTGCGCACGCCCGCGCCGACGCCTTTGCCGAGGATCGCCTCGTCATTGGCCACCGCGCCCTTGATCTCACAGCAGCTGCCCGCGTCCGAACCGACAAAATCGGCCATGGCAATGCTATCGGCCTGGGTGGCGTCGATACGGCCGGCAAACAGATCCTGATTGGCCTCGTCCTGGGTCTGGTAGACGCGCAGTTCGGAATCTTTGAAGTATTCCTGCGCATAGGTCTGGTGAATTGTAGAGGCCTGAATGCCGATCACCTTGCCCGCCAGCGAGTCCGGGGTCGGCTCGATGTCCATGGATTTGTCGGCGACAATCACCGCCGGGGTGTTGTAGTAGGGGTCGGAGAAATCAATTGTTTTCAACCGCTCTTCGGTGATCGACATGGAGGCCATGATGGCGTCGATCTGCTGGCCGGTGAGGGAGGGTATGATGCCATCCCAGGCAACCGGCGTGATCACGCAGTCCAGTTCGGCGGCAGCGCAGACGGCATTGATAATGTCGATTTCCCAGCCCACCCACTGGCCGGATGAATCCAGCGAGGCAAAAGGCGGATAGGGTTCTGCGGCGACACCGATCTTCACCGGTTCGGCCTGGGCGATTGCCCCGGTAGCCGCCAGCAGAGTCGCGGCAAGAGCTGTGCGTTTGAGGTTTGATTTCATGGACATGACTGTCTCCCTGTTTTGTTATTTGTTTGTTCGAATGGCGAAATCATCCGACTGAGCTGAGGAACTGTTTGAGCCGCTCCGACTTTGGATTGCCGAAGACTTCGGCCGGCGGGCCCTGCTCTTCGATGCGGCCCTCAAAGAGATAGACAACATGGTTGGCAACCTCGCGGGCGAACTTCATCTCATGGGTGACCAGCAGCATGGTGCGCCCTTCGGCCGCCAGATTGCGGATGACCGTCAGCACTTCGCCCACCAATTCGGGGTCCAATGCGGATGTCGGCTCGTCAAACAGCATCACGCTGGGATCCACGGCAAGGGCGCGGGCGATGGCGGCGCGCTGCTGCTGGCCGCCGGACAGAAAAGCGGGAAAGGCATCCGCCTTGTCACCAAGCCCGACGCGGGCGAGCAGCTCATGGGCGCGGGTGATGGCCTGCGACCGGGGCACTTTCAGCACATGAACCGGCACTTCGATCACGTTTTCCAGCAGGGTGCGATGGGTCCACAGGTTGAACTGCTGAAAGACCATCGCCAGCCGGGTGCGGATACGTTCGATCTGGCGGCGGTCGGCGGGGCTTCCATCGGGGCGCATGGCGATGGTTTCGCCCGCGATGACGATTTCGCCGGAATTGGGGGTTTCCAGAAAATTGATACAGCGCAGCATAGTGGATTTGCCGGACCCGCTGCCGCCGATAATTGCCACCACATCGCCCTGTCGGGCGGTCAGGGAGACACCCTTCAAGACCTCCAGAGACCCAAAGGATTTGTGCAGGTCGCTCACCCGGATCGCCTCGGTCCGTTCCGCGGCCCGGATGTTCGCGGCACCGGCATCCGACGCGGGGACTGGGGCTGTTGAAAGCGGGGCAGGGCCAGCGGCAGCCGGATCGGGCATTTTCTATTGTCCTCATATTTCGGCTTGTAGTAAGGCTGACTTGGCGTAATTATGCAAGTGTATAATTACTGCATCCCAGCAACCATTCAGCCATTGGAGAGCCCGTGTCAGGTGAACGCCGGAAGTTTAAGCGTGCGACCGCGGAAGAGCGCAAGGACGCGCTGATTGCCGCAACGCTGGAGCTGGTGGCCGAAAAAGGCGTGCGCGGTGCCACCGTGCGCGACATAGCCGAGCGGGCGAATGTGACCCAGGGGCTGATCCGACACTATTTCTCCTCCAAGGAAGAGCTGATGACCGCGGCCTATGAACACCATATGGTCACCATCAGCGATCTCACCTATGCGCCGATCGCCGGGATCGAAGGCGACGCCCGGTCGCGTTTGGCGGGGTTCGTCGTGTCCTCGCTGCGCCCGCCCGTTGTCGAGCCGACCGCCGTGGCGCTTTGGGCGGGGTTTTTGAACAAGGTGCAGCAGGATCCCGACATGCGGCAGATCCACCAGCGCACCTATGATTATTTCCGCGACAAGCTGGGCGAGCTGATCGCCGCCGCGCTAGACGAGGCAGGGCGGCCGGTGGATACGGCGCGGCTGCATCATCTTGCGGTGGCCTGCAACGCGGTGATCGACGGGCTATGGATGGAGGGCGGTGCCTTGCCGGAGGCCTTTGACGAGGGGGAATTGCCTGCCATCGGATTGGAATCCGTCAGCGCAATTCTGGGACTGAATTTGCAGCATAAGGCGGAAGAGCCATGAGAATGACCGATGTGACCAAGCGGCTTGCGGGGCTTGGCGGGGCCAAATGGGCTGTGCATCTGACTGCGCGGGAGATGATCGCCGCGGGGGCCGATATCATCGAAATGACCATCGGCGAACCTGACGTGCCGCCCCCGGATGTGCTGATGCGTACCGCCAGCACTGCGATGGTGTCGGGCCGGACCGGTTATTCGGACGGACGTGGTGAAGCGAACCTGCGCCAGGCGCTTGCTGCGCGTTATAGCGCCAGCACGGGGCGGCCTATAGGGCCGGATAACGTCCTGTGTTTTCCCGGCACGCAGACCGCGCTTTATGCGGTGCTGATGGGTGTGGCCCAGCACGGGGACGAGGTTCTGGTCGGCGATCCGATGTATGCCACCTACGAAGGAGTGATCCGGGCAAGCGGTGCCGATATGGTGCCCGTAGCGCTTCGGGCCGAGCATGGTTTTCGGATGCAGGCCGATGATATCGCCGAGAAAATCACGCCGCGCAGTCGCGCTATTCTGCTGACGACACCGCATAATCCGACCGGGTCAATTCTGACAGTTGAGGACCTTGATGCGATTGGACGACTGGCCGAGGCGCATGATCTCTGGATCATCTCTGATGAGGTCTACGAACAGCTGGTGTTTGAAGCGGCGGAGTTTGTCTCGCCGCTGGCGCGGGCGGCCTTCTCGGAGCGGGTGATTGTTGTCTCCTCGATTTCCAAATCCCATGCCGCACCCGGATTTCGCAGTGGCTGGTGCATTGCCAGTAAAGCCTTCTGCGACGGCTTGCTGCCGCTGTCGGAAACAATGCTGTTTGGTAACCAGCCCTTCATCGCGGATATGACCGAGCAGGCCGTGCGCGACGGATCACCGGTGGCGGCGGGGATGCGTAGGCGATTTGCCATGCGTGCGGCGAAACTGGCAGAGCGGCTGCACCGCGACACGGCATTGCAGGTTCACAGCCCGCAGGCAGGTATGTTTGCGATGATTGACGTCTCGGCCACCGGTATGGATGGCGATGCCTATGCGCAGGATCTGCTCAGACGGGGTGGGGTTGCGGTGATGCCGGGATCCTCTTTTGGTGACAGTCTGCGGAGCTGGGTCCGGGTGGCGTTGACGATTGAGGATGAGGCATTTGACCGCGCGCTGACGCGGATCGTCGATCATGCCAGCCAGCGATCGGCGGAGGTGGCATGAGCAGGCCCGCCCAAGACGCGGCACCGCACACCGTCGGCGAAGCGCTGGTTGAGGCGCTGGCAACACGGGGCGTGCGCCATGTTTTCGGCATTCCCGGTGTGCATACGGTAGAGCTTTACCGTGGGCTGGCGCTCTCGGACCTGCGCCATATCACACCGCGTCACGAGCAGGGGGCCGGGTTCATGGCCGATGGCTATGCGCGGGTTTCCGGCCGACCGGGTGTGGCCTTTGTGATCACCGGACCGGGGTTGACCAATACGCTGACGCCGATGGCGCAGGCGCGGGCGGATTCGGTGCCGATGCTGGTGATATCCGGGGTCAACGCGAGCGGCTCTCTCGGTCAGGGGCTGGGCCATCTGCACGAGCTGCCGGATCAACATGCGCTGGCGCAGCTGGTTGCGCTGAGGTCCGAGCATGTGGCGGCGCCGGAGGGTCTGGCGCGGGCGCTCGATCAGGTTTTTGCACCGGTTGACGGCAGCGCGTTGTCACGCCCGGGTCCGACCCATCTGCAGGTTCCGCTGGATGTTGCAGGGGCGGCGGCGGTCCAAACCGGCCAGTCGTCGGCAACTGATGTGAACAGGGCAGGGCCGTCCGCCGCGGATCTGGCCGCAATCTCGCAGCGCCTGTCGACAGCACAGCGCCCGGTGATCCTGGCAGGCGGAGGCGCGCGGTTCTGCGCCGATCAGTTGCGCCAGCTGGCGCAGCTTCTGGGCGCGCCGGTGATCCAGACCGTTAATGCGCGTGGGGTGCTGTTTGACCATCCGCTGTCGGTGCCCGCAAGCCCCAGCCTCGCCTCGGTGCGGGGGCTGATCGAGACGGCGGATATGGTGCTGGCGCTGGGAACCGAGCTGGGGCCGACCGATTACGATATGTATGCCAGCGGAGTGATGCCACAGATGCCGGGGTTGATCCGGGTTGATCTCTGCGCTGAGCAGCTGGCCCGACACCCGGCTGAGCTGGCGATCCATGCGGATGTGGCGGATGTTCTTTCTGCGGTTCTCGCCGATCTGCCGTCAGTTGCCAGCCCCTCCGGCGACTGGGGCCTCACACAGGCGGGTCTGACCCGCGCGGCAGCCTGGGAGGAAATCGGCGAGGGTTACCGCGCGCAGGTCGAGGTGCTGAATGCGCTGCGCGCAGCAGTTCCGGGGGCAATCATCGTTGGCGATTCTGCGCAACCGATCTATGCGGGCAATCTCTACTACGATCACGACCGCCCAGGCGGCTGGTTCAATGCGGCCACCGGCTATGGTGCGCTTGGTTATGGCATTCCGGCCGCGATCGGCGCCGCCGTTGCGGCACCGCAGACGCCGGTTATCTGCATCGTCGGTGATGGTGGCGCGCAGTTTTCCCTGCCCGAGATCATGACAGCCGTGGATGAAGCCTTGCCGATCACGTTCATCGTCTGGAACAACCACGGCTATCAGGAAATTGCCCGCTCGATGCAGGAGGTGGGCGTGGCTGTGGTGGGCTGTGATCCGACACCGCCGGATTTCGCTGCGGCGGCGCGGTCCTTCGGGATCTTGCATCGGGCGGTTTCCGCCGATCCGCAAGAGGTTGCCGCGGCCATCAAAGACCGCGCCGCGCAGGCAGGCCCCAGCATCATTGAGATCATCACGCCCAAATACGTGCCGACACAGGCTACAAAGGACTGAGACATGACAAACCCAACATATGAATTCTCCCGCGCCATCACCCGCCGTCCCGCGTCCAGTATCACCGACGGCCTGCGGGCCGAGGATATCGGTACGCCCGATCTGGACCGGATGCTGGCCGCTCATGCCGATTATGTTGCCGCACTGAAAAGCACGGGCGCCGAGGTGATCGAGCTGCCGCCGCTCGAGGCCTTTCCCGATGCGGTGTTTGTCGAGGACACCGCCCTCTGCCTGCCCAAGGGCGCGGTTCTGATGCGCCCCGGCGCGCCGTCGCGTCTGGGGGAGGTGGCCGAGATGGCACCGACCCTGCGGCAATGCTACGGCGAGCTGCGCGAAATCAACGGTCCCGGCTTTATCGAAGGCGGCGACATTCTTGTGACGGACCGCGAAATCCTTGTCGGTCGTTCAGCGCGGACCGATGCGGCCGGCGTGGCGGAACTGGCAGAGATCGTGTCTGACTGGGGCCACAGCCTGCGCGAGGTTTTCACGCCAGAGGGCGTGCTGCATTTCAAGACCGACTGTTCGCTGATGGATGGTGAGACCATCCTTGCCACCAAACGGCTGGACGCATCGGGCTGTTTTGAGGGCTACCGCGTGCTGCATGTCGCCGAGGGCGAAGAGGCTGCGGCCAATGCCATCCGCTACAACAATCTGGTGATCATGGCGGCAGGTTTCCCGCGCACCGCCGAGATGCTGGATCGCGAAGGCTATGAGGTTGTTCAGATCAGCAATACCGAGTGCGCCAAGCTGGATGGCGGCATGTCCTGCCTGTCACTGCGCTTCTGAACTGGCCCAAACGGTGGATCTCTCCCGGTTTCGGGAGGGATCTGGCCACATGAGGTTGAAACCTGGCGCCGCCGCCCCTTATGAAAGGCAATCGGGCAGACAGAGACCATTGAGGCGGCGGTATGAGCGGGACAGAACGGATTTGCGTGATCGGGCTTGGCTATGTCGGTCTGCCGCTGGCGGTGGAATTTGGCCGATCGCGCCCGGTAGTGGGCTTTGACATCAGCGACGACCGGATTGCGGCGCTGCGCTCAGGGCAGGACAATACCCGCGAGATCAGCGCCGAGGCGTTGGCGGCTGCGTCGCATCTGACATTGACCAGCGACCCGGCAGAGATTGCCGATTGCACGATCTTTATCGTCACCGTTCCAACACCGATCGACAGCAGCCGTCGCCCGGATCTGACGCCACTGCTGCGGGCGTCTGAAACGGTTGGTGGCGTGCTCAAACCCGGCGATCTGGTGATCTATGAATCCACGGTCTATCCCGGCGCCACCGAGGAGGACTGCGTCCCGGTTCTGGAGCGCGTGTCCGGGCTGACATTCAATCGCGATTTCTTTGCAGGCTACAGCCCCGAGCGGATCAATCCCGGCGATAAGACGCGGCGTCTGCCGGATATCGTCAAGGTGACCTCCGGCTCAACGCCTGAAATTGCGGCGCGTGTCGATGCGCTCTACCGTGAGATCGTGACGGCGGGCACCCATCAGGCCGAGAGCATCCGCGTCGCCGAAGCGGCCAAGGTGATCGAGAACAGCCAGCGCGATATCAACATCGCTCTGATCAATGAGCTGGCCAAGATTTTCAACCGCATGGATATTGATACCGAAGCAGTGCTGCGTGCTGCCGGAACCAAGTGGAACTTCCTTAACTTTCGTCCGGGTCTGGTCGGGGGCCATTGTATTGGGGTCGACCCCTATTACCTGACCCACAAGGCAGAGCAGCTGGGCTATCACCCCGAGATCCTGTTGGCAGGGCGGCGGCTGAATGACGGCATGGGAGCCTATGTGGCGAGCCAGATGGTCAAATCCATGCTGAAACGCAAGATGGCCATTGCCGATGCGCGGGTTCTTGTGATGGGGTTGACCTTCAAGGAAAACTGCCCCGATCTGCGCAATACACGGGTTATTGACGTGGTGCGCTGCCTTGAAGAATACGGTCTGACGGTGGATGTGCATGACCCCCATGCCGATCCAGATGAGGCGCGGCAGGAATACGGCGTCAATCTGGTGACAACTCCGCAGCCAGGGGCCTATGACGGTTTGGTTCTGGCGGTGGCCCATCAGGAATTCCGCGATATGGGGGCCGCCCGGATCCGGGCCTTGGGTCGGGACCATGCGCTGCTGTATGATCTGAAGTATGTGCTGACGCCGGACCAGTCCGACCTACGGCTCTGACCGGCCGATCAGGCTCTGAAGCGGGCTACTTCGGGACCTTTGGCAATTTGCCGCCGCGCCAATAGGCGCCGGTGTCTTCCCGCAGGGTCTCGTAGGTGCGGAACCTGTCCTGCGCCGCCTCTCCTCCGGCATCGACCAGATGGGTCAGCAGACAATCAAGCACTGCCATCGCGCCGCCATAGCCACCAAAAGGATGCAGCGTATTGTCGGCCACCAGCAGCAGGTGGTCGGGCTGCAATCCGGGCGCGATTACCTCGCTATCTGAGATGAGGATCAGCGTCGCACCTTTGTTGCGCGCCTGTCTCAGCGCCTGCAGCGTCTCCGATGAATATGGCGCGAAGGTCATGGCAATCAGACAGTCCCCGGCGCCGATATCCATCAGCTCGTCCACGGCGGTGCTCATGTGGCGCGGCACCAGATCAAGCCCCGGCAAGGCCATTCGTCCGACGTAGTGGAAGTAATAGGCCAATGCGTAACTGGCGCGGGTTGCAGTAACATAGCATCGTCGCGCCGAGGTCAGCGCCGCAACGATGGCCGCAGTGCGCCCGGGGGTCATCAGGCGCAGCGAGCGGGCGACGATGTTCACCTCATTGCGAGCGATGCGGCCATGGCGGGTGGTTTCGGGGGCCTGTTCCAGCCGGTCGAGCCAGCCAAGGCCCAATCCGCCCTCACGCTCGGTTGTCAGCGCGGCCCGAAAGGGCGCGCGCAACGCCTCGAAACTGTCAAATCCAAGATGTGCGGCCAGTCGCACCAGAGAATTCGCGCTGACCCCTGCCTTGGTCGCCGAGACACGGATCGGATCAAGACCAAAGTCGCCGGGGGTGTCGATGATGTATTTCGCCGCCGCCGAGAGGGCGGGGGGCAGGCTGTCGATCTCGGTCTTCAGCTGGTCGAGCAGGCGATGGGTCTGTCGGGGATCAAGATGCTGGTCCATGGCCACAGTTCAGACCGTTTGCGCGAAAAGATGCAAGATGGAACATATGTTCTGCCCCTGCCTTTGAGACCGGAAGGGTCAGGCAGGGGCAAAAACGGATGGTGAATCAGGCGGAGACCTGTTGCAGATCCGGCGTCTCGCTCGGGGTGATCGAGCCGTCCTCGCCAACCATGATCAGCTCACCACGGGACAGCTGGTCGAGCCCCTTGCAGGCCACCAGCATCAGGATGTTCTTTTCCCGCGCGACAATCGCCATATGGCTAAGCCAGCCGCCCACCTCGCTGAGGACAGCGCCGGAGCGCTGGACATAAGGAAGCCAGGCCGGGTTGATCATGCGACATGCCAGGATGTCGCCGTCCTGAAACCCGTCAAAGACCTCCGGGCCGATGGCGGTTTCGTCTTCAACCCAGAATACGCGGGCCTCCACGGTGCCGCTGCCGGCGACACAGGTGCCGCCCAGATGCCCATCAGCGGACCCCGCCTGCACGCCGAGCGAGAGCAGCTCGCAGTCACGCAGGGTGAGGCTGACATCGGTTGGCGCCGAGGCCTTGCGCAGATCTTCGATGTGTTTGCGGCTGGCGGCGCGGTCTTTCAGCAGCTCAGGTCGGGTCCAGTCGCCGGTCATGATCTCTTCCATGGTCAGGTAGAAGATCAGATCCTCCAGCTCGGTGTCGATCCCCAGGGCCAGCAACGCCCGGCGCAGCTCCGCCAGAACCCGCAGTGCCTCGTGTTTGGCCTGTTCCTTGAGGTCCTGATAGGCGATCGCAAGCTCTAGCGTGTCGCGCAGATCTTCCGGCAGGTTTGCCGGAGTGGCCACGGTGCCGCTGATCGGCTCAACCGAACTGTCGAGCAGGGAGGCCAGCAGGCCGGGTGCTTCGCTATAGCGGGGTGCCGACAGTTCGTAATCAAAGATCGAGCGATGCCCCATCAGCAACTGCGCATGGGTTTCTGCATTGGCACCGATACAGGAGGCCAGCAGGCTGGACGGGGCGTGGGGCAGTTCGGCGTGCATCAGATGGGCGCGCAGGGCCGGATCGCCTGCGGCGGCGGCGCTGGCTTCGCCCATGGTAAAGCCTGCGACAATATTCACCTTCTCCGCCTCGACATAGATGTCGGTGACAAAGAGATCGCGCAGGGTCGCAATCGCCTCGAGCTGTTTCTGGCGGGGCAGGGCGGTGTAGTCCACAGCCTGCCAGAACGCCAGCTGATCGGTGAGCTGGGGCAGCACCTCCTCGCGCATGCGGGTGATCATCGGGCGGGCCTGCCTGCGCAGCTGCTTGGCCTTGGCGGCGGTCAGTTTCAGCGTCATCTGCTCTTTTAGGCCGACATCGACGTAGGTCTTGCCAAAGAGGTTCACCAGATGGCCCGCCCGGCCTTCCGGCAGGTTATAGGGGACGCTCAAGGCGCGGCAGGCCAGATCGACGCTGCCGCCCGGCGCCCAGAGGCTGCCCATCAGCGAGAAAGACAGCGGGGTTGGGCGCGGCAGCACTTCGGACATCTCATCCTGTTCCAGCAGCGGCTTATCCGGATCCACCCCGGCGTAATGGTCCAGCAGATCGCGCCATTCCTGAAGCCGGATCCGCTCAGCTTCGGTTCCAAGCGACAGGGTGGTGATGTCGCGGCTTTGCACGATCTGGAACTGGCCGTTTGCATAGGCCCATTCCACATCCTGCGGGCAGCCAAAGGTCTCCTCGATCTGGCGGCCAAGCGCCAGCAGCGGCGCCATGTCCAGCGTCTGGTCCTGATCTTCCGCCGCTGGCAAGCCCGAATAGCGGCCAAAGCGCAAGGACGTCGGGGTGACGCGGCCAGAGACCAGATCCTCGCCGCAGCCTTCGACCCATTCGATCATGCACATGCCGGGGGCCATCGGATCCTGGGTGAAGAGAACGCCGGCGTAGTCGGCCTGCACCATTTCCTGCACTACGATGTTGCCCTGATCGGTGCTGTCGCCCTCGCCCGAATAGCTGGCGGCGCGCTCGGACGAGAAGCTGGTCACAACTTCATCCAAGGCGGCGCGCATGGTCTCCGCGGTGACGTCCAGCACGGATTCGAACACTCCAGCAAAACTCTGGTCAGCGCCATCTTCGTTGCTGGCCGAGGAGCGCACGGCGACCGGCTTGCCGCCAGCCAGCCGATAAACATATGCGGCAAATGCGTCTTTTCGGGCGTCAGGCATCTCGCGATAATCGTGAATTGCATCGGAGCGCAAGACTACGCCGCCCGGCACCGGTAGCCCTGCGTTTTTGAGAATGGACAGGCGCAGGGCCTTGTTGCCGGCGTGCTCCAGCTCCTCGGTGTAGCCCATCGGGATCACACCGCGCGGCAGTTTGGCGAGGCGGCGCTTGTGGGCGCGCAGCGACAGCGCCTCAGCCAGTTTGCGGTGCATGCCGGTGACATAGGCGCGCTGCATCAGCAAGAGCGTCAGGCTGAAGCAGAGATAGGCATTGGCGGCGCCCGAGAGGCTGAACACCATGGCAAATAGCGCAGGCATGCCCAGCACCATCCACAGGGTTTTCTGGCGCGGGGTCTTGGCCACGGCCCAGAGCAGATAGACGGCGGCGAGCGCGCAGAACAGCACCGGCATGATGAACAGAGGATCGGGCAGGCCAAGGTCGGCCATCCACAGGAACGGGGTCTGAAGGCTGGCGCTGGCCTGTTGCGCGGCGGAGACGCCCAGCATCATCACCGGCAGGAACAGCAGCGCGGTGAGGTTCTTCATCGGCGTCAGGCCCTTGTCCTTGTAGAATGCCTGCACCGCGCGCGCCTTGCGCACCGGGTCATGGGCCAGTTTTTCCTTCAGCGCCTTCATCTCATCGGCGGTCTCACTGGTGGTGATCTGGTCGCGTTCAGATTTCAACGCCACTGGCAGGATCATGATCCGGGTAATCAGGGAGAGGGCGAGCAGACCCAGCAGGATATGGCTGCGCTCATGCACCCAGAGCAGCGCGGCGGCCAGCGCCGAGATCGCCTTGTCCCAGAGGCCGCTTTGCTGATCGGCAAGCCAGGCCTGCACATGAGGCTTCGGCTTGGGGGCGACAAAATACTCCCATGGCAGGGTGTAGCGGCCACGGAAATCGAACCCTTTCTGCGACAGCTCCAGCCCCAGAACCTGGCTCATGAAACAGCTGCGACGGTCGTAGCAGGCCGCCAGCGTTGGTTTGGTCGGATCAAGTTCACTGATGCGCTGCATCAGATCGGCGGTTGTCATCTTGCGGATCGGAATGTTCACCGCGCCGGGAAGGTGGCCCGCCTCAAAATCCCCGGGGTAGCGGGTATCGACGATCTGCAGGTCCTCGGTGTTCATCAATTCGGTGAAATCCGCAGTGTTGAGCAGCACATCACGACCGGGATATTCCGGAATGGCACGCAGGTCAGAGAGGGATTTCACGGCCTTGTCAGAGAACGCGCGCCCTTCGACAATCCATTTCTCGATTCCGCCGGCGATGAAGCTGCAGTCGATGCCCATCGCCGCCAGCTTGGCACAGGTTTCCGAGCTGCGGTTGCCGTTATGGCAGAACAGCACGACCTTCTGGCCGGGTTTGACCGGCTGGCTCTCGACGAAGTCCGGAAAACGGATATGGGTCGCGCCGGGCAGGGTGCCCATGGCGTTTTCGCCGGTTTCGCGGATGTCGTAGAACAATGTGTTGCCATCCTCCAACGCGGCGGCGGCGTCGGCTGTCGACATCGCAAGCGGATGATCTGACTGGCGCGCAAAACTTGTCTCTTTCAGCGCCGCGTCCTTGATTTTGGTTCCGTCAAACTGCGCCGGCCGCATGAGCGTTGCCTGCAGACGCGCCTGCTCCGCCGCCCGCTGGCTGCTGAACTGCCAGTAATTCATAACGGCCAGTGTCAGCGCCGCCAGCACCAGACCGGTGATCAATCGGACCGGATAACGTGTTGCCACCGCAGTGCTCTTCGGCTTCAGACCAAGCTTCGCCGCAACCACCGCGCCGAGACCCGACATCATCGCGATCGCCACGGCCAGCACCTGCGACAGGGATGATACCGATCCGATCACCAGTTCCGGTGAGGGAATGGCCCAGGCAGCAGCGGGGGCGAAGCCGGAAAAAAGGGCGGCCGCAAGCAATAGGCGGGGAACGGGTCTGCGGGAAATTATGTGGTTTTTGATCACGGGAGGTCCTGCCGGGCTTCTGCCCGATCTTCAAATTTATGATGAATTTTATAAAAGAGCGCTGAAATCGTTACTGAAACGTTAATATTCATGCCACGCTCTGAGGCGAGCCGTAAAATTATTTATACTATTTCAGGGCCACTTAACCAAATTTTCTCACTATTCAGGGTAAACAGATGCGCGAGACCACCGATCGGGCAGCGCCTGGATTCAGACTGGAGACGATGATGCACACCGCTTCGAAACATCATAATAAGCCAGCCGGCATGGGCCGCCTGTGGTTGGTATTCTGTGTCTGTCTGATGGCGCTGCTGGCGCCGATGACAGCACGCGCCGAAATAACCCTGACGTTTGGGACCTATGCCGCGGATAAACCGACGGTAACGGTTAAGAAATACCGCCCCTTCCTGACGTTCCTGTCGAACCGACTGGGCGAGGTGCTGGGCGAAAAAGTTGTCATTCGGATGACAGTTGCCAAGGAATATCAAGAGGGTATCGACCACCTCGCCAATGGCGAGGTGGATTTCGCGCGTTTCGGTCCGGCCTCTTATGTGCATGTGATGAAACAGAACCCCGACATCAGGATCGTTGCCATGGAATCCAAGAAGGGGCGCAAGCGTTTTAAGGGTGTGATCGTCGTGCATCGCGACAGCACCATCACTCAACTGTCGGATCTTGCGGGGCTCAGCTTTGCCTTCGGGGATGAGCTGTCGACGATCGGGCGCTACCTCGCCCAAAGCCAGCTGCTTGAGGCCGGGATCGACAGCGGTGATCTGCATACCTATGAGTACCTCGGCCGCCACGATCTGGTGGGGGAGGCAGTTGGCGCCGGAAAATTCACGGCAGGTGCCCTGAAAGAGAGCACCTACAAGAAACTGATCGCCAAAGGGGTGCCGATTCGGATCTTGGCGAGCTTTGATAATGTGACAAAACCCTGGCTTGCATCCTCGACCCTCTCGGAGGAGGTGCTGCTGGCCATGCGGGAGATCATGCTGTCGTCAGAAAATGAAGAGATCGTGCGCCGAGTGTCCAAAAACGGCTTTCTTCAGGGGGCCGACTCCGACTACGACCTGATCCGCGATGCGATGGAGCAGAGCCAGGCATTTTAGCGTCGTCACCGAGGTCTCCCATGAAACGTACGGGCATACTCTTTCAGATCGTCTTGTCATTGTCGCTGGCTGCCCTGCTGGTGGCGGTGGCGATCGGCGATGTTGCGCGTCGCTACGAGACCCGCAACCTGCAGGACCAATTGAAAGAGCAGGCTGAGCTGACCATCTCGTTGCTGAGCGGGCTGATGCTTGAATCGATCATCGTCGAAGATGTGCCGGTGCTGGAAACCGGATTGACCGAGGCGATTACCCGTAATCCCAAACTCCTGAAGATCCAGATCCAAGATAGCGCGGGTACTCCGATCGCGGAGGCGGGCCGTACGGATCAGGTGGGGCCGGATGACTTTGTGATGTATGACCGCCCGATCACGCTCGACGGGTTCGATTTTGGCAATATGGTTGTTCACTGGTCTACCCGTGAGGGGCAGGCAATGGTTCAGCACAAGGTCAGCCAGACCATCATGTGGACGGTGGTGGCCGTGGCAGTGCTGTCCATTCTGGTGCTGATACTGGTGAGCGTGCTGGCATTGCGCCCATTGCAGATCATTCACCAGCGCATGTCGGATGCGATCGCCGGCTTGTCGAACCGGCAGGCCCGGCTGCCCTGGTTTGCCTCGCGCGAGTTTCGGGCCTTGGATTTCTCCGTCGGTGTGCTTGAGGATACCTTTGAAGAGCGGGACGAGCGTGAGTACGCATTGGATGAGGCGCGGAAATCGGCTGATATCGCCAATCGGGCCAAATCCGAATTCCTGGCCAATATGTCCCATGAAATCCGCACTCCGATGAATGGCGTCATCGGCATGGCGGAACTGATCCTGGAGACGGATCTGGACGAAGACCAGACCATGTATGCCGAGACGATTGCCAAGTCTGGCTCGGCGCTGCTGACGATCATCAACGACATTCTGAATTTTTCGAAGATCGAGGCGGGCAAGATGGAGCTGGACCGCGCGCCCTTCAACTTGCAGACCGCAATTGAGGACGTCGTGACACTGTTGTCGCCCAAAGCCGCGGAGAAGAATGTCGAGGTGACACTTCGCTATGATCCGAACCTGCCGGAATGTTACGACGGCGACGTTGGTCGTATCCGCCAGATCCTGACCAATGTGGCGGGTAACGCGGTGAAGTTCACCGGCAGCGGCTATGTCTATATCGAGGTCTCAGGCGAGTCTGAGGATGGCTACACGGATCTGCGTATTTCGGTCACCGATACCGGCACCGGCATACCGGAGGACCGGCTGGACCTGATTTTCAATGCCTTTGAGCAGGCCGACGGAGCCGCGACCCGCAATTATGAGGGCACCGGACTGGGCCTTGCGATATCCACGCGCTTGCTTGCGCTGATGGGCGGGCGGATCTCTGTACGGTCGGAACTGGGCAAGGGCTCGGTGTTCACCATTGAGCTGCCACTGCGGATCCGGCCCAACCAGCCGAAGCCTGTTCAGGATGAGCGGGATTTCAAGGGGCTGCGGGCACTGGTTGTTGATGATCTGGAACTCAACAGGATTATTCTGACTGAGCGGTTGGCGACCTGGGGGGTGAAAAGCATCGCCGCCGGATCGGCCCATCAGGCACTGGAGATTCTGCTGGATGCACGTCACGACGGTGTGCGTTTCGACGTCATTCTGCAAGATTTCCAGATGCCCGGGATGGATGGGAAAGAGTTGGCAGAGCGGATCCGAGATATCCCGGAATATCGCGATCTGCCGATCGTTATCCTGTCCTCGGTTGAAAATACGCTGGACCGGGCAGCACGCGAACATCTGGGTCGCTGCGAAGTTGCGCTGAAGCCACTGCGTGCAGCGCAGCTCCAGTCGGTTATGAGTCGGGTGCTCGAGATATCCGCCGATGCGCCTCAGGACACGGTTCAGCCACCGGTCGCGGATGATATGGAGGCCATACCGCAGGTGAAACTGCTGCTGGCGGAGGACAATCGAACCAACCAGCTCGTCGTATCACGCATGTTGAAGGCGGCTCCCATCGAAGTCTTGATCGCCGCGAATGGTGAGGAGGCGGTGACCATGTTTGCGGAACACCAGCCGGATATCGTGCTGATGGATATGATGATGCCGGTCAAAGACGGGATAGATGCGACGGCTGAAATCCGTCAGCTCGAACGGGAGCAGGGGATGCGCCGCTGTCCGGTCGTCGCGTTGACGGCAAATGCCCTGCAGTCCCACCGCGAGGAATGCCTTGCCGCAGGCATGGATGACTTCCTGAGCAAACCGATCAATAAGAAGGCCCTGCTTGGAGCGGTAAGCAAATGGGTGGAATGCGGCCCGTTGCTGAAGACCGGAACCTGACGCCACCTGATGGCACCGGGCGCCAGCCGACAGAACCGCCGCGATCAGACAATAACCCCCTGGTTGACGGCGACCGATTGCTGATCCGGCCTGCGGTGTTTGCTGATGAGGGTTTCCTGGCGCATCTTCCTGGTGCTGCGGCGTTGCCTCAGGCTCGGCTGAAGAGCTGCTTGATGCTCGACAGGGCAAACAGGCTCGCGGCGAGGCAGACAATTGTCGGCCCGGTGGGCGTGTCGAACATGAACGCCAGTTGCAATCCACCCAACGCCGAGATCGCGCCCGTGATGGCTGCAATCACCGTCATGCGTTCCGGTGTCGCGGCAAACGGGCGCGCGGTGGCGGCCGGGATAATCAGCATGGCTGCAATCAGCAGAACTCCGACAACCTTGATCGCTACGGCGACCACAACCGCCAGCGCCAGGGTCAGCACCAGTTGTTCGCGGCGCGGATCAATGCCTGCGGCGTAGGCCAGATCCGGGTTCAAGGTCGCGGTCAGCAGGGCGGACCAACGCCACCACAACAGGGCCACAACAAGGATCGCGCCGCCCCAGATGATCATGAGATCCTGACCATTGACCGCAAGGATATCGCCGAAGAGATAGGCCATCAGATCCAGCCGTACACCATGCAGGAAAGAGACGGCCACAAGACCAAATGCCAGCGATGAATGAGCGAGCACCCCGAGCAGCGTGTCAACGGCGTAGCCCCGACCGCTGAGGGTTGAGACAACCGTCGCCATGATCAGGGCCATGGCAAGGACGCCGACAAAAATCGACGTGTCGAAGCTGAGCGCAATTGCGATGCCGAGGATGGAGGCGTGGGCCGTGGCATCACCAAAATACGCCATCCGTCGCCAGACCACGAAACAGCCCAAAGGGGCCGCCGCAAGGGCAACACCGACGCCTGCAAAAGCGGCGCGGATCAGAAAGCTGTCGAAGATTGTCATGACTGTTGTCTCACCAGATCGGGCGTTGCAGGTTGCGGGTCATGCGCGTGATCATGACCGCAGCTGTGATCATGGGAATGATTGTGTTCGTGCCGGTATAGCGCCAGAGCGCCTTGGGTCCCGGTGCCGAACAGCGCCCGGTATTCCGGGGCGGAGGCGACATGCGCAGGCGCGCCTTCGCAACAGATATGACCGTTGAGGCAAATCACCCGGTCCGACGCGGCCATAACCACGTGCAATTCGTGACTGACCATCAGAATGGCGCAGCCCAGATCGCGGCGCAGCTGTTCAATCTGCTGGTAGAAGGCGGCTGATCCGGGCTGGTCCAGCCCCTGCGTGGCCTCATCAAGGATCAACAGCTGTGGATCGCACAGCAGGGCGCGCGCCAGCAGAACTCGCTGGAACTGACCTCCCGAAAGACCGGTCATCTGGCGTTTCATCAGCTGCCCGGCGCCCGCTTGCTCTAGCGCTGTTCGTGCTGCGGCGTCGGTCACGGGGCTGGGCAGGCTCAGGAAGCGGCGCACTGTCAGCGGGAGCGTCGGGTCGATATGCAGTTTTTGCGGCACATAGCCGATCCGAAGTCCCGGCGCCTTTGACACGGTGCCGCGGGTGGGACTCAGCGCGCCGATGATGGTGCGCAAAAAGGTCGATTTGCCGGAACCATTGGGGCCAACGATCGTAACAATCTCTCCGGGGTTAATGGCAAAGTCGACGTTGTGCAGCACGGGGTTTGCATTGTGGCGTACGGTGACGCCGTCCAGATTGACCAGTGTCATTGCGCGTCGTCCTGCTGGCATTTGGGGCACAGGCCCTCGGCCTCCATCACCGTCCGTTCGATCAGGAATCCTGCCTCGCGGGCGGCAGTTCCCAGACGACCGTTGGTGGTTTGCGAGGGGGCTTCGGCAACCGCGTTGCAGGTGCGGCAGATCATGAAGACCGGCGCGTGATCGTCGCCGGGATGGCTACAGGCCACAAAGGCGTTGAGTCGTTCGATCTTGTGCACAAAGCCGTTCTTCACCAGAAAATCCAAGGCGCGATAGGCGATTGGTGGCTGTGATCCAAGCCCTTCGTCGCGCAGGATGTCGAGCAGATCATAGGCGCCCATGGCGCGATGGGCCTGGAGCAGGATTTCCAGCACGCGGCGGCGTACCGGGGTGAATTGCAGGCCATGTGCACGGCAATGGGCATCTGCAACGGCGATACCGTCGTTTATGCAATGGCTGTGGTCGTGCGCATGAAATCCGATGGGGTCCATCTGAGGCTCCGTTGGGCGGTCTCTCTTTCGGGGTTGATATGTTATGTTATGACGTTTATCAACCGCCGTAATGTTATACAATTACATGAGGCCATCATGGGACATCTCCGCTATCTTGCAATTGCCGCAACTGTCTGTACCACAGCGACGACAGCTCTCGCCGAGGTTCCGACGGTCGCGGCTGATATCACGCCAGTCCATGGCCTCGTCTCGCGGGTGATGCAGGGGGTTGGTGCCCCTGAGCTTGTGGTGCCGCCCGGCGCTTCGCCGCATAGCCACGCGATGCGCCCCTCGGAAGCGCGGGCATTGGATCAGGCGAATCTGGTGTTCTGGGTTGGCCCGAGGCTGACCCCATGGTTGGAGGGGCCTATCGCGACGCTGGCCTCTGACGCCACGGTTATTTCCCTGCTTGAGGCTGACACAACGCGGCAGCTGAGGGTGCGTGACACAGTTCAGTTCGGGCGCGGTGATCACGATGAGCACGCAGAAGAACACTCCGATGACCATCATGAGGGGCATGGGGATGACCACAATGATGCCCATCACGATGAGGAGGGGCACGACGATCACGGCCACAGGCACGAGCCGGGAAGCCTGGATCCGCATGCCTGGTTGATGGCGGAGAACGGCAGCGCCTGGTTGCAGGTCATCGCCGAGGCCCTGGCTGACGCCGATCCTGACAATGAAGCGCTATACCTGCGGAACGCCGCAGAGGGGCAGGCTGAAATTGCGGCGGCGACCGCTGAAATCTCCGCCAAACTGACCCCGGTTGCGGGCAAGCCGTTTGTGGTTTTTCACGATGCTTATCAGTATTTTGAAACCGGGTTCGGTGTTCAGGCCGCCGGTGCGATCTCGCTCAGCGATGCCTCTGATCCAAGCCCGGCGCGGATCGCGGAGATTCGCGCGACGGTCCAAGAGATGAAAGTGCGATGTGTGCTGTCAGAGCCGCAGTTTAACCCGGGCCTGGTTGCGACGGTTCTGGACGGTACGGAGGCGCGCACTGCTGTTGTTGATCCACTGGGTGTAACGCTGGATCTTGGCCCGGATTTCTATCCGAAGCTTCTGACATCTGTCGGCGCGGCCATCGCCAGCTGCTATTGATCAGCAGCTGGCGATCTTGAGCCCGAGCGTTCGGCCAACAGATGGATCAGCGTGGCCCCTGTTTCGTAATAGGCGCCACGCAAACCTGCGAAGGGCAACCGGTGATGGTGGCTCAATGGGACTGGCAGCAGGGATGGGTCTTCACCAATCAGCGCGTCTGCCATGCGTCTGCCAAAGAGCGTGCCGGGACCGATGCCCCGGCCCGAATATCCAAAACAGGCAAACCCTTGACCAAGATCTATAATCTTGGGGATGTGCTCCGTTGTCATGGCGATTTTGCCTGCCCATTGCGTCTCGAGCGGGTAGTCTGCAAGAGCAGGGAACATGCGCGCCAGTTTGCGCCGCAACCAGTTGCTGTGCACACGGCCGGCTGGGTGTGAGAGTTCCCCCATGCCGCCGATGATCAGCCTCCCCGCACGGTCGCGGCGCCAGGAAGACATGATCAGACCCGTGTCCCAGCAGCCTTCGCCCTGCGGCAGGATCTCGTTGGCCAAATCATCGGGCAGCGGCGCTGTTGCCGCCTGAAAATAGCTGACCGGAATAGACGCCGGTGCTGCGTAGCCCGCGATGGGTTGCGGATAGGCATTGGTCGCCATGATCAGATGTCTGGCGCGCACCGTGCCACCGGGCGTCGCGACGAGCCAGCCAGTGGCGTGACGGTCAAGAGTCACGACCGGAGACTGGGCGTGCAGACGGGCCCCCTGGGCCATCGCGGCGCGGGCCAATCCGATGGCATAGGCCAGCGGTTGAATCGTGCCGGCCCGGGGGTCGAACAACGCGCCATGGACCGCGTCGCTGCCGACCCGAGCAATTGCCTCGCTGCGCGACAGCAACCTGACCGAAGCGCCAATCGCAGCCAGCTGCCGGTGGCGATTGTGCAGATCCTTCAACCCAGAGGGCGCATGGGCGCAGTGCAATGTTCCATTATGGACCGGTTCACAGTCGATCTGATGGGTCTTGATCAGATCAAAGACAGCTGCGGGCGCTGCTGCCAGCAGCTCCGAAAGCCGCGCGCCAGCCACAGTTCCCAATGCGGCGTTGATCTCTTCTGGCGGCAGCCAGAGACCGGCGTTGACCAGCCCGACATTCCGCCCGGATCCGCCTGCGCCAAAGCTATCGGCCTCCAGCAGGCAGACATCAGCACCCATCTCTGCCGCGCGCAAAGCGGCGGAGCAGCCGGTGTAGCCGCCGCCGATGACAACGAGATCGGCCGAAACCTCGCCCGTCAAAACGGGGGCCGAGAGCACCTCGCGGGTGGTTTCCTGCCAGAGGCTGCGACCCGGCTCGTGCGTCATGACCGACGGCCTATAACCTCGGGAGACGTCGTCTCGATTGTCTGGTGCTGCACTTGCGCCTCCCTCCTTGGCGTGACGGGTGTCGGACACCGTTTGCTGATGGCCTGTCACCCTTCGGGCATACCGCAGCGACTGGCCTCTGCCGAGAGAAATCAGCAGAGGGCACACGGTTTACCGTGAGATTTCATTCGGCATATGTTTGCCCGTGTGCGCACCGCCCACGTCCTCGGGTGCGACGGACACGGATTTAACGATAGCATGGCACTGTGTCCCAACCGCGAGGTTCAGCGCAACGGCAGATCGTCGGGTGACCCGCGCCAACAGGGCGCCGGCGGGCGTCTGCAATGATATCATAATACCCGGTCCCCCGCCGCTGCGCAGGGCGGTGATCCGGCCCGGAAGAATGTTCAGCGCAGACAGGCCGATGGGGCGCTCACGCGAGAGGATCACCTCGTGTGCCGATATTCGCACACGCACGGTTTGACCCGGCGGATGTGGCACCTGCGGCAGGAACAGCGCAATGCCACCGGCATTCAGTTCGCTCAGCCCATCTGGATGGTGCTGCTCAACGACGGCCTGAAGGATAGCGCCCGCGCCGCGCACGCCGGTCGGCATGATGGCCGGATCAGCGAGGACAACATCGGCAGGACCAACGCGACTGCATTTTCCATCCTGCAGGGCGACCACTGTCGTTGCCAGGCGGGCAACCTCGGCAACGGAATGAGTCACATAGAGTATCGGCACCGAGAATTCGTCGCGCAGCCGCTCAAGATAGGGCAGGATCTCTGCCTTTCGCGCCTCGTCCAACGCGGCAAGAGGCTCATCCGCCAGTATCATGTCCGGTGCGGCCAGCAATGCACGGCCAATGGCCACGCGCTGTTTCTCGCCCCCGGAGAGATGTGTCGGGTGGCGTTTCAGCAGCCCGCCCAGCCCTAGCATGTCGACCACGGTGTCAAATGGCGCTGCCTTACGGTTCTTGCCGATAAACCGTTGACCGTAAGAGAGGTTTTTTGCCACCGTCATATGCGGGAAGAGCCGGGCATCCTGAAAGATATAACCGATGCGGCGTCGATGAGGCGGGATGTTGATGTCGGCACTGGTGTCCAGAACAATGCGATCCTTTACGCGGATCTTGCCAGTGGCCGGTTTCAAAAGGCCTGCGACCGCGTTGGTGACGGTGGTTTTCCCGGCGCCGGAGCGGCCAAACAGGACGGTCACCCCGGCCGGCGCTGCAAAATCGACATCAACGGCAAGTTGCCCCAGTTGATGGGTGAGCTTGACCTCTAGCATGTGGCGCCCCGCACACGTTTTGCCACCCGTCGCGCCAGCCATTCGGAGGCCAGCAAAGCTGCCATGGCGATGACAACGGAGACGATCACCAGACGCAGCGCGGCATTTTCACCGTCAGGAACCTGCAGGAAGGCGTAGATCGCCGAGGGAATGGTCCGCGTCTGGCCGGGGATGTTGGAGACGAAGGTGATCGTTGCTCCAAACTCGCCCATCGCCTTGGCAAAGCCAAGCACAGCACCCGCAAGCACGCCGGGCAGGATCAGGGGCAGCGTGATGGTCACGAAAACCCAGAACCGCGATGCGCCAAGCGTTGCAGCGGCCTGTTCCAGTCTTGGATCTACGGCCTCCAGCGACAGGCGCATGGCGCGCACCATCAGCGGGAACCCCATGATCGCGGCGGCGAGCGCAGCGCCGGTCCAGCGAAAGGCAAATGTGATCCCGACCGCATTCAAGGCCGTGCCGACCGGGCTGGGGCCACTGAAAACAATCAACAGAATGTAGCCGGTCACCACCGGTGGCAGGATCAGAGGCAGATGGACCACCCCGTTCAGCAGGGCCTTGCCCCGAAACTGCCCGCGCGCCAGCGCCAGCGCCACCATCAGCCCCAGAGGAAGCGACAGCAGGGTTGCCCAGAACGACACTTTCAAGGACAGGGCGACCGCCTGCCATTCCTCGGGACCAAGCCACTGCATGTCGAAGGATCACTCCACTAGAACGGTGAAACCTTGCCCGACAAAGATGTCTTTCGCAATCGGGCTGCTTAAGAAGTTGAGGAAATCCATGGCCTTCTGCCCATTGTGGGTTGCCGCGGCAGGGTAGACTATCGGCCCGTGGCTGTCTGCCGGGAACCGGTCAACGACGGTAACGTCGCTCACTCCGACAATGTCGGAGCCGTAGACGATGCCAAGCCCGGCCGCTCCACGGCGGACAAGCGCCAAGGCTGCCCGAACATTGTCTGTCTGGGCAATATGTGGGTGCAATTGATCCCAGAGCCCGAGGTGCTGCAACGCGGATTTGCCGTAGATGCCTGCTGGCACCGCATCAACCAACGCCATCGCCAGCGGGCGATCCTGGACCTGTTCCAGAAGCCCTGACCCGTCGTTCAGTGACAGCGCGTCACTTTTTTGTTGTGCGGCGGCGGGTGCAATCAGGAGCAGAGAGTTGCCGAGCAGATCGAACCGGGTATCCGCAGCAATCAGGTCTTGGCTCTGGGCCCAGTCCATCCAGGCTGCGTTGGCAGAAATGAAGACATCCGCCGGTGCACCATATTGCAGCTGCCGGGCCAGAAGGGAGGACCCGGCCAGGGACAGATCAACGGCGATGCCGGTTTGCTCCTCATAGACCTGCGATATCTGCTCCAACGCGGTTTTGAGACTGGCTGCGCCAAAGATGGTCAACCGATCGGCCAATGCTGCCCGGGGCAGCACGAAGGTGAGGGCAAGGGCAAGGCAAGCAACGCACCGAATTATCCACGATCCCAGACCCTTGGGCAGGGTGAACTGCTGGTTGTGTTGCACGGTAGATCCTGTCGTCGGATGACACATTGGATCATAGCGGCTCATCCTGGCAGGCTGCAAGGCGCAAGAGGGTTGGTAAAGCCACAACCCATGACCAAAAAGAAGGGTCCGAAACTAGCGGACCCTTCCTGAAATTTCTGGCGATTGCGGACACGGGACACAGGCGTGTTGCCCGTCCCTTTCTGCCTTAGAACAGCGTCACTGCGCCAACATCTGCCGCAGGCTTGGCAGCCGGTGCCGGACGTGCCGCGACCCGTTCCTGTTCGCCCAGACGCCGATCATCCTTCACCTGTGTCTGCTGTGCAGCACCCGAAACAGCGTGGAAGCGGACCCGTCGTGCCGAGGTTCCACCGACGCTGGAGGAGACAACAGCGATGCCCTCATCCCTCAGAAAGCGCTGGACAAAATCCGCATTTGAGGCCCCGATATCGGAGAGGTTGGCCGACATCTTGGCGCCGCCAAAGACCTTTGCCTTCAGGTTTTCGCGGCGAGCGCCCTTTTTCATGATGCCGTTGATCAGCAGTTCCATCGCGTGGATCCCATAGCGGGCATTGACGCTATCGCTGGCCGTCGAGGAGGCCAGCAGGAAATGGTTCATGCCGCCGACGCCCACTTGGTCATCGTAGATACATGCCGCGATACAGGACCCAAGCACGGTAGAGAAGACCACGGTTGGTGATGTCGATACGCGATACTCGCCCTGTAGGACGGTCACCGTGGTGGAGTTAGCAAATACGCTCAAGGTGATTTCCTTCCCAGTTATCTGTCAGGTCTTGCAAGCCTGAATCAATGTTCCGGCCATTCGCGCAAGCGAGACCTGTTGCTGCGCGGCGCCCATTTCCCAGGCGACACGTGGCATCCCGTAGACGACGCTGCTTTTTTCGTCCTGAGCAAAGGTTTTCGCCCCAGCTTTGCGCAGTTCAAGCAGCCCTTGCGCCCCATCTTGGCCCATACCGGTTAAGATTGTCGCAACAACGCTCTTTGCCATCGGGACTGCAGACATAAAAAGCGCATCAACCGACGGCATGTGACCCGAAATCGGCGGGCCTTCCTTGAAGCGTGTGCGATAGGGTTTGCGAGGGGTGAGCCCCATGTGGCGGGGCTGCCCTGCGGCCACATATACATGGCCGGGCGACAAGTTCATATTGTCATCCGCAGACAGCACCTTTGCCGGACAGATGCGATCCAGAAGCGAGACCAGCCCGCGCCCAAAATTCTTGCCGGTGTGCTGAACAATCAATGTTGGCGGACAGTTCAGCGGAAATCCGACCAATACGCTGCGCAGGGCTTCGACACCGCCGGTGGATGAACCGATGAGGATGATCTTGTCGCTGCCGGGGCCTGCGGCAGCGGCAGTGCCCTTTTGCATGGGAGAGGCCTGATCCCGTCGCGGGGCCTTGACCATCATGTCGAAGTAGCGGGCAAAATCACGCGGATTGTCGGATTTTGTGAGTTCGAAGATCCCGGCACCCACATCGAGCAGGGGGGATGAGCTGCGCGCCGGCGTCGATGTCTGGCTGTCCATCACAGATACCCAACGGATATCCAGCGCAGAGAACAGGGCCAGCATCATTTCGAATTCGGGCAGTTTGGTGAACCCATCTTCGACAAAGGCGAATGTGGGTTGCCCGGCTTCCGCCTGATTATAGGCCATCATCAAATTATTGGCCAAGAGCACTTGGAGGCCAGGATAGGTGGCCTCCATGTGGTGTTGTATGGTCTGCGCAAAACGCCGGTCCGTGGTGATGATCAATAGGCTCTGTGACAATGCTCATTCCGCTTGTTGCGTTCGGACAAGGGCCGAAGTGTTTCAGATGTAGGGGCGCCCGGTCCAACTACGGTCCGGGCGCCTTCCGCAGGATCAGAAATCCTGCCAGATGTCCCTGGCCGCGTTGCCATTGGTGCTGGCAGCTGCCGGTGCCGGTTGCGGTGTGACCGCCTCCATATCCCAGTCGTCGCCATGGGCGCTGGGGGCAGAGGGCGCCTCGTCAGGAGCTTCGTCAAACGCCATGGTTGGCGGCTTCTGCATCGCTCCGGTCTGGCCTTCAGTCGATTTTGGCATGGGGGCTGTATTGCCGCGCGATTGAGCTGCGCCCGCCGCGACCCGGAAATGGGCGACCAGCTGGGCCAGCTTGGTGGCATCGGCATTGAGCATATGTCCGGCGGCAGTGGCCTCTTCGACCATGGCGGCGTTCTGCTGGGTGACCTGGTCAAGCTGGGTCACGCCGGTGTTGATCTCATGCAGACCGGTCGACTGTTCGCTGGCACCGGTTGCGATGCCCGAAACCAGTTTCGAGATATGACCGACCCGCTCCACGATGCTTTGCAGCGCGTCGCCGGTTTTGCCCACCAGATCAACGCCCCGCTCCACCTGCTTGGTGCTGTCGCCGATCAGCGTCTTGATCTCCATCGCCGCATCCGAGGACCGCTGCGCCAGGGCGCGCACCTCGCTGGCGACCACGGCAAAGCCCTTGCCCGCCTCGCCGGCCCGCGCGGCCTCGACACCGGCGTTCAGCGCCAGGAGGTTGGTCTGGAAGGCGATGTCGTCAATCACCCCGATGATCTGCGAAATATGGGTCGAGGACTGCTCGATCTCGGTCATTGCGGAGACGGCGCTCTGCACCACGGTGCCACTGGTTTCGGCCTCCTGTTTGGCTTCCTGCATGATGCTTTCGACACTGCGGGCGCCTTCGGCGGCGGATTTCACGCTGGCCGTCATCTCGTCCAGGGCGGCGGCGGTTTCCTCCAGCGTGGCGGCCTGGCTTTCGGTGCGGTTGGACAGGTCGTCAGAGGCCTGGCTGATCTCATTGGCGCCGTTGCGGATGCTTTCGGCGGTGTCGATCACCTGGGTCACAGTGGCGCTCAGCGTGTCCGCGGTGCGGTTGAAATTCTCCCGCAGCTTCTCGTGATGCGCCGGGAACGGATCGCTGATCGGCTGGGAGAAATCGCCACCGGCAAGACGCACCAGGCCGGAGCTCAGCTGTTCGACGACGATTTCCTGTTGCCGCTGCAGTTCCGCGCGCTCCAGTTCCGCCGAGCGGGCCTGTTTCAGATCATCCTGCAGGCTGATCAACTGCTTGCCGATATCGCCGATTTCATCGTTTTGATTCGCTTCCGGGATCGGTGATTCGAGATTCCCGGAGGCAACCTCTTCGATTCGACCGCAGATCCGGTTGATCGGCTTGGTGATCGAGCGCGCAAACAGCCAGCCGAATACAGACATACCTGCGGCACAGGCCAGCGAGATCAACAGCAGACGATTGCGATCGCGGTTTACGGGGGCAAACAGCTCTGCGCGGTCCTGTTCGGCCACGATCGCCCAGTTGGCCTGCGGCAGGCCTACGGGCTCAGAGTAGGCGACTACAGCACTGCCGGTCACACCAGTTGTGTTGGCATAGAAGCCTGAATTGCCAGCGAGGGCGTCAGACAGGTGCTCGGCTGTGTCCAGTTCGTCAAGAACCTTGTGATGGTCGTCATGGCGCGATTTGGTGCGGACTTTCATATCCTGACCGACGATGAACACATTCAGCGTTTCGGTCATCTCGCTTGCCGGGTTTACGATATTCGTCAGCATCTCGACGGGCACTTGCAACGCCAGGACACCCTGAAGTTTTCCTGCACCATCGAACACTGGAGTCGCAACAAATGCGGCCGGATCGCCGTTGCTGGGCGCATAGCCTTCGAGATCGGCAAAGATCACGGTTCCCGCCGATGCCTTGATGGCCGAGCGGAATGCCTTGCCCAGACCTGATGCGGCATAGGCGCCATCAACCAGATTAGAGGCATAGTCCGCTTCCTTCGTCACGGAATAAACGATGTCGCCTGCCGGGTTGATCAAGAAGACGTCGTAATACCCCTTGTTCTGCAGAACGGCAGTCAGTGATGGATGAAAACGGGCATGGTGCATGTGATAAGGCGAATCGCCGACCCCCCGGTTAAGGAGGTGTTTTTCGCCGGCTTTGTTCGGGTTGGCGTCAACATAGGCGTTCCGCAGAACCTTCTGTGCGTCACCTTCGATCCCGTCCCAGGTCATCGTGAACCACTCCAGCGCGGTGGCCGTCGACGGAATGGTGGCCAAGGTCGACGCATCCGCCTCGATACCCTCCATCAGCGCACGCAGGGCAACACGGCGATCCTCTGTCATCGCGTGGAATTGTTGTTCGGCGTGTTTTATCGCCGCATTTTGCAGCGCAACCGAGCTGATCGTGACGAAAGCCGCCGTTATCAGCACACCGAACCCCACAATGAAGAGGGGCAACTTATACGCCAGACGCAAGGTGGGAATAATTTTCATCGGACACTCCATTCACAGGCACAAGAAGAGGATGGTGGCCTCTGCTTTCCCTTCTTGATGCCTGCTAGGAGTTAATTTCGAGCTTACGAGCGGTTGGTTTTTCACGGCAATTTCCCGGTAAAACTCCACAGCCGGGGCACCGCCGGAGTCCGTATAATTATATTACCCTACGCTGCTGCTGTTTTTGTGGCGGTACGCCCGGCGGAAAAATTCAGACGATTTGCAGCCGGTAAAATTTTGCGAAATTGCAGTTGGTTTTTACCGCCAAATCCTCGCTAATTCCGGGCCCCGGGGCGCCGGTCCGGCAATCAAATATTAAGGCCCGGCGTCTACTCCTACCGTATCGACTTGAAACCTGTCGCCGAATACGGGGGTGCGAATCGCTGACCATGACGACGGAAACGCAAAAACACATCTTGGACCTGCCCAATGCTTTCTCGGATCTTGATCCGCTGATTTCATTCTTGCGCGGGGCGCGCACTCAGGCAGTGGAGATTGATTGCAGCAGTGTGGCGGTCATGCCGTCACGCTGCCTGCAGCTTCTGCTGAGCGCAGAACAGCAATGGCGATCGGAGGGGCTGGGGTTCTCAGTCTCTAAGATCACTGAAGGGTGCCGGAAATCGCTCACTCTTTTGGGGCTCGAGCCCAACCGATTTGAAGACGAGGAAACAGCATGAAGACGAAAGTTCTGGCAATCGACGATTCCCGCACGATCCGGAATCTCCTGGCCGCCGCTCTTGAAGAGGCCGGTTTTGAATACCATTGCGCGGTGGATGGCCGCGAAGGTGTGGACATGTATGCCGACGTGGCTCCGGATGTGGTGATTACCGACATCAACATGCCAAACCTCGACGGGTTCGGCGTCATCGAAGAGCTGCGCGGGGAAGGCATCAATTCCAAGGTTCCAATCCTGGTCCTGACCACCGAGAGCGCGCCCGAACTGAAGGCCCGCGCCCGCGGTGCCGGCGCGACCGGATGGATCACCAAACCATTCGACGACGCATCCCTGATTTTCGCGCTGAAACGCGTCACCGGGGCCGCAGCATAAGATGGCCGGGTCGATACAGGACACATTCTTCGAGGAGTGCGAAGAGCTCCTCGAAGCAATGGATGAGGGTTTGACCGCTATCGAAGGAGGCGATCATGACCCTGAGGTGGTCAATGCTGTCTTCCGGGCGGTTCATTCGATCAAAGGGGGGGCGGGCGCATTTGGCTTGGATGAGCTGGTGGCCTTTGCCCATAAATTCGAAACCGTCTTTGACGAAGTGCGGGCCAACCGGCTTGGTCTTGATACCAAGCTGATCCAGCTGTTGCTGCGCTCCAGCGATCATCTCTCTGATCTCGTTTCGACCGCGCGCGATGGTGGCAGCACCGATGAGGCCCATCACGATGTGCTCATCGCGGCTCTCGAGGAATATATCGATGAGGATGAAGAAGAGGTGGTTTTCCAGCCCATGGGGTTGGGCGGTGCCTTTGAGATGTCGCCAATCGAGGTGGAGAAAGAGCGGGTTTACTCGATCCGTTTCCATCCATTGAAAGACATGTACGGGACCGGTAACGAGCCTTATTTCCTGTTCCAGACGCTAGCTGATCTGGGCACGCTGGAGGTGGCGCTTGACGAGAGCGAGTTGCCAGGTTTCGATGCTCTGGATACCGACGAGAGCTATCTTATCTGGGCCTTGACGCTCACCACAACAGAGCCAAAGTCTGCAATCGAGTCTGTGTTTGAATTTGTCGAAGGGCTGTGCGAGCTGTCCATCGAATCCGACATGGATGAAGAAGACGAGGCCAATGCTCTGGCTGCACTGGAGGCTGCATTTGGTGCCGCTCCAGAGGAAGGCGGTGATCAGGTGGCTGCCCCTTTTGAACCGCCGGTCTCAGCTCCAGAACCGGAGGCTGTGGCGGCCCCGGTGGCCGCGAAAGCGGCTGCGCCAAAAGCTGAGGCCGCGAAGTCCGAGCAGCGTGGGCCAAATCCAACGCTGCGGGTCGACCTGGAACGCGTCGATCGTCTGATCAACGCCGTCGGCGAATTGATCATCAACCATTCGATGTTGGCACAGCAAATTGCCAACCTTGATGTTGCGGATCTGCGGGACGTCGAGACCGAACTGGAGGGCTTTAAAAATCTTGCCCGCGATATCCAGGAAGGTGTCATGTCTATTCGCGCGCAACCAGTCAAACCGCTGTTTCAGCGTATGGCGCGGATTGTTCGTGAGGCCTCAGCCGCAACTGGAAAAACGGCTAAGCTGATCACCGAGGGTGAGAATACCGAGGTCGACAAGACGGTCATCGAGCGACTCTCCGATCCGTTGACCCATATCTTGCGGAACGCGGTCGATCACGGTGTCGAAAAGCCCGACGATCGCGAAGCTGCGGGCAAAAGCCGCAGTGGTGAGATCCGTCTGTCAGCCTCTCACCGGTCCGGTAGTGTCTGTATCGAGATCAAGGACGATGGTGCCGGCGTTAATCGCCCGCGGGTGAAGCAGATCGCGATCGACAAAGGTCTCATTCCAGAGAATGCGGACCTGACCGACAGCGAGATCGACAACCTGTTGTTCTTGCCTGGTTTCTCCACAGCAAAGGAGATTTCCAATCTCTCCGGGCGTGGTGTTGGCATGGATGTGGTTAAAAACGCTGTCACGGCTTTGGGCGGGCGGATCAATATTGCCTCTACCCCGGGCAAGGGGTCGGTCTTCACCATCATCCTGCCCCTGACACTTGCAGTCATGGATGGAATGGTTGTTTCGGTCGCCGACCAAACGATGGTTGTCCCGATCACGTCCATTGTCGAAACAATGCGCGGCAGTGATGACATGGTCAACAATCTGGGGGCCGATGGCACGCTGCTGTCGATCAGGGGTAACTTCGTCCCTGTTTGCGATGTGGGCGGGGCGCTTGGATTGTCCAAGGCCGACCAGGATCAGCCACCGGGCGTCTATCTTCTGGTAGAAACGGAGACTGGTCAGCGCAGTGCCTTGGCCGTGGACGATATTCACGATCAACGCCAGGTGGTCATCAAAAGCCTCGATGGCGTTTGCGGGAATATTCCCGGCGTCGCCGCTGCCACCATTCTTGGTGACGGTAAGATCGCTATGATCCTTGATCCTGAAAGTATTCTTGCGGCTTCGCCTTCTGCAGCCGCTTTCGACACAGAGCGGAGAATAAGCAATGCAATCGCAAGCTGAAGCCAAATATGAAGATTCAGAAGTCAAACACGCCCAGCACAGCGAATTTGTCAGTTTCACCGTTGCTGGTCAGGCGTTCTGTCTGAAAATCACGCAGATCCGGGAAATCCGTCGCTGGTCTCCGGTGACGATCCTGCCTCATGCGCCCGCAGATGTCTTGGGCGTGATGAACCTACGCGGCGCGGTGATCCCGATCTACGATCTGTCCGCGCGGTTTGGGCTGCAGCAGACCGAAGCGAGCGAGCGAAACGTCGTGATCGTTGTCTCGGTGCACGGCAAGCCGGTTGGTCTGCTGGCAGAGTCCGTATCGGAGATCATCTCGATCAACCCGGATGATATCCAGGACACCCCGCCGGTGGATAGTCGCAACACGATGGACTACATCCAAGGGATTATTTCGCACGATGAAACCATGGTGCGGATCATCAATCTGGATGCGGTCATCACTGTACCGGAACAGGTGATCTCGTGACCATTGCCAATCCCATTGATTCTCGTGCGGATGGTTTCACCCTGTCTGATCAGGATTTCGAAGCCATCGCCGATTTCGCGCACAAGCACTTTGGGCTGGCCATGTCCAGCAGCAAGAAACCCTTGGTTTCTTCTCGCTTGGCGCGGCGGTTGCGCAAGCTCAACTATACCGATTTCAAATCCTACCTGAAGGAGTTGAACGGACCAAATGCGGATGTGGAGCGCAGCGAGCTGCTGTCTCTGCTGACGACAAATGTGACGCAGTTCTTTCGAGAGCCGCATCACTTTGACACTTTGCGCGACGACGTGCTGCCGCCGCTCCTGGAAAAGGCGCGTCGCGGAGATCGGGTGCGAATTTGGTCGGCAGGGTGTTCGAACGGGCAGGAACCCTACACCATCGCGATGGTGCTCAAGGAACTGTGCCCGGATGTTGAGAAACTGGATGTCAAAATCCTTGGCACCGATATCGATCCTGTTGTTGTCCGCAAGGCGTCGTCGGCACGCTACTCTGCTGAAGAGCTGTCGCAGATCCCGCAGAAATACAGCGGCTACTATAAGATCGAAGGGCAAGATGGTGCGATCCGCGAAGATCTGCGTGCCCTGCTGACATTTGGTGTGCTCAACCTGATCGAACCCTTTCCGTTCAAAGGAAAGTTTGACGCCATCTTCTGTCGAAACGTGGCCATCTACTTCGACACCCCGACCCAGCAAAAGGTCTGGCACGCCTTTCAGCGCAGTCTCAATCCGGGCGGCTATCTGTTTATCGGCCACTCGGAACGTATGTCCGGCCCTGCGGCATCGGCGCTGCAGACCGTCGGGATCACCACTTACTTAAACTCTCCTGCCGGTGGGAACACCTGAGCAGTCCGGCAAAAAAAGAGAAAATGAGGAACTAAAAATGAGCTTGAAAGACTCTCTGCGTGTGATGGTCGTTGACGATATGTCTACCAGCCGAGGCATCCTGACCCAATGTCTGGACGAGCTTGGCGTGAGTAACTACATGGTTGAAAACAACGGGCAATCTGCGTTTCAGAAGCTCGTGACTAATCCGGTTCACCTGGTGCTGTCCGACTACAACATGCCGGGCATGGATGGGCTTGGCCTGCTGAAAGCGCTGCGTGAGCACCGCGTGACACAACGTGTAGGCTTTATCCTCGTCACGGGCAAACCGACACCGGAGATCGTTGAAGTCGGTCGTCGCCTGGCGATGAATAACATCATTCGCAAGCCGTTCACCGTTGCCACTATGAAGCAGGCAATCGAGCAAGTGGTTGGCCGCCTATGAACATGCAGTCGACACCACCGCCAAAGGGTCACACGGTGAGTGATCTTTGCGATGTGTCACGCGCGGAAATGCAGCGGTTGCAAACCCAGGTGCAGGCGCTTGAAGATACGGTGCTTACAATCTTTGAGCGTGGGACGCCTCCAACCCGCGAAGAGCGGCAATCGCTGCAGGATTTCGATCTTGTCGTGCAGACGCTTGCGGCCCTGGGAAAGTTCTATGCGGAACTACAGAAGCTTGCGAAGGAAACCGGCGGTATCAATCTCAACGATAGCAGCGCCGTGGTGACATTGCACAAACTGCGTGACCGGCTCCGCGATCCGGCCAGCGCATCTCAGAAGTGAGACCCTCTGCACCGCCCATCGGGCGGTGCAGTCATATCTTGGGTCGTGCGCATGCCTGGTCGCTGGCGTATCTGTCGCATGTTTCGACTGATGTTATGTCAGGCGGTGGCGTAGCGCGGGCAGGCGCGTCAGGATCAACCCGTCCAGCATCAGCAGCGACAGAAGAGCCAGCCCCGCCATCGGAAAGGCAATGCATACGGCAATCCCGACCAGTCCTGCGCCTTTCCAGAGAGGCAGTTCCTTGGGCATCGGCGGGGCGGAGAGACGGCCTGATTTGGCAGGACGACGCTTCCACCAGAGCACCACGGCACTGGCACATAGAAACAGGATGGAGAGGCAAACCAGCGTATTTGCCAGAACGCTCCACAGCCCCAACGTGCCCATATGGAGGGCAATCCCGACGGCCATCGCCTTTCCGGGCCAAGAATAATCGGCAAATCGGACATCCGCCAGAATCTTGCCGGTGTAGCGGTCGACATGGACAGTCCGGTCAGAGGTGGGGTTGATACTGTCGGTGCTCATGGAATCGCGGCTCAGGGTCCAGACACCGGTATCGCCGCGTGCAATGCTGAGCTGATATCGTCCGCCAAATCCGATCTGGCGCGCCAGGGCGTCAACGCTGTCGATGTCGACAGTTGCACCGATAACACCGCTGATGCCCGCAGTTCCCCCTGAAGCTGGCATCGGCGTCTGCTCAAGTGCCCAAGGAACCTCGCGGCGGGTGTGGTCCATGCTGGCATGGGTATCGCCGGACAGGGGGACGTTGTCCCATTTCTCCGCCGGAAACTGGCTCCAGGCCTGAACCAGTTTCCCACCCCAGAGACCGGCCCAGGCAAGGCCTGAAACCAGAAACAGTGCAAGGAAAAGCGAAATCCCGAAACCGACCACCCCGTGCAGAGATCTCCACGTCGTCCGGCCGCGTCCCCGGCTCGGCAGCAATGCGTGGCGCCAGCCCAGATTTCGGGGCCACCACATGTATAGGCCGGTCGCGATCAGCAGCATGGTCAGAGAGGCAGCGGTTTCCAGGATGCGGTCGCCAGTGACGCCGAGCATCAGATCGCTATGCAGACTGTCGGCGAAATCATACCATCCGCTGCGGCGCGGGAAGGTTTCGATGACCGTGGCCGTATACGGGTCGACCGCAACCATCACTGCGTCACCGTCGTGATCGATGCGAAAGAGCGCGGCGAGGTCGGCCCCTCGGGGGGCCACGTATGTTTTCAAGATGCCATCAGGCAGGATTGCCTGCGCGGCATCGGCCTGCGCCGAAAGTGGCAGGGCGTGGGCTTGGGCAGTGACGGGGGTACGTTCGCCATCGCGCCCGTCAACCCAGGCGATCCACAGCATGGCCAGCCCGGTTAGCGCGAGTGTTGCGAGAAACGGAATGACGAACAGACCGGTGTAGAAATGCCACCGCCAGGCAGCAAAATAGAGTTTCTGCGTGCGGCCCTGCGGCTGCACGGGGGAATGGGGCAGGGTCATAGGTTGGCTCCAGGCCTTTTTTGGCTGCCGGTGTGGCAGCGCATAGTTTGCAATTGACGTCAGAGAAGGAAGGTCAATGGCGCTGGAGGGGCCCGGGTGCGATGTGCCGGACCACGCGGGCGGTCTCGGCGCAGCGGTTTGACGACGGCTGCGCGTGTTCTCGGACGCTGTACCAAGCTCAGGCCGGGCGTTTCTGGATGGCTCGGCATCAGGGCCGCAGCGGTCAGTCGGCAGGCCTCACATTTTGCAAGAGCACCGTGATCTGGGTCCGTGCTGTCACCACAGAGATCGCTTAATGTGCCGCCTGCGGCGACAAAGGCGGCATAGTCGGGCGAGTCAACGGCGCGGTCATAGCGATGTGCAAATCCGGTGCCGACCATGGCCAGCACCAGTGCTAGCATCATGGCCAGCCGTGGCAGGATATGTACCGCGAATCGCATGTGCAGTGTGTTACTTCGACTGCGGCGTGATGGCGAGTGATTCTGCTGTATTACCTAAGTTTTTGTGAGCAAAATCATTGCACTAGGTTGGTACAGTCCCGACGATGGTGTCGCGCTAGGTGTCCGTCGCCGGTCGTCGGGTGGAGACCAGGGCCCGTCCGAAGAGCAATGCGAAGCCGAAGAAGGCGATGCACCACGCGATTGCCGAGATCAGATAGAGCTCATGCGCGATATCGGACCCGCTGTTCGCCACAAGCCGCGCGAAGGTGGCTATTATGATCGCCAACAGGAGCAGTCGGGTGCCTGCTCCTGCGACCAGTGGGCGGCCGGTATGTCCGAGCGTGGCGCGGATCATGACGGCCAGCGTCATTATGCCAATAGCCCCGGCCATCCACAGATGCTGGGCGGATGCGGGATCCAGCGGCAGCCGCAGCAGCCGGATCGAGGCCATCAGGAGGGCGCCGATGGGGATCATTGCGTAAGCCAGGTGCAGAATGCCCAGCAGTGGCTCCGCTCCTGTGTGATGTCCCTGCCAGCGGACCAGTCGCAGCATCTGCGCAACACCAAAGATGGCCAGCGCCGCTGCGGCTGCGATGTGATCTGGTACAGCAACCCATATGGCCAAGGTCGGCAGGCTGAGTGCCAATGCGATTTTGTCCAGAGATTGCATTGGATCCGCAGGGCGCACATCAGCCCCCCGTTTGACCAACCAGTTCCGGGTGAAATTGGGGATGATACGTCCGCCGATCAGGCAGATCATTCCAATCGCGTTGGCCAGTCCCAGACGCAGCCCCAACCCCTGTGCGGGATAGCCGCCCGCAGCCGTTTCCAGATGCAGCAGAAGCAGCGCCAATGCGTGTATAGCCAGCAATAGAAGGATGACGAGGTTGCGCCAGTTCTTTCCTGCGATGATCTCGAGCAGGACCACGGCGCCAAGCATGAGTGGAAAACTCACATCGACCAGAGTGACGGTCCAGACCGGAAGAAATGCGCCACATAGCGTCACGAGACGTCCCGCCATCCACAACAGAACCAGTGCCAGCAGCGGTCCTCCGGTGAGCGGAGCGCGACCGGTCCAATTTGGCACGGCGGTAAGCAGAAAGCCCGCGAGAACGGCGCTGAGGTAACCAAAGAGAAAAGACTTCGCGTGCCAGGATACAGGATCAAGCCTGAGCGGTAGGGTCAGCGTTCCGCCGAGCAGCCCGATCCAGGCGATCATCGCCAGTCCTGCCCAAAGCGTCGCAAGCAGGAAAAACGGCCGGAAACCATAGGAGAGTATCGGCGGGGTGCGCAATGTCGTTGTGGTATTTCCGGCATCTGCCTTGGTGGTCGCGGCCATGGGTCAGCTCCGCTGGTATTCGGGTAACAGGTTCAAGATTGCGGCACTTCGGCGCTGTCCATAAGGCGTCGGATATGTCCGGCAAAGGCGTAGGTGGCGGGCAGGGCGATTACCGCACCTATGATGATCGACGGGGATATGCCCAGAACGGGCAGACCCAGCCAGCTGGTGATCAGAGCAGCGAAATATACGTTCAGTGCCATCGCACCGGCGCCAAACGGGTAGAGTGTGACGGCTATGCGCAAGCGCGACCAACCGGCTCGCGCAGTCATCGCCGCATCACCAGCATGTGCACCGCCGCAAGCGCCATAACCAAGGCGATGCAGGCCAGTGCAAACCAGAATTCGGCAGTTGCCGATTGCGCCTGCGGAACAGGCCGGTCAAAGCCCTTGGCTATGGCGGGCGAAGCGACGGTCGCGGCGCAGGATAGGATGAGCAAGATACGGCGCATGTCAGGTCTCCTGTGTGAGTGTTCGGTAAATGTCGGGCAGCGCGCGGGTCAGCCGTGTGGGATCCGACAGCAGTGAAAACCCGCCGCGTCCGAAAATTCGGGCAAACCAGTCCTGACCGTCTTCGTCGATGATGATGCCGTGCAGGCGCTGGCCTGCGCGCCGGGCTGTCCGAACGGCCATGCGGCTGTCTTCGATGCCGTGCTGGCCTTCGTAATGGTCCAGATCGTTGGGTTTGCCATCTGTGAGGATAATCAGCAGCTTACGGCTGGACGACTCCGTTGCCAACTGCGCGCTGACGTGGCGGATTGCGGCGCCAAGCCGTGTATAATGGCCCGGTTGCAACGCGCCGATATTGGCGGTGACGTCCTCAGACATCGGCGTGTCGAACCCCTTGCAGCGGGTCAGGAAAACGCGATCGCGGCGGAGCGAGGAGAACCCCCAGATCGCCAATCGGTCGCCGGCCACGTCGATCCCGAACGCCAGCGCCGCCATGGCATTACGCGCAATCTCAATCACGCTGCTGTCCGCAATTGCGGCCTCGGTGGAACGCGATGTGTCGATCAGAAAGGCGACCGATAAATCCCGCTGTTGCTGGCGTGTGTTCTGCCAGAGCCGGTCACTGCCGCGCCCTGTTGCGGCCAGCTCGGCGCGGGCGCTGATCACCGCATCGAGATCCAGCTCGGCGCCGTCGATCTGGCGCGGTTGCAGGATCCGGCGTGGACGCAGGGCCTCGAACTGGCGACGGACGCTGCGGATCTGGCGCGGATCGGGGCGGAAGGGACGTGTGGTGTCAGGCTGCGCTGCGGCCTCCAGCACGCGGCAATGATCCGCCATCTCGCTTTGGCTACGATGGTTCCATTCGGGATAGGTGAATTCAGCGCTCAACCTTTCGTGTTCGGCATCTGCGGGCGACAGGTCCAAATGCAGTCGAAGCCGCGAGGCAAGGCGACGGTCGTGTTTGGTCAGAGTTATCAGATCCTGATCCTCGGCGGCTTTCTGGGCATTGTCCGGATCGTCGTCATCAACGCTGCGGTTGATATTCATGGATTCGACCCAGGACAGGATTGATTCAAATCGGTGCAGGATGAAGCTGTCCTTGCGACGGGCCTGCTCCTGGTCTGCACGCACGCCGAGCTTGCGTTGGCTCATGGTGGCGGCGGCCAGTGGCGTCCTTTGGTCATCAGGATCGGCCGCAGCCGAGGCGGAACTCTCGGGGGAGGAATAGCGCAGCCAGATCGGCACCGGAGCGAAGGGCATGTATCTTTGGGACCTGCTGCTGTCTCTTGAGGGAGTGAATTCGCCCCAGTCGGCCGCCATGGCCCAAGGATCCAACGACAAGGCGGCGACGATCTGCTCTGCCACTGCGCGTTCGGCCGTATGCAACGGTCGTGATTGGCGTTGTGTCACACATAGAGCGGCCATCCGGAGATAGGCGGGCCGCAGGCCCGGACAATGTTGGGCAGCCCGCCTGCTGGCGGCAATGTTGGCCCGGATCCGGGCCATGTCCAGCGCCTGCGCAGGCATGTCGGCGCGCGGGTGCAGTTCTGCTGGATCGGTTGCCGCCGCCAGCGCAACAAGCCAGAAATAGGCGGCCCGGTTCAGATCGTAGCTGGGAAAGCAGGCGATCACCGGCGGCAGGGCCAGCCGGGTGCCGTCATAGCAGGGGATATATTCACGCAGCCGGTCAGCGGCGATCCGATGGCCGAAAGAGCGACGATGCTGCGCGACGGTAGCGGGGGTTTCGACCAATTCCACAGAGGCAGATCCCCCCAAGGCGCGAAACAGGACGGCAAGGCTGCGTCGCAGGTCCTGCAACCGGCAGGCCGCAGCAGATAGCATTTCACCATCCGTTGCGACCTCACCGGCGAGATTGCTGGCCATATCGTGCCAGAGGTTGCCAACAGTTTCCTCCGGCTCCATCAGGTCGAGCAATTTCATGGCGCTACCCGTAGATCGTGGCGATCAGATCGCGCAGCGCTTGTTTGATATCCTCTTCATCGGTGAGGGGTTCGATGATCGCGGCGTCCAGTGCCGCTTCTATCGCCATGCCGCTTTGGATCAGGCTGGCGGTGTAGATCAGCAGCCGGGTCGAGACACCTTCCTCAAGATCCATGCCCGACAGCGACCGGATGTGCCCGGCCAGCCGGACCAGAGGCTGAACACGGGACGGATCCAGGCCGCTTTCCTGCGCAACGATGGCGATTTCCGCCTGCGGGTGCGGGAAGTTGAAGCTGGCTGAGAGAAAGCGCTGACGTGTTGAGGGTTTGAGACGCTTTAGCACGTTCTGGTAGCCCGGATTGTAGGAGGCGACCAGCATGAAGCCTGGCGGCGCCACCAGCTCTTCTCCGGTGCGGTCGATCATCAGCCTGCGGCGGTTATCTGTCAGAGGGTGCAGCACAACTGTCACATCCTTGCGCGCCTCGACGACCTCATCGAGATAGCAGATCCCGCCTTCTCGGACAGCCCGGGTCAGTGGTCCGTCGACCCATTGGGTGTCGCCGCCCTTCAGCAGGTAGCGGCCAATCAGGTCGGCGGCCGAGAGGTCATCGTGGCAGGCCACAGTGTATAGCGGGCGGCCGAGCCGGGCGGCCATATGTTCGACGAAACGTGTTTTGCCGCAGCCGGTTGGCCCCTTTAGCAGAAGAGGGAGACCCTGGCTGTATGCGGTTTCGAACAGGGTGCATTCGCCTGCAATTTCAGAGTAGTGCGGGATCGCGCAGGGGGTTTGCATATTCATGGCTATTCTCCTGCGATGGTGCTGGTCTCATGGACCGGGCCCGGTGCGATCAGCTCGTCCCGACGCACCACGAGCAGCGCATAGATGAACAGGAGGGCGCCAATCACAACGGCGGCCCCGGCGCCAAACCGCATCAGGTAGAAAATCGCCAAACCATCCTGAACATCCATGTAGTAGTCGCCAATGACGCGCTGCATATGGGTCTGGATGGTGCCAGCAAAGGTGAGGACGAAGGTCATGAAGGCCATGCCGCCGGTCATCAGCCAGAAGCTCGCCATGTTCAGGACCTGGTTATAGGGTGCCCGTCCACGCAGCATCGGCATGGCATAGGTGAAGACCGCGAGATTCAGCGCCACATAGGCCCCGTAGAAGGACAGATGCCCATGTGCAGCAGTGATCTGAGTACCGTGGCTGTAGAAGTTGACACCATGCAGGGTATGAAGGAACCCCCAGACACCGGCGCCAAAGAACGCCACGGTGCTCGATCCCAGCGACCACAGAAGCGCGGCCTTGTTGGGGTGGTTCTTGCGCCCCTTCCAGACCATCACAAAGGCAAAGGACATCATCAGGAAGAAGGGGATCACCTCAAAGGTGGAGAAGATCGAGCCGATCCACTGCCAGTAGCCGGGCAGGCCAATCCAGTAGAAGTGATGTCCGGTGCCGAGAATGCCCGAGAACAGCGCAGTGGCAACGATGACATAGAGCCATTTTTCGACCACTTCACGGTCCACGCCCGTCAGCTTGAGCAGCAGGAAGGCCAGAATCGCCGCCATAACCAATTCCCAGGTCGCTTCGACCCAGAGATGGA
This sequence comes from Phaeobacter sp. JH20_34, assembly GCF_048056095.1. NCBI lineage: Bacteria > Pseudomonadati > Pseudomonadota > Alphaproteobacteria > Rhodobacterales > Roseobacteraceae > Phaeobacter > Phaeobacter sp. JH20_34. The sequence continues at coordinate 135,409 of NZ_JAYMWT010000001.1, read as the reverse complement.
CGACGAACCACCAGTACATTTTGTCGAGGGACAGGTTCTCGGGGTTGATAAAGGCAAAGACCCAGAGCAGCGACAGCAGCCACAGGCCCATCAGGAGAACGTTGGTAATTGCGGTTTTCTTGCCCGCCAGCACGGTCATCGACACATTGAACAGGAAGATCAGCGCGGCCACGAGGATGCCGAATTTCACCCAGAGCGGTTGCTCCAGAAATTCGCGCCCTCCGTGGATGCCCACCAGATAGGAGCCAACAGCGCCAAGTGTGCCGATCATCAGGATGGCAAGTTGCAGATAGGCAAGTTTGACCGAGAAGATCTCCCGTTCGGATTCCTCAGGGATCAGGAAATAGGCAGCGCCAAAGAACCCAAGCAACAGCCAGACGATCAGCGCGTTGGTGTGGATCATGCGAATGATGTTGAACGGCAGAAGCTCGGACAGGAAATTGGGGGCGACATAGATCCAGCCTGCCAATAGCCCGCCGATCACCTGAATTCCGAACAGCGCCAGAGCGCAGATGAAATAGGCCTGAGCGACCTTCTGAGATTGATATTTCATTGTGTCTCTCCCTTAGCCCGCGTCATTGGGCGGCCAGCCCTGAGTGTCGGTCTGATCGGCCCATCGCAGAAATTCGGCCAGGCCCCGGATCTCTTCGTCGGTGAGTTGGAAATACGGCATCTGACGGCGACCCTCGACACCGCTGGGCTGGCTCTCCATCCAGTTCTTCAGTGTCTCGAAGGCCTCTTCCGGTTCGTCCTGAACGCCCCAGCGGGTCATGACATTGCCGACTTCGGGGGCAAAATAGGCACCTTCGCCGTGCAGCGTGTGACAGTTGATGCAGGAGTGACGCTCCCAGACACGTTTGCCGAGGCTGACCTCTTCGGTCAGGGGCATTCCTGCGGTCGAGGTGGTCACGACGTAGCGGTGGCTGTGCACGGTCATGCCAATGAACACAACGACGAAGAAGATTGACCCTCCGTAGAACACATTGCGCGCCCGCGACTTGGTCAGAAATTCAGCCATGGCTTGGCCCTTTCCGGCAGTTGCTGATCATCCGGTGATAGCGCGCGGCGCAGCGGCAAAGGTTGCGCAAGCGCAAGGTTCGGCGCGATTGCGGCTGTTAGCGTGATATCGAAGAGAGGAAAGGCTTGTGAAATTGCCACCAAAACTGGATGACCCTGACCTGCCGCTTGACGTGCTGCTGACCACCTGGCCGGAAACACTGCGGGTTTTCATGGATCATGGCATGTTGTGCGTCGGCTGCATGGTCAGCCCATTTCATTCGGTTGCAGAGGCCTGCGCCGAATATCACCTTAACGAGGATATGTTTCGCCTCGAACTGGCTGAGGCAGTTCGCTTGGCTCGCGGCGACCGGGGTTAAGTCGGTTCCTGCGGCCAGCGATGACGCTAGGCAGGCAAGCCGACCCGCCGCGCGATCAGGGATCGCTGAGCAGCATCAGTCGATGCGGATCACAGATTGTGATCTTCTTGCGTTTGCTGCTGACCATGCCGTCTTTTTCCCAGGCACTCAGCAGGCGGCTGACCGTGTGCAGCGTGGTGCCGGTCAGTTCAGATACATCCTGGCGGGTGATCGGAAATCCGATCTCGATGCCCTCGGCCACCTTGACACCGGATTGATTGATCAGCCGCAGCAGCGCACGGGCGATGCGCTGTTCGACATGCTGGGTCGACATTTCCATGATGCGGGTGTTCATCTCACCCACCCGGGCGCCGACAGTTTTATATGTCTCAGTTGCAAAGCCCGGGTAGTCAGCGGTGAAGCTGTTCCACAGCGAGGTCGGCCATGACAGGATCAGCGCCTCACTGGCGGTCACAGCCGTTGCAGGGTAGCGGTCCTGTCCCAATGCCTTGGCGATACCGAAGAGCTGCCCGGATGGGATGTGGAGAGAGGTGACCTGATCGCCGTCGCTGGTGATCCTGACGACGCGGATGGTGCCGTCCAGAAGCAGGTAGAAGCGATCAGCAGGCGCCCCTTCTTCAAAGATGGTCTCTCCGGGTCCGAGGCCGCGGCTGCTTGCCTGGTCAAGAATTCTGCGGATCTGGATATCCTCCAGCTGCGAGAAGGGCGGCAGCGGTCGAAGCAGGCTTTCATGTAGGTGGCGCACGGCATCTCCGAACAAGGAACTGGTTCATCCTATCGCGATATCGCGGTGATGGTCACCCATGTCTTTAGTCTGTTGCCGCTCTCGCAGCCAAAAAGCCGCGCCGTCTTTGCGCTGCCGCAAAGTTCTGTCGGGTGTGACGAGCTAGATTAATCGCGACACCAAGACCTGCGGGATGCGCTGTCTTCCGGCTGCATCGGCGCAGGAAAGGACGCCTCCGCCCCTGAGGGGCCGGAGACCCCTATTCCACTCACAACGCCCGCCGATTTTGGGCTGATCGAATGATAAGGAGAGTGACAATGACCAAACGCTTCAATCCCGGACTTGCACCCACAAGCCGTCGCAACGTTTTGCGTGGGACAGTTCTGGCGAGTGCTGCGGCCCTGACCGGCGGACTGGCATCCGCGGCGAATGGTGCAGCCCGTCGGGCCGCTGTTCCGCCACTGCGCGGCGCGGCGCCACGGTTCATTCAGGCCGAAGCACAGGCTCAGGCCGAGGCGGCGCCGGTTGATCTCTCCGGCTATACCCGCGTCAAACAGGAGCTGGTTGCACCTCCCTTTGCCCCCAAGCACGAGCAGGTCGCAACCGGTGGTCCGAAAATCGTCGAGATCGAGTTGATCACAGAAGAGCGACTGATGGTTGTGGATGAGGATACCGGCGCCGAAATCTGGGCGTTGACCTACAACGGGTCGGTCCCCGGTCCGCTGATTATCGTGCATGAAGGCGACTACGTCGAACTCACTTTGCGCAATCCGACCGATAGCCAGATGGAGCACAATATCGACTTCCATGCCTCAACAGGGGCGTTGGGCGGAGGCGGTCTGACCCATGTCTTCCCCGGCGAAGAAACCGTCTTGCGCTGGAAGGCAACCAAGGCCGGCTGCTTCACCTATCACTGTGCGCCGGGCGGCGCGATGATCCCCTATCATGTCACGCATGGTATGAATGGTGCCATTATGGTGCTGCCGCGCGATGGTCTGAAAGACGGTGAGGGTAACCCGCTGCGCTATGACAGTATCGCCTATATCGGCGAGCAGGATTACTATCTGCCGATGGATGAAAACGGCGATTACCGGACCTACGATTTGGCCGGTGACGACTACGCCGACAGTATCGAAGCGATGCGCACTCTGGTGCCGACCCATTCCGTGTTCAATGGTGCGGTTGGCGCGCTGACGGGTGAAAACGCCCTGCGGGCCAAGGTCGGTGAGACCGTTCTGATGATCCACAATCAGGCCAATCGCGACTCGCGTCCGCACCTGATTGGTGGGCATGGTAACTATGTGTGGGAAACAGGGTCGTTCACAGATGCGCCGCTGACTGGCATCGAGAGCTGGTTCGTGCGCGGCGGAAGTGCCATGGCGGCGATGTATACCTTCGAACAACCCGGCGTTTATGCCTATGTGAACCACAATCTGATCGAGGCGGTTCTACTGGGCGCCACAGCGCATTTTGTGGTCGATGGGGCCTGGAACAATGCGCTGATGGAACAGGTGGTTGCTCCCCGCAGCTTTGAAACCTGAACGGCTGCGCCGCCAGCGCTTGCAGAAGGAAAGCCCACATGACTGCCGCCATTTCGCACGACATCGGGAACCGGATAGCCCTGCTGGGTCTTGGCCTGGCTGTGGCGGCAGCGCTGATCTGGGCGCTTGGACAATATCTCCCTCGCGGGCCCATCGGGTCGGCGGGGGAGAGTGTCCATCCAGAGCTAGTTCTGGCCGCCATGGAGCCAGATGCTGGGCGCGGACTTTATGTCATGAGACATGAAGTCACCGTCGCCGAGTGGAACCGCTGTCACGCAGATGGGATGTGCAGCCTAGAGCTGCGCACTCGCGCCAATCAGGATGCAAAGACAATGCCTGCAACGGGAGTGAGCCATGTTGATGCGAGCCAGTATCTGGCGTGGATCAATGCGCGCAGCGATGGCGGCTATCGCCTGCCAAGTGTTGCGGAATGGGCCTATCTCGCGGAGCCGGTACTCCCAGCCGAGCCTGAACCGATCTTTAGCGATCCCGATCTTAGCTGGGCTTCGGCCTATCTCCTTGGTGAGCAGCGCAGCCGGACGCTGCGCCCCCAGGGCAGTTATGCAACTTCGCCTGATGGTGTTGTCGATCTGGATGGCAATGTATGGGAATGGACGCAGGACTGCTATGCCGGCGAGTCCGGGGCCAGCCTCGATCGTTGTCCGGCTTATTTCGTTGCGGGCGAGCATCTGGCGGCAGTTCCGTTTCTTGTCCGCGATCCCGCTCGTGGGGGCTGTGCAGTAGGGTCACCCCCGGCGCATCTGGGCGTGAGACTTGTCCGTGATACGCCCATCTGAGGTTATTCTGCCCTAACTGCCGCAGTGATGAATCCTTGCAGGTTTGCGCGCATACGCCGGATCGGAACCCTGTCCAGGACACTGCGATAGGCGCTGCCTTCGATCAGATCGACAATCATCTGCGCCGTGCCCTCCGGATCGAGATCGCGGCGCATGTCACCTGTGGACATACCGCGTTCGATTACCTTGGCGAGGGCCGCAACCAGCGCGTTTCGATTGTCCAGAAACAACCGAGCGATATCGGGTTTGCGGATGGCCTCGCTGGTGATCTCCAGACCCAGAATAACGTTTTCAGGCACTGCGAGATATTTGGCATAGGATTTTACAAAACTGTCGAGCAGTTTAAGCGGCGGGCGCGCTTGGGTGAGCGCGTCGATAAACGGCGAGAGTTCCTGTCGTTCCAGCGCAGCGATTTCGACCAGCACATCATGTTTGCCGGGGAAATGATTATAGAGATTACCGAGGCTGACGCCGGCGCGCGTCGCGATATCGCGGACACCGGTCTGGTGATAGCCGGTTTCAAGAAAACATCTGACTGCCGCCTCAAGGATCTGCTGCCGCCGTTTGGCGGTGGTCTCGGTCCGGGTGAGTTTGGGCTTGCCGTCTGACATCAGTGTCCTGAGGTGAATGCTCTGTCGCGCAGCTGTGCGGGTCTGCGGTCTGCGGAGAGATGTAGCCCCCGCGCAGCAGGCTGACAAGGTCGAGGCCCTAAGGGGTGTATTGCCGCCGCGCGGTTTGGCTGGGCGAATGCCCGAACCGTCCCTTGTAGTCGCGCGCAAAACGGCCCAGGTGGGAAAACCCGTTGGAAAATGCAGCGGTGGTGACGTCGGGTGTGTCGCGCTGCGCCATCAGTTGATAGTGAGCCGCATCCAGTCGCGCGTTGCGCAGTACCCGCATCGGGCTCTGCCCAAAGGCGCGGCGAAAGCCCTTTTGAAGGGTGCGGACATTCATGCCCGCATGTTCCGCAATGTCGGTCAGCTGTATTGGGTTGCTGAGATTGGCGTGGATGAAGTCCATCGCCGCGCGAACGCCGGGTGGCAGGGACCCGTGGTCAGCCCGTTCAATGATGTGGGAGATATTGCTGGGCAGCCGCGTCAATAGCTCTCGCGCCAGATCCTGTTCCACCCGGATATCCGAACCACGCAAACGCCCCTGGAACAAAATGCCGACTTCTGCCGCCCGAACGCAGGCACAAACCATCTGCCGCAGCCGCCGCCCGCCAGGAGCAAGCAGATCGACGCGGCTGGCAAAACGGATTGGCCCCGGCAGTTCTGCTCCGATCAGCTGCCGCGCAACCGTTTCAAGGTAATTCCGGTCGATCTGAAGCAGCAGCTTGCGGCAATCGGTGCTCCACCGCATCAAAGCGTCCCGATCGGGATTGAGCACCGTTGCAGTGGTTGCGTCGGCGAGGATCTCGGCGCCGCGATGCCGGACGCTGGCCTGGCCGCAAAGCGGGATCTGCAACAGGTAGAACGAGTCCAACATACCGGGGGCAATAGTCACATCGGCGCCGTAGTGCAGGTAATTGATCGAGCAGTGACGCCCGGCTGCGTGATTATGGCGGACCGCGAGATCCTGATGCCGTTTGGCGAAATCCAGCCGGTGATCGCAGAATTTCTGCCCCACCCGGTGGCGTGCCTCGTCCAGATCCCCGGTGCGCAGCAGCGGATGATTGCTCAAATGCTCAACTGTGTCCGGGTTGGCTGGGATGGCCATCTTGCCTCCAGATCAGAGGACTGCAGCTTAGATTGCCCCGGAGATATTTCAAGCCTCAACCATCCTGCCATCAATTGGGTTCGTTTTCTGGATAATCGAATGTGCGACGTTGGTGCAGTCTGGCGGCCTTAGATCAATTTCAGGGAGGAGACCTCATGGAAAAAGGGATCACCAAGGCAAAAGACGGGATTCGCGGCATGTCCTGGACCGTTGTCGGGCAGACCTATGTGCCCAAGTTGCTCAGCACCGATGCCTTCATATGGGATGCGGTTCTGCCGGCCGACACCTTTGTACCGCCGCACATCCATCCAACCCAGGATGAATGGATCAGTGTCCTGTTGGGGGAGCTTGAGGTGGAATTTTCGGGCGATGTGCATAAGGCGGGGCCGGGGGATACAGTGCGTATGCCCAAGGGCGAAGCACATGCGATATTCAACCGTTCCGGTGCTGAGGCGCATTGTATTTTCGGCGTCGCGCCCGCGCGCAAACTGTTCGACCTGTTCATTGAGCTGGACGGTGTGACCGACCCGGGGGAGCTGGTGCGTCTCTCTGCGCTGCATGAGGTCGATTTTCTGCCACCCCCGGCTGACGCATGAGCAATCCGGAGCGCGGGTGGGGCGGTGCCACCGTCCAACCCCGTTCTGGCAGGAAACACACCGGCCTGCTGGGAGGCAGGTGAGGGACAGAACGGTTCATCGCAGATTGGATCGAGAGGGGAGAACAGGATATGACAACACGCAAAACAGTTGCGGTTATCGGCGGCGGTGTCAGTGGTCTGGCTGCGGCCAAAGCCTTTGATGAACGCGGCCACCGGGTGATCGGTTATGAACGCAGCCATGATTTCGGCGGTGTCTGGGAGCTGTCGCGGTCATACCCGGATGTGCAGACACAGTCGCCGAAGGATCTATATTGCTACACCGATCATCCGATGCCCGCAGATTACCCGGAATGGCCGAAAGGTCCGCAGGTTCATGCCTATCTGCATTCTTACGCGCAGAAACACCGGCTGGCGCGACTGTTCCGGCTCAACACTTCCGTTACGGCGATGGAGCGGCGTCAGGATGGGCAGCCCGGCTGGACCCTGACCCTGGAGGCCGCCGGGAAGAGCTGGCAACAGGATTTCGATTTTGTTGCGGTCTGTACGGGTCAGTTTTCGGAAAAGAACATCATCACCCATCCCGGTCAGGACGCATTCATCGCCCGTGGCGGACAGGTGATACATTCATCTGATTATACGGATCCCGGCATGATTGTGGGCAAACATGTGGTGGTGCTGGGCGGCTCTAAATCGGCCACCGATATTGCTGTCAATGCGGCCAAGAGTGGGGCGAGATCTGTTCGGCTGGTCTATCGGGAGAATGTCTGGCGGGTGCCCTATTATGTCGGCGGCATCAACTTCAAGAAACTGCTATATATGCGGGCGCAGGAGCAGCAGTTCAATCAATGGGGTAAGTCGCCTTTTCAACGCGGTATCGCCGCGCTGCTGAAGCCTCTGGTCTGGGCCAATTTTCGCGGTTTGGAGACCCTGCTGAAGCTGCAACTGGGTCTGAAGAAGCACAATATGGTCCCCACCACGCCAATTGAAAAAGAGGTGTCCTGCTCGGTCCCGATTGTGACTCCAGGTCTGTTTGAGGCGTTGAACGATGGCAGTATCAAGCCCGTTATCGGCACGTTTGAGAGTTATCAGGAGGAAGGTTTGCGGCTGAGCACCGGCGAGGTGGTGCCATGTGATGTGGCGGTGCTGGCGGTTGGCTGGAAGCTGGGTGTACCCTATCTGGCGCAGGAGTATCGTGACAAGCTGATCGAAGACGATGGGCAGTATCGCGTTTATCGCCTGTCGGTGAACCCGGATCTGCCCGATATGGGGTTTGTTGGTTTCAACTCCAGCTTTTGCACGGTCCTGTCGGCCGAGATGATTGCCAATTGGCTGGTTCGCTATGCCGATGGCAAACTGACTCACCAGCCCAGCCGGGCGGAGATGGAGCAGAATATCGAGATGATGCTGGACTGGCGCCGCCGGGAGCGACCTGCGGCGCAGGTCTATGGCGGTCTGTGCTCAGCACCGTTTCATTTCAAACACTTCGACGAGCTTTTGGCCGACATGGGAGCACAGCTGCGCAAGCGCAAGAATCCCCTGGTCGAGCAATTCTCGCCCCCGGATGCGGCGGCTTATGGGCAGTTTCTGGCCTCGGCCCCGCAGTATCAGGCCGGCTAACGCTGCCAGATCGGGAAATAGGCTGGCGTCCAGGGCGGCGCTCACGGCTGCGTCCTGGACGCCGGGTTTCACAGCGCCTAAGCCTGCACGCCGCCCAGTCGGGCGCTGGTGTCTTCGCCCGTGTCGCCGCCTGCCATTCGCGCAAAGGCAGCGCGCCAGCCTGCGGCGAGATCAGCGAGATCAGCCAGGCTGGCGGCCTCTCCGGCTGTGATCTTGCGAGTCAGCCTCGCATGGGTCACGCGGTGTACGGTCCATTCGGGATGGCGCCGTTCGATAAGCCTGATCTCGTCGTGCGTCTGTGCCGCCCCCGGCTCAAGGACGCGGTAGTACCATCCGGTGCGGCCGGTCTTCTGGAACAGGTAGGGCATCCGCTTGTTCTGAGTATAGAGACCGAGTTTCCAGCAGGGCTGTCTGCCCTGGCTGATCTGAACGACAGCACTTCCCAGTCGCAGGATGTCTCCGATGCAGAGGGTGTCCTCAGTCAGCCCGTAACTGGCGATGTTTTCGCCAAAAGCTGCCGGAACCGCTGTCGGAGGCAGCTCGGCCTCGTCCTGCCACAGGTGGTAGTGCTCGCTGGCGTAGTGGTGGATTGCCTTGTCCGCTCCACCATGCACCGTCAGATCGGCCTGCGAGTCGCCGGTGAAGCCGTTGATGTCGATCATCTGAGATCCGGCGACTGGGGACTTGTGAATGGCGGTTGGCGGTTTGTCGGCCCATGGGCTGTGGACAGCGCCATGAAAAATGCCCGCGATCGGGGCGGATAGGTCAGGTCGTGTCATCTGAAAGCGCCTTATGTTCAACACATATTAAATCTCGATCGCCGGGCTGCAGCGGTAGCTGCAACAGGGTGCAATACCCATTGGCAGGGCCTGCGTCGTGATAGGCGCAGGTCCTGCACAGGCCAAAGGGGCGCCCGCCACGGGCTTCCAAAGCCGCACGCAGGGTCGCGCTGAGCGCCTCTTCCAACGCGGCGGTTTCCGCGTCCTGCATTGTGGTCAATGCGCCGCCGATGACCGAAGGCGCTTCGGCCAGTGCCTGCCCCTCAGCTGTCACCCCGTAAGAAATCGAACGCTGATCGCCAGTTTTTGGCTCTTCGCGCACGAACCCTTTTCGGGCGAGTGTCTTGAGCGTTTGCGACATGGTGCCGCGTGTGGTGCCCAGATAATCGGCCACATGCGAGGGCGCCCGTGAGTAGCGATTGGCGCGCGCGAGGTAGTCCAGCGCCGCTGTTTGGGCCGGATTCAGGCTGTCAGACCATCCCCCGGCGGCGTCGAGACGGGCCAGACGATTGATGAGCGCGCGGATGCGGTGGTGTGATGTCATGAAAAATTGATATCGACTCGAAATCAAAACTGCAATAACTCTTATTTGGTAGCGAGTCGCTACGAACTAAGATGGAGACGAAAATGACACGATTTCTAGTGACGGCTGCGATCCTGGGCCTCGGTGCGGCGGGCGCGACCGGCGCGTTCGCCGATGGCGATCATGCGGTGCATCAGCAGGGCGCTATTATCTCGGCATCCGATGCCGGGAAGACGGCATCCTTTGATATTCTTGCGGCTCATGCGCACCGCAAGGGGAACACTGTCACCTTCCACATGACGACAAATGGCAGCGCTGGCGCGGATACGCCCGAAGCAGTCGGTTCGGTCGGCGGGGCTGAGGTTTTCTCCTATGTTTGGCCGACCTCGCTTGACCCGGCTGCCGTCGGGTTTGAGGCAGGCAGCGGAATACTCGCGCTGGCTGCAACCAGTCACCCGGACTTTGACGACACGCCATTGGTGGATGAAAACAACGACGGCGATACCGGCAACGACGGTCTCCTGTGGCACAGTCATTGGGTGGTTCTGACCCCGACCGAAGCCTGCGGGCCGGGCGCGTTGGCGGTGCGTGACATTCCAGAAGGCGCCACCCCGCAGCTGCCGGCCACCTGGCCGGGGCTTCCGATCTATCTGGATAGCCCGGGATTTACGCCCCTGTTCAACGGGCCGGAAGTGACTGTGACGGTCGGATTTCGCAGCGATGTGACTCTGGCTGATGTGGCGTATGATGGTGTTACGTCGGCCCTGCGCGTCAATGCAAATGTGCATGCGCCGTTGCTCTGCGTGGTGGATGTTTTCGATATTGCGTCGGGCGACCTGACCCTGCCGGGAAAAATCAACTGAACGCAAATGGCGCGGCACATGTGCCGCGCTACCTCATGCCTATGAACTATCGGTGCTGGGATCGTGATTTGAGGCGTTTCAATAGATTTCGGAACGGTTGCCCCGGCCGATGTTGGATCGGCAGGGGCCGGAGGTGATGAATACGATCTCTCACCAACGCATTTGGATTTGCCATTCAATTCGAAAACCACTCATATTCAGGTGAACTGACTTAATCCCTGGTCCCACGAATGGCGGCGCATCATGTCCAGACGACACTACGACCTGCCGCCGCTAACCACATTGGCGGCCTTTGAAACCGCAGCCCGGCACCTGAGCTTCAAAAATGCGGCGCAGGAACTGTCTGTGACACCCGGAGCGGTCAGCCACCAGATCAAGGCTCTCGAAGGCGAGCTGGGTGTGGCGTTGTTCCAGCGGAAACATCGCGGTGTCGAGCTGACGCGCGAAGGTCAGGCGCTGTTTGAGACTTTGGCCACATCGTTCCGGCAGATCTCGCGGCAATTGTCTAAGACCCGTCAGATGGGCGAGGAAGATGCCGTGACCGTCGGATCGACGACGGCGGTCGCAGCCCTTTGGCTGTCGCCGGTGATCATCCGATTTTGGCGTGATCATCCGGATTTGAACATTCACCAGATCACCCAGGATCGACCATTTCACGACACGCGGGAGTTCGATTTCTTTATCAGGTACGGCCGTGATCCCGACGCTACGCTGGCCCATACGGCGATCTATCGGGATCAACTTGTCCCGGTTGCCCGGCCGGATATCGCCGAAGGACTGGCGGGCTCATCGCTACAGGATCTGGCAGCGCAGCGGCTGATCCATCTGCACAACGTCAGTCAGAGCTGGACCACCTGGGTCGACTGGTTCCACGAGTTGGGTCATCGGGGCGACATTTCGGTTGGCACCCGCGTGACCAGCTATTCAGTGGCGTTGCAAATTGCCCGTAAGGGGGCGGGCGTAGCGCTTGGCTGGAAGCGGCTTATCCAGCCAATGCTCGACAGCAAGAAGCTTGCCATTGTCGGCAATCAGAGCGTTCCGGCACCGCAAGAGTTCTATCTGGTGGGTCTGCCTGATGATGAACTGTCGCCGAATGCCCGCAAGTTGAAAGCCTGGATCCTGTCGGAGGCAAGCCGCAGTTCGGTTTAGTCAGGCTCATTCATGAATGAGGTTTTCCCCTATTGAGCGGAATTGATCCGATCCTCCAATAGGGAAAAGCTCACGCCATGGAGAGTTCGATGAACACGCATACCCCCCTGTCGTCCGTGCTGACCGAGGTAAACACGGCAAACGGCCTGCCAAATGAACACTATGTTGACCCCCGCGTCTTCGATGAGGAAAAGCGCGCGGTTCTTTTTGCCAATTGGTCAGGAATTGGGTTTGGCAAGGATATTCCGGAACCAGGCGATGCCAAACCGGTCGACTTTCTTGGTATGCCGCTGCTGCTGGTGCGCGACCGAAACGGTGACATCGGCGTGTTTCAAAACACCTGCCGCCACCGGGGTATGATCCTGGTGGACAAGCCACAGAAGATCCGCGGGGCCATACGTTGCCCCTATCACAGCTGGTGCTACGGGCTCGACGGGGCATTGCGTGCGACCCCACATATCGGTGGTCCCGGGCAGAGTACCCATGACGATGTCGACATCAGCAAGCTTGGCCTGATCCGCGTCCGGGCGCATATCTGGCGAGATGTGATTTTTGTGAATGTCGATGGCGAGGCGCCTGAGTTCGCCGAAGCCCATGCCGCATTGCTGGACCGCTGGCGCGAATTTGAGACACCGATTTACCACGGTGGCGAAGGGTCATCGCTGAAGCTGGAGGTGGCAACCAACTGGAAGCTGGCGGTCGAAAACTACTGCGAGAGCTATCATCTGCCGTGGGTTCACCCCGGGCTTAACAGCTATTCGCGGTTGGAAGACCACTACAACATTGAAGAGCGGGGAAAATACTCGGGTCAGGGCACGCTGGTCTATCGCCAACTGACCGACGAAGCCGGTGCGAAACTGCCGGATTTCGACGGGCTGAGTGATCAATGGGATGAGGGTGCGGAATATGTCGCGGTCTATCCCAACGTTCTGTTGGGGGTGCAGCGTGACCATAGTTTCGCGATTGTTCTGGAGCCGAAGGACTGCGGGCATACGGTCGAGCATATCGAGCTTTACTATGCCAGAAGCGAGCGGGACACGCCGGAACTTGATGGTTTGCGTGCCTCTAACGCGCAGCTGTGGAAGACCGTCTTCGAGGAAGATATCTTTGTGGTGGAGGGCATGCAGAAGGGGCGTCACGGCGTGTTGTTCGATGGCGGCCGGTTCTCTCCGGTGATGGATGGGCCAACTCATAACTTCCATCACTGGGTGGCGACCGAGGTTCAGAAAGGTCGTGCAAAATGAGCGAGTTCCTGTGCCATGGAACGCGATGAGCTTGATCGCGCCCTGTTGCAGGCGCATGCCGCAGATGATGGCGCGGCTCTCGTGCGGCTCTATTCACTGGCCGCCGATTATGCAGAGGCGGCCGACGATATAGACAGGGCCTGTTTTTTCCTCACGCATGCCTTTGTCTTTGCTCTGGAACTCGGCGCGCCCGAAGCCGATCCGCTGAATGCGCGGCTTGCGGCACGGGGGCGCGTGCAGCGCCTCAGCTTCTGACATGTCACAGACGGGTATTTGTGCTGAAAAAACCGGCTGGCATGGTGACCTGTGCGACCGGCCACAGGCACCAAGCGGTTCAACCGATAGCGGAGGCAGTCTGGATCGCTGCTCCGTTAAGATAGGCTCTTGAAGGGAGCAAAGATGCGTAGAGAAGCACAGGCAGTTGTCATCGGTGGAGGGGTTATTGGGTGTTCAATCCTCTACCACCTGACCAAACTGGGATGGTCAGATGTGGTGCTGCTGGAGCGGAACGAGTTGACGTCCGGGTCCACTTGGCACGCGGCGGCAAATATCCACGGGTTGCATGACAGCACCAATATCAGCCGTATCCAGCACTATACGATGTCTCTCTACAAGGAACTGGAAGCTGAGACCGGACAGAGCTGCGGCGTGTTTCAGCCTGGGTCCCTCTATTTGGCGCAGACAGTGGAACGTGAACACCAGCTGAGATTGCAGGCCGCAAAGGCCAAGCTCTATGGGATGAATTTCTACGAGATCAGCATCGAGGAGGCCAGGCGCCTGAACCCGCTGGTCAATTACGATGGCATCCGCTGTGTTATGTATGAACCCGATGGTGGAAATGTGGATCCCTCTGGCGTGACGAATGCCTATGCCGTCGGGGCGCGCCAGCGGGGCGCCGAAATCCATCGTTTCACCCCTGTGACGGCGACCGAGCAGCAAGACGATGGCAGCTGGATTGTTAAGACGCCCAAAGGAGATATCCGCACGCCTTGGGTGGTGAATGCGGCAGGGCTCTGGGGCCGCGAGGTCGCGGCGCTGGCGGGGATCGAGCTGCCGTTGCAGCCAACTGAGCATCAGTATTTCGTTACCGAGACCATGGCTGCCGTGGCCGCGCATGGGACCCGCCTGCCATCCGTCAGTGACCGGGACGGTGAGTATTATCTGCGGCAAGAAGGGCAGGGGCTGCTGGTTGGCGCCTATGAAAAGGATATGAAGTTCTGGGCCGAGGAGGGCACGCCGCTCGACTTTGCACATGATCTCTTTCCAGATGATCTGGAGCGGATCGAAGAGAACATGATGAACGCCATTGAACGCCTGCCTGCGGTTGGTGACGCTGGCATCAAGCGTGTCATCAATGGTCCGATGATCTGGTCGCCGGACGCCAATGTCCTGATGGGGCCGGTGCCCGAAATTGATGGATATTTCTGCTGCAATGGCATTATTCCGGGTTTCTCGCAGTCCGGCGGTATGGGGCTGATGGCGGCGCAATGGATCATCGAGGGTGAGACCCAATATGATATGTTCGCCTGGGACATGGCGCGGTTTGGCAGTTGGGCGACCAAAGATTTCACCAAGGCGCGGGTGCGGGATCAATATGCCCATCGCTTTGCCATCCATTTTCCCAATGAAGAACGCAGCGCTGGTCGCCCGGCACGGACGCGGCCGATATATGAGCAACAGGCGGAAATGGGCGCGGTCTTTGGCCTCAACGCCGGTTGGGAACATCCCCTCTGGTTTGCAGAAGCGCCCGGCGCCAAGGATACCAATGGGTTCACCCGTCAGAACTGGTGGGGACCCGTTGGCGATGAGTGCAGAATGTTGCGGTCCCGTGCGGGCATTATCGACATATCCAACTTTGCCAAATACCGGTGTGCGGGGCCCGGGGCCGAAGAATGGCTGAACGCGGTCTTTGCCAATGCGATGCCAAATGCGGTGGGACGGTCCTGCCTCACGCCGCTGATTTCGAAACGCGGTGGGATTGCCGGGGATTTCACGGTGACCCGTGTTTCTGAGGATGAGTTCTGGATCATCGGATCCGGCATGGCCGAGCGCTATCACAAGCGATTCTTCAAGGAGGTGCCGCTGCCAGAAGGCACTATGTTCGTGTCGCTGACAGACGAGATCTGCGGTTTCAATGTCGCGGGGCCGAAATCACGTGAGATGCTGCAACGCCTGACAAATACCTCCCTCTCGACCGATGAGTTTCCGTTCATGCGTTCGGCCTGGATTGATCTTGCCGGGATTCAGGTGCTTGCACTGCGGGTTTCTTTCACCGGCGATCTGGGATGGGAGCTGCATTGCAGGCGCGAAGATCAGCCGCGTCTCTACTCGGCGCTCCTGGCTGCTGGTGAGGAGTTCGGCGCAGGTCCTGTCGGGAGTCGGGCGTTGATGTCCTTGCGGATCGAAAAAGGTTACGGCTCTTGGAGCCGGGAATATAGCCCGGAATACTGGCCGCAGGAGGTCGGGCTGGACCGGCTTTGCAAGTTGCAAAAAGACTTCCTGAACAAAGCTGCCGCAGAAAAGGTCCTCGAGAACCCGGCACGTGAACGGATGGTTCTGCTGCATCTGGATGAGGCCGGAACGGCAGCTTCCAATGCTGATGCGACCGGCGGAGAGCCTATTTTCAAGGATGGTAATGGGATCGGCCGCGTAACCTCGGGCGCCTATGGATATAGCGTGGGCATGTCGCTGGCGCTTGGCTTTGTTCGAGAGGCAATGCCCGGTGATGCGGTGGAGGTCATGGTCCTGGGGCGTCCACACCGGGCGGTCATTCTGGAACGACCGCCGTTCGACGCAGATGGTGCCATTCTGCGGGGCTAGCGCTCAGGAGAACGAATAAAGGAGGCCATATGGCCTCCTTTATCGTGGTGTCTTGTGTTCCTCGCGACGGATCAGAGAAGGTCGCGGACCTTCTCCAGCAGTGCGGCGTTCACGGCGACGCCTTCAGACGCGGCGCGTGTGCGGCAGCCACGACGACCATCGCCCGGCAGCCGTGCGCCATCCTGATCATGGATTGATGCGATCAGGTCGGTCAGCCGGTCGTGGAATGCGCCGCCCGAGGTCGCTGCCGGATCGATCGCAATGAAGAACTGGCCGGTTTTTGGTGGCCCACCCGCGGTGCCAGAGAAGGGGCTGGCGACAGAGCCGAGGGTCGCGCCGGTCATGGCAGCCGCCATCAGTTCAACAGTCAAGGCGATGCCGACGCCCTTGTATCCGCCGGAAGGAACCATTGACCCCTTGAGCCCGGCCTCGGGATTGGTGGTTGGTTGCCCGTCAGCATCCAGCACCCAGCCTTCGGGAACCGCTTTGCCCTCCCGGGCGTGTTTCATCACTTCGCTCTTGGCGATTGTGCTGGCGGACTGGTCGATCAGCAGCGCGGCATTCCCGTCTGCGTCCGGGGCCGCGATCGAGAAGGGGTTGGTGCCGACAACCGGCTTCGCACCGCCGGAGGGCGCGATCGAGGCGGGCGCATTGGTGAAACCGACGCCAAGCAATCCTGCCTGCGCCAGCCGTTGCGTGTGAACTCCGAGGACACCGCAGTTGTAGGAGTTGTTCACCGCCAGAACCGCAACCCCCATCTCGCGGGCCAGCGGGATCAGTTTTTCAAAGCCGAGATCAATGGCGCTATGGGCAAAACCGGTCTCTGCGTCCACGGTGACAACCGCCGGGCGGGGCTGATCCACAACCGGCTTTGCCTGACCATCCACCTTTCCACATTCGACATGCTGGGCATAGATCGGGATATAGGCCAGCCCGTGCGAGGCGACGCCATCGGCTTCGGTCATGGCGGTTGCAACAGCAAGGGGGCGGGCGTTGGCTTCGGAGGTGCCGGCCTTGACCAACACGCGGAAGGCCAGGTCTTCGATTTCGGCAAGGGTCAGGGTTTCGGTTGCGGTCATATCGGGCTTTCTGTTTTTCAGTCTTCGGGTCAATGCCGGGCTGACCGGCAGTCGATGGGTGGATCAGTCGTTGTCGCTGAGGCCGGCCCCGGCGCCGCGCAGGCGGCTTTCCTCGGTCGCCGGGGCAAAGGTGCGATGGGCAAACTTGCCCAGCTGGTCCCAGCTTGCGTTGGAGACGCTTGCGCGCATCACCGGTTCTTGCTGGCCGGTCATCTCCGCAGGGGCGGAGAATACCATCCGTTCCGCCAGCCGGCTGTGCAGCGTCTCGCTGGAGCCCTGCATGCAGAGCCGCTTGCCATCGGTGGCCAGGCGCGCGCCCTGCCATTCGGCGGCAACCGGTCGGCCCAGTCGCAAGGCCGCGCCGCCCATGAAGGGCACCGCCAGCAAGGGAAAATTGACGTTTTCCATCGTGATCTTGCCACGCTCCAGCAGGCGCACGGCACAATCGCTGAGTGCTGCACCGGCGATCAAGGGACTCATCCGGCGGGCAGGGGCGTGCCAGACCTCGGCCCGCAGCGAAACGGGCGATACGTCAATCGAGGGAATGCGATCATTCATCGTCAGCAGATCTGCCAGCATCTCGGTGCCGGGAAACCCAAAAGACGAAAGCCAGCGCGTGCCCTTGGCGGCCTCTTCTGCCAATCCCCAGGACAGGCCCGCGCCACGGGCGGCGCGCTTGCTCATGGCCTCGATTTCATTCAACGAATGGCTCATGCCAGACCCTCTTCCAGTTCGGGGAATACCCAGAATTCCGCGTTCTCAACGGTGAGTTCGGTGGGCAGCGGAGCATTGCCATACATGCAAATCCGCACCCAACGATCTGACCGGGGATCAAATTTCGTCGCGCCAAAGAATGCCAGCTTGCAGCGCAGCATATCGATCGGCAGGACCTGATCGGAAATCGTGTTGTCACGGATTTCCGCGTAGGGCGCGCGGCCGACGATCTGAACACGGCGCAGAACATGGCGGTGTTCGGAATGGCGCAACAGGAAATCTGCAACCTGCGCCTCGTCTGGCCAGTGGGCCAGAGCCTGGTACAACATCGCGGCATCTCGACCCGGTGCCAGCGGCTGCTCATATTCTTCGATGGGCTCCTCAAAGCGCTCACCCAGACGGGGTTCGAGCTTTTCCTCCGAAACATACCAGGCGCGTGCCTTGTTCTCTGGGGCCTGCCAGTTTGTGTCGATGGCCCAAGCGTATACGTCCCGCAGGATCTTGCGAAGATCGCCAATGGTCATAGCACCCGCAATGCGAAAGGTTGCGGTGTTATCTGCTGACATATCTTCGGCGAAGCCATCGACAAGCCCGCCGTAGGGCTCCAGCATCAGCGACGCGATCCATTCCTGACCCTCGAGCGAGAGCGTCTCTTCGGCCCAGCGGTAGAGGGCATCCCAGGGCTTCGGACCGGCCAGCGTCTGGATTTCTAGGTAGCTGGTCACCTGATCAGCGTCGGCGCGCAGCGCGCTCAGTTTCTGGATCTGAATCGGATGCTGTGACTGCCAATCTGCAATTGTCAGCTTGCTGCGTGCCACCAGAGAGCGGAACACAGCGATATCGTCCGGATGCGCTTCCTCGATATTGCGCACCGCCTGGATCGCCTTTTCGCGCGCCGCGACCCAGTTGTTGAACAGCACCGGGTGGTTGAGCAGAAACGGCGCCATTCCAAGGCCGGTGGAATTGCCGATCCCCATTGACCGGGCCAGATCCGGAGCCAGTTTTGCGGCGGTGGTGCCCTCAGCCTTGGCGCGACAATCGGCCATATGCTGGACCAGATCGGTGACAAACCAGCGGGTCAGGTAGACCGATAGCATCTCAACCTGGAACGGCGCACGGAATTCGGGGCGTTCCGCGATCATCTCGCGGTCAGCCGCACCCAGTTTGCCGGACCCGTAGACCGCCGTTGTCCGCATCAGATAGCCGACGGCGTCGATCTGCTCTGCGGAGGGCTGCTGGCCAGAGGCCAATGCGCTGACCACATGTTCCCAGAGGCGCACCGACCGGTTGGCACGGGATACAGAAAGCTCCGACCCGGACACACGTCCGGCTTCCTGCACGGGGATATTCTGTGACAGCCGGGCGATATCCGCGCCAGAAGGAATGCCGTCAAATAGTGTGAAAGTGGCGTCCCAGGCCTCTGCAATCACTCGGTCGGAGCGTTTTTCAGGTGGCAGGTCATGGGCAAAGGCGACCAGGGAATATGCGCGCTCCGGCCCATATGCGGTGTAGACTGCATGGCCCTGACCGCTGTCGTCTATGTCAAATGCGGTCTGTTCAAATCGCCAGCCTTCGCGCGCCAGACGACGGGTCAGCACCCGCATGAATGACAGGCGCGACTGGTGCATAGAGCCAAGGCGTGCCAGACGCATGACGGTGTTCGGTTCACGGCAGAGAATGTCGGTCATTCGGATTGGCCTTTGTAATCAGGTCGTTAGTCGTATCCCGTATGATCTGAACAGGTCGGGCAGTTTGGATAGGTGGGCCGGGCGCCAGCAGCGCCCGGCAGCTATTCAGTTCTCTTTGCCTTTTGCCAATGTGATGCGCAGAGCATCCCAGAGCGATGGCAGAAGAATGAGCGACACCGGAACCGCGGTGACCACGATGAAGCTCTGTAGTTTTGATACGCCACCGGAACCGACGGAGATCAAAATGATCGCCATCACACCCATGGCGATGCCCCAGAAAACACGTACAGCGATGCTTGGTGTGTCGCCGTTGGTCATTGTAGCGGAAATCACATAGCTCATCGAATCTCCGGTCGTGGCCACAAAGATCGTGGTCAGGATCAAGAACAGGATTGAGATCAAGAAACCCATCGGCAGATTGTTCGTGATTGCCAGCAGTGCCGCAGGCAGGTTGAAGCCTTCGAAAGCTGCGGAGATGGTGCCGGGCTCAGCCAGTTCCATCGCAATGCCCGTGCCCCCGATGATGGTGAACCAGAAGTTGGTCACGATGGGTGCGATGATCGACAGCATGATGATGATGGACCGGATCGACCGTCCGCGTGACACGCGGGCAATGAACATTGCCATCAGTGGCCCGTAGCCCATGAACCAGCCCCAGAAGAACACGGTCCACCATCCCAGCCAGCCGGGAGCGCCGAATATGCCTGCATCACCGCGATAGAGCGCCATCTGGAAGAAGTTGCCCAGATAGGTCGTAAAACCTGAGAAGAACGATCCGAAGATGAAACCGGTAGGCCCGGCAATGAGCACATAGACCAGCAACACGGCGGCCAGGATCACATTGATCTTGGACAGCATCTGGATGCCGCGCGACAGGCCGGTCATCGCCGAGATCGTGTAGAGTGCCACCAATGCGCCGATCACCACGAACTGAGTGGCAAAAACGTCCGGGATGCCGAAGAGATCGGAGAGACCATAGCTCACCTGAAGCCCAAGAAAGCCGATCGGACCGACGGTACCCGCTACCACGGCGATAATCGATGATGCGTCGGCGATCACCCCGATGGGGCCGTTGATAGCCTTGTCCTTGAACACCGGATAGAGCAGCGTCCGGGGGGCCAGCGGCAGGCCCTTTTCATAGTGATAATGCATCAGCATGACCGTGGAAAGCGAACCGAGGATCGCCCATGCCAGAAACCCCCAATGCATGAAGCTTTGTGCGATAGCGGGGGTAACGGCGGCTTCGCTACCGCCTTCGGCCCCGTAGAGGGGAGGCGAGTAGAGGAAATGCGCAATAGGCTCCCCGGCCGCCCAGAACACGCCACCACCAGCAAGCAGAGTACACATGACCATGGATCCCCACTGGAACGTGGTGAATTCAGGCGCGGCCAGCCCGCCGAGAATAGCGCGCCCACCGGGCAGGACGCAGAGCAGCAAACCGATCAGAAAGGTCGCAAGCAGTAGAATTTGCCAGTACAGGCCAAAATAGGTCGCCGAGATGTTGAACCCCCAGTCGACCAGTGCCGACAGCCCGTCAAGATTGACCAGTGCTGCGGCACAGAATAGCGCGATAAAACCGCCTGAAAGCAGAAATAGCGGCTTGTTGATCCGGCTCTCCTGCGGTGTTGTCTCCATAGATGTCTCTGACATCTTTCCCTCCCATTGGTTGGCCCGCGCACTGGTCGGGCCGATATTTCTGTCTATCCCGGTCTTTAATCCCCCGATTTTGGACCGAAATTCTCTTCAAAGAAGCGATACCAGTTGCCTCCCATGACAGCTGATACCTCGTCGTTGTTCATGCCGACCTTGCGCAGCCCGTCTTCGATATTTCCGAAGTCGCGGTTGTCTTCGAACCAGCTGGGCATTGGCGGGAAACCCGGCGCGGATTTGGAGCCTTCGCCGTAGTCGATCTCCTTGGTCCAGCGACCCACACGCATCCATTCGACGACGCTGTCCGGCTGGTCCTGGCAAAGGTCAGTGCCGATCCCGAGATGTTCAACGCCGAATTTCTCGGCGGTTCGGGCAATCATCTCGCAGAAGCTTTGCAGCGTGCAGTTGGACTTGTCCTTCAGGTGATGCGGATAGACCGAGAAGCCCAGCATCCCGCCATGGCCGGTCACTGCGCGGATGACATCATCCTTCTTATTGCGCAGGGCCGGCGACCATTCATGCGGGTTGGCATGAGTAATGGCGATCGGGCGGCTGGAAATTTCCGCTGCTTCGATGGTGGAGCGGTCGGCGGAATGGCTCATGTCCACGACCAGGCCGACCCGGTTCATCTCCTTGATCACCTGCTTGCCCATGCGGGTGATGCCCATGTCCTCGGCCTCATAACACCCCGTCGCCAGCAGCGACTGGTTGTTGTAGGTGAGCTGCATGAAGCGGGCGCCGAGCGTGTGCAGGATCTCCACCAGGCCGATGTCGTCCTCTATCGGCGAGGGGTTCTGGAAACCGAAGAACACAGCGGTGCGGCCGGTTTCGCGGGCCTTGTCGATATCAGAGGCCCACTGCCCCTTCATGATCAGGTCGGGGAACTGTTCGAACCAGCGGTTCCATTTTTCGAAGTTCAGGACCGTCTCGCGGAAGTTCTCATGATAGGCAATGGTGACATGGATTGCGTCCACGTTGCCCTCGCGCAGCTGGCGGAAGATTTTTTCCGACCAATTGGCATATTGCAGGCAGTCGATACGATATCCGGTCATTCAAGCACCTCGGTTTTCAAAGTCCACTACCCGGCCTGTAATGCCAGGCAGGATGCGCCCGCCTCGGGGGAAACAAGGAGGGCGGGCGCGTCCGCAAACTGGCAGGCCGGCGATGCGGCACTGCCAAGAATTCAGTCTCAGACCGGCTTGCCGGCGCTGATGTAGGCGGTTTTGACGGTGGTATAGAACTCCGCCGCTGCCTTACCCTGCTCGCGCGGGCCATAGGAACTGTCGCCGCGGCCACCGAAGGGCACGTGGTAGTCGGTGCCTGCGGTTGGCAGGTTGACAGTGACCACACCGGTGCGCGCGTTGCGGCGGAAGTGGGTGGCGCGGGCCAGCGACTGGGTGACAATGCCCGAGGTCAGGCCGAAGTTGGTGTCATTCACCACCGACAGCGCCTCGTCATAGCTGCCGACCTTGATCACGCTGGTCAGCGGCGCGAACATTTCCTCGCGGTTGATGCGCATGTCGTTGGTGGTGTTGAGGAAAACGCCAGGGGACATGTAGAAGCCCTCGTGCGGCATCTGCAGACGCTGGCCGCCGCAGGCGAGTTCTGCACCTTCGGATTTGCCCAGATCGACATAGGCCAGGTTCTCGTTCAGCTGCTGCTCGCTGACCACCGGCCCCATCTGCACGCCCGCTTCCAGCGCGTGGCCCACTTTCATGGCCTGTGCCCCGGCGACAAGCTTGTCGACAAAGGCATCATGAATGGCCGCGTGGACCACGAGCCGGGAGGAGGCGGTGCATTTCTGTCCGGTGCCGCCAAAGGCGCCACCGAGGGCCAGCGTGACGGCCAGATCCAGATCTGCGTCGTCCATCACCGCCAGCGCGTTCTTGGAGCCCATCTCCATCTGCACCTTGGTCAGGTTCTGGATGGCGGCGGCAGCAATCCCTTTGCCCACCGGCACCGAGCCGGTGAAGGAGATCGCGTTCACTTTGGGGCTTTCGACCAGACGCTGGCCGATGGAACGGCCGGAGCCCATGACCAGCGAGAACAGGCCCTTGGGGATATCCTGCCGGTTGATGATCTCGGCCAGCGCGACGGCTGATGCCGGGGTGATGTTGGCCGGTTTCCACACCACGGCGTTGCCATAGCAAAGCGCCGGCGCGATTTTCCAGGAGGCGGTAGCGGTCGGGAAGTTCCAAGGGCTGATGATCGCCACCGTACCGACCGCTTCCCGGCGCACATCCACCTCGATGTCGGGACGCACGGAGTCGGCGTTTTCTCCGATCTGGCGCAGGCATTCGGCGGCGTAATAGGTGAAGAACTGGCCGGCGCGGTAAACTTCGCCTTTACCCTCGGCCAGCGGCTTGCCTTCTTCACGGCTCAGGAGCGTGCCGAGTTCTTCGGCGCGGGCCATCATCTCGTTGCCTATTGCGTTCAGCACGGCCTGCTTACGCTCAAGCCCATAGGCCGCCCATTCACGCTGGGCCACCTGCGCCTGGTCCAATGTCGCATCCAGTTGATCGGCGCTGGCCTGCGCGAAGATACCAACGAGGTCGCTAAGATCCGATGGGTTGCGGTTCTCGACTTCGCTCTCACCAGCCAGCCATTCACCGGCAATCAGGTTCTTTTGGATATCAGTCATGGTCGGAGGCCTCACACAGAATTCAGTTTCCATGGGTATGGACATGCGCGGCCACTTCAATCAAACTCAAATTACTGAACATCATTTCAGAAACTCTGAAGTTAGTGCTCATGGCTTTGAAAATTGAATTGCTCCGCGGTTTTGCTGCAGTCGCTCGAAGTGGAAACCTGAGCGATGCTGCCGGTATTCTTGGGCGAACGCCCTCTGCCGTGTCGATGATGCTCAAGCAGCTGGAAACCCATCTTGGCGAACCGCTGTTTGAAACCGACCGTAAGAACAGGCTGACCGCGCTTGGGGCCTTCGTGCTGGAACAAGCAGAGCGCGAGTTGCAGCAATACGATACGATGGTCAAAGCCATAGAAGGCTATGCCAAGGCCACCCACGGACATGTCCGCATAGCCACGGTTCCATCGGTCGCCGGCACCGTCATGCCCTTGGTCTTTTCCAGGTACATCAACGATTTCAAGAATGTAGATATTGAGTTGCGAGATATGGACTCGATCTCGGTTCTGCATGAGCTGTCCCGTGAACGCATCGACATCGGCATTGCAACACTGGGCCAGAACAGCTCTGGATTGCACAGCCAGCATCTGCTGTCGGATGCGTTCGGAGTGATCTGCGCACCCAGTCACCCTCTGGCGCAGGAGCAGGGGAAAATCGAATGGGAGATGCTGCGCAACGAAAGGCTGATCGCCAATAGCCTGTCGGCCAGCATCAAGTCGGAGCAATCCAGAGAGCTGCACGACAGGGCGCTGTTGAAGGCACAGAACCTGACCTCCATCATGGCTATGGTGCAGGCTGAAATCGGGGTAACTATTTTGCCGGAGATGGCCGCGCGAGCCGCGAATGCGACGGGGCTGGCGTTCCGACCATTGGCTGATTCGCTTGCGACTCGCCAGATCCACCTGCTTCGCAAAACCGATACGGCGCTGTCTCCTGCGGCCCGTTTGCTGGAAAAACACATCCTGAGCTGTGCTGCCGAATTGACCAAAGGAGGCCTGTCGTGACCCTAACCAAGACGCCGCTTACGCTTGGCATTATGATCTTTCCCGGTTTCCCTATGGCTTGCCTGACGTCTTGCATCGAGCCGCTAAGGGCCGCCAATGAAATCGCGGGGAAGGAGGCGTTTCGCTGGACTGTTGTTGCCGAAACAACGGAGCCGGTCGCGTCCTCGGCAGGGGTGACGTTCAGCCCGGATCGTATGCTGGCCGATCTTACGGATCACGATTATCTGTTCTTTGCGGCGGGTCCTAATGCGCGCTTTGATCAATCGGCGCGTGCCAATGCCGCGCTCCAGCGGCTTACCCGGAAAAAGACCCGACTTGGCGCCTTCAGCGGGGGGGTGTTTCCGCTGGCACGCACCGGTTTGGTCGGGAGCGACCCGCTCTCGGTTCACTGGTGCTATGAGGCTGCTTTTGAAGCGGAATTTCCTGAGATCGAGAGGCTGAGCACAGTGATCTGCGATGAGGGGGCTTTCACCACGATTTCCGGGGCGACGGCGGTTTTCGACTATATGTTGACCTTGATAGAAGACCATCTGGGCGGCGATATCATGGCCGAAGTTGCCTGCTGGTTTCAGCATCCATATGTGCGCAGCGCCACGACGTCGCAAAAGACACCCGCGTTTTCAACAGCCAAGAGCAAGGATCTGTTGCCCAAGAAGGTGACGCAGGCCATTGAACATTTTGCCGAGCATATCGAAGACCCTATTCAAATCAGCGATGTAGCAAATGCCATTGGTGTATCGGCGCGATCCCTCGAACGCAGTTTCAAGGAGGCGACGGGTCAGAGCCCGCTGAAATACTATCGGATGATGCGGATGAATCAGGCGCGGCAACTGGTGCTGTATTCCAGCACCTCGGTCACCGAAATCGCCTATATGGTAGGTTACAGCACGCCGGGCGCGTTCCTGCGGATCTACCGCGAGAGCTTTGGCGTCACGCCGATCAATGATCGTCGGGCGAAAAACTCCCTCCGCGTAAAAAGCGGCGACGCCCTGCCTGCGGGATAGGACACCGCAGACAGGCGGGTTTTATGCGATGGAATGAGCTGCGCTGATAAGCGCGTGGTGAAGGGAGGCCGCGGAGGAGCGCGGTCCCAATACTGCCATGTGATCCTCTGCCCGGCGCCAGAGGAATACGCCGAGATGTTCCAACGTGCCCCGAATAACGCGCCCTGTTGTCATATTGCGCACAGGTGCATTGCTGAGCCGTTCGAACAGATCGCAGAGTGTCGGACCGGCGACATCGAAACGGCACCAGCCATCGGTCTGTTCGACCACCGAGGCAGCCGCACCCACCACTTGTTTCAGATCACGCGCCAGCAATTCATGGCGGTCATGCGGGGCCGAGATCATCCATTGAGCGGGTCCGGTCCAAAAAACGGAGATACCCCCCGAGTCTGAATATGTGCCGACATCAGGAAGCGTCATGCCATGCGCCGAACCAAGAGCCGCCCGCAGTGCCGTTTCCTGATCTTTGCGCGCTGTAACCGAGGCCAGGGCCTGGTCTATCACCTCTGAGATGGTCAGGTCGCCGACCCGGTCAATCCGGGCCGTATCGCTGCCAAGTGGGCTGATTGGACTGAGCTTATGCACGGAGCTTCTCCCCTTCCGGGTCAACAAAATGTGGGCTGACAATCTCAACCAGGACTGTTTGGTTTTCCAACGGGTTCACAAGGCGCAGCCGTTCTCCTGTGCGGTCCGACCCACCTTTGACAAAAGCCAGGCCAATCGCGCTTTTCAGGATGGGTGAATAGGCCGCGGAGGTGACATATCCCTGATCATGTGCCGCATCCACGGGGCCGTCGGCTGCCATCAGATGCCCCCCGGCGGGCAGGCTGTCGCTGCTGTTGACGGGGCGAAGCCCTACCAGATGCAGCGCCGCTTCGGTATTCATCCCCTCGCGTCGGCTGAGGACATTGCCAATGCAGTCCTTGCTGGTTGAGACCATGCGCCCGAGTCCGAGGTTTAGTGCGGATGTTGTCCCGTTCAGCTCATTGCCGGCGGCGTGTCCTTTTTCGATCCGCATGACACCCAGAGCTTCTGTGCCATAGGGGGTCACGTCGAATTCCTCACCGGCGGCCATCATTTCCCGCAGCAGCGCGTCGCCATAGCGTGTCGGCACCGCGATTTCATAGGCCAGCTCACCGGAGAAGGAGATCCGGAACAGTCGGGCGCGGCATCCGCCGCAGACGGTGATTTCGCCGCAGCCCATGAAGGGAAACGCTTCGTTTGAGATGTCAAATTCTGGGTCGACAATCTTCTGTAGCAATCTCCGCGCATTTGGCCCGGCGACGGCATATTGTGCCCAGGCCTCGGTTGTCGAAATCAGTTGAACGTCCAGATCCGGACACAGGCACTGACGCACGAATTCCATATTGCGATAGACCAGAACCGCATTGGCCGTGGTTGTAGTGACGACAAAATGATCCTCTGCAAGACGGGCCGCAGTGCCGTCATCATAGGCGATACCATCCTCACGCAGCATGAGCCCATAGCGCACCTTGCCAACCGGTAATTTAGCAAACCCGTTTGCATAAATCATGTTGAGGAAGGTCGCGGCATCCGTGCCCTGAACGTCGATCTTCCCCAAAGTGGTTACGTCGCAAATACCCACCGAGTTACGCGTTTGCAGCACTTCGCGGTCGACGGATTGGCGCCAATGGGTTTCACCGTCACGCGGGAACCACTGTGCGCGCAGCCAGTTGCCGACCTCAACGAACACCGCGCCTTGTTCCTCGGCCCAGTTGTGACTGGGTGTCAGGCGGGTTGGGTGGAAATCCTTACCCACCGCTCGCCCCGCCAGAGCGCCCATCGCCACCGGCGTATAGGGCGGACGAAAGATGGTCGTGCCGGTTTCCGGGATTGACTTGCCGGTGAGCTCGGCCATCACTGCCAACGCGCCAAGGTTCGAGGTTTTGCCCTGGTCGGTGGCCATGCCGAGTGTGGTGTAGCGTTTCAGATGTTCCACCGAGGTGAAGTTTTCCTGATGCGCCAGCTTCACGTCCTTTACCGTCACATCATTCTGGAAATCCAGCCAAGCGCGCTTTGCGCCTTTGACCTGCCAGAACGGGGTCAGCGAGACGGGTGCGTCTTCAGCACGGGGCAGATCGGCTGCACCGGCCGAGATGCCGAGATCGGCAAGCGCCTCGATCGTTTTCTGGGCACCCCCCGCAAGGGCCTGTGCGGTGGTCATATCTCCCATAGCAGCCCCGGCGACCAGCTGACCGGTGGGCAGCCCTGCGGCCGGAACAAAAGACTGGATGGCCTCGTTCCAGACGGGGCGACCACGCTGGTGGCACGTCAGGCCCAGATTGGGATTCCAACCCCCGGACATGGCCAGCGCGTCGCAGGCGATTGTTCGGGTTTGCCCATTTGCCAGGCGCAGGGTGACAGACGTCAGGCCAAGCCGCCCCTTGGTGTCGGTAATCTCGGCACCTGCCAGAACCTCGGTTCCCGGCAGGGCTGGCGCATCCGGTCGCACGTCAATGATCGCGGGGACCTGGACACCCTTTGCCATGAGGTCACGAGCGGTTTGATGTGCATCGTCATTATTGGCGAACACCACGACCGAATGGCCGGGGGTCGCCGCCCAGCGATTGGCATAGGCACGCACCGCGCCCGCCAGCATAATGCCGGGTCGATCATTATTTTCAAAGGCGATCGGTCGCTCAATGGCTCCCGTGGCGATCAGCGCGCGTTTGGAATAGATCCGCCAAAGGGTCTGACGCGGTTTGCCAGCTGCGGGTTTTGGCAGATGGTCGGCATTGCGCTCAACCGCACCATAGATACCGTGATCATAGGCGCCAAAGACTGTGGTGCGGGGCATCACCCGCACATTCGGGAGCGTCGCAAGCTCTGCCTGTGTCTGGGCCACCCAGTCCGGGCCTGACATATCGGACAAAGCCTGAGTTTCACTTAGCAGACGACCGCCTAGGTGACTATCTTCATCCGCGAGAATGACCTGAGCGCCAGCGCGCCCTGCGGTCAATGCTGCGGCCAGGCCGGCTGGTCCGGCGCCTATGATCAACAGATCACAGTGCAGATATCCCTTGTCGTAGGCGTCGGGATCCGCCTCACCGGTCAGGCTGCCAAGGCCCGCTGCCTTGCGGATGATCGGTTCATAGAGCTTTTCCCAGAATGCTTTGGGCCACATGAAGGTCTTGTAGTAGAACCCTGCGGTCAGGAAGTTCGAGAACCGGTCATTGATCGCCATCACGTCATGTTCGAGCGATGGCCAGCGGTTCTGCGATTGGGCCTCCAATCCTGCGTAGAGTTCGATAACCGTGGCGCGCGTATTCGGTTCCTGACGACCACCGGACCGCAGTTCAACGAGGGCGTTCGGCTCCTCGCTGCCCGCGGTCAGCACGCCCCGCGGGCGGTGGTACTTGAAGGAGCGGCCCATAAGGCGCACGCCATTGGCAAGCAGTGCTGACGCCAGCGTATCTCCCTGATGGCCTTGGTAGTTCTTACCGTCGAATTGGAACGACAAGCCTGTGTCGTGGTCGATCAGTCCGCCGGACAGACGGTTTTTCAGTGCGGGGTGCGAACTCATTGCAGCGCCTCCTGCGGCGTGTTTGCGGCTCTGTTCGCAAGGGCAACATCCCGCGCCAGTTCAACCTTCAGTATCTCATGCGTGACCGTATTGCGGGTGACGACCAGCCAGGAACGATCGCCCTGTTCATGAAACCACAATTCGCGATGCTCCCCAGCCGGGTTCTGACGCAGATAGAGGTAATCGTGGAATTGCTGCAGCGCGGTCTCCGAAAGCCAATAGGGGCGGTTCATAAGGCCAGCATCGCCCAGATAGGTGAATTCCTGCGCGTCGCGTGGGCCGAGTAGCGGATGGTTGATGATCATCTGGACAAGTCCTCAATGCAGGTTCGGTTGGGCGCCCTGGCCCTTTTCGTCGATCATGCGGCCAGTCATGAAGCGATCCAGCCGGTAGGCGGTTGCCGTCTCATGCGGGCGGTCTGTTTTCAGCAGATGGGCAAAGCAATAGCCCGCAGCTGGCGTGGCCTTGAAGCCGCCGTAGCACCAGCCCCCGTTGAAATAGAGCCCGTCGATATGGGTCTTGTCGATGAAGGGAGAGCCGTCCATCGACATATCCATGATGCCGCCCCAGCTGCGCAGGAGACGCGCGCGACCAAGAGCCGGGATCAGGGACATGCCGCTTTCCACCACATCCTCGACCACTGGCAAATTCCCACGTTGTGCGTAGGAGTTATACATGTCGATATCGCCGCCAAAGACGAGCCCGCCCTTGTCTGACTGGCTGCAATAAAAATGCCCGGCGCCATAGGTGATCACCCCAGGAATGAAGGGCTTCAGCCCCTCGGAGACGAAGGCCTGCAGAACATGGCTCTCGATGGGCAGGCGCATCCCGGCGAGGGCCATGACCCGGCTGGAATTGCCAGCAACCGAAACGCCCACCTTTCCCGCGCCAATGTAGCCGCGAGAGGTTTCGACACCGCACACCTTGCCTCCGTCGATACGCAGGCCTGTGACCTCGCAATTCTGAATGATATCGACGCCGCGCTGATCCGCGCCCCGGGCATAGCCCCAGGCCACCGCATCGTGGCGCACCGTTCCGCCGCGCCGGTGCAGCAACCCGCCCTTGATCGGGAAGCGGGCATCGTCGAAGTTCAGGAAGGGATACATGGCGCGTACACCGGCGGTATCCAGCAGTTCCGCGTCCGAGCCGTTCAGGATCATCGCATTGCCGCGGCGCCGGGCTGCGTCGCGCTGCGCATCGCTGTGGATCAGGTTCAGGATCCCACGCTGACTGACCATCGCATTGTAGTTCAGATCCTGCTCCAGGTTTTCCCAAAGCTTGAGCGAGAACTCGTAAAAAGGCTCATTGCCATCCAGCAGGTAGTTGGATCGGATGATGGTTGTATTGCGTCCGACGTTGCCGCCACCAATCCAGCCCTTTTCCAGCACCGCGATCCGCGCGCCGCCGAACTCCTTGGCGAGGTAATAGGCGGTGGCCAGACCATGGCCGCCGCCCCCGATGATGACGTAATCGTAGGCGGGCTGTGGCGCTGCATCGCGCCATTGCGGGCGCCAGCCTTTGTGCCCGCTCAGAGCTTCCTTGATCAGTCCAAACGCAGAGTATCGCATGGGGGCTCCTGTTTCTTGCCGCACCAGTTGCCGCGAATTCGGAGGATTTTGCCGATGCGCTTTCGGACAAGATTCAGGTCAGAATCGACATTCGGGGCCTGGGCCCCTCGCCAGTCTTTGCAATCTTCGATCCCGAGTGCTTGGAGGGGTCATCCTACAGGGCCGAAAGTGGCGATGATTCCGGAGCGGGTCCAGTCGGTATTGGCGGGCGAGGCGCATGAATTCCACTACGTGGAATACGGCTCTGGCGTCATGGATGCGGGTCTGGATTTACCCGATCATCGGTCCCGATTACCCACAAAAACGGTACCAAGATGACACAGAGCCAAAATCGAGAAGAGTTCCGCGCGTTGATAGCTGATGTCGATGATGTGGTTGTGGACCGCTTAATGGTCGGTGCCGTTGATCTCCACGTGCATTCAGGACCCTCGATCATGGAACGCCAGATCGACCATATTCAGGCGGTCGAGCAAGCGGCGGCTGCCGGAATGCGTGGCATCCTGTTCAAGGACCACCATTACTCGGCTGCACCCTTTCTGCCGATGATGAAGCGTCTGGTCGGGGATCTGGGCGTAGCGATGTATGGCGGGTTGGTTCTGAACAACACGACCGGGGGGTTCAACCCGCATGTGGTTGATTCCCAGTTGAAACATGGCGGTACGATGATTTGGATGCCGACGGCGCAATCGGCCAATCATATCCGTTCGTCCTTTCGGAAATCGCGGTTGGCGATGAATGTGAAGCTCAAGCCTCCACGGCTTTTGACCGTCGTGGACGATCGGGGGGCCATCATTGATCCGGTCAAAGAGATATTGGATTCAATTGCCGAGTTCGATGCGGTTCTGTCCTCAGGGCATCTTCACGTCTGGGAGATATGGAAGCTGTTTGAGGAAGCCAAAACGCGTGGGGTGAAAAAACTGATCGTCAATCACCCAATGTACGGGCTTCACTTTACCTACGACGACATTCGCGAGATCGCCGAATTTGGTGCGCTGGTTGAGCAATCTGCCTGCCTGTATGTTGATAGCCGCTTTAACGTGTTCGAACCGCATCTTCTGGCTGAGCACATCCGCGCTGCCGGTGTCGAACATTCTTCGATCGGATCAGATTTGGGTCAGATCGACAATCCAACTCCGGTCGAAGGAATGCGACAGGCGATCAAGCTGTGCCTCGTCAGCGGCTTCAGCGAGGATGAAATTCGCCTGCTGGTGCGGGATAACCCGTCGCGTCTTGTTGGTCTGCCGCTGGCCTCCGACGTGTGAAAGGGCAGGATATGACCTATGTTAAGGGCGGATTTCGTCAGAGGTTTCTACACGAAACCAATCTGACCGGGAGTTTTCTGAAGATTGCGCATACCATGCCTGCGGAAATCCTCGGGGTGGTCGGCTATGACTTTGTAGTGGTCGACGAGGAGCACGCTCCGATTTCTCGTGAGGCCACGGATCGGATCGTTCTGGCCTGCAAGGCGGCAGATATTGGCTGTCTTGTTCGGGTAAAGAGCGCCGAACCGGCGGACATCCTGTCGGCTTTGGATTGCGGTGCAGACGGGATTCTTGTTCCGCATGTTGACACAGCACAGAAAGCCAGGGCGATCGTCTCCGCCGCGCGCTATCGCGGCGGATCGCGGGGCTATTCGCCGACGACGCGTGCGGGTCGATTTGGGGAGGTCACGCTCGCCGAGCATGTTGAAAAGGAAGACAACAGGGGCCTGGTCATCGCGATGATCGAGGATCCTTTGGCGGTCGAGCAGATTGACGCGATAGTGACGACCGATGGGCTGGATGGTGTGTTTATCGGGCGCGGCGATCTGACCGTTGCCTATGGCGAAACAAAGCCCGGGTCAGAGCCTGTATTGCGGGCGACAAAAACCATCTGCGCAACGGCGCGGGCGCACGGGGTGGCGATCTGCGCCATGGCGGGTTCGGCCAAGGATGCCGGATGGCTCTGCGAACTGGGAGCGACCGCCTTCGTGCTCGCGTCTGATCAGACGTTCGTCCGCGATGCGGCCCGCGCGTGGCTTGCCGAGCTTCGCAATGCCCTTCCCGCAGTACAGGAGTGACTGATGGCCTATGACAAGACAGACCCGCGGTCGGCGCTGCGCACAAAAGCCGCGGCCAAGCCCAGAACGGGGCTAGTAGCGATTCCGCAGATTGGTGAGTTCGACAGGATCGACCCCGCTGTTCGCAGCAGCGACGGCCTGACATGGTGCCTGAGAGGCCAGAACTTTGTTGTCATGCGCACCGAAGCGGAACCGGGAGGCAGTTTTACCAGACAAAATCAGTGCGACGAATACGTTGTCCTGCTGCCGGAGAACGGCGCGACGATCACTGTCGGCGGCAATTCCTGCGACGTGCCTGGGAACTCCATTGCCTTCGTGCCACCCGGCGACAGCGCAGTGATCCTTCCCGAAGGGGGGCGTTTTTTCCGGCTGTTCACCAGCCGATCAAAGGATCTGGTGGCGCTTTGCACCAATGGTGACGCGTATCAATCGCTGCGCAGTCATATTCCGCCCTTGCAAGACTGGCCTAAGCCCACCGATGGGTGGCTACTCCGGCATTACTCGTTGGATGTCCCGCCAGAGCCGGGTCGATTTGGCCGGATTTTTCGATGCACCACCTTCATGGTCAATGTGCTTGATCCTTATGACGGGCCACGCGACACAACCAAAATGTCGCCACATCATCATGATGATTTCGAGCAATGCTCACTGGTGCTTGAGGGCGCTTATTCGCATCATTTGCGCTGGCCCTGGACCACGGATATGGCGGATTGGCGCTCTGATCAGGAGGTCAAAGTGGGCGCCCCGTCGGTGACTGTTATTCCTCCGCCCGTCATCCATACCAGTCGGGCGACGGGTGCTGACAGAAACGCAATGGTTGATGTCTTCTGTCCCCCGCGTGAGGATTTCAGTCTGAAACCCGGTTGGGTGTTGAATGCGGCTGACTATCCGATCGCGGGCTGACCGGATCGGAAAAGTCTTTGAAGGAAATGGCGATGAACGAACGAGTTGGCGTTGTTGGGCTTGGCAAGATGGGCGCGGCACTTGCGGCAAGATTGGCTGAACAGGGCTGTTCAGTTTCGGGCTGGACGCGGAGCGGGGTGGACCTGGATTGGGCCGATGCGCGGGGAATTGGTGCCCCTGCCATATTGGACGATCTGGTTGCGGAGGTCGATATTGTCCTATTGTCGCTGTTTGACGACGGGGCGGTCGCGGCAGTGCTGGACCGGCTGATAACCTGTGATTTGCGTGGCAAGCTGGTTGTCGACACCAGCACGGTTAATCCGGCCACGCTGAAAGGATATGCCGACAGGATCACGGCTGCCGGAGCTGGGGTTCTGGACGCGCCTGTTTCGGGCTGGCCCAAGGTTGTCTCGATGGGACAGGCAGGCGTCTTTATCGGCGGTGAGCCTGTTGATGTGGCCCGCTTCGTGCCGGTGGCCGAACTCTTTGCAAACCGGGTTTTTCACGTCGGCCCGTTGGGCCAGGGGTTGGCGGCAAAAATCGTCAATAACATCATGCTGGCCAGCTATTGGCAGTCGCTGCGCGAAGCGCTCGGTGTAGGGCGCAGCATCGGCCTACCGGGTGAGTTGATGTTGGACATTCTGATAAGCGGCCCTGCAGCAAATGGTGCTCTTTCCGGGAAGTCCGAGATTATTTTGGGCAAAGAGAGCCCGGCGAGCTTTACAGTCGCCGGCATTGCCAAGGACCTAGGGGTGTTTTGCGAGGTGGCAGCCCAAGGCGGAGTCGCGACGCCAGCCTTGCAGGCTGCGCTTGAAAGCTTCACCCAGTTTCGGGATGCCGGGTATGCAGATCGCGATTTCGCGGCCATGCCAGGTGCAATTCTGAAGGATGGCAATGATGTTCTTTGAACCGTCAAAAGGGCACGGCTTGCCACATAGCCCTATCTCTGCCTGCGTTGCGCCACGGCCTATTGGCTGGATTTCGACTGTGAGTGCCGATGGCATCCATAACCTTGCGCCGTTCAGTTACTTTAATCTCGTGCATAATTTTCCTCCCACCGTCATGTTCTCGTGCAATGGGTTGAAGCCGGACGGCACGCCCAAGGACAGTTGGGTCAACGCTGAGAATACGGGTGAATTCGTCTACAATGTCGCCACCTATGATCTGCGCGAGGAGGTCAACCTGTCCTCGACTGCTTGGGGCAGCGAGGTTAGCGAGATCGACGAGGTGGGGCTAGCTTCGATCCAGTCTAGGCTGGTCCAACCGTTGCGGGTTGCAGCTTCTCCCATTCAGTTTGAGTGCAAGACCATCGAGGTGCTGCACTTGCCAACTGAACGTCCTGAGAACCCCAATACGATCGTGTTTGGCCATGTGGTTGGTGTTCATATTGACGATGCCTGCCTCACCGACGGGATGGTGGACTACAACAAGGTCAGGCACATCAGTCGCCTGGGCTATCTGGATTTCGCCGAAATGGGGCCGCGATTTCAGTTGCCTCGGGTCTACGTCAAGAAAGAACAGGATTGAGATGATCAGACACGATGCGCTGCGGCGGCTGACCGGCGATCTTTATGATTGGTCATTAAAGAAGATCCCCGAGGACACGAAAGCACGGCTTGCCGAAGCCTATGCCGAGGAAACCGGTGAGAACGCTAAGAAGGTGCTGAACTTCATGATCCGCAGTTCGGAGCTGGCCGAAGAACACGACCGGTTTTTGTGCTCGGATGCGGGTGTGCCGGTCTATTCTGTTAAGATCGGCAGTCAGGCACGGTTCGAAGGGGATGTGAAATCTGCCTTCGTCGATGGTTTTGGCGATCTTGTTGAGCGTATCGATCCGCCGCTTTTGAAATTTGTTCAGAACCCTCTGACAAACGAACGCTCCTATCAGGGCAAGGATATGCCCATCATCAACTGGGATATCGTCGATGGCGCGGATTACATTGACATCACATGTTCACCCAAGGCGCTCGGCTCAGGTCGTTGGGCGGCGCTGGAGATCTTTGTTTATCCTGGACTGGCCGATATTGAGGAGTTCATCCTCAAGACGGTGATTAAGGCCGGCTCGCAGCATTGCCCGCCCGTCATGATTGGCGTCGGTATTGGCGGGTCTTTCGATCAGGCTGCAAAAATCGCAAAGAATGCGACCTTGCGACCGATGGGTACGACAAACCCCGAGCCGATCCTGGCAGATATGGAAAAGCGTTTGCTGAAGGCAATCAACAAGCTGGGTTTCGGTCCAATGGGGCAGGGCGGCGATACGACAGCACTGGGCATCCATATCGATTATTCCGCCGGTCATGGGTTTACGCCAGTGGCAGTGTGCTTCAACTGCTGGATCAACCGGAGAACCCGCGCGCGCCTCTATAACTCAGGCAAAATCGAGCGGATCGAATGACCAATACCCAATCCCAGAGCCACAATTTGACCTTGCCGTTGCAACAGGATTGTCTGGACAGGCTTAGGATCGGTGACCTTGTCTATCTCACAGGGGATATCGTTGTAACCGTTGGTCTGCCGACGCATAAGCGGATGAAGGACTATCTGCAAGCGGGGGTTGAGCTGCCGATAGACCTCAAAGACGGTATGTGGTGTCAGGTCGGTGCTTATATCGAACAGAGTGGATCCGACAAAACATGTCGCTACATCAACCCGTCAACCAGCACGCGATTTGAGCCCCATCTGCCAGCGATCATTCGCGCCAGTGGGGTAAAGGCGATCGGTGGAAAAGGCGGTGTCGGTCCGCAGACGGTAGAGGCAATGCGCGAGATGCGCTGTGTTTATCTGTCATTTGTGGGTGGGGCCAGCGCATTGACGTCAGAGGCGGTCGAAGATGTAATCGACGTGGCGTGGACAGATCTCATCCTGCAATTTCGGCTGACGCGCTTGCGCGTGAAGCAATTGGGCCCCTTGACCGTTGGTGTCGATGTGCGTGGCAATTCTCTCTATTCCGAGTTGCAGGCCCAAGCGGATTCCCGCTTCGAGGCGCTGATGAAAGAGTTGAACGAAACCCGAGCACGTTGACACAGCTCTCAGGTCAGATCGCGGACATTGCTGGCGATCTGTTTGGCCGCATCCTGTAGCGGGCGCAGAAAGTCGCGAACGGCATCCGCGCGCCGGACGGCCGAGCGGAAATAGGTAATACCCAAAGTCCCCAGTACGCGGCCTTCGCCAAGGATCGGAACCGCGATCGTGTTGGAGCTTTCGTTGCCGGCGGCGCGCAGCCGCTCCGCAAATCCCTGCTGCTTGATGAGGGCCAGTCGCCCTTGCAGCCCGGTTTCTGTGTCGCCTGATTGCAGCGTCTCACTCTTGCCGCGTTCCAATATCGATTTCAACAAAATGCGCTGCTCGTCCTCCGGACAGAAAGCCAGATAGGCAAGTCCCAGCCCATGAAGATCCAATGACAGGCGCATATTCACCGTTGCGTGAAACGGTGAAATCGGGCTGTCGGGAATGGTTGAGAACCGAACCACGACGTCGCCCTGATCTGGAATGGCGATTGAGACCGGCCAAGTAACCTGCTTTGTCAGGGCAATGGCATAGGCACGCCCGGCTTCGACAACCAGCGGGTCATTGTGAAACCCGGCACTAAGCGACATGACCTTTGAGGTCAGAACATAGCCCGACTGGCGTTCATCTCTGCTCACATAACCCATGTGTTCCAGCGTCTGGAGCAACCGCACGATTGTCGGCTTTGCGAGTTTGGTGCGGAGATGCAGTTGAGCAACCGTGGAGCTTTTGACGCGGTTCATTTCCTCAAGCACCGCCATCGCCCGCTCGACGGATCTGACCGGAGTATACCGTACCAATAACCTGCTCCCTTATGCGATGTCCGGAACGCTTACCATATTGTTCCACACAGTGGAACATCCCTGCGCAATCGTTGAGAGGTCGCAGGCAAGACCTGACAGTAAATCACAGGTTAACTCAGACGCTCGTCCTGGTTTTCGACCAAGGGTTTTCAATGGGGCAAAGGCCAGGGCGACTGAGCTCTAACCAGAACAAAGGGCGGAAACCGGACCGCGTAACCGACTAGGAAGTGTGAGAAATAGAAATGACCAAAACGCTTAGAATTATGGGTCCGCTTTTGGCGATGTGCCTGGGCGGTGCCGCCGCGGCGGAAGAGACCAAGCTGCCCGATACGTTGTCGTGGACAGCCTATAATGTCGGAAGCTCGGGCTATAGCCAGTCGGTTGCTATCGGCAAGGCGCTCCAGGACGAATACGGCGTTACGCTGCGCGTTGTTCCGGCTAAAAATGACGTCTCTCGCGTTGTGCCAGTGGTGAGCGGTCAGATCGATTTTGCCGCTGCCGGATCTGGCGTGTTCTATGCAGCTGAGGGCGTCCTCGGGTGGGCGAAACCGGAACTGGGACCACAACCCCTGCAAATGGTGATGAGCGCATCCGGCAACAACTGTCTCGCGCTTGGAACTGCGGCAGACGCGAATATCGTGACTGCGGCAGATCTCAAGGGCAAGCGGTTGCCTTGGGTTGTCGGTTCACCCGCGCTACAGACCAATGTGACGGCCTTTCTCGCATATGGCGGATTGACTTGGGACGATGTCACCAAAGTCGAGGTAAGCGGGTTTGACGCGGCATGGAAAGCCATCCTGAATGATCAGGCCGATGCGATGACTTCATTTACCACAGGCGGCGGCACCGAAGTTGACGCGTCTCCGCGGGGTTTGCGCTGGCTTGAAACTCCACATGATGAAACCGAAAATTGGGCGAGAATGCAGGCCGTGGCCCCTCATATGGCCAAACGGATCGCAACGGCCGGTACCAACATCTCGGATGCTAACCCGTTGCAATGCAGCGGCTTTCCCTATCCAATTCTCGTGACCGCGCCGGATCGCGATGCTGAGCTTGTGATGAACATGGCAAAGGGCATCGACGAGCAGTTCGAGAGATTTGTAGCCGCCGAGCCCTCCGCCAGTGGCTGGGCCAAGGATCGGCAGAATTTCCAATGGGTCTTGCCGTATCATGAAGGAGCGGTTGCGTATTGGAAGTCGGTTGGCCTGTGGTCTGACGAAAATGAAGCGCACAACCGGTATCTTCTGAGCCGGCAGGCTGTGATCGCAAATGCGTGGCAAGACCTGGAAGACAAAAGCGCCGATGACTTCCAGAAGCGCTGGATGGCCGCGCGTGCAGATGCGCTGCGAGCGGCAAATATGCCGACAGTTTGGGATAACTGATCCATGAGTACGAAGATGGACGACCTAGAAGCGTCGGTCAGCCGTTTCCGACCTGTCGGCAATGCCTGGCTCTGGTTGCTGCGGGCAAGCACCTGCGCCGTAGTGTTTCTTTCGATCAATCAGGCCTTCAATCTGCATTTCTTTGTGGGCCATACACTTCTTGCAAATCAGTATATGTATCTGCTTTTGCTTTTGATCATCCCGTCCGTCTTCATCATCTTGCCCATTGGCAAGGCTGCGACCGACACCAGGGTGCCGTTCTACGATATCGTCCTGGCGGTCCTGACCGGATCTGTGCTGTGCTGGTTTATCGCAAACTCGCTCAACATGATGCAAAATGGCTGGGAACTCGCGGCACCCGCGCGCGCCACCTATGTTTCGATGGCACTCTGGGTCCTGATCTTTGAGGCCTCGCGCCGCGCCGGCGGCACGGCACTCGCCGTTATTGTGGGCGTCGTGTCCCTCTATCCATTGTTTGCGGATGCCATGCCCGGCCCCATTCGCGGGTTTTCCTACCCGCTGGAGACTGCGGCGGGTTACCATGCCATGAGCAACGAGAGCATTGTGGGCATCCCGATGCGGGCGTTCGCCAATCTGGTCATCGGGTTTCTGATCTTTGGTGCAGCGCTACAGCATACCGGGGCCGGCACATTCTTCATTAATCTTGCCTTTGCTCTGCTGGGACATATTCGTGGCGGGCCAGCGAAGGTTGCGATTGTAGCAAGCGGCCTGATGGGCTCGATGAGCGGTTCGGTTGTGACCAATGTCATGACCACCGGTGTGATGACCATCCCTGCGATGCGCCGTATCAAGCTTAAGGCACCCTTTGCCGCCGGGGTCGAGGCCTGCGCTTCAACGGGTGGTGTGCTGATGCCGCCAGTTATGGGCGCCACAGCCTTCATCATGGCCAATTTTCTCGAGGTCTCTTACGCCAGTGTTGCAATGGCCGCGATTATCCCGTCGTTCTTATATTTCTTCGGGCTTTTCATCCAGATCGACGCGCGCGCGGCGCGCGAAGGTATCAAGGGGCTTGAGGCCGCGGAATTGCCATCGGTGCGACAGACGCTGAAAGAAGGGTGGTTCTATATCTTTGCCTTCGCTCTCCTTGTTTATCTGCTGCTTTTCCTTCGCCGCGAAATGCTGGCGCCGTTCTATGCAACTCCAGTGCTGCTGATCATCAATCAGCTGTTCTCAAAGAACACGCGCTGGGGACGTGACGAGCTGCTTGCTTTTGTTGACACGCTGACGAAGCTTTTTGCCGAACTCGTTAGCGTATTGGCGGGGATTGGTTTGATTGTTGGTGCCCTCTCGATGACCGGGCTTGCCGGAACGTTGGTGAATGACCTGCTGTCGATCGCTGGCGGCTCGCCTATGGTGCTTTTGATCATCGGGGCGATGACCAGCTTTGTGCTTGGTATCGGTATGACGGTGACGGCGGCCTACATCTTTCTTGCGATTATTCTTGCTCCCGCACTGGTTGCGACCGGAATGAATGCAATGGCCGTCCATATGTTCATTTTCTACTGGGGTATGCTGTCGTTCATCACGCCGCCTGTTGCGCTGGGGGCGTTTGCCGCCGCCTCGGTCGCAAAGGCACCGCCAATGGCCACGGGAGTTGAGGCGATGAGACTTGGCAGCGTCATCTACTTCATCCCCTTCTTCTTCGTGCTGGATCCGGCGTTAATTCTGGTCGGCAGCCCGGGTGAAATCGTGATCGCACTTAGCATCGCGGTCTTGGGTGTGATGTGCTTTGCCAGCGGTATGCAGGGCTATCTGGCGGGTGTTGGTCGTCTGAAGCTACACGATCGGCTGCTGCTCATTGCGGGTTCGATCATCATGCCGCTCCCCGGGCACACGGTCATCCCGCTTGAAAAGCATGAAATCCTGGGTTTGGCGGGGCTTGTGATCATCCCGGTGGTGGCCTCTGCCTTTCTGCGGGAGCGGCGGCTTGGCAAGATCGAGCTAAGCCATGATTGATGCTTTCCCAAAACTGGCCGCCGGACCGGAAACCATTCTGATCCCTGGGCCGTCGATCCTTCCCGATGCCGTGCGCACGGCGATCCAGCGCCCCTCCATCGACATCTATTCCGGGCCGCTTCTCGACGTGACGGCCCGGTGCGAGGCAGGCTTGCAGAAAGCATTCGGCACATCGCAGCGGGTCTTTCTCTATGCGGCCAACGGTCATGGCGTCTGGGATGCGGCGCTTTGCAATACGTTGTCGCGCGGAGATCGAATTCTGGTCTTGGAATCCGGCCGGTTCGCGCTTGGCTGGGGAGACATGGCAGAGGCGATGGGATTACAGATCGAGATCCTGCCGGGCGACTGGCACCGACCCATCGACACCGACGCGCTGATACGGCGATTGACAGAAGACAGCGCGAACGAGATTGCCGCCATCCTTTGTGTTCAGGTCGATACCGCCTCAGGCGTCTGCAACAAGATCGGTGCCATCCGGCAGGCCATAGACGTCACTGGTCATTCTGCTCTGCTGATGGTGGATGCCATCGCGTCGCTGGGCACCATGCCATTTGCTTTCGACGAATGGCACGTGGATGTTGCGGTATCAGCGTCACAGAAAGGTCTGATGTGTCCAGCGGGACTGGGTTTCGTGGTGGCAGGACCGCGTGCATTGGCGGCCCATGCCTCAGCGGGTCTGCGGTCCCGCTACTGGGATTGGACCGCGCGAATGACGGGTGATCACTACTCTAAATACTGTGGCACGCCGCCCGAACAGCTCTTGTTCGGGCTCGCGGCAGCACTAGACATAATGGAGCGGGAGGGGCTCGGCGCGGTCTTTGCACGTCACGCAGCGCTTAGAGATGCGACACTGGCCGCAATTGGCCAATGGTCGGCGGCGGGCGCGATGGCGAATATTATAGACCCGTCTGCTCGCGCGCCATCGGTATCGGTGCTGAACTTTGCCGATACACACGCGCATAGGATCATCGCTTTCTGCAAGCAACATTGCGGTGTTACGCTGGGCCGGGGACTGGGCGACTGGGCCAACAAGTCGATACGGATCGGGCATATGGGGCACATCAATGCACCGACCATTCTGGGGGCGATATCAAGCATTGATTTGGCTCTGAAGGTGCTCGGCATACAGGCCGATGCAGGCGGAGCAGGGGCGGCGATAGAGGCCTTGGCCAATCTGGAAGAATCCCGCGCATGACCGACCAAGCACCCTGCATAATCTGTGTGGCAATTACCGGGTCACTGCCCCGCAAGTCCGACAATCCGGCGGTTCCAATTTCCGTTGATGAACAGATCGAAAGCACCCAGGCCGCGTTTGAGGCCGGTGCCGCGATTGCGCATTGTCATGTTCGGAACCAAGACGAAACACCCAGTTCGGAACCTGAGAAATTCGCGCGCCTGATGGAAGGAATCCGCAAGCACTGTGATGGCATGATCGTCCAGCTGTCCACAGGTGGCCGGTCCGGGTCTGGCCGGACGCGGGGCGGTATGCTGTCACTGCGGCCCGATATGGCGTCGCTTTCGGTCGGATCAAACAACTTCCCAACACGGGTCTACGAAAACCCGCCCGAGCTGGTGGATTGGCTGGCAAGCGAGATGGCGGCCTACGGTGTGATGCCGGAGATTGAAGCCTTTGATCTTAGCCATATCGTAAATGCGTGCACCATGGCGCAAGAGGGTAAGTTGCATGACCCGCCTTATGTGCAGTTTGTCATGGGGGTGCGCAATGCGATGCCCGCAGACAGGGCCATATTTGATATCTACCGGGCAACGCTGCAACGGCTGTCGCCGACATCGCCGTGGTGCGCTGCCGGCATTGGCGCTGCCCAGTTGGTTGTCAATGAATGGGCAATCTCGACAGGTGGACACACGCGAACGGGTCTTGAGGATAATGTCAGGCTCGACCGCAATACGCTGGCGCCGTCGAACGCTGCACTCGTGGAGCGTGTGACAGCGCTCTGCGAAAAATACGAGCGTCCTGTCGCGACCACAGATGAGGCACGCTGCATTCTGGGATTGCGGGCGTCGACGCCAGGGCCGCAGGTCAAGGAGACTGTGTGCTCAGGGGAACGGCTGGAAGTCGGCGGGTGACGCATGGCCAAGCTTGAGACCCGCATTGGAGATCTTTGCCTGAAGAACCCGGTGATCGCGGCGCCGGGAGAACATCTGATTGATATCGAGGGGGTCCGTGCTGCGATTGAAGCCGGCGCGGGTGCGGTGGTCGGCAAATCTATCAACGAGTCGCAAGCCGCCAGGCACCAGTTGCAGCAGGCTGAATACACTTTGCTGGATCGAGACTGGAACAAGGTGGATTGGTCCGAGGATGCTCCGCGCGGACTGACGGTGTTTACCCGATCTGGGCTACCGTCACTGACCTTTGATGCTTGGCTCTTGCAAGCTGTGAATATGGACCGTCTGGCAGGTCAACACGACTGTCTGTTCGTACCGTCACTGGTCCTGGCCCAGCCAGCCGCAGCCCTGGACATGGCGCGCGCGATCCAGGCCGCCGGGCTGAAGCTGCTGGAACTGAACATCGGTACGCCCTACGCCAGCCAGGCGGCGCGCTGCGCCGTCAGCACGGAGTTGGTCCCCGAACGGGTGGCAAAGCTCACCGGAATGATGGTTGAAGCATTAGATATTCCGGTCTGGATCAAGATCTCAGGTCAAAGCGAACGCGTAGGCGACCTCGCTGAAGCAGCCTTTTCCGCAGGCGCCCAAAGCGTGGTTATGGCAGGCCGGTCGCTCGGGTTGGTGCCTGATCTTGAAACACAAAAACCTGTGCTGGACACAAGCTGCGGTATCGGGGGGTATTGGAACCTGCCGATTACTTGCCATTGGTTGGCAACAAGCCGACGGCGTCTTGGTCTAGGCTGTCCATTGATTGGCACCAACGGCGCGACAAATGGTCGGGACGTTGCCCGGATGATGCTGGCTGGTAGCAGTGCCGTAGGGCTATCCTCCGAGGTGATGCTGCGCGGCTGGAGGGTGATCACGGACGCGGTGGATGAACTGGAAGCCTATTGCGACAAAATGGGCATGTCTGCCGCCGATCTCATCGGTCGCGCCGCCGACGCACGGCGGACCTATACAGAACTGCCCACCGTCGGGGATCACTGGCGCAATTTTATCCCATCAACAGCGGATGCCGCGCCCGAGGGATGAGGAATTGCGCCCACAAGATGATTGATAATGGTAGTTATGTTAAAAATAGGATTGATTGAGTTGACAAGACAGGTCTGGTTTCATGCACGTAAGGCCGCCGCTAGATCCTGAACGCCTTGGTCAAGTGTGTCTTCT
The DNA here is from genome assembly GCF_048056095.1 of Phaeobacter sp. JH20_34. Taxonomy (NCBI): domain Bacteria; kingdom Pseudomonadati; phylum Pseudomonadota; class Alphaproteobacteria; order Rhodobacterales; family Roseobacteraceae; genus Phaeobacter; species Phaeobacter sp. JH20_34. Next base: position 91,343 of record NZ_JAYMWT010000001.1, on the reverse strand, counting down.
GAGAACCCTGCAAAGCCCATGACCAGCCCTTGCATGTTGGGCGTCTGTGCAAAAAATGACGACAGCGGTCTGACGGAAACCCCGGCCAAATCGGCGCGCTTTGCAGCCTCGACATCGCTCATGCGGCTCTCGAGCGAAGATGTGAGCCTTGCCACCAAGTGCATTCCGGCAGGTACCGGATCCACGGTCAGTAGTTCGCCTGCATGGACGCAGATCGCCCGCAGCAGCGCCGCATGTCGTTTTGCGTAGAGGCGTCGCATCCGCCGGATATGGGTGGCAAAATCGCCGCTCTGCATGAAACGGGCCAGCACGGGTTGCAGCATGAGTGACGCCTGCGGGTCGGTCTGTTCCAGCACGGCTCTGACCTGCGACAAGAGCGGTTTTGGAAGAACCACAAACCCTAGCCTTAGTGCAGAAAAGACCACCTTGGAGAAGCTGCCGACGTAGATCACCCGATCCTGATTGTTGAGGCTCATCATCGCCGGGAGCGGTCGACCCTGAAATCGATACTCACTGTCAAAGTCGTCCTCGATCACATAGGCCTGTCTCGCGACGGCCCATTCGATCAGTTCCAGTCGGCGGGAAAGCGGCAATGTCACGCCCAGCGGGTACTGACGCGACGGTGTCACAATCGCCGCTTTTGCCCTCGGTGTGGCTAGCAGTGCGCTCTTGATGTCGAAGCCCGACTGATCAACCGGCGACGGCACTGGGATTAGCCGGTTGTGATGCAAGGCGCGATTGAGGATCATATACCCGGGATCTTCGGTCAGGACCTCATCGCCTTCCCTCAACACGGCAGCCGCGATCAGGCCAATCGCTTCGACGACACCGGAGGTGATGAAGATCTGCTCTGGCGTGCAGGGCAAGCCACGCCATTCTCGCAAATGATCGGCAATCGCGCTGCGCAGCGGCGGCCAACCAAAAGGATCGACGCGCGCCAGCAACGCGGCTTCGGGCATACGCCAGGTTTTGTCGTGGTGGCGGCTCCATTGGCGGTATGGAAACAGTGCGATCTCAGATGCGGAGATATCAAAGGTTCGTAACTGTGCGGGCATGTCGGGAGTAGCGTCCGGCATGGCTGCGTCTGTATCCTGCGGGCCTGGTGCTCCTGCCAATCCCGGCAGCTGTTCGGGCAATTCTGCTTCGACGTAGACACCGGATCTGGCGCGCCCTTCCAGATAGCCCTCGCTGATCAACTGATCGATCACGGCGGAGACCGTCACCCGTGACACCGAGAGTTCATCAGCCAATGTCCGGCTTGACGGGAGCTTTGACCCTGGCGAAAGCACATGCTCGAGAATCAGGCGTCTCAATTGAGACAGCAGCTGTGCCTGCAACGTTTCTGGTCCGTCGCGATCCAGCGAAAGGGAGAGCAGTGCCGCTCCTGTTCTGGCCTTAGTCATAGCGCAACTATTGATAAGTTCGATCAGACCAGTCAAGGCGAGAACTGTCTTTGTGGCCGCTGCCCCCCGAACGGTAGGTCCCCCCGACCCTGATCCGGATGGGCGAGAGGAATGCTGTGTTATTCATTCGGACGAACGCGTGCAGCCGTTTTGTTCGCAAAGGCTTCAAGCCGTGCCCGTGCCGCGGGCTGCGTGTTCACAACACCGGCGACCACCGCTTCGGCATAGGCGGCATCCATACCGGACATATTGTTGAGATGGCTGATTGCGGAACAGATCGCGTAGTTGGTCAACGGCAGGTTTTCCGCCGCGCGATCGGCAAGTTCCAATGCCTTGTCAAAGCTGGATCCTTCAGTGATGTATTGCGCCAGCCCAAGGTCAACGGCTTCCTGCCCCTGATAAACACGTCCCATCAGGATCATGTCGATCATCCGTGATTTGCCAATCAAATCAGAGACACGGATGGTCGCGCCGCCACCGGTGAAAATGCCACGCTGGCCCTCTGGCAGCGCGAAGTATGTGGTCTGGTCCATCACCCGGATATGGGCTGCGCTGGCCAGCTCAAGACCGCCGCCAACAACCGCGCCCTGCAGGGCTGCGATGACGGGAACCCCGCCATATTCCATCTTGTTGAATGCTTCGTGCCAGCGCAGGCAGACATGCATGAATTCGTCCGGGCTGCGATCCTCTTTCCAATGTTCGACGAGGTCCAGACCTGCACAGAAATGGTCCCCCGCCCCGGCCAGCACCACCGCCTTTACACCGTTGCGATGTGCACCGCTGAAGAACTGAACCAGCTCTTCAATGGTTGCGGTGTCCAGCGCGTTTCGTTTCGAGGGGCGGTTGAGTTTTACGACACAGACACCGTTGTCGCGCACGTCGATGGCGAGGTTCTGATAGGAGCTGAAGCTGTCTTTTGCCAACATGGCGGGATCCTTTTCGGATTAAATGGGTGCCCTTGGGCGGGTATGCTGCGGAAGGTCAGAGTCGGCTTGTCTCGTCGAGGATACTCGATGCACCGTTGATGATCCGGGCCCGGTCGCTTTCGCATTCGACCAGGACATGCCGGGCGAAGATCTGGGCGGTGGTGATTTTTTGTGCCATGAATTCAGGATCGCTGCCCTGTTCCAACTCAATCTCGGCAGCACGCGCCGCGCGTGCCAATTGCCATCCGGCCGCAAGCGTCCCGGTTAGATTGAGGAAAGGGACGCTGCCGGCAAAGGCGGACCTGAGATCATCGCTGCCAATGTCCAGCAGCCAGTCCAGGCTGGCGTCAAACGCTTCCCGCGCATCGCCAAGACATTTCGCGATGTCCTGCGCTTTCGGGCTTCCAGTTTTCAGGGCGCTTTCGGTCTCTGCAACCATGGCCGAGAACCGGCGCGCTGTCTGTCCGCCGTCTCGCAGCACCTTGCGTCCCAATAGGTCATTCGCTTGAATTGCCGTGGTTCCTTCGTAAATCGGCAAGATCCTGGCATCCCGGTAGAATTGCGCGACGCCGGTCTCTTCGATGAAGCCCATTCCGCCATGGACCTGCACGCCGAGGGAGGCCACTTCGACCGCTCGCTCGGTGCAGAAGGCTTTGACCAGAGGGACGAAGAATTCGGCGATCGGCGTTGCCTCTGCGCGCGTGCTGTTGGTCCCGTTCCGAGACAGGTCCAACCAGCCAGCCGCTGCCATGCTGAGCGACCGGCCACCTTCGACCAGAGCCCGCATCCGCAGCACCAGCCGGCGCACATCGGGATGGCCGATGATGGTCGGAACCTGTTCAGGGTCCAGCCCGATGCCTTGTCCCTGAACCCGCTCCTGGGCGTAGGCAAGCGCGTGCTGATAGGCGCGGTCGGACAAGGCGACCCCCTGAACGCCGACGGCAAAGCGCGCGGCATTCATCATGGTGAACATATATTCCAACCCGCGGTTTTCTGCCCCGATCAGATATCCGGTGGCACCTGCATATTCCAGAACCGCTGTCGGACTTGCCCGCACCCCCAGCTTGTGTTCGATGCTCACACAGTTGACACGGTTGCGGTCGCCGGGGTGGCCATTCTCATCAACGAGGTATTTCGGCACCAGAAACAGGCTCAGCCCCCTGTGCCCCTCCGGGGCGTCGGGAGTGCGCGCGAGAACCAGATGAATAATGTTCTCGGAGAGATCATGTTCGCCATAGGTGATGAAAATCTTGGTGCCACTGATGCTGTAGCTGCCGTCCTCGCGCGGCTCAGCTTTGCAACGCACGCGACCAAGATCACTGCCGGCCTGAGGCTCGGTCAGGTTCATTGTCCCGCTCCACTTGCCGGACACCAGCGGCCGGAGATAAATTTCCTTCTGTTCATCCGTGCCGGAGAGCTCCAGCGCGTCGATGGCACCATCGGTCAGAAGTGGGCACAGGCCAAAGCTCATGTCCGACGCATTCAGGATCTCCGTCGCGGCAGCTCCGACGGCTCGCGGCAAGCCCATTCCGCCATGGTCCGCAGGGTGTGCCAGGCTTTGCCACCCCATGTCGACAAACTGCGCGTAGGCTTTTTCATAGGCTCTTGGGAGAACGACTTTGTTCCCCTCAAGTCGCGCGCCCGCCGTGTCGGCATCATGTGACAGCGGCGCGATGAGATCCCCGCAGAACCTGCCAAATTCTTCCAATGCAGCCTGAGCGTCAGCGCGTTCAATTTCGCTGTACTTGTCCAAGGACACGATCTGCGGCCATTGGGAAAGATGTTCGAGATTGAACATCAGGTCACGGATTGGAGCTTGATAAGTCATTGGCGCCTCGCTGCTGTGCTACCTGCTGTCGCGTATCTACGGTACGGCCAGTTTGCTGCCCATTCCAGAATTTGACAAACGACTTTCCGAAAGTGACAAAACAACCTAATCTGACGCAGTGATGACACACTCCGATCCAGACACGCTGGCGACCGTATCTCTGCCATTCATAGAAGACTGGCTTCTGGCTTTGCAGACCTGCTGCAACGGAGATCAGATGAGCGCTATTCTGCAACGCTGCGGTCTTGCCCCGCTGGTCAAGCCGGAGACTGTCAAACACATGGGCGCGCAGCGGGTAACCCTTGACCAGATCGTGCAGCTCTATCAGGTTGCCGCCGTTGAAACTGGTGATGAAATGACCGGTTTGTGGGACCGCACTGTCCGGCCTCGCGCGCTGCAACACCTGTTGACCACGGTGCGTGCAGCTGGAACCCTCCCGGCGGCCCTCTATCGGTTCTCCACATTCTGGAATTTGATACTTGATGACTATCAGGTTGATTTAAAATCTGAAAATAAAGATCTCATTCTCAATATCGTCCCCCGCGGATCGCCTGAGATCCAACGGTTCGGGCATATGCTTATGCTTAAGCTGGCGCATGGTCTGCTCTCTTGGCTGGCGGGCTACGAAGTGCCGGTGAAGGCCGTGCAATTTGCCTTTGATCGCCCCGAATTCGCGCAGGATTATGGTGTCGTCTTTCCAGCCGCCGTAACATTTTCTCAAGGCTGCTCGGCCATCTCATTCGACGCCCAGCAGCTGGGCGCACCTCAGCCCCGCACTGCTGCGGAGTTGGCGGAATTCCTGGACCGCGCTCCGCGTGACTGGATCTTCACCGGCTTTCGGGAGCACCGGCTTTCGCTTCAGATCCGAGAATTCCTCTACCAATCCAACTGGGAAAACTGCCGACTGAGCGATGCTGCGGCAATGCTAAATGTGACACCTCGAACATTGATGCGGCGATTAGATGCTGAGGGAGCGTCCTTCCAGTCCATCAAGGATGCACTGCGCCGCGATATCGCGATCCGTGATTTGCGAGCCGGGCAGAAGTCGATTGAAGAGATATCGCAGGATCTTGGATTTTCCTCTGCGGCAAACTTTCATCGTGCTTTCCGGCGCTGGACAGGCGGCACAACCAGCTCCTATCGAGCCCTTGATACATAGGCACCGGGCTGCTCGGGTTCAGGATACAGGCGCGACGCATAATCGAGGATCGACCCGAGGGCGGTGAGGCCGTTAATGATTGGTGGCGTTCGGATTTTTCAGGGCAGTACGAAAAAATTCGTGCTATCCAAAGACAAATATCAACGGGCCTTCTATGACGCATTCAGACCTCGGGACAGGATCGGACAAAGTTCTGGAGCGCCAGTTGGGTGTGCAGCAGTTTGGTGAAACCATTCTGCTAGACTGCGTTGTGATCCCCGCAGGCAACAGCCATGCCGCCAGGCTGTTCTTCAAATCAGGGACCCATTGCAACGATATTTTGGCTTCCGACGAAAACACCACCCTGAGACATCGCCCGGATTGCGTTCAGTCCCTCGATGTCGGGTTGAATAGCCCGATGGACCCGGTCGTTATCGCCGTCAACGGTCAAGAATGCCGTGTTGAGGCCCAAGCTGCTGAGACGGACCTTTTTTTCGGGCTGAACGTGATTATAGCGACGCGCAATGGTGAAAGTGCCGAAACGGCCTTTGACTGGCTGACCTACCATGTGTCTCAGCATGGGATGCAGGCAGCCGTCATCCTAGATCAAGCGCCACCTGATGAAAGTCGGCAGTTTATCGCGGCTTTGCAAGGCTTTGCTAAAGAGATTGAGGGGCTCGTGCGCGTGGTCGTGGTTCATTCTGCCTGCCCGCTTGGCAAAAAAGGCCTGCCAGCTGAAGCTCATCCACTGAATGTGTTGGGTGCACCGAAACGCAGGCAGACAGCGCCGCCGGATGACCCCTGGAGGGCGCCGCTCGGTGAGTTCGTGATCTATGAGATCATTCGGGCGCGTTTTTTGGCCAGCGCCCGTGCAGTGGCCAATCTTGATTTATGCGACCTGCTGGCCTGTAACAAAGGTCCAACGATTTTTGATCGCGCGGTTCAGGTCCCTGGTAGCTACACGTGCCTGCATGGGGTGCAGAGCTATCCTTGGCGGGTGCGTCGCGGCAGAGACGCCTCATTTTCCGATCATATCTGTACGCGGTTTGATAGCGACATACGCCACCTGCGTTGGTGCGTCGCCCCGCAAGACTGCCGCGCTGACAGCATTTGGCATCAGTCACAGATCGTAGGGGCGACGCCCGACACGGATCGCATCGCCAAGTTCTCCCGCAGTATGCTCCTGCGCCATCCAACTGAGAAGCTATCGCAGATTGTCCCGAAGGCTGGCCTCGTTGAGGCGCCGGAACTCCTTGATGTGTCGTTGCAGCATTTCGGCGCAGATCCGGTTCGTATGCCTAAGGCAAAGCTTTTGCCCACTGGCGGCAGTGGAACGCGGACGGTTGTGGTCACAACGATGAAGAATGAAGGGCCTTTCGTGCTGGAGTGGCTGGCCTACCACCGTGCCATCGGCGTCGATGAGGTCCTTGTTTATACAAATGACTGCAGCGATGGCACCGACAGTCTTTTGCGGGTTTTACAGGACAAGGGCTACGTCCAGCACAGGGATAACCCATATCGCGGAACCGACCTGAAGCCGCAGCACGCCGCGTTTCAAGCGGCGGAAGAAGAACCTGTCGTTCGCGCCGCGGATTGGCTTGTCTGTATGGATGTGGATGAATTCATCAATATTAGATGCGGAAATGGGCGGCTCAGCGACCTATATGCTGCGATCGGTGACGCGAATATGATCGCTATGACCTGGCGCTTGTTCGGAAACAGTGATGTGTCCAGGTTCTCCGGCGCGTTAGTCACACGAGAGTTTACGCGCTGCGCCCATGAAGTCACGCGCAGGCCGCATCAGGCTTGGGGCTTTAAAACGCTGTTTCGAAATAACGGTGTCTTCAAACGTCTCGGCGTTCACCGGCCAAAGGGGCTGCAATCACAGCACTGGCAGGACATTCGATGGGTCAACGGATCGGGTCGCCCGATGCCACGGGACATATTTCGGAATGGCTGGCGCTCGACCATCGCAACCTATGGATACGATCTGGTCCAGCTCAACCATTACGCGGTGCGCAGTGCAGAGAGTTTTCTGGTCAAACGCGACCGTGGTCGGGTGAATCACGTCGAGCGCGATCAGGGATTGTCCTACTGGTTCAGAATGAACAACAACGCTGAAGACGATCGCTCGATCCAGCGCATGATGCCTGCGCTTGAGGAGGAACTGGCCCGATTGCTGACAGATCCAGACATTGCCGCTGCGCATGAGGACTGCTGCCGAAGGCATCGCGAGAGGATCAGCGAACTCAAGGCGCGCGAGGATATGCTTGCGCTGTTTCAGGACATCACAGGTGAAAAGTTGCGAAAACTCTCGAGGATGCACGCCCATTTCTGCACCAACGTGTTTCTGGGCGGCCCCGAGGTGATACCTGACGAGGTTGCCGAACGCCCCTTAGGGAGCGACTTTTTTTTCAGCGTGAAGCGGGGCGAGACCAACCATTAAGGACAGAAGCGATCCGGGATTTGCGTATGGCTGTCCCGGTGTCTGGTGTTTTAAGTCTTGCGGTTTGTTATATTATAAAATAATAACCTGGAGCAACAAAGGGGGCCATCATGCGAAAACGCGCAACGACACGCCAATCAGATGTCCTGACCGTGTTGAAGGCCTGCGACAGGCCGATGACGGCCTATCAAATTCTTGAACAGCTCCAGCTGAGCGAGCCAAGTATTGCGCCGCCGACAGTCTATCGTACGCTGTCGGCTCTGACCGATCAGGGGCGTGCGCATCGCCTTGAGTCAATCAACGCCTTTGTCCCCTGTCGCTGCGACCATGCTGAAAGCGTGCCTGTTCTGGCCATCTGCGAAGACTGCGGATCGGTAGAGGAACACGACGGCAGTGACCTGCTTCCGAAGCTTACAGAACTGACCGATAGAAATGCCTTTAAAGCCCTGCGCCATATCGTCGAAATCCACGGCCTATGTGGCACCTGTGCTGCCTGATCATTTTCCACATTGGACATTGTTATGAAACGAACTCTCTCTCTTCTCGCAATCGTTACTGCCTTGCCGGCGTTGGCCGAGGGCACCCGTCAACTTGGCGCGCATGAACACGGCGTTGGCACGCTGAACATTGCGATCGACGGGAGCACGGTATTGATGGAGTTCCAGGCGCCCGGAGCTGACCTGGTCGGGTTTGAACATGCCGCAAAGAGTGCCGCGGATCGTTCAGCAGTTGATGCTGCAATCGCCCGGCTCAGTGATCCGTTGGCCCTGTTCATTGTGCCGGACGCCGCTCGGTGCAGCGTTGGCGAGGCGAGCGCAAAGCTGGAGACTGCCAGTGACCACGGTCAAGATGTGCATGAGGATCATGCCGAAGATGCCGGGCATGATAACAACCAACACGGTCATAACGACCACGAAGACCACGCGGACGACAAGCATGATGACCATGAGCATGAAGGCCATGCTGAGCATCACACCGAAGAAGCAGATCACGCCGAGTTTCATGCAAATTACATGCTAAACTGCGCCGAACCTGCATCCCTGACGAATATCAGCTTCGCTTACTTCGACGCCTTTCCCAACGCGCAGAAGGTTCAGGTGCAACTGGTCGGTGCATCCGGCGCGCACGCATATCAGATCGAACGTGGCACCCCGATCCTGACGTTGGAGCGTTGAACGTAGGTGACGGATGCAACGCTCGAAATCACTGGACTGGCCTATCGTTGGCGCGGACGAACCGGGTTCTCGCTGAGTGTTCCGCAATTCTCTCTTGCAGCGGGTGAAACAGTCCTGCTTCTGGGCAAAAGCGGGTCGGGAAAATCAACGCTGCTGTCATTGATCTGCGGTACAATCCTGCCGGATCGCGGCGAGATTTCTGTTGCCGACAGAGATATTTCCCGATTGAGCGGAGGCGCGAGAGATACGTTCAGGGCGGAGCATATCGGCGTTATCTTCCAGCAGTTCAACTTGCTCCCATTTGGATCCGTGATCGACAATATCCTGCTGCCCCTCCGCTTTGCGCCCTCACGCCGCAGGCGGGTCAGCCAGCCCGCCGCGGAGGCAGCACGCTTGTGTTCTGCCCTGGGTCTGCCGGAGCATCTTATCAACGCAAAGGCCAGGACGCTCAGCGTGGGTCAGCAACAACGCGTCGCGGTGGCCCGTGCCTTGATTGGCCAGCCCCCACTGATCATCGCGGATGAGCCGACCTCTGCCCTCGATAGCAACGCCCAGTACGCCTTTCTCGATGTGCTGTTCACACAGACTGCGTCTACGGGCTCTTCACTATTGATGGTGAGTCATGATCCCCGTCTGGGCAAAAGGTTCGACCGGGTCATCACCCTTGAGGACATCGCCGAAGTTCAGAAAGGTGTATCATGATTTTGCGGCTGGCGATTGCGTCGCTGTTTGCGCGTGCGCTGACGGTGGGCATGACAATCCTCGCTATCGCTTTGTCGGTCGCCCTTTTTCTTGGCGTCGAAAAGGTGCGAACCGGGGCCAAGGCGAGCTTTGCCGACACGATTTCCGGGACCGATCTGATTGTCGGCGCCCGCTCGGGATCTGTGCAGTTGTTGCTCTACTCAGTATTTCGTATAGGGAATGCGACAAACAACGTCAGCTGGCAAAGCTATCAGGACATCGCGGGCCGGTCCGATGTGGACTGGATTGTGCCGATCTCCCTTGGCGACAGCCACCGGCAGTTCCGTGTGATGGGCACCACCCAAGAGTTTTTTGAGCATTATAGATATCGGCAAGGCAGGTCGTTGACGCTGGCAAATGGCGCCGTCATGGATGATCTTTTTGATGCGGTGGTTGGGGCCGACGTCGCGTCCGCATTGGGTTACAAGGTCGGCGACCCGATCATCGTGGCGCATGGCCTTGCGTCTTTCACCGAACACAAAGATCAGCCATTCCGGGTCTCTGGAATTCTGGGAAAGACCGGTACGCCGGTTGACCGTACCGTCATCATAAGCATGGAGGCAATAGAAGCCATCCATGTCGACTGGCAGAGTGGCGCACAGATCCCCGGTCAGGCGACGCCGGTGGATGTCATCCGTCAGATGGACCTGACACCGAAAGCGATAACGGCGGCCCTCGTCAGTGTCAAAAGCCCGCTCCAGACATTTTCTCTGCAACGTTCCATCAACGAATATCGCGAAGAGCCGTTGCTGGCGATCCTGCCGGGTGTGGCTTTGCAAGAGCTATGGGGTATTGTTGGCATAGCCGAAACCGCGCTTGTTGCAGTCTCGGCTATGGTGGTTGTGACCGCGCTGATTGGAATGATGGCCACGATCTTTTCCAGTCTGAATGAACGGCGCCGCGAAATGGCGATCTTTCGCGCGATGGGTGCAGGTCCGCTAACAATACTTAGCCTGCTGGTGTTGGAGGCGATGATGATGGCCACTCTCGGGGCAACACTTGGATTGGGGTTGGTATATGTAGGGTTGATCATCTCCCAACCCCTTCTCGACAGCGCGCTTGGCTTGTGGTTGCCGATTGATGCGCCAACACTGCGCGAGTTTTGGGTCATTCTGAGCGTTATCTGTGCCGGCATGGTTGTCAGCCTCATACCTGCGATGAGAGCCTATAGAATGTCCGTTGCCGATGGTATGATGGTAAGGACGTAGTGGACTAAGCGAGGTGGACCAAATGATGAACCGCAGAACGGCGTTGATGCTCTTGTCTGGATCAGTGGTTGCCCCAACGGTGGCCTCTGCAGCGACGCCGCGCGAGATCATGTGGGATGACCTGATCCCGCCGGGAGTTCCCTATTCGGAGATCACCGGCGAAGGCGATATGGACGTTGAGAATGACACTTGGCGGCCGATCTACGACGCAAATGCGACGAAGCTGAACGAAGAGCTGAACGGTGTGTATATCAAGATGCCAGGTTTCATCATCCCCTTCGACGTCGGAGCAAAGGGCGTGACGGAGTTCATGCTGGTGCCCTATGTCGGCGCCTGCATCCATACGCCCCCGCCCCCGGCTAACCAGCTTGTGATGGTCACCGCGACAGAACCATGGCCGGGGGATCAGCTCTGGGATCCGGTTTGGGTTACGGGAACACTGCGGACGCAACTGCAATCTACCGCGCTTGGCCAAACGGGCTATTCCATAGCCGCCGACAAGATGGAGGTCTACGTCTGGTGATGAAGCAGCTCGCCGTTTTCCGAAAGCTCCAAGCGAGGCAAGAATACCCCGCTTGAAGCCCAATCGGTCGCAGTTACTTTTTAACAAACTGCCGCGTGTGATCGCGGGGTAGTCTTGCAATTGAGCGGTGAGGCGAAGACCAGGAAACCGGCCGGCGCCGTGAGCCAGAGCTCCTGACTATGTTGATGCAATCTGCTCCGCGAACTTTATCAGCCGGTTCCGCTGAAATTCGACGAAATCGGCTGCGGGCTGGTTGGCCTCGGCAACGCCGCGGAAGGGGTCTTCGACATCGCTCTTGATGCCTGCCATCGTCGCGATCACTTCGTGCGCACAGAAGGGAACCACCGCCTCCGCGTAGCCGCCTTCATGTACCGCAACCAGTCTGCCACCACATAGATCGCGCGCGGCCTTCATCACCGTGCGGGTGAGATAGGCGAATGTGCCGCTGTGGGCCGTCATTCGGCTGAGCGGATCGAAGTTATTGGCATCCAGCCCGCAGGCGATGATGATCAGATCCGGTTTGAATTCGTAAAGCGCGGGCAACACCAGCAGCTCCATCGCATCGGCGTAAGACTGGTGGCCTGCGCCCGGCAGCAGCTCCACGTTCAAGTTGCAGTCGGCTCCTGCTCCCGCGCCGCGCTCCTCCCCCAAGCCGGAGCCAGGTGGGAAGCAGCTTTGCTGGTGAATCGAAATCGTCAGAACATCACCGCGCTCATAAAATATGTCCTGCGTGCCGTTGCCGTGATGCACATCCCAATCCAGCACTGCCACCCGGCCCAGCCCCTTTTCAGCCTTCGCAGCCTCGATGGCGATCGGGATATTGGCCAGCAGGCAGAAGCCCATGGAGCCGTCGCGCCCGGCATGGTGGCCCGGCGGGCGCGACAGGGCATAGGCGTTCTGATAGGTCCCGTCCAGCACATCGAAAACCGCCTGTCGCGCCAGCCCGGCCGACAGCGCGGCAATTTCGTAGCTGCCAGCTCCGAAAGGTGAGAACAGACCAGCGTTTCCGCCGCCCGCATCGCTGAGCGCCTTGAAACGCTCAATGTAGTCACTGCTGTGGACTCGCGCCATTTCGCATTCGGTGACGGGCCGGGCGGACTGCACGCCCAGTTGGGCGGTCAGTCCGGACACATCCATCAGCGACTTCAGCCGCCGCTTGGATTCTGGCGATTCCGCGTGACCGGCGCCAGCGGGCGGCTGCACCCAGCCCCCGACCGGCATGATCAGCGCGTGTTCGCCAGTGGTGTGCCACAGGCAATGCTCGTCAAAGTAAAATCCTGTACCCGGCATTGTCGTCTCTCCTCGATGTGCAGGTTTCAGAAGCGCAGCGTTGCGTTCAGCAGCGCGGTGAACTGGTCGTTGCGGCCGCCGCCAAACAGTGTGCCGCCGCCGTCATAGGTGTCGTAGCGAAGCTCTGGCCGGATCCGCAGCGCGGGGGTTGCCTGCCACTCCAGCCCCGCCGTCACCGCATAGACATTGCCGCCGGTGGCGCCGTTCGCGGCCCACAGGATGTTGGCGGCGTTGTCGTCGCGAAACCATTCGGCACGCCCGTTCAGGTGCAGATTGTCCGCAAGCTGGTAACGGGCCTGGGCATTGAGGCCGTACCATTCGCTTTTCTGGGTGATCGCGCCGGGGGCCGGAATATCGCCGCCCTCCTGAAAGCCGTAGCTGGCCTCAAAAGCCAGGGACAGATCAGGGTTCACCTGATGGCCAACCGTCAGGTAGGCCGCCGCCCGGTCGAGCCGTTCACCGGTGCTGCTGAGCGCGATATAGGCGGAACCGCCGCGGGACGGGCCGTAGGCATCGCCCTCGCCGTTTCCATAGATCGCCTCGAAGTCGACCCAGGTTCGGAAATCCGCACTGCGCCAGCGCAGCGCGCCGATCAGCGTCAGGCGGCTGTCTTCCACCGTGCTCCAGCCGGTCACGGCGCCCAGCTCAAAGCCCCAGAGTCCGGCTCCCTCCCGCGTGGGCAGACGAGAGCTGATCAGCACGCCGGTATGGGTCCCAGGCCCATGCTGCAGGCTGTAGGTATGGGTGGAAAACCAGTTGGGCGGGGTGAACGGCAGGCCGATTTCCTTACCAGAGACTGGCGACAGGAAGTTCCCCGCCAAGACCGTGGTGCCGCCCAGCACCGGCAGATAGACCTCAGCATAGGCCTGCGGGAAGGCCAGCTTGTTGTCATCGTCCAGATCGGAGGTGAAGTCGTCAAACCCCGCAGTACGGAAGAAGTCGGAATCCCTCCCATAGGTCGCGGTGATATTGAAACCGAACTCCACCTGCTCGCCGCGCGGCCCCGGAAACGGGCCGACCCGGGCGATAACGCCTTGCGGGCGGCCGGCCAGCGGACCGGGGCAGCTGATGCCGCGGCAGAACACCAATCCCAGCTGGTTGAGGTTCAGCCCCTCCTCGCCGGAGAAGAACGCGCCATTGCCGAGCGCTCCGTCCACGCCAGTGCTGGACGCCGTGATGGCGGTTGCATCCACCCAGCCCAAGACACCAATACGGTGGTTCTTTTCCAGGCCGTCACCCGCGATGCTGCGGAACAAGGAGCCGTAGGCGTCCGGTGGCGGCGCATCCTGAGCACGGGTAGCGGCAGGCAGCAGTGATCCGGCCAGCCAGGCGGCCAGCGTCAAACTCTTCTTCATTTTCCCCTCCTGAAGGTATGGTCTTGCAGGCCTCAGACGGCCCTTCTGATATTGGGGAGCAGGCGGTCCAGCAGGCCGCTCAGCCCCCGCGGCGCCAACAGCATCACCGCAACCGCGATGAGGCCGAGGGCAATCTGGCTCCAGCCGGGATAGGCGGCGAGCCCCTCCCGCAGGAGAACGAACAGCAGCACGCCCAGCACCGGGCCGCGGATGGTGCCAAGCCCGCCGATAACGCAGATAAAGATCGCGTTCACCGTCCAGTTGATGTCGAAGGCGGCGATTGGCGAGACATAGAGCGTGCCAAGAAAACTGATGGCGCCGGCCATGCCGCACCCCGCCGCCGAAAGGACAAAGATGGTCCCTTTGATCCGCCGGGTTTTCACCCCCAGCGAGCGGGCGGCGGTTTCGTCATCGCGCATCGCATGGACATGCAGGCCATAGGGGCTTTGCTGCAGCAGCCACAGCCCCAGACACAGCCCCGCGGACAGTGCCAGCGCAAACCAGTGCGCCGACGCGGGCAGCCAGCTGGTGTCGATCCGCCGAGCCGCATAAAGCGGCAGGCCGGACGAGCTTCCGAAGTAGTCCAGCCGGCCGACAACGATTTTTATGATCTCTGCCGCCACCCACATGCCGATGGCGAAATAGACCTCGCGCAGGCGGAACAGAACCGGGGTCAGGGCAAGCGCCAGCAGCGCCGCCCCGGCCCCGGACAACGGGACCATGATGTAGGGAGAGACAGGCAGGTCCCGTGTGACAGCAAACAAGAGGTACGCCCCGGTGGCGACAAAAGCGTGGTGGCCAAGCGACAGGAGGCCGCCATAACCCGCCAGCAGGTTCCAGCTTTGGGCGATGGCCAGCAGCACCAGCATTTCGGTCAGCAGCGCCAGCCCGCCTGCATTCAGCGCAAAAGGCGCGGCGGTAAGTGCCGTCAGCAAAAGGGCAAGAATAGCGCGGGTCATCGTGTCACCACCTTTCCGGCAAGCCCCTGCGGGCGGATGAGAAGGAAGACCAGCAGAAGCAGGTGCCCGTAGAGCAGCCCCGACGCCGGATCAAAGTAGAAGCCCGCCACATGCACCAGCGCCAGGGCGATGCCGCCAAGATAGCTGGCCCAGATTGAGCCAAGGCCGCCGATCACGATCACCTCAAAGGCGATGAGCAGCCGCTCCGCACCGGAAAACGGCGTGATCGAACTGCGTGAGGCCAGCAGCATTCCTGCCAGCGCCGCACAGGCGGCGGAGACTGCCATGGCAATGGCAAAGATGCGCCGGCGGCGGATTGCAAACAGCGCCACGGTTTCCGCATCATCAGAGGTTGCGCGCACGGCACGGCCCAGCCGGGTTTTGCTCAGGATCAGATGCAGCCCGCCGAACAGCGACAGCGACAGCAGAAAGATGCCCAGCGGCAGCCAGCCGATTGTCTGGCCAGCAATGGTGAGATTGGCGGTTTTGACCGCGCCTAGGTCGATGCTGCGGCTGTTGGCGCCGTATAAGCCGACCATCGCATTCTGCATCACCACCGACAGGCCGAAGGTGACCAGCAGCGCGGGCATCGGATCGGGGCTCAGCACCCGGTTCAGCAGCTGGGTCTGCAGCAGCCAGCCAAAGGCGAAAGCGCCCAGGCAGACCAGCGGCATCAGCAGAAATGGGCTGACCGGCCAGTCCGCGCTGAGGGTAAACAGCGCCAGCGCGCCGGCAATGGCCAGCTCTCCATGAGCAATATTGGCAATTCGCATGACACCGAAGATCAGCGACAGCCCCAGCCCGAACAGCGCATAGAGCCCGCCCAGGAACAGCCCGTTCATCAGGATTTCTATGGCTGTGCTCATTGGTTCTCTCCGAAATAGGCCTGACTCACCTGCTCGAAACAGGCACCATCCGAAGCGCCTGCCAGCGACACTTGCCCTGCCAGCAGGCAGTAGAAACGGTCAGAGGCTGCCAGCGCCCTGCGGATATCCTGTTCGACCAGCACAATTGTGGTGCCGCGCGCCTTGAGGTCGGCCAAAGCCTCATACACCCGATCAACAATCACCGGCGCCAGCCCGAGGGAGGCCTCATCCACCAGCAAAAGCTCCGGGTTGGTCATCAGCGCGCGGCCGATGGCCACCATTTGCTGCTGGCCGCCCGACAGCAGACCTGCAGGTCGCTGCGCCATCGGCGCGATTTCGTCGAACAGCTGCAGCACCCGCGGCAGGGTCCAGTGGCCGCGCCGTCCGACATCGCCGCCGATCATCAGGTTTTCCGCCACGGTCAGGCTGGGAAACAGCCGACGGCCTTCCGGCACCATGGCAATGCCGCGCTGCGCCAGCGCGCCGGGATCCAGCGCCAGAATGTCCTGCCCGGCAAAGGTCAGCTGCCCCGCCTCGCGTGTGCCCAAGCCTGCAATCGCCCGCAGCAGCGTGGTCTTTCCCGCGCCATTGGCACCGATCAGCGCGACGGTCTCGCCCTTGGCTACATGCGCATCAATTCCAAACAGGGCCTGGAAATCGCCATAGCGCGCGGTCAGGTTCTGCATCTGCAACAGGGTCATGCCGCCGCCCCCAGATACAGCGCGCGCACCTGCGGGTCGGCTGCAACCACCTCCGGGCGGTCCTCAATCAGCTTGCGCCCCAGCGCCAGCATCATGATCCTGTCAGACGCTTCCTGCAGTGCGTGGGCGATATGCTCAATCCACAGGACCGCCAGCCCCGCTTCCTTCAGCCGCTTGACCAGTAGCACCATCTCGGCGGTTTCCTGATCGGTCAGCCCGCCGGACACCTCGTCCAGCAGGATCACTTTGGGATCAGAGGCCAGCGCCTTTGCCAGTTCGAGCCGTTTGCGGTCCAACAACCGCAGCGCGGTGCCGGGATTGTTGCGGTGTGGTCCCAGACCGGTGATCTCCAGGATCTCCTCCACCCGCGCCCGTGCGGCCTTGGGCGCGATGCCGTGGCTTGCGTGCTGTGCCAGATAGAGTGTCTCTTGAACGCTGAGAGAGGCAAATGCGCGCGGCACCTGAAAGGCACGTGCCAGCCCGGCACGGACCCGCCCGGCTGTGTCCAGCCCGGTTACATCCCGCCCTGCCACATGGACCGATCCGCCATCGGCGCGTGTGACGTCGGTCAAGAGGTCAAAGAACGTGCTCTTGCCCGCGCCATTGCCCCCCATGATCCCAAGGCAGCTGCCCGGTGCGACGGTGACCGAGACATCCTCGATCACCCGCAGGCCGCCAAACGCCTTGCTGAGATTGCGTGCTTCCAACATGGCTCAGACCTTGGGCAGTGCGATGGTTTCGCTTTCGACGCGAATGTCAGGCGCGAGGGTGTTTTCGGTAATCACCAGTTCAAACGCATGCTTGCCCGAGGACTTGCGCCACTGGCCGCCCGCCAGCTGGGTCTTCGCCACGTTTTTGACAGGGCTGGAGGCAAAATCCACCGGCCCCACAACCGTGTCCATTTTTGTGGCAGCAAACACGTCGCGGACTGCGGCGCGGTCCTTGGGGGCGCCGGACTGCACCAGCGCATTCAGGCCCACCTCGAACAGCGCATGGCTGTAGCCCAGCGTCTGCACCCATTGCGCGTTGCTGTCTGCTTCCCAGGCACCGGCCAGTTCGCGGGCGCTTTGCCCGGTGAAGGAGGAGGCGAAGGGCATATTCGGGGTCCACCAGACCTCAGTCGTCATGCCATCGCCGCGCGCGCCCATCGCTTCAATCGCCTGTGGGAACAGAAAGGCCGCAGCAAAGGTGCAGGCCTTGGGGGTGTAGCCCGCCTGCCCCGCCTGATTCCAGAAGGTGATCCAATGCGGCGGGAAGCCGAAGCCGGTCACAATATCGGCGCTGGCGTCGCGGAAACGGCTGACCTGAGCGGAATAGTCATCCGCGTCGATCTTGAACATGCCGCCATCGGTACGCGAATAACCGCCCCGCTCGATGAAGCCAGGCAACCCCATCGCCGGATCGGCAAAGGCCTGTCCGACCGGGTTGTCGAGATAGAAATCGCCAACGCTCTTGTTGGTGTCGATCTGATCCCAAAGCCGCACAAAGGTGCTCATGGCGTCATCTGCGCCCCAAAAGAAATGGAAGGTCCAGGGAAAGCCCTGTTCCGGGTTGGAGCCGCGCGGGAACATCCAGGCTTGCCAGGGCTGCATCGTGCTCATCGTCGGGATGCCATGAATATCGGCGATCTCGCCCAAAGCCACCGCCGCATCGCCGTCGTTGATCAGCAGCATATCGACCTGATCGCGCAGGATCAGCTCATTGCCCGCAGAGATCGACCGGTTCATGTTGGACTGATTGTCCTTCACGATGATCTCGACTTCATGGGTGCTGCCGCCAGCGTTCAGCCCGCCCTCCAGCTGCTTGCGGATGCTGTCGACCATCCACTGATCCGATGTCCCGAACGAGGCGCGCGGTCCGCTCAGCGGCGAGATGAATCCGATCCGCACCTTCTTGGAGGCGGCGGTTGCAATGGACGGCATCGCCAGTGCGCCGGTTGCGGCGGCCGTTCCGGCGAGGAAACTGCGGCGGCTGAAAGATGTGAGTTTGGTCATGGTGATCCTCCCTTTTCCAAAACGGTACGGAAGGGCCCGCGGCTCAGACATAGTGCATATGCACTATCATCGACCGGATTGTTTACAGCTTTGCAGCGCTCGCAGGAACGTCGATGGAGCCACATGAAATCAGCGGCATAGCGAAGGAATGAAGGTGCCTGAAACGCTACGGGTGCAGCTCTAGCGCAGCTGGCTGCCCGCCAGTCGCAGCAGTTCGACTTTGCTGTGAACGCCGGTTTTCCGATAGATGGAGGCCGCCTGATTCCGCACGGTATTGACCGAAACGCCGACGTCTTCGGCAATCGCCCGCATCGTCGCGCCGGAAATCAGCAGCTCCGCAACATGGCGTTCCTTCGGGGACAGGCGGCTCAGGGGGCTGACCGGCTGTGCCGAAATCAGCCAAAGGTCGTCAGAGTAACGGGAGCGGCCGAAGGTCGTCCCGGAGGGCGCGGTGATCACAGTATGACCCGCCAGTTCCCGCATCATGGCCGTCGGCTTCTGCCCCGGCTCAAGCCCGTCTTTCACCGCCGCATTGAAGCCGGAAGAGCACAAGAACAATTCGCCCTCATGGTCCAGCAGCGCCCATTCGTTGCAGGGGTCCACCCGCAATCCTAGGTCCAGCTGTAAGCACATCGACAACGCCTGCTCCAGATGCCGTAGGATGGCCAGAAAATCCGCAGTCTCTGTGTCGGTAAAGGCTGGCTTCTGGCCATGCCGGTAAAGCGACATGAAAAAGTTGAACGGCCCTTCGCGCACCTTGCAATGGCCGTTCAGCATCTGAGTCAGATCGAATTCCTCGGCGAAGACCTTAAACCCGGGATCTGTCACAGCATCCTCGACCGACAGCGACCGGGCGTACCGTTTCAGGGAACGGCCGGTGCGCACAAAGGGGTCATTCACCAGATGCGCTTTGACCTTGGGCTCGAACCCCTCCGGCAAACCGCTGACCATCGTATGGACCATGGCGATCTTGCCGCCCCGGAACACCGACCAGCCCCACCAGGCGGAATCAAACACCGTAATGCCGCGCATCAGCCCGATCATGTACTGCTGGAAATGCAGCGGCGTGTGGGTGTTGGCCTTGTCCATCAGGCTCAGTACAAATTCACTTAGATCATAGCGGTTCATGGGGTCCGGGTATCCCGCGCCAAGCTGCCAAACACATAGTGCATCTGCACTATACTGCACCTCCCTTTCCCTGGCTAGCGTTGGCGTCAGCACCCCGGGACTGCCGAGGGCATGCGCAAATCCAAGGGAGGATTACACCATGACTGCAACCCTGAAAGACGTGATCGCCGAGAAGTCGCGCCAGTTCGAGGCGGACTTTGCCGCTGGCGATGTCGCCGCGCTGGTGGAGGGCTACTACACCGCCGACCCGGTGGTGATTGGCCAGGGGATCGGAACCTTTACCGGGCGCGACGGTGCCTCAGCCTACTTCCTGGGCGCGGTGCAAGACATGAAGTTGGCCCAGCTCTCAACAACATCGGTGCAGCAAGAAGGCTGCAGCGCGATTGAGACAGGCCGCGTGGTACTGACGCCGCGGGCCGAGGGCGCAGCCGATATCCATCTGGCCTATGTGGTTGTCTGGCAGAACGGTGACGACGGCTGGAAGGTCCATATGGACTATTTCATGCCCGCCGCCTGACCTGCAGCCAAGGAGGACACCCTATGACATTTGAGATGACAATCGGCGGCGCGCCCGCGCCAGCTGCCGCCAGTTTCGACGTTGCCAACCCGGCAGGCGGGCTGGCAGGCCAAGCACCAAACGGAACGCTGGCGGACCTGGATCGTGCGGTGGCAGCCGCGCAAGCAGCCTTTGCCAGCTGGTCGCAGCTGCCCGACACCGAACTGCGGTGCTATTGCGAAGCCGTCACGGACAAGATCGCGGAGCACGCCGAGGAGCTCGCGCAGCTAATCACCGCCGAACAGGGCAAGCCGCTCAATGGCCTCGGATCACGTTTTGAGATGGGTGGAGCTCAGGCCTGGGCCGGTTACACCGCTCAGCTGTCGCTGCCGGTCAAAGTTCTGCAGGAAGACGCCGAAGGTCGGATTGAGCTGCATCGCAAACCGCTTGGTGTCGTCGGCTCGATCACCCCTTGGAACTACCCGGTGATGATTGCGATTTGGCACATTCTGCCCGCGCTGCGGACCGGCAATACCGTGGTGATAAAACCCTCGCCGCTGACTCCGCTCAGCACGCTGCGGCTTGTGGCTTTGCTGAACGAGGTGCTGCCAGCGGGTGTTCTTAATTGTATCACCGGCGACGACCAGACTGACAACCTGGGGGCAGCAATGTCTGCCCATCCGGGGATCCGCAAAATTGTCTTCACCGGCTCTTGTGCAACGGGCGAGAAGATCATGGCCTCGGCCGCGCCGACAATGAAGCGGCTGACGCTGGAAATGGGCGGCAATGACGCGGGCATCGTGCTGCCGGACGCCGATCCGCAAGCAATCGCCGAGGGGCTGTTCTGGGGCGCCTTCATCAACAACGGCCAGACCTGCGCTGCGCTGAAGCGCCTTTATGTGCATGAAGACATTCACGATGCAGTCTGTGCCGCGCTGGTGGAATTTGCCCGCACCATTCCTGTGGGTCCGGGATCCGACGAGTCCTCCATCCTTGGCCCGCTGCAAAATCCGATGCAGCACGCCAAGGTGTCCCGTCTCGTAGCCGCGGCCCGCGATAAAGGCCAGTTGCTGCTGGGCGGCAACCCTGGTGAAGGGCTGTTTTTTGAGCCGACCATCATTGCCGGCCTCGCCAATGGTGATGCGCTGGTGGATGAGGAGCAGTTCGGTCCAGCCCTGCCGGTTATCAAATTCCGTGACGTTGAGGAGGCGATTGCAGCCGCCAATGACAGCCCCAACGGGCTGGGCGGATCGGTCTGGTCCAGCGATATTGCCAAGGCGCGAACAGTGGCGGCACGACTGGAGTGCGGCTCAGTCTGGATCAACAAGCACGGGGCAATCCAGCCCAACGCGCCATTCGGCGGGGTGAAATCCTCCGGCCTCGGCGTGGAATTCGGCGAGGAAGGACTGGCAGAATACACCGATATCCAAGTGGTGTTCACCTGAACGGGCGGCCGGGGTCGCAGCCCCGGCCCTATCCTGCGTTGTCGTAGCGTTCCCTTGCAGTCATGATTTCCGGGTGCTTCTCTACCGCCCAGGCGGCCATCGCGCCGATAGGGTCAAACAAGGATCTGCCCAGCTCGGTAATGGCATAATCAACCCGCGGCGGGATCACCGGTGTGACCTTGCGCGCCACCAGCCCATCGCGTTCTAGCTGCCGCAGGGTCTGGGTCAGCATCCGCTGCGAAACATCGGGGATTGCCCGTTGAATTTCTGAAAACCGGTATTCCCCGTCCCGCAGCAACAGGATCACCAGCAGGCTCCATTTGCCGCTGATCTGCGCCAGCACGGTTCGGATCGGGCAAAGATCCAGCCCCAGCTCTCGTTCGATTTCCTCACGCCGCTTCATGAATTTTCCTTAGTTACTAAAAAGTGCCTTCTTCCACATAGGAACCACACTTCTTAATAGTAACTTATGTGACCGACTCAGGCAACAGCCACGAAGGAGACTTGAATGACCATTTTCGAGAAAGCGGCAACAACAGCGGTGCTGGCCGCAGCCGTAGCAACCTCTGCAGCCGCTGATCCCGCAGAAAACAAGGCCACCGCCCGGGCTCTTCTTGAGCAGGGCCTCGCCAAAGGCGACCGCGAGTTTATCCGCGCGCATGTCGCCGAGAATTACATCCAGCACAACCCGCAGGCCGCCGATGGGCGCGAAGGGCTGTTGGGCTTTGTGGACTTCCTTGAAACGCTGGATCCGCCCGTGCAGGTCAACCCCATCCGGGTGTTCGGTGATGACAGCTTTGTGGTGATCCATCAGACAGCGGAATTCTTCGGGCCGAAGGTGATCATCGACCTGTTCCGCTTTGAAGACGGCAAGCTGGTAGAGCATTGGGATGCGATCCAGGATGAAGTGACTGAGACCGCCAGCGGCCGTTCCATGATTGATGGCACCACCGAAATCACAGATCTGGACAAGACCGAAGCCAACAAGGCACTGGTTACCGGCCTCGTCACCGACGTGCTGATGGGCGGCGACCTTGCCAGGATCGACGACTACATCCGCGCCGATTACATGCAGCACAATCCTTATGTGCCAGACACCCGCGACGGGCTGAAGGGGTTCATCGCCTATCTGGCCGAGAACGAAATCTCCTTCGGCTACACCGAACTGCACAACGTGGTGGCTGAAGGCAATTTCGTAATGACCCAAGCTGCAGGCATCTACGACGGCAAACCCACCGCTTTCTATGACCTCTGGCGCGTCGAGGACGGGCTGATCGCCGAGCATTGGGACGCGGTGCAGGAAATCCCCGCCGAATTCGCCCACGGCAACGGCATGTTTTGATTCACAACCCCTTTAACTTCACGTCCAACGGAAAGGATACGCAATGACCAAAATCCACTTTCTCAGCGCCCTCGCCGCTCTTGCCATCATGACAGGCGCAGCCGCTGCAGCAACTTACAAGACAGATCCTGGCCACACTGAGGTTCGCGTGGGCTGGAACCACGCCGGCGTCTCAATGCAGCACGGCGAATTCACTGCGGTCAGCGGCACGCTGGAACTGGATCCTGCAAACCCGGAGACCGCCAGCGTCACAGCGGCCATCGCAACGGACAGCTTCTTCTCCGGTGTCGAGGCGCTTGATCAACATGCCAAAAGTCCGGATTTCCTGGACGCAGGCACCTATCCGGAGATCACCTTTACCAGCACCGGTGTAAAACTCACCGGTGAGGATACAGCCGAGATTACCGGCGATCTGACCTTGCACGGTGTCACCAAACCGGTGATGCTTGAGGCCCGCCTGACACACCTTGGCGCGCATCCGGTCGGTCAGTTCTTTGATTACTACAAAGGCGACTGGGTGGCTTTCTCCGCGTCGGGCACAATCGACCCGGCAGATTTCGGCGTCGGCAGCAGCATCCCGGTGGGCCAGCTGACCATCGAAATCGACACCGAGCTTAAAGCTGCCGAATAAGCTCAGGTCTCAATATACCAAATATACCGACGCCGGGGCGCCAGCTTCGGGGTCGGAGTCTGCACATCAGACTGGTAGATTCAGCGAGACGGTCCATAATGGAGTATATCCACCATGGAATTGGTCACAGCTTGCGGCTGCGAATCAAGGGTTCGCGAAATGCCTGAAGCCGACATCCATCGTGCTGTTCAGTTATTGACCATTCAGAACGTAGGTAATCACTTGCGCTTTACTGCGCTGCAGCAAGCTTAGCGAGCGTTCTAAGTCAAAGGAGCCGCACAGCTGCAACGCATTCTAAGGTTCTTCAAGCGACTGGACACCCTAAGCAGAGGTGGTTCGGGTCGTTTGAACAGTTTCCGGCCGTTTCGTAGGTAGATTTCCCGCTCGATTATGCTGCGACCGGGATTTGTCGCAACGGTTTGAGATAGGCCTGATCGGGCGTCTGCCCGTCCAGCGATGAGTGCGGCCTCCTGCTGTTATAGAACGCCAGATATCGGCACAGGCTCTCGCGGGCTGCTGACACGCTTTCATACGCGCGCAGGTAGACCTCCTCGTATTTGATCGTCCGCCACAGCCGTTCGACAAAGACGTCGTCCCGCCACGCACCTTTGCCATCCATGCTGATCTGGATGCCCGCGTCCTTCAGCGTCTTGATGAAGTCGATGGACGTGAACTGGCTGCCCTGATCCGTGTTCATGATCTCGGGCTTGCCATGACCGCGCAAGGCATCTTTCAAAGCCTCGATGCCCGGGCCGGTTTCCAGCGTTGTCGACAATCGCCAGACCAGAATCTTTCGGCTGAACCAGTCCAGCACCGCAACGAGATAAACAAATCCGCGCGCCATGGGGATGTAGGTAATGTCCATCGCCAGACCTGGTTTGGCCGTGTCACAGCATGCGTTCTTAGCAGACCGGCCTTGGCGAGCGCTTCGCCCAAAAAATCGTTTTCCAGCGTCAACTGGCCTATCGTCGCGTGCAACGATTTCACATCGATCTCGAGCTCCTTCGACGCCTTCGGCTTGTCGTCAAAAACGTCTGTCACGCCGTCTAGGAGCTGGTCATTCCATTGCTTGATCTGATTTGGGTGAACGTCAAACTGCGTCGCCAATTCGCTCATCGTTTTGTCGCCCTTCAAAGCTGACAATGCGACTTTCGCCTTGAATGCCGGGCTGTGGTTCTGTCTGGATCGCCTTGCCATCGTTGCTCCTTCGTCCCAGCACGCTGCCGGATCAGGAGCGGAAAATCCACCTAGCTCAACTGTCCATATTTCTCGGGCCAAATCTAATGGCCGCTCTATCTCTCTTCGCAAAGATCAGGGAAAAGCTGCTCTCGCGTAGTTTGTAAAGCGTCCGCCAAAGCCTGCTCAATCTTCGCAGATCGACACATTCTTTTTCCTACCAAAGTGACAGCAGAGTCAGTCACGCCCAATTCGCGGGCGATCTTTGTGAGAGAGCTTCCCCGGACGCGAAGATCGGCCCTGAGGCGTTCAAGTCGATCTAACTGTTGTTTTGTGGGCTGACGCATGTTGGCACAATGACGTAGCGCAAGTTTTAGGACAACACGGAACGCCAGCGAGCAGTGTTCGGATGCTGGCTGAATGTTGCGGCGGATGAGTTCGGCCGGGACTCTGTTGGGTCAATGATGTGACGGAAAAGTCAAACACCTCTGACGTCATACAAATGGGGAAAGTGGCGGACCGAGGAGGATTCGAACCCCCGACCCCTTGATTCGTAGTCAAGTACTCTATCCAGCTGAGCTATCGGTCCACTCCGGCGGGGTTTAAGCGTAGCGGCGCGGGGGTGCAAGTCAAAAGCGAGGGGTCGGCCCTTTTTTTGGCTGACCCCTGAAACGGCTTCTTACCCGGATCAATCAGAACCCCAGTTTGGACCGGGTCTGTTGAACCTGGGCCTGGAATTTATATCCACGGACGAGACCCGCATCTTTCCCCATCGGCCACCATTCGGGATCGTTCGGCCAGCTTCGCCAGATGACACCCCAGGCGTCAACCACATGGCTGATGCAGGATTTGTCGTTCGAGCTGGCTCCGGCACGGCGTCCGCTTGGGTAGTACCAAACGAGATCCTGGCACATCTGCCCGTTTGCATCGACCGCCCAGGTTCCTGCGCCCAGGTTATCGCTTCGGTCGGCACACCAGGCGCGCGCCTGACCGCCCGGTGCGAAATAGATGCCTCCGCCGCAGTTGTTGGTCCAGAGTTCAGTCTTTCCCGAGTATATTTTTGCAATTTTCTGCGGATTGGCAATTTTTGCACTGCGCGGCAACGGGTCTGCGGATGTCACCGCAGGTAGAGTGCAAAGCAGCGCCGCAGCAATCAGGTTACGTTTAACACTAGTCATCATTTACCTCCTCGGGTCTACCTGGGATCTGTCATCTTGATCTGCTGAACCGCTCTCCAGGCGCGAAGCTTGGAGCGTCAGTATATCAGAACAAGAAGTGATCGGCGTCCTGCAACTCTGTGTATGTCATGTTTTCGACGAGCACGGTGACATCGGCAAAATAGATTGCCGCATCATCGCCGACCTGACCAAAATCGACATCCTGCATGCTCTCCGCTCCGCGGCCAAGCTTGATGCGGTCCACCCCCGCCTCAAAATCGGTGATGCGATCAGTGTGATCGCCCTCATTGAAGATAAATATATCCGCCCCCGCGCCGCCGGTCATCACGTCATCACCGGCCCCGCCAAATAGTCGGTCCACACCGGCGCCGCCACGAATCGTGTCGTTGCCAGCCCCACCGATCAAACGATCGTTGCCCCGTCCGCCCCCGATGAAATCGTCACCAAGACCGCCAAAGATACGGTCACGGCCGATTCCGCCGCGCAGGATATCGTCGCCGCCGTTCCCGTGGAGCGTATCTGCACCGGAGCCTCCGCGGAGGTTGTCGATCCCCAGACCACCCGTCACGAAATCATTACCCCCGCCGGCAGCGACCGTGTCGTTTCCGGCGCCAAGTGAAATGCGATCGCCGCCGCCATAGGTACGGATGGCAGTCACATTGCTGTTGAGGAGGGCAGTGATCTCGTCGTCACCAGAGAGCAACTCACGGGCCAAATCGTCGGCAGGCAGTGAGGCAAAGCGATCAAAGGTCATCGAGATATTGGAAACTGATACGATTGGGGTGCCGTTCAGGGAGTGGTCCATCGAGTAGATCTGCCAATCCGCCTGGTCCTCGCTGGAAAAATCCCCGCCGAGGCGCAGCACGGATCCATCGGCGCCCGTCTGTTCAAGCTCGGTGGCAGAAACAACGGTACCGAAAGAGTCGCGCGAGGTTTCAAAGCTGTCAAAGGCCAGATAGTTACTCAGTGAAGATACGCCTGGAAACGACGCAACGAATACATTTGCCATTGTGGGCTCTCTTTCACACTGGTTGGAACGATTTGACTAAAAGCTGATAGGTTTATTCGGCGCTGCGGGCAAATATTTGGCGCCTTAACCATATTAACGGACTGTTAATGGGCGTCTGCGACGTACAAACGACGAAATTTCGTGCGACTGTTTCCAATGCCGCCATGGAACGACCCGCGCTCTCCGCTCTAGGGGGAACACTGATTCTCTTAGTTTAGGTCGTTTTTCTCATCTCGATTCGGCCGGCGGTCTTCTGCGCCAATGCGTCGCCTCGATGCGCTGTTTTTCGCCGCTGAGGTGCTCAGTATAGCAGTCAGAACCGCCGATTCCCGTCCACCCTCTGATAGGTTCTTGCTATGCAGAATGCGCATCCGCCGAGGTGATTGAGCCAGCAAATGTCCCATAAGCTTTTGAAATATTTTTGAAAAACAAGCTATACGCATTTTGCATAGCCGCTTTGCAATCGGCATTGGATTGTTCGCGACCCCTGCGATACCGATGAAGTAACAATACAGTAACGGGAGGACGAATAATGAAACATTTTGCGAGTACGCTCGCTGTTGCCACTCTGACGGCAACCCTGAGCACGGCCGCGATGGCCGAGGTGACCATCAAGGTCGCCTATGACGCTGATCCGGTTTCGCTGGATCCGCATGAGCAGCTTTCCGGCGGCACGCTGCAGCTGTCGCACATGGTATTTGATCCGCTGGTCCGCTGGACCAAGGATCTGCAGTTCGCTCCGCGGCTGGCAGAAAGCTGGGAGCAGATCGATGAAACCACCATGCGGTTCAAGCTGCGCGACGGTGTCACGTTCCACAGCGGCAACCCGCTGACCTCGGCAGATGTTGACTGGACGTTTGATCGTCTGAAGTCCAGCCCCGATTTCAAGGGTATCTTCGCGTCTTTCACTGACGTCGAAGTCATCGACGAGCTGACTTTCGACCTGAAGACCTCCGAGCCGTATCCGCTGGTCCTGCACACGGCGACCTACATCTTCCCGATGGACAGCCAGTTTTACTCCGGCACCACCGAGGATGGCAAAGAAAAGGCTGAGCTGGTCAAGCACGGCGACAGCTTTGCATCGCGCAACCTGTCCGGCACCGGCCCCTTCACTGTCACCGAGCGTGAACAGGGCGTGAAAGTCGTCTTTGATCGCTTTGATGGCTACTGGGACACCGCTTCCGAAGGCAACGTCGACAAGATTATCCTGACGCCGATCAAGGAAGACCCGACACGTGTCGCAGCCCTGCTGTCTGGTGACGTTGATTTTATCGCACCGGTTCCGCCAACTGATCTGAAGCGTGTCGAAGAACACGAAGGCACCACCCTGATCACCGAACCCGGCACCCGTATCATCACGTTCCAACTGAACCAGAACCGTGTTGAAGCGTTCAAAGACGCACGTGTTCGCAAGGCGATCGACTATGCGGTGAACAACGCCGGCATCGTGGATCGCATTATGCGCGGCTTTGGCACCGTTGGCGCCCAGGCAAGCCCGGCCGGCTATCTCGGCTATGACGAGAACCTGACACCGCGCTTTGACGTTGAAAAAGCCAAGGCTCTGATGGCCGAAGCTGGTTACGCCGATGGTTTCTCGGTCACCATGATGGCGCCGAACAACCGCTATGTGAACGACGATAAAATCGCTCAGGCCGTTGCTTCGATGCTGGCAAAGATCAACATCAAAGTTGACCTGCAGACCATGCCCAAAGCGCAGTACTGGCCGACATTTGACGAACGCGCTGCCGACATGATGATGATCGGCTGGCACTCCGACACCGAAGACTCCGCGAACTTCCACCAGTTCCTGACGCATTGCCCGGACGAAGCCACCGGCAACGGTCAGTACAATTCCGGCAACTACTGCAACCCGGAAGCCGATGCTCTGATGGCTGAAGCCAATGCGACAACCGATCAGGCGAAACGTGGCGAACTGCTGCGCAAGCTGGAAGGCATCCTTTATGAAGACGCGGCCTTCATTCCGCTGCACTGGCAGAATCTGGCCTGGGGTGCTCGTGATGGTGTCCACGCTGAGAAGATCGTGAACGCTCTGAACTTCCCCTACTTCGGCGATCTGAAAGTAGACTGATAACTCTTAGGCCGGGGCGGCGTCGCTGCCCCGGCCGATTTGCCACCAATTCCCAGATTTTCACCACTTCTTTATGGGCATGTCCCTGCCGCCCGTCGGGCGTCAATGGCGTTGTGCCCATCAACAAGTGACTGATACAAGGTAACTCCAACATGCTCGCCTACCTCGTGAAACGCGTGTTTCAGGCTATCGCGGTGATGTTTGCCATCTCGCTGATCGGCTTTGCCATCCAGGACAATCTCGGCGACCCCCTGCGCGAACTGGTCGGTCAGTCCGTTTCGGAAGAGGTCCGCCAGCAACTGCGCGACGAATTGGGTCTGAACGACAGTTTCGTGACACAGTACATCCGATTTCTTGGAAATGCCCTTCAGGGCGACCTCGGCACCAGCTATTTCTTCAAAGAACCCGCACTCGACGTGATCCTGAAGAAGCTGCCCGCCACTTTGGAACTGGTTATGGGTGCAACCCTGATCATCGTCGGCCTCTCCGTACCCTTGGGCGTTTATACAGCGATCAAACCGAATGCGTTCTTCAGCCGCTTGATCATGGGGGTCTCGATTGTCGGCATCTCGATCCCGGTTTTCCTGACCGCAATCCTGATGATTTTTGTCTTCTCGGTGGAACTCGGATGGTTCCCATCTTACGGGCGGGGCGATGTGGTGCATGTCTTTGGCTATTGGGAAACTAATTTTGCTACCGCAGATGGCTGGGTGCACATCCTGCTGCCTTCGGTCGCGCTGGCATCGATCATGCTGCCGCTGTTCGTACGCCTGATCCGGGCTGAGATGATGGAAGTGCTGCAAAGCGAATACGTGAAATATGCCCGCGCCAAGGGCATCCGCCCCGGACGCATCTATTTTGTGCATGCGCTGAAGAATACCTTGTTGCCGGTGATCACCGTTGGTGGTGTGCAGATCGGAACTATGGTCGCCTACACTATTCTGACGGAGACCGTCTTCCAGTGGCCAGGCATGGGGTTCATGTTCCTTGAGGCGGTGAACCGCGTCGATACCCCGTTGATCGTGGCATATCTCATCATTGTGGGCTTCATCTTTGTGGTGACCAACACAATCGTCGACCTGATCTATGGGCTCGTCAATCCAACAGTCAATATTGCGAGGATGGGCGCATGAGCAGCCTTAGTACAAACCAAACCACCCCGTCGCGGTTTAGTCGCCTGTGGAACTCCAACATGGGCTACAGCTTCCGGCGCAACCCCGTGGCGATGGTATCCTTTGCGGTGTTCATGGTCATCACCCTCGCCTCGATCCTGGCACCGGTGCTGGCACCGTTTGATCCCTATGATCCGGCCCAGATCGACATTATGAACAGCGAATACCCGCCAGCCTGGATTGACGGAGCCGACCCCCAGTTCGTGTTTGGCACCGATGATCAGGGACGGGATCTGTGGTCGACGATCCTCTACGGCACCCGCCTGTCCCTGCTGATCGGTCTTTGCGCCGTCGCCTTGCAAGCCTTCCTCGGGATCTCAATCGGGTTGGTGGCCGGCTATGTCGGTGGGCGGCTCGACAGCCTTCTGATGCGCTTTGCCGATATCCAGCTGTCTTTCTCGACGTTGATGGTCGCTATCATCTTCCTCGCGGTGACACAGGCGATGTTTGGCAGCGAGACCTTCAACCAATATGCGATCTACTTCCTGATTGCAGTGATCGGCGTCGCCGAATGGCCGCAATATGCCCGAACGGTACGCGCCACTGTTCTTGCTGAGAAAAAGAAGGAATATATCGACAGCGCCCGCGTGCTGGGCTTCGGCCCGATGCGGATTATGGTGCGGCATATTCTGCCGAACTCGCTGTCGCCGATCTTTGTGATTTCGACGGTGCAGGTGGCGAATGCGATTATTTCCGAGGCGTCACTCAGCTTCCTGGGTCTTGGGATGCCCCCCAGTCAGCCCTCGCTCGGATCTCTGATCTCCTCCGGTTTTGACTATATCTTCTCCGGCAGCTGGTGGATCACCGCCATCCCCGGTGTGGTTCTCGTTGTCCTCGTTCTTGTCATCAACCTCTTGGGTGACTGGATGCGTGACGTGCTGAACCCGAAACTCTACAAAGGATAATAGCGATGTCGTTGCTTTCCGTTCGCGACCTCACGGTCAAATTTGCGATGCGTGATCACACCGTCACCGCATTGAACCAGATTTCCTTCGACCTTGGAAAAGGCGAGCGTCTGGGCATCGTAGGTGAATCCGGGGCCGGTAAATCCATCACCGGTTTCTCTCTGATGAACCTTCTCAGCCGGCCCGGATATATCGACAGTGGTGAGATCCTTTTTGGTGGCAAGGATATCGTCAAACTGTCCGACGCCGAGATGCGTACGATCCGTGGCAATCGCATGGCGATGATCTTTCAGGATCCGATGGTCACTCTGAACCCGGTCCTGACGATCGGCCAGCAAATGGTCGAAACGCTCAAGGCGCACCGCTCGCTCAGCCAGTCTGAAGCGGAACAGATCGCTATTCTGAAGTTGCGGGAGGTCTATATCCCCTCGCCCGAAGAACGGCTGAACCAATATCCCCACGAGCTGTCCGGCGGCATGCGGCAACGGATCATCATCGCGATGGCGCTGCTTCTGGATCCGGAGCTGATCATCGCAGATGAACCGACAACTGCGCTGGATGTGACAATTCAGGCGGACATCATGGAGTTGCTGCTGGAACTCTGCCAGTCCAACAAGGTGGGCCTGATCCTGATCACTCATGATCTTGGCGTGGTCAGTCAGATGACCGAGCGCACCCTCGTCATGTACGCCGGTCGTCTGATCGAGGCAGGTCCGACGCGCGAGATTATCAACGACCCGCAACACCCCTATACCCAAGGGCTGATCAACGCGTTGCCGCAACAGACCCTGCCCGGCCAACGACTGAAACAGATCCCGGGCAACATGCCAGGGCTGACATCCATCCCCCCCGGCTGTCCCTTCAGCCCTCGCTGCGAATATGCTGTCGACCACTGCCGCAAGGTGTTGCCGGAAACAGTAAGCTATCGCCAGGTCGAGGTCGCCTGCCACGAAGTCTCCCGCCTGCAGAATACCAGCCTTGAGGAGGCAAGCGTATGACAATCCAGACACAAGACAGCAAACCTTTGCTTGAGCTGAAGAATCTTGAGAAACGCTTTGAACTGGACCGCGGGTTTCTAGAAACCATCAAGCTGCGCGGTGGTCGCATCACCCGTGAGAAACGCGCGGTGCATGCGGTCAACAATGTCTCGCTCACCGCCGACCGTGGCGAAGCGCTGTGTATTGTTGGTGAATCCGGCTGCGGAAAATCTACTGTAGCGCGGCTGGTTGCCGGGCTGCTGACGCCTAGCGGCGGCGAAATCCACTATGATGGTGAACGGATCGACGATCGCTCCCGCGGGGAAATGATGCCCCTGCGCAAGAAGATGCAAATGATCTTTCAGAATCCCTATGCCTCCCTGAACCCGCGCATGACAATCCAGCAGGCGTTGGAAGAACCCGTTCGCCACCACAATCCGTCGCTGTCGCGTGGCGAAGTGCGTGATAAAGTGTCGGAGGTCATGCGGTCTGTTGGTGTGGATCCGAGCTGGTCCAGCCGCTATCCGCATGAATTCTCGGGTGGCCAGCGCCAGCGGATCGCAATCGCCCGGGCATTGACTGTCGACCCCGAGTTCATCATCGCGGATGAACCGATTTCGGCACTGGATGTCTCGATCCAGGCACAGGTTTTGAACCTGATGTTGGAAGCCAAGGACCAGCGGGGACTGACCTATTTCTTCATCACCCACGACCTCAGCGTGGTGGAGCATTTCGGAACGCGCGTTGCGGTGCTCTATCTTGGTACGCTGTGTGAGTTGGCCGATACCCGGACATTGTTCGAAAACCCCAAACACCCCTATACCAAGGCGCTGTTGTCCGCGGTGCCACAGCTCAAGGATGAAGGGCCAAGTCACATCCGGCTGCAGGGCGAAATCCCGACACCCATCAACTTGCCTCAAGGTTGCCCCTTTCAAACGCGCTGCGCATTTGCGAATGCTAGATGTCGCGAGTCGCGTCCGCGTCCACTACGGCAAGCAGATGGCAGCACCGTTGCCTGCCACGCGGTCGAAGAGAACCGGCTCGACGGCTAAACACCGGGACCCCCGGCCCACTGGATGACCCCAGAACGGACCTAGGCAAGTTGGATATAATCTGGCTCAGAGACTTTGAAGCGCTGACAACGCACAAGAATTTTTCGCGTGCTGCAGAAGAGCGGAATGTCAGCCAACCCGCATTCTCCAGGCGTATCCGCGCCCTGGAGGATGAGGTTGGTGTGAAGCTGATCAATCGACAGACCTTCCCGCTGTCGCTGACGCCTGCTGGGGATGTGTTTCTATCGCAGGCCAAAATCATCCTACGCACCTACTCCGAGACGCTGGAACGCTGCCAAACGATTGATGCTGCAGGGGAAAATGTCATCCGCTTTGCGTCATCTCAGTCGCTTTACATGACCCATTTCCGGGACCATATCGAACCGTTGATGGAGGCCGGCGGGTTGGATGTCGATCTCAACTCCACCAGTTGGGCGGCAGATCAATTCGTCACTGCCTTGCAGCAGCGCTATTGCGACGTGATCCTGACCTACTGGCATCCCGCAATGGATTTCCTGTCGCCGCTGGAGGTCAGCAAATGCGATTACTTGACGCTATCAGAGGATGAATTCATCCCGGTGTCAAAAACGGATGCAGGTGGACACCCGCTTTTCCACCTCGGCCGCGATACCAAACGACAGATTCCGCTGCTGTCTTATGGCAGCGCATCCGCGCTGAGATCGGTTCTGGATCACACCTTGCGCCAGCAAATCTCGCCTCCAAATCTGCTGGTTGTAAACCAGAACTCTCTCGCGAATTCGGTCAAGGCGATGATCCTGGAGGGGTTCGGCCTTGGCTGGCTGCCGCGCAAGCTGTGCGAGGATGAATTGAGCGATGGGCGTCTGGCGCTTGCCGGCGGAGAGTCGTTTGTCACGCCAATTTCGGTCCGTCTGTACCGCGAGACCGAGAATACCAAACCCACATTGAATAGCCTTTGGCGCAAGATGGGCAACAATGCAGCGATCGTCGGCTGACAGCAACAACGCGCGGACTGTTATCTGACTGTTACCGGTCGGCCTCATGCTAGGAATGTTTTGAACCCCTCGCAATCCAGGGTAGGCAAAAAGGCGCTGGTCATGACGTTTCTCTCCTAACCGGCGGAATACAGCCCAACTCATCTATTGCGGGTGTTTATATTTTGACTTCTCGCAAAGAGGGCATAAAAGTTGTCTCGCGCGTGTCAGCCAGGGGTGGTGGCGCGCCATCTAATAGAGGCGCAGGCATTCGATGCGCCCTATGGCATTTGAAGGGGTAACCATGGATATCAGTCAACTCAAGACCTTTGTCACAGTGGCAAGGGAAGGCAGTATCACGCGCGCGTCCGAGCTGTTGTTTCGCAGTCAACCGGCCGTCAGCGCCCATATCAAAACGATGGAAGACACGCTGGGCCTGACACTATTCCAGCGTACACCGCGCGGGATGAGTGTCACCACCGACGGACAGCGGCTTCTGGTAGAGGCCAGGCAGCTGCTTGATAATCATCAGAAATTTCTGGAAGAGGCCTCCCGGTTGCGTGGGCGTTTGGCCGGCCAGCTGCGAGTCGGCGCCGGGCGCAACCTGGGGTCGACCGAGGTGAGCCGCCTGCTCGCTGATCTTTCAAAGAACTTTCCAGATCTCGAAGTTGCCCTGCAACATGGCACATCTTCAAGTGTGTTGGACGATATCCGCAATGGTCGCCTGGATGCAGGTTTCTTTATCGACCCTGACGAAGCCCAGAATGACCTTGAAACCCTCGAAATATCGCGTTTCAGCGTCTACCTTGCGACCGCTCCTGATCTGGTCCCGCCGGGTCCGGACCTTGACTGGGACAAGCTGGAGGCTATGCCTTGGATCTACCCCACTTATAGTTCGTGTTGTGGACGCATCGCGGAGCGCCTGTTTAAGGAAAACCGCATTCAACCCGCCCGGATCATCAATGTCGATGATGAGACTATTACACGCGCCTTGATCGCAAGCGGTGCTGGCATCGGTCTGGTTCACGTCAGCAGCGCAGGAACCGAACCCCCGACTGGAGAGATCGCTCTGCTGCGAGAAGTCCGCAAATCGACACGCGTTCTCTTCGCTCATCTCGCCAACCGCACTCAAGACCCCATCATCAGCGCCGTTCGCGATCTGCTGGATACAGATAGGATGGCCATCTCGGCCTGACCAGCTCTATTGCCAGCCAAATGGTTTCACCCGTTGAGCCAGCATCACAAATAGAAGCCACGTTATTTCATCAAAATACTATATTGATGAAACCATAATGAGACGTAAGGTTTCATTATATATAGCAGCGCGATTCCAAATCAGCCGAAAATGTTAGATGCTAACTTCCCAGACAGGAGAACCTCAGTGGACCGCAAACTCTATAGCCTTTGTGGCGAAGATCGTAAACGTCACTATTCGCCACATGTCTGGAAAGTCATCATGGCTTTGGAGCACAAGAATTTGAAATATAATCTTGTCCCTGTTTCATTTGGCGACATCACTGCTATTGAGGATGGTCGCTTTACCAGTGTGCCCGTCTTGCGTGATGGAGAAACGGTGATGGGAGAGAGTTTTGATATCGCTCGGTATCTGGATGAAACCTATACCGATACTCCCAATCTTTTTGATGGCAAGGGAGCGATCGCCCTGACCCGTTTTGTCGAAAGCTACTGCAAAACGGTCCTTCATCCCAGCCTTGCCACGATTGCTGTCATGGATATGCACAACCTGATGTCGCCCGATGACCAAGCCTATTTCCGCGCTGCCCGTGAGCGCAGGTTTGGCATGCCACTGGAAGCCATGGCCGAAGGCGCCGACGGCGAACGCGCAGCGCTGCCAGAGAAACTAGCGCCTGTCCGTGACTTGCTCGGCACGCAGGATTGGTTGTCAGGCACAACGCCTGCCTACGCCGACTACACGCTCTTTGGAACACTGCAATGGTGTAACGTCTGCACATCTAACCCGTTGCTCGAGCGTGATGATATCGTTGGCAGCTGGTTTGAGCGCTGTCTCGACCTCTTCGGCAGAATTGGTCGCGACCCGACCCGGTCCAGCTGAGACCGAAACCGGCTGTCGGCTTCCTCTCATCGACGACCGTCACCGCTATGATACCGCCTGCACGTCGGGAAGCTCGCCCGGCGTGCGAGATATGGCGCGCAGCTACAGCCTGTTTCCAGACCGTGGGATGGAGGCGGGCTGCTTCGGTTTTTATGCACCACCTTACTGGTCAGGCCTGTCTGGAAGATTTCCGCCTGTAGGTGATCGAGCCTCAGCTATAACCGCGTGAGCTGAGCGACCAGTTTCCTGCTTTTCATGTCATTATTCGAGTTATGGACTGTTCCTCACCATAGCTGAGGAACAGCATCAGTTTTTTCGAATTGTTCGGCGAAGCCATTGCCGCTTCGATGATGTCAGTGAAATGAGATTCGGCGAGCGCATATGAAGTAGAGTTGCCGCGATAAAAGGCAAAAATCAAAGTCACATATAAAATATAGTTCGAGTAGATGTTCAAATACTTATTTGAGCAAATGGATGAAATTTGGTCATTGCAAAGTTAGCATCGACACATAGCGGAAAAGATACGTAATGGATCTCCAAATCGAAAACAGCGTTAACGCTGATTATATTCCGCAATCTGAAACCTTTGGTTGGGTTAAACAGATCCATACGCTTGGCCCTACCGGAACGAATTGTGAGCGAGCAGCTATTTCCTGGGCATTACGTCGGTGTCACGGCGCGTCGGTGAAATTGCACCGGACGATGGAACAGGCCGCTGAGAGTGTAGCCTGCCAGGACGGAGCTGTATTGGTCGGGGTTGTCGCCTACCCCCATCTCCACTCCATCATCTACGCACACATCCAGAAAATGAAATTGCTGGATGTATTTATCATGAATACCGACAACATGGTTCTCGCCTCCCGCACCGGGGCTGAGCCAATGACCTGCGCCACCCATCCTGCGCCCGAAAAACTGCTCCCGGCCACGGTTGAGCGACGCTTTGTCTCCAGCAATGTCATCGCGGCACGCGACTGCGCGGCGGGCAATGTCGACGGCTGCATCACCACGCTTTGCGCGGCCGAGAAATTCGGCCTTTCCATCCTGCGGAAATTCGGCCCCGTCCCGATGGGCTTCACAATCCACGGACCGCTGGAAAAGCGGGCCTGCCAGGATTGCACCCAACACGCCTGAACCCTCGCTACATCGAACCCCAATAGGAGAGACCCCATGTCCAACAAAGCCTTCGAAACACCCGTAGAAATTCGTTACCGCGATACCGACTCGATGGGTCACGTCAGCAGCCCCGTCTATTATGACTACATGCAGTCGGCATATCTGGAATACATGCACGACCTCCTAGAGCTGCCCAAATCCGAAAAGCTGCCGCATATCATGGTCAAGACATCCTGCGATTACATCTCGCAGGCGCTCTACGGTGACAATCTGGTGGTCTGCAGCCGTGTGGTCAGTTTCGGCGGCAAGAGCTTTGAGATGGAGCATGTGATGCACATTGATGATGCAGATCGTCGCGTGGTCGCCAATGCCAAGTCTGTTCATGTCATGTTCGACTACGACAAGCAGACCACCTACCCCGTGCCGGATGCCTTTAAAGAAGCTGTTGCTGCGTTTCAGGAAAGCGCCTGACCCCCTGTATTGAGGACGATGATATGAATTTGGAATGGACAGCCGAACAGCAGCAGACCCGAACTGCCTTTGCCGCGATCGGCAAAATGGCCGACCGGGACGAACTGCACCTTGGC
The DNA here is from genome assembly GCF_048056095.1 of Phaeobacter sp. JH20_34. Classification (NCBI taxonomy): domain Bacteria; kingdom Pseudomonadati; phylum Pseudomonadota; class Alphaproteobacteria; order Rhodobacterales; family Roseobacteraceae; genus Phaeobacter; species Phaeobacter sp. JH20_34. Next base: position 53,463 of record NZ_JAYMWT010000001.1, on the reverse strand, counting down.
CGCCGTGCGTTTGACCAGCGGACCTGGGATCGGCTGACCGCCGCAGGTCTGTGGCGGATGATCGTACCACGCGAATATGGTGGCGATGGCCGGGACTGGTGGGGCTTCACCGCTGCGTTGGAGGGACTTGCCGCCACTCTGCGCACCCCTGGCATGTTGCTTTCGGTGATCGCCCAAGCAGGCATGGTCCGGGCGCTCGATCTTTACGGCAGCGACAGCCAGAAGCGCGAATATCTGGGCCGTATCCTCGATGGAGAGCTGAGCGCTACCGCGATTGCTGATCCGGATACTGGCACCGATGTACGTGCGACTTCCTCCTTGCTGACCCCCGGCCCGAATGAGACATTCCGTCTGAGCGGGGCAAAATACAATATCGCACATGCGCCGGTCGCAAGTTTCATTCTTGTGGTCTGCAAGCTGAGTGATCACGGCCGTGAAGGTATCTCATTGGTCCTGCTGGATGCCGACAGCCCCGGCCTCAAAATTGGCGCACAGGATCGCAAGCTTGGCAATCTGGACCTGCCGACCGGTCAGATGACTTTTGACGATGTTCCGCTGCACTACGGCCATCTTCTGGGAGAACCGGGAGCCGGGCTTCGCAATCTGGTCAATATCGTCTCGATGGGGCGCCTCTACTACGGGTTGGTGGCGGCCTGGCTCATCGAACCAATGCTTGCCGAAGCCTTTGATTTCTCTAAGAAACGCAAGACCTTCGACGTGCCGATTATCGAACATCAATACATCCAGAAGAAGCTGACGGATATCCGTATCGGCACGGAAAGTGCAAAATGGGTGTCCTACGCCGCCCTGCACCAGCTGCTGAGCGGTGCGCCTGAGGCCGCGATGACCTGCTCGATCTCGAAACTGGTCGGTGCAGAGACGATCGTGGAAGGCGCAATGGAGTTGATGAAGCTCTATGGCAGCAAAGGCTACCACGAGGGCCAGGTGACCACATTCCTGCGGGACGCACTGGCCTTTTGCAGCGTTGGCGGCACCGAGGAAATGCACCGTCGCAACATATTTGGCCAGATGACGCGGCTGCATGCAAAAGCCCGGAAAGTCGCAGAGGCTGCGACGTCGAAAACTCTAGAGCCCGCATAGCTGCGGGTGACTATTCAATGCACACTACTTGGAGAGAGATGATGCCCTCATCCACCTGCGCGACCGGCCTGCGCGTGTTCCCTTCTGCCGCCCTTGCCCTGGTCCTGATGTCTCTACCAGCCGTAGCGGTTGATAAACCGCAGGAGCAGGCCGTAAACCGCGTCGTCAATACCATTGATTGGGGCGCGGCCAATACCGCGCAAGCGGAAGCAAGCAAGAGCGACCAGCGATTGATCGCCGCATTTATCGACACCGCTCCTGCCGGACTGGACGATGTGACCTTGCCCGTCCTTATCCTCGGTACCGATGCAAAGGTTGAACTGCCCGCGTTTCGCGGCCAGGAAAATGCCTATAGCGCCTACTATCGGCTGGATGGCGCCCAGCTCAGTGTGATGGGCGCTCGTACACTTCTGGCAGAGGTTCCGGGCCTGTCATTCAAACATGAGGCCCGTACATATGAGTCCACCGGCGACGGTGCAGATCATATGTTCAGCCGATTTGGCGGTTTCTATACCTTGCGGATCACCTGTGATGCCCCAACCGAAGATGTACGCTGTATTGAACCCGGTTATCTCGCCGAACTGGCGCAGACCGTCACTGTTGTGAAGGGGGCGGTACAATGATGCTTCGCGCAAATAGGCTGGCGGCTGCCGCCTTCGCCATTGCAATGCTTGCCGCCGTTTCACAGGCACAGGCGGACGATCGGTTCAAGGCGCCGGGCGACCTGATCAAGGATACCGGGGTTGGCCTGTCAATTGGTGCCGTTCTTTATCCAGAGATGCGTTTCCCGCTGGAGGATGGCCCGGCCTATGCCAACTCCCATGTCTACGCACCCGGTGGTTTCAAGGGCAACGGCGGAAGCCAGTGCGACACTGTCAACTACAGCTATCCCTGGCGCGACAATTTCTGTGAACTGCGCCGGTCAAATCTGCCGGTCTGTGCGTCAGGCGGTCATCAGGGCCAGGACATTCGTCCTGCCAGCTGTCAGGCCGACACCCATTGGGCTGTTGCGGTTGAAGATGGTGTGATCGCCCATGTCGGGCGGTTTGCCCTGACCCTGCAAACCCCATCCGGCACTCTCTATCGCTATGTCCACATGAATATGGACGATCTTGCCGTGGCCCCGCTGGACAAAGTTTCCAAAGGAGATCGCCTTGGAAAAGTGTCGAATGCCTGGATTTCGGATTTGCCGATCCACCTGCATTTCGACGTCAAGGACACCGTAAAGATCGGCGATGAAACGCGTTCAGTCTTTGTCCCCCCTTACAGCAGTCTGGTGACCTCGTATCGCCAGCTGACAGACTGATCTGCCTGGCGGAAGAGGGGGCCCCTGACCTCTTCCGCCGTTTCCAATTCAGGGGTCTCAGCGCGACCGCTTCAAGGAATAAGAAAATGTCCGATACACTTTGGGTCTTTGCCTATGGATCGCTGATCTGGGACCCCGGATTTGAACCTGCCGAGCAACTGCCGGCACAGCTGGCCGGATATCAAAGACGGTTCTGCCTGAACTCTCTGAGATATCGCGGGACTTTTGCACGACCGGGTCTGGTCCTCGCATTGGATGCAGCGGATGATGCGATCTGCAACGGCGTCGCTCTCGCTGTGCAATCCGGCCAGGAAGCCGAGGTTCTGAAGGACCTTCGCGCACGTGAGCTGTTCAACCCCGCGTATCGCGAGATTACGGTCCCGCTGACACTCGTCGACGGCCGCGTGGTTGAAGCGCTCACCTATGTCGTCAATCGTGACCACGAGCAATATGACAATCACAGCCTGGCCCGCCAGGCCGAAATCATTGCTGAGGCAGCCGGGGAACGCGGCCCCAACTGCGACTACCTGTGGAACACTGCCGATCATTTGCGCGCGCTTGGTATTGCCGATGAACACCTCGACTGGCTGTCAGCCGAGGTCAAAACCCTGCAAGCACAGGGCGCCGGCAGCCACCTGCCCTAAGCCACCGCTCCCATAGGGCTGATCCGCAGCTGACCCTCCGATAGAAACCGAATGTCGTGACCCAGGGCTGCCGCCACCTTGGGATCATGCGTAAACACGACCAACGCAAGCCTTTCGGTCACCATCAGACTTCGAAACAGGCGCACGATAGTGTCGCGGCTACCGCTGTCCAAGGAGGCAGTAGGTTCATCGGCAATCAGACAGAGCGGCCGCGCCAAAAGCGCGCGTGCAATGACCAGGCGCTGTGCCTCACCTCCGGACAAATCCGCCGCGCGCTGCGACAGAAATCGATCGCTGTGCGGAAGGCCGACCTTATCGAGCAGAGCCTGCACATCGTACCGGTCGCCAACAGGTCTGGTCCGCAGATAGAGCCGGACAGCGTCTTGCATGACCTGATCAACAGTCATGTGGCGGGCCAGCGCCCGATGGGGATGCTGCGACACCAACGCCAGTTCACACATCCGGCACGCTCTGGGCTGCGCGGCGTTTGCCTCGCGCCACATGACGCGACCCGCCTGCAGCGGCTCATAGCCAGAAATCAGACGCGCCAATGTGGATTTGCCACAACCGCTCGGACCTGAGACAGCCAGACAATGACCCGGTCTGACCAGAGTAGAGATGCCGCGCAACAGGGGCGTTCCGTTGCGCCAGTAGGACAGGTCCTGCACGACCAAGCCCGATGGATCCGCTGGAAGCGCCTGAGGACGTGGGACCAACGGAGCAACTCCTCGACCCTCAGGCCGTCGTGGAACGGAGGCCAGATTACGCCGCCGTCCGCCGACCCTGGATCCAATAATCACCCTGTCCTGATCACGCAATTTGCCATTTTGCAGCGTCACCGTCCGGTCTGCCATTCTTTCGGCCAGATACAGGTCATGGGTTATGAGCAATTGGCTTCGTCGCGGTCTGCCCTGCTCCAGCGCGGCTACGGCCAACCCCATATTGCCATGATCCAAGGCCGCTGTAGGCTCATCGAGTATCAGAACCGATGGATCGCGGGCCAGCGCAAGCACTGTCAGCACGCGCTGAATCTCTCCGCCGCTGAGATTGGCCGGATAACGATGCAAGAGACGCTGAGGAATATTGAATCGCTTACAAAACCTTATCGCCAGCGATCTCCGATCGCGAGAACGCGGCAGCAGCTCCGCAACATGTTGCAAAACTGTCTGATGAGGGTTCAGCGCGTCAGACAGCGCCTGCACAATAAGGCCTATGTCTGTCTGGCGCAGTCGACGCCGCTCGGCCACCGTCGCCCGCAGCATGTCGACGCCAAGGACTTCAGCCCGTCCCGACCAACGAAATCCGTTGCTGTTGCGAACGGCCTGCTCGACGTGACACCCGGGAAGGATCCCCACCAGCAGCCGCGCCAGACAGGTCTTGCCGCTGCCAGAAGCCCCCAGAAGCGCAAGCGTACGTCCGCGTGGCACCTCAAAGGAGACACCCTTGAGGATTCCCCGACCATCGTGCCAGAGGCAGAGATTTTCGACCCGTATCACAAGGAAAACTCCGGCACAGCAGCGGAGCGTAGACTCCGGTCGCCCATGGTCAGCGTGACATGCAGCAGCAGCGACAGGAGTGCGGCCGGCGGCAACAGAAGCCAGACCCAGGCGCCACTATAAAGTTGGTCCATAGCCGATTGCATCATGCTGCCCCAGGTTAACAATCGCGGATCGGTGAGACCGAGGAACGCCAACCCGGACGATTTTAGTGCCGCCTGCCTTATGTTCTGGACCATCAATACCCCGCATAAGGGACGCAGCGCGGCAAACAGATGCCAGCGCCAGCAATAGAGCCAGCCTGCCCCCATAGCGCGCGCATATTGAATGTTCTCGCGCTGTCCCTCCCGGCGCAAGACCGCAGCGGCGACACGCACGTCATCGCTCCAGCCCGTTATAACCAAAAGCAAAAAAAGAGATAAAAACCCAGGGTTTATCAAGGCTGCGAAGAGCAGAAGAACCAGCATTGTCGGCACGACCTGCACCGCATCAACGATCCGTAGGACCATTCCAGACAGAAACGGCCCGGAAAACACCACAAGGCTTGCTGCACCAATCGCAAGAGTGGAGGTAGCCATGGCTGTCGCCACAGCTAGAACGAGAGTCGTTGGTGTGGCGAGTATCAGCCCGGTCAGTACATCCTGCCCGAGCTCGTTCGTGCCCAGCCAATGCGCTGATCCGGGCGCAATCAGAACATCACGGCTGCTGCGATAATCAAGAAGTCCTGCCTGCCCAGCAAACCAGAGGCCAAGGCAAACCACCATGACGCTGGCGGGTAACCACCATTGCCGAAGGACCAACGGCATTCAGCCACGCCTCGCGAGATGGATCACCAGACCATCGACAATCCAATTCGCCAGAAGCACGAAAGCCGCCATGAAAACGACTGCGCCCTGCAGCAGATCATAGTCACGGTCCAGGATCGCACTGTAGATGAGATAACCTGTACCGGGATAGGAGAAGACGATTTCCACAAAAAACACAGCTGTGATCAACCCGGTCAGCGTGTCGCTCAACCGTGAGAGACACGCCGGTATCAGGCTGAAGCCAATATAGGCCCATCTCAGCCTCCATGGTGAAATGCCCCGCGCACGCGCATTCAGCACGAAATCCCGTTGCGCCAGCGTCAGCGTTTCGGCCCGAGCTAAGAAATAGAACCGTGCCAGTTCATGCAGGGCCAGCGCAAGCGTCGGAAGGATGGCGTGGCGCATAATGTCCAGAGCGTGGCCCACAGGTCCGGCAGCAGGAAGCAGCGGCTCAGCCCCGGCAGTTGGCAGGACCGGCCAGAGGATGCCAAAGGCCAGGAGGAGCAGGACCGCACCGGTGAACGGCGGCAGGCTCGCCAATAGCGTGACCACCGGTGTGACCCACCGATCAACAGTACCACCCGGCAACCGACCCGCTTCGATCCCCGTCAGGACACCCCCGATAACGAAGATCGGAGTTGCTCCGAGGATCAGCAATCCGGTCCAGGGCAGTGCCGTGAGCAGAAGTTGCAGAACCGGAGCCGCATGGGGCATTGAGTAGCCCAGATCACCAGCCCAAAGGCCCTTTGCATAACGCCAGACCTGGGAGGCGATATCTCCAGTCAGGCCCATACGACCCTGCAACCGGTCCAGTTCGCCCGACCCAAGACCGCGTGCCAGATCCGTTGACAGCATGACCTCCAGCGTATCGCCGGGCAACATCCGCGTCAGGATCGCGCATAATATCAAGACAACGCAGAAAATCAGAAATCGCAGCAGAAGCCCGCTCAGAAGCCGCGTGATTATTCCAGCGGCCGACGGTCCGGCATCCAACGACTCTGCCGGTGCCAACTCCAGCGGCATGGAAAAGACATTGACCACCTGATCACTCCAGGAATATGGACTTATGCAAAGCCGACGGAACCCCGATTGCCACACCGCCGGGCATGAATGGCGCAGACAGTTTGTCATTAAAAACAGTTGCCATCAGCGGGTTCACCAGCATGTAAGAGGGAAGATTATCGGCGTAGAGTTGCTGGAACTTAGCCAGCACTTCGCGGCGTTCATCCTGACTCTGTGCTACGGCTTGCGCCTTGATCAATGCCGCCATTTCAGGATCCGCCGCAAAGCGGTCGCTGTTCCAGCCCCGGCCAAAGACGCGGCGCTTGATATTGCCCGGATCTCCCAGCGTACTGGACGAGAACACCGTCAGGTCATAGTCCCCGTCAGCAACGAGGCTGTGCAAAGAGGCAACCTCCATAACCCGCAAATCGACTGAAAACCCAAAAGCTTCCAGCTGTTCGGCAATCACTCTGGCCGGTTTCACCTCGCGCCCATCAGTGATCAGTCGCAGGCGAATTTCATCCCCCTGAGCCAGCCACCTGCCTGCACCGTTACGGATCCATCCCGCCGCCGTCAGCATCTTGCGGGCCAGAGCCGGATCATAGGTGTAGGCAGCGGTGGTCTCATCGCTGTGCCATCTGGAGCCGGATTGGAAGTATCCCGTATCAGCAAGTTCCGCGCCGCCCGGATATGCGATGGCGAGCAGCGCGTTACGGTCAAGCGCATAGGCAATCGCCTGACGCAGGTCCTTGGATGCCAACCGGCCGCGATGATTGAAACCCAGCCGCAGCACATGATGGCTGGGGGCTGTTGCGACATGGAAGCCAGCAGTTGTCGCCTCGTCGACCCTCTCGGGAGGCAGGTATGAGATCACGTCAACTTCACCGGCACCCATCGCCTGCAGCGCGGCATCTGGCCCCATTCGGACGATCCGGATCTGCGAAAACCGGGGCTTACCAAGAGGATGCTCTTCGGTCGCCTCAAGCAGGTAACGCCCCTGCGCCTTGTCATAACTTGTCAGGCGATAGGGGCCGCTTCCGATCGCAGCCTCTGGCGCTGCAAACCGGAAAGGATCCGCGACGCCTTCATAGATATGCTTGGGCAGGATCGGCACTGCGGAAAACAGGCCCTCAATCAGACCGTATTCTGCGCGTTTGACGTGCACCCTCAGGTCCTGCGGTCCGCTAACGTCGACCCGGTCAACGGATTTGACCGATCCAAATATATAAGGATGTTCAGCCATATAGCGGAAAGTAAACGCAACATCCTCAGCTGTGACCGTGGTGCCATCGTGCCATGCCGCGTCCCGCTGGAGGTCGAAATGATAGCTTAATCCATCTTCGGATCGGCTCCAGGCTCTGGCGAGGCCCGGAGCCGGATTTCCGTCCGTGTCTTGCCCGATCAGCGTATCGAAGATGTAACTGGTATAGAGATAGCCGATGCCATTTTTGCGATGAACATAAGGCGCCAGCATACCGCGATCACCTTTACTGTCAGTGATGACCAGGTGCCCAAGCCGCTCCGGCTCCGCGGCCTTCAGCTCTCCCGCGACAAGGGTAGACCAACATGCGAGCGCGAGCCCGATCGCGGCAATACGAGCAGGGCAACGATGGCGTACAATTCGGTAGACTGAAAACATGGCATCACTTTCTTCGTTACCGAAACACTCGCAGGAGACGCGCTACCAGCCGATGGTCGCGTCTGGGCGGGCATCTTCTTCGGGAACAACAGGTTTCAGGTCGATAACCGGGGTTCCGTCGATGCAGTCCAGTCCGCTGATCGTCAGCACGCCATCGGACTGATCCAGCAGTTGCACCGCGCTCAATCCAATGGGATTTGGCCGGTTTGGCGCGCGGCTGGCAAAGATGCCCCTTGCGACCTGACTACCTCGCGCCTGGCGTACCAAGGCGCTGCGGTCGGACTTATGCAGCCAGTAAAGAACCCAAAGATGAGAGGCGAGCTCGATGTTATGCAATGCAGCCTGATACTCGGGCGCCACTTCAATCCGGCTGGTTGCCGGGTTGCGACGTCCTGACATCGGGCATTCTTTGACCTCTGCAAATCCAGTGCGGATCACACCGATCGGTCTGATTTGAAACGTGTCGGATGGCACAGTCAGTAATTGCATCACATCAGTCATGGCGTCTCGCAATCGGTCGTGGGGAGGGAAAGGGCTGGCGGACCTGAGAGCACAGGTCTGGGCGGGCCACCGTCGAACGGTTTCCTTCTGATATGACGCAGTCCGGGCATCGTAAAATCGAAATATCGGATGCGTGACCTCCATTTTTCTGAGGACACGCTCTAGTTGTTGAGGAACCTTAAGGTCAGCGGAGCCTTTGGAATTCATGAGACCCCGTCTCCGATAAAACGATTGGCTTCGCACCCTGATCCGGAGGCATATCGTGTCCTGATAAGCGACCAGAGGACCCTCAGACGCATGACCGATCAAAGCCACCCCGCAGCCCCGAAATCCACACCGCCAATGCCGCCGACAAGCCACACGCTACCGCAGCTGCTTCGTACGGGGCGATCACTGTGGACATTGCTGCTGATCTTCGCCTGTGCCGGACTCGCGGCGCTTGCGACCTGGGTCCACCTCGCCCCGGATCTGGCCATCGTCGCGGCACTCGCGGTGAGCGCAATCGGTTTGTGGGCGACTGGCCTCGTCCCTGAATATTGGACCGCTCTGGCGTTCTTTCTCGTCGCCGTCGTATTGGGAGTTGCTGCACCTGAGACGATATTCTCGGGCTTTCACTCTTCTACGTTCTGGTTGCTATTCAGTGGCCTGGTCCTCGGTGCCGCGATCAAGCACACGGCCCTCGACAAGCGGGCCGCCAGCGTGCTGGCCCTGTTGCCCCTGCGCAGCTATGGCGGCCTGCTGAGTGGCATTGTCGTCTTCTCGGTCGCGCTGGCCTTTGTCATGCCATCCTCGATTGGGCGGATCATGATCCTTCTTCCGATAATCTCCGCCTTGGCTGAGCGCGTCGGTTTTGGTCCGGCATCAAATGGCCGGACCGGGATGCTGGCGGTTGCTACATTCGGCACCTTTGCTCCGGCCTTCACCATCCTGCCTGCAAATGCTCCGAACATGATCCTCGTCGGGATGGCGGAAACCATTTACGGACTCAATATCTCCTATTTCGATTATCTCCTGCTGCATTTTCCGGTGCTTGGCGTTGTGAAATCGGCAGTCTTGGTCGGGCTTGCGCTGATAATGTTCCCCGACCGGATACCGCCCCATAGCGTCGCGCCGACAACCACATCTGAACCATTCAGCCGGCAGGAGCGGGCGCTGAGCCTGGTACTGGCGCTTTGCCTGTTGCTGTGGCTCACGGACCAGATCCATATGGTGTCACCCGCATGGGTGGGTATGGCAGCTGCACTGATCTGCCTGCTGCCTGGCGCGAATCTCACACGCAAGGGGTGCATCAACACCGATCTGAGCTATGGGGCCTTGCTGTTTGTCGCCGGCATCATGGGGCTGGGCGCCGTCATTTCGTCGGCGGGGCTGGGCGAAGCCGTGGTTGGTGCGGTCACTGGAACGGTTGCCTTTGCCGCGGATTGGCCGGTCTGGAACACATCTATCCTGATCGGGCTGTCGACACTGGTCGCGATGATTACCAATCTGCCCGGTGTCCCGGCCGTAATGACTCCGCTCGCCGGTGAGCTGTCAGAAGCCACCGGCCTGCCGTTGGAAACCGTTCTGATGACGCAGGTTGTGGCTTTCTCAAATGTCTTCCTACCCTTTCAGGCGCCGCCGCTGGTCGCTGCCATTCAGGCCGGAAACCTTCCAGCCAAAGCAATAATCCGTCTTTGTCTCAGCCTGTTCTTCATCAGCCTTCTGCTGCTTGCCCCACTGGATCTTCTGTGGTGGCACCTATTGGGCATGCTCTGAGTTGCTGGCCATCTGACCGCGTAGAAGGCGCCCCCAGAAGAAAACCTGAGGGGCGCCTTCGGGACTTTCGATTTGTACGAGCGGCCAAAGCATTTCTACCTATAGCTGCACTTATCACGGACGAGGTACTCCGATGTTGACCCTGACCCCTTGGCGCCACCAGTTGCTCTCTCATGCCTCTATCGCAAGTTTGGCAACAGCCGCTCTTTTCTCTGTTAGCGGACCGGCGCAGGCTGAGCTGGCTGCCGATTGGCAAGAAACCGCGATGCGTTTCGTCGTTGAGGAAAAATGGCCCGGCGCGCAGCGCCAGCGCACGCTGGCGCTGCTGCATGCCGCCATGTTTGACGCTGCAAACGCCGTTGATGGCGCATACCATGCCTATGCCTACGACGGTGCGCAGGATCCGACTGCGGACAGACGCGCAGCGGTAACGCAAGCGGCCCTGACCATAATGCAGCAGCTGATGCCCGAGCGCGCAGCAGATCTGGCAATGGCGGCTGAGACTGTCCTCGCCGAGGTGACAGATTCAACCGCCCGCGCAGCGGGGATCCGGCTCGGTACCGCAGCTGCGCAGGCGGTGTTGGACAAACGCGCCGCCGACGGCGCTGATTTCGCAAACGACTTCACCCCCGGACCAGGCGAAAATGGCATCTATCAGCCGACCTCCGAACGTCCGATGGTTGCTCCGAAAATTCGACATATGCAGCCCTTTGCACTCACCTCCGCAAAGCAGTTTGATGTCCCGCCACCGCCACAGCTCGACAGCATGCAGTTCCAGCGTGATCTGGCAGAAGTCGCGCAACTCGGCGGCTCCACCTCGCAAACCGATCCTGATCTTATCGCAATCGCGAAGCTTCACGCCGGGTCTGGATCAGGCGCCTGGAACCAGATCGCCCGTGACAGCAGCCGCGCCTGCGCCCTGCCACTGGTGGAGGAAGCGCGAACCCTGGCGCTGTTGAATATCGCATTGACCGACGCTCTGGTTGCCGGGTTCGATGCCAAATACACCTACCAGTTCTGGCGGCCGGAAACCGCGCTGGCCGCGGTTGGCAACGGGTACGATCATCCGCAGCTCGACACCATGGACGGCTGGACGCCGCTGGTGGCGGCGCCGATGCACCCGGAATACCCCTGTCAGCATTGCACCAGTGGCAGCGCTGCCCAGCAAGTGATGGAAGCGGTATTCGGCGCCGATGAGTTCACCTTTAGCTTTGAAGGCAAGGATGGCTATAGCCGCAGCTATCAAACCTTTGCCCAATTTGCGGAGGAAGAAGCAGAATCGCGGGTCATCGGAGGGGTTCATTATCGACGCTCCAACACGGTCGGCGACATGCTGGGTTATCAGATCGGCAGCTATATCAGCGCTGCGTTTCTGTCACCCGTAGCCTCCGCACAGGCCGTGAGCGGCGGGGGCGGTGCCGATTGCGCCGGTATCCTCTCAACCAAATTGTCGCAATAATCCCTCCCCCGCAGCAAGTAATCTGCCTGCTGCGGGGCTACGGCCGCGGTGCTTGATCCGGTCACCGCACGTATCCAGCCAAGGAGCCAGACCATGGCGCAGCCTAATTCTGCACAGATGGCCGCTTTCTTGAGCCTTGGGCTGGTCCTGATCGGCGATCCAGCCATCGCCCATGAACCCTGGCTGCTTACGCCTGACGAAGTTCTCTCGCTTTCTCAAGCGACGGTACCGGACCTGTTTCGCAGTCCGATCCTGCTGATCGGCTTTGCGTGTCTTGCCGCAACCGCCATCTTTGCGATGGTCCTTGCCGGGCAAATCCTGCGCCCATTGGAGGACCGCATCTGTAAGCCCCTGCAGAAATGCAGCGCCGATTGGGGGACCTTATGTCTGCGGATCGGACTGGGAACGACGGTCGGTCTGAACGCGCTTGGAGGTTTGCCGCGCCACGGAACCGAGATGTGGAGCACGCCAACGCTCTTCGTGCCAGACATGCAGTTGGCTCTGATCCCAGGTTGGGACTGGCTGGCCCTGCCTGCACTGATTTCATCGGTCTTTCTGGTGCTCGGTCTCGGCACACGGTTCGCCGCCTTCGGCATCTTATGTCTTGTCGCCCTTGGCAGTCTCCTCTTCTCGCTCGATTTCATCGCCTACTACGGCTTCCATTTCGCCGCCCCCGCGCTGTTGCTGCTGCATTTTGGCGGCGGGTCACTTAGCGTCGATTATTACTTGCCGCCAGGTTTCCCTGCACTTCTTCCCAATGCCCCCGGTTTGGTCTGGTGTCTGGTTCAAGTCACCATGGGCGGAACTTTTGCAACCATTGCCATCCTAGTGAAATTCCTTCAACCGACGCTGCTGATCGCCATACTCGAGCACGGCAACATGTGGTTCTTTGGACTGCCGCTGCCGTTTGTCGCGCTGATCATGATGGCAATCGAGCTGGTCGCCGGTGTGCTGTTGGCGCTGGGGCAGCTCATCCGGCCAATCGCAGTATTCCTTCTGTTCGCCTTCACCTTCTTTGCCGTCAGCCTGGCAGAATCTCCGCTGCTGCACGGCAATCTTTACGGCGTCTTCCTGTTTTTCCTGCTGCACGGTGGGGCGCCTGTCGACCTATTGAGACGGCCGCATCGCCTTGGTGCACCCCAGACGGTATGAGAATAGATGTTGAAATTCGTCTTCAGCGTCAGCATGCTCGCCTCGGCCCCGCTGATTGCCATTTGCGCCGGTCTGCCTCTTGTGGCGATGATCGACGAGCTGCCGGCAGCACTCTTCGCCACCCTGCCAGACGATCACCCGCTACCCGAGCTTGATGTTACAGCGAGCTACACGCCAGTCGAGGGCTGGCATCTGAAAATCGAGGTTGAGAATTTCGTGTTTACCGATCTTTGCATCAGCGAGGCCAAGGCTTTGGCCCGCGGCCATGCCCATGTCCATCTGGGCGCTGAGAAGATCGTAACCGCCTACCAGCCTCATATCGTGATCGGGCATCTGCCAAGCGGGACGCATGAGATCACCGTCTCGCTGCGGGCGCAGGACCATCGCGTTCTGGGGCGACCGGGGGGAGGCATGTTTGTCAAAACGCTGTTGATCAAAGCTCCCTGACAGGCACCAAACGGCGCAGCAGGTGCTGCACCGTATCACCTCAGATTACATGCTGCAGGCTAACAAGCCGAAGGCAAACGGCTTTGCAGAATCTGCACCACCTGCTCCGGATCAGGGAGCGAATGATGCCCATGCTGGATCTTTAGCAAGGGATCGTAGTTCTCGCGCCATACCGGCTCAAAAACCTCATAACCGTCCTCGCGCAATTGCATCACGTTCCGGCGGACCGCGGGTTTTTCCCACATGGGGCCACCCATCACAGGAAAGAGCAGAACCGGGAAAGTCGCCGCAAGGACAACGGTGGTCAGCCGGTTCTGCGAGGACCCGTGCGCAATCGCCGAAAGCGTGTTCGCTGTAGTCGGCAGGATGGCGAGAATGTCATGATCCGCTACAATACGCCCCGGCTTGTCTGTCGGCCAGTCCTTCGGGTTATCGCCACTGATCACCCGATCAAGGAACAGTGCAACCGCGTCCATGTTTACAAATTTCGTCGCTGTCGGAGTGAACAGCGCGGTCAGTTCACAGTCGATCTCATTATTGATTGCTCGCAGATAGAGCGGCAGCATTGTGGCATCCAGAGAGCCGGTAACGCCAATCAGAATGCGCGGGCGTGACGGGGTGTCGATCTCGGTGTTCGTCATCGAAAATATCCTATCTCAGTTGAATGTCTGATTATTCAGCGGGCTGTGTGACAGACGCCTCTGGCCTATCCGATGCGACAACAGCCACCGCCGCGGTGCCGGTCCTCTCCTGCGGAACAGGCGGCCAGGTCTTCATCACCAGCGTCAGCAGATCAAAGCGCGCCACAACCGCACCGCAGGCATTCAGCACGCAGCAATCCCATCGCACATCGCCAAAAGGCGCAGAGGCACGCGGCGTGATCTCCTTGCAGGTCACGCGAACATGCAGGCAGTCGCCAAAATATACCGGCGCATGAAAGCGCAGATTGTCGGAACCAATATTGGCCAAGACTGGGCCCGGTGCCGGATCGACAAGCAGCCCATTCGCAAAGGAAACGACCAGCTGGCCATGCGCCACACGGTCGTCAAAAAACGGATGCGCACGCGCGGCCTCCCGGTCCATATGAGCGTAGAAGACATCACCGGTAAAATGGGCAAACTGCTCAACATCCTGTTCGGTGATCTTTCTTGTCTCGGTGATTAGCTGGTCGCCGATGCGCAGTGTTTCCAGTGACTTGCGGAACGGGTGACCATTGCGTCTGGTTTCAGCGCCCTCGACCCAGCGCCCCGTCAACGCCGTCAGCAACTGCGGCGGTGCGTGAATTTCTGTCCGCATCATATAGGCCGCAACTGTGCGGCGAATATCCTCGGCACCGCAGACCTGACTGTGATGCGTAGCGGAAAAGAGACGCGGAACGGTTGGATCGGTTGACAGCTCCAATGCCTGACGCGCCATTTCGCTGCCGCAAATTCTGACCTGGCCTTCTGCGGAGGTCAGACAGGCGGCAGCCTCCTGCGCCAGCGGACTGTCATTGGTAAAGACGGTCGAGAACCGCGAACAGGGCGCCAGATTGGCCAGAGCAATCGCATCACATAGGCTGTCATAGGCCATCACGGTTGCAACCGGCCCCTGCACAAAGGTCTCGTGGATGACAGAGGACTGGGCAGGCTGGCGACAATGCAGCAGCACTGGTGCGAGAAATGCCCCCCCTTCCGGTGTCGCCGCGAGGATAGGCCCGGATACCACATCGGCGGCGCGGCGCAGCTCGGCAAGCGCGTTCTGAGCCGTCTTCAGATGCGCCCGCGACACCAATGGGCCCATCTGCGTAGCGGGGTCATCCGGCTGTCCAATAACGATCTCGGATAGGGTTTCGACCAAACGCTCCACCACTTCATCCTCGCGGTAGCGCGGCAGCAGAATGCGACGCACCGCGTGACGCCGTTGACCCGCCCGCAGGATCAATTCGCTGCGGATCTCGCGGAGGAAGAACTCAAATTCCGGGCTCCCGGGCGCGACATCACTGCCTAGGATCGCCGCAGACAGACCTGTCTCACAGGATTGAAAGCGCACCAGACCTGCGGCAATCCCTGGGTGCTGTCGCAACTTCCGGGCGACGTCGCGCCCTCCGGCAAAGCTGACCGCATCACCTGCGGCCAGATACTCCAACACCCCGAGGGGCGGACAATAGAGCAACTGCACTGCGCCAGTTGGCAGCGTTTGGCTCTGATGGATCAGTTTTACCAGACGTTCGCTCACACAGGCGGTGGCGGGATCAGGGCAGATGATGCAGGGCACACCGGCGATCAGCGCGGGCGCGATCTGCTCCAGCAGCCCCGATACCGGGCTATCCAACGCGGTGATATGCACGGCAACGCCAGCAAGCGGGGCCAATATCTGTTGTCGACCGGTTGCGCCGACCGGTCCGATAGCATCTTCAAGATGCAGCACAGGGGCATTGGGCAGGGATTTCAGCGCCTGACCTGCCAGCGCCGCAAGACGCGCTATGCCAGCGTCGACGTCGAGTAGGCAATCGTGCCGCGTCGCACCGATCGTCAGGCTCTCACGATATAGCCCTGCGCGGCTGTCGTTCAGAACCCGTGCTAGCGACCGCAGCCGTTGCGCGCGATCGTGGAATCCCATGGCGCGCAGCGCCGACCCGCCAATCGCACGTGCATAGTCGACCGCCTCTCGCCCGTCATCAGCACTGAAGGACAGGATCGCATTCGGTCGATCGGTCGCAGCATTGGCAAGGCTCAGTGTCTCACCCGAGCGATGCTCCCATTTATCCGCAACCAGACTTTGAAGAAAACGGGGTCGTTCTACATGATCTGTCAAGTCAAAGCCCTCTTGCTGCTGCATCGCGGGAGTTTCCGGCTACCTGACAGCAGGACGCCACATGGCTCATCCGATCTGCATCAGGAAAGTCCGGTCATTCCGTCCTAAGGTCTCAGCCAAAGCCGGTGCCACATCCAATCGAAAGTTCGAAAACAGCGCCTCAGGATTTCTGAGGCAGACCTGCGCAGCCGGCTTGATCAACGGGGCTCCAAAACGCGCTGAGGGGAAGCCTCAGGATTTTCGATGTGCAATTTTGACCGCCCGCTGCCAGCCTGCGCAGGCTTAAACAAGCGCCGCCATAATCTACCTATTAATCCGAGGGAACAGGCAATGACCGGAACCGGAGCCTCTCGATACACGCAGGAGACAACCATCCCCAGCAGGCCGACAGGTCCCCGGCATATTTGTGTCGCAGGCGCCTCCGGTCTTGCAGGCGCGCATATTACCCGCGCAGCCCTTGCACTCGGTTGGCGCGTGACCGGTACACTGCGAGATGCGACGGACAGCTCAAAAACCATTCACCTGATGGCCCTGCCCGGTGCCAAGGAGCGGCTCCGACTAGTCTCAGCAAATACTGCTGATCCTGAGAGTTTTGCCCCCGCGCTTGATGGTGCCGACACATTGGTGATCGCCTGCCTGCCCTCCATCCGCAAGGCGCCTGATGGGACTGCTGCGGGTGACCTGGATCGGGAAACGGGCCTGGAGCATTGCGTAATACCCGCACAATCAGCCTGTCACAATCTGATCGAAGCAGCACATCTGAGCGGTATTTCCGATATCGTCCTACTGTCGAGCACGGCATCCGCCGAGCCAGAGAACGCGCCCCGGATCAAAAATGAACTGCGACACCACTCCGATTTCGAGCTTCAAATCCAGCAACGGAAATTCATCGCCGCACAGAAAACGGCAATGGAAGTTGCGGCGGCGCGCCTTGCACAGGACCGGGCTTTGCGTCTGATTATCTTGCTGTCAGGTATGATCGTCGGACCCGGTGTTCTGCCCTGCCATGATCAAGGGCATATTCTGGTGCGCCTCCGTGAGATGGCGGTCGGGGCGCATCCTTGGCATCATCAGACGCCAAAGGGGTCCATGTCGCTGATCCATCCCTCCGATCTGGCGGCGCTCTGTCTGGCCGCCTTGCAAAAACCGGGGTCCGAGGGACGTTATTTCGCAGTCGCCAGAAGTTGGCAATGGACCGAAATCTACAGCGAAATCGCCAAATTTGTTCCAGTAGGTGCCTTGCCAACCGCTGTCCCCAAGGGGACAGATCCCGTGCCGCCGACGCAGTTTGACTTCACCAGACGCGACAGTCTTGCAGTGCCACGGCACGGGTTGGCAGCTATGATCGCCAGCTTCTTTCACTGGTTGGATCGTCATGACCATCCAGACTTCGGCAAGGTTACCGCCGGCGCGCATCCGACAGGGGCTACCAACCGGTAGCGGCTATCACCGGGCAAGATCAGACCGCATCGCTGAGGTCGGGAAACATGTGGCCCGCCGCCCAGCCGCCTCTTGCCAGCGGCCGATCGAACGACGGGTCTTGAACCCCGCGAGCCCGTCGGCGCCGCCGACGTCATGGCCAAGTCGCTCCAGCCCGCGCTGCATCGCCGCGACGTCAGATCGCAACATGTTGTCGACCTGTCCCCATTGACCTTGGAAATCTCCGACACCAAACTGAATGCGGTCACCGACATGCCCCACAAAAAGCGCATAGAGGTCGCTCTTGTTGTAGTCTTTCAGCACATAAAAGTTCGGGGTGACCAGAAACGCGGGACCATTCCGCCCAGCGGGCAGCATCAGAAAGGCAACGCCGTCTTGTTCATGCTGCGGAAAGGGCCGTCCAGAACTACGCCGGACACCCAGCGCTTCCCAGTCACGGATGGTTTGCCCCTGATCCGGGCCTTCTAGGGCACATGAAACCGCATCCGGTAGGGAAACCTCAAACCCCCAGTCTCGCGATTTGTCCCAGCCATGGCGCGCCAGATAACCACCGATAGACGCAATTGTATCTGCCTCGGAACGCCAAATATCAGCACGACCATCGCCGTCGCCGTCTTCGGCAAACTTGAGAAAACTGGAAGGCATGAACTGAGGCTGGCCCAATGCGCCAGCCCAGCTGCTCTTCATCACATTGCCCGGCGCATGCCCGGCCTCGGCGATCTGCAGGGCTGCAATCAATTCCTGGCGAAAATAGGGAGCGCGGCGGCTCATGAAGCCCTTGGTGCCCAACACCTCAAACACATTGTGAGGGATCTTCACCTGACCATAGCCGCTCTCGCGCCCCCAGATCGCCAGAATAATCCACCCCGGTACTCCGGTACGGCGTTCGGTCTGTTGCAGGGCAGCTGCATGTCGCTTCGCCATCCGGCGTCCGACCGACGTCGCACCGTCAACGGAGCCGCGATTGAAGTAGCGCCCCGGCGCGCCAAATTCCGCCTGACGCTGGCGACGGGGAGGGTTGGCCTTAGTGCCCGGGGGGACCAGATCCGGCAGATCCCAGTTCAGTTTCACCCCGGAAATCGCAGTATCGAAGGTCGTCCGTCGAACGCCGGCAGCCTGCGCCTCGGGCCATATCTCATGCAGCAGCCAGCGCTGAAACTGGCCCTCAACCTCTGCACGATCCAGAGCCGATGCGGCCCCCAAGGGGAGCACGCAACAAAACAGAAAACACAGTAAACGAGCCACCACGCTCAACCCTCCCGCCAATCGCAAAATGAACGCGCAACAGGCTGCCCTATTGCCGTCGGAACTCGTCAGACGCCCGCAGCCGCCAGTGGTCATTTCATCCGGCGGAGACCGGAACTTCAAGGCTGACTTTCTTGCGCCCCATTACAACCGAGGTCCGGAACCGTCGCACATTTGAGTCTTCGAAAAACAATCGTTTGGTCAGTTCTTCAAAGGCCTCCATATCAGATGCGGTGCAAATCAAACAGAAGTCCGCTTCGCCGGTCAGATAGTAGCACTGCTGGACCATCGGTTCGGATCCGGCCCGGCGGGTGAACGCGTCGATCTGATCAAGGCGCTCACGCTCCAGCTCGACCATCACCACAAATGTCATGGGCATACCAACCTTGGCTGGATCGACAAGCGCGATCTCACCGGTGATCACCCTGCGCTCGCGCAGTGATTTCAGCCGCCGCTGAACCGAGGCCGCAGACAACCCTGCCTGAACCGCAAGTGATTCCAGCCCAAGCCGTGTATTGCGCTGCAGGAGTGTCAGCAGGGTCACATCAGCCTTGTCGAGTCTTTCCCCCATACTTGCCCCTCATGATGCAAGAATTTCTCGTAATGTACCCAAATTTGATCGGAATACAGCAACAACCTTTCCTAGACTGGCCCCATGAACAAGATCAATGTCACGCTCGACCCCGCCCAGCCCCAGCAGATGCTGACCGCCTGCCCGGCCTATCGCCCCTCGCCGCTTGTCCAGCACGAGGTCGACGGTCAGCAGGTGTGGATCAAGGATGAAACCAACAGAATGGGTCTTGGGGCCTTCAAGGCGATGGGCGGTGTCTATGCGGTAGCGCAGCTGCTGATACGCGAAACCGGTCTGACAGCGGCGGATCTGGCCAGTGATCGCGGGCGGGCCGCTGCTTCAGGGGTTACCTTCGTCTGCGCCAGTGCCGGGAACCATGGCATGGCCGTCGCCGCCGGGGCACGTCTTTTTGGCGCTAAATGCCGGATCCACCTGGCCAAGACTGTACCTGAGGATTTCGTGCAGCGGCTCCGAGCAAAAGGGTCTGAGGTGATACGCTCCGGCGCCACCTACGAAGAGAGCATTGCAGCGGCTATCAAGGATGCCGCAGAAAGTGGCGCAGTTCATCTCGCAGATGGTTCCTGGCCCGGCTACACCGAGCCACCCCGACTGGTGATGGAGGGCTATACGGTCATTGCACAGGAAATGCGCGACAGTTTTGCGCGCTCTGGTCAATGGCCGACCCATGTCTATTTACAGGCCGGCGTCGGCGGTCTGGCCGGTGCTATAGCTTATATGATCCGTGCAAACTGGGAAGTTCAGCCTGAAATCATCGTTGTTGAGCCGGATGCCGCGCCCTGTCTTCAGCATAGCGCGCGGGCGGGCGAGATTGTGACGGTTGAGGGTCCGGTCTCCAATATGGGGCGGCTCGACTGCAAGACACCCTCAATGCTTGCCTATGAGATTCTGTCAAAGACCGCTGATCGCTATTCCACTATTTCCGATAGGGCCGCTCTCAGCGGCGTTGATGCCGCCGCAGACCTCGGAATCCCCAGCACCCCGTCGGGAACAGCAGGCCTAACCGCCCTTTTGCATGACATCAAGGTTGGCACATACCCTGAGATGCGCCCATTGGTGATCCTATCAGAAGGCAGGGTCGAAGATGCCTGATCTGGATCTTGTCGCCTTTCGTCGCGATCTCCATATGCACCCGGAGACCGGGTTTGACCTGAACCGCACCTCCGATGCGATTGCGAAGGTGCTGGAAACTGCAGGATTGCAGGTCACCCGCGGGATCGGCGGGACGGGGGTTGTCGCCACGCTCCGACGCGGCGGGGACACCACGGGGGTTGCTCTGCGTGCTGATATGGATGCGCTCCCGATTGAGGAAGCCACGAACCTCTCCTATCGCTCGCGAACGCCCGGGCGATTTCATGGCTGCGGTCATGACGGGCATAGCACGATGCTCCTGGGCGCTGCCCTTCGCCTTGCAGCTGACCCAACATTCGACCGCACCGTCCATTTTCTGTTTCAACCAGATGAGGAGAACGGCACAGGCGCGGCCGCGATGATTGCCGATGGTCTATTCGACCGCTTTGACATCAGCCGGATCTACGGACTGCACAATATGCCGGGGCTGCCAATCGGCCAGTTCGCAACCCAGGCCGGCCCTTTCTGTGCCTTTGAAGATAACTTTGAAATTAGGATTACTGGGCGCGGCGGCCACGCCTCGATGCCTGAAAAAGCGATTGATCCGATTGTGACCGGGGCCGCAATCGTGACCCAGCTGCAGACCATTACTTCGCGCTCCGTTTCTGCCCGGGATCATTGCGTTGTCTCCGTCACGGATTTTGAAACCGATGGTGCGCGCAATATTCTGGCGAGTAACGTCGTAATATCAGGGGATTGCCGTGGTTTTGAGGCAGATGTCTCTGCCAGGATCGAAGAGAGGATGCGGGCCATTGCCAATGGGATCTCCATGGCACATGGGGCCATCTGCGACGTGGACTACTCCACGTCGTTTCAGCCTCTGGTCAATGAGCCGGAGGCCACAGCGCGTGCCGTGGCTGCGGCTGGACGGGTCGGCAGCGTTGACCCCGCTTACGGGCGTGTCGGGTTTTCGGAGGATTTCGCCGCGTTCCTGCAACATCGGCCCGGGGCATTTGTCCTGATGGGCAATGGCACAGAGGGTTCGCACGCCATGCCGTTGCACAATCCCGGGTATGATTTCAACGATAATGCCATCGACGGGGGCGTCTCCTATTGGTGCGACTTGGCCCGCTCAGGATAATCCGCTGCTATTGCTCGGCTCAAACGGCAAGGTAAACACCACCCGCATGCCATTGGAGCCATCCACCTCGGTCGTCCCCGCATATTTCCCAACCATGCTGCGGATCATCCGCCAACCGAGCGACCCGGACCGCTCGGGCCTGGCATCACCCTCAGCCAAACCATGCCCATCATCAGCAATCACCAGCCGCAATGCCTCGTCCTGCTCTGTCAGTTCGATCAGGATTTCCCCATGATCCCGCCCGATAAAAGCGTGCTTGTAGGCATTTGTCAGCAACTCGCCCGCCAGAAGGCCCAGGTCAATCGCCATCGAGCTCGGGATTTCGATGTCATCGCCGCGAACTGCGACCGCCACCTTAAGGGCCTCTGAGTTGAACGCTCCTTCGGCATTGGCCGCAACCTCCCGCAGGAAAGGCAATGCCTGCAAGTGATCGACCCGCGCGGAGCGCTGCAACTGCTCATGCACCCGGATGACGGATTGAACACGTGCCTCCAGATCGGACAGCACAGAAATCGTCTCCTCAGACTCGGCCCCACGTCGACTCATTCGGATAAGGGCACCGATCAAGGCCAGATTGTTGCCGGTGCGGTGATGCACTTCCTTCATCAGGAGATCACGCTCCGTCAGTGCCTCAAGCAACATACGGTTCTGCTCCGCCAATTCTGCGGTCGGATCTGCGCCGCGTATCTTGCTGATGGCCTCTGTCGCGGCCTGCGTCGCCTCGCTCATCTCATTGCTTCTCAACGGGCTGAGAAACAGCAGCTCTATCTCCGTACCCTCCGGGTTGCTGCGCACCGAATGATGATCCGCGAGGCGTGACAGACCGCGCAACCCCAGCCCCAGACCCGCCCGGGCTGACGCTGCTGCGGCGCGCCGTCCGCGCATGATATCATCAAGTCCCTCTATGCCCGGCCCCTGATCCGTGATGGTGGCCCGTAGCGCCACCTTGTTGCTTTCGTCCCTCAGGCCGAGCCGAACCCGCCCGCCGCTGGCATGCTGCTGTACGTTGCGCGCAGCCTCAAGCAGGGCCGTTACCGCCCGCGTCTGGGCAAACGTGCCGAAATGCAGCGCTTTGGTAATCGCCATCGCAATAAACCGCAGCCTCAGAACATCCTGTTCCGTGTCGATTTTCACCGTTATCAATGCCGTAGACACGAGGTTAGCTCTCTTTCGCGATTTTGATGACCGCCAGACCCGCGTCGTCGCGTCCACGGAAGTTCTCAGCCATAAGTTTCCCCGCAATCAGCAAGGCTGAACGCATCAGCAAAGCGGGTTTTTCGTGCAGGTCTCGTAAAGTCAGAAGACCGTCACTGTGCAAGATAACCGTATCACCGGGCAACAGGTCGATCTCGTCCGAAAACGGCGCAACCGGACCGGCACCAAGACGACCGTCACGGGTCGCAAATCGCTTAGTTTCGCCCAGTCGGGCGCGGATTGTCGCGATATTTCCAACGGCGGCGTAGGACATGCGCCGACCGTCCGCAGCCACGGCGACACAGGCCGCAACCGCCCCGCGTGTGGCGGCGATTTCATCTGAAATATCTGTCAGCGTTGTCGCGGGGGTCCGGCCTCGCCTCTGGGCAAACCCATGCACCACGGCATCGGCGGCGTCAGCAGCGCGATGTCCATGGCCTAGACCATCACAGAGGATCAGATCCAGCCGCCCGTCCGACCGCGCATTGTGACGTACACAGGCCAGATCCCAGCCGTCCCCGCAGCGCGTTTCCGCCGGATGTGTCACCAAAAGCCCCACAACCTCCATCGCGGCAGGTCGATAGGGTGTCTGCCGGAACTCACAGGCGACCACCGTGCCTTCGTCGCGGGTCGAATAGATATCGAAATGGTCCGACAGGCGCTGCATGGCGCCAAGACCAAGCCCCGCCGACTCCTCGCTGCTGATACCGTCCCGCATCATCTTTTCCAGACTGTCGATCCCCGGCCCCTGATCGACAACGATCAGCGCCAGACGCGGGCCCTCGACCCCCGGCATGACCTGCATCAGGCAGCGACCGCGCTTGGCATAGCGCAAAACATTGGTCGCCGCCTCGCTGGCAACAATTGCGATTTCCTCAATCCGGGCGCGTGGAAACCCGGCCGTCTGCGCCAGCTGACGTGCCGTGCGACGACAGACCGAAACATCGCTCGGATCGGCAAGGGGCAGCCAGTGGGTCATATGCGAGCCATCATTGTCACGCGTGTTCCTCTACCATATTCGGTCACGACGTCGAACACATCAGTCAAACGCTGCGCACCGCCAAGACCGCGTCCCATACTGCCTGCGGTGCTGAACCCGTCCCTGAGCGCCGCGTCCAGATCAGCGATACCAGGTCCATTGTCGATACACACCACGCTGATTGCGGTGGGGTCACTGTGCATATAGATACGCGCTTCGCCGCCGCCACCGTGCATGATAACATTTCTTGCAATCTCGCTGACCGCTGTGACAAATCGGGTTTTCTGACCCGCGCGTGCACCGCGTCGTTCCATCTCTCGGCCAGCCATTCGGCGCACATGAATAACGTCACGGTCCCTAATCAGCGCACATACGCCAACCAGAACACCATCTGTGGGCATCATCCCCGGCTCTGCGCCCGCAGATCACGCAGGGCATGTGTAAGGCTCAGCGCGGTCTTGCTTTCAGAAAGATCCATACCCAGCTCAACCAGGGTCATCGCGACCGCCGGACGCATACCCACGACATAAGTCTGCGCATCCAGCAGCTTGGAGACACCGGCCAGCTGCGCCAGAATACGGCCAACAAATGTATCGACAATCTCCAATGCGCTGATGTCCATCACAACAGCCCGAGCCGCATCAGCCACCACACGTTCGGAAAGCGCTTCCTGCAGATCCAGAATATCGGTATCCGAAATATCTTCCTGGATTGCCACCAGCAGCACACCTTCGACAAAGTAGATGGCCGATGCCGCAGACATGTCAGTGGTCCTTCTTTTTGACGATCGCGTAGCCGACCCGATCCAACGCATCTGCCAACCCGTTGCGAATGGTCGAGCGGGTGGTCACTTCACCGACATCAACGCCCAGCTGCACCATCGTCTGGGCAATGGTCGGGCTGATGCCGCTGATAATACATTGCGCGCCCATCAGCCGCACAGCCGCTGCCATACGCAGCATATGCTGAGCCACCTGGGTATCGACGGTCTGCACGCCGGTCAGATCAACGATCACCACTTCCGCCTCACGACGTAAAATGGTTTCCAGCAGGTTCTCCATCACCTCCTGCGCGCGCGCTGAATCCATCGTCCCGATCAGAGGCAGCGTCAGCACCTTGTCCCATAGTTCGACCACAGGCGTGGACAGCTCCTGCATCTGGTCGCGCTGCTGTTCGATGATACGATCCCGCTCGGCGATGAACACTTCGGCGCAATAGACCGCAAAGGCATCAATCACCCGGCTGATGAACCAGATTTCTTCGACAAGCTGGCTGGGAAAATCGGCGAGTTTATCTTTCAACCGGTAAAAAATCGGCGCTTTGAGCGCCAGCACAAAGGAGGCCATATCACTGGGCGTCACACCCCGTGAACTGCGCTCCTGGGTGACTTCGACCAGCACGCTGCGCAGCTCTGCCCAGGCGTCGCTGGAGAGATCAAATCGATCACCGGTCGCACCGTTTTCGATCCCCGAGATCAACGCGCGCATCAGGCCACTGGTCTGCTCGCGCCCCTCTTTATGGCTGAATAGATCGGTCCGCTGCACACCTTCATCGCTCTGGGTCGTGATCCAGGCGCTGACAATCTCTTCAAAATCATGCTGCAAGATTGTGAGTACAGTTTCAGTAGCGGTTTCGGTCATCTCTACCTCGTTTGGGCTGGGGACCCGGTATCTGACGACCCGGAAGCTCCGCTGAATTGGTCGATTGATAGCGCTCCCTTCCCCGGTCTGTAAACATAGATATTTTGCAATAACTGAGACGGCAGTGGAAATTTTCCTTTTTTTCTGTGAGGATAGAAGACTATGATCATATCCCGACACACCCCATGATCTGTCGCTCCACAAAAAAGGCAAAACATGTCCGCGCGGCAAACAGCCGCTATGATCGCCTTCGACAGCTTTCTTCTGCGCTGTTGTCTTGCCGTCGCTCTGGGGCTGCTGATCGGACTGGACCGCGAGATAAAGCACAAACCTCTGGGCGCGCGAGCCTATATGCTGATCTGCCTGGGCTGCTGTGCATTGACCATACTGACGCTTAACCTCGCCGCAGCCGCTGAAGAGGGGACAGCAGCCATTGATCCGTCACGAACCATTCAGGGTATCGTCGGCGGCATCGGGTTTCTTGGTGCTGGTGCCGTTATGTCTACGACAGAAGCGGGCAGACTTCGCGGTGTAGGGAGCGGTGCCGCAATATGGGTTGTCGGCGTCGTGGGGATTGCGGTTGGTTTTGGCTTCCTTGCCGAAGCCACAGCGGTTGCGGTGCTGTCGTTTCTCATCCTGACGATCGTGGATTGGGCGCAACAGCACCGGCCAGATCTCGACAATGCCAAGGATGACTCGCGGGACGACAACTGACCGCCGCCGACCGGGCTGGCGCAAATACTGCACCAAATCACCGATCTGACGCGAGCGGCAATTGCATCTTCTCCCCTGCACCATATCTTGAAGCAAGCAAAAGGGAGCACTGCGAATGACCACTCGGCACCCCGGTCAGCCCTCGGACCGCACAAGCGGCCATACCTCCGGGTTGAGCCGCAGCGAGGCACGCGCCGCGCAAAATGCTCGCGATCTCGAAAATCACCTCAGCTGGCTCGACAGCATCACCGGCACCGCTCTTGGCGTGCTGGCTGTCGCCTCGGGGATCTACACCTATCTTGGGGTTTCTTCGTTGCTGGATGATACCGGCGCGTTCTCGGTGATTGCGGCGCTCGCCTATTCGGTTGCGGTCTCGGTCGGGATTTTCGTGTTCTGGTCCTATATGATGCGGCTTGTTCCAACCGTACGCACGGCGGCCGCCCGCATTGGCCTTGTGCTGTCAATGGCGCTCGGTTCGCTCGCGATAATCGCCATGTCGTCCTGGCTCAACGCCGCAGCGCTCGCCGGTGCAGCCGCGGTTGAACAGCATCTGGCAGTAACTGTTCAGGACTACCAGACAGCCCTGGAACGTGCGGATGAAATCACCCAGAGCGGCCAGAGTCTTGCCCGTGACGTCGCGCGGGTGCGCCAGACCTTCGTCGACCTGTCCGAGCAGGAAGCAACCGGTCAATTGTCCGGTTTTGCCGGTCAGGGCGCGGTCTTCCGGTTGCTCCGTCAGAAATCAGATGAGCTTGCAGCGCTAGAAACCCAGATCACCAGCCAGCAACCGCTGGTCGAATCCGCCTTTGATGAAGGCAACGCGATCCTGTCTCGTATGCGCGCCCTGACGGTGGAACAAGGGCCGGTCGCGCAACGGTCGGTGCAGTTTTCCGAGGAAGCGGTTCGTCTGGCAAATGTGATCACCCAGTTGCGACAGCTATCGGTTGCCCCTCTGGTGCAGCGCGCGGCGCGGGATCTCTCCGATAGCGTCGTCACCCCCGAGCTGGACGGATCGGATGCCGCCACGCGGCAGGGCCAGCAAGCCACCATCGACAGCGTCCGACGTGTGCTGGCGCAGCGCGCCGACGGGCTGGGCGCTGCTGCTGCCGCCGTATTGGGCATGACGCCCCCGCGCGATACCACATATACGCCGGTCTCCGCAGCTGATGCGGTTATCCTATATGCGGGGAACTTTGTGCCTTCCTGGGCCGGCGCTATCGCGATTGATCTGCTTCCGGCCGTCCTGGTTCTGATTATCGCCATCACACAAGCTGCTATCCGCGCCGGACGCGAAGGCGCAGCAACCGAAGACACCATGACGCTGGCCGAGTTGCGGGCCGCCGTTGCAGCCATCCGCGATATCGACACCTCTCTCGACCGGGCTGCATCAATCACCCCTGCCCACCCCACTCCGGCCCCAGATGTGACCTCTGGCAGCTCAGCATCGGATATAGCCAATCTGGACGATAAACGCCGTGCCGACTGACCGGGCAGACCATCAGCAGGACCTGGCAGCGACAAGGCGCAGACGGTTGCCGGAAACCTGGCGTGTGCTGCGCTGGGTGCTGGCGGCGCAATTTGGGTTCGCTGCCGTATTGCTGGGCACAGATCTCGCAAAGATCGTCCCGCAGCTGGCGTGGCCATCATCGGCACCCGCCCTGACAGCACCGATTGGTCCGGGCGATCAAACCCGGCGGTATACGCCCGATCAACTGCCGGATCGCGCCCCAGCGCCGGGCAGCAGACCGCTACCCGACACCCGGGACATGCCGGACCGATTGGACATCGCAACCCCAGAATGGGAGGGTGAGCCGGTATTGACACTTACAGGGCGGATCGCCGAAGGCGACGCCGCACGGGTCGTTGCCTATCTCGACGCTCTGGAACGCCTCCCGACAGAGACTTACCTCAACAGCCCCGGCGGGTCAGTTTACGATGCGCTTGAAATCGGTCGCGCATTGCGTGCGCGCGAGATCGCCACCGTGATGACCGCCAGCGACATATGCCTCTCGGCCTGCCCCTATATTCTGGCCGCAGGTGTCACGCGACATGCTGATCCGGATGCGATGATCGGTGTACATCAGCACTATTTTGGGCAGAACACCGTGCTCCCGGCGTTTGTCGCGGTGGAGCAGATCCAGCGCGGCCAAGGCGAGGTCATGGAGTACCTTCAGGACATGGGGGTGGATCCATTGATCATGCGCCATGCGCTGGTGACGCCTTGGGATGAAATCTATCTGCTGACCACCGCCGAGCGCGCGACCTACCGGCTCGCGAGCGAGCCTGAAAGCCAAGGGTAGGCATGCCTTTTTCCAGCGGATGGGCTGGCAAATTATCGCCGTCGAAACCTTGCAGGGCGTCGATGATCCGCTAGTGTTGTCCCAAATGAATAACCAGCAGGCAGGCAGATGAGCATTTCACGACGCGGTTTCGGAATTGGACTGATGGCGCTTGGCCTCGGGGCTTGCAGCGGTGGCACGACCAGTAGCGGGACGTCAGGCAGGGCCAGCGGTCTGCCTGCCGATCTTCGCCCGGTACCAAACGCAGCCTACGACGCCTGGGTCGCAGAGTTCCGCCAACGCGCTGCGGCTTCAGGGATCAGCAACAGCACGCTCAGCACCGCCTTTCGCAGCGCAGGCTATCTGCCAGGTGTCATCAAACGCGACCGCAACCAGACCGAGTTCAAGCGCAGCCTCGAAGACTATCTCTCGATTGCCGCCTCGGACGAACGGGTGAGCAAAGGACGCGCGGCCTATGCACGCCACCGCAATACGCTCAACGCGCTGGAGCAGACCTATGGCGTCGATGCCGAAATCATTGCCGCAATCTGGGGTCTGGAGAGCTTCTTCGGAGAGCGCCGGGGCGACGTGCCGGTCATCTCAGCAACATCAACCCTGGCATTCGACGGTCGGCGCGGAGCGTTTTTTGAGAAACAGCTGATCGCTGCCCTGAGAATCTTGCAGAATGGTGACACCTCGGCAGCCCGCATGACCGGCAGCTGGGCCGGTGCCATGGGGCATACACAGTTCATTCCCACATCCTATCAGGCCTTTGCCGTCGATTTCACCGGCGACGGCCGCCGCGACATCTGGTCGGATGACCCCAGCGATGCTCTGGCCTCAACAGCGACCTATCTGGCCCGCAACGGCTGGACACGGGGTCAGCGTTGGGGCCGGGAGGTGGTCGGTTCTGCGCCAACCAGTGGCACAATCATCCAGCCGCAGGCAGGCGGTCCAAGATTTGCCGTCACCAGCAACTTCCGCGCGATCAAGCGCTATAACAACTCTGACGCCTACGCGATTGGCGTCGGCCACCTCGCTGATCGTATCGGCGGTGCGGGGCCGTTGCGCAGCAGCTTTCCGCCCGATGCCAATGGTCTAACCAAGGATGATCGCATCCAGCTGCAGAAGCGCCTCACGGCAAAGGGCTTTGACACAGGCGGTGCAGATGGTGTCATCGGACCGAACAGCGAAGACGCCATTCGTGCCTACCAACGCAGCCGCGGCCTGCCAGCGGACGGCACCCCATCCCAGGCACTGCTGCGCGATTTGGGTTAGGATATCGCCAGCTCGCAGGCATGTGCGCAGCCAGTCGGGATGTGCTTCGGCGGCAGAACGTAGATGCACCGCCGAAGCCGCATATTGTCAGAATATAAAATCACCGGCATCGAGGTCGCCGATATCGACCCCGAGAAGGGTGATCGTGTTCCCAAGACCATCCGCAATCACGGCGTTATTGCCGTCCTGCGTCAGATGGTTGTCACGAAGATCCGAGAGATCCAAAATTTCGACGACAGCTCGCAGATCAATTTTTTCTGCATCACTTCCCGCAGCAAAATCACGGACCGTATCATCGCCAAAATTACCACGGAAAATGAAGTAATCCGCTTGCGCGCCACCGATCAAAAGATCGTTTCCATTGCCGCCGAACAACCGATCGATACCTGCTCCACCCAATATGGTATCATGGCCAGAACCGCCTACCAGCCGATCGTTACCCGATCCACCATCCAGCCTGTCGGCACCGCCTTCACCGTATATCGTATCATGGCCTTGCGCACCGTTCAGAACATCCGCCTGACGTCCGCCCTTAAGCAGGTCCGACCCCCAACCACCGCGCAGCAGATCTGCTCCGCTACCACCGAATAGAACATCCTGGCCGGACCCTCCGTTGATCGTATCATCGCCAGACCCGCCACGGATAGTGTCGTCACCGACATCTCCCTGCCCCGCGATGAAGACATCATCGCCAGCCGACAGAGCGACCTCATCGCTGCCGATAGTACCGGTGAGGATATCATCGGCTTCAGTTCCAACGGGCGTTTCACCGCCCGCGATATTCATAGCATCTACAACAAGAGTCCCGCTATTGATGCCTGCAAACTCGGCGCGCAACAGGTCAAACCCCTCGGTAATATCCGAGGGTTCAATCATCGCCACAGCGTCAAGAATGGCCTGTTTTTCTGCGGCCGTAAGCTGGTCAGAGACAAATGGCGTGTTTAGCAGCTCCGCGATCTGATTGATCAGATCCTGCCAGTTGATCGACAAAATCGCCTGCTCGGCCGCGTCGATGATAATCAGAAATTCTCCAACAGTCAGCTGCGTCACATTGCTTGCGTTGAATGCTGCAAGCAAATCGGCATTACCACTATAGGCGAGCGTACCACCAACGTACTCGAGCCACTCTTCCAGTTCCAGAATATCATTCAATACTGCGTTCGGCATCTTTACTCATCACTCCAGTATCGCAAAAAAACGCGACCCCAACCGGTCAATATATCGCAAACTCAGCATAAGTTCGCGATGGTTCACATGATAAGATGCCTCGAAAATTTTAGTCAAGGATCGATATACGCGCGTTTCACCCGTATCGCGCTCATCGTATCCTTTCGGGCATCGCATCTATCCGGCCTACCGCCTGTGGTGACCGATCCCGGGCGAAGCAATTCTGATACCTCATCTGAGCTAATCAGTGAAGAATTGCCTTCCGGGGTTGAAAGCTTGGCTCGCACGGCCCAGTTAGTGAACGTACGTTCATTCAATTACGGACTTGGAATGCAACCTTCATCCACCGCCCGTCTGCAAGGCCTAGATCTTGCGCGCTATTTTGCCTTTGTCGGAATGGTCATCGTGAATTTCAAGATTGCCATGGGGGCTGAGGGGGGCAGCGGCCTCGTTGCGCTGCTCAGTACGGCGCTTGAAGGGCGCGCGGCGGCCTGCTTTGTCGTTCTTGCCGGTGTCGGGCTTGGTCTGGCGGCAAGGAGAGCAACCGCCAGCATCACTGCGACGACGTTAAAGCGTGCTGCATTTCTGCTTAGCTTGGGGATGGTGAACATGCTGATCTTTGAGGCAGATATCCTGCACTATTATGCGGTATATTTCTTTTTCGGAGCGGTCTTACTCGGTGCGTCCACAGTGCGCCTCGTCTGGCTCATCGTGATGCTGATCCTGATGTTTCCGGCAATGATCCTCGTCCTGGACTACGACACCGGCTGGGACTGGCAGCTCTTCTCCTATTCCGATCTCTGGACGATCCGTGGTTTCCTGCGCCATTTGTTTTTCAACGGCTGGCACCCCGTCGTGCCGTGGCTGGCGTTTCTCCTGGCTGGCGTTCTTCTGTCCAGAATGCCGCTGCAAAACCGGCGGTTCCAGATCTATCTGGTCTTCTTCGGAGCCATCACCTACGCCGCAGTTGAAAAGACGAGCGCCATCGCCGTCCAAAGCCTGCGCCAAGTCGACCCTGACCTGGCCGATTTGGCGACGACACTGCCAATTCCTCCTATGCCGCTCTATATGGTTGCTGGTCTTTCCACTGCATGTGTGGTGATCGGTGGCTGTCTCCTGCTTGCACCAATTCTGACCCGCATTGGCGTGATGCAGGCGCTCGCGCCCGCTGGGCGCCAGACACTGACGCTTTATCTGGCTCATATTCTGATCGGTATGGGCATCCTGGAAGAGATGGGGCTATTGGGCGGCCAATCCCCCGAAACGGCCGTGTCAGCAGCCCTTGTTTTTTGCGCTGCCGCGACGGTTTACGCTTATCTCTGGTCACGCTACGCCAAACATGGCCCGGTCGAGATGGCTATGCGCAGATTGGCCGGGTAGCCGACGACACCAACAACGCCTGCCAGAAGCAGCGCCTACGATTTGGCAAGCGCATCGACCAGATCGGCTTTGGACATGTCGGAGCGCCCCGAGATCCCCTGATCCTGCGCCCGTTCATAAAGCTCCGCCTTCGTATGGGCGTTCAAGGCAGCCTTGCTGCCCTTGGCGCGCCCGTTCTCATCCGTTGCCTTGCGGATCGCCATCATCAAGGCATCCTTGTCCATATCCGAGCGACCTGCGATATCAAGATCCTGTGCCCGCTCATAGAGCATGTCATAGGTTGGGCCACTTTCCTTGATACGCGCTACCTTCTCCTGCACATCCTCTGGTTGGTCGGAGAATTGTTCCTGGCCATCGCGGGTATCGCTCTGCTTCTTTCGGGTCGAGCGCCGGTATTCTTTTTCGGTCAGGATCATCCTCACCTCTTTTGGCAGATACCGCTCTCCGGTCTCGCTGCTATCGGCCCCGGATTTGGTCCCCCAGTCCTCCTCGCTCCATTGATTGAGGTCAGTATCTTCCTGATCGGGACCATCTTCGGCATAGGTACCACCACGGCGCTTGTATTCCTGGACGGCCAGCTGTGCCTTGCGGGCCGACCATTCCCCCGGTTCGCCGCCCTTGCCGCTTTTGGTGAGGTCTTCTTTCACTTCTTCCCAGAGTTCAGGGTCGTTTTTCTTCGCTGTGGTCATTGGCCTCTCCTATGTCAGGAACACCCATCGGATTTCAACGGATCATGCCCCCAGTTCATCAGCGAGTATCGCCACCGGCTGTTTTCAATGTCGTCCTCGGGTCCGCCCTGGGCGCAATGTCGTCTGACATAGCCAACAACCTTAGCCATGTGTTCATAGTCTTCCTGACTCAGGTCATCCTTGTTCGTGCGTTTGATCTTGACGATCCGACGTCCAGACGCATGTCCCGTCGACTCGCCGTTGTCACTGTCGCCAACCGATTTGCTCTCTTCGGTCTCCAGCCAGCGCTCCAATTCAGCAGGCGCCATATTGACGGCTGTTTTCCACTGGTCCCAGATTTCGGCTTTGCTTTTGGATGACATGACCCATTCTCCCAGATCCGCTCGATGAGAAACGCGCAAGAGCTGGTTTCGTTCCGATGGCCGGTACAGCCCGCCTCAGGTGGAGATAAACCTGACTGTGCCGAGATCGATTTCAGCAGCTGTCAGCCGCCCGGTTGCGAAGGCACCAGTATCCAAGGCGATCCGACCGTCGGCAACAGTAGGCTCAGTGACGATCCAATGGCCATGAACAACCCAAATATCATCCTTGCGGCGTCCCTTGCGGGCATCTGGGCAACCCCATAGCAGCTGTTGCCGGAATTGTTCTGACACAGGAGCGCCCGGATCCGCACCGGCATGGGCCATGAATATATTACCGGATTGGCAACAGGTGGGCAGACCCTCTACCCAAGCGATCATCTCTGGACCCATCGCTGCGCGCAGCGCAGCCGCTCCCTGCTCCAAACTGGCGGCCGATGAATGCTCCGATATGCCGGTGACACCAAAACTCGCAAGCGTTTGCAGCCCGCCATTGCGCAGCCAGATTGCGGCATGTGCAACCGGGTCGATCAGAAAATCCAGCAGCATGGCTTCATGGTTTCCCATCAGGGCAGTTGTATCCGGCCGGTTCATGAGACGGCGCAGAACTGCGGCGCTCTGTTCGCCGCGGTCGATGTAATCGCCCAGGCAGACCAGAGGCAGCGCCGGATCAAGCCGCTCCAGAAGGCGGGCCAGCAGATCGTCGCATCCGTGAACATCGCCGATAACATAAAAAAGCAATTCTGGATTGAGAGCTGCAAAATCTTGTGGTTTTCGCCGAATTCCGGTAATTAAACTTTTGAACATAATCGCTGCTCCCTGGGGGCCTGATGCTGTCATAACCGGCCAATCTGCTGGTCTAGTGTTAGGCGGGGTTGGGAGCAGTGTGAAGAAGCACCGCCGAAAAAGGTGGGCACGACGAGGCTGGGTGGGAATGCGGGGACACGCAATTCTTATGATTGGCTGCCTGGGTACGCTCAGCGGCCCGCTGGGTGCCATTCAGGCTCCGGCCCAGACACTATCGACATATGGAACGCCCGGATTGGTCGATATTCCGACCGCAGAGGTTCTGTCCGACGGAACCATCGCGCTGACCACCTCAAACTTCGAGAACACCAGCCGCAACACCCTGACGTTTCAGATGTTGCCGAATATCTACGGCAGTTTTCGCTATAGCTTTCTGCGCGGTTTCGACGCCGGCGTCGACCTTAGCCGGTATGACCGCAGCTTTGATATCCATTTTCAATTGCGCGATGAAACAGCGGCGGGACCGGCTATCGCCCTTGGCCTGCGGGATTTCGGTGGGACCGGCGTCTACGCCAGCGAATACCTCGTGGCCACAAAACATGTCACTCCCGATCTGACCGTCACCGGCGGGATTGGCTGGGGTCGGCTTGCCGGGCGCGGCGGGCAGCGCAATCCACTCACAGCACTCGATGGGCGGTTTGATACACGACAAGATTCAAACGCCGGCGGCATATCCACAACCGGACAACTGGACTTTGGCAATTGGTTCCGCGGCGACGCCGCATTGTTTGGCGGTCTGCGCTGGGATGTAACTCCGCATTGGTCGCTGACCGCCGAATATTCCTCCGACACCTATTCAGCCGAAGCTCAACGTGGGCTGAATGACATCCGTTCACCTGTCAACATCGGCGCATCCTACCGCTTCGACAACGGAGTCACTTTGGGCGGCTCTTATCTCAACGGATCGGCCCTCGCCGTTCAGCTGAGCTATGCGTTTGATCCGCGCCGCGCCGCTGCTCCCGGCGGTCAGGGAGCCGCCGCGCCTGCGCTGAAACCGGAAGAACAGGTCGCCCTGGCCAGCTGGAACCTCGCCCAGGGCGAAACCGGATCCGCCGAGCCTGCCCGGCTCTACGGCGTGCTGCAATCCCAGCTTGAGTCCGAGGGCATCCGGCTGCTCGGCTTCGAACGCGTGGGCAGCCAAGCGCGGATCACGGTGGAGAACATGCGCTACGGCGCCTCCGCGCAGGCTGTCGGTCGGACCAATCGCGTTATGGCAAATACCCTGCCTCCGCATCTGCAACAGTTTGAGGTCACGCTCGCCGAGAACGGCCTGCCCACGACCCGCGTCACCACGCAGCGGAACGACCTCTACGAGCTGGAAGGCGATCTGGATGGCGCCTGGCGCAGCCTTGCCCGTGCCGATATCGAAGACGCCCCAGAGCCGATCCCCAACAGCGCTGGCATCGACGCCTTCCCTCGGTTCACCTATCGCTTCGGGCCTTACACGCAGCTGTCTTTCTTTGATCCAGATGAGCCGCTGCGCTACGAAGTCGGGGCGGAACTGCGAGCCGCCTATCAACCTGCGCCCGGCCTGACCTTTGCCGGACAGCTGCGCCAACCGGTGATCGGCAATCTCGACGCCTCCGCCCGCCCGTCAAATTCGGTCTTGCCGCGGGTCCGCTCGGACTGGGCCCGCTATGCGTCGGAATCCGATCTGCGCCTCAGCCATCTGACAGCCGATTACGTCTGGCGCCCGCACCAGGATCTGTTTGCGCGCGTCACTGCAGGCTATCTCGAGCAGATGTTTGGCGGCATATCGGCAGAGGTGTTGTGGTTCCCCGTTGGCAGCAGCCTGGCGTTAGGAGCCGAGCTTAATTATGTCCGGCAACGCGATTTCGACGTCCAGTTCGGATTTCAGGACTACGACGTCGTGACCGGTCATGCCTCGGTCTATTACAAAACGCGCGCCGACTATCATGTTCAGGTCGATATGGGCCGGTATCTGGCTGGTGACTGGGGCACCACCGTCACCATCGACCGTGAATTCAACAACGGTTTCAAGGTTGGGGCCTTTGCAACGCTGACCGATACATCCTCCGAGGATTTCGGCGAAGGCTCCTTTGACAAGGGCATCCGTGTTGAGGTGCCCGTTGCCTGGCTCACCGGCAAACCGTCGCGGCAGAGTATCACGCAGGTTATCCGCCCCGTGCTGCGCGATGGCGGCGCGCGGCTCAACCTGCAGACACGTCTCTATGAAAAAGTGCGCGACAGCCGTGGGCGCGCGCTTGCCGCACAATGGGGGCGTTACTCCAGATGACGGTCACCCGACAGCTCCACCACCTGGTCATCAGCAGCGCGGCGATTGGCTGCCTGATCCTCGCAGCCTGCACAAATGACGAGCGTGAGATCCTGACCCTTCAGCAGCTGCGGCAGGGCGGTCTCTCCTCTGCCACACCTCGCGTCGCGGAGCTGGCCGAGGCTGGCGCACAACAGATGCAGGTTGGCTTTCTCCAGACAGGAAGAAGCGGCGTGATGCTTCGGGAGACGGAGCGGGCGGGTCTCGTGACCTGGCTGTCCTCGGACGGCGCCAGCCTGCAAACCGACCGGGGGCTGCTGCACGCAACCCGTGGCTTCGGTATCGGTCTTATGGCCGTTGAACAGGATCAATCCCGTGGACGGATTTTTGCACATGCAGAAGGTCCGGCGCTGCGCTTTCACAGCTATCTGACCGGAAACGACCGGATTGAGACCAGGACATATCACTGCGAAATCAAGGATCGCGGCCCCCGCACCCTGACCATTGGCGACCAGCAGATTGCGAGCCGTCTGATGGTCGAAAACTGCCAAAACCCTGAGCAGCGGTTCCTGAACCTCTATTGGCTGCGGTCATCAGACAACAGGTTGATCCAAAGCCGCCAGTGGACCGGGCCGTTTATCGGCAATTTGACAACGCGACTGCGAGGAACGCCATGATCCGCACACCCCTATCGCATCCGACCAACATTACCCCACCCCGACCGGAGGAAAGACCTTGCGCCTGATTTCTATGATCTGCTGCGCCACGATTGCGCTGGCAGGATGCTCGACCATCTACCGCAGCTCTGACGTTATCCCCGGCGCCGGGGATGGCACGCAGGTGCGTGTGGTTCCGCTGAATGGCGAAACCGTGATCCAGGCCAACCGCGCGCCTTATGCGCCGCAATCCCTTCCGGATGCCTATGCACGATCAGCGGGAACCGGCGCGGGCCTGGTTGGCCGCGGGGCGGGCCGCCTGCCTGAGGCACCCTCAACTCAGGAAGGTGCGCGCAATCGACGCCTCGCCCTGAAGCCCCCCCCTTCCGTACCGCAGATGCCCTATCAGATCGGGGTTGGTGATGTCGTGATGCTGGCGACACCGTCCACGCGCAACACGCTTGAGCAGCTCACCGGCCTGCTTGCCGCGCAAAACAGCCGCAACGGTTATACCGTGCAGGATGATGGCTCTGTCAACATACCCGACGTCGGTCGCATCCGCATCGGCGGGCTGACCATCGAAGATGCCGAAGAGCTGCTGTTTCAGAAACTGGTCGAAGCGCAATTCGATCCGACATTCAGCCTTGAGATCGCCGAGTTCAATTCACGCCGCGTTTCGGTTGGCGGTGCCGTCGGCAAACCTGGCGTGTTGCCGATCACATTGACGCCGCTCTACCTCAGCGAAGCCCTTGCCGCCGCAGGCAGCGTGTCCGTCCCAGATATTGATGTCAGCTCGGTGAGGATTTACCGCGACGGCGACCTCTACCAGATCCCGCTGACGGATTTCTATGCCAGCCCCGACCTGCAGAACACGCGTCTTGTCTCCGGCGATGCGGTATTTGTCGACACGGACTTCAACCTAAACCGGGCCGAACGCTTCTTTGAACAGCAAATTCGCCTGAAGCAGACAACTCTGGCTGCCCGCGCACAGGAGCTGAGCGAGCTGAACACCGCGATCACCCTCCGCCGCAGTGATAATGCCGAGCAACGCAGCACCTTCGAAGCCCGCGAGGCGCTGGGTGCCAATGGTCGCGATTACGTCTATCTGGCCGGGGAGGTCGACAATCAGACACGATACCCCCTGCCGTATGAGCGTCAGGCCACACTGGCCGATGCACTCTATGATGCGGGCGGTGGAATAGCCCGCGAAACCGGTGACGTCTCGCAGGTCTATGTGCTGCGCGCCTCCAGCGATCCGCGCGAGTTCGGCGCGGTTACCGCCTGGCATCTGAATGCCAGCAGCGCCGCCAATCTGACACTCGCGACGAAATTT
The DNA here is from genome assembly GCF_048056095.1 of Phaeobacter sp. JH20_34. Classification (NCBI taxonomy): domain Bacteria; kingdom Pseudomonadati; phylum Pseudomonadota; class Alphaproteobacteria; order Rhodobacterales; family Roseobacteraceae; genus Phaeobacter; species Phaeobacter sp. JH20_34. Next base: position 15,162 of record NZ_JAYMWT010000001.1, on the reverse strand, counting down.
CAGCTGCGCCCCGATGACGTGATCTTTGTGGCCGAAAACCCGGTCACAAAATGGGGTCGCACCCTGCGCCAGATCACCCCGTCGCTGATCACCACACCTGTTGCGGCAGCAGTCAATTGACCGGCCTGACATCGACAGGACCGGTCACCCGCCTCATGATCATCACTTTGATGGTCCTGTCTTTGCTCGGGGCACCCGGTGCTGCTCAGACCGTTAAGGAGGACGATGATCAGCTAGAGTGCGAGGATGAACGGGATGCGGAAGAGGACGAATGTCTGCTGCTCGTTGAGCCGGTCGTGGGCCAGTTTGCCCCAATGATCGCACCTGCTATGGGCCTGCTGGGGCTTGCCCTGGTGGCGGGACTTGCGGCCTCCGGCTCGACCAGCACGACCAGTACAGATTAGTCGCGCCGATGCTTCACCGTATCCATGCGCAACCAATCGGCAGCCAGGCGAAGGTCCGCGCGTAGGCTCTCGGTGTCACGGCTGCGCTGCTCAGGATCTGGGCTCCGCAACAGATACGATGGATGCAAGGTGATCAATACCGGCGTGCCGTCGGCGCGATGTTCGATGGTGCCACGCCGCCGCAGAATGTCCGCACCTGATCCCAACAAAGCCTGCGTCGCGGTGGCACCAAGCGCAAGGACCAACCGCGGCCGGACCTGTTCCAGCTCGGCCCGGAGCCAGATCTTGCAGTGCTGGATCTCCGATCCATCGGGCCGCTGATGTATCCGCCTGCGCCCTCTTGGCGTGAATTTGAAATGTTTGACCGCATTGGTGACGTAGGCTGCCTGTCGCGGCAGGCCGGCCTCCGCGGCCAATTGGTCGAACAGTTGCCCAGCGGGGCCAACAAATGGACGCCCTGCCAGATCCTCGTGATCACCGGGCTGTTCGCCGACGATCATCAACGCGGCATCTGTCGGCCCTTCACCGGGCACCGCCTGCGTGGCCGACCGGTGGAGCGGGCAGCGCGTGCAGCTGTTGATGGCCTCCGGCAGACCCCCAGCTGCTCCTTGCCAGACAGGGTTGGCCGCAGGTAGTCGGGCCTGTACCCGCACAGCCCGCAACGGTGGCAGAGTTGGCGCCGCCTCAGCCATCGCCCGCGCCCGCGCTGGGGCCGAGGCGATCAGGTCAGGAATAGCGACGGCCTCCGGCATGTTCTGCCAATACTTCTTGGGCATTTCCGATTGCATCGCCTGCACCTTCAACCGTGCCGGATTGAATATATTGCGGAAATAAGTGATCCACAGCGCCTCGCTCGCATCCTCCGGCAGGTCGGGCCTTGGCTGCCCCGGTTCAAACCTGAGTTGCCCACCCTCGAATATGGCCGACACGTCAGGTGTCAGAATACGCCAGTCCATATCGGCAAAGCGGCGGGCAAAGAATGTAGCGGTCGGCTCCACTGTGTGATGTGTCGGCTCAAACCACGCCGCAAAAGATCGGCGCGGCGCGTCAGCGGCACCCAACTCCCGAAACCGCACAAAGGCCTTCATCTTGTGCTGACAGCGCGACACCGATTTTTCCATCTGGCGCAATCGCGCCAGATCCGCGTCAGCCCGATCGCTCATCAACCCGCGTTCACTGCGCAGGCGCCAGAGAAACCGGTAGAGCCGGGCAAACCGGTTTGGATCACTATGCCAGACAACCTTATCGGCGAGGGTAACAAAGCTGCGCGGGACCTGGACCTCTCCGCCTGAAGGCGGTCGCGCCTCTGAGGCGAATAGATCCGGCGCGGCGCATTCATTGTTCCACAGGATGGCGTCAGGTGGGATATTCTGCGCCAGAAACCCTCGCGCCGCCCGACGCCAGGCCTCTGCCGTCCCGATCGGGGGCATCTCAGCATGATACATCAAAACAGGGCCAATTGTTCCGGCGGCGGCAGAAACCGGGCCCGCAAATCCGCGCTGTCGGTCAAACCGCCCGGTGTCCACCCGCCAGCAACGACAAAGGCACGCGCCTTCTTCATCGAGGCCCCGATACGAACCAGATCTTCGTATCGCAGCATCCGATGCCGTCGCGTGCTGAGCATCCGCGTGACCGTTTTGACCCCGAACCCCGGAACCCGCAGCAGCAGTTCCCGGCTGGCCCGGTTCACATCCACCGGAAAGATCTCGCGATGTGCCAGCGCCCAGGCCAGCTTGGGATCGACCTGCAAATCCAGATTTCCATCCGGCGTGACCGATGTGATCTCATCGAGCTGAAAATCATAAAACCGCAGCAGCCAATCGGCCTGATACAGCCGGTGTTCACGCTGCAACGGTGGCGAGATCAGCGGCAGCTTGGCCGAACTGTCGGGGATGGGCGAAAACGCGGAATAATACACGCGCTTCAATTTGTAGCTTGCATAAAGCCGGGTCGATTGCCTCAGCACCGTCGCATCATTTGACCCATCCGCCCCTATGATCATCTGCGTCGACTGACCTGCGGGCGCAAATCGCGGCGGACGCCTGCCCGTATAGCTCGCCTCCCTGGCTGCATCAGCGCGCATCCGGACGTCTCCCATCGCCTTGCGGATCTGGCCGGGATCTTTCTCCGGCGCATGTTCACGCACGGCGGCATCGCTTGGCATCTCGACATTGATCGACAGCCGATCCGCCAGAAGCCCAGCTTCGGCAATCAATTCAGGGGCAGCATCGGGAATGGTCTTGAGATGAATATATCCGCGAAAATTCTCCTCATGCCGCAGCTTTCGCGCGATCTGCACCATATCTGACATCGTCGCATCCGGGGACCGGATGATACCGGAGGACAGAAACAGACCTTCTATATAGTTGCGTCGGTAGAATTCTATCGTCAGCTTTACAACCTCATCGACAGAAAACCGCGCGCGCGGCACATTGGACGACACCCGGTTCACGCAGTAGGTGCAGTCGTAAATGCAAAAGTTGGTCATCAGGATCTTCAGCAGGCTGATGCAGCGACCATCCGGCGTGTAGGCATGGCAGATGCCCGTACCCTCATTCGAGCCCAAGCCCTTCCCATCGCGGGAGTCACGTTTTGTCGATCCCGAAGACGCACAGGACGCATCATATTTTGCGGCGTCGCTGAGGATAGCGAGCTTTTGATCCAGCGATTGTCGAGTCATATGTTCTATATATGTTCCCGCCTCAAAGAAGGCAATCCAACCAGCAGCGCACCTTAGGTCAAACCAGCAAAAGACAACCGCGACCTCACGTCCTGGCGATTGACGGGAACCCAAACCACCAAGCCACGTTGATCTTGCAAGCCATAGGCAAAGAACTCCCCTCCTGCCGTCAGAGAGAAAGGTCAACCATGTCCGACACCATTCAAACCGTGAACCCAACCACTGGAGAAACCCTCAACAGCTATTCCCTGCTGAGCGACGAGGCGATGGAAACTGCAGTACAAAGCTGCCATGAGGCCTTTCTCAGCTGGCGCAAGACCCCGGTAGAAGCGCGCGCGAAGGTCATCAAAGCCATCGGGGCCGCCCTGCGTGAGCGCAAGGATGAGCTTGCCGAACTGATGACAAAAGAAATGGGCAAGCTGCTGAAACAGAGCCATCAGGAAGTCGAGCTCTGCTCGGCCATCTGCGACTACAGTGCAGGAGAGGCCCCCTCGGCATTCGCCCCCGAAGAGCGCGATATCCAACGTGGCAAGACAGGGCATATCTTCTATTCCCCCATTGGTGTCGTCTACGGCATCCAGCCCTGGAATTTTCCAGCCTACCAGGTGGTGCGCTACTCAATCGCGAGCTTGATCGCCGGTAACGGCGTACTTCTGAAACACGCCTCCAACGTAACCGGCTCGGGCCAGATGCTGCAGGAGATCTACGAAAGCGCGGGCCTGCCAAAGGACCTGTTCCAGGCTCTGGTGATTTCCCACGATCAGTCGGACGCCCTGATCAGCCACAACCTGGTGCGCGGCGTGACACTGACCGGCAGCGATGGCGCCGGCCGCAAAGTGGGCGCAAAGGCGGCCGAAGCGGTGAAAAAGACCGTGCTGGAACTGGGATCCAACGATGCCTACATCGTCCTGGAAGATGCGGACATCGACGCAGCTGTCCAGACCTGCGTGCAGGGGCGGACCTATAACAATGGCGAAACCTGTATTGCTGCCAAGCGCTTCGTCGTCGTCGACGCAATTTACGATGAATTCCGCGACGCCTATGTTGCCGCCATGAAAGACGTGACCCCGGGCGACCCGATGGGTGACGATGCCGACATTGGACCGATGGCACGGAAAGATCTGCGCGATGACCTCCATCAGCAGGTCAAGGACAGTGTCGCAGGCGGTGCCAAGATCCTCTGCGGCGGCGAAATGCCAGAGGGCAAAGGTTTCTACTATCCGGCGACCGTTCTGGAAAACGTGACCCCGGGCCAGCCTGCCTATGACGACGAGCTCTTCGGCCCGGTGGCCGCATTGATCCGCGCCAAGGACGCAGAGGATGCGATGCGCATTGCCAACGACAGCCGATTTGGTCTCGGCGGTGGCATCATGACCAAAGATACCGACAAGGCGATTGCCCTCGCCCGCGATCATTTCGACACCGGCATGATCTTCATCAACGGATTTGGCCTGGCAATCCCCAACATGCCTTTCGGCGGCGTCAAGGACTCCGGCTATGGCCGCGAACATGGAGGCTTTGGCATGAAGGAATTTGTGAATGTAAAATCCGTCATGGTGATGAGCTGACGCCACTCGGGCCGCCTGCACGACGGGCGGCCCGCACATTGCGGGTCCGCAGTCCCGCCAAACGTGGATCGACCTGATGAAACTGGTCTATTGCAAGGATGATCAGCCCGGGATCTCGCGCCGACGTCGCGGTCGCGGGTTTTCCTATCATATGCCTGATGGCAGCCACATCGGGGACCGTACCGAAGTGGACCGGCTCAACGGGCTTGGCGTGCCCCCTGCTTATACGGATGTCTGGCTCTGCCCATTGGCAAATGGTCACCTGCAGGCCACCGGGCGCGACGCGCGCAATCGCAAGCAATATCGCTACCATCCCGCGTGGCAGTTGTTGCGGGCAGAACAGAAATTCGACAATTTGGTCAGTTTCGCCGAGAGCCTGCCGCAGTTGCGCAGGTGGATCAGCGACAGGCTAAGCGGCACCATAGGCGAGGAGGAAACGGCGGTCGCTGCTGTCCTTGCCCTGATGGATCGCGGCTCACTCAGGATTGGGAACCCGCAGTACACAGAGGACAACGGCAGTTACGGCGCCACGACCCTGCGCCAACGGCACATCGAGTTCTCCGGTCAGTCGATACATCTGCGCTATACCGCAAAAGGCGGCAAGACAGTTGAGAAGTCGATCCGGGGCGCGGCCCTGCAACGCATATTGGAGCGTTCACAGGACCTGCCCGGACGCGAACTCATCTCTTGGCTTGATGATGGCGGCAGCGCACGCGCCGTCCGGTCAGAGCAGGTACAGGAGGTTCTGACCAACCTCTGCGGTGACGGCATCTCCGCCAAAACGCTGCGCACTTGGAACGGTACCCATGCAGCCTTTCGCACGGCGCTGCATGCCCCCAGGCTCACGATTTCAGCCATGGCGGAGGCAGCGGCGGAGCGGCTGCACAATACACCGACCATGGCGCGCAACAGCTACATTCACCCAAAGGTCATCGCATTGGCCGAACTGCCCGACGACACGCGCACCGCACGGCTCAAATCGCTCACCCGGCATAGTATCGACGGACTTCGCATGGGTGAAGGCAAACTACTCGAACTACTGACGACAAACTGATCGGGCTGCCCTCACTGACCCACCAGCCCCGTCTTGCGGCCGACATAATAAGCGCCCGCCACAGCCGCCAGATTCGCAATGACCGCAGCGCCCAGAATTCCGGCATAGCCGAACAGCCAGACCCCCAGCCAGGCCAGCGGCACATAGACAGCAAAGATCCGCATCAAGCTCAGCCCCATGGACCAGAGCGCCTTGGACCGGGCATTCATCGCGGCATTTGCTGTCACCAGGACACCGTAGCCCAGAAAACTCCAGCTGACGACGCGGAGATATTGCGCGGTCTTCTGCGCCGCTCCCTCGTCCGAGGCGATCAGCCCGGCGATTGAAGGCGCCAGAACCGTCAGGAGAAGCGCGACAGCCAAGCCGTAACCGATACAGAATTGCCAGGACCGCCAGACCGCCAGCCGCGCACGATCCCGTTCATCTGCACCCCAGTTCTGACCGACGACCGGTCCGATGCCCGCAGAAAGGGCCAGCAAGGGTACCAGCGCGACCGACTGCACACGCTGAGCCGCCCCCAGCCCAGCCACAACCGTATCGCCCAGCGTGGCAGCAGCTGCGGTGACCATCGCCATACCGGCGGGGTTGATCGCATTGGAGAAGGCCGCCGGCAGTCCGACCCTGACGACTTCGCGTATTGAGCCGACAATGCCATCGGCGAATTCCTGCGGAGGACGAATAACGCCAATCCGCAGCGCATAAGTGAAGGCTCCCACCAAGGTCAGGACGCGCGCCAGAGCCGTCGCAAGCGCCGCGCCCGCCGTGGACATCTCAGGCAAAGAACCGAGCCCGTAGATAAGGATCGGGTCCAGCGCGATATTGAGCACCGCAGCAACCAGCATGATCACCGCCGAGGTTGCCCCGTCGCCATGGGCCCGAAACACCGCATTCAACAGCGCCATGCCGACCAGAAAAGGAAACGACAGGGCCCAGAATGGCACATAGGATTGCGCCTCCTCCAGCACGGCGCCCCCTGCTCCCATGAGAGAGAACAGCGAGGCGGCACCTAGATAAAACAGGATGGCGACCAGCACCGCCACAACCATACCCAGAACAATCGCATGCACCGAGAGCCTGTTGGTCTCTGCCTCGCTGTCGCCCCGGCCCAGGCTCTGGGAAATCGCCGCATTGGCTCCAGCGGACAGGCCGATGGACAAAGACGTCACCGCCGTGGTCACCGGGTAAATGAACCCGACGGCCGCCAGCGGAGCCTCCCCCAGCTGCCCGAGGAAATACGCGTCTGCCAGTCCAACGCTCAACACGCCCAAAATCCCCAAGGACATTGGAGCGGAGACCGCAGCAAGAGCGCGCGAAACAGTGCCCTGTGTTAAATCCTTCTGCGCCACGGGCCTTCTCCTCGGGTTGGGTAATAGCGGCAGCGCAGGAAACTGCGCCATAGCGGGCAAAACGCCTGAGCCTCTTGATGGTTCCACACTGGATGGCAAGACGTCGGCTCGCCAGCGTCGGCACGGTCTCCCCTTGCCCAAACCCCTGTTTGGCTTAACTTTCCTGGAACACCGCCTAGAAGTAATATGAAGGATCCTGCGCCGTGAATGCACCACGCCTACCGGAAGAGCTGCTGCATCCGCGCCCCGATGGGCTTTATTGTCCTGCTGGTGATTTCTACATTGATCCGGTCCGCCCGGTGCCCCGCGCGCTGATCACTCACGGCCATGCTGACCATGCCCGCGCGGGGCATGGCACGGTCTGGGCCAGCCCGCAGACATTGGACATCATGGCGATCCGCTATGGCGACGCGTTTTGCGACACATCGGTTCCAGTCGATGATCGCACGACGATCGCGGGTGTCGGCGCGACATTCACACCGGCCGGCCATGTCCTTGGCTCCTGTCAAATTACCGTGCAGGACGGCAACACGGCCATTACCGTCTCCGGCGACTACGCGCGGGTCGATAACCCTGCCTGTGCACCGTTTCAGCTCGCGCCATGCGATGTTTTCGTGACCGAAGCCACCTTTGGGCTGCCAGTGTTCAATCACCCGGACCCCCGGTCCGAGATCGAAAAACTGCTCCGCTCCGTTGCTGCTCAGCCGGAGCGATGCCATCTTGTGGGTGCCTATGCGCTCGGCAAAGCACAGCGTGTCATCGCGTTGTTGCGCCAGGCAGGCTGGGATCGGCCGATCTATATCCATGGCTCACTTCAGCGCCTGTGCGACTACCACATCGCCCAGGGCATTGATCTCGGCGAATTGCGCCCGGCCACCACCAAGGAGGGCAAGGCCGCCTTTAAGGGGCAGATAATCCTCGGCCCTCCTTCGGCCTTTGCCGCGGCCTGGGCGCAGCGGTTTCCTGATCCGGTGATCTGCTTTGCCAGTGGCTGGATGCAGGTCCGCGCCCGCGCGCGGCAGCGCGGCGTGGAGCTGCCATTGATACTGAGCGACCATGTCGACTGGCCGGATCTCACCCGAACCATCAGGGAACTCGCCCCGAAACAGGTCTGGGTGACCCATGGCCGCGAGGATGCTTTGGTTCGCTGGTGTGAGCTGAACCAGATTGCCGCCCGTCCCCTGCGGCTGGTCGGCTATGAGGAAGAGGCAGATTGATGCAAGCCTTCGCAGACCTTCTGGAGCAGCTCGCCTTTACCCCGTCTCGCAACGGTAAGACGGCGCATCTGCTCCATGCCTTTCAAGCCATGCCGGACCCTGAACGCGGATATGCGCTCGCAGCGATTACGGGTGATCTATCACTCCGCAATGTGACGCCTTCGCTGTTGCGCGGTCTGGTGGCGCAAGAGACTGACCCAGAACTGTTCCGCCTCTCCTATGATTTCGTGGGCGATCTGGCGGAGACCGTCGCCCTGATCTGGCCGCGCTCAGACGGCGAGGCATATCTGTCCTTGACCGAGGCGGTGACGGAGCTGTCCGAAACCGCAAAGGCCCAGCTTCCGGCACTGATCATCCGCCGCCTGTCGCAGATGACACCGTCGCAGCGCTATGCCTACCTGAAGCTGGCCACCGGCGGGCTGCGCGTTGGCGTGTCCGCCCGACTGGCCCGCAACGCCCTGGCACGATATGGCGAGGTCGATGTCGCGGAAATCGAGGAGCTCTGGCATGGGCTGAGGCCGCCCTACCTGCCACTGTTTTCCTGGCTCGAAGGGGGTGACAAACCAAAAAGCCTTGCCGCCGCGCCGTTCCGACCGGTTATGCTGTCCACAGGTACAGATCTGAACGACCTTTCCAGCCTCTCTCCCGGCGACTTCATTGCAGAATGGAAATGGGACGGTATCCGCGTGCAGGCCGTGAATGACGGCGGCACCCGGCGGCTCTATTCACGCACCGGAGAGGATATCTCAGGCGCTTTTCCCGACGTCATTGAAGCGCTGAACTTCAACGGCACGCTCGATGGCGAATTGCTGGTTAAGCGCGACACCATCATCGCGCCCTTTGGTGATTTACAGAAACGGCTTGGTCGCAAGAAGGTGGGCAAAACCATGCTGGCAAGCCATCCCGCCGCGCTGCGCGCCTATGACCTGCTGTTCTGGGAGGGTGAAGATCTGCGATCTTGGACATTGGATGAACGCCAGGCCCGGCTGCATCGCTGTGTTGCGGACCTGAACGATCCGCGTATCGACATCTCTCACCCGCTCACCTTTGGCACATGGGAGGATCTGGCAGTTCTTCGCGCCAACCCACCCGAAGGCGTAATCGAAGGCGTCATGATCAAACGGCGCGACAGCGCCTACATCGCGGGGCGCAAACGCGGAAACTGGTTCAAATGGAAACGCGATCCTATGCTGGTCGATGCCGTCATGCTCTATGCGCAGCGCGGCCACGGCAAACGCTCAGGCTACTATTCCGATTTCACCTTCGGCGTCTGGGACGGCGATAAGCTGGTGCCCGTCGGCAAAGCCTATTTCGGGTTCACCGATTCCGAGCTGAAGGAACTGGACCGCTTCGTGCGCAACAACACGACGGACCGGTTCGGCCCAGTCCGCGCGGTGAAGCCCGAATTGGTCCTGGAAGTGGCCTTTGAAGGTCTAAATGAATCCAGCCGTCACAAAAGTGGTCTGGCCATGCGGTTTCCCCGTATCAATCGCATTCGGACCGATAAACCAGCGTTAGAAGCGGGAACATTGGAGGAGCTTCGGAGCTTTCTTTAAGACTAGATAAGCAAATCGGAATAGCCACAGATGCCGCCCTCAGTTGGCGCCTACATACGAAAGCGAGTTCGATATCATGAGCAAGCAGTCCATGGCCTATCTTACACTGGCCCTTGCCCTAGCCTTTGCCGCCGCGCCGCTGATAACCGACCCGTTCACCGGCTATACAGCTGATCAACTGCCCTATCCACAGCCCGACCCGGTCATTCAACCCATCGGTCCGGCCTTTTCAATCTGGATCGTGATCTACATCTGGCTGATCGTTGGAGCCGGATTTGGCGCGTTTCGCGCGCCGGAGGGCTCAACATGGCATGAGATGCGAAAACCCCTCTCTATCAGCCTGGCCATCGGGGTGTGCTGGCTTTGGGTTGCGAACAGCTCACCCATCCTAGCCACAATCCTGATCATCGCGATGACAGTTACCGCGATCCTGGCTATGCGCCGCGCAGGCCGCAACAAACGGGTCTGGAAACGCGGTCCTGTAGGGCTCTATGCCGGATGGCTGACCGCAGCATCGGCGGTATCCATCAGTATCATTCTTCCAGGATATGGGTTGATGAACCCGCAATTGGCGGGCGTAATCTGCCTGACGGCGGCGCTGGCGGTCGGGCTTTTGGTCCAGGCAGACAGCCCCTCAGCCTGGACTTACACCGTCGCAATCTGCTGGGCCATCGGCGGGATTATCATTAACCAATGGGGAAGCGATAATTGGCTCATTATTGCTTTGGCAGGTCTCGGCTGGATCGCTCTTGCACTGCGCGGCCTGTCCGGTGCCGGGTTGATGAATACTACTGAGTAGTATAATCTCCATAATCACCCACAAGAGCCTCAGGTGCGCAAATGAGTGTAAAAGCCTCCATCTCCCTGACCGAAGCACAGGACGACTTTGCCCGCACATTGGTGGCAGAAGGGCGATATGCAAGCCTCAGCGCGGTGTTGCAGCAGGGTCTGGAATTGCTACGCGAAGAAACGGAAGCCCGCCGCGCCGAGACATCCGCCCTGCGTGCATTGATCGCCGAGCGCCGCGACGGCTCTTTTGTCAGCGGTACTGAGGGGCGTCGAAGGACCGCCGATCTTCTGGCGCGCAAACTGGCAGAACATGGTCTTTCGGGTTGATCGCGCCGAGGCGATTGATCAGGATCTTGACGCCATATTCGACTTTCTCTTTGATGCGGCAATTGGCTTTGGCGAGGATCCGGACACCGCATTCAGCAGGGCAGCCGCCCGCCTGAACGAGATTGACGCGGCCATTGAGGCACTGGGCAACGCCCCGCACCAGGGCACCCTGCGCAGCGATATCGCTCCGGGACTGCGCAGCGTGACAAAGGGGCGCGCCATCCTCTATTTCGACCTGAACGAAGCCGAACAGCAGCTACGCGTATTGGCGGTGTTCTTTGGGGGTCAGGATCATCAACGCCGGATGTTGCTCCGTGCGCTCGGCCACGAGCAAACGAACCCGATGCCCTGATCAGGCACCAATCTGATCATGATTTGTCAGGCACTCGGAATGATCCCGCAAAACCTCCAGCACCCGGCACTCGGCAACGGTTCCCCCGGCACACTCACGGATCATGCGCTGTAATTCAGTCTGCAAGGCCTCCAGCCGGGCAATCCGATCAGCGACGTCTTTCAGCTGTCTCTGCGCAATGGAATCTGCATGAGAACAGGACTGACCCGGATGATCCGCGAGGTTCAGTAACTCCCGGATTGCCTCCAGACCAAAGCCAAGTTGTCGCCCGTGACGGATGAACGAAAGCCGGTCCAGATCACTCTCGCCATAGCGACGCTGCCCGCCTGCTGTGCGCCCCGCCTCCGGCATAAGGCCAATCTCTTCGTAGTAGCGAATGGTCTGCACCTTCGTGCCTGTCCGCTTGCCCAATGTCCCAATTGTCAGCATCTATCACCCTTCTAAAATCTACATCTTATGTAGGTTTTTGCGATAGGCTGGGCAACCATTCTGATATGGAAAAGGGGCCACCAATGGCAGCCCCTTCCAGACCGATATTACCGACGTCGCGACTTAGGCCGCCGCTTCGCCGGGCCGCTTGCCCAGAATGATCATGCTCAGCAGGTCATCATCGGTGACATCATCAATATCGACGGTGCCAACCAGCTGGCCGTTCTTCATGACCGAAGCCCGGTCGCAAAGCTCCATCACCGCATTCACATCGTGATCAATGAGGAAAATACCGATACCCTGCGCCTTCAGCTGCTGGATCAACTCGGCAACCATCTGCGTTTCATGCGGCCCAAGGGCGGCAGTCGGTTCATCCATGATCAGGATCTTGGCGTTGAAATAGACCGCCCGCGCGATGGCAACCGACTGACGCTGACCGCCCGAGAGAGCCGAAACCGGTTCCGAGAATTTTTGAAAATTCGGGTTCAACCGGTTCATGATCTTGCGACATTCGGCCTCCATGGCGGAATCGTCCACCAGACCAAACGGGGTAACCAGCTCGCGACCCAGGAACAGGTTGGAGGCCGCATCCAGATTATCCGCCAGCGCCAATGTCTGATAGATCGTCTCGATGTTATGCGACCGCGCATCACGCGGATTGGTGATCTCAACCTTATCGCCATTGACCCGGATTTCGCCGGAATCCATCTGGTAGGCACCCGACAGCACTTTGATCAAGGTGGATTTCCCGGCACCATTATGGCCGAGCAATCCAACAACTTCGCCGGGATAGAGATCAACGCTGACGTGATCCACAGCCTTGATCCCGCCAAAGGAGATCGAAATATCTTTCATCTCGACCAGCGGCGTGGCGCCTGCGGCGCGCAACTCTTTTGCAGTGCTCATATCCGGGCCCCCACGCGTTTGCGGTAAAGAATATCGATCCAGACGGCTGCAACCAGCACGGTGCCCACGACGATGTTCTGGAACGGTGCGTCGACACCGACCATGGCCATCCCCGACTGCAGGCTCTGCATAATCAACGCCCCAAGGATGGCGCCATAAATCGTGCCAAACCCACCGGACAGTGCAGTGCCGCCAATCACGGCCGCCGCAATAACGCGCAACTCATCCAAAGTCCCGATATCATTGGAGTGATTGGCAAGACGGGCCGAGGCCACAACCGCTGAAAGCGCACAGAGAAATCCCATCAGGGCAAAGATCTTGACCGTCAGCAGACGGGTGTTGATGCCGGACAGCTCGGCGGCATCCGGGTTGCCACCGGTGGCAAAGATATAGCGGCCAAACCGGGTGCGGCGGGCGATAATCGTCATAATCACGGCAGTTGCAATCAGGATCAGCACCGAGATTGGCAAGCCATAACCAACAACCAGCCCCTCAGGCATGGTTTCGCCTTCTGCTTCCATCATTCGCGCCAGACGGCGCGCCGGGATCTGATAGGCATTCAGCACGGCCACAAAGCCAAGGATCGACGCCGCAATCGCACCTGCAATCACCGCTTCCGCCCAGGCGGGTTTCACCGGGAAACCATGGCCTTGTTTGCCGCGGCGGCTGTTCCACAGGGCAACCAACGCCAGAGCCGTGGCTACGATTCCGACAGCCCAGCTGAGCGTGGTGCCCAGCGTGCCCGAGGTGCCCCCGAAGATCAGGAACCTGCTGTCAAGCGGGCCAATGGTCTGCCCGTCGGTCAGATACCAGGCAACGTTACGCCACACCAGAAAACCACCCAGGGTCACGATAAAGGCGGGAATGGTCAGGAAACCTACCATCCATCCCTGAAAAGCCCCGATAAGGGTGCCGATCGTCAGGCCAACCACCACGGTTATGATCCAGGTTGCCGGGTGGTTGAGTCCAAGCCCCAGCATATCCGGTAGCACATCGGTCTGCACGACAGCCATCACGGCCGAGCAGGTCGCCAGCAACGCACCGACGCTCAGGTCGATGTGGCGTGTCACGATCACAAAGACCATGCCCGTGGCCATGATCGCCACAGAGACCGTCTGGATGGTGAGGTTGAAAATATTGCGCGGCGTCAAGAAACGCCCATCCGTCAGGATGTTGAATCCAATGCACAAGATGACAAAGGCACCGATCATTCCCAATAGGCGGACGTCCAGTTCCAATTGCTGGAACAGGCCACGCTTGTTTTGTTCGGGGATCGGCTGAGACGTGGTTTCGGTCATATCCGAACTCCAGTGATCAGCGGTAGTGAAAGGGGGACGCGCGCCCGATCCAATCGGGACCCTCTGAGGGCGCGCGCCGGTTTAGAAAGAAGTAGCCGAGAAACTCTCAGCAGCTGCTTAGTTGCAGGGCGCAGGACCGTTGGTCACACCCTGGCACAGCGCCTCCTTGGTGATCCAGCCGGCATCGACAACAACCGACAGGTTGTCAGCGGTCACCGGGATCGGCTCCAGGAACCGCGCCGTCAGCTCGGTGCCCGCTGGGGACGTCCAGGCGGCACCGCCCGCGACATCACCCATGGCAGCGCCTTCAGCCATTTCGACCGCGATTTCAGCGGCGGCCTTGCCCAGATCACGAGCGTCTTTCCAGACGGAAACGGTCTGCGTGCCTTTGGCAACACGGTTCAGCGCAGCGTGGTCGCCATCCTGGCCGGACACCGCGATACCTTCCATGCCCTGCGCGGTCAGCGCGGCGACAACACCACCGGCGGTGCCGTCATTGGAGGCAACAACGGCATCGACCTTGTTGTCATTGGCGGTCAGGATCTGTTCCATATTGCGCTGAGCGTTGGCCGGCAGCCAGCCATCGGTATAGGCTTCGCCAACGATCTTGATATCGCCGCTATCGATTGCCGCCTGAATGACCTCTTGCTGGCCACCGCGCAGGAAATCCGCGTTGGGATCGGTGGGCGAGCCCTTGATCATCACATAGTTGCCGCTCGGCTGGGCCTCAAGCACGGCCCGGGCCTGCATCCGCCCCACTTCGACATTGTCGAAAGTGAGATAGAAGGCACGGCTGTCTTCAATCAGGCGATCATAGGCAACAACGGGGATGCCTTCGTCCGCCGCCGCCTGAACAGCCGGGCCAATCGCCTGAGCGTCCTGGGCCAGAACGATCAGCGCATCCACGCCCTGTGCAATCAGGCTTTCAATGTCCGCAAGCTGCTTGGCCGACGACGACTGTGCATCTGCCGATACATAGGTCGCACCTTTCGCTTCCAGCGCAGCCTTGATCGCCGCTTCGTCGGTTTTCCAGCGCTCTTCCTGGAAGTTCGACCAGCTGACGCCAACGGTCACATCTTCGGCAAGGGCCATGCTCGCGGTGGCGGCAAAGGCAAGTGCGGAGACTCCACTCAAGAATTTCATTGTTTTCCTCCCTCGGATCGTTGCGGGCTGCTGCGGCAATCGGGTCCCCCCACGCCACATGCCCGTCCTGATATCCCTAACATTATTTTTTTT